>CAOKER010000006.1 GCA_948467545.1 uncultured Eubacteriales bacterium
GCGACCTCCGGGTTATGAGCCCGACGAGCTACCAACTGCTCTACTCCGCGATATCTAAACTGTACAACAACTGTTAAAGAAATTAAACAAATATTTTATACAAACTCGTTTACCCTTAATTGTCAACCACACTATATTCCGGCAAAATGGTGCCGGTGACCGGAATCGAACCGGTACGTAACTTTCGTTACACGGGATTTTAAGTCCCGGGCGTCTGCCAATTCCGCCACACCGGCAAGCTTGTAACAAATTTGACTTCCATCAACAATGTTATTATAGCACAACGAAAACTATTTGTCAATAGCAAAATTAAAAATTAATAAGCTTATTAAGACATACACAATGCCGGACAAAAAGCTTATATATACAAGTAATTAAAAAACAATCACAATAAGACGCAAAGCGCCGTTATAAGTCAGTTTCAGCAGAGGATTGTCCAGACATTGAAAAAAGCCTGCGGAGAAGCGGCGTCTTTCGGCAGAGAGGCGGTGTCTTCTCGCTTTTAGTTACAAATAAACGAAGCTTTACCAAATAATCATATCAATCAACCGCAATAAAGTCATTGCGGTATTATCATAAATCAACGGAAAACTTTAAGTTAGTTCTTTAGTGACTATCCACATAGAGCTTTACTGCCGTTTTCAAACGGGCAAGCCCGTCATAAATACGTTCGTGAGGACAGGCAATATTCATTCGTAAAAAGTTTTTTCCCGCGTCACCGTATTGTTCACCTGCGGATAGATATAAACCGGTTTCTGACCTGATAAACTCGGCCAATTCTGTACTGTCATCCGTAATATCTCCGCAGTCAAGCCACAGCAAATATGTTGCCTGAGAAGGAACAAGATGAATATACGGCAATTCCTTTTCCAAAAATCTTTTGACAATCTTTTTTCCTTCGCTAATATATTTGCAAAGCTCATCAAGCCATTCACCGCCGCCGGTAAATGCCGCAATCGCAGCGTCAACAGCGAATGCATTGGGCTCACCAACCTCATCCGTATTAATTGCTCTCCAAACTCTGTGCCGCAGCTGAGGATTTACTACAGAAACAGCGGAAGTTTGAAGACCGGCTATATTAAAAGCCTTTGTAGGAGCTATACATGTTATACTTATATCAGCACAAAGGTCCGAAACAGAGGCGAAAGGAATATAGCTGTACCCCGGCTCGGTAATGTCACAATGTATTTCATCGGATACCACAGTTACACCGTATTTTGCACAAAGCTCGCCGACGCGCCTTAATACTTCTCTGCTCCATATTTTTCCGACAGGATTATGAGGGTTACATAAAATCATAAGTCTCGTCTGAGGATCGGCAAGCTTATTTTCAAGATCATCAAAATCCACTTCATACTGCCCGCCGCGGTATGCAAGAGGATTTTCTATTATATTTCTCCCATTATTTACAATGCAATTAAAAAATATGTTGTAAACCGGAGTCTGAATCAACACTTTTTCGGCCGGAGAAGTAAGTTTACGAACAATGCTTGAAATAGCCGGAACAACACCCGAACAAAACACGAGCCAGCTTTTTTCCAATTTAAAATTATGACGTTTTTTCCACCAATCACCAACTGCGTCATACCATTTGTCAGGTATATCGGTATAACCGAATATGCCATGAGAAGCACGCTCTTCTATTGCTTTTTTTATTGCGGGAGCAGTTTCAAAATCCATATCGGCTACCCACATCGGAAGTTCTCCACAGGATACATTCCATTTTAA
This sequence comes from uncultured Eubacteriales bacterium, assembly GCA_948467545.1. Classification (GTDB taxonomy): domain Bacteria; phylum Bacillota; class Clostridia; order Oscillospirales; family CAG-272; genus UMGS911. Next base: position 1,729 of record CAOKER010000006.1, read on the forward strand.
AGAATTTGTTTCTCTTCGGTCAGTAAGTCTGTCAAAATCAAAATTCATCATAATAACTCCAATGAAAATTAAAACGGATCATCAACCGTTCTCACAATTTCGGCCTGAATTTCTGTTTTTTCCGGATCGACTCTTTCCGGGTTCATCGTAAGTTCATCAATTCGGTCGGCTGTAATATAACCTGCGCTCGGATTGAAAACACTGTCTATACTTCCTTTTATTTCAGCATCAACAACCGAATACTCAAAGGCTAAATTAGTATTTACCAATCGACAGTCCTTTAATACGACCCCGTCCATGTAACACAAACCCTGAAGACTTTCTATAATACAATTTTCAAATGTGACATTTTTTGCATTCCAGCCGACATACTCTCCGGAAATAAAAGAATCACGGACAGTTACATTTTCGCAGTTCCAAAAGCAATCCTTTGATACAATTCTCGCATTGCTTATTTCAACATCTATACACCCGTCAAACGAATAATTTCCGGTAAGGTCAAAATTATAAGCGGAGATCTCCTGACTATTCATTGCAAAATAGTCTCCCCTTACCACTACATTATTCATCCTGATATTTCTGCAATTCCATAAGGTCTCGGCAGCATTCGGAATCGTCACATATTCAAGACTTATTCCGCTTGACCGTCTGAAAGTTTTTGGTGCATCTATAGTTGTATTTTTAATACTTACATTGTCAGTATACCATATCCCCGCACGTGCATTATCAAATAACGTACATTCGGACATCTCAATATCACTGCTGTACCAAAGCGGATATTTCCAGCGAAAAAGACAGTTATACAGTTTTATGCTATGACTTTCCTTCAGCGGCGATTCACCGTCCGCAAACGTAGAATATTCAATTTCCGTATCTCTTGCTCCGAAAAGCGCTCTTTCTCCTGTAAAAAGCTGCTGCACAATTAACATTACAATGTATATTCCTTTCACAACGGATATTAATTTTATATAAGGCGCGCAGCGCCGCACTTTATAAAATGTATGTAAGCAAAACCTTTCTCTCGGTAATTAATATCATGCAGAATCATTATCAAGAAAAGTCAACCTACTTCAATATGGCGCAAAATGCCGTCATATGTCGACTCGGCGGCGGATTTAGTAGACTTTACCACTGCTTAAAAAACAATAGAGCCCGCCGCCGGAGAAACGGTGGACATCATGCTTTTAATTATAATTGTATATTAACATACAAAAACATAGATTTTTATGAACAGTATGTATTTTTTTATGGACTAATATCTCGTCTATAGCATCACCGGCATATTGCGCAGCCACTCAGTACGAATTTGTTCATTTACCGCATAGCAATACGGTTCAAGATAATCCCCCATCGGACGGCACAGCCCCTGTTCGATAAGAACATTAATCAGAGCTTTACAAATAAGTTCAACCTCCCTCTGACACTTTTCCGGAGACTCACCGTAAAGCAGCAGAAGAGTATTAAGCTTATTTGATTCAGCGCCAAGTACAGGCTGAAGCGCGGCAGTACGGATAATCCATTTATAATAAGGCGGATAGACCGAATTTATTAAACAAACAACCGACGCATAGCTTTCAATAAATTTTGTAAGCGCAATTCCGGCAGCCCCGGACTCACCATGTGACAGGCACCTCATAAAGTTATACTGCCCGGACTGTGCAGTATCAAAAAGCAGAGAGGCAATTCTTTTCAGTCTGACATCATCCGGCATACCGTTCTTTATTTTATTGCGTATTTCGGTAAATTTTCCGAGCGGATCATAAAACACTTCTCCGTTCACAGCCTCTGCAAGAGCCTGCACCGGCAGATACAGCCAATCCTTCGTACTCTGCGGAGCTCCGGGACCGCCTGTATACAGTCGATAAAAATCTTCAATCGTCATTACACCGCGGCCGGCAAAGCCGCCGCTCTGCCGTAACCTGACAACACCCATATATTCATTCGGAAGAGACGAATACGCACGCGACAATTTAAATCCGTATTCATACTCATACTCCTCAGGCAGCCATATGCAAAATCCTGCTGAAAAATCATGATCTTTTGAAATATCATCATCAAAACCAAAACATTCCGAACCATGTCCAACCAAACCGACAGCAATCCTGTCAAGAAGCTCCGGAAAGTTCTCTTTAAGCATCGGAAAACCATACTCATTAAAGAAGCTGCGTGATAATTCAATTCCTTTCATAAATCCTGTCTGCCTCTGATTTTAAAATTTCACCTCTATCCTCCTGACCGAAATAGTCAAACGAAGGAGCGCATTTCGAACATACAAAAGCAAAATTTCCGTTTTTTTCGAGATAACCGCCGTTTAGTATTTCCCACGCATCGTCGAGCAGCTTGTGTATCAACTCTGTATTATAGTCGGACTTATCGTAAAGATGAGCAAGATTGATAAGGCTGACAGCGATTTCAGCGTCATGCTCTCCGTCAGCACGAAGAATTTTAACAGCTCTTTTATAACTGTTTTCCGCCTCGGCTAAGAGATTAAGATCTTCAAAAGCAAGCGCCATATTGTTATACAGTGCGGCAAAGTTGTAATCGTCTGCGGCAAGCCTTTCGGAATAAATATCAAAAGCCTTTTCATAGTAAAGCAGCGCCTTTTCAGATTCTCCGAATGCCTTCAGCGTAGTTGCAACATTGACATATACCGTGCCTATAGCAGAAGTTTTCTCAATATTACCTTTCTCAATAATATTAACAGCCTCCGAAATTACAGACATACCTCTGTCGATATTTCCTGTCCTGCGAAAAAATCCTATTTCTTCATTCAGTATGTCTATAAGCTCCTCTGGTACTCCTCCGAGACGGGCTTCTCCCTCCCAGAACAGCAAGAATTTTTCTGCTCCTGCGAGATCATTTCGTGAAAAATATTCGTCAAGCTTATTCAATACGCGTTTTATCGGCATTCGGTTTGAAGATTCATCCATCTTTCCGCGGCAGGCTTCACAATATTCATCTGTATACATAATAAATCAATCCCTTTAATTTTTTTCCTCGGACTGACATTTGATTAAATCGCGGATTTCCGAAAGGAGCAAAACCTCCTCCGACGGTTTCGGAGTCTCAGTCTCCGCATTTTCGGATTCGTCCGCCTGTTTGTCCTTTTCCTCCTGAAGAAGCTTAGCCTTTGCTGCCTCAAACTTATTCTTCATATTCATAACAATCCGAAGAAATAAAAATATTGATAAAGCAATTATCAGGAAGTCTATAATGCTTTGAATAAAGTTTCCATATGTAAGAGCTACCTCGGCCTTTACGGCATTTCCGTCGGAATCGAGTACGGCGTGCCTCAGTACAAGCTTCAAATCGGTAAGGTTTACGCTGCCGGTCAAAAGACTTATAAACGGAGTAATTACGTCGGCAACAAACGAAGATACAATCTTACCGAACGCAGAGCCGATTACCACACCGACAGCCATGTCGATTACATTGCCCTTTGACGCAAATTTTTTAAAATCTTCCCAAAACTTTTTCATAACAAAAATACCATCCTTTTTTATGACTGAAGGTCAGAACAGAAAGTGCAGAAACGGATTATCAATAATCGAAAAAAGTATGTACTCTAATTTCGAGAAACTAATTTCCAAAAACTAATTTCGAGAAACAATTGTTCCGCCGCCTACCACAGTATCTCCGTCATAAAGCACAACTGCCTGACCGCAGGTAACGGCACGCTGCGGTTCATCAAAAACAACATGTATACGATTCGGTCCCGTCTGCGTAACGGTCGCATTCTGCTCCGCATGACGATATCTGACCTTGGCTTTTACCCTCATTGGTTTATCTATTTTTTCTACAGAAATAAGATTAACGCCGTCAGCCTCAAGCTCTCGGCTGAAAAGCAACTCTCCACGCCCAAGAATTACCCGGTTTGAAACAGAATCTATGCCGCAGACATAAAGCGGTTCGGACAGAGAAAGTCCCAAGCCGCGTCTTTGCCCTATCGTATAATGAATTATTCCTTTATGCCTGCCAATCACTTCACCGTCAGTTGTAACAAAATCTCCCGCGGGGTATTTTTTACCGGTATATTTTTCAATAAACTCCGTATACTTTCCGTCCGGAATAAAGCATATATCCTGACTTTCGCTTTTTTTTGCATTACAAAAGCCGTTCTCCTCTGCCAAATGTCTCACTTCTGTTTTTGAGAGTCCGCCGAGAGGAAATAAAACATGAGAAAGACGCTCCTGTGTCAAAGAATATAATACGTAAGTCTGATCTTTTTCAAGAGTAACAGCCTTCTTAAGCATATACCTTTTCTTTTCAAAATCATACTCAATCTTTGCATAATGTCCTGTTGCAACATAATCGCATCCGAAGTCTTCGGCTCTTTCGAGCAAGCTGCCGAATTTCAGTTCTCTGTTACAGTCAATACAAGGATTCGGAGTTATACCGTTTTCGTATGCATTTACAAATCGATCGATAACACAGGAGGAGAATTTACTATGTAAATCTAAAACCGTGTGGTTTATTCCGAGAAGCTCAGATACCCGTTTTGCGTCTATAACGTCCTCAGAGACAGTATCGCAATCCGCATCCTTACGGTATAAATTCATCGTTACTCCCAAGCATTTGAATCCCTTTTCAGAAAGAATAAGAGCCGCAACACTTGAATCAACTCCGCCGCTCATTGCAACCAGCACATTTTTTTCTGAATCTTTGTTACACAGAACATTATCTACCATCAATATAAAACCATACCCTATTGAACATAATCAAAGCAAAAAACAACATAATATACAAGACGTACTTTTCAATAAGGCGCAAAGCGCCGTCATATCTCGATTCAGCGGCGGATTGTACCTCCGCCGAAAAAGCCGTAACAGCTCAACGCAGCAGCGGAGGGGTATATGAGAGGTATATGTGAGATACATGAAAGATACATGCGAGGTACACGCGAAGTACATGCAGGGTACATCTTGCTTTAGTTATAACATCCGTATGAATTTTATTTTATCATAAACAGATAAAAAAATCAATACATACTCGATTAAGAGATATACATTTCTGTAATAATTCTAAAAATCTCAAACAAATACAAAGAGTACTCAGATTTAAAAATCAACATGAAATTTCTGTTAAACTGCCGATAATCAGCTATAAAGCGTCAATAAAACTATTTCCCGCGGATTGCATATTCGCGGAATAAACGAATGGTTGGCAAGTCCGCATCCTATGACAAGACGATTTTCATATACCCCTGACGTGTATTTTGGAAAAAGTCCCTGTCCCGGAGCAAATACTCCGCGTCCAAAAAGTCTGATTTGTCCGCCGTGTGCATGCCCGCTGCATGTTATATCAATATCAAGCTTCCGTATAAACTTATCGTAATATTCCGGATTGTGGCAAAGCAGGATTTTAAAGCCTTCAACAGAAGCAAAAGCCTTAAGGCTTTTATCGTCAATACGTAAAAGATATGACGGGATATTTCCAATACCTCTTAATTTATAAAATAAGGCCGACGTTTTTGATTTTCTTTCTATGAATTGAGCAGACGGAAGTCCTCCGATATATATACGCGCATCTCCGATCCGAATTTCTTCATACGTATTATCCACAAGATGAACGCCGGCATCAAGCAGTTTTTTTATTTCAAATTTCGGAAGGACTTTCTCATGGTTTCCGCAGGAAAAATATACCGGTGCAATTTTAGCCGCTTCTGCGAGAAAGGCAATACCAAGATCATACCCTTTATGCTTATGCTCAATTATATCTCCGGGAGCTGCTATCAAATCGGGTTTGCAAAATTTAGTAAGCTTGATTACATCGTCATAAGGTCTCCCGTGCATATCGCTCAGTATGGCAATCCTGACAGGACGACGCTCGTCTCCGCAGTACAGCCGTTCTTTATTTACTTTGATTTTATATTTTGTAATTTTTATTCTATCAGGCACGTTATTACGCTTTCCTTTCCAATTTAATAAGTATCCCAAGGCTGTAACAAAAATATGCTAATGCCGCAAAACACACAGCCCAAAATAAAATACCTTGCCATGCAGATGAAATAATTTCATTCAATTATAAAGGTTAATCTCAACAGCAAATCCGATTAAAACAACTATACTAATTTTACCATTTGTACCTTAATATATCAAGTACGAATAATATTGTTTAATAAAGATTAACAGTCATCGTCCGAATAATCACTATGTTTGATTATAGTTATATTTTTATCCATTTTCTTATTTTTATAACTAAAAGCAAATATCCCCTCAATCTAAGTAAGCGGACTGTTCCGTCTTTTTTCAGCGGGGGTACGCTGCGCCGTCCGGAAGCCGTATGACGTCGCTTTGCGCCTTATTAAGCAAGCTTTTTAACTTTCACGGTATTTTTATCTTTCATTCACATTCAAAATTACATTCCTGCTTATTTTTCTGAATAAATTCCCCGTTTTTGTTAAAAATATCCGATAGACAGAACTAACATAACTGTTTTTCAGACATGAAAGGAATGGTCTAACCAATGCAGAAAGGATATATAGAATTACAAAAACCGCCGGTTATAGTATCAGCCGCGTCGGTTGTCGGAAAGCACGAATACGAGGGACCGCTCGGGCAATTTTTTGATTTGCATGATCCCGACGGAGGCTTTGGACAAAAAACATGGGAACAGGCCGAAGCAGAAATGCAGCGTCAGGCAATAAATATAGCTTTATCAAAGGCAAAAACCGACGCCAAAAACATAGACGCACTTTTCGCAGGAGACTTAATCAATCAATGTATATGTTCGGCACAAGGTACTTTATCATACGATATTCCGTTTTTCGGACTGTACGGAGCGTGCTCTACCATTGCGGAGGGGCTTATACTTTCGTCGCTCCTCATATCGTCGGGAATATACGAAAGTACAATCGCAGCAGCTTCATCCCACAACAGCACGGCGGAACGTCAATACAGATTTCCTCTCGAATACGGAGGTCAACGGACCCCTACTGCTCAGTGGACCGTAACAGGTGCGGGAGCATATGTTCTGATGTCTGACGGAAACGGTCCGCACATTGCCGGGGTAATGCCCGGAAGATCGGTTGAACGCGGAATCGACGATGCTAATAATATGGGAGCAGCAATGGCTCCGGCAGTAATAGATACTCTGACGCGGTATTTTACACAAACCGGTACTTCTCCCGCAGATTACGATCTTATTGCAACCGGAGATCTCGGCGTTGAAGGCCACGGTATTGTTTCGGAACTTATGAAAAACGAAGGATACGACATGGGTGAAAATTACAATGACTGCGGCATGCTCATATATGATATAGAAAAGCAGGACATGCATGCCGGAGCATCAGGCTGCGGCTGTTCTGCCGTCGTTCTTGCCGCCTCCATACTCGAAAGAATAAAGTGCGGAGAGCTGAAAGATATACTTTTTATAGGAACAGGAGCACTTATGAATCCGATGAGCGTTCAGCAGGGACAGGCAATTCCGGGAATTGCACATCTTGTAAGAATAAAAAAATGAAATGTAACTATTCTGAATTCTAAAAATAAAAGATACACTGCACAGTTAATAGTACAGCTAATAAAAATTTGAAAGGAAGATGTAAAAATGATATATCTGTGGGCATTTCTTATCGGAGGCGGTCTGTGCGTAATCGCGCAGCTCCTGATAGATTACACAAAGCTTACACCGGCAAGAATTCTTGTACTGTACGTATGCCTTGGGGTAGCGCTTACCGCAGTGGGAATTTATGAGCCGCTTGTAGACCTTGCAGGCTGCGGAGCCACGACACCTCTTACCGGATTCGGCTACAGCCTTGCAAAAGGAGTACAAAAGGCGGTTGACGAGCGCGGACTTATAGGCGCAATAATCGGCGGACTGACAGGCACAGCCGGAGGAATTACAGTCGCAATAGTAAGCGGACTTATAATCGGAGCATTATTCAAAGAAAAAGAAAAATAATTAATACCGGTATACAATTCTATATAAAAACAGCTTCCGCCGACAAATAATTTTTGCGGCGGAAGCCTTTTTAATAGAAAAGTATTCCGTAAAAAGCCGTTTCTAACTCGGTTTTACTTAAGCCTCATACGATAAGATAAAATATCCTCCGTCCCTGTCTTCCACAGCTCAATATACTCGGTATCCTCTCCTCCCGAATTACGGTTTAATTCAGCAATTCTCTCTGTTCCGAACAGAATCAGCTCCGTCTCAGCCGCATTAAATCTCACCGACTGTTTCGCGGCGGGAGAATAAGAGCCTATAACGGCATAATCGGGATTCTTAAGTCTGCCGACGCTTTTGCGGCCGTCTGCCCTTATGCAGTCACGCTCGGAACCGGCAATATACGAAAAGCTCTTTCCGTTTTCTTCTTCGGGGTATATATCAAAAGAGACAACGGGAACGGACGATCTGCTCAAAACAGTATATTCCGTCACAGAAAAGATATAACCGCCCAAATTAATTCTGCCGCCGCACCCGTAATAAGCTACTTTTACGCCGCATGTATCCGCAATACGTACAGCAGCGTTGGAAAAACTGTGGTCGTCATCATCAAGCGGTTCTGGAAGATAAATTACAGAAAAATCCCCTGAGGGTAAAATCTTTTTCAGGGATGAAATATACCTCTTGTGAAGATGTGTAAGGACAAGAACCGAAGGAAACTCATTTCCGCTTTCATAAACAAGCGTTTCCCTTGCGTTCAGAATCAACTCCCGACTACCGTCAGAGATATCAATTATCGCACTCTCTGAGCTGTCGCGCAATAAAAAGCATTCTTTTTCATCCGAAACAAAATACACAAGCTCAGATACATTGTTAAACAGCGACGAAAAAAGACAGGAGGCCGCAGCCGCAGAAATAAGGAACACGGAAATTATGCAGCATCCAATCTTAAGCTTGCCGTACTTCCGTTTTTTAACACGTCCGACAAAAAGAAATACAGCCGTCACAATTGCCGCAGAAACAACTCCCGCACCAAATATTGCAGGAGAATATATATTATTCATTGAAACCGAAGTACCTATTTTATCTGAGAGCAAAAAGGAAAGCGAGCTCACAGCACAGGACAGCGCGGAAACTAAAGCCGCAAAAAATCTGCCAACGGGAGAAAGCAATCCGGAAAGCAAGATAAACGGAGACATTGAAAGCAGCAGAGACGTAAGCGGAACGAGAAGTAAATTTGCCGCCGCCGAAAAAACCGAAAAGCTCCCAAACATAATTATTGTTACAGGAAGCGAAAACAGCGTAGCCGATACGCTCATATTTATGAGGGATCCGAAATACTCAAATACTCCGATAAAAACACCGCGCAAATACGCCGTAACAGTATTTTTCGTCTCTTTTGCGTTAAGAGCATCGCACAGTGACGTTAGCCTGCCATTCAACTCCGCGCCTAAAGTAATTATCCCCAAAGTCGTAACAAATGAAAGAATCAGTCCCACATCTGCAGATGATAACGGATTTACAGCAATCAGCACAGCTGCCGCAGTAAAAAGTGAGGTAATCGAATCGCCCTCTCTTCCAAATGTAAACGCAGCTCTTGACAGAGTAAGCATAAGAGCCGCACGAAGAATCGACGGAGAAAATCCCGTAAGAGCAGCAAAGAAAAACGAAAAAAATATAATCAAAAAACGCCGTACCCGAAAAGGCAGGGCAATCCTTGACATAAGCAGCTCCAAAGATCCGATTATCAGAGAAAGATGCATTCCGCTTACCGCGAGCAGATGAGAAACTCCAAGCTGTCTGAAATTTTCCGTTAATGAATCCGGCAGTTCGCTCCTGTCACCAAGCATTACCGCACGTACAAGTCCGGATGCTTTCTTTCCGACGCGCAAATCCACAACAGAAGAAAGTCTTTGCCTGAATCGAGCAACGGCCGCACCTACAGAATGGCTGTCTTCCCTATCTTCAAAGCTCCCTTCCAGTGCCTCTATCTTAAGATAACGTCCTTCCGACGCAAAGAAAAGCCGAGATACGGCAGAGTCACCGATATTGTCATTCTCTGAGATCAAACCTGTTACACAGCCTGTCTCTCCTATCGAAAGATCAGTTTCAAAGTCGGTTGAAAGAAGTCCGCTCAACGCCGTTCTTTTCCCGTCAATCATACTTATCCGTATTTTGTAGAGCGAGTTGGAAGAGCTGAAGCTCACACATTCCTGAACCGTATATTTTATCTTGGAGTTCTGCCCGGCGTATCTTTCAAGCGTCAGCTGCGGCACAGCTTCCAAAAATATATACTGCATAATTATACTCACAGATACAGCCGCTAACGAAAAAGCAAGTGTTTTAATACGAAATGTCACAAAGCAGTCCGCGCCTTTAGACTTTTTTCGACACAAAAAAATAAATAAAAATGCCGCGACGGCAAACAAAGAGACAGCTAAAGTCCAAATCACTGCCCGGTCAGGCGTTATCGAAGAAATTTCAAAACACACGGATAAACAAAACGACGAAAAAATAAAACAGCAAAAAACAAAACAAGCGGGACGAGTGTCAAAAAATTCTCTCATTACACTTCCCCCCGCTCAAATATAACATCCGGACAGCAAGCCGTTCCGCATCGAAAAAAGTAAGTAATTCCCAGCACTAAAATAAAATGCCTTCCAAACAACGGCACCGTACTTTCTTTAATTCCCGCCCGGCGACAGCCTGTCGAAATTACTCTATTACAACGCCTTTTCTGATAATTATATTAGCATAAAGTGCCGTTTCGCCCGATGTTACAACGGCATATGCATTTTTTGCACGCTCATAGAAATCAAAACGTTCAATCTGCGTCATCGGCTTATCGGTATACTTTCCGGTAATTGCTTTAAATTCATCCCATATAGGAGTTTCAACATTATCTCCCGGAACCTTCTGCATAATATATACCGGATCCGAGTACGTGTCAAGAGGATAAAGCTTAAGAATCGCTTCGAGAAGTTCCGGAACAGAATGACCGTCTTCCCGTACAAGTCTCTGCGCAACCCTTGCGGCAGGAAAATTGCCGTCTCCGATTACAAGCTCATCTCCGTGTCCCATTTCCATAAGAATTTTAAGAAGATCCGGTGAAATAATAGACGGAATACCTTTTAACATTTTTCAATACCTCCATTCCGGCGGTCTCAGCCGCACGGTTTTAACAATATTCAATAGGGACACAGCCCCTTAAATGATGCGTTCCAGCAAGGGACTTGCCCAAACCGAAAAACGCAAGCGTCAGCCGCCTATCGAGGCGGAGACAGCTTCATTCAGTTACAATAAGCCGATCTGGCCTTTCCTATAGAAGCGCAGGTTTTCGTATTGAGTGAGCATTTAGTGTAACATTAAGTGTAAATTAGCGTAACATTGAGTGTACATTAATGTACACCATAAAGAAGCTATTTATAACATAAATAAAATTACGGTCTCTTAAATGCTGCACCCTTGGCATCCGAGCCGCATATTTGTATTTCAATGCTCTCCGCAACGGTCGGAATCTTTGCTTTCGTACACTGCTTGTTGGATTATTATAACATAACTTTATTTTTTTGTAAATAGTATATGCCGAATACGGAAATTAAAGCCTTTCTCCCAAAATGCTTCTGTATTTATTATAAAAAGATTCAAAGCATTCTCTGTCAAGCGCGTCACGAATCTTCTGCATCAGTTCATTATAAAAATAGAGATTATGAAGAACACAAAGACGCATACCGAGAATTTCACGCGCTTTAAATAAGTGTCGGATATATGCTTTCGAGTATCTGCGGCATGCCGGGCATCCGCAGGTTTCGTCAATCGGTGTGGAATCTCTTTGAAATTTTTCGTTCAGAAGGTTCAGTTTCCCTTTCCATGTGAAAAGATTTCCGTGTCTTGCATTTCTGCTCGGCATAACGCAGTCAAAGAAGTCGACTCCAAGGTGAACGGCTTCAAGAATATTTACCGGAGTACCGACGCCCATCAGATATCTCGGTTTATCATACGGCATATGCGGTTCAACCGCATCAATAATTCGGTACATCTCGTCGGTATCTTCTCCGACAGCAAGTCCCCCTATCGCATAACCATCGAGTCCGAGCTCGGCAATCTGTTCCATATGATTTATCCGAAGATCTTCATATGTCGATCCCTGATTTATTCCAAAAAGAAGCTGATTCGGATTAATTGTTTCGGGAAGGGAATTGAGACGCTCATGCTCTTCTGCACATCGTACAAGCCAACGGTATGTTCTCTCACAGGACTTTTTTGCATAATTATACTCAGCCGGATTTTCAACGCATTCATCAAATGCCATTGCGATTGTTGAGGCAAGATTGGACTGAATTCTCATACTTTCTTCCGGTCCCATAAATATTTTCTTTCCGTCGATATGAGAAGAAAAATATACGCCTTCCTCTTTGATGCTTCTGAGCTTCGCGAGAGAAAACACCTGAAAGCCTCCGCTGTCCGTAAGCACCGGCCTGTCCCAATTAAAAAATTTATGTATTCCTCCGAGATCACGGATAAGTCCGTCTCCCGGCCTGATATGAAGATGGTACGTATTTGAAAGCTCAACCTGACAGCCTATTTCACGCAGGTCAAAGGTCGATATTCCTCCCTTGACGGCCGCACTTGTTCCTACATTCATAAATACCGGAGTTTCAATCACGCCGTGAACCGTTTCCATTGTACCGCGGCGTGCTCTGCCCTCGGTTTTCTTTATTTTATATGACATATCAATTCCATGCCTTCCTTTGCATTTATTCAGACAGAAACAGTAAATTTTTACATTCTAAAACCGGCTGACGGCATTTCCTGCGCCCGTTACATCCTCTCATATTCTCTTAAACCGATGCTCTATATCATGCTTGGTTATTTCAAAGGCAACCGGTCTGCCGTGAGGACAATACCGTATTTTCGGATTATTTACCACCTCGGAGACAATCCACTTAATATGAGATTCGTCGTCTGTACGTCCGGCCTTGACCGCCGCTTTGCAGGAGGCCTGAAACAATGCCTTTTCATATACATTGTTGCGGGAAGTTTCAGCTCCTCCTCCAACGGACAGCCGCGTTAAAATTTCCGAAAACATATCGAAAGCAGATGCATTGTCAAATTCTGCGGGGACCTGAGTAATTACCGCACAGCATTCATTATCAAGAAGCTCAAATGAAAACCCTGTCCGAAGAATTTCATCACGATATTCCGCGGCGGCAGCGTATTCCTCATCAGACAGCTTTATCTTCTCAGGTATCAAAAGAACCTGAGAGCAGCTTACGCCGTCATACATATTAGATTTCATTTTTTCAAACAAAATCCGCTCATGCGCCGCATGCTTGTCAATGACAAGAACTCTGTCTTCAAGTTCGACAAATACATACGCGTCTGCGGCGACACCGATAATGCTGTAACCGATGCTTTTACAGTCCTCCGTATGTTTTTCAGAACAGTCTTTTTCCGATATATCAAATGCCGCTTCCGTTGTACCGAATTTCTCATCAGCAGCCAAAGCTTTGCTCTCTGAAAAAGTCTCCCCGAATTCTGCACGTGTATTTTGAAAATACTTGTCTGACCGGATACCGTCCGCGGAATTCCGATTCATTTTCTCCGAGGAATCCCTTTGAAAATCCGACTCCGAACTTTGAAAACAGGTACTCGGCACCGTCATTCCGGAGATATGCTCTTTTTCTGACGTCTCCGAGGCTTTATCACCTATACTAAAATTCGGTACTCCACTCTGTTCGGTACGTACGGAAACATTATCGGTTTCGGGCTCTTCGTAATCAATATCGAGAAGACTGCGGCTGAGCGGTCGTATTTTTTCACCGCGGTCAGGCTGAGGCACAAATGCATTTATCAGTCTTTCAGCCTTTCTGTCAGGAGTATTACGGTATGTATTTACAAAATTCTCAATTTTCCCTTCTCCCCCGGAAACATCCGAAAACGATTCGGCAGGAGATTCGGAGTTTCCGCTTTTTTGGGTGCCTCTGATATTTTCGTCCGCCTTTCGGCTCAAACTTGAATCCTCATTACATTTATCATTTTTAATTTCAAAAACAGGTCTCGTAATACTATGTATCAAAGCACCTCTTACAGCAGAAAAAATTGCGTCAAAAACTACCCGTTCATTTGAAAATTTCACCTCAAGCTTCGACGGATGAACATTAACGTCTACAAGAGACGGATGTATCTTTAAATGAAGTACGCAAACCGGAAATTTATCGGCCGGAATGTACGTTTGAAAAGCAGCCTCCGACGCTGAAGAGGCAGTCATGCTTTTTATATACCGCCCGTTGATAAAAAAGTTTTCTCCTCCGCGGTTCTTTTTTATCAGTTCCGGAGTACCGATATATCCGTTTACCTCTACGCCGTCAGATTCGCCTCTGACAGCTATCAGCTTTGAAGCATATTCGCGTCCCATTGCAGCATATACCGCACTTTTTAAATTCCCGTCTCCGGCGGTCTGAAACCGAAGCCTGCCGTCGCATATAAGCTTGAACGAAAGCTCCGGATGCCCCAGCGCTGCTTTTTCCACCGCAGCAGTAACCGCCATTGTCTCGGCGGCGTCCTTTTTAAGAAATTTTCTGCGTGCAGGTACATTTGCAAAAAGTTCTTCGGCGATAATGGTTGTCCCGTCGGCACAGCCGACATCCTCCGGCGGAAGCGCGGCTCCCCCGTCGCACTCAATAAGAGTACCTGTTTCATCTTCCCGCCGTTTTGTGAGAATACGAACCTTTGCAACCGACGATATGGCGGCAAGAGCCTCGCCTCTGAAACCGAGCGTAATAATGTAATTCAAATCGGACGCGTTTTTTATCTTGCTTGTTGCATGACGCTTTATACACAGGGCGGCATCTCCGCGTGACATACCGCATCCGTCGTCGGTTACACGCATAAGGGAAACTCCTCCGTTCTTGATTTCCACCGTAATATGAGAAGCCCCCGCATCTATTGAGTTTTCAACAAGCTCTTTGACAGCAGAGGCAGGTCTCTCAACTACCTCTCCGGCGGCAATAAGATTCGCCACCTTAAAATCAAGTACGTTAATTACATTCTCCATATTCCCTTAACTATCCCGCATTTTTATCAGTAAACAAGTTTTTTTAAATCGTACAAAAGCTCAAGTGCATCCCTCGGCGTCATCATATCCATGTCAAGCTCGGAAATTCGTCTCCGAAGCTCTTCCGTACCAATATCCTCAAAGCTCACATTCTCGCTTTCAGGCGCCTCCTGTTCGTTTTCGGCAAAAAGACGGTCTGCCGCCTCGCTCTTTTTTTCAAGAGTGCCGAGAATTACCCGAGCACGGCGGATCACTTCTCCGGGAACACCGGCAAGCTTGGCAACCTCAATTCCGTAGCTGTCATCCGCCGCCCCTTTAACTATACGACGCAGAAAAATTAATTCATCGCCCTTCTTTTTTGCGGCTATCGAATAATTAACTACGCCCGGTATTTCATCTGCCAAAGCCGTAAGTTCATGGTAATGCGTAGCGAATAAAGTTCTCGCACCGAGTTTTTTACCCGCAGTGTATTCCGCAACGGCACGGGCAATGCTCATACCGTCAAAGGTACTTGTACCGCGGCCTATTTCATCATATATAATTAAACTGCGCTTTGTCGCGTTTTTAAGAATATACGCAACCTCATTCATTTCAAGCATAAATGTAGACGTCCCCGACGCAAGATCATCAGACGCCCCGACGCGCGTAAAAAGTCTGTCGACAATTCCGATTCTTGCCGACGAAGCGGGTACAAACGAACCAATCTGCGCCATTATTGCAATCAAAGCAACCTGACGCATATATGTAGATTTTCCGGCCATGTTCGGACCTGTAATCAGCATCAGACGGTTATAATCCGTATCAAGCATTGTGTCATTGGGAACAAAGCCGCCGCTCTGTACAAACTTTTCAACCACCGGATGTCTGCCGTCATGTATTTCAAGCACATCACTGTATTCAATTTCGGGACGTACATAATTTTCATCAAAAGCAACGGAAGCCAAAGAACAGTAAACATCAAGAACAGCAAAGCAATCAGCATTTGCCGCGATAACATCCGATTTTTCGGAAACCATATCCCTGAGTCCGCAGAAAAGCTCATACTCAAGGGCGTTAAGCTTATCAACTGCGCCGAGAATTGTGGCTTCCATATTTTTAAGCTCGTCCGTTATATATCTCTCGCCTGTAGTAAGCGTCTGCTTGCGTATATAGTTTTCCGGGACCATAGACACGTAAGATTTTGATACTTCAATATAATATCCGAATACACGGTTGTATCCGATTTTCAGCGTTTTTATCCCCGTACGTTCCCGCTCACGCATTTCCATCTGCGTCTTATAGTCCTTAGAATTGCTGATTATACTCCGCAGCTTATCAACCTCTTCATTATATCCGTCCGCTATCATTCCGCCCTCTCTTACAAGCGCGGAAGCATTTTCCGAAACAGCTCTCAAAAGAGTCTCAAAAAGCTCCTGCTCAGGAGAGAGCCTGCTGCAGATTCGCCGAAGCTCATCCGCACCGGAGTCTGTCAGAAGCTGTTTCAGATACGGAATTACCGACAGCGTTTTTCCGATTGCCAAGAGATCCTTTGCATTTGCCGTTCCGTAGGCGACCTTTGCCATGAGCCGTTCAAGATCAAGAACTCCGGCAAGCGTCTCGGAAATCTCACTTCTGAGCATAAAATCTCCGCTAAGCTGTTCAACTGCGTCGAGCCGCGCGGAAATTGCGGACGCATTGCGAAGAGGCTTTTCAATATAACGCCTGAGCAAACGCGCTCCCATCGACGTTCTCGTACGATCGAGAACCCATAGAAGCGTACCGCGCTTTTCCCTTCCGCGAATCGTCTCACACAGCTCAAGATTTCGCCTCGAACTTGCGTCCATCTGAAGATACTGATCCTCGGAATAGAATTTCAAATTCTTGATATTCGGTATCTGCGTGCGGTAAGTTTCCTCAAGATAACGAAGCATCGCACCGAAAGAGCTTACCGCCGCCGTACTCTCGGCTCCCATTTCGCCTGCAGTCTTTCCAAATCTGTCGGAAATTAGCTCACTCGCGGATTCGGCGTCAAAATAATCGATTCTGCGGTCGTCAAGCATTCCTCCGAGTCTGACCGAAATATATTCGGAAAGCTGCGGAACGTTTTCCGCCGGAACATTGATTAAAACTTCACGCGGCATATATGCAGCCAGCTCATTTATAATCCTCTGAGACATATCGCCGCCGAAAAGAACGGTTCCCCGCGCTTCCGCCGTAGACACGTCGGCAAAGCAAAGCCCTGCAGAATCCCCGTCAAATGCAATTGTGCAAAGAAAATTATTTTTACCCTCGTCGAGTAAATCCGTTTCAATCAGTGTTCCCGGCGTAACGATTCTCACTACATCGCGTTTAACAAGACCCTTGGCAGCAGCCGGATCCTCAGTCTGCTCACAGATTACAACCTTGTAGCCCTTATTTACCAGTCTGCCTATATATGTCTCACTGCTGTGATAAGGAATTCCGCACATCGGAGCACGTTCTTCAAGACCGCAGTCCTTTCCGGTAAGTACAAGATTCAGTTCACGCGACACAAGCTTTGCATCATCATAAAACATCTCATAAAAATCTCCGAGTCTGAAAAAAAGAATCGAATCCTTATACTTTTCCTTGACACTGAGATACTGCGCCATCATCGGTGTAACCGGCATACCGCCACCCCCTTTTCAATAAAGACTCATTACGCCGTAAAGCTTTTTCGGCGGCATATTGCTGCCGTCGCCGAATTGCTGCCGTCGCCGAATTGCTACCGCCGCCGAATTGCTACCGCCGCCGAAAAAGTCAAAAGCTCTGCTGTAATGACCGCAAAATCCACCTTTAAAAATCTGTACCTTAAAGCTTAAAGCTGTACGCTTTTAAAGCCTCTGACATACGTCTATTATATAAAATTATTGAAATATATAAAAAATATTTTCCGACCGCTTCCGACCGCAAAGCAGGACAGTTATAACTGCTCCGTCATCAGTGACATCCGCCGCAGGAAGAACAATTTCCCCCGCATGAAGAGTGTTCTCCGGTAATTGCAAAATTAATTTCCTCATTGACCTCGCTCATAAGACGGGATACCTCTTCATTTGCACGCAAATATTCAACATATGCCGGATATCCGATTATCTTCTCGTACAATGAATCAATTCGTTCCTTTATTGCAGTACGGAAAGCCTCGTCCTCCGTTGACGATATAGCCTGCTGCTGAGCATTATACTCGCTGATATCCGCCTGAAGAGCAGAATCCGCCTGAAACGCCGCTTCAGCGGCCTGCGCGCGTTTCATAACATCCGTCTTTTTAAGCATATTTCCAAGTTCACGTGCAAGTTCCATTATCTCCATAATAAGTCTCCATTTCTCTGTTGTTTTTCAATAAGGCGCAAAGCGCCGCCGTGCGGCAATTTTTTACGACAAAGCGGATAAAAATCAACTGCAAATATGACCGTAAAGAGCATATGTTTCCGCTTTATCTACATATATATTAACCTTTTCTCCGGCAAGTGATTCCGGTCCCTCAAAATGGACAAGCCGATTGCGCTCATTTCTTCCTGTCAGCTTAGTCTTATCGGTCTTGCTTATCCCCTCTACAAGAACCTCAATTATCTTACCCTCATATGCAAGATTTTTTTCATACGAAATTCGGTTCTGCAAATCCAGAAGCCTGGAAAAGCGTTCTTTTTTTATACTGTCGGAAATCTGACAGTCCATTTCCGCAGCTTTTGTTCCCTTTCGCGGAGAATATATAAACGAATAAATCGAATCAAACTGCACCCGTTCCAGCATTGAAAGCGTTTCCTCGAATTCAGACTCAGTCTCTCCGGGAAAACCGACTATAATATCCGTGCTGAGTGATATGTCCGGGATTTTTTCGCGGAGACAGCTTACAGTACTAAAATAATCCTCGGCAGTATAACCGCGGTTCATCGCCCGTAAAACGCGGTTGCTTCCCGACTGAAGAGGAAGATGAAATTGACGAGCCATTTTATGATTTGCCGCAATCGTTTCAATAAGCTTCTTTGAAACATCTTTCGGATGACTCGTCATAAAACGTACGATAAAATCTCCCGGAACAGCGCATACATCGGAAAGCAAATCCGCAAAGTCGTATTTCCCGCCGTCCGCAGTATCGCGACCGTATGAGTTGACATTCTGACCTAAAAGAGTGATTTCCCTGTAACCGGACGCCGCCAAAGTCTCAACCTCTGCAAGAATATCCTCTCTGCCTCTGCTGCGTTCTCTTCCGCGCACATACGGAACAATACAGTAAGTACAGAAGTTATTGCAGCCGTACATTATACTTACCCACGCCTTAAAGCTGCTGAAACGGTGTACCGGAAGCCCTTCCGCAATCGACGCTTCTCCCTCATTGCCGAGCAGTATTCTTTTTCCCGACGTAAGCGTTTTGTAAAGTATCTCCGGAAACCGATAATTATCAAATGTACCGAATAGGAAATCTATATAAGGATATTTGTTTTTTATATCCAGTGTCCGATGCTCCTGGGAAACCATACAGCCGCAGATACCTATAATCAAATCGGGATTCTTTTCTTTAATATGCTTGTACTGACCTGCGATTGAAAGCGTCTTAAGCTCAGCATGCTCTCTCACCGCGCAGGTATTCACAATAATCAAATCAGCCTGCTCAGGATCACCGGTCACAGTATATCCCATCGATTCCGCCATGCCGCAAAGCCTTTCACTGTCCGCTTCATTTTGCTGACATCCGAAAGTCTGCATAAATACAAATCTTTCCCGCCCGGTAATAAGATTTCTGACAAGCTCCATATATCTATACTGTTCGGCAAGCTGAGTCTCGGTTACTGCCGTCGAATTTTTTTCCATATTTATAATCCAATCCGTGATATAAAAGCCAAATCTAAAAAATACCACTAAGTTATTAAAATAAACTTAAATAAACAAATTCTGACTGTAATAAATTAGTATATCTTAAACTTATTTTTATGACGAGAACAATGTGTGAATTAATTATTAAAGAGAACCCGTAAAATTCAGATATGCAAAAATAATATTTTTTGTCATTTCTATATTTTGACAGATTTCTTGCTATATATGTACTATAATGATAAAAAAGAAAACAAAAGAAATGAGTATTTAAGATCTTCATGCCTTGTATAAAAGACATCCGTGTAAAATAAGCCGGCTAAACCGGCGCAATAAACGCATCGGATTAAGCCGCATAAGGCAGAATGATAATCGAATAATCGAAAGGACGGTAACAAAAATGGACGAAATTACATGCAGTACGGAATTTATAAACGGAACGCTGACAGTTCACATCGGCGGAGCCATAGATCACCATACCGCAAGAGAAGCACGAGAGACAGCGGACAAGGCAATAACCGACACAGGTACAAAAAAACTCGTTCTCGATTTGTCGGAGGTGGAATTCATGGACAGCGCAGGACTCGGATTAATTCTCGGCAGATATACAAAGATGAGTGACGCCGGAGGCACAGTGACAGTAAAAAATCCTTCCAATGAAATACTCAGAATCATTAAGATGGCAGGGGTTGAAAAGCTTGTCTCAATTGAGCTGCAAAAAGCAAAACAGTAATTAATACAAGAATTAATACAAGAAAGGAATGTCAAACAAGCTATGAATGCTAAAATCACAAATACGATGAAGCTCGAATTCGACTCCGATTCACAAAACGAAAGCTTTGCGCGCAGCACCGTAAGCAACTTCGCGGCGAGACTTGATCCTACAATCACAGAGCTCTCGGAAATACGAACCGCCGTATCGGAAGCCGTAACAAATTGCATAATACACGGGTACCGCGGTACAAAAGGGAAAATCACCGTTACCGTAATGCTGTATTCGGACAGACATATAAAAATCAGAATAAAGGATAACGGATGCGGAATAAAAGACATAGAAAAAGCAAGAGAGCCTCTCTACACCTCAGATCCCTCGGGCGAACGCGGCGGAATGGGATTCTCGATTATGGAAAGCTTTACAAATAAAATGAAAGTAACATCAAAGGAAAATCAAGGTACTACCGTAACCTTGACAAAGCGTCTCAAATGGTGAGAAGCTCCGATATGGTATCAGAAAAAAGCAAAACAGCTTTTCCGGAACAAAACACCGGAAAATCCGCTTCCGGAGAAAAGGAAATACCCGCCGAAGAAAACAGCAGAAAATCCGAAAACGAGAGGCTTCTCAGACTGATAAAAAACGGAGATAAATCTGCCGGCGACGAGCTTGTAAAAACAAATTTAGGTCTTGTTAAAAACATCGCTCTGAGATTTACAGGCCGAGGAACAGATTACGAGGACCTTGTACAAATCGGCACCGTCGGAATGTTAAAAGCAATTTCCAGCTTTGATTTTTCTTACGGAACGGTTTTCTCTACTTATGCAGTGCCGCTGATAATCGGCGAGATTAAACGGCATCTGCGCGATACCGGTCCGATTAAGATAAGCCGAGGTTTGAAACAGGCCGGTACAAATCTGATGCGCGAGCGCGAACGCTTCATAAATCTATACGGTAAGGAGCCGAGAATTTCAGAGCTCGCCGAAAAGTGCGGCATGACCGTGGAAGACGCGTCCGAAGCATTGGAAGCATGCGCATGTATCTCTTCGCTCAGTACACCGGTCGGAGATGAGGACGGACTTACACTTGAAGGGACTATAGCCGATCCGACAGATTTGATATCGAACGCCGCAGATCATATCGCACTTTCCGAGGCAATCGGCACACTTCCTCCGATGGAACGCAGAATCATCGTTCTCAGATACTATAAAAACATGTCTCAGGAACAAACAGGAAAACTGCTGGGAATTTCGCAGGTTAAGGTTTCGAGAGAGGAAAAGAAAATTATCGAGCGTCTCAGAAAAGAACTGTAAACAGCAGGCTGCTGCAAATGATTATAAATCGTCTGCAGCAGCCATATTTTTTACTCCGATTATACTGCTTAAAATATAAAGCGTTATATCTTTCATATGGTAACCGCAAAAAAATATACACCGAATTTTAGCGGATTCAATATGAAGCATCCTGACTTACAGCGTCGGAAACACAGCATATCACATTAATAATTAGGATATAATCACAGCTTAAGACTCAGCATCCCAAACAGGCTCCGGCGCGCTGTAATGTACTCCACGGTTGTCGGTTTCATATCTTATCCATTGACGGTTTTCTTCCGGAATATATTGCTCTACAAACTCGACCATTTCCGTCGGATAATACGTGATAAATTGGTGTTTTCCCGAGTAATTTGAATACATGTATTCGTACACGTTTTCAAGAACTTCTTCGTAATTTTCAAAGTCCGTAACATTATATCCGCTGTCAGGATCGGTCACAAGCTCATAAAAATGGTAAAATGTATATACACCGCCATCGCAATAAAAATTATAAGGGCTTACGAATGATCGCATTGCCTCGCCAAGATTATCGTTAAAAAGCGCGTCTATAAAGTCTTGTGAAAACAAGTTATTATGCTCTTGTGAATAAAGTTCTACTTCCTCACGAGTAAGCGGCATTTCCCGTATCAAAAAATACATAAGCGGGGGTTCATCCGGAGTTCTCCATAACTTGTCATAAGGATATACATCTTCAAATTTTGAAATAGCCTTTGATACATCTTGAATACGACAATTGTAAAAATTTCCATCCCCCGGTTTTGCGCCAATTACACGACAAGGATTTGAAAATTTTAATTTTAATTCATCAAAATTCTCTCCGCCTACAGCACTTATATCCGGTGGCTCTGAAAAAGACTCTGTATCAAAATTCATTTCATGAGCGGTTTCACCCTCCGTAACAGAATCAACGATCGTATCAATTACAGCGGTATCTTCCGTAACAGAGTCAAAGGTCGTATCAATTACAGCAGTATCTTCCGTATCAATTGACGGGCCGGAATAGGAACACGAAAAAAGAATAGCTGAACATATAGCCGTTATTACTATATAAATATACTTTTTCATAATAATTCCTTTCTAAAAAAACAAACATGCTCATTCTTCAAATTCACTTCATTCTGTTCTTTTGTGCTTTGCTTCAATATTGAGTGAAAATCAAACCTATATCGTTTACACAATACAGCGCGAGAGGATCGAACGTATTCCATGCATAACGAGTAGAATACCCCCCGTTATCAAGAAATACATTGCTCCCGTCGGTTATAAGCGCCATATGAAGATGATAAGAACCCGATGAACCGGTATCCCCTGTCCTGCCTATCAATTCTCCTTTTGATATCTGATATGCAGAAGAAGATAAATTTGGGTTTGTCGAACTAACGCTTTCCGCTAAATGCTGATAAAGAATCCTAAGCTTTGTATTTGAATTATACACATATGCATCGGTTTCAATCACTGCATAATATCCACAGCCAAACGACGGATCATAGTCATGTTTAACACATCGTCCGGACGAAACAGAATACAGCGCTGTTCTGTTTGCAGCAGGAATATCAATAGCGCTGTGAAAAGTATACGAGCCGAGATCCCTGTATCCGTATGCAGACGACACCCTCTTCGGTGCTACAGGCCAGGAAAAACCGAGAGACTGGTAGTATTCCTCCGCACGGTTATAATCGTAGTCGTATTCAATATACCACTGCTGAGATTCCGCGCCCGTATCCGGTTTAAGAACAACATTCTCACCGGAGTAATCCATAACATATCCCGGATTATCCCGAAAAGATATTTTATACGCACTGTTCGGATCTGTATTTGAATGATATTCCGGAACCGCATAAAATACCAGATGCTCTTCGCTCGCCCCATTATTAGTATATGTCCATACACTGTTGCCGTTTCCTATTCCTCCGCGAACGTCAAGTACCACCCCGTAGCCGTTATAGCTGCAAGTAGGCGAAGCAGTGTAATATCTGCCGGAGCTGTTATAGGTCAGTCTGAATTGCTGAGCATTGCTCGACTGATATTCTTCTTTTAGCTTTATCTGCTGACCGCTTGCATTAAGACTTCTTTCCACTGTCATATATAAACCGTTTGCTTTATTTCTAAACTTGAATATCTGTTCGGGAACCGGTTCCAGATACCACTCCTGAAATGCCGAATTTCCGAGCGCCGCAAGATTAACTCTTGCATTGCTTGCCGTTGAAGAATTTTCAATACTCAATGCAAGATTAAGATTTCTCGCCGGTGACAGCTTGTAGGTCCCGTTTTCCTGACGCTTTATTCTCCATGTCTGCTCGGACGCATATGACCACCCGTAAATTATCACCTGAGCGCCTGCGACACAGTTTGCCCTGCCGTCAAGCACCATATCGCCGCTTGAATATATACCGGCAGACACAAGATCCGTATGCAGTACATACATGTCTCCGCTGTCATGAGATATCATCCAGTGTTCCGACGGATATTCTCCTTTAGGATATTGCTGCACCGGTGTTCCGTTTGCCGTACCGTTTCCGGATATATCAAGATACATTCCGCTGCCGCGGTTCCGCAGGCAATACCTCTGACCTACAATCGGATCAGTTTCCTCTATGTACCACTCCTGTTCGGCAGCTCCGTTTCTGATTGATGCAAGAACAATTCCGGCATTTTGTAAAGTCGAAGCTTCGTGCACGGCAAGACATGCGGAGGAATTTCTTGCGGAAATAATTTTATATGCCCCGTTAGATAGCTTTTGAAGACTCCATGATTGCCTGGGACCGGATCCTTCCTTGTAAGAAAGTACAACGTCGCTTCCAACAGCCCCATTGTAGCTTGACTTAATAACCATGCTGTTTCCTGAAATCAGATTGCTTTCAAAAACATAGTATCCCATCGAATCAAAGCGCAGCGTCCATCTCAGAGACAGATAATCGCCTTCGGGATATTGCTGTATAGCCGTACCTTCTGCCGTACTGTTTCCGCGGACATCAAGATACATTCCGCTGCCGCGGTTTCTCAGACGATACGTTCGGCCGACATCATAGGTAGATATAGTGCTCATCGGCATAATCCCTGAATCGTATTCATTTTGGAATTCGGCATTTCCTGACGGTGAGGTGCCCTCCGTCCGTGCCGCTATCTCCAAAGGAAATGACAGCACAACGACGGACAAGAAAAACGCGAGTACCTTAAGCCTTGTTTTTTTCATGAAAAAACCTCCTTTTATTATGGGTCTAAGGTGTCTGTATTTCATCTTATATGGCTCTGAGATCCTCATAAGATGCCGTATACATCGCGGTGCCCGTATCATTTAACGCAGCAAGGGTATTTATTCAATTTTGTATATCATCGTAAAATATATGTTTTAATAAATTTCAAATACAGTCAAGAATTATCAGCAAACAAGGACTAAAATATCCGACATTCGGTTTGATTTGTAATATTTGTCATTTTTATTATATACTTTTTTCGGTTTTGTGTCAATAGTTTTATTTAAAATTATATTTTTTTGTAACATTTTTAGCTGCGTAAAAATATATACACTATAACGCCATGCGTATTAAAACAGTTCTGAAATAAAATTCTATAACCATGACATTCGTACATGACATTCGTATATATTGCAACAGAAGTACAGCTTTGACATTTTAACTCGGACTGCGCCTAAGCGGAAAACAACACGGACTGCAGACTGTATATCGAAGAAAAAATATATGATATAATAAGAAATAAAGCTTGACAACATCTTTTTTTTATGGTATATTATAGATACCTCGGCGAGGTTTTTTTGTTGTGCGCTTTTTTCGCGCTGCGGCTTTCTGCGCCCGAGGGAGATATTATTATCGAAGGCGCTCCGGTCCGTTATGTAAATGACAAACACGCGTAGGGTTCCGAAGTGCCGCGAGGAAAGGAAAGGACAAGATATATGAGAGTCAAAGTTACCCTCGCATGCAGCGAATGCAAACAGCGCAATTACGACACTGCAAAAAACAAGAAAAACGATCCCGACAGAATTGAGATCAGTAAATACTGCCGCTTTTGCCGTAAGCATACTGTTCACAAAGAAACCAAGTAAGGAGGTTCCAGATGTCTGATATCGAAAAAAAGGAATCAGAGACCAAGACTGCCGTAAGTTCGGAAAAAACAGATAAAAAATCTGACAAGTCCGTGCAAAAGGCCGAAAAGGTCAAAAAAACTCCGCGAAGAGAACGCATCGCAAAGTCATTCCGCGAATATAAAAGTGAACTGAAAAAGATCGTCTGGTACAGCCGTGAACAGACTTTTCACAGCACAATCGTTGTTCTCGTCAGCATTATCGCTTCTGCGGCGGTAATTGCGGTTGTGGACTTCAGTTTTTCACATCTTATTACGTGGCTCGGCTCACTTATATAATCGGTGACAAACGATGAGTGATTTCAGCGATTCAACCCCTGAAATAAGGTGGTATATTGCTCATACCTATTCAGGATACGAGAACAAAGTTAAAGCAAATCTCGAAAAAATAATCGAGAACAGAGGTCTGCAGAACGTAATCGTCGACGTGAAAATTCCGGTGCGCATAATCGCAGAAGAACCCGAAGACGTTTCCGCCGTATCGGAAGATACCGAATCGGAGGATACTGAAATTGAAGACGATGAAACAAGCGAAGAAAGCAATGAAGCGGATATTGCAGAAAAAGCGGTTCCTCCCGCAAAAAAAATAACTGAGGAAAAGATTTTCCCGTGTTATGTGTTTGTCAAAATGATAATGAACGATGAAACATGGCATATAGTGCGTAATATACGCGGTGTAACCGGTTTTGTCGGCCCCGGTTCAAAACCGGTGCCGTTGTCGGAAGAAGAGGTTCTGGCAATCGGTGAACTTGAAGAAAAGACAGTTATAAATCTGAATTATAAGGTCGGCGACAGCGTAAAAATCATTTCGGGATTTCTCAAGGATTTCGTCGGAGTTGTTGAAGACATTTCCGAGGATAAAAAGAAAATCAAGGTTCTTGCGTCGATGTTCGGACGAGATACCCCGGTTGAGCTCGATTCCAATGAGGTAGCTCCGCTCGAAAACTGATTCGAACTGATTCCAACTGATTCGAACTGATTCATAACTGATTAGGAACTAATTCGAAAATGATTCGGAACTGATTCGAAATTAATTCGGAATTAATTAGATTGTCATTCGTACGCTTTCCTGCCGTAACCGGCATGTGAAATGCGTTTCCGCCGTTTCCTCTCAATCAGGATTCGGCACGTGGGAGGGAGAAAATTTTTAATCTCCCGTTTTACTATGCGGCAGCTGCCGTAAAACCGTTTATACGGTTTACCACGATTTCGGAGGTGTAATTTAAAATGGCAAAAAAAGTACAAGGTTATATAAAACTCCAGCTTAACGCCGGAAAAGCTACTCCGCAGCCCCCTGTCGGTCCTGCTCTGGGTCAGTATGGCGTAAGCATTGCAAACTTCACAAAAGAATTCAACGAACGCACAAAAAATCAAATAGGTCTCATTATCCCTGTTGTTATAACAGTTTATGCCGACCGCTCGTTCACATTCATTACCAAGACTCCGCCTGCTCCTGTTCTTATTAAAAAGGCTTGCGGTATCGAAACAGCGTCCGCAAGACCTCAGGCCGACAAGGTTGCCAAACTTACAAAGGAACAGCTCAAGCAGATAGCAGAAACCAAAATGCCTGATCTTAATGCAGCTTCGCTTGAAGCAGCTATGAGTATGATCGCCGGAACAGCTCGCAGCATGGGCGTTACCGTCGAAGAATAAGCGAAGGAGGATTAAGATAATGAATAAGGGTAAAAGATACAGTGAAAGCGTAAAGCTTATCGACAAAGCTACTATATATGAGCCGGCAGAGGCTCTTGATCTTGTCTGCAAAACCGCCCGTGCAAAGTTCGATGAAACAATTGAAATTCATGTCCGTCTCGGCGTCGATTCCCGCCACGCAGATCAGCAGGTTCGCGGAGCCGTTGTACTTCCCAACGGAACAGGTAAAAACGTTCGTGTTCTCGCATTTTGCAAGGGAGATAACGCAGCTGCGGCACAGGCTGCGGGAGCTGACTATGTAGGAGCGGAAGAATATGCCGAGAAAATTCAAAAAGAAAACTGGTTTGATTTTGATGTCATTATAGCTACCCCCGACATGATGGGAGTTATCGGACGTCTCGGTAAAATTCTCGGTCCCAAGGGCCTCATGCCTAATCCTAAAGCCGGAACGGTAACAACAGACGTTGCCCGTGCAGTAAATGACGCCAAGGCCGGTAAAATTGAGTACCGACTCGACAAGACCAACATAATTCACTGCATAATCGGCAAAGCCTCTTTCGGCGTCGAAAAGTTGGGTGAAAACTTTGAAGCGCTCCTCGGAGCCATAATCAAGGCTAAACCGGCAGCTTCAAAAGGCCAGTATATTCGCAGCTGCGTAGTCGCTTCTACAATGGGCCCCGGTATAAGAGTCAACACATCAAAAATCGGCTGATCTCCTATAAAAATCAGCTGTTATTAAAAGCAAGGCATCCTCTCGCCTCTAAGGCTAAGACGGGTTTCTTCGGATTTTTTAAGCGGCAACACGGTCTGCCATAGAATCTCCATGAGGATGTTTTACGCTTATTTAATAAAAAATCATGTCGGAACAAAACCCGGACATAATCATTTTATATAAATAATATTGGCAGGATTTTGCCGGGAGCGCAGCCGTGAAAAACCGCGGCTATACGTTATCTGCTGAATCCTGCCATACTTATTTTGAAAGCTCATATCATAAATTTAAAACTGTATACCATACTATAAAACACATATGCCATCATATCCCCTGCAAAATATGTCTGCGGCATCTGTAAAAGGAGCATGAATATCTTGAATAAAATTAACTGCGATTTGATAATTGTCGGCGCCGGACCGGCCGGAATCTTCACCGCACTTGAGCTTATACGCCGCGAAAAGAAAAAACACATAATTATTGTGGAAAAAGGACTTCCGATTGAAAAAAGGCGCTGTCCAAAAAGTCAAACTCAAAAATGCATAAACTGTAAACCTCATTGCCATATTACTACCGGTTTTTCCGGCGCGGGGGCATTTTCGGACGGAAAACTGTCTCTGAGCTGTGAAGTAGGCGGAGATTTGCCTCAGCTTATGGGCGACGATATTGTACAAAATACAATTGATTATACAGATAAAATCTACCTTGAATTCGGTGCCGATACAAAAATTGAAGGAATAGGAAACAGCGATGAAGTAAAGGAAATACGAAAAAGAGCCATTGTAGCAGGGCTAAAGCTTGTCGACTGTCCGATACGTCATTTGGGAACCGAGCATGCACACGAAATTTATTACGCAATTGAGCAGTATCTTCTGAAAAATGGTGTTGAAATGCTGTTCAACCATGAATGTACAAATCTTAAAATTGCAGACGGCAAGTGTCTCGGTGTTTATGTAAGCGGCAAGAACAATGATTTTGAAATCTGCGCCGACCATACCGTCGTGGCAACAGGACGGCGCGGCGCCGATTGGCTTGAACGTATATGCGCCGAACACGACATCGCGCATCAGCCCGGAACCGTAGATATTGGCGTACGGGTAGAAGTGAGAAACGAAATCATGGAAAAAGTGAACCGCGTACTCTATGAAAGCAAGCTCATCGGATATCCCCGTCCGTTTAAAAATAAGGTTCGTACATTTTGTCAAAATCCCGGAGGAATAGTCAGCCAGGAAAACTACGACAACGATCTTGCCGTTGTAAACGGACATTCATACAAGGATTTTAAGACCGACAACACAAATCTTGCAATTCTTGTCTCCCATAATTTCAATCAGCCGTTCAACCAACCGATTTCATACGCCCAAAAGGTAGGAGAGCTCACAAATATGCTCGGCGCGGGACACATTCTTGTTCAGCGTTACGGAGATATAATCGACGGCAAACGCACATGGCCCAAAGAGCTTGTACAATCAAATCTGCGCCCGTCCTTAAAAGACGCCGTTGCGGGAGATATTACCGCCGCAATGCCATATCGCGCCATGGTCAACATTCTCAGCTTTATTCAAGCGCTTGATCAGGTAGTACCGGGATTCGCCTCCACAGAAACTCTTTTGTATTCTCCGGAACTCAAGTTTTACAGTAACCGCATAAAAATGGATCAGAATTTCAATACAAGCATCGAGGGACTTCATTGTCTCGGAGATTCCAGCGGCTGGACAAGAGGACTTATGATGGCGTCTGTAATGGGAGTGCTTATGGGGCGCTCTCTCGACTAAACATATATATAAATTATAAGCCTCTCACAGAGATGAAAGTAAAAAAAGTAACGGGCGACAGAAGACGTTATCTTCCACTGCTGTTATTGGCCGACGAGCAAGAAGATATGATCGACAGATACATCGGTAAAGGCACAATGTATATACTGGAGCATGAAGGAGTAAAATGCGAATGTATCGTAACCGACGAAGGCGGCGGGATTCTTGAAATTAAGAACATCGCTACCGTTCCGGAGCACCGCGGCAAGGGATACGGAAGGATAATGATTGAATATATCGCCGCAAAATACAAAGGTCCGTATTCCGTTTTGCAGGCCGGAACCGGCGACAGTCCGCAGACTATTCCATTTTACGAAAAGTGCGGCTTTGTCCGCTCACATGTTATCAAAAATTTCTTTACCGAGAATTATGACCACCCCATATATGAATGCGGTATAAAGCTGCAGGATATGGTCATCATGCAAAGGAAACTCAACAAGGAATAAAGACTGCCGCAAAATGCTTATACAGGCGGCAGCCGAACCGCATAAATTATAAAAAACATCAATTTATTATTCTGTATTATTTAATAATAAAAGCTCCTGCCGAACAAAACCGGACTGCCCCAAATAGTGCAGACAGTACCGGCGGGAGCTTTTATATTTTAAATCATTTAAGATAATTAACAGTCAGTTACACCGTCATCGAAAAAGCAATGCCTCCAACAATCCGCGGCATAAACAGCTGCTTTCTATACAAATATAGCCACTGCCATACAAATACAGCTGCCGCCATACAAATGCGGCTGCCCATACTATATCTGCCCATACTATATAGCTGCTGCCCATACAAATACAGCTACCGGCTATATAAATACAGCTGCCGCCTATACATATATAGTATTTCATTCTCGGTTATACGTCATTTATTATTCAGTTCGTGAATCATCCCGCGAATCTGATGAAAGCATTGCATCAAGAATGGCCGCAGCGTCCTCTATACACCTCAGACATGGACGCTTCTTATAAAATTCTTCATCCCGTTTTGCGGGCACAGGTGAAGAATCGCTGACAATGCCTTTTAAAATGTCCCGACACACAATTGAGCCGTGCAGCTTTCTGAATTCCTCCGCCAAGGACTGAACACGCGCATAATGCGCGCATTTCATTTCATAGTCTCCGGGCCTGTCATACCCCCAGAAAAATCCCGCGGCCATAAGCATTCCGCTTACTGCGCCGCATACTTCGCGAAGCCTTCCCATACCTCCGCCAAAAGATGACGCAAGCTTAAGCGCGGTATGCTTGTCTAATCCCATTATATCATTAAAAGCGAGAAAAACAGCCTGACTGCAGTTATACCCCTCAAGAAACAGATCTCCCGCTATTTTGCTGTGATCTTTATGCTCGCCCGTAATAAGCGAATACAACTGCGACGGATTTGAGGCAATCGAAGACGCGCCGTTTTTTCTGAGAAAATCACGGGAACGGAATCCCCAGTCAACAGATATACAGTCAACCCCGGCGTTCTCCGCAGTCATTATATCAACGTCCGAATCTCCAATATACACAGTTTCCTCACGTCTGTATCCAAATGTACGCAAAATTTCGTTCACCGAATCGGGAGACGGTTTTCTCCTTATACCTTCACGCTCGCCTACCGCAGCGTCAAAGATTCCGGGAAAATACTTTTCACAAAGCTTCTTAACCGCATAGTCAGCTTTATTTGAAACAACCGCAATACGCATTCCCATACCTTTCAGCCGTTCAAGCATGCCGGTAATTCCATCATATGCTTTAGTTTTATCCTCGCAGTGGCGGCGGTAAAAATCCGTAAAACACGAATGTACCCTATCGACGTCTGCTTCAGACGTACAATCAGGTACGCCAAGCTCAATCAGCCGGCGTATTCCGTTGCCGACAAACTGTCTAACCTCATCCTTTGAACGCTCAGGATAACCGTTATTCCGAAGAGCATAGTTCAGCGCATCGGTTAAATCATCCAGCGTATCAAGTATCGTCCCGTCAAGGTCAAATATAACAAATTTATATTTCATATTTCAATCAGTCCTTTTTGACATGTACTAATCAATTTTGCTTAGAAAATCAATAACAAAAATTATTTCTTTATTATAGGTTATAATTTCAATGCTGCTTTCAAATCAGATACATATAGTTCCTGCTGTTTCTTTATAAATGCTTTCACAAGAGGTTTCATAAAAAATTTCTTTGCAGATACATCCTCTGTAAAATCAATCTCTGTCTGACCGTCTTTTTCTGCAAAAATCCCCGTCCAATGTCCCGTCATATTGTCATTTTCCATATCAAATTCCCACCGTTTGCACGGTACGAAAGCAGTAATTGTAAATGTAGTTGCAAAACCATCTTTTGTATATTCAATGAATTGCTTCTCATTTACTATTTCAATTTTGCTCAAATCACTTCGCCATTGATATTTTTCCAATGCAGTAACCGTGTTCCAAACTGTATTAATATCACAAGAAATAAGGACTTTTATATTATATGCTGCCATTTTTACCCCTCCGTAAACCGTATTTTAGCTAATCCTTAATTTGTAACCAAACTCAATAATTGCAAAAACCCGTATTTTTTATTATATCTCTTTCCCCAATCCTTTTCAATAGCGCAGACAAAAAATATAGTGAATTATTACGCCGCATCCTTGACAAATATTATGAAATAGTTTATTATTAGATAAACTTTTTAATACAGCTAAAAGGAAGTGGATATAATATATGGAAAAGAAAAAAATATACTGCGGATGGGGTAAGCGCGACATCACTCCTCCTCAGCCAACACCCCTTCAGGGGCAGTTTAATCTTCGTATTCCCACACATACAAACGATCCTCTGTACGCTACAGCATTTGCCGTCTGCAGCGAAGGAGAAAAGCCGATTGTATGGTGCAGTGTAGATATAGTTGAAATACTTGTTGAAGCAACAGAGGAAATTGCCGCCGAAATTGCGAAACTTGTACCGGATTTTAAACGCGAGCAGCTGATAATAAGCACCATACACACCCATACCGGACCGCATCTTTTTTCCGACGCAATGGAGTTTATGTGGGGCGACGCATTTAAGCTCGTAACCCCGGAAGGATGTATGACGCCGGAAGAATATCGTTTAAAATATTTTGTTCCGTCAGTCGCCGCCGCATGCGCCGAGGCGCTTAATTCACTTGCACCGGCAGGGATAACGTCTGAACTCGGACATGCTGTTTTGGGACATCCCAGACGCGTCACCTACAGAGACGGAAGCTCGGTAATGTACGGAAATACCGACGATTACGGATTCGATTGTCTCGAAGGCTGCAACGACAACGGCGTTGAGCTTCTGTATGTTTTCGACGATCATGATAAGCTGAACGGAGCTGTCGTAAACTTCCACTGCCCCGCTCAGGTTCTCGAAATGAACGAATATTTCTCGGCAGATTTTGTAGGATATTTTCGTATGCAGCTTGCAAAGAAGCTCGGCAAGGAAATTCCGATTCTTGCGATAATAGGCAATGCGGGAAATATTGCTCCGAGAGATCTTGTAAGACGCAACCGCGGAGAACCCGATATGCATGAAATTCCGGGAGCCGCAGAGCTTGGAAGACGTCTTTGTGTATGCTTTCTCGAACATATTGAGCATGCGCAAAACCACATCATACATGAGGCTGAGTTTGGTCATAAATTCGATATTCTTCAGCTTCCGATGCGCACTGTAACCGTCTCGGAATACAACGACGCAAAAAAAGCATACGATGAAATTCTCAAAAAGGTCGGAGGAACTGTTGAAGCACTTCAGAACGCCGACGCCGCAACAAAAATGGATTCAAGCTGGCATGCCGGTATAATAAAACGCTATGAAAGACAGCAAAAGTGCACCATATATGATACGCCGGTACACGCCCTTCGAATAGGCGATTGTGCTTTCGTTACAAATCCGTTTGAGCTGTATATAGAATACAGCCTTCGTATGCGCGCGCGCTCAAAGGCCGAACATACATTTACGGCTGAGCTGACAGATGACTGTGCGGCATATCTGCCGACGCCGAATGCGGTTGCATCAAAAAGCTATTCGGCAATGGTTTCAAACTGCATGGTAACCTGCGAAGCGGGAGAGCTTCTCACCGAAATTTCCATAAGAATGATTAACAGCATGTGGGAGTAAAAACGATTTTATAAATCATATACGGTAATATTTTTAATATGGCGATAAGCGCCGTCATCGGGCAACTCGGGGGCGGACCGCAACACCGCCGAAAAAAGCCGGTGTACCCCGCCGCATTAGTGGTCGGGCACCCTGCTTTCAGTCATAAAATATTTATTATCATATCAATCAAAAGCCAAGAAAGGCATGGTCTAAACATGAACGGTAATTATCAGGAATTAATGCAAAAAGAAGCGTTTATATGCGATATGGACGGAGTTATATATCACGGAAACAAGCTCCTGCCGAATGTTCATGAATTTGTTTGCTGGCTTCAAAATAACAACAAAAAGTTTTTATTTCTTACAAACAGCAGTGAACGTTCCCCTCGCGAACTCGCTCAAAAGCTTGAACGAATGGGACTTTCCGTAAGTGAAGACCATTTCTACACAAGCGCCCTTGCAACCGCATCCTTTCTGAAAAACCAAAAACCCGGCGGCAGCGCATATGTAATCGGTGAACCGGGGCTGGTAAATGCAATATATGAAGCAGGGCTGTCGATGAACGACTATAATCCGGATTATGTTGTATTCGGCGAAACACGCTCTCTGAGCTATGAAAAAATCGAACATGCGTCCAGACTTGTTCAAAAAGGCGCAAAGCTAATCGGTACAAATACCGATTTAACCGCTCCTTCGGAAAAGGGAATCATTCCTGCATGCCGCGCATTAATTGCGCCTATCGAGATGACTACGGGAAAAGCTGCGTACTATATCGGCAAGCCCAACCCTCTTATGATGCGGCACGCATTGCGCAGAATAAACTGTGAATCAAAAAACGCCGTAATAATCGGAGACCGTATGGACACAGACATTATAGCGGGAATTGAGAGCGGACTTGACACGGTACTCGTATTATCCGGAGTTACTACGCCGGAAAACATCAATCTTTTTCCATACTGCCCCAAATATATTTTCCCTAATGTAGGAAGTATAATAGGACTTGAGTAAAACAGAAAGTGCATCGTAATGATGCACTTTTTTTAATAAACCACCCGGCGCTTTTATTCAGGCATTTAGGCGGCTGCCGTATGTAACAGAAAAAAGCAAGAGAAACATGCCTATAAGAACCTATAATATAAGAGCCTATAAAATTAATATAAGAGCCTATAAAAATGTAGTGAGCTCTTTACTGTAACTATATTTTTCCACCGATAAATTCATATATTTGAATTCGTCCGCATAAAAATTGAAACAAGCATAAAGAACTTTTTAATAATAAAAAATCGGACGGAGGCCAAATACAAATGTTTGTCAATATCTATAAACCTGAAGGAATGCTTATCGGAACTGAAGAAAACCGCGAATTTCTGTCATCGCAGGCAGGCATAGAACGTGCCGCCGCAGGCGGAAAAATACTTGAGGGAATTGCAGTCATGTGCGACGGAGACATGACTCTTACCGTGGATCTCGGATGTATGAAAGGAATCATTCCCAAATCCGAAGCCGCATATATCCCTGACGGAAACGAACTTAAAGATATAGCCGTTATTACAAGGGTTGGAAAAGCCGTGTGTTTTCGGGTTCTTGCTATTGAACGAGATGAAAGCGGACATCCGTATGCCGTACTGTCAAGACGCGCAGCTCAGCTGGAATGTCTGAATTGTTATCTGTCATCGCTTGAAGAGGGAGATATTATTCCGGCGAGAGTGACTCATCTCGAACACTTCGGGGCGTTTGTCGATATCGGCTGCGGTATAGTATCGCTTCTTTCGATTGACTGTATTTCTGTTTCAAGAATCTGCCACCCAAAGGATCGCTTTTACATCGGAATGAATATAAAGGCAATAATTAAAAGTATGGAATACGACGATAACGGTTCGCTCGTACGGGTTTATGTTTCACATAAGGAGCTTCTCGGAACGTGGCAAGAAAATGCCGATCTTTTTTCAGCGGGACAAACGGTATCCGGAATCATAAGGAGTATTGAGGAATACGGAATTTTTGTTGAACTTACCCCGAATCTTGCAGGTCTGTCCGAATACCGTGACGATGTAGTTATCGGACAGACCGCGGCCGTATATATAAAAAGTATAATTCCGGAAAGAATGAAAATTAAGCTTGTGCTGATTGATTCTTATAAGGGCGAACTTCAAACCCCCAAAATGCATTATTACATAAATGACAAAACGGAGACGCATATAGATTACTGGAGATATTCCCCTCCCTGCTGTCCCCGCATTATAGAGACCAGCTTTTTGCCTTCCGACAGTGAATCGGAATTAAAAATATAGGGGTATTATTTTTAATTTAGGAGTATTATTCTTAATTTATGCAGGAAACTGACGCCGCAGAACGGCGTCAGTTTTATTATGGCTTTAGTCAGTCGAGGACTGGACGTCCGAAACAAAGAACCACCAGCTATGCGGGGGCGTGTCGAAAGTTATATAAAAAAATCTCCAAAGCAGTACAATAAGGTTGATCAAGTCTTAGAGAACTACGAAAGGAGAATTTTAATGGCAAACGGCACAAATAGTTTATCACATACAAAATGGTTATGAAAGTACCATATAGTAATTGTTCCCAAATACAGAATAATAATATATAATCAGTACCGAAAGGACTTGCAAGCATTATAAGAACACGATGCAAATACAAAGGTGTAGAAATAATAGAAGGACATATAACGCCCGACATTTACATCTTTTCATCTTTTGCTGAGTATACCACCCAAAACGAAAATGTGTGCAATATGTTGTATATAATATGTAATAATTAGTTGTCCATATTTTTATAAAACGAAATATGCCTGCAACACCATTCAAACCCTGATTTAATGGCTACTTTTGAAGATGTCTCCGTTGCATTACTCCAAAAAGCTGTTTTATTCTCTTTTTTTGATATTTCAGCATAATATTTTCCTAACAATGTACCAATACCGATATTTCTATATTTATTGGCAACATAAATATAATCTACATCATTAACGTCTTCAAATATATTTACATATGAAAGATACCCCAAAATACAATTGTTTTCTACATATGCTATAATTCGTCCGTTTTCTTTGCAAATGAACACATCTAAAAGTCTTTCAAAAGAAGGACGATATTGAATTTTCTCATTACAGTCATTGTATGTATAACAGTTTATGTTATGGGCGGTAAGTTCTACGATGTGATTATCTGATATAAAATCATTTTCGCAAATACTATTTTTATAATTTATATAACTATCGTAAGCTGAATTAAATTTATAATGATTCTTATTTAGATATTGTATATCTTCTTCATACATATTGGGAGCAACATTGAAATTAATCAATACCGTATTGCAACTAATATTTTTTCTAATAATATCTTCTATATTATTTAGCTCGTTGCGACAATAGTTGGTAACCATACAATAGTTTTCGTCACAATTTAATATGCATACTATACCATTTATATCAAATAATTCTACGCCGGATGATGATTGTAAAAAATAATCATATTCCAAACAATATCTATAATCATTTTTCAGTTTCTGAATCAACTCAAAATTTCTCATAGTTACACCTCTAACTATTACAGTAATATTTAATACAACAGATATAATCCCACTAAAAGTATTCAAAACGTCATTAACTCTTTGATTAGTTTCCGATAGTGCACGTGTATATTTATCAAAAAACTCTGAATTTTCATAACATGCTAAATCTATGGCCTGAGCTTTATCTATCATCTCATCATTGACTTTTTATATTTCCAAACATATCCGAGCATGAATAAATTATTTTTCACAGCCGTCATTTTTTCTCACTTATAGTTGTCAAAAGGTGTCTGTATAACTGTATTTGCTTAAGCTCATATATGTATATTTTCTATATCTCTGATTATGATTTTATCATATAACTAATATAACAAAACAGCACAAAACTTTCCTATAACAGGTTAGCTTTGCGCTGCATAAGTATATTCAAAATTTAACGATGATAAAAACACGCTAAAACAAGTTGATCGTTTATTATAGTCATGTCGGTAAGACGATATGTGTAACATGACAAAATCTCCTTTAAATGTATATTCCGTCTCTACTTAATTTAAGTATACCATACGTAAAGCTTTTTGTCAATATTTGATTGCACTTTTTTATTTTGCAAAAAAATGACAAAAGATGAAAAAGTATTGACAAATGTATTCCGGTAAGCTAAAATATTGTTATACGAACAAAAAAATGCATGATACCGCTTATTATAAGGATATGCTAAAGCAGTCACACAGCATCTGCCGGAGCGGCTTAGCATTAAAAATATATTCTGATACAAGGGAGAATAATTACCAATGAAAGGATTCCGAAAAGCGCGTAAAATTATGGCTCTCGGACTTGCACCGGCATTGTTAATGGGTATCGTACCGGCACCGACAGCTCTGGCATCTTCGAATACCGAAGAAACTGTCAAGACTTCAACATACGGTCTTACGGATGATTTTGTGCTGTTTGATTTTACGGAAAAAGAAATCATGAAAACATCCGCAAATTCTGCGGACGGTATTTTTTGGACCGCTCCGACAGACGGAGACGGACATCAGACTTTCCGGTTTGTAGAGAGTAAGGATGACGGATGTTATTATGAATTTACAAATTCGGATGAAAAGGATGATCCGTTTCTTTTGGGTACACTTGGAAAACGGGCTTTCAGTTCCGAATATAAGTATGCAAAACTAATGTACAGAACAACCAGCGCAGGAAGGACAAGTCTGTATTTTTGGGGTTCTGACGAAAAAGGACTGTCAGGAAACACATCTGTAAGCTTTACAAAGACATGCGACGGAAACTGGAACACCGAAGTGACGGATTTATCCGCAAATAAATACTGGTCCGGAAATATATTGATGTTCAGACTGAATACAATTAAGAACACCGCAAATACCGGAGATACTTTTGATCTTCGCTACATAGCTCTTTTTAAGACAAAGGAAGAGGCTGACGCTTACGAATTCATAAAAGGCGCTAATTTTGCGACCGAAAAAACCGTGTATGACTTGGAAGACCAAATAGATATATCTTATCTTAATACCTCATCAGGCGATTGGTTCGGTATTTTCACACGGGACGCAGATCCCGCTTCGGCGAAGCCGGTTGCAAGAACTGACGCAGACGCTGCCGAAAAAGTAAAATCTCTTGTTTTGGTTGAAAAAGGAACTAATCTTTCCGTCGGAGATTATAAAATATGCCTGATGGATTCTCATAATCAGGTATTGCGCCAGCGGAATATCAGTATAATCAGAATGGCTGATTACAGTAAGCTATATGAGATTCTTGAACAAGTGATGGATCATTCATATTATACGGACGATACTATTATCGATTTTGAAGACGCCTTAACCGGCATTGAATATAATCTTTCGGTCACCGAACAAGATAAACTCAACTCACAGATTTCCGCTGTTGAAAATGCTTTTGCGAAATTGAAGCTGAAAGACGCTGATTATTGGGACGTAGAGGCTGCCATAGCAAAAATTCCGGGAGACCTGACCGTATATACCGATGAAAGCATAGGGGCACTTCGGCAGGCGCAGAATTCGGTCGTATACGGAAAAACAATCGATAAGCAAAACGAAGTAAACGAATACGCTCTTGCGATTTATTCGGCTATTGATAATTTGGTCCGCAAGGAGGGCGCTGTGTCAACAAGCACAAATTATTCTAAAATAAACGGAGCTTTGGCGGGAGTAGATGATTTGGGAAGAACGCTTCCGATGAACGACACCGTTCCGAACAGCCGTGAAGGTGAACGGTATGTCGGAATATTCTATTTTCTCTGGCAGGGACAGCACGGTACCTCAGGTCCTTACGATAACAGCAAGCTTGAAAAAATAGAAGGTGCTTTGAGTTCTGAACAAGGATGGATTTCGGCAGGAGGCGGAGCCGTAGGCAGCCACCACTTCTGGGGCGAACCGCTTTTCGGATATTACACCTCCAACGATGAATGGGTTATGCGCAAGCATGTTCAGATGCTGACCGACGCAGATGTGGATTTTCTGGTATTTGACACCACTAACGGATATACCTATACAAAACAGGCTCTGAAACTGATGAGTATTTTAGACGAATATCAAAAAGACGGCTGGGACGTTCCGCAGGTTGTATTTTATACCAATTCCAGTTCTCAGAAGACCATGACAGCAATCTACAACGATATATATAAGGCACATCCGGAATACAGCGGCCTTTGGTTTAACTGGGACGGAAAACCTATGATCATCGGAGACGAGTCGGACGCAAGCGCAGAAGTGAAATCTTTCTTCAGAATAAAAGCGAGTCAGTGGCCGAATGAAGATAAAAAGGATGACGGATTCCCATGGATGGAATTCAGCCGCTCTCTGACGGACGACGCTGTTTATGGCTTGAACGGAATACGCGAAATAATGAATGTTTCAATTGCCCAGCATGCCAGTACTACCCGTTTCAGCGCGACAGCATGGTACGGTGCCAATGACAGCAGCAGAAGCTGGCACAACGGAGCCAATGACACTTCTGACGGCGCAGTAAACATGGGCTACAATTTTGCCGAACAATGGGAATATGCCATTGCCAAAGATCCGCAGATGATTTTTATAACCGGATGGAACGAATGGGTGGCACAGCGCCAAAACGGAATCGCCGGCGAACCTATTGTATTTGTAGACTGCGCAAATGAAAACAACAGCCGTGACGCCGAGCCTATGAAAGGCGGATTCGGAGACAACTACTACATGCAGATGATAAACTATATCCGTATGTATAAGGGTACAGATCCGAAAGTCAACATCGGCGGCAACAAAACAATCGACGTCGACGGAAGCTTCGACCAATGGAACAGTGAAGATATTACCGCCATATACAAGGATTACTCCGGCGACACTGCATACCGCAACTCCGTTGGCTTTGGTCTGAAAACGTACAGAAATTATACAGGACGCAATGACATACAGAATATGAAGGCTGCCAGAGACACAAACAACATTTACTTCTACGCAGATACAGCAGACAATATTACCGAACCCACAGAACATTGGATGTCACTGTTTTTGAACACCGGCAATGAAAATCATGAAAATTGGAAAGGCTACGATTATGTGATTAACCGCACAGCACCCGAAAACGGTAAAGCCGTACTGGAAAAATACGACGGCGGGAGCTGGACAAGAGTAGCTTTGATTGATATGAAGGTAGAAAACAACAAAATGATGTTATCCGTACCGCGTATATTGCTGGAATTGGAATTCGGTCAGGTAAACGCTTTGAATCTGCAGTTCAAATGGGCTGATAACTATCAGGATGAAGACGACATCTGGACATTCTATGAAGACGGTGATGCCGCCCCCTACGGGCGCCTGAACTACGTTTTCAGCGGAGCGGATGAAGCCCCGGCAAGCTATGATCTTAACGGCGACGGAAAGCTCAACGCGAAAGATCTTGTCCGTTTAATGAAATATATCTCCGCCGACGGAAAAGGTATCGAGGTATCGGCAAGCACGGATATAAACGGCGACGGGGTGACAAACGCAAAGGATATAGTGCGGCTGATGAAGTACCTTGCCGAGACAGAATAAATCTTTTATTACAGCTTTTATAAACATCAAACTTATAAAATGAATGGGGTTGTCTTGTTAAGACAGCCCCATTTTAATTTTAATTTTATACTGTTCTGATTGCTCAGACAAGCAGCCGATATA
This sequence comes from uncultured Eubacteriales bacterium, assembly GCA_948467545.1. Taxonomy (GTDB): domain Bacteria; phylum Bacillota; class Clostridia; order Oscillospirales; family CAG-272; genus UMGS911. The sequence goes on from CAOKER010000006.1 coordinate 43,591, forward strand.
AAATTGTTATTTTACTATATTGGAATACACGCGATAAAAACTATCAACTTCATTCCTGGTATTAAAAATACTGAAACTTACCCTTACAGCTCCGTATTCCGGAGTTCCGAGCGTCTTATGGGCAAGCGGAGCGCAATGCAGCCCCGCCCTGACGCAAATTCCGGCCTTTTCAAGCTCACCCGCCAACTGCTCGGAGCTCATATCCGCATAATTAAAAAGTACCGTTCCGCCTATTCTTTCCGGCATATATACCTTTGTATTCCGCACGCTTATGAGCATTTCGGTAAGCCTTTTGCCGAGCGCACATTCATGTGCATATATCTCTTCGGCGCCGCGGAGCTTTACAAAGTCAATTCCTTTTTTGAGAGCGCCGATCGCAGGAGTAGACATCGTTCCCGCCTCAAAGCGTTCGGGAAGCGCCGACGGCATATTCAAATCAATTGAAGCAACTCCGCTTCCTCCCTCAATTACCGTCGACAGAAAATCGGCGGATGACGCCGCTTTATCTCCGAATATAATAAAGCCGCTTCCCTGCGGTCCATACAAACCTTTATGACCGGCTGAACAAAGCGCGTCAATCCCGCATTTCTGAATATTAATTTCCGCACATCCGGCTGTCTGGGCTGAATCCACAACAAAATAAAGAGGATTTTTCCCCCTAACAGAAGAATTGCCGGAGCCGCGTCTGGAGTTAATCTCTTTTACAAGCGCTCCGATTTTTTCTATCGGAAGCCTTAACCCGCAGATATTAGAGCCATGATTTGCAACTATAATTCTCGTTTTCGGCGTAATCAATCTTTTTATATCGCGGATTATTTCCTCGTCACTTACTCCGGCCTTATATATACTGTAGTGTATATTTCTCTTTGAAAGCGCTGCTACAGGCCTTAATACCGAATTATGCTCGATACCGGAAATCAGGATACCGCATCCGGGACGGGAAAACGCTTTAATTGCAATATTAAGTGCGTAAGTGTCGTTATAGGTAAAAACAACATTTTCAGGATGATCGCTGCCGAACATCTCTGCTACCGCGCATCTGCAATCATATATTTTCTCCGAAGCCGCAAGCGCCATCCGGTGACTGCCGCGTCCCGGGTTTCCGTATTCACCGGAAACAATTCCCAAAAGCTCCCTGTATACCTCAGGCGGCTTAGGCCAGCTCGTAGCGGCATTATCAAAATATATCAATGCTTCTCACCGCCCGTTTTAATTACCTCTGAATAACGAATCCCGTTTTCAGAGAGAAGAGCGACAGCAGTCTTTGTATATCGGCAATCCAATACAATTCCGTAAGCGCACCCGTGCCTCGTCATGGACGGAGCAAGATGCGTTACGGAAGACACAATATTATTTTGCCCGAAAAGCTTTTGACCTTTTAGTGCAAAGGTCATCGAGCCAACGGCAATTATACATTTTTCACTGTATTCTTTCATTTAACTTCATTCCCTTCTTTTATCGCCAAGCGCCTGAAATTCCGCAGAATTGCGCTTCCCCGCTTCGCAAACAGATTGTCGTCAGCGGCCTTTGTTAGCACTTAACGGCGATTGTTCTTCCGGAAATAAGCAGACAATGAAGCCGCTTCTCCTAAGACAGTATATGAAATAAATACACACGGCGTGACAGCCATTCAAGTTGAACGGACAGTATTGAATCAATACAAGAATTCCTTAAGAAACTATAGAAAATGACTTGAAAAACTTTACAAGCTATGATATAATTGCTCAGGCAGAAAATTGCCTAAAAACTGCAGATTCGCACATATTAAAAGGAGATTAATAATGCAGATTGTACGCGAACTTATTGAGCGTTATCTTCCGGGACACAGCAATGAATTTATAATTGAAGTTATTCCGCCCGAAAACGGACACGATACATATGAGCTGGACAGGGAAGACGGAAAAATTATCCTGCGCGGAAACAATGCGGGATCTGTTTCCGCGGCGCTCGGATGGTATATTAAATATACTATGAACGCAAATATTTCATGGTGCGGAAAGCGGATTCCCGTTTTTGAGAAGGGAAAGCTTCCGACGCCCGAGCCATACCGAAGAGTTATAGAACAAGAGTTCCGCGTATATATGAACTACTGTACTCATTCCTATAGCGCCGCATGGTGGAATTGGGACAGATGGGAATATGAAATTGATATGATGGCTCTTAACGGCATTAATATGCCTCTTGCCGTCACGGGTACAGAATCCGTTTGGTATGCGACACTTATCGATCTGGGATTCACCGATGAAGAAGCGCGTGATTTTCTTGCCGGACCTGCATTTCTCGCATGGCAGCTTATGACAAATCTTGAACACCATGGCGGACCTCTCCCGATGAGCTGGATTAAATCACATGAAGAGCTCGGCAAAAAAATACTTGAAAGAGAACTTGCTTTCGGTATGAAGCCGATTCAGCAGGGCTATTCCGGATTTGTACCAAATTTAATGAAGGAAAAATTCCCCGACGGCAAATTTTTAACAAAGAAAACCTGGAATAATATCGGAGTAACTACGGAAATTGATCCTCTTGATCCGCTCTTCAAGAAAATCGGAACCGCCTTTATGAAAAATCAGAAGAAAATCTTCGGCACTTACGGTTTCTACGCATGCGATCCGTTTCATGAAGGAGAGCCTCCGGTTGAAGGAACAGAATACCTGAATAATGTCGGAAAAACAATTTCAGAGCTTTACGCATCATTCGATGAAAAATATACATGGGTTATGCAGGCGTGGTCAATACGAAAGGATATAGTCAAAGCGGTTTCTCCGGAGCATCTGCTGATACTTGATCTCGACTGTCAGTTTCCCGTATGGCACGACGGTTATTGGGGATATAAATACATTGTCGGCCGACTTCATAATTTCGGAGCGCGCATGAGCAGTCTGCACGGAGATATGCATCTTGCGGCGTCCAACGGATTTAACAAGGCAAAAAAATATGCACCGGCAGCATGCGGTACAGGCTTGTTTATGGAAGGAATCGGACAGAATCCCGCGTTCTATGACCTCAGCCTTGAAATGCTCACGAGATCAGACTCCGTCAATCCTTATGAATGGGCAGAAAAATATATAGAGAGACGTTACGGGGTTACGGGTGCCCAAGCGGAAAACGCAAAAAAGGCATGGAAACTTCTCCTCGATCATGTTTATGTTCCAAACACCGATTACACCGAACGCGGAACTGTGCTCTGTACACGTCCGTGTCTCAGACTTCGCGGAACCGGTCCTCAAGACTCTTTTGAAATTCACTACGATAACAAGATTCTGCTTGAAGTTATCGATCTGCTTCGCTCTGTTCCGTCAGAAACAGAGGGGCTTACATACGATATAAATGATTTTTGCCGTCAGCTGCTTTCTAACTATGCCCAAAAACTATATGCTCAGGTTTCATCTTCTTACATTGAAAAACATTTTGATGAATTTAAAAAATATAAGGATGAGTTTTTAGTTCTCCTTGACGATATCGACAAAATGCTCGCGGCACGTCCGGAATGGACAATCCAGAAATGGATTTCCGACGCGCGCGCGCTCGGTACCACCCCCGAAGAAAAGGATCTCTATGAATATAACGCAAGAATTCAGATTACGATTTGGGGCAACGAACAAAACAGCCTTCTTTTTGATTATGCTTGGAAAGAGTGGTCGGGACTCATCGGAAGCTATCACAAACCAAGATGGAAAAAATTCTTTGATATGCTTGAGGAAAAGGCTGATGAAGGATTTGATTATCCTGCATATGAGGATACACTTCGAGTATTTGAAAATCGAATCGTATGGCACGCCGATAAATTTTATGAAGAACTCGGTAACTGGGAAGCAGCTTGGGTAAAAGATAAAACACCAATTGAACTTCCGAAAGTACATCCGAATTTCGTTTTTGAAATGGTTGATAAATATAAAGATAAGATATAAAATTGCCCTTTGGTATCTAATAAAGACCAAAATCGGTTACGAGGCGTTCTATGCGGCAGATTTTGCCGCATAGAAAAAGGATAGAATTCCGGCATAATAGATATCATTTTATCTTTATATAGTAACTTTATTTTTATAACATGAAAAAATATCAAAAAGCTCTTGACAAATCTCTTGTTTTATGTTATTCTATTGTAGTCGGCAGGAAAATCAGTCGGCTGCATTTGCCCCATTAGCTCAGAAGGTAGAGCACTTGACTTTTAATCAAGGTGTCCGGAGTTCGACTCTCCGATGGAGCACCAATAGAGTATAATCCGAACTTTTTACCAATCGGTGAAGCGTTCGGATTTGTTCTTTTTACAGACTATCCGAACTTAATACAAAAAATCAAAAATTCGTAAGTCAAAAAAATGACAAAGACATAAGAAATCGCAAGCGCCGGTAAATAGGCGGATACATTATGAATATCTTTGCAAAAACAAGATTTACAAAAACAAATCTATTCTATACTTTCTTTGTAAAAACTCCGCACAAGGTTTCTTCCCGACCGGTTAAGGCTTTTCCGCAGACATCATCAAAAACAGCCGTCATTTCAAACTTCCCTCTTATAATTTCTTCCGTGAAAGTTTTTTCCGAATATATCTGATCCCATGTATTAAAACATTCACAGCTGTCTTCCGTAATAACTAAATAGCTGTCTAAAATGTTGTTTGTTTCTCTGTAAAAACGATTTTTCCAGATGACAACATGAGGAGCCGACGCCCAAAATCCGCTCGCTTCAAACTCCACACCCTGCATCTCATGAAATGTATTCAAATACGGCTCATTATACACATCTAAAATTAATATACCGCCGTTTTTCAAAGCCCTATGAATCTTTTTGAGCAGGACCATTCTGTTCTGCGGCGCCAACACGCCAAAGTCGCAATAAATCAAAATCGCAATATCAAACTCATTATCAAAATCCATATCCAAATAATTTTGACAGCGGTATTCAATGTTCCGATTTGTTTCCCGCGCGTGGGCCTTGGCATACGCTATAGAACGTTTGGAAAAATCTATTCCGGTAACAGAAAATCCCTTGTCATACAGCAATTCCGAATAAATACCCGGTCCGCAGCCCAAGTCCAACAGACGTTTCCGATTTGTATTCGGACATTGTTCACAAATCCATTCAACCGATTTTTGAATTGTAGACAGTTTCCTTGAAGCACCGTCATTATCTGCATCCAAATGAGCGGCTAACATTCCTTTTGAAATATGTTCGTCATCCCAAAATGCTTTGGAACTGCCCTGATAAACAGTCGGTTCTTCACTGAAAAACTTTATTACTTTATCATTCATTTATATCACTCCATTACAACTTGCTAATCAAAAAGCGAAGCTTTGAGATTTTGTACTATAAAATTCAGACTGACCGCAACGCTTCGAGGCTTTGCTTTGCAAAATCGCTGTCTGTGACAGCGAAACGAAACCTGTGTCTTAAAGCGTTTCGCTTTAAGATAATATAGCATAAACATTCGGAGATTTCAACAATTTCTTCGATATGAAATACCGAAGCCGGCGGTAATATCTTGTCTGCAGAAATCATGTCAAAAATTATGCCGTTATGATAAAAAATATACGCAGCAGGAGTAAGATTATGATTATAAGCGCAAGCCGAAGAACGGATATTCCGTCCTACTATTCAGAGTGGTTCTTTAACAGAATTAAGGACGGCTATGCTTATGTGCGAAATCCGATGAATCCTCATATGATAAGTAAAATATCACTGTCTCCGGATGTGGTGGACGGAATCGTCTTTTGGACAAAAAATCCTGCACCCATGCTGCATCGTTTGGAGGAGCTTCGCGATTACACATACTACTTTCAGTTCACACTGACCCCGTACGGAACTGACACGGAGAAAAACATTCCTTCAAAGAACGACTTTGTAATACCTGCCTTTCGGAAGCTTTCATCTCTGATCGGCAGAGAAAGAGTTATATGGCGGTATGATCCGATAATGCTCAATGAAAGATATACAATGCGGTATCATAAGAAATATTTCCGCATGCTTTGTGAACGCCTCGCGGATTATACGGAAAAATGCACTATAAGCTTTCTTGACCTATACATAAATATACGGCGCAGCATCGCAGAATCGGGTATTCGTGCTCCGACCGTCCAAGAAGCCGAGGAACTGACAGAGTATTTCGCCGCAGTCTCAAAAGAACACGGAATTTTCATCGATACCTGCGCCGAGAGTATCGACCTCGGCAAGTACGGAGCAGCTCATGCCTGCTGCATAGACAAAAACCGTCTTGAGCGCATCGGCGGATACAGTCTCAGAACCGAACGCGACAAGAATCAGCGCGCCGCATGCGAATGCGCCGCTTCAATAGATATCGGTGCATACAGCACCTGCCGAAACGGCTGTGTTTATTGCTATGCAGGCTCACGCCGCGCTGACAGAGCTCGCTTGGGAAAACACAATCCGTCTTCTCCTCTGCTTGACGGCGATATATCAGACGAGGATATTGTCACACCGAGAGAAATGCATTCGCTCCGGGACGGCCAAATAAGCCTGTTTGACGACATACGGTAAACATTTTCAGAGGACGCCAATCTTCCGCCGGAAACATCCGTCTTAGAGGTGCGAGCCGTCTTAGAGGCGCGGGACAGTCTGCCAAAGTTATAAAAAATCAGCCTGAAAGAAAATCTTTCAGGCTATATTTTTCTGTAAATCGCCGCTATGAACAGCGGAGACAGCTCAGTATCTGCTCCTCGATCCAATATGTAAATTCAGTTCCGGGCAGCTTCTCCTCGTACTCTTTTATCCTGAGATATTCAATCACTCCGTCCATCTGTCCCTCCCAAATATCAGCAAAACAAAAATCATACCGACCGATTTGAACAGAGTCAAGATATTCATATGCGTCCGACTGAACGATACGTATTTTTCCGCCCTTTGCGAACTGCGGCAGAATATTCTTTTTAAAAAGCTCAATTATTTCCGGCTGGCGCTCCACAATTGTAATCTCGTCTACATTTTCCTTTTCCGAAACTATGTACGGGTAATATCCGATTCCGAGACCGAGAACAAGAACTCTGCCGTGCGCCCGACTAATTTGATCCTGCATCGAGGATATTTCGGAGGGGCAGACACTTACCCACGGAATTACCCCCTCGTATATGCTCGGAAAAGCCACAAGCTCAGGAAAGAAACCAAGCCGAGGTACAACAATATCGGATTCAAAATCGGGCATTTCATGCTGAAAAATCTCCCCGCGGTCATATGTTACGGCCATCAGTGCAAAATTTCCGATTTTTGCACTGGGAACAAAAATATTGAGCAGATACGGATCTCGGTAAAACTCTCTTACCGTAAACATACGCGCGCGGCCGAACAGCTCCTTTAAATACCTGTCATCGGTCCGCCGCCAGATGTCAAGCTTATCGCAGAGTTTCTTTATCACATAGAACTTTTCAAACTCATTTTCATCCGCACTGCAGTCTCCGAGCAGTCCGGCATGACGGTATCCCTCAAGGCTTACTTCGGAAATACCCAGCTTCGCGCCTTTAAGCTCGGATTCGGTATAATCTATAACGAGATCGCCTCCGTTTATCATTGAGGCAATCTCGGCGCTGATTTTTAACGATTCATCCTTTGTCATATCTTTATTTTACGCCTTCTGCGCCTCTGAAATTGCAAAGGTAATCTCACAGTTTGCGGCAAGCTCTCCGTTTACATAAGCTTTCGCTTCCGCAAAGCCGATGTTTCCGCGCTGCGAAGTCAAGACCGACTCAAGCTCCAGCACATCGCCCGGAACAACCTGTCTTCTGAAGCGGCAATTCTTGATTGCTCCGAAAAACGCAAGCTTCCCGCGGTTTTCCGGCAAGGAAAGTATCGCGACAGCGCCGACCTGCGCCAAAGCTTCGACAATCAGAACTCCCGGCATGACCTTATATCCCGGAAAATGACCGGTAAAAAAATTTTCGCCCGCAGATACGCATTTTATGCCCTTTGCCCATTTGCCCTCCTCTCCGTCAACAATTCTGTCGACTAAAAGAAAAGGATATCGGTGCGGCAAAATTTTTTCGATTTCGTCAATATTCATCTGCAATCCCATATGTTTTCACCATACTTTCTCATTTATTAAAGGCCGGGGCCCGTCTCGGATGTTCCGACAGTTAAATATCCGCCGTCACTCCGCCTTTCGGAATATCAAAGACGCATTATGACCGCCGAAGCCGAGAGAATTAGACATCGCATATTCTATATCGGCACACCTGCCCTCGTTCGGAACAACATCCAAATCACATTCCGGATCGGGCACACGATAATTGATTGTAGCGGGAATAAAGCCGTCCCGAAGCGCAAATCCGCAAAGTATTGCTTCAACAGCTCCCGCAGCGCCGAGCAGGTGTCCGGTCATCGACTTTGTACTGCTTACGGCAAGAGATGCGGCATGCTCTCCAAAAACGCTGTGAATCGCACGGGTTTCACACAGATCATTCATTTTTGTAGATGTTCCGTGAGCGTTGATATAATCAATCCGGTCAGGCTGTATTCCGGCGTCGTCAAGCGCCCATCTCATGCAGTTTGCGGCTCCGCTGCCGTCCTCACACGGAGAAGTAATATGAAAAGCGTCGCATGACGCGCCGTATCCGCATATCTCAAACAGAATATCGGCTCCGCGTGCTTTCGCATGCTCGTATTCTTCCATCAGAAGTATTCCGGCGCCCTCTCCCAAAACAAAGCCGCTGCGCTCCAAATCGAACGGTATTGACGCGCGGTCTGCGTTTTCGGATTCACAAAGCGCCCTCATGCTGGTAAATCCGCCGATTGCAAGCGGTGTGACACATGCCTCACAGCCTCCGCAAATCATAACGTCCTGATACCCGTCTCTTATATTTCTGAAGCTGTCTCCTATAGCATTGGTTCCTCCGGCGCATGCCGTAACCGTACAGGAGCAAAGCCCGCGAAGTCCGTATTTAATAGCAACCTCTCCCGCCGCCATATTGCTTATGCACATCGGTATAAAAAACGGAGAAACACGGTCAAAGCCCTTTTCAAGACCTTTCTGCTCCTCGGCTTCTATAACGTCGAGCCCTCCGATTCCGGATGATATAAGCGTGCCGCAGCGTTCCCGATTTTCCGCCGAAAAATCAATGCCGCTCTGTTTTACAGCCTCTTCTGCCGCAAGCTTTGCAAGCTTTGTAAAACGCGCCATTCTTTTTGCTTCTTTTCTGTCGAACTGAGCGTCAACATCATAGTTTTTTATCTCCGCCGCCAGTTTAACACGGCGGTCTGCTGTATCGTACACTGAAATCGGCGCTATACCGCAAGCGCCGGCTTTCGCCGACGCCCAAGTGTCCGACGCGCTGTTTCCGATAGGCGTCAGCGCTCCGACGCCGGTTACCACTACTCTTCTTTTCATATAAAAAACAAACCTTTCTTATTCCGTACAGGATATCGGAAGTATCGCCGAAAAATCCATAAAAAACACGATCACGGTTATTTAATTTCAAGATTATTTAATGTCACGGTTTTTTAAATTCATAGTTATTTAAATTCACGTTTTTTTAACTTCACGGTTTTTAACTTCACGGTTATTTAATCTCGCGATTATTTAATGTTACAATTATTTAGTTCACGATTATTTAAATTCTGAAATCAGCCTTTTACCGCCCTGCAGTCATCCCCTTATTCTCTCAGCCGCTCAGCAGATCAGGCACCTCAAATGCCTCTCCCGGACGCCTCAGACTCAAGGAACTCTCCGTCGCGCCTGCTTATACTACAGGCTCATGCCGCCGTCAACCGTAAGCACCTGTCCGGTAATATACGACGCAGACTGTCCGGCAAGAAACAAAACGGCGTCCGCAATATCTCCCGGCTGACCGGGACGCTTCAGCGGAACGGAAGAAAGCATACTTTCACGCAGCTTTTCCGCAAGCACACCGGTCATATCCGTCTCGACAAATCCGGGTGCAACCGAATTGACACGTATCCCCCATGCAGCAAATTCCTTTGCAAGAGATTTTGTAAGTCCGATTACACCGGCCTTGCTGGCAGCATAGTTAGCTTGTCCGGCATTGCCTGAAATTCCTACAATACTGCTTATATTAACAATAGAGCCGCTTCGCTGTTTCATCATATACTTTCCCGCAGCCCTGCAGCACAGAAAACAGCCTTTGAGATTAACACCGATAACACTGTCAAAATCTTCATCGCTCATACGCAGAGCAAGTCCGTCACGCGTTATCCCGGCATTATTTACGAGAACGTCAAGTCTGCCGAAGGTTTTAACGGCAAAATCCGTCATAGCGCTGACTTCCTCAGCACTTGCAACGCTTCCTTTAAAAAGAGCCGCGTGTCCTCCCGCAGATTCAATCTCGCTTAATGTCTGTCGGGCAGCCTCGTCATTTCCGCAATAATTCAGAACGACATCCGCGCCCTCTGCCGCAAAGGCCATTGCGATTCCACGGCCGATTCCGCGGCTCGCTCCGGTAACTAAAACACTCTTTCCGGTAAAAATCCCCATATTAATCTCCCTGATAAAAAATATACTATGCAAAAATTCATTCAAGCCGTTCCGTAAACAATCACTCAACAACAGTCTTTTCACCGCCGACGGTTCTGATGTCAGACTTTCGACGGCAGCCATTATACTGTCGATCGTTCCGTCTGCAGTTATTCTTCCGTAAACAATTCGACCGACCGTTATGAGGTTTATGACATACGTTTAAAAATATCATTCAGCACAGAGCGCAGAACAGACGGCCTCAAATCCTTCGGCGTCGTCAAAGCCGTATGTCTTTATCTCAGGTGCAGTCTTGCGTATAAAGCCGGAAAGCACCTTTCCGGGGCCGATTTCCAGAACCGTATCAATTCCCGACTCCGAAAAAACGCGTATTGTATCTTCAAAATAAACACTGCTTGAAATCTGCCTCACAAGCAGGTCTTTTATAGATTCGTCTTCATTTCTGCCGCGGCCGAGACAATTGAAAATAACGGGAATCTCAGGCTCGCCGAAAGAAAAGCGTGCAAGCTCCGCTTCAAGCTTTTTCCCAGCCTCCTTCATCAGCGACGTATGAAACGGCCCGCTGACATTAAGCGGGACGACTCTTTTCGCGCCGAGCTCCAAAGCGATTCTGCCGGCCTTCTCCACAGCCGCCCGGTCTCCTCCTATTACAGTCTGTGTCGGGCAGTTGAAGTTTGACGGCTCCGCAACGCCTATATCCGAAGCCTGAAGGCATGCCTCGCGTATTTTACCGCGCTCAAGATTCATTACGGCGATCATGCCGCACTCGCGCCCCTCAACACTGTCCGCCATGATCTTTCCGCGTATTCCGACCAGACGCACCGCGTCGGCAGGAGAAAGACTTCCGGCACAGCTCAGCGCGGAATACTCTCCGAGGCTGAGCCCTGCCGCCATCCGAGGTTTGATTCCAACCGATTCAAGCAATGCGGCGGCAGATACGGCAAACGCCACCATACACGGCTGCGTGACCTCTGTACGAGAAAGCTCGGACAGAGGAGAATCAAAACAGTATCTCCGTATCTTATCATCCGCCACGCTGTCAAAGGTATCGCGAAAGACAGGATATTTTTCATAAAGATCCCGTCCCATTCCCTCCTTCTGACTTCCCTGACCGGCAAATACAAAAGCAAGCTTCATATAAACACCTCATGCCGCCTCCGCGGCTTTAATACCTCAAATAAATTCACAAAATCCAAGATTCTGACTTTCGGGACCGAAACAAAGTCTGCTCCAAAAATACAGCTGCGGTTTTCCGTAAAGTTACCAATACTCTCAGACGCTCAAAGTCTGTCGGCTTCAACTCGTTTAAGCTCTTCTTCATACTCGCTGTAAAGGTCTTCAAGAATTCTGCGGACAGGACGAATTGAAGTTATCATACCGCAAACCTGTCCCGCCATAAGAGAACCGGTCTTTGTATCGCCGTCATATACAGCACGGCGGAGCGAACCGAGAGTCAGCTTTTCAAGCTCGTCGCGCGGAAGCGCCTGACTTTCCATCTTTATATACTCGCGCGCCATCTGATTTTTTATAACTCTTACCGGCGCTCCTGTTGTTCTTCCGGTTACAACAGTATCAATATCGCTCGCCTTAACTATTGCATTTTTGTAGTTTTCATGAATCGGACATTCCTCGGAGGCAAGAAAAACGGTTCCCATCTGCACGCCGCATGCACCGAGTGCCGACGCCGCCAAAATCTGCTTTCCGGACGCGATTCCGCCCGCGGCAATTACCGGAATGCCAACGGCTCCGACAACCTGCGGAACAAGTGCCATCGTAGTCAGCTCGCCGACATGTCCGCCGCTTTCGGTTCCCTCCGCAATCACTCCGTCGACTCCGTATTTTTCCATACGGCGCGCAAGACCTACGCTCGGAACAACCGGGAAAATATTAATTCCGGCCTTTTTCCACCCCTCTATATAAGCTGCGGGATTTCCCGCTCCTGTCGTAACAACCTTTACGTTCTCCTCTATGACTATATTTGCAATTTCATCTGCCTGAGGATGCATAAGCATTATATTTACCCCGAACGGCTTGTCTGTAAGGCCGCGGCATTTACGGATTTCACCGCGCAGGGTATCCGGACTCATGCCTCCGGCCGCTATCAATCCCAAACCGCCCGCATTTGAAACCGCAGCGGCAAATTCACCGGTAGCGATATTTGCCATACCGCCCTGAATGAATGGGTATTCAATTCCTAAAATTTCGCTTATCTTCATATATATAACCATCCTTTTCGGTATATATTGCGTTCAACAGGGCGCAAAGCGCCGTTCACCATATCTTCGCACATACTTGATACCGCGGCTTCATCCTTCATAAACTGCCGGTCTTCCGACCGGCAGACAAAAAAATTATACAGAGTGAGAAAAAACGACCGCGCGAGATGACCGAGGGGTAACAATCAACCTGATACACTGAAAAAACACAGGAGGAATATTGCCGATAAAACAGCTCCCGGAAGCTCTTACCACTCGGTAAGAACTCCGCCCCATGTCAGTCCGCCTCCGAAGCCGACACAGATGATTTTATCCCCGCGCTTCAATATTCCGCGCCGCTTCATATCGTCAAGGGCAACCGGTATGCTTGCCGACGAGATATTTCCGAATTCCTCAATGTCAACAAAAAACTTATCGGTGCTTTTCAGCTTACGGGCGATATTTGAAATAATCCGTTTGTTCGCCTGATGGCAGACAACATGATCGATATCGTCAATCGTAAGCCCGGCTTTTTCAAGCAGCTTGTTTATAACATATTCAATATGCTCCACCGCAAACTTAAAGACCTCCGAGCCGTTCATGCGAATCGGCTCCATCGGCACGTCCTTCAGTCCGACTCCGCAATAAATCATTGACTCGTCGCCGTGAGCGCCGTATTCCGAATAAAAGGCTCTGTCGTCAAGTCCGAGAACCGCGGCTCCCGCTCCGTCTCCGAAAAGCACGCAGGTCGAACGATCCTCGAAGTTTGTAAAATTGGACAGCTTTTCGCTTCCGACAAGAAGCGCATAACGGTCATCATTCTGCATAAGCAGGCCGCGGACAATTCCGAGACCGTATATAAATCCAGAACAGGCAGCGTTGATATCAAACGCCATAACATGATCGGGCAGACCGAGCTCTTTCTGAACAAGGCATGCCATAGAGGGCGAATGTATCTCCGACGTAAAGGACGCAACAACAACGCAGCACAGCTTTTCCGGATCAATTCCGGACTGCGACAGCGCCTTCTCCGCCGCCCTGACCGCCATTCCTACGTTAGTGCAGTCGGAAGCAAAGTGACGGCGTTCAATGCCGGTTCGCGTCCGAATCCACTCGTCGTTCGTGTCTACGATTTTGCTCATATCGTCGTTGGTTACAACTTTATCCGGAATATACGATGCAATCGAGTAAAATTTTATACCTTTCATTATTCAGTCTGTTCCTTTCCTGATGTCATTTCCGACAACGCGCCGATCTTTCTGAATCGCATATAACGCTGCTCAGAAAGCTCCGGCCCGCTCATTTTCATTAACCGATCAAGCTCGGTCTGAAGAGCGGCGTCCAGATTCTGAATAACAACATCCGCATTCCCGTGAGCGCCGTTCTCCCCCTCTTCTACAATACGGTCGACAACCCCAAAGCGGTATAAATCGGTTGCGGTCAGCTTCATAACCTCACATGCCTCGTCAACACGGGACGAATCCTTCCAGAGAATCGATGCAAAGCCCTCCGGAGAAAGTATGGAATAGATAGCGTTTTCAAGCATGATTACCGTATTCGCCACACCGAGAGCAAGCGCTCCTCCGCTCCCTCCCTCTCCTATCAGCACGGCAATTACCGGAACATGCAGATCGCTGAACAGCGCAAGGCATGAGGCTATCGCCTCCGCCTGCCCCTTTTGTTCCGCCTCGACTCCCGGATACGCACCGGGCGTATCTATCCATGTTATTATCGGCCTGTCAAACTTCTCTGCCTGACGAGCAAGGCGCTGCGCCTTTCTGTAACCGCACGGAATCGGCATTCCAAACCTATAGAGAAGATTCTCGTCAAGATTTGTTCCCTTTCTTTGGCCGATCACAGTGACCGGAGTTCCGTGAAAACGGGCGATTCCGCCGAGAATGCTCGGATCGTCTCCGTCAAGGCGATCTCCGTGCATCTCAAAAAAGTCGGTAAAAAGCTCATTTAAATAATGCTGAAATCTCGGACGGTCACTGCGGTGCGCAGCCGCGACGATTTCCGCGGGAGTCAGCTTCCTTTTACTCATAATTACAGTCATACCTTTCGTACGTACTAAATCGAAACTCCGTTCGGCTTCAGCCGTTTCATTCGTTTCATTCGTTTCATTCGTTTCATTCGTTTCATTCGTTTTATTCGTTTTATTCGTTTTATTTCGCATGAAACAAACAGCACAGCGCAAAGCATTTGCCTTACACACAAATCTGTAAGTCTGAATTTGTCTGCCGCAAGAGAAAGAACAGAAAAAAACACTAAAAACTATTGCTTTATTACCACTCATCGCTCTGCGGTTTGAGTCTATTTGCCGTGTGTAAAAAACAGAAACAACAGTGAAAAACTATTGCCGTATCACCAATCATTGCCCTGCCGGTCTAATTCACTTACTGTGCAGACGGAGAAGATCGGCAATCACGTCCTTCTGGTCTCTCCGCTGTACAATTGCATCCAAAAATCCGTTCTGAAGCAGATTTTCGGATGACTGGAAACCGTCGGGAAGCTTCTGGCGGATCGTCTGCTCGATTACTCTCGGTCCCGCGAATCCGATCAGGGCTCCGGGCTCAGCCAATATTATATCTCCGAGACTGGCAAAGCTTGCCGTTACTCCTCCCGTAGTAGGATTGGTCATCACCGAAATATACAGAAGTCCCGCCTCGCTGTGGTTCTTAATCGCGGCAGCGGTTTTAGCCATCTGCATCAGAGAGTAAATTCCCTCCTGCATACGCGCGCCGCCGCTTGTGCTGTATATAACAAGCGGAAGCCTGTTCTGCTTTGCGTACTCCGCCGCCCTTGTTATTTTCTCTCCGACGGCAACGCCCATACTTCCCATCAGAAAACGATTGTCGAGAACACCGGCGACCGTTCGCACTCCGCCGATATGCCCGACCGCGGTTTTTACAGCCTCCTGCATTCCGGTTTTTTTCTGTACTTTTGCGAATTTATCCATATAATCCGGAAATGAAATCGGATCGTTTCCGACAAGATTTTCATTGAGCTCCGTAAATTCACCGTTATCGTACAGCATTCTCAGACGGGTTTTTGCTCGGATGGGAAAATGGTATCCGCACCTCTCGCATATATATAAATTCTTGGACAGTATCTGCTTTTCAGTGCTGCTGTGACATTTCGGGCACTGTATAAACAAATTTTCCGGAACATCGGTACGCTGTTCTGTCTTTTTGCGTCCTCTGTTCAAAAGGCTTAGGACGCTGCCCACGCGCTCCTTTTTATTGCTAAACGGATTATTCATCAGACGGAGACGCCCTCCTTAAATATTTGTCCGGCATCAAACCGGCCGAAACTCATTTTCTCAACACCGCCGACGGCCGTGCCGCAAGATTTTTCAGTAAGACTCATCAACCAAACTCATCAACCAAACTCATCAACCAAACTCATCAATCAGACTTATCAATCAGATTCATCAGTCAGATTCATCAGTTATACCCATCGGAAGAATTCCGTTCGCATTCCCCGCTGCTTTTTTCATACAGCTCCAGCATTTCGGGCATTTTACGGTCAAGATATCCCGTGTCAAAATTTCCCTTTACATAATCCTTGTCAAACAAAATCAGATGACAAAGCTCCAAATTGGTACAGATTCCCTCGATTGTAGTTTCCTCAAGTGCGCGGCGCATTTTGCGTATTGCCTCAAGACGCGTCGGCGCGCATACGATAATTTTCGCAATCATCGAATCATAAAACGGACTAATCTCGCAGCCGCTGTAAGCTGCCGAATCAACCCTTGTTCCGTTTCCTCCGGGAAAATGCAGAAAACTTACTTCTCCCGCACAGGGGCGGAACTGATTGGACGGATCTTCCGCATTGATACGGCACTCGATTGCATGTCCCTGAAGACAGACGTCCTCCTGCTTAAAGGACAGCGGAAGCCCCGCGCTGATTCTGAGCTGTTCCTTTACCAAATCAATCCCGGTCAGCATTTCGGTAACCGGATGCTCAACCTGAATTCTTGTATTCATTTCGATGAAATAAAAATTGCCCTCTCCGTCTACCACAAATTCAACGGTGCCGGCATTGGTATATCCGGCAGATTCAGCGGCGCGTACAGCCGCCGCTCCCATCTCCTCGCGAAGCTTCGGCGTCAGAAGACGCGCGGGAGCTTCCTCCATCATCTTTTGGCTTCGGCGCTGTATAGAGCAGTCACGCTCACCCAGATGGACTACATTTCCGAAATTATCTGCCAAAATCTGAAATTCTATGTGAGAAGGATTTACAATAAGCTTTTCGATATATACATCGTCGTCGCCGAAGCAGGCTCTCGCCTCCGCTCTGGCTGTCGAAAAGGCCTCCTCCAGCTCCGACTCCGACCACGCCTGACGTATTCCGCGTCCTCCGCCTCCGGCGGACGCTTTTATAAGCACCGGATATCCGATCTCGCCGGCTATTCTTTTCGCATCGTCAACATTCAATACGCTGCCGTCCGATCCCGGAACCACCGGAACACCGCTTTTTTTCATCAGCTCGCGCGCGGCAGACTTATTTCCCATACTGTCGATAACCCGATAGTCCGGACCTATAAAAACAAGTCCGCACGCCTTGCACAGACGGGCAAAATCACTGTTTTCCGATAGAAAACCAAAACCGGGGTGAATGGCATCACACCCGGTATTCAAAGCAGCGGAAAGAATATTCTGCATATTGAGATAGCTGTCGGACGCTTTTGCCGGTCCAATGCAGACAGAGCTTGTGGCAAGCTGGGTATGCAGAGCCGATTCATCCGCCGTAGAATAAACCGCTACTGTTTCAATGTCCATTTCACGGCATCCGCGGATAATTCTAACGGCAATTTCCCCGCGGTTTGCAATCAAAACCTTTTTAAACATATTCAGACTCCAAGTTCCGCCAAAGGCTGATTATATGAAACCGTTTCCCCGTTTTCTACAAGTATCTTTTTAATTATGCCGTCCGACGGAGCCTTGATTTCATTCATCATTTTCATGGCTTCGACAAGACAGATGACATCGCCGCGGCGCACTGTCTGCCCCTCTTTTACAAACGGAGCTTCTCCAGGAGCCGGAGCAGCATAGAACACTCCCACAAGAGGAGAACGCACAAGCGTACCGCCTCCGGCGGAAGTCTGACCTTCCTCCGACGTCTGAGCGTCCGACGGGACGGCCGCCGCGCAAACCGGCGTCAAAGCGGATTGTCCGTCCTTTTTCAGAAGCAGATGCGTCTGTCCGTCGCTCCACTCAAGCTCGCTGATGTTAGAGCCGTCAAACGACGACATCAGCTCTTTAAGTTCCTTAATATCCATAATTTTATTGTTCTACGTGCGAATCAATGTAGTTTACAAGATCGCCTACAGTTAATATCTCTTTCATTTCTTCGTCGGATATTTTAATATCAAAATTATCCTCAAGCGCCATTATAAGCTCAACGGCGCTCAGAGAGTCAGCACCCAAATCCTCGCGCAGCGACGCCTCCATAGTAACTTCATTTGCCTCACAGCTGATGGTATCGACGATAATATCTTTTACTTTTTCAAAATTCATTTTTGCGTCTCCTATGAGTAATAGTTTTTTTATTTAAATATTGGAATACACTTTCACATTTGGGTATAATTTCATCTGTAGTATACTCCGTCAGTATTTATGTTTCAACAGTATTTTGTTAACAATTTATTTTCGGCCGTTCATAAGCAGTACACTTTTTGATGTAACCTGCGGAATTAACGGAATCTGACGCTTTTTATTCCGGTACTGTCAGCACTACATTGCCGGTATCCGCATTTGCGGTTATTTTCGCATCGTATGTCGTTCCCGTAGTGTAGGCATGCCCGGAGGACGTCCCATAATAGCTTACCGCACCGAGCGGAGCTTCAAGCTTATATTCACATTCAGTTTCCTTATTTACGGAGAGCGATATATCTCCCTTTTCGGCACGCACAACGGCCGAACCCGAAAATGTCGGATCGGAAATATCAACATTTCCGTTTTTCGCCGTAAGCTTGTACGACACGGCGGACGAATCGGAGAGCACGCGTATGTTTCCGTTTTCGACACTCACATTGAAATCCGCCTTTAATGTAAGTCCGTTCAGCGATACGTCTCCGTTTTCAATCTCGACGACGGCGTTCCTGACGGTTGTTGTGTCGGCAAGACGCAGAATTGCCCTGCGCTGCGCGCCGTCCGATATTTTAGGCTTACCCTTTCCGCCGAACGGGAAAATATACCGCAGTCCCTCGAAGGAAAAGCTTCCCGAATTAAATCTTATCACAGATTTGATTCCGATAGAATCCGACAGCTCAAGCTCGCTGTCGCCTGTCGACAAGCTGTATTTGTACTTTTCAAAGTTCACAAGCTCAAGCTCCGACCTCTCGGCCCCGGTTACTATCTCGACATCACAGTCGGAAAGCGACACAGTAATCTTGTTAATATTCTCCGTGGTAAGGTCGATTTTTTCAATCGGTTCTCCGTTTTCGTTATAGTCATAACAAAAAATAGAGACGTTCTCGCTTTCGGCTCTGCTCTGCGCAACGCTGCAGGTAACCGCGCCTGCGACTATCAGAACGGCGGCGAGAATAAGAAATATTATAGAGGTAGGCTTCATTTCAGATTAGCACACTCCTCTCTGAAATTATAAACTATGCCCTTTGCACGGTCGATAACGTAAGTGAAGAACAACAGCAGATATTTAATAGAATAAGGCATATACCTGACCGCCGCGTTATAAACGGCTATTCCCGCTATCATCGTCAGCCCGACCGAAGCAATTCCGATTCCTATTTCATACAGCCCTATCGGAGCGACTGAAAAAAGCTGCGTAATTCCGTATATAATCGAAATAAGCGAATATGCGGTTCCGACAACCGTCACCGCAATCAAAAGCGCAAGCATAGCCGCAATCGCAGCCGCAAGGACGGCAAACACGGCCGCAAAAAGCGCGGTTCCGACAACCGCTGCAATCAGCACAAGCGGCAGCGAGCATATCCCGATTTTCCTAAACCGGCTTTTTCCCGCTTCGCTCGTCAGCGGAAGCCATTCTCTGCGCGTCTGAGGATAGATATATCTGCGGATTCCCGAAGCTCTCTCCTCAGGCTCGTATCCGTAATCATAATATTCATGCCGCGGAACGGGTACGCGCTCTCTCCTCATATACATGGACGCTTCGGCGGTCGGGGCCTCGCTTGAAATTACAAACTCCGCTTCACTGTTTGAATCCATATACGCCGCGTTATACGCTTCCCTCGAAAATCCTTCGCTGTCGTAATATCCGTATGAGCGGCGCTGTCCTCGTCTCCGCACGGGAGCGCTTCTCCGCACGGGAGAATTTTCACAAGCCGCGCCGTTTTCCCTAATCACGGCATTTCCGCCGTCGGCGGCGTTTTTCCTCACGGATGCACCGCCCTGAAGCATCGTCAGCTCCCTTTCGGGATCACAGCGGTTTCCGTCCCGCTCATTATCATTCGCTGTACCGCAGAAAATATCCGATTCATCGGGCAGCTCCGGCGGCATATCTGCCTTTGCTGTCCCGTCCGCTCCGTGTGATCCGCCGGCACTGTTTTTCGCCGATGCTCCGCCGACTGAACTCTCGCTTTTCGACGCTGCCTCCGGTCCTGCTGCCTCCGATCCTTTTGCCTCTGATCCTCTTGCTTCTGATCCTCTTGCCTCGGCCCAGATTGCCTCCGCCTCGGCGCGCAGATCGCGCGGCTCCGAGTCTGACTCGGAAGAAGCACCGTATTTCGAACGGACTGTATCGGTGACGAAGGAAACTTCAGCTTCCGATTCGACATTCGGTTCGGATTTCGTTTGACCTTTCAATTCGGCTTTAAATTCGCACTTCGATTCGGCTTCCGATTTGTAATTTGTCCCGTCTCCCGCTGCGGTTTCCGTTATTAATTTCGGATTGACTTCCGTTTGATTTTCTGTCTTTGCTATTGTTGGGAATTTTTCCTCTGAGCCTGTTTGAAATTCCGGTTTCTGTTTGCTCTCCGGTTTGGATTCCGTCTCGGCTTTCGTTTCGGTCTCCGATTTAGATTCTGTAACAGCTTCTGTCTCGGTCTCCGCTTTGAATTCCGTTCCGACTTCCGCTTCAGGCTCCCTACAGTCTGCTGTTCCGGACTTCGGTTCGCCCTCGGATTTGACCTCCGCTCCGAATTCCCCGTTCCTTACCGCGCCGTCTCCGTTTCCTGCTTTGCTCTCCGCTCCGCCGACATGCTCCGCTCCGGAAACATCCGCCTTGTCTTCGTCGGAATTTTTTCTTTCCGCATCTGTTTTATCTCTTTGACCACCCTGAGCGCTGCGGGCTTTTTTTGCGTTTATAAGACTGACAAGATTATCTACAATACTGTCCATATTTCCGAGAGAAAGAACCTGCTCCTCAATCTCGTCTTCAGACAAATTGTCAAAATAACGCTTGAACTGCTCCGCATATTTGTCCGCGCTGTCCGCGTCAACATTTTTGGATATAAGACGCCTTTTCAGTTCGGATAAAAACTGAGTATCGTTCATCGGATATAACATTCCTTTCACTGTATTAGTGACATTAAAAAATAGTATCTGTAACTGCGCCGGCTTCGGCTATTCGGGTATCAATTCGGCATTTTCCATTTGGAATTGACAAAGGAAAAGCAAACTGATATAATATTAAAAACATCGCATATAAAATAATAAGTAAAAACATTATTTGAATTTCAGTATACTGAAAAATCTGCGGCAAACCGCATTGCTATAAGGCTGTGCATTGCAAAATCGCCGTCAGCGAGACGGCGAAACGAAACTCGAATCCTAAAGCTTCAGCTTTGAGATATTATACCTCAACCTTCGGGGTAAGCCGCAATGTTTTGCGGTTTTGCCTGCCAAAATCGCCGTCTTTGACGGCGAAGCAAAACTTGCATCCTAAATCTTTAGATTTGAGATATTATACCTCAACCTTCGGGGCAAACCGCAATGTTTTGCGGTTTTGCCTGCCAAAATCGCCGTCTTTGACGGCGAAGCAAAACTTGCATCCTAAATCTTTAGATTTAGGATATTATACCATATACCGGAGAAAAAATCAATATGAGAGTAAGAAAAAAAAGAAACGGAGAGCGCAGACTCGCGGCATGCTCGTATATGCTCGTAAAAAGCCCGTCCGACGCCTTCGGCGGCAAAACCGGCTCAGGCAGCCCCGATCGTCCTTTATGTCTTGAAATCGGCTGCGGAAAGGGTAAATTCATCACCGAAACCGCACTGCGTCATCCCGATTGCGACTTCATAGCCATGGAGCTCGTCACCGACGTGATTCTGCTTGCAATGGAGCGCGCCGCGGCTCTGCCCGGCGGACCTCCGCAAAATCTTCGCTTTATAAACGGAAACGCCGGTCAGCTTGCCGAAATTTTCGAGCCTAATTCCGTTTCCGTTATATTTCTCAATTTCAGCGATCCGTGGCCGAAAACTCGTCATGCGAAGCGCCGCCTTACATACAGAAGCTTCCTTGAGCAATACAAAAAGGTGCTGACAAACGACGGCGAACTCATAATCAAAACCGACAACGACGGATTTTTCGATTTTTCTCTCTCGGAGCTTTCCGAGAGCGGATGGGTTCTCGATAAGCTGACGCGCGATCTTCACGAAAGTCCGTACGCGGCGGACAATATTATGACCGAATACGAAACGGCGTTTTCCTCACGGGGAAAAAATATAAATTCCGTCCGCGCAAGACCAGGATAATCACGATAAAATCTTTAAAAGTTTATTCCTCAAACTAATCTGCGCATTTCTTTCGGAGCGAAATACAAAACAATAACGAATACACAAATATACGTGTCACAAATATATTCATCATGAATACATGAATCACGAATATACGAATCACGAATATACGAAAGAAAAATTCCCTCTCATGAAACAAAATTATTTTATGCTGCCGCCGTTACATATATGATAGTATTTCATCCCGATTAATTTATTCCGGTCAGGAGTCGTACAGTCAGCGAATACAACCGCTTACCTATGAAACAAAACATACGAAAGGCACGATTATTTTATGAAGCTTTTATTTAAACAAAGATTTTTCTCTTGGTTCGACAGCTACGATATTTATAACGAAGAAGGAGACGCCGTGTATACGGTAAAAGGTGTGCCGTCATGGGGACATCTGCTCCGAGTCTGCGACGCCGACGGAAATGAGATCGGAACCGTCAGGGAAAAAGTGTTTACATGGCTTCCGAAATTTGAGATGTATCTCGGCGATCGGTATATAGGCCGTATAAGCAAGGAGTTCACATTATTCAAGCCCAAATTCGGCATCGACTGCAACGGCTGGCAGGCGGACGGAGATCTCTTTGAATGGGATTACAGCATTACGGATTCCGACGGTCAACCCGTCGCTTCCGTCTCAAAAAAGCTCTGGAACCTGACCGACACATACGAGATCGACGTTTGCAATCCGCAGAACGCTGTCGTTGTGCTTATGCTTGTTCTTGCTATTGACGCAGAAAAATGTTCGAGAAACAATTAGCAGTATAATAAATTCCGAAAGGTATGGTAACAAAATGCTTAAAAAACTGAAACGACAGGATTTTGACAAGGTATTTTCGCTTTTGGAGAACAGCTTTCCTCCCGACGAATACCGAACATATGAAGAGCATAAGGCTCTGCTCGATAATGAGCCGTATACAATTTACGCGCTTTATGACGAAGAAACAATCAAAGCCTTTATCTCGGTCTGGGAATTTGAAAATTTTGCATACGTGGAACATTTCGCCGTCAGTCCCGAATACCGAAACGGCGGTCTCGGAGCGGCAATGCTGAATGAACTGATACAGAAATCAGGAAAAAAAATCTGCCTTGAGGTTGAACCGCCGAATAATGAAACCGCCCGCCGAAGAATCGGTTTTTATCGGCGGAACGGTTTTTTCCTTAACGAATATCCGTACATTCAGCCTCCGATGTCCAAAGGTAAAAAAGCGATTCCGCTCCTTATTATGACATCCGGAGGCAAAGTTGACCGCGACACTTTCGACATGATAAAAGACACGCTTTATGAAAAAGTGTACGGATTCTACGGTAACACCTGACGGAGGAACAAATGGCGTTTGATTATAAAAAGGAATACAGGGAATTTTACATGCCGCCGAAAAAGCCCGTCATCGTTGATATTCCGCCGATGAATTACATTGCGGTCCGAGGAAAAGGTAATCCGAACGATGAAAACGGAGAATATAAGACCTCCGTTTCTTTGCTTTATACTATTGCTTTTACTATTAAAATGAGTAAAATGGGCAGCCGTAAAATCGACGGCTACTTCGATTATGTGGTACCGCCGCTCGAAGGCTTTTGGCGTCAGGACGATTCTTGGAGTATCGACTATACCCGAAAGGAGAATTTCAGCTTTGTTTCTTTGATCCGTCTGCCGGACTTTGTTGCCGAATCGGATTTTGACTGGGCAGTCTCGGAAGCCTCATTTAAAAAGAAAACCGACTTTTCAAAGGTAGAGTTTCTCAGCTATAACGAGGGAAAATGCGTGCAATGCATGCACATCGGCTCATACGATAACGAGCCTGCAACTGTTGAGGCAATGCATGAATACGCCGCTCAACACGGATTTCAAATCGATATAACCGATACCCGTCACCATCACGAGATATATCTCTCAGATCCGAGAAAATGCAGCGCGGACAAGCTTAAAACGGTTATAAGACACCCGATTAAGGCTGTCGGCGGAGATTAACATTCTTCTTTTGAAAATTATCTTATAATCAAAAGATAATTTAAAGCAAAAAGCTCACGACTTATAAATCCGCGGCTTCCGACAGCTTTTTTAACTCCGTGACAGTCCGCCGCGGCAGCCTACGGCAGCGCTCTGCGCCTTATTGAACGAATTCCGCAGAAGAGACTTTTGAATATACAACATAAGACAGGTATAACATGGCTACAAGCAAAGAAAAAACATTAACAGACAAAACAATGACGCCCGTCCAACGGGCGTCATTGTTTTGTCCGGCATAGCGTCCATTCGCATCATTACGCTTTAAACGCCGGAGCTTTAAATGCCGTACAATACATCAATCTATAATCGGTATAATTATCAGTATATCAAAACGGTACCTTCAGAGCCTGAATTACAAAATAATAAAAATACCTTTATTCAGCAATAAAAATAATTTTATATGAATAAATTAAAAACAAACAGGCAATGAAATATTTTTCTCAAAAAATAATTTCATTGCCTTTATTATTGTATTTCCATTCCCGATGTGATATAATATTCTAAAGCTTAAAGCTTCCTAAAGTTTAAAGCTTTTGAATGCAAGTTTCACCTCGACGTCAATGACGGCGATTTTGCCAAGCAAAACAGCAAAACTATGCAAGCTGAACTAATTTACATTGCTACAGATGTTAAGCTGTGACTTTGCGGTACGCGCATCCAGCTCGCTGCAAGATGCAAGATTAAGTACTATTTGTCAGCCTCACCAAGCTGAAAATAGTTTTATCCATATTTTATCAACATTATTTTATCAACATTTCATCCATATATTTCGTTATTCTTTTTGCATCATAATATAATTTATACAGCTACTCCTTTACCGTTATTCAATAAAGCGCCTTAGCCGCAGATTATACCGCCGCCGCAAAAAGCCGGGGCAGCACGCCGCCGTGGAGAGGTCATCATGTTTTTAGGTATAACGGGATAAAACTATACAATTCACTTATAACGGGAGGTGAACACTATGCGGTCATATAACTTAATAAAAAAACTTATGCTTGCAATTGCCATGATCACCGCGGTTATACTGATTGTTACCGGCAGGGTGCCGGAGCTTCCCACCTCAAAGCCTGAGTCCTCGTACAGCGTCTCGCCCAGCATCAGCGCGTATTTAATTGAAAATATATTTGCCATCGGAGCGTTTACGGTTTCTCTGATAATCGGAATTGCCATATCCGTCTACGGAATTTCAATGCACCGTCATACAAGCGGTTCAAAGGATATTGATAAAATTTGTCTCAGCCTCGGCATTTTCACTTTTCTGTCCGGCGTCTGGATTTTGACCGATTCGCGTACGCTTGAAATTTTCACCTACGGCAAAAACCGGATATTCACGCGAGACGCCGTTATTTTCATTTCCTATATTTCAATTATGCTGATGCCGATAGTGTTTCTTGCATTTCTCAGGCATATGAATGTAAATAATAAAGTAATACTCGCTACCGACGGACTGTTTCATCTGGTTTTCTTTTCCTTTATCACATTTTGCACTTTCCATCTGTCAAAAAATTTTTATTTCGGCTTTCTGCTTATTTTTCATTTGCTTTTATGTGTGCTGATAGTTTCGGGTATAGTCTTCTACTTTCGGAATATACGTTACGGCAGCGACAGGAAGCTGAAAAGCATATTTCACAGCATTATACTGTTTATGGTTTTCTCGTCGGCTGCGCTGATCACCTTTTTTTCCGAATCAAAAACTCTGTACTCTTTGATTTACGGGGCCGGCTTTTTTGTTCTGAACATAAATTTGCTGAAAATATCTCTCAGGGAAACACTGCTGATGTACAAAAAACTGTCAAAAGCAGAATTTTATAAGCTTATGGCGTACACGGATTCTCTTACCGGCATTGAAAACCGAAACGCCTTTATAAAGGCACAGAATGAAATTAAAATCGACGGGAATACAAGCTTTATAATCATTGATATCAACGAGCTGAAAAAAGTCAACGATACTCTGGGACATCATTACGGAGACAGTCTTATTCATCGCGCCGCCGTAAATCTAAAGGAAGCTTTTTCTCCGATCGGTTCCTGCTACCGCATCGGAGGAGACGAATTTGCGGTAATATGCCGAAACATAAGCGAAACCGTGCTTAAGAAAGCTTTGAAAAATATGCTTGATAAAATTGAATCGGAAAATGCAAATATTCATCCTCCGCTCAGTCTTGCTTACGGCTATGCTTTCGGCGGAGACGGTATAAATGACGCCTCCGCCCTGTTTACCGCTGCCGACAGCGCAATGTATCTCAATAAAAAAGAGCGTCTTTCAGCGATTAATTAACGCGGTTAATTAAAATGCCGCGACGTTTGGCTGCGGGACATCGGACCTTTTGCAACAGCAGTAAATTTACTGCTGAATCCATACCGCAGAATCCCCGCCGCAGAATTCGTCACAGCTCACAGCGGCGCCCTATGACGGCGATTTGCGCCTTATTATTGAATAACAAATCCTGTCCCATTTTCGGAGAATGCGGCTGTAATCGACAGTCCGCGTTCCATGGGGACAGGATTTGTTGTTTTATACGTTGCTTTATGTGTTTGTTTTTTGTGTCGTTTTTTGTGTCGTTTTTTGTGTTGTTTTTTGTGTTGTTTTTTTGTGTTGTTTTTTTGCGTCGCTTTATGTGTTTTGTTTTATGAAAATCTGTACAGCTCCGCAAGCATATCAGAATCTGTCCGCTGACCCGAAATCAGCTTTACCGCCGGCTTTTCGGTCATCGGATCTATAAGTCCGACAGAGAGCCTTTTATTTTCGTAGGATATATCTCCCGGCAGTTCCGTAACCGATGTTACCGTTTCACCCGGCATCAGCTTGGTTAAGTCTATATCCACTTCGGTGATCATTTCCTGTCCTCCCGCGTCGTCCGTAAGATACAGACAGACCGGAGTTTCAAAATAAATCGGTGCGCATCCGCCGTTCCGCCACTCAAGCTCTATTCTGTACGCGCCGCTCTGGCCGCCGCCGGCCGTGCCTTCCGACTCCGAAATCCGCATCCGTGTAATACCGATGCAATATCCCATAGATTTAAGCAGCTCCGGAACGGCGTCGGAATACGGCTCACCGTTATACTTATCGCTGCTGCTTACCGGACATTTCGGACCTATAAACGTCGCGTGCGACCGCCTGAGAAGCTCTGCGGTCTGTGAAAGCCCCTCACCGCACAGATATTCCATTGTAAGCGAGCTTGTAAGCTCCCCTCCCGACGGAGCGGTTTTCCAAAACTCAGGCATCGGCGAAAGCGCATCCGCCTCGCCTGTCTGAGTATACTCTCCGCCGTTTTCTATCCAGTCGAGCCACTCGTCCGTCGCTTCGGGATCTCCCGCCATATCGTTAAACAGTCCGAGCCCGTACTCTTCGGCTGACGAAAACGGTCTGCGCATCATCAGCTTTGCTCCGCGGAACGCTGAGACATAGTGCTTCACATACTCATCGCGCACGGATTTATCGGGCATACCCACAATGCCGTCCTCGCGCTTTACATGCCACTCGCCCCAATGACCGAGACTGCCAAGCTCAACGTAAGAAACGAAACCATCCGAAAAATAATCGCCGAGAGCTTTGACGGCAGCCTCGTGGTACTTTATAAAAACCTCGCTGCCGTAATTCGGAGAATACCCCTTTCCGTACGAAGTATCATAAAAGGTTCCGTCCCCCGTGAGCTCATACAGCCAGTCCGGAATATCCGTATGCACAAGATTATCGTGCGGAATATCGCACACAAACCGCAGAACGGCGTGCTTGCCCTCCGACCGCCAGCGCTCGATATTATTCTCTTCGGCAATCGTTTCAAAATCAAATTTATCGGGGCTGTCAGGCTGAAGCTCGCGGAAGGTAATGTCTATATAAACCAGCGAATACCCGGCCGCCGCGTCCCTGCTCTTCGCGTCAACGGCAAAGCCGATATAGGGATTTACAGCCGCCGCGTCCGTCATCTCATAATCGGCCGAGGCAACTTCGCTCCACTCCGCTCCGCTCTTACCGACCGATTCCGTGCTTCCGCCGCGTCCGTCCGATTTTGTGCCGCCGCGTCTGTCCGAATTTTTTCCTACGCACGCAGACACCGTTAAAAGAACAGCGCAGAGAGACAAGCAGCAGATTTGTACAAAAATATCCTTTATCGCTTTACGGGAGGCCGTTTTTTCCGCGGCTTCTTCATTACTTTTAAGGAAAACCTGTCTGTGTCTGTCAGTCATGATATTCTCCGTTATACTGAATTGCGGTTACATCCTCCACACCGTCGACAGCGCGCAGCTTCTCGACAAATGCCATATTTGAATTGGGAACATAAACCTCCAATGCGATTTCGGTATTTCTGCCGCGCGACGCAGTGGACTTTACACGGTATTTTATATTTCCCATTGCGCGGCGCAGCATGTCGCTTGTACCGCTTCCGGCGATACGGACAACTACAATATACATATGTCCGCCCCTCGGTCCGCGGCTGAAAACAATCAGGACAAGTGTCATAATTACGCCTGCAATTACGGCAAGCACATACATCTGCGCTCCGCAGGCTATTCCCGTAGTTATCGCCCAGAACAGATACAGCAGGTCAAGAGGCTCTTTGACGGCTGTACGGTACCTGACGATACTGAGTGCGCCGACCATACCGAGAGATATTACGACATTCGTGCTTATCGCAAGCGTTACCATAGCGGTCATCACCGACATTCCCACCAATGTTATGGCAAAGGAACGATTGTATACGACGCCGCGGTAAAATTTGTTGTAGATCAGGCATATGAGCAGGCCGAAAATAAATGCGACTGCCAACGCTATGATCATCGTCGGAATACCGGTAGTGGAATATGTACTTCCGAAAGATTCGAGAAAAGAGTTCTTGATAACATCTTTTATACTCATAATAATACCTATGCCTTTCTAAGGTAAACAGTTTATCCGCAAAAAAATTTATCCGCGTTTTTCCGCGCCGCAGCGGATTCTGCACGCCGTGCGTCGACAAAACGCCGAAGCCGTTCTCGGCCGCGGTTTCATACGGCAGGACAGCGGCAGAACGTCGCTTCTAATTCACCTCCGCGGAAATCATGTGACTTACGGCGTCGCGGCAGAGCACGTACTTTGAAACCGCGCTCTGCTCCATCGCTCTTGCAGGCAATATCCGCCGTACAATTTCAGGAAGAAACTCGGTGAATTTTACCTCCATAATTAATTTCCCCGGATCGAGCACATATCCGAAAATCATGTCCTCATCGGTTATTCTGCCGCACGGATATGCTCCGCGCACGTCACTGTCAAAGGTAATGCGCACATCTCCCGCCTCCATTATATACGGCTCGCGTTCATAATCTACGCAAACCTTCGGCCGCATGACATTCGACACACATTCATAATAAAACTGTCTGCAAAGCTCATGATCGCCGGTAAGCAAAAATCCGTAGTCTCCTTCAACGATTTTGTCGGTCTCCGCTCTTGTAAGCGGCGCGCTTATCTTCGAGATGTATGCTCCGCTTTTAATTTTACATTCAAGGCGTATAAAGCCGTCATCCAAATTATAGAGCCTTATTCTGTACTTTTTTCTTCCGTCCGCACCGTCGAGCTTGTCATTGTAGGCCGTATTAAAATAATCGTCAAAATACAGGCTCCGTATATGATACCTTCCGCCGATTGCATGCGAATCTTCTCTGAGCACCGTTTTCAGACGCTGCTTTATAAGCTCCGCATCCCCGTAATTTATCAGATATTTAAGCTCATGACGAAACCTCATATTTACAATCTCCCCTCCGCCGATTCGGCCAAAGTCAGAGCACATCACCGTCAAATTCCGAACTGTATCGTACCGTCCTCAAGGACGTTAAACCCGATTATGCCGTATCTCTTCACATCATCTATGCCCTGATATATTTCCATCGCAGTCTGTGTCATTCCGCTTTCATTCTGCGAAGTCAGTCTTATGAAATACTGTCCCGGCGCAAGCTTTTCGGTAAACGCCTGCGAAACGGTCAGATTCTCCTGTACGCTTATCACGGAACCGAAAAGATAATCGGACGCAAGTTCAAATTTATAAGTGACGCTTTCACCGTCAAAATCAAACGACGGATCCCATGCAAACATTGTTTTGTCTCCCGTGAAAATCGGTTCTGCGACGTAAAAGGGCATCGGACTGTCAAGACTGATTTTATACATCTCATAGTTGTGCTCTATCTCATTCGGCATCATCTGAACAATCTTTCTGAAATCATCGACCGTATTCGGAGCATAGACGGCATCCGGCGCGGACGAGAGAAAAGGTTCGACAACCGCCGCATATTTTTCCGCCATTTCGGTAAGCCGTTCCTTCGTCAGAAGCTGACGAAGCTCATTTACCTTATCGTCCAATTTTTTACGGCACTGCTCCGATTTCAGCACGCGCCGGTGAAGCGTAGAGCCCCAGTAATTTGATACGCCCTTCGTATAACGGTACCCGTCCGTATCGCCTCCGTACGCTATATCCTCCTCATAATTCCACGCGTCGTCGTTGTCCCACGATATAAAATACCACTTATTGCCGTTCTGCGGACTGTACAGGTAAAAGTTCTGACTCGTGGTATCCCCGTTTCCGGTCAGCATCTGGAAAGCAAGCCATGTAAAATAATTTTCCTCGTCAAAGTATTTGTCCAAAATTTCCTCGATCGGAATTCCTAAATTATTCAGATCGGCAAGCATTGCAATCAGCTTTGAATGATCCTCGTTACCCTTGATCTCGAGAATACTCTCGAACGCGGCTCTGTCAAACGACGGATCATCCGAAAGCTTTATCGCGTCATAATTCAGAAACTCAAACATCGTCGCCTTATACAGCTGTCCGAACTCGTCAAGTCCGTGATTGCGCAGATAAGTCTTGTTTATCTGCTCCACCTGAGTATACAGACCGTAATCCTCAAACCGAGCATTCTTATCTCCCTCGGTCAGATCCTTTACGTAAAGATGTACAAACTGCGTCCGAGCACTGAAGGCTCCCGGAATCGTCTTAAGCAGATCATAGCTCATCTTATTTCGGAAGCGTACAGAATCGTACACATGCTTGTTGAGCGCAATTGTCCGCTGACCGCGCCAATATCCCTCATTTTTATTCACCTCGATTTTATACGACTTCTGAGGCGACCGCGTGCTTGTGGCGCCGCGAATCTGTACGGTGCAGTTCGGCGCAAACTCGCCGTATCCGAGCAAGCCCTGCACCGGACCGTTCTCATCGCCGACCTGAAGAATTCCCTCCACCTTATATCGGTCGATTCCCTTCTCCTCATAATAATAAACGGAATACGCGTTCAGATCTGTCCAGGTATGGTTGGTATTGTCCGCTTCGTTTCCCCGGCTGACCGTCAGATACATTGTCACAATCGAGCAGTCATCGTCATCCTTATATACACTGGACGAATCGCCGAGCTTTACATCATCGACCGACACCGGAGCTTCGGTCTCCGACGCCTCCCCGATCTCTCCGCTCGACGAGCAGCCGCACACAGTCAAAGCCGCCGCAAATATCAGAGAAATTATCGAAACGACCTTATTTTTTCTCATCATCCGCAAATCCTCCCCCTTTGTTTTGTCTTTTCATCTCGGATTTTTCATCGGCCTTCCGCCGCATTTCCTGAATGCGCAGCGCCCTCGGCTCAAGACTGTCCGCCAAAGCCGTAAAGGGTCCCCTGCGCACGGACGAAAACATCGGCTGACGGCTCAGAACATTATATTTGAGTTTCTTCAGATAACCGAAAAGGTTAAAGCACGAGACAACGCAGAACAGCATTCCGCCGACAACGAAGCCGACGCCGTAAAACGAATCGCAGAACAGCGCAAGCAGAAGCGTCGCCGCATTCGACGCCAGGGCAAAAACCGCCGTGTCGATAAGCGCGCCCTTCAAATCGGAAAAATACTGCGATATGAGCATTACGCAGTTTCCTATCGCATAAAACGCATAGCCGACGCAAAGCGTACGGTATATCCGCAGCATCTCGCTGTTAAAGCCAAGCGCAAGATTCGGCAGTATAATTGTTCCGAGTATGATAAATACAAGAGTGGAAAAAACCTGCTTAAGCGCAAGATACCCAAGCTCCTCGCTCAGAACATGAAGCATGTTCTGCTCCGCCTCGTCTATATTTTCGATTGAACCGCCGTCGTTGAAAAGACTGAAATATTCCCTGTATTTGGGATAAAACCTTGTCTCAACCGACACAGTGAAGTTCACGGTCGATATAAGAATTGAGAAAAACGCAAATATGGCAGGAACATCATACGTCGGCGCGCCGTAAAACAAGCCCTCCACCTGTACGCTGAGACTGCTGAACCACCACATAATCAACAAATGTCCGAACAAACCCAAGGTCACAAAAAAACCGACAAATCCGAGCTGCGGTATACGGTCGAACCATTCGAGAAAACGGACCGAGCTTCCGAAGCCCTCCGGAAAGCTCTTGTAAATTATTCCGAAATACCACAGCATCATTATCATATAGCCTATCGTAACCGACGAAAGCAGCGCAGCTACGGCTTCGATTCGGAACACCCAGATAAACGCAGCACCGAGTATCAGCGCTGCGGCTACAGCAACCGAAAAAGCCAGAACGATGCTTTTAAAATCCTTGAGCATTGTAAGATAGTTTATCTCCGTCCAAACAACAATCAAAACCATGAAGAATACCCATGATAACACCCTGTACAGCAGCTTTACACCCGAAAAATGCAGGAATATTCCGTAGCCCGCGCCGCCTATAATGAGCATCATCCAAATGCTTCCGAAGAACGACGGGAACAGAAGACTGTACTTTTTTTCGTATATCATATCCGCGCAGAAGCGTGTTGTTATCATTGAAAACAGAGAGGTTACCGCGAGCGAAGCAAGCAGCGTATGCGTCAGTATGGTCACAAGAAGCTCCCTGTCGTGCCTTGCCGTCCCCGCAAAGTCCGCCATAAACATCGAGGCAAGCAGCAGAAAAAAACCCAGCAGCATCGGTCCCGCGCATACGACTGCAGCATATGAATACGCCCGTACCACAGCTATCATCCCCTTGCGCGAAAAAAGCTTTTTGAGCTCGAATCCTATCCCCGCCAATTACTAAGCACCTCCTCATAGTTTTTGTTATAATTGTCAACCATATCCTGATGCTGATAGTACGTTTGAACTCTCTTTCTTCCGCACTCCGCCATCTCTCTCCGCATATCGTCATGTACCGCCAGAAGCTCCATCGCGTCGGCAAGCGCCTGAGAATGCATCGGCGGTACGATAATTCCGGCAGCGCCTATCGTATCTCCCTCCGCTCCCTCAAGCAAATCGCGGCAGCATCCGACGTCGGTCGTAACGCACGGCCGCCCTGCGGCCAAGGATTCAAGCACGGCAAGAGGCTGTCCCTCCGAAATACTGCTCAGTACCGTAAAATCAGTCCTTTTAAAGTATTCGGCGACGTTTACATTACCCGGCATGTCAATGTCCGGAATTTCAAGCTGCGCGATTAAATCACGGCATTCCCGAGCGTATTCCTCGTCGTCCGTATCTCCGAGAATATGAAGTCTCACATTCGGCAGTCTCCGCTTAAGCGCGAAAAACGCATGAATCATCGTTTTAATATCCTTGATCGGGTGAATGCGGACAACTGCGGTTATATCTGTAAAGCCGTCCGGCTCCTTTTCGGGAATCGGCAGAAAACGCTCCGCC
Source organism: uncultured Eubacteriales bacterium (assembly GCA_948467545.1). Taxonomy (GTDB): domain Bacteria; phylum Bacillota; class Clostridia; order Oscillospirales; family CAG-272; genus UMGS911. The sequence continues at coordinate 77,583 of CAOKER010000006.1, forward strand.
CGTATTCCGTTTCCGATAACCTTGCATTTTGCGGGCGCGCATCCCAGCTCCTTCTGTATCTCGGAATATCTCGGAAACAGCGCCGTCACCGACGCGGCACGGTCATACGCGCATCGCGAGAGCATGTAAAACATATTTATCCAATGCTGTCTGAACTGCGGAACCACCCACCTCGCACGGAGAATTTCCTCCTCGCGCTCGCGCGTATAAATTCCGTGCTCGGTTACGATACACGGTCTTTCGTTTTTCCATGCGCCGAGCGAGGCAAGCATTCCTCCGTAGCCGGTCGACGTCGCATGATACACGTCGGCCGTCGGAATTTCGGTTCCCAAAAGATAGAGAATCGGAAGAAACATTGAGCGAATAGTATGAAAATAGTCGGTAAATGCTGCATGCGGGTAGTTATTTTTGCAGATGTCAAGCAGTATGTTTAAAAAAGTTTCGCTCATCAGAAAGGACATCGCACTGATTTTTTTGTCGCTGTACATGTGAAAAAGGACATTCCAGTCCGGATTTTGTGACAGAATCAGTTTTTTCAGCTCGGACACCTCGCGGTCGGTAAAATGATAATAATCGCCGCGCGACGCGCTCAGATTCAGCGCGCTGTCAAGAAAAACCTCGTGAACCTCCTTTACATTGGGGGGAAGCTCATACTTGAATTTGCCTGCATCCTCCGCTTTGGCTCCTATTACCCAAAGTACATAGTCATGCCCGGGGTTGGAGGTGATCAGGGAATGCATCCATGACGAAACTCCGCCGCGTACATAAGGATAGCACCCCTCCAGCACCATGCAAATTCTCATCGTTATGTCCTCTCCTTTCCTAAATATTTACTGCATTGCCAGGATTCTCGGCAATTCCGCATACGCCGCGCGTCCGTCACCCCTGCCGCGAATCCGCAGCGTCCGTCTCAAGCTCTATCGTTACGACCTCCTGCTCGGCGCGCAGCAGATAAAAATCTCCCGATATACGGTCGATCTCGCCGCCGCTCACCTTGCCGGGAACTCCGTCGTTACATCTTACCATAAGATATGCTTCATCATAAAATCCGAACAGGCGCAGACCGATTTTTTTCTCGGAAGTCTGCATTTCAAACGAAAGCGAATCAAATCTCGCGGCTGCGCGTCCTGCGTCAGATCCGGTAAGACTTCTTATATTCGGCGCAGAGGTATACAGCCACTGACAGTACCCGTCAAGATTTGAAAACAGCTTTTCCCATCCGTCCGCGGCACCTCGGTCTGTATCAAGCACATCGTCCGGGTGCATAAAGTGGGAATTCACATAGTAAAGATTCAGCGCGTTCAGAGCGTCCCACCGCATATATTGATCGAGCACCGCTCCGGAAATCACGCGCGGAAATTCTATAACCCCGTCGTCAGCAACCTCGAATTCCTGAGCATATTCAATCTGCCCCTCAAGATACAGCGACGCTATCACCTTTATCTGCGGAAACTCGTCGTGCAGAAGCCTGCGCCCCTCCTCGGAGAGGATATTGGACGGAGGCACATACACAGCGATTTCGTTGTCCGGAAACAGGCCGTTTCCAAGCTCGATTGCCGTATTCAAAGCCCGCACGGCGTTTTCGGCGCTTTTCCACGGAATATAATTTACAAGTCCCTTGAAATCAAAGCCTGTAAAACAGAGCGGAAGATGATTATATCCGTGCAGTCCGATCTCCCCTCCGTTGTCTAACAGCAACGAACCGAAGTGCACAAATCTTTCGGTGTCCTTTTGCTGAGGAAAGGAGCCGTCCACCTCTTCGGTATAGTCGTCGATCAGCAGACCTGTGTATCTGATTCCGTATTTATCGCACAGCGACAGCATGTCCGGCCACCATACGTTTGAGTAAAAGCTCGATGTGCCGCGGTTATAGTCCCGTCTTATATATGTGCCGTCGCCCATCGGAACAGGAGACGGAAAATCGTCAATAAAAAAAGCCGACGCATTGATAACGGGATAGACGCAGATATCTTCAAGAAGACTGTATACCGCGCATGTTAATCCGCGCGTTGCCTTTTCCGCAAAACCGATGTTCATAACCGCAAAACGCCCTTCTCCGCAATCCGCCGTCCAGATTAGCGGCGCTCTTGTGTCATCGTCCGATTCGGCATATACCGTCGTCTTATCGCCGAGCCTGCAGCTCATGGCAGTAGTCATCGGCTCGCCCCAATGAAAATTAAATCCGCCGGAGCCGATCATAAATCCCTCTTTCAGATTCATACCCGAAAACGAAGCGTATGAAGTACCTCCTTCCACAATTCCCATATACCCCGCAAGAAAATTGAAAAACGGTGTGCTTATCGGAGTACAGAAAATCATAGCCCGTCCGCCTCCCTGCACCCATTCGAGCAAATCGGATGCGCTTGTACCCAACTTATCAAGATCCTGAAACACTATTACCGCGGTTCTGTAAGATGAAAAATCCGGAATTTCCTCCTTTGACACATCCACTACATGAATTCCGACCCTCATAATCTCCAAAACCTCGGTCACATGCTCCGAAAAAATATCGTTATTCTCTTGCGTGCTGTCGACAAGGACCAAACACGTCTTTTCCGTCTCGCTCTTCCGCTTTTTCTCCGAGATTACCGTGCCCGGCAGATCTGTCAGAGACGGCGCCGAAACAGTATATGCGGTGCCTATGTTATCCGCAATCAGCAAAACGGATATAACCATCAAAACCGCGACGGCCGTTACCGTCACCGAAAACCGTTTCAGCATTTCCTTCATTTATAAGATCACACCTTTCGTCCGACATACAAGCTGCCTACAAACATACAATTATCAAGTATACTGCCGTCTGACATACCGTCCGTCAAGCATACCGACGTCTAACATACCGCATCTAACATACCGCCGTCAAGCATACCGACGAGCAAACAGCCGCAAACAAACCGATACTTCCCGATACTTCGTCGAATGCCGTAAGGAGCGGAGCTGACGGCGGCCCGATTTACTCCGCTCCGTCCCAAAAGGCAATTGCGCTCCTGCCGCGGTTTGTCAGATATACATTTCTTTTTTTAATCTGAGCGATCACCCTTTTGATGCCTTCCCCGTCGTTTGTCCGTTCGCATACCTTTATTTTCTCAAGCCACGGCTCTTCCCGCGAAGACCATTTGCGAACTGCGAGATCGGCAAGCTCCGCCGCGTCGGTATATTTTTCTAATTCAATATAATTGTCTGCGGCCCGAAGCACCGCGTCCATATCTTCGGGCCGGTCGTTTATCTTTTTACTCAGTACGTCGGCATATCTGCTTCTGTATACAAAAAGTACATTTTTATCAATCAGTCCGCTGGATATATAACTGTACAAATTTTTTATATAACGGTCTCGTATCTCAGGGCTGTCAGGATTCTCCCCGAACTCCCGCTCCGATTTCTGAAGCGCGTGCTCATAGCCGCGCTGAAGCTCCATCACCGCCGTAGAAGCATAGTGAGAAACCTCTATATCCTCGTCCATGCAGGCGTTGTGCAGCAGCTCCGCGTACTGCTCCGGATTTCGGTGAAGAATTTCAAGCATCAGCGCTCGGCGCGTCTTTGCGTCGTTTACCGACATTGCCTCTTCAAGCGGAATTACAGCTTTTTCACCGTCCTCCGGAGCAAGCTTCCTCAGTCTCGGATCTTCTCCGTCAAGATGCAGCTCTTCGACGGTCATTTCTCTTGTGCCCGACTTGTGTCTGCGTGAATAATAATCCGCAATGACGGCAGTCCACAGTCCCGCAAACGGAACCAGCGCAATAATCGGCATCAGCTGCCCGCTGAATTTCAATACCCTGCCTCTGATACAAAGATAAACAGCGGCGCATACTACAGTGTGAACGGCCGCGTACAGAATCAGAAAATTTGTCAGACTCATACGCCTGCCTCCCGCTCCGCGGGCTCGGCGGCGCCGAATTCAAGCCCCATTTTCTTCATACGCTCAAAAACATGCCGCACGTTTTTGACGTTCGTCTGACTCAGACATAGATACAGCCCTCCGTCCTTTCCAAGTCCCAGCTCGTCGGTCGAGCGGACAATCGACGAAATTTTATTTGCCGTATCGGCGCGCGTCTCCGGGGTCGTGACTATATGCAGAAGCATATACTCCGAAGTGCCGCTTCGCGCCATTTCCTCCTTCTGCCTTACAAGCTCGCTGAAATATTCGTTCTTCAAAATACAGCTTCCGTCTACGTATTTTTCGGTCTCGATTTTGGAGTTATATTCGATAGCGCGTATCAGCGAAATTTTGATAAGCCCGCAGACGATTTTTATAAGGTTTTCATAGTAAACGGACAACTGTTCATGGCTCGCCTTTTTCAGTGTGATAAGGACTATCGGGGTACCGTCATGATACAAAACCGTCGCATATTCGGGATACGACGGCAGCCTCTCCCTGTTCGCCCATACGTTATCGTCACTGAGCGACGGAAGCATCCTGCCGAGTTCGCTCAGCTTCAGCGTTTTATCGGTGATTTTAAAAACTTCCTTTGAGCATATGACAAGTCGCGCAAACCTCATTTCTCCGTCGCAACGGTATATGCAGATCGAACGGTTATCGAGAATTCCCTCCAGCGCGTACAGCGCCTCCAAAAATACACGCTCGACGGTCGTGCTGTCAAGCCGCTTCGTTATCTCAAACAGTCTTCCGAAGCTGTCGCGGTAGGACATAATCTGTGTTCGGTATTTGTCCTTATTGTTCAGGGCGCTTATGTAAAATTCGTTTAACAGAATATATTTATCCTCAAGAATTTGCTTTTCCTCGGAAAGAAAACGGTTCTCGCCGCGAAGTCTGTCCTTTACATAGCCTGTAACCGCTCCTATCAGGAAAAAGAAAATATACGGAAGCCATGTGTCTATGTCAGAAACAACCGCTTCCCACTTTGCCTGAGCCTCTATAAAATCCGATAGCAGCGAAAGGCTTGCAAGCGCCGACGCCGCAAGACCGGTCTTGATTCCGTGCAGGGTTCCCATCAGCACTATGTACAAAAGCCGAAAATCGACATAATTAAACTGCACCGTCGCCGACGTGAGACGGTTCAGAAGCTCCATCAGCAGAAAACCGATAAACAGCTCGGCAAGCTTTACCACAAACGAGTGCCTGTTTAAAAACGACCGTATTTTTGTCCATGGCGTTCGCTTTTCCGAAGCCTCCTTGCTCCCCGGACATTCAGCGGCCTCTCTAAGCTCGTCGCGCAGGCTCAATAGCGGTATCCAGTCGTATTCCCTCCGCACCGCCGCGTCCGAGAAGCTCACATCGGCGGAAATCGGTGATGCGGCATATGAAATTCTGACCGTCGGAAATTCCCGCTTCAGCAGACTCCCGAAATCACCGAACGTCATAACGTCGCCCGGAGGAACGTCGATTTCTTCATAAGTATCGGGCCAGCTGTCCATGATGCGCAGGAGAAGCTCACTCAAATCCTTCTGCGATATAAACGCGCAGTCCTGCCCGCGGTCTCCGTATAGGCTGACAGCTCCCGTGCTCCTCGCCTGACGGACGGCATCCCCGACAACAGACGCTGCTTCTCCATAGCCGTAAATACACGGAGCATTGAGTTTCACAACCGATATTCCTCTCGATTTACGGTAAAAATCGCAGAGCATATCACATGCCGAAAACATCACCGCAAGGTCATGCTCAGCTCTGCCGTCTCCGCCCGTTCCGTGATGCTTCGGACTGATATGTACAAATCGAAAAATCTCATGCCCGCAGGATATGCGAAGCACAGACTCCAAATCCTGGTACTCTCCGTAATACGGCTCCTTACGGTAAATCTGCTGGGACATATACACCACCGCATCGAAATTATACGAGCCGAAAATTCTTTCAAAGTCTTTGTCGGAAGGAGATATACGAAAAGGAGTGATTTTTTTGTCAAGCGCACCCTCATTTATATCGTCGGACGCAAACACGACGTGATATCCCCCCGATATAAGCTGCTCGGCAAGCGCATATGCCGCGGACGACAGCCGTCCCGTAAATAAAATATCCAATCTGATTTCCTCCATACCGCCGCACCAAAGCCGGACACATTTTGCTTTTGGCTATACCTTTTTCACAGATAAATTCAGTCTCTCCAAATGAAACCGATATATGTCATAAATATCCATCCTTGCCTTTACAAAGGCTTCCACCGCGTCTGTATCAAAGTAATCCCCGCGGTGCTCTCCGATATAACGGAAAGCATCTTCAAAGCTCCACGATTTTTTGTAGCTCCTCGGAGAGACAAGCGCGTCAAATACGTCCGCCACGGCAACTATTCGAGCGGGAACCGATATTTCTTCTCCCGCAAGCCCCAGATAGCCGGAACCGTCTATATGCTCGTGGTGATCCCTTGCAACCAGCGCCGCCATCTTGAAAAACGGATCGCCGTCAATGTCAAGAAGCTGATACCCGTAAACATTATGCTTTTTGATTTCCGCAAACTCATTCTCCGACAGCTTTTCAAGCTTGAACAAAATACTATCGGGTATGCAAAGCTTTCCGATGTCGTGCAGCGCCGCCGCACATGAGATTCTTTCCGCACTTTCCGCGCTTATTCCCATTGTTATACACAAAAGATACGTATATTCGGCTACATTGAAAGAGTGGAAGTCACGGCCGTACAGCTTTTTGTCCGCCAGTTCGCAGAGCATGGAAAACAGCCGGTTCCCGCTTACGGAAAAATATCCGCGCGGAATTTCTTCCCATGTCTTCTCCGCATGCACCTCCGCGAGCTTCCGTACGGATTCAGCCGCAAACCTCTCCGCCGTCTGCCCCGCAGAGTCTCGCACGAATTTCTCTGTAAATCTGTCCGCAGTTTTACAGGTTAATTCAACCGCAGTTTTAACCGAAGATTTACCGGTATGTCTCTCCGCCGTTTTTATCCGAGGCGCTTCCTCTGCCAAAGTCTCCACGCACCGCCCGGTCAGCGATTCGGCACTAACGGCAAGACTGTAAAGAACACCGGCAAATATAACCGCCAGCATGCTTATCCGCAATTTCTGCCCACCGAGCGCAAGCATATACCAGAAAGCTATATCCGAGATCCAAAAGCACACAGCTGCTGCGGCAGAAACGGCGGATACTCCTTTATCCTGTCTTGCAAAGGTCTGGAGGACAAATATAAATCCCGCTATCTGCAGTATCAACCCGGCTTTTATAAGCGGAACAAATAATATGCTTCCGCCCGAAAAGGCAATGCAGACTATATATAAAATATTCAGCGACAAAACTGTCTCGGATGACGAGCGCCGCGGCTTATACCTGAGCGCGACGCCGAACAGATACAGGGCGGGCACCGAAAGCAGCAGGCATATTTTCAAGCCGAACGGAAACGCAAACTGCCCGCCGTATTCAAGCAGCGCAACAAACAGGCACACGACAGCCGCGGCAGCACAAATATACAAATCCGTCCGTGTTTTATGCCGCCCTGCGGCGATACAAAAAAGATTTACAATCAAAACCGCAAATACCGCCGCGGATATTAAAACAGAAGCATACGGCATATTTGTAACCGTCTGCAGACTGCAGCCGGGAGGAATTACCCCTATACTGAGTTCGCTTGAAAACGGACTGTATACTGTCATTTCCGCCGTTTTCCCCGCGAAATCATCCGGCAGCGGAATCGTTACAAGTGAATAAGCGGCAAAGACGTTATCCGCAAGACTGTCGAATATTACCTCCCCGTCAACGGCGATACGCGCCGCGGCATTAAAGGAATCAATATACAGAAATCCCCCGCGCAGTTCGGGCAGTACCGCCTCAATTATCAGATACTGCTCACCCGAACTCCGCATTATGTCTTCGGTCTTTTCGGCCTCCGTCATGTTTCCCGAAACCGACAGGTGTACCGACTGTCGCGGACTGTACGTGTATTTCAAATTCGTAAGTTCATGCAGTCTCTCGGACGGAGAGAGGAGAAAATCGCACAACAGGGAGACGAGAAAGACCGTCAGCCCAAAAACAGCAGTAATTATAGTTTTTTTTCGGTCAAAAATCCTGCGTGAAGCCAACTGCACGACACCCCTCTCCTGCTCCTCTCACTTCAAATCATCGTCTCAGATAATATTGCGCATGTTCACTTCCGGCGATATGCTGAAGCTTCCGTTAATATCGTTAATATCGGTCATATCGGCAGTTTGACGCGGCTCCGCTCCGTTACGGGCCTTCGCTTCGGTATCGCGGAGACATACTCCCGTTCTGTTTTCCGCACCTTCGGTAACGTTCCCGAAAATCTCCGCCTTATCAGATGCTTCCGCCGGACGGATTTCGGCTCCGGCGGCTTTCTTCACAGCTGTCTCCGAGCGATCTGAACAGCCGCAATTTTCATGCATTGCTTTAACCGACCTCAATATCGAATATAACTCTTTTTCTTCCTGCCGCCCACAGTCTTGCTTCGGGCTATCCTCACACCCATCTTCTGCCGCCCCTTGAGCCATATCGTCATCCCTGACGTCCTCATCCAGTCCTGCAAGCAGTTCTTTAAGCTTTGTCTGCAGATTGTCTTTTGCGTTTATAATTTCCGAAAGTCCGCTCTCAAATTCCCGATTGCTCTGATTCATACTTCCGTAAACATGCAGAATCTGATCGGCTGATTCTATAAAGAAATTACGGCTTTCAAACTGCCGCCGCTTAATCTCCTCGGACAAATCGCATACGCGGCGGCGATATTCCTCCCATTCGCTCCAAAATACTCTCAGAAAATCTTCGATACTTTCTTTCGCCCTGCGCTTCGTATTGTGCATATCCTCGTACGCGAGGCGGCAGATATTCCCGACATCCGCAAATGCCTCTCCCTGCTCCGCAAGCTTGGAATTCAGCCGCGAAATTTCTCCGGAAAGCCTCTCCCTTTCATTCTCCGACTGCGAATACGCAAGCTTTAAAGAATCCAATTCGGCACGCAGCCCGCCGGTAAGCCTTTCGTTTTCTCCGTCACTGTCATCCGTACCGTTCGGACTATCTTCATACAGGCGAAGTTCTCCGCGAACCCTCTCCAAATCCTCCGAAAGCTGTCTTACCTGCTTTTCAAGCTTTATATTTCGGGTTTCAAGATAATCAATGCTCTCGTCAACCTCGCTAATGCTATAACCCAAAATTGCCTTCTTCATTTTGCGCTCTCCTCCTGCTATATATTTATTAAAATAAAAAAACGGCTGCAAATATACACTGCCGTCAGACAGCGTATTTTTGCAGCCGGTCAATCATGCGATTCAAATCGTTTAGACACCGTGGCTTTGCGTCTCAACCTTTCGGTTGTTTTGCCAAGTATAAAAATTTTATAAACAAATAGAATTATACTTGCAAAATTTCAATTTGTCAATACCCAAAAAGAAATTTTATTTTTGAAACAAAAATCACAACTAAAAACAATTGACTTTTTAATCCTTTTGTGCTATAATAATAATATAATTTTTTTCTTTACAGTCGGCGTTTTTTCTTCGTTTTCTGATGAGATCTTGCCGTACAAGTCTCGGAAATCCTGTGCTTCGACCGTGTTTTGTCAATATAACCGAGAGCAGGATTTCTCCAGTCTCGTTTTCGGCACGGCGAGTTTCGCCGACTTTTTCCGCGGCGATACAATCCGCCGCAGAATCCCTTACGGGCGCTTTGCGCCTTATATAATAATACTATAAGTGAGCTGCAGTAATGCGTAAGTCCAGCTTGGATTTGCGCATTGCTTTTTTTGCGTTTTTAATTTCTTTCACAAGAATAAATGCCGTATATCCCGGCTTTCCAAAACCACAAAAATCATGCGGCCAAATGAAAGGAATGATTATAACTATGAACAAAATGGGTACTGTACCGGTAAAAAAACTAATGCTGTCTATGGGAATTCCCATTATTATCTCTATGATGCTTCAAGCTTTATACAATATCGTCGACAGCGCCTTCGTGTCAAATATGGATGGCGGAGAACAGGCGCTCAACGCGCTGACCTTAGCTTTCCCGATTCAGATGCTTATGGTTGCGGTCGGTATAGGCACAGGAGTCGGAGTGAACGTACTGCTCTCAAAAAGTCTCGGTCAGCAGAATCGCGAAAAAGCCGCGCGGACAGCAGGAAACGCAGTTTTTCTCGGAGCCGTAATTACAGCCGTTTTTATGCTTTTCGGCATCTTCGGCACAAAACTCTATGTGTCAACTCAAACTTCAAACCCTCAGATTTTTGATATGGCGGTCACTTATCTGAGGATTTGCTGTATAACCTCCTTCGGAATCGTTTTTTTCAGCATTTTTGAAAAGCTTCTGCAGTCAACCGGTCTTTCGCTTCACTCGACGGCGGCGCAGATTTCGGGCGCGGTAATCAACATCGTCTTAGACCCCGTCATGATTTACGGGCTTCTCGGCTTTCCCGCGCTGGGAGTTGCAGGCGCCGCATACGCTACCGTAATCGGACAGATCGCTTCCTTCTCGATAGCGCTGTTCTGTCACGTCAGATTCAACAAAAACGTCGAAAAGAAACTGCGGTATTTAAAACCGCGCGCAGATATAATCAAGGAAATTTATGCAATCGGTTTCCCCGCCATCGCCGCTCAGGCTCTCATGTCGGTAATGACTTACGGTATAAACATCGTTCTCGTCAACGTAAACGAGGCATTGGTCACCGCTTACGGACTGTATTACAAAATTCAGCAGTTTATTCTCTTCGCCGCTTTCGGTCTCCGCGACGCCATTACCCCGATTGTCTCCTTCAGTCACGGCATGCGCGACAAAAAACGCATTTCCGACGGAATTAAATACGGCCTCGGATACACCGTCGCGCTTATGATTTTCGGCACGGTAATTCTTGAAATTATTGCCGTCCCGCTCTGCTCCGCTTTCGGACTTTCCGCAGAAACCGAATCGCTCTGTGTAAGCGCGGCGCGGATTATTTCTTTAAGCTTCGTCTTCGCAGGTATAAATATCGCTCTTCAGGGCGTCTTTCAGGCTCTGGACTGCGGCCTTTCCTCCCTCGCAACCTCTCTGTGCAGACAGCTCCTGTTCGTCCTGCCTGTTATATACGGTCTGTCTTTGTCAGTATCTCCCGATCTGCATAACGCGTGGATTGTTTGGCTCACCTTCATTATCTCAGAATTCACAACCGCCGTCATCGCCTCAGGTCTTATGTTTAAAATTTATAAGGATAAGGTGAGAAAGCTATAAATATATAGAATACAGTATCAGCTAGTGCACACCAAATGAAATGTATAAAAAAGCAGTTACAAAATAGTAGATTATCAAAATTATATGCAAAAAATATAAATATTTAAAATATATTGACTTATAATACATTATATGATAATATATAAATGGATGTATTTTTGGACTTGATTTTTTAATCAAAATAATTATTGTTATATGAAAGGATGGTTATAACGATGATGGAATTACTTCCATTTACAGTAAATCCGCAAATAAAAGCTTATCTCAATTATGCATATGCTTTTGGAATTATTGAAGGAAATTTCGGAAGTAAAATAATTCCTAGATTAATCTGCGATTCATACGTTAATTGTATATACTGTCAAAATAATGTTAATATGTTCTATATTTATGACACAGACAGTTGGTACGAAAAGAAAGGTATTATTTCTCATGAATCATATGTTTGTAAAGAAGCAAATTTAACCTGTGTACTTGAAGCTTTGGAAATGGCTAAAGATAGGTTACATAAAGGAGAATATATTTTCTGCTGCCCTAATGAAGGATATTTCGTCGCAAAGAATAATGGTAACCCATACGACTTTGATCATGAATGCTTATTGTGGGGATTAGATTATGAAAAAAATGTTTTTAAATCATCAAATTATATTAATATGATATATTCGGAGTTTGAAATCGGTTTTGACGAACTTACTAACGCTCTTGTTAATGTACAAAGTGGTTATGTAGAACTATTATTTTTCAAAGCAAATTTAAAATTCAAATTTAAACCTTTAAAGGTAAGTAATTTATTAGAATTGCTAAATGAATACACCTCATCAAAATGTTCCGAACTAACTACAAATTCTAATATAAAAAAATATATAGACACCGGAAAAATAAAATTTGGTATTTCAGCTTGGGATGAACTTATTAATTACATAGATAAAAATGTTCCAAATGAAAAATCAATAGATATGAGATATATAAGAAGCTTTTTAGAACATAAACATTTAATGAACTTACGACTAAAATATTTAGCCAAAAACAATTATTTAAATAACCCTTTTTTATATACCTCTAAATCTGAATATATCTTTAAAATGGCTAAAAGTTTATTTTATATTTCATTAAAATATGAGCTTACTCATGATGATAATTTACTTGATAAAATTACTGCTAAAATAAAAGAAATAAATATAATTGAACGTGAGTACATTCCCGAACTTATATACGAACTAAAAAAATTTAATGCAAATAGTTAGAAAAATTTAATAAAATATTAATAAATAACAAATAAAAAGTTAAAAATATTGTAATTTATCCTACCATAGTACTAATTATGTAAAAACAATCTTAAGAGAAAATCATAGTTTAACAAATATATTTGATTTTTCAAAGTAAAAGCTACTGCCGAATTTAATTTCAATTTTATAATAATTTTAGTCGATACCAACTACCAACAATATAAAAGTTAATCATTCTATCTACATTCTGTAAATCCGAATGATTAACTTTTATACTTTTTATTTTTAGTCACGCTATACCATCCGGAATATAATAATTAGACTGAACACGGTACATTTCTGCAAACACAGATTGCCTTTTTATTAAAGTTTGAAATGTTCCCTCTTCCGCAATTTCTCCGTTTTCAAAAACAACAATTCTATCATAGGTATTTGCTCCTGACAAACGATGTGAAATAAAAACAGAAGTTTTTCCCTTAACCGTATCTGCAAACCGCTGATATATTTCATACTCTGCCACCGGATCTAAGGCAGACGTCGGTTCATCAAGTATATAAACAGAAGGATTACGGTAAATCAACCTGGCTATCGCAAGTTTCTGTGCTTCCCCTCCGCTTAGCTCTATGCCGTTTTCATCAAATATTTTGTATAACTCAGTTTTTTCTCCCTGAGGCATACTTTCTAATTTTTTTGTAAATCCGCTTTCTTCGTACGCGTATTTAATCCGCTCGGCGATATAGTTTTGATCACATATGGTGTTTTCGCAAACAGACGCAGCTATTAATATAAAATCTTGAAATACCGTTCCAATGTATTTTATATACTCTGATTTTTTAATGCTGTTAATATTGACGCCATTCAAATATATGCTGCCTCGATCAGGCTTGTAAAAGCCGCAAAGCAATTTGATAAACGTAGTCTTTCCCGCTCCGTTTTTACCGACGATCATAATTCGTTCGCCCTTATGTATAGTAAAATTTATATTTTTCAATACATATTCATCTGTACCCGCATATTTAAAATATACGTTTTCAAACCTTATCGATTCAAATTCTCCGAGTTCAAGATCATTTTCTAAGACAGTCTCATCTTTATCGTCTGCCATAAATTTCCGAAGTGAGGACATGAGAATATTATTGCTCATAATATCCGAAAACAATTCTACTATTCCCGTTAGATTATCTGAAAACAAAAATACTGAATTTAAATAAAATGTAAAATCGCCAGCCATTAGTTTTCTATATATAACCTGTGAAGCAATGATCAAATATACCGCGAGATTTTGAATACCTACAACTAAATTATTTATGGAATCTCCGATTACACTTAATACCCTTAATCTCTTTCCCTTTTTATCCTGCTCAATCATTAATCCCTTATATTTGTTCGATAACCATTTTTGCAATGAATTTACCCGTATTTCTTTTGCTCCGCTTACATTAACAGCAAAATCTTCTATATACTTTTCTTTTCTGTAAATTGAAGACAGTGCCTGAAAATAACGCTCATTCTCTTTGTTGTTTAGGATAGCTATAATACTTTTTATTATACACGGAATTACAGAAATTAACGCTATAATTATATTTAAACTGAATATTATTCCTATACAGCTAATAATATTGACCAAATGATTTATAAAACGGAATACATAATCTATATACTGAAATATATTTTGACCGTTTCCGGCCAACTGTATGACATCTCGAAAACTTGATTTCTCAAGCTTTTCATAACTTATCTCCATCGCTTTATGACTGAATGAAGCCATATATTTCTTCTCAAGGTATTGATTCTGAACGAATGATACTTTTTCGATTATTTTACAGATAAAACGAGTTGCAAAAACAAAAAGAAAATATAAAAGTCCTCTCTGTAAGACATTCCTTACACTTAAATTTTCAGACAACGCATTTAAAATTTCCCTTGTAAGTAAAACCGGAGAAAATATTAATGCCCAGTTTGTAATTATCTGTACAAATTTTAAAACAAATAATTTTTTATTGTATTTCCAACATAGGCCAATTGCATACTTAAAGTTTAATATTATTTCCCTAATCATCAGTCCACCCCATATACATAACCACTTGCTTGCTTATTGAACAAATCAGAATAAAGTCCTTTATGTTTTACAAGGTCTTCATGAGAACCGTATTCTGTGATTTTTCCGTCATTGAAAACTGCAATATTATCACAAAATCTCGCGCTCGCAAGTCTATGTGATATATATACCGTCGTCTTCTTTTCGGTTATATTTCTAAAGTTCTCATAAAATCTGCTTTCGGAAATCGGATCCATTGCGGAGTTAGGTTCGTCTAATATAAAAATCTTTGAGTTTCTGTATATAGCTCTCGCAATTGCAATTTTCTGGCGTTCTCCTCCGGAAAATTCAACACCATCGTCATCAAATTCTTTGCTTATATATGTATTTTCCCTGCTTTTCAGCTTATAGATTTTATCATCGATATTTGCTTCTTCTAAAGCTGATTTTAATCTATCCGCTTCATATTCCTTTTGCATTACAATATTCTCCGAAACAGAAAAGGCAAGTAATTTATAGTCCTGTAATACTACTGTCAATAAATTAGAATATTCGGCGTAATCATATGAACCTATATTCTCTCCATTTATCAATATCTCTCCTTTCGTCGGTTCATACAATCTGCAAATCAATTTTATAAATGTCGATTTGCCCGCGCCGTTCATTCCTACTATCGCTAACTTCTCTCCGGATTTAATCTTTATATTGATACCCTTTAATATATAATCTTTTCCATTCGGATATTTAAACCATACATCTCTAAACTCTATATCAATTTCTTTCAATCCCGACACTGTTAAAGTACCGTTATCTTTACCCTGACTTATAGATTTGTATTGATGCAGACTTTCGATGAGTTTTGACCAATAACCAAATCTGTCAAATTCTCTCAAAAGACTTGATACCTGTCCCACAAAATTTGATAAAACGCCAAGATATAACGAAAAACTTCCGATAGTAATATCTCCTGTTATTGCAGACATTACCACTACGTAATACAGACATCCTTCCCATATGAACGAACAGCCCAATAATAACATATTTAAGTAAAACATCTTTTTATTAAACGCCATGGAAATTTTAATTTTTTGATCAGCAACTTGCTCCATTCTGCCTTGTATCAAATGTGATAAACCGTTAATCCTAACATCTTTTCCATAAGAAGGATTGACAGCTAAACTGTAAAAATAATTAATTACCCGAGAAATAGGCGATAACGTCTGACTGAATTTATATTCCTCACTATTTATTTTTTTACCTATGATATAACATACGGCACTATATACTACAATACCAATAAATAGTTTATAATCAAATATAAATATTATATAAGAATATGTAATTATCTGTATGAAATTTTCTATTATAGAAGATATAAAATAAAGATAATCTGTCGGCATTATATTGTCCCGAACTCTTTGCTGCAGATTTAAATATTCGCTGTCCTCTATATATCTGAATTTACAATTTAAATTCGAGTTAAGATGCTCGTATCCGATTAATGCTGAAAGAATATTATAATTATGACTCCATATATTCTGTAAAATACTATACATACAGTTCATGATAAACGTTACAATTACCATCATAACCGCTAAAAAAACTATACGTTGAAAATTCCCGCCTCCCGCAATTTCATCTAATATCAGCTTGGGAAAAATTAATATTATTACCGGCTTTACGCTATTGATAATAATTTTAATGGGATAAATTACTAATATGCTTGGTTTTAATTGAAATATGTACTTTATCATATATATAAAATCTTTTACATACTGCATTGACCAATACTCCTTATTTCTTTATTCTGACATATCCGTGTTTGATTAAATACATTGCACTGCGATATACAGCATTGCAATTATCACTTAAAATTTCAAGTCTTCGAATTGTAACCGCTCCGGATTTGAGTATTTTTATTATGCTTTCTCTCAAATCAATTTATAATTTCCCCGAAATTGTTCACATATAGTTTTCAAATATTTTATCATATAATTTTGTTTTTGTCAATATTTTTCATATTTCTTTATTATTTTTAAATAATATGGTAATTATATCTTATTTATTTTAAAACAAAAAATTATTATCAAGTAATTTATAATTAATCGATAAAAAATAATGTACTTATGAGACAGAACGGCAAATATGCGAAAATGTTCCGAGTACAGGCTGAAAAATACGAAGTGACGTAAAAACCCGCTGTATTTTCAATTATAATTAAAACAATCCAGCAAAAACCTCGATTTACCGCGATTTTTGCTGGATTGTTTTGCTCCGAGAGAAGCTATTTAAAGCGCAATTTCATTTTTTGTATTCTGTGTTTCACACCCTTATTTCTTATATCGCACTGAGTTCGTGTGTCAAACAATTTAAATAATCTCTCTCCGCCCTGTTTATCTCTTTTATTTTTTCTATCGCTCTGCTCAATATCTTGTCAGCATCGCTGCGGTTACATTTATACTTCATCAACATAAAAAATAAATTATTGGCCGTTCTGTAAATCTCATTGGCCTTTGTCCGATATATTTGCGCATTGCAAAGATAATTATTTTCAGAAAGATATTTCACCCTCAGATTCATCAGATTCTTGTGATCCAAAAGGCTTCTGATATATCTCATATCAAGAAATCCGCCGCTTCGACCGATCTCTTCA
Organism: uncultured Eubacteriales bacterium; assembly: GCA_948467545.1. Classification (GTDB taxonomy): domain Bacteria; phylum Bacillota; class Clostridia; order Oscillospirales; family CAG-272; genus UMGS911. The sequence goes on from CAOKER010000006.1 coordinate 94,601, forward strand.
AGATAACTTGCAAGCTCGTCCCATACATCTATGCCGAATTTTAATTTTCCGGTATCTATACAATCTTTTATATCGGCTCTTCCGCTCAGCTCTGAACATTCCGACGATATGTATTCGCTCAACAAAAATACCACATTATCTACATTCAAAGGCTCGAATTCAAAATCCGAATCCGCCTTATAAAACAACAGCTCCACATATCTGCTTTGAACATGAATGAGTGCGTCGATCAGCTCGTCAAATCCAACCTCATACGGCATATATACCCCACGCACATATCCGGAGGTTTGAAAGGTTTTCTTTTCAAAATCAACTCCCCACAACAGACATTCATGATCAAAATCATACGGCTTTCCGCCATTATGCATATAAAAATACCCTTCGTTGGGAAAGCAATATACATATTCGCCTCCGGATATTCTTTCCGCAGCAATTTTCACCGCTTCAGATACACATTTCAAATCCGGATCATTACATACATGCGCGTCATGCGATATAATTCCCTTTTTCTCAAACCAGCCGTCATCATTATAAGTATAAATATAAAATTTATTCGCATCGTCCCGGCTGTAAACACAATTAACATATGTCTCGCACGCCAGCCGCGGAATTATTTCACTGCCAAATGTCCCCTCAACTATTCCAAAGGCATAAGCATGATTAAGATATGTTCTTATCTGCGGATTCATCTCAAACGGAAGTAATTTCATCATTGTATTTTCCACGTCTTTCTCTGAATTCATTCAACAGGAAATCTTTTTATATACCAAGTAATTACGGTTTTATCTAAAATAAAAATATAATGTAACATTCATTATGGTCAATAAACAAAAAGCGCAGCTTTGAAGAAAGATTCTAAAGCTTCGAACAAAACTGCAATGTTTCGCGGTTTCACTCTGCGAAATCGCTGTCCAAAACAATGAAGCGAAACTTGCTAATCGAAAAACACAGCTTTCAGATTATTATACCATAATACGGTATACCAGTCAACAGTTTACAACTAAAAGCAAGATGTCCTCCGAATATAAAACGTGGGTTCTGCCGAACTTTTTCAGCGGCGTTTGTAATGCCGCTGAATCGTCTCATAACGGCTATTTCCGCCTTATTGAAAGCTCTTCACACATTTTCAAAATTTATAATTATCATATTTAAAAAACGGCGGATTACTCCGCCGCGGTCGGTCATTCATACTTTTCAAACAGCATACGGCTGATGAGACAGCTTTTGTAACTGCTCCGGCACTTTGCAGCTTTATATTTTTCACAGTTCCTTGCATTGCCGAATGCAAGATGGACAGTGTTTCCGCGGCTTACGCCCTCGCAGTAAATTTTCTGTTTTGCTTCAGCCAGATAAAAAGGGCACACCGCTTCTGCCAATATCGTCTTTCTTTCGTTCATATATTCTTATAATCATCTCTTTCTTCAATAATGGGCCTTACGGTCATGAAGAGCGGCAAGTGCAGTGCAGCTGCTCATTCATCGCTGACGAAATGCCGGCTCTTAAAGCGTCGTGTCATGCGGGAATAATGTTTGGTGTCGTATATTCCGGCGCCCGTTTCATATGTTTCGCAAGCGGAACATATCTCCATTCCCCGGCTGCCGCTGCAGTCCCCGTCAAGCTCCGCGCCGCACCGATCGCATATGTATACTATACGTCTTCGTTTCGGGCAGCTCGTACCAAGACAGCCGCGTTCCGTCGGACAGCCGACACACTCATTTATATATTTTTTCAAGTTAAGAATGCCCTGTGCCTCTCGCTCCCGCCTCTGCCAATTTCGAGGACGCTTTGATTATTCTTCGCGCATGCTCCGGGGTAATATCATAACGGTTGGCAATCAATAGCATCGAATCCCCGCGCGCATGGTCTGCAAGCAGGCGCTTATTGCGCTCCCGTTTTTCCTCCGCATTCAGCCGCGGTCTGTACGGACGGCGCACCCCGCGGTTATATCTCGAAACATTCTCCGTGCCGGGAAGCCGGTCAAACGCGCACAGACAACGCCACGAACACAGCAGCAGCTCCCCTCTTCTGTATACCCATTCGTCCGTAGGCGGATAAAAGCGACGTCCGCATATCGGACATATCCGTTCGTTCCAATTGTCGGTATAGGCTGTCGTGTTTTCAAAAATCTTCTCGTCAATCATTTTGTTACCTCCCTTTCACGCTGTCGCCTTTTGCGTGCGCGGTTCTGTTCGCGAATTCTGTCGAGCGCGTCAGTATTCTGATACTTGTCCCAGTTGGTTATAAAGACGGTCTTATTCTCTACGGTTATCATTCCGTAATTTTCAAACAGGCAGAATGCCTCCCTTATCAGCTTGACAGGCTGCCGCATCAGCGTAGCAAACATCTCCGGCGTGTAGCCGCGCCCGTTGCTCAGCCTAAAGGCTCCGCCGTTGTTCTGCTTGCCCGCAAGGCACAGCAGTTTAATCCATATCAGAACTATACTGTCGGCATGCGGATTTTCCGTGATAAATAGTATTTTTTCATTATCAAAAATGTCCGTTGCAAGCTTTACCCATTTTAACTCCGCCATAGGCATCACTTCCTTCGCAAAAGCTTTGCAGAGAAATATCCGAATTAAGATGTCCCTGTAATATTTTTTTCTTGACAAAAAATACTGTTAATGTTATACTGTTAAAAGCGATTACGGAATTTTCCTATATCGCTTTATATTTAATATTATAATCTACATTTTCTACTTTGTCAACCTGATGTATTAAATTTTCTACTTTATTTAACGATTAAATTCTACTTATTTTAACTTTGTTAGATATTAAACCCTTTATTTCGACTTTATTCGACATAGAAAATCTACATTATGACAATCGCAGCAGAGCTTTCTCAGCTTTCGCGCGGCGCTGAGCAGTTCTGATTTTTATTGCCCGACGCAGCCGAATCGCCCCAAAAATTTAACAAAAAACTAAGAGCGGACAGCTCTGAGCTATTTCAAATTATCGGAAAGGTATGGTCATAACTATGTTTTGGAATCGATTTGTTACCCTGTGTGCGCAGGACAGGACAAGCCCCAGCGCAGTATGCGCGCGGATCGGTTTTTCGGCCGCAACCGCAACTCACTGGAAAAGAGGCGCTCAGCCAAACGCGGCCTCGCTAAAACGCGTCGCCGATTATTTCGGAGTTTCGGTCGAATATCTTACAGGCGGTAAAACAAACGGCGGAATAAAATCAAAACATGGCGTTCGTATTCCGGTTTTCGGCAGAGTTGCAGCCGGCATCCCTATCGACGCGGTGACGGACATTGAGGACTATGAAGAAATTCCCCGTCAAATGGCGTCTGCCGGAGAATTTTTCGCTCTGAGAATCTGCGGAGACAGCATGGAACCGAAAATCGAAAACGGCGATATCGTCATTGTACGCCGTCAGCCGGACTGCGAAAGCGACGATATAGCCATTGTTCTCGTCAATCACGACGAAGCTACCTGCAAAAAAATCAGAAAGCTCCATGACGGAATTATGCTTATCTCGACAAATCCAAAATACGATCCGATGATTTTTACAAATCACGACATTCAAGAGCTACCCGTAACGATTCTCGGAAAGGTTGTCGAGCTCAGAGCAAAATTCTGATTTATGTCCGTCTGTAAAAATCATATCTAAATTTTAAATTTAATTGAATCGGAGATGACAGCCATTATACTGACTACAAAAAGATTACTGCTTCGCCCTTGGACAGAAGCAGACGCGGAAAGCCTTTTCGAATATGCGAAAGACCCTGATGTCGGTCCGATCGCGGGGTGGCCTCCGCACAAAAATGTCGGCGAAAGCCTTTGTGTTATCAAAAATGTTCTTTCCGGAGCCGAATGCTATGCAATCTGCGAAAAGGAATGCGGCAAAGCGATCGGCGCAGTTGAGCTTATGCTTAACGGACACACGGATATGACCTGCAGCGATGATGAATGCGAGCTCGGTTACTGGCTCGGCAAACCTTTTTGGGGCAACGGTTACATGCCCGAAGCCGCTGCCGAGCTTATCCGACGCGCTTTTGAAGACCTCGGCATGACAACAATCTGGTGCGGATACTACGACGGAAACAACAAATCCAAAAGAGTTCAGGAAAAGCTGGGATTTACTTATCATCACACCTGTAACGATGTTTCCGTTCCGCTGATGAATGAAACAAGAACATGTCACACCAACTGCCTTACAAAGGACCGATGGCTCCGTAAAAAAACATAATCAAATGCATACAAAAATTCCGCAAAGCTATTCCTTTGCGGAAAAAATACTGAAACAAATTTTATTTCGATGCACGAAAACACAGTTTTGAAACAAAAAAATATTGCGATTTGTCGGAATTTATGGTACAATACGTTGAAACCAAAGGCTTTAACGTACAAGTTTCGCTTCGACGTCCGTGACAGTGAGTTTGCAAGGCCAAGTTTAGAAACATCGCGCGGTATGCTCTGATATTATATTGTACAATACTCCAAAGTTCAGTGCTTTAACCCGCAATTTTCGTCTCGCCGCGGAAAACGGTAAAATTTCAGTTTCTTCAAATATTACGGTATTATTAGAATTTTACAGCATAATGTTTTTTCCAAAAGATTAACCGCGTGTGAACAAGGACGTTTACGGCAACAGAAAGTTAAAAAATGCCGCTCAATAATTTACGCGTCAGAATCCGATTTTTTAAAGACTCCGAATTCCGCCTATACCGTACGAAAATGACGTTTTTACCTTTATGCTCACGAATACGGCTCGAAACTTATCGTGCTCCAAAAAACGTATTTTATTTTAATTTGTCACGTGACTGTCACGTGACGTCACGCTGCAGATAAGAACAGATAAGATTAGATTAGATAAGATAAGATTAGATTAGATTAAGATAAGAAATTCTCTTTTTCTCTTTTTCTCTTCTCTCTTTTTTCTCTGTCTCTTTTTAAACAGCATATTTTTACGCATGAGCTGTGGAAAACTTTCCGACAAAAAGACTTACGCTCTTTTTTCTATAAGGCTCAAAGCGCCGTCATGAAGCGTTGACGGCAGGACGGCGGCCCGCCGCGCCGCCGAAAAAAGCCGTTGAGCCTGCCGCCGAAGAGCAAAGGCCGGTATATCCTGCCTTTGTTATTACACCGAAAGGATTATCAGACTATGAACACAATGCATTACAAGCTTGCCGCTACCGATGTCGACGGTACGCTTATCGACGACAACAGACAAATATCCGAATACACCGCGCGGACAATAAAAAATGCCGTCGCAAACGGACTTCTTTTTACCATTGCGACAGGACGGTCGCTCTCCTCCATTACTCAGTTTATAGACGAATTCGACATCTCATGTCCGCTTATTACCAACAATGGCGCAAGAATTGTCACTCCTGACGGCAAAGTTCTCTACTCACGCGACATGAAACCCGAACCGGCAATGCAGATATGGCGTACAGGCATCGAGGAAAATACAACAATCATACTTTGGTCCGGAAATCGTCTTTATTCAAACAAAGCCGACGGCTATGTCGAAGAGTACCGCACCAAAAACAACAATATAGAGCTTTGCGTCATCGAGGGAAGCGATATTTCGCAGCTGGCGTTCGAAGGCGTGACAAAACAGATTTACATAGACACTCCGGAAAGACTGGCGGAATTTATGTCGGGCGTATGCACAAAGCTGCCCGAAAGTATATCCTTTTTCAAAAGCTCTCCGATTTACCTCGAATTCGTGGATTCCACCGTTTCAAAAGGCTCCGCGCTTGAAAGACTTGGAAATATTCTCGGAATTCCGCAAAAGGAAATCGTAGCTTTCGGAGACGCTGACAACGACGTCGAAATGATAAGCTATGCCGGTCTCGGAGTAGCTATGGCAAACTCATCGGAAAAATTGCTGAGCGTAGCAGACTATGTGACGCGCTCAAATAACGAGGACGGCATCGCCGCCGTGCTGGAAAAAATTATCGACGGCGAAAAAATTATATAGATAAAACGTCTCAAAAAATCCTCCGCACGGTTCCGCAGCGGAGGATTTTCCGTATAAAAAAAGTCCGGGCTCATTCTGCGCGATATGCAATCAAACACCCAAGCAATCAAACAGGCAAAGGTTTTTGAAGCACTTATTGACGTAAATGAGCTCGGTCTTTATTTTTTTATAAAACCGCAAGATATTATATTAATTCTAACTCATATTTTCGGCTGAGCTCAAAACCTGCCGCAAGTCCCGCCGCCGAATTATATATCCAATCCCAATGAGACGACCTTGTACGCGCCGTCTATCTTTTTAATTTCTATAAGATAAAAACACCATTCCGGAGCATATCCGGTAATTGTAAAGTGATACGAATCGTCCATTATTCTCATTCTTTTCATGAAAAATTGAGGAATCACACAGTACTTTGCAGTCTTTTTATCATCTTCGCGGTATATAATATATTCGGGTTTTTCTTCATAATAAATTTCATCCCTGTCTATATTACATCCGGCAAAATTCCAGTCCTTTATTGCCGCAAGTACAACCCTTTTTATCTCCCTGTTTTCCTCTATACTCAGACTGAAGTTATTGGCATATACTGCATCCCACATAACCACATCCTTTAAATATAAATAGACAAAAAATACAGTCAGTACAATCAAGTCTTTTCATTTCGGCACCTTAAAATTCTTTTATCTGCCGGCGATAAAGACGCAATAATAGTCTTTATTCAGTTCGTCATATATAAATATTGCTTTTGGATTCAGTCCCTGTTCTTCTTCAAGTTCGGTTTCAAAGTCACCGCTTGTTCGACTGACAATACTGCAGTATGAATTTTCAACCGAAATTTCGTCAATTCCGATTTTATCGCTGTCTATCACAAGCAATTCTATAATATCAATAACAAAATCGGGCATTGCATGCCATACTTCCGAATTATCCTCTATACACCTCTCCGCAAGCTCCTGCTCCTCCGAATTTAAACAGAATTATCGGCTTTACATTTATTTTATTTTTATGTATTATGAGTGAAAACCTCCCGCTCCGTATTCGTCAAAAATATTATGTATGTATTCCATGTCCTCTTTTGAAATATCATAATAGCGGAAAAGATATTGATACGAAGCACAGCTGTCCTGCGCCGGAAAATATACCCGCGTTCCTATCCTGATCGTCACATCAAAGCCAAATCCGCACGACGACTTTCCGCAGCGCTCGGCACTTTTCAATATACTCTTCACATTTTTCGACTCCTCCGCCGTCAAGGCCGCATTAACCTCAACGCCGTATTTGTCATATTTTATCGATACAGGAAATATGTAAAACTGAAGCTGATAAAAAACAGCCAAAAACAGACATACCACTATTATCCAAAAGGATTTTCTTTTTATTATCTTCAAATTCAGAGCACCTCGCAATGTTTCATGATTTTGTCACGCAAAATCGCCGTCTGCGGCGGCGAAACGAAACTTGCATCTTAAAGTTTTAGCTTTAAGCTACTAATCCGGGCAGCTCGGATTAAATTCGGTTTCGTACGGTTCTCTGTCAAAGATTACGTCTTTATCTCCCTGTACTATTCCGTAATTCTCTTTAAAGCAATACTCTTTCGACACCAGCAAAAATCCTTTTGACTCGTAATACGTAACTACGGTTTCGGAATTTTTATTCATTTTTTCATATAATCCGACATAATCTTTACCGTCGCAGGTTTTGGACGTAACGCCGATAAAAACGCTTGCTATGACGCATATTAAGGCTGCCAATACCGCCGCGATAACCGAAAAAAAAGTTTTTATAAATTTAGAGTGCAAGAACGAAAGAATTACTATAGCAGTCACCGCAGCCAAAATCGCATAGGCGAATATTTTCACGGTTAATATATACTTTACTGAAAATAAAAAATAAAGCACTAAAGAAAACAACGGGCAAAACATTAACAAGCATGCCGGGATTGCCATACGATATTTTTTATATACTATACCCGTTATTAGCAGAATTCCCGATATCATGATGAGTACTAATTCATAAACCATTATTGTTACCGATTCCCTTGCGCAATTATTTGACTGATTTTTCGCCTTTTATACGGTCTCAGCCGACCGAGTGCCGTCCGGATTATATTTTAAATGCACAGTAATTTTATTATACAGTTTTCATCATAAAACGTCAATAGTTTTTTCCGTTTTTTTAAGAGAATGTGATGTTTTCGACATAGAAATATATAAAAAATCAATCCCCGACAAGCTCAGACTGTAACTCCTCGTTTTTTTATAAATTCCTGCTGCATTTATAATTATAATCTATAAATATAACATTATTTTTAAATATTCTTAAATTTTCCTTTTTATTTCCAATTTAATATTGATTGATAGAAACATTTCCGCATCAGCTTGGCAAAAACCGATAAAATAATAACCGAATAAGCACTGTGAGCCCTCTTATCTGACATTTCCCCTTGTAATTGTCACTCCTTTACACGTCAGACTTATTGTACTGAGCGAGGGCGTCAGCAATTCGTATCTGAGCCTTTTATCTTCCGTTACTGTCCATTCATCGTAAGAATATTCGTCTATATCCGGATATCCCAAAGTTTCATCATTACGGATTTCCATACGAAAGTCCCTTACACCGTAAAAACCAAGTATATAATAATCATCAACATGATATATTTCCAAATAAAAATGATCGTTCACTCTGTTTTTTGAGTTAACATATGAATATTTTGAAATATTCCAGTCATGAAATCTGCTCTCCCTTTCATGTATTCGAGTAAATTTTTTTGACAAAAGCTGTTTCGCTTTTTCGTATTCCATTTCATACAATGCGAAATTATTCGTCCATTCCATAATATACGGATCATCTTTCGGCAGCCGTAAATTCTGCGTTCTGATCCACAGCTCCGGTTTGAAAAAACGAATTTTAATCACCTCCGATTTATTTGAATTTATAACTATTTGAACAGCGGAGCGCAAAAAGGCAGCGCTTTCCGCTGATTCCGCATTTTCATTTTTCCGCATACCTCAAAATTTCGCAAATGAACCGAGACGTAAATATGCTTTACGGTTTAAGGATCCTGATGTACAACGACAGCAACCCACTCTCCGTCTATCTTTTCTACCTCGATTTCCGAACCGATATTTGCAGAGCCGCAAATACAAACGCCGCTCTTATCAAAAGTATTTATACTATAGCGAATCCAAAGACTGCCCTTTTTACTTCCGTGCCATGCCCAAACAGGTCTCATCTCCAATTCTACCCTATCGGCTTCATGTGCGTCGTATGAATAATACCAACCGTAAGCTTTCAATTCATCGGGAATATAAACATTTCCCTGAAGAATTCCCTTTGCATGAAAGTAAACACCGCTGAGAGAAATAAACATATACGCTTCAACTGCAATAAATGTCAAGACCGCTGCTGCCGGCACAATCAGAATTCTTTTCATTTTCTTTTTCATTTTCTTTTTCATTTTCTTTTCATTTCACTTCCTCATTATATTCTCTTCTATGCGGTTCATAATCGAAAATACCGTCAAGACTGCTCATTATTCCGACGTATGTATCCTCAAAAAGAATAATCCTTCGCCATAAACAACGGAGATTTTGTTTCGTGATAAGTAACAATAACCGAACAAAATCAAAATTTAAATAAATTCCCGCATATGTCCGTTCATCAAGGCTTTTATAGCATACACCTATAACATCTTTATAGAGATTATACATTAAACAAGAAGCTGATAAGGCTATTACGCAGAAAATACTTCCTATAATCTTCATTGTAGAAAAGAAAAAAATACAAATGGTTACTGCAAAAAGAATTATGTATATTGCTACCCTTATATTGGGTATATATCTTAACGACAAAACAACATCCGCAAATATCGACGACAGCGAAAACAATGCCGATATACACGCAAATATTATCAGAATTTTCTTTTCACTCTTTATTCCTATCAGCAAAAATATAATCGAATATATTAAAAATATAATATCCAGAATCATAATTGTTCCCTACATAGTTTTACCAACAAAAAAATTAACGACAATTTTTCGGTTTATTATACATAATTATATTATTTTTCCATTATTTTGTCAATGTTCTTTTACAATATTTTGTGTTACCGCAAAAAATCTGTATTATATGTCCGAAAACAAAAATCCCGACAAACTCTGAGCTCCGCATTCGCGCGACTTTTTGAGTTCGCCGGGTACTTTTCATTTACCCTATAAGTTTTATATTTATTATGCACAGAATCCAAAATCGTCGGTTAATCATACGATGTTCTTTCAAACCTTTTTCTGTATTCTCCGCCCCAGGGAGAATGATACCAATACGGCCAGACAAAACTGTCCGCATTTCCTCCGGCTTTAGTCCATACAGTATGACATCCGTCCTGCGGAATCCATTCATTATCTATGAATTTATATACAATCAGACTTCCGTATGAACCGGTCTCCCATTCGTTTATGTAATATACCTCCGCATAATCCTCGGTATACTTTTATAACCTTTGCCCAATCATAGTTGTCAACAAACCATTCAAATTCTGAATATCCCCTGAATGCTTCAATAAGCTCTTCTCCGTGCCGGTTTGTGTCAATTTCACATCTGATCAGCGCCGCAAACCACGGAAGCTGTATTACCAGCAGAACCGTTACTGTTATCAATAATTTTTTCAAAATTCGCTCCTCATATAACAAACCTAAACCTTATTATGATATACTAAATATTACTTGCCGACACAAGAAAAGAGACAAATGTCTCCGAACACTGTGAATCCATCCTCACAATTCACACTGCAAACGCATATACCGGTCGTCAATAAGGCGCAAAACGCCGTAACGAGCCGTCGGACGGCGAATCGTACTGCCCAACCGCCAATAATAAGAAATCCTATGAACTCCGCCGCATATAAAGCAGAGGATATCTTGCTTTACGTTATATTTAGCGAATACAGTGCTTTACCTTTATATTCAGCGAATATAGTTTCGATCAATAGAGTGAAATCAACCGTGACAGCAAGCTTTTTTCTGATACATAAATTTTCTCAAGAGTCAATTTCATCGCGGGTATTTTGTTCTTATCGTATTTTTTTGCATAATACAAACACATATTCCATAAGAATTTTGCGTCGGCCACTACCGAACTGTAAGCACTGCTTATAGAATCATTCATGCAAAAATACTCTTCGATTTTTTTGATACGTTCCAACATAAACTGTTTATGCTCCAAAATCATCTTAAAAGGACGCAATTCAAAATAAAATACATCCGAATCTTTGTCATGAAACATTTCAATATATTTTATTAGATATTTATGAACGATAATTCCATAGGCGGTTGTGTTTTCTTCCAAACTATTATTTGTTATCGGCGGATCAAGATGCTCCTGAATTTTGGTTTTTATTATATACGGATCAAATTCTATGTTAATTTGCATTGGTTTCATAGCAATAAGACAACCGCAACTTCCCATTTTTTCGGTCGATTTTCTCGCTCTTTCGAGACATATCTGAGGCATTTGAAATACACGGTATCGCATATTAACATCATATGCATATACGCTATACGTTTTTTCAATTTGGTTATATCCGCAAATCAGCCCGTCATGCAGATAATGCTTATTATGATATCCATATCTCCCTTTCATATAATAATCATCTATCGCTCCAAAATAGACATAATATCCTTTGTCTATCATATTCCTTATAACGCGGTTAACCGAGCCGTCGAGAAAAGTAAGCAAAATTTTTTGACGCTCTATAAACGGATTGTCTTCCGGTCCTGACTGACATACATCCACATGAGGCTGAAAGAAACCGGAAGGGTTCTCGTCTTGTACAGACAAAACCATAGAATTATTTAAATACCAATTTCTCATGCTGCCGTTACTATATAATATGGATGTCACTGTCCCCTGTCCATGACTGACACTGTAAATAGGTGAAACTAGCGGAAGATTAACATTTTTCATTTGTTTTATATCCTTTCATCTGATGCAAAACGGATAATTTATTATAAATGCTCTTAAATATCGGATATTTTCGGATTTATCTTCTATCATTCAGGTATAATATTCCGCTTGATATTCTATTATTCAGGTATAATATTCGGATTGAGAATTCCATAAAGCTTTATATAACCCACCATCACGTTTTAAAAGCTCTTCATGCCCTCCCTGCTCTGCAATGCAGCCGTCTGAGATAACTATAATTTTATCACAAAATCTGCATGATGACAGCCTGTGTGATATATATATTGCAGTTTGCCCATCTATAATTTCCTGAAACTTTGAATAAATCTCATATTCGGCAATAGGATCAAGCGCCGATGTGGGTTCGTCAAGTATTACGCATTTGGAATTATTATAAATCGCTCTTGCCAATGCAATTTTCTGAGCCTCGCCGCCTGATATTTCAACTCCGCTGTTATCATAATGGCGATACAGATAGGTATCTACACCATCCGGTAATTCATTGAATTTATCACCGAATCCGCATTTTTCAAGACATTCCTTTGCCCGCAGTTCATCGATAGGTTCTCCGAAAGAGAGGTTTTCGCCAAGGGTAAACGCAAATATTTTAAAGTCCTGAAAAACAACTCCGAGCATTTTTACATATTCATCATAAGAGTAGCTCCAAATATCAGCCCCGTTTAATAAAATCTTTCCCTCACACGGCTTATACAGCCGGCACAGCAATTTTACTATTGTTGTTTTTCCGGAGCCGTTTAATCCCACCAGCGCTACTTTTTCTCCCGGAGTAATTTCAAATGTTACATCTTTCAAAACATATATTTCGGCGCCCGGATATTTGAACGCCACATTCTCAAATTTGATCGAACAACACTTCTCATCGCTTATTACAGCGGTTTTTGCGTTTTCAGTTGTCTTTTCTTCCGGAAGATCCAAAAATTCAAAATATTTTTCAAGATATTTATTATTGTACAGCAATGATTTTGTTTGACTGATTAAATCCCCGAAAACACCGACAAGCATAACCGACGTAGTAACATACTTAGATATGCTTCCGATTGTGATACTTCCCACAACACATCCGTAAATTGCAACAATATAGAGTATGACGGAAAGCAAACCCAATGCGGTTTGTACGATTATATTTTTTTTAACTATTTTCGTTTGTGTTTCAATTAATATTCCGTTGCCCCTGTCAAGTTCTTTTGAATGCGTATTGTGAATAAAATCCTCAAGATGGAAAATGCGAATGTCCTTCCCCGATTGATAATTCTCATACAAATCTGTATAATAATTGCAAATTTCATTATGCTTTACCAATTTGTCGTACATACCAAAACGCATAGACTGAATCTTTCCTTCGGTAAGATACTTGATAAAAACAACAGCAATAATTCCGAATATGCAGAGTATTCTCAATCCTGCAGAAAATTCACTCGAAAGCAAAAATTCGCACAAAAGGGAAAAAGCGTAAACTATATTGGAAATACTGGATATTAATCTTGTGATAAACATATTAAAATAATGCAGGTTAAACCCGTTTTGATTCGTAGAATCTATATATGTTGTAAGAGCATGAATCTCATTACTTTCCAAGAGCTCATACTTCATCTTCATTGACTTATCTGTCCGTATCATTCTCTCATTTGTAATAAAATAATTGTACCTGAGATCCTTCATACGGTTCAGCCAAGCCATAGCCATGGAAAATAACGCATTAAACAAAAGGAGAAACAAGACAATACCCCAAGTTCTTTTTTGATTAATGCTGTCTTCCGCCAGTGAGTCGATCAACATAGCGGAAACATAAATATCAACATATGCCTGTATCGGGCTGACGACAGAAATGAAAATATTTTGAACAGTATATACCGCGTCCATCCTCAGCAGTGTTTTCAAACCGCGAAGAATAAGCCGTATATTCTTTTGTATTTTTTTCATTTTTTAATATCTCCTTTCGTATGAGATAAAAGCCATCGCCGATTTCGATTCATCAAAATGCAGGTCTGTCCCACCGGCAAGGTATAAAACTTTTGACTGTTTTGACTGGAAGATCAAACCTTCATTGCAATTCTTATACATAATAAGCGCTTTGCTTCTCAAACATTTCGCTGTATAAGCCGCCTGCTTTTACCAGTTCATCATGCGTTCCGACCTCGGCAATCTCTCCGTGATTCATGACAAATATTCTGTCACAAAATTGAGCGGACGCCAGCCTGTGAGAAATATATATTGTTGTTTTTCCTTTTGAAAGCTCTGCATACTTCTGATACAGTTCTCTTTCTGCTATCGCGTCCAAAGCGGCAGTAGGCTCATCCAAAATCAAAATCGGAGCATTTCTGTATATAGCTCTTGCAATCAAAAGCTTCTGCTTTTCACCGCCTGATAAATCTACTCCGTTCTCATTCATCTGCTTGTTGAGTTTTGTATGTATGCCGTCGTCTAACGACATAACCTTATCGTATAGGCCCACCATTTTTAATGCCCATTCCACTCGCTCCGTATCCGATTCATCCTCAGCCATACATGAAATATTGCTCATTATGGACAGCGGCAAAAAGGTAAAGTCCTGAAAAACTGCTGAAAACATTGAATAGTATTTGTATATGTTATATTCCTTCATATCTTTTCCGTTTACATAAACATTTCCGTGAGTCGGAGTATACAGACCGCACAAAACCTTTACAAGCGTTGTTTTTCCCGCCCCGTTTAAACCGACTATGGATATGTTTTCACCCGGTTTTATATCAAAAGATATATTTTTTAATGTATTATCATCAGCAGATATATATTTATAATCCAAATTTTCAACTTTTATCGCGCATCCTTCATTGATTGCAGATACATCCGCACCGTCCGACCTATTCCCTTTTTCGGCATAGTTTACAAATTCTCTGTAATCGTTCAACTGAAAACTGATTCCGCTCATATCTGTAAATGTACTGATAATTCCGCCTATCATTGACGCATAGCTTCCGACCGCGCCAAGATAGAACACAAAATTGTCAACGGTAATTTGACTCTGTAAAGCCATTGAAATCAAAATAAAATATGCAAATCCGTCACGCAGCAAAATCAGCAGTATATCGGCAAAGTTGGAGAGAAAGTTTTTCCGCGCGACCTTGATATTCCAACTCATTCGCCTCTTCATGGTATCCCTGTACTTTTGAATAATCCAATCGGACAAGCCGTATATTCTTATATCTTTAGACGCATCAAACGAGCTCCCTATATTCGCAATATACCATAGGCGTTTATCCAGCACCGACATTTCTTCTTTGTTTTTAAACTGGAACTTTTGCACATATCTCGCCGTAAAAAAGTTAAGAATCGGCATAATCGTAAGATACACCACAAGAAAAGGATTTGCAAATGACAAAACTGCGGAAAACAGGAAATATTTTAATACGTTTGTGATCAGGCTGTTTAAATCGACCGAGATTCTTTCAACCGCTGAAATTCCTCCGCTCTGCCACAGTATCTGATCGGAGCGATCCATCAACGTACGGAATTCCTGAGACTCTATGTTTTCATAGTCGGTCGACAAACATTTTCTCATTTTATTTTTAATCATATGATTTAAAAAAAACATTGAAGATACAGACTGCTTGTTTCCGATTAGAGACGACAATATTTGACAAATAATCATCACGAAGAATATACATACAAAGCGTACTGTGAAGACCTTATAATCCGATTGTGACATGGCCGCCTGAACCGCAAGCTTGGGCACATATATGCCTAAAAAGGCTATTGCCAAATCGAAAGGTATTGTCGTCAGCAACCATACCAAAGACATTTTGTTGAATTTTAACTGCATCTTTAAAACATATACAATATTATTAAACAGTGAATATTTCGGTTTAACGGTTGTTTTTTCTTTCACTTAATATACACCCCTTCGGCAATAAATAAGATGCAGCTGAATAAACGGCAATTTATTATGTAAAATATTCAATTATCTCTTCCGCCATTCCGGATTTTTCATCCTCATCGTCGAGAATAAAAACAGAAATTGAAAACTCGTCTTTGAGTATTTTTTTAAAATTTAACAAATCATCGATATCCGCACGAACAGATAAAGTTCCCAGTGTATTCCATTTTACGGTTTTTAAAATCGGGAAAATTGCAATCCCGATAACATCTGATATTACAATACTTTCCAAGTAACGAATTGTTCTTCTGATATAATCAATATCATCGAAAATATTAACGACAAGTATGACAGCGTCCGGATTTACACCAAGAAGAAAAAAATGATTTGTAAGTGCCATATCCCGTACATTACATACTTGCATGGGAATAGTCTGTGATTGAAGCCCTGTAATAATTATATCCGGATTAATGTCTTCAATTGCTCCAAGAACATGATTTACCGCTGCAATCATCTCAATTCCGTTATCGACTTTGACAGTTGAATTATAGCCCATCGGAAATACCATATCTGCTCCCAACAAATATCCGGAAGGTTCGGTAGCCAATAATCCGACATTAATGCCTCTTTTCCTCAGCAATCTTTTAATATCCAGTTGAAGACTGTATTTTCCTTGTCTTGGTGAAGTACCCGCAATACATAATATAGGCTTTCCAATTTGCCTAAGCTTCCCGTTATAATTATTAGGTATGTTATCTTGTGTAATCTGTGGAGTATAGCAAGCAACAGCCCCGAACTTTTCCGAATATACAGATACATCATCAAAAGAGTAAATTTTTTTGCCATATTCCGCACATTTTTTTACAATATAATTACTGTAATTAAAACGCGATAATTTATTTATTTCATCCAAATGCCCTAAAATAACCGTATCAAAATCATCTTCCCAATTAATATGATCTACATTTTGAATTAATATTTCTGGTTCTCGATTAACGCTTTTACCAATATTTTTCAAATATTTAATGTCGTATACACCTACAATGGTGGGAATAATATCATTATAGTGCAATAACATAGTCGAAATTTCTTTGTTATACGGAAACATAATAGCTTTATTTATATCAAACGGCAATTTGACCGGTAATGGCTCTGCTGCTTCTAATACCTTTATAGATTTATTCATCAGCATGATATGCAATTCATCTAAAGGAATTCTGCCGCCTCTATATATAAACATATTGGCAATAATTCCGGTAATATATGGAGCGCTGAAGCTTGAGCCAAAAACATCAATGTATTTAGCTCCTATTCCTTTCAACCGCTGTGCTGTTCCGATGGCCGAAATATTAATCGGAGAATTTTTTATATAGTAAAATTCATTTCTTTTTACACATTGTGAATTGCTATCGACTCCAATTACAAACGGAAACGCAGCGGGATACGACAATGCCCCGTTATTATCATAAGACGATATTATCACACATCCATTATCGCAAAGTTCTTTACAAATGCCGCGCAATTCAAATATCTGATCACAAAAAGATACACCGAGACTTAAATGTATAATATCCGGTTTCACATTTTCAAGTAAATATTTTAATCCATATATTAACTTTTCCGTAGTTATTTCTTCGATTTCATCATCGAATAATTTTAGTATGAACAGCGATGCATCGGGAACGAAAGTTTTAATGATATTTGTAACCACAGTTCCATGTCCAGTATGATCTTGGAAATCGCTTAATAATTGAAAGCCATCGTTATCTCCATTTGGAACTATGGAAAGTCCCTCATAATTACAAATATCATCAACCCCGCTGTCTATTATGGCTATTCTTACCGAATAAGCTTTATCCGACATGCCGTTATACCTCTTCTATACATTTTGCATTGGCAATTAACTTCTTATTTTTGTATATATATTGAAAATCATTTTTGAATAATTCATCACATTGCGAGGGATAGTGAAGTATTTTTGTATTTAAAGGGCATGTGGCGCCCATACATTCCGGATAATGAATACAAGCAATGCACTGTTTGCCAGGAGATCTTCCAAGCCATTTTGACATTTTTCCTATATGAATCTGCATAATTCCGTTCTCTGTAATATTCCCGATGCAATTTATATTTTTATATTGAATGCTATCCATTACCATTGCACATTTATATACATATCCGTCATAATTTACAACAAAACCATGTCTTTTAGAAGCTGTGCAAATCGAACCGCTTTTATCATTTCGGTCAAATCCGCCATTAAATGTAAACCCTTTTTCCGATAGTTTTTTTAACCATTCAAAACCGTCTTTATCCTGTAGCAGTAGATTCCTATTTTTATCAATTTTTTCGCCTCCCCAGTCACGCACATATTCCCAAACTATCGTAAAATGCGGATCATTTGCAAAATTGTTCTCCAACCAATCTATATGTTCATTTAAAAACGGAAGTGTTTGAGATGAAACATTTATTCTAAGTGCAATAATGAATTTATATTTGCTGAATTTCTCTTTGATTGTCAATAAATTTTTAACAATCATATCAAATGAGTCATCTTTTGTCTTATGAGGCCGAAGTCTATTATGAATCTGTTTGGGACCATCCAAAGTGACTTGATAAAATCGAAGATGGGTTTTAACAAGGGAACCAAATGTTAATTCATCTAACTCATATCCATTAGTAGTTATGCTTGAATATAACGGCTTTTTATATTTTTTACAAATAGTTCTTATTTGTTCCATCATAGATATAATTAATTTTTTAGCCAACAAGGGTTCTCCGCCAAACCAAGATACAAGCAAACCGTTATACTTACGCAGATTTTTTTCTATATAAAGTATTATACTTTGAGCAGTGATATCTGACATGTAATAATAAGGCTCTTTTTGATAGCAATAAACACAGTTAAAATTACATGCATTAGTCGGTATTATCGTAAGTTCCAGTCTATTATTTTCATAAATTTCAGAATTGTAATAATAATTAACGATTTCCGCTTCATCAATATCGTCTTCTATAATAAATCCCCAATTATACAACTCCCGCATTTTTTCATCTAATGTATCGGTCTCAAAAATACCTTTATCTAAAAGTTCGTTCACGGTTTCAATCATATTGCCTTTAATACGCAATACTTTTTGCGATAAAGTGTTTTTTAATATCATATCGTTATCATCGAAAGTCTTGAAAATATATGACGAAACTTTATATTTCATGGTTCTAACCTTTCATAACAATTTTAGATGATCCGAAATATTTTATTATATACCGTATTATTGATTTATCAGATCATTAACTGCGTTCAAATAATCATTAAAAGATAGTAAAGCATCTTGTTGAAACAGCTCGTCGGGCAAACTGATTTTAAATACATCCTCAATTTCACATATAACAGATATACTCTGAAGTGAATCAAGCTCTAAGTTGTCGCAAAGATTATCCTCAGATATTTCTATTCCGGAATTCTCAAATATCATTTTTAATTTTTCTGAAGTTCGCGATCTTTCGCTATTCTTCTTTTTTATCCGACTATCATCTTCATCGTGTGATTTACGATATATTTCAATCTTATTCTTTGTTTTTGATCCCGCCAAATTATAGAGCGATTTTGAGATAATTGCCAGAGGTGTTTGCTTCAGTATGGCATAATCGGTTATGACATCTATAACCTGATCATCTGCAAACGACGCTGCGGTATTTATTAAAATTTCAGGCGAACAATTCTTACCAATAGAATATTTAACAATTTTTTTTATACTATTTGAACTTATATAAGGGCAAACCTTCCTCAACAATATTTCCGCGGGCAGTTGACAGTCTATGGCTTTTTTGACAACTTGATCACATAAATCCACAGTTATAAAAGAATCGACTGCATCAATCAATACGAGACAATCGACATTTTCTTCGAGAGCTTTTTTTAACAGTCGGTTTGATATGTTTGAGTCAAAATACATCAAAAATTTCAGTATTTCAGTTACATCTGCGCTTTCGTCCGTTAAATAAGCTTCGGCAATAAGGTTAGCAGCAACAGATGTCAAAGATGGGATATCATCTAATCTATTATTGGTATTCATTTAATCTTTCTTGATATATAGATATCATTTTCCTTTCACAAATATCTAATCAAGGATAAGTTATCCTGCTTTAGTAAGGTGATTCAGTGGAACCGACCTGCCATAAAGGTGGTGGACATCTTGCTTTTTATTAACATAAATAACAAAGGGATGCAGTATTAAATGCCAAACAGTGCCAAGGAATAGTTATATATATTTATCTGCCTATACAACAAATTCTACATCCGAATTCCGGATATGAATAAAGACGAACTTTTTGCATCTTCTTACTTTTTTTCTTTAACTTCATGATTTCGCCTCCTTTCTTTACCATCCCTCTGTTATTTATATCCAAAACATTGGAAACATACGACAAATTAAATTGTATTTTCAACTTTTATCTTTATTATAACTATATATTACCATATATATGAACATCTGTCAATATATTTTTAAGAAAAAATTTTTTATTTTTATATTTTATCGCCACTAAAATATAAAAATTATATTTCTCGTACTCCTCTCTGCTTTGGAGGCGATAGATATCTTGATTTAACTATTCGTAATTTGTTTTTATTAATTAGCTGGATATATTCTTTTGATTTGCATAGTATATTTTCCTTTATTTTAATTTAAATCATGTGTCCTGTTCTATATGTATAGTTATACAAACACCTGACATGACACTGAGCATCAATCGACAATTTCAAATACCTTTACACCATTCCATGTTGAAATGACAATTATATTCGGAGACAGCTCCGCGATATTCCAAACACCGTAATCTATTTTTTGCTTTCCTAAAATCGACTTTGTTTCCGCATCTACAACAAATATACCGAGATGTGAGCCGACATAATATCTTTTTCTGTCATACGAAAGACATACTTTATTTAAACTGTCATATAATGATATATTCTCCATTGCAAATGCATTTGACAATTTTTTCAGTTCATAAATATTGTCACTTTCCATATTCATATCCGAAAAAACACCGGAAAATGAAGCAGTAATTACGCCCGGCTCAGGCAGCGAAATACTTTCCGCTATTTTACCGTAAACACTGCAGCGTAATGTCTTTTTATGACCATATATAATTACAGTGTTTGTCTCAGACTCATACTCGGCACAGCGTATAGCATCACCGCTTATATTTTCAACAGGATATTCTTCAAATGAAACTCCGTCAAACCAAATCATGTTCCAACAATCGGTTTGATCAAGTTCAAATTTTTTTCGATCCAGCCCAAACAACAGATATTTGTCTAATTCTTTAACAGGCATAATACTGACAAGCCAATATTTTTCTTCAAGAAGATCTTTAAATGACATATTATCATTTAAATTGTAACAACGCAATGCAGAATTTAACGTTTTGTCATTGCAAACATTGAAATAAAGCGATCTCTCATGCAATGACCAACATCCTCTCCCCTCCAAATTGCCGCTATACTTGCCTCGGATAGTATATTTCTCCACAATAAAGTCATATAAATCAACAAGATAAAATATATTTTCTGCGGAAATAAGCAGCAGCTGTGTTTCATCCGGTGAAATAAAAGCATGATATACATAAGATAAATTTTCTGCCGTAAAAAGCAAATCAAGCTTTCTGCTGCATATAAATGCACGCCTACCCGTGCAAAACACACTGTATTTTTCGGAAAAGCAAAAATTCTTTGCATTTTTCATAAAATCATATTTCAATTGTTTGAATTTCATTATAAAAATTTCTCTTTCATAATAAACACGGACGGCATTTTTCAATCCGGCTGATCAATATGCTATTGATTCAATCCAATAAATAATATGTATTCTTTTTTAAGAAAAAAAGGTTCAAAAAACGGATAGCCGTTTTCGGTTATAAACTTGCACGGGGTGTTAAAATCATAAAATTTATACGGTAACGGCTTTCACGTACAGTTTGCAATTATATCATTAACAAAGTGACTGCATATCATGATAAAATTCTCAATTATATTATAATTATTCAATTTTATCTTTTAAATCAATCATTCTTTATGCTTATTGTAACACAAACTCCGATTTGTTTCAATCGCAAATCGGAGTTTTATTAATTTTATTTGTATTTTTACAGCGGTTATTATGAAAAATTCACACTTCACATATTTCAAAACAAACGCCTGAAAAAAGCTCCTTTCGCTTTACTAAAAAATCTTCAAAATTTTGCTGCCCCACACTTTAATGTCGGCGCAAAATAGTTTATTATTATGCACACAAAGGAGGTGGTAAAGCTTGAATACGGACGATTCGACAAAATCGGACGACGGCATGAATACGAAATTCGGCAGAAACGCAAACGAAAAGTCCGAAAGCATGGAGGTCCGCACAGCGGAAACGGGGCGCGAAGAATTTTTCTCCGTATTGTCCCCAAAAGAAGAAAAGCTCCGGGACAAACGACTGAAAAAAATATGCCGTCTCGCGGACCGCGTTATAGACAGACTTACCGGCGCAGTCGAGGAGCTCGAAGCTACAGATACTCAGCGCTTCAGGCAGATTGTCGCCTCTATAAAAGAAATAAAGGATATACAGATGCTTGATTCGCCGTCCGAACGTCTTGAAAAACAGCTCAAGCTTAAAAACCTTGAAAGGCAGATGCTTGAATCCGAAACCGAAAACACTTCAGATTCCAAAGAAATTCTTGTCCATATAGAGGGAGACGAGGGATACAGCGAATGAAATCCGTGCAGAACCGAAATTCCGAATTCAATCTGCGAAACGATTCAGGTCCCAAACAAAGCAGGTCCTTCGAATTTAGGCAAAACCAAGCTTCTATGATTATACAATATCAGGATGGCACAATTAAACAGAATCATGCTGCCGCGATTAAGCAGAATCAAGACTCCGCGATTAATAAAAATCATGACCCCAAGATTAATAAAAATCATGATTCCGCGATTAAACAGAATCATGACTCCAAGATTAATAAAGTTCATGATTCCGCGATTAAACAATATCAAGCTGCCGCATTTAAGCATGATCAAGACTCCGCAATTATGCAGAATCAAGCTGTCTGCGTTAAACATGGCAGGGTTCCTTCGCTCACGATTGAAGCTCCGAACGAGAAGCAAAAGCTCTTTCTCAAGGCGAAAACGAAGCATATCGGATTCGGAGGCGCGCGCGGCGGCGGAAAAAGCTGGGCAGTGCGGACAAAGGCGATTCTTCTCTCGCTCCGTTATCCCGGAATCAAGCTGCTGATTGTCAGACGAACTTATCCGGAGCTGATGGGAAACCACATAAGAATTCTACGCTCACAGCTTGCGGGAATCGCAAAATACAACGACAAGGACAAGCTTCTGCTTTTCTCAAACGGAAGCAGTATAAGCTTTTCCTACTGCGCGTGTGACAAAGATCTTGACCGTCTTCAGGGAGTCGAATACGATATAATCTTTCTCGACGAGGCGACTCAGCTTTCGGAATTTCAGATGAAATCAATTACCGCGTGCCTGCGCGGAGTCGGAGCTTTTCCCAAACGGATATATTATACCTGCAACCCCGGAGGACAGGGGCACGGGTATATAAAGCGGATTTTCATCGACCGAAGATATGAAGAGGGCGAAAATCAGAAGGACTACACCTTTATACAGTCGCTTGTTACCGATAATGCCGCTCTCATGCGCGCACAGCCCGACTACATAAAGCAGCTTGAGGCGCTTCCGCCGAAGCTGCGCGACGCATGGCTCCTCGGACGATGGGACGTATACGAAGGACAGTTCTTCGAGGAGTTCGCGGACAAGCCCGACCATTACCGTGACAGACGGTACACGCATGTTATAGCACCGTTTGATATTCCGTCGGACTGGCGTATTTTCCGTTCGTTTGACTGGGGCTACAACAGGCCGTTTTCATGCGGCTGGTGGGCGGTCGATCACGACGGAACGGCATACAGAATTTTAGAGCTTTACGGCTGTACGGGCAATCCGAACGAGGGTGTGCGCTGGACGCCGAAAGCAGTATTCAAAGAAATCCGCCGCATCGAAAGCGAACATCCGTTTCTCAGCGGAAAACATATTACCGGAATCGCCGATCCTGCGATATGGGATGCGGAAACCGGCGAGAGCATTGCGGAGACGGCAGCGCGCTGCGGTGTACATTTTATTCCGGGCGATCACAAAAGAATTCCGGGATGGCTTCAGGTTCATTACCGTATGGCATTCGACCGCGAGGGCTTTGCCATGCTGTACGTATTTTCAAACTGCCGCGCTTTCATCCGTACCATCCCCCTGCTGCTTTATGACACATCAAAACCGGAGGACCTGAACACCGACGGTGAGGATCATGTCGCCGACGAGGTCAGATACTTCTGCATGAGCAGACCGATCTCTCCGAGAGCTAAGGAAAACGACGGATACGCGACAAATCCGCTTCGGCTGTTTCTCGATATCCCGCGCGGGTCTCTGGGCAGGCTTCCGCCGCCCGAACAGTGCGGCAGGATTGAAATAATCACAGACGCATGAAAATTTCTCCGCTTTTCATGCGCACGGCGCCGAAAACGACCGAGCTGAAAATCCGCGCGGAGCCGCCGAGAAATTTAAGGAAAAACCGATGTCCGAAAGATTTTTCAGGCCGCGTCGGCAAGGTACAATATACA
This sequence comes from uncultured Eubacteriales bacterium, assembly GCA_948467545.1. Lineage (GTDB taxonomy): Bacteria > Bacillota > Clostridia > Oscillospirales > CAG-272 > UMGS911. The sequence continues at coordinate 119,034 of CAOKER010000006.1, forward strand.
CGAAAGGCATGGTCATAAATATGGTCAAATCGAATTCCTCGGACAAAAGGTCCGAAACAAAGGCTTTCACACCGAGAATTTTTCATACGCCGTCCGCACCGGCAGGATCACATGAATCATCGAATACTTCATACCCGCGCAAAAAATATGCCGGTGAAATTGGAGAAACGGGCAGTGCCGAAAACGACGCACAGCCGTACCGCCCTCCGATAGGCCGCGATCAGATTCGGGAGGCATATTCGATTCTTCAGAAATACAGAGCGGGCAAAGCAAATCTCGAACGCCGTATAATCGAAAACGAACAGTGGTACAAGCTCCGCCATTGGGACTGCATGCGCGGCGGCGAACAGCAGGTAAAGCCGGTCTCGGCATGGCTTTTCAACTGCATTCAGACAAAGCACGCAAACGCTATGGACAATATGCCGTCTCCCACAATCCTTCCGAGAGAGGAGGGCGACAGATGGGAAGCAGAAAAGCTGTCCTCGATTCTACCGGTAATCTTCGATCAGAATGATTTTGAACAGATTTATTCCGACGCGTGGGATCACAAATGCCGTTCCGGAACCGCGGTTTACGGTGTATTCTGGGACAGCGGCAAACACGGAGGTCTCGGAGATATTACGCTGAAGGACATAGATATTCTCTCCCTTTACTGGGAGCCGGGCGTACGCGATATTCAGTTTTCACGCAATCTTTTTTCGGTAGAACTTGCCGATACGGACCTGCTTGAAGCAAAGTATCCCTCGCTTGCGGGAAAGCTGTCGGGAGCAGCTCAGGAAAGCGCGCAGTATATATGCGACGATTCGATTGACACAAGCGGAAAATCCGCAGTTATCGACTGGTACTACAAAAAGCGGGAGGGAAACCGCACGGTTCTTCACTACTGCAAGTTCGTCGGAGACGAGCTGCTTTATGCGACCGAAAACGATACGCTGCTCAGGACGCGCGGCCTTTACGACCACGGAATGTATCCCTTTATCTTCGACGTGCTCTTTCCCACACCCGGCACCCCCGCAGGCTTCGGATATATAGACGTCGGAAAAAACTGTCAGGCTTACATCGACCGCGGCAATCAGGCTATCATGAAAAATATGCTTGCATGCGCCGTGCCGAGAATACTTGTAAGCGAGGACAGCCCGATTAACGAGAGCGAATACTGCGACCTCTCCTCAGACATCGTACACTGCTCCGGAGCAATTACAGACGCTACCTACCGCCCGATTTCGGCAGGGCATCTTGATTCCGTCTATGTCACGGCGCTTCAGAACAAAATCGACGAGCTTAAAGAGACTACCGGAAACCGTGACGTTTCAAACGGGGGCTCGTCCGGAGGAGTTACCGCCGCCTCCGCAATCGCCGCAATGCAGGAAGCGGGAAGCAGGCTCGACCGCGATTCGTGCAAGGCGTCCTACCGTGCTTTCCGACGGCTGTGTCTGATGACAATCGAGCTTATTCGTCAGTTTTACGATACCGAACGCTGCTTCAGAATTACAGGAGAGGACGGTATTCGGAAGTTCATATCATACAGCTCCGAAAATATCGCTCCTCAAAAACAGCAGAGCGCTTTCGGGGTCGAGCTCGGCTACAGAACACCCCTTTTCGATATTGAAATTACGGCTGCTAAGGAATCTCCCTACTCGCGCGTCGCACAAAACGAAATGGCTCTCCAGTTTTATCAGGCGGGATTTTTTAATCCGCAGAATGCGGACGCCGCTCTCGCCTGCCTCGACATGATGGATTTTGACAGAAAACAGCCGATTATGAGAAAAATAAAGGAGCGCGGAGAGCAATATCGGCAGGCGGCTATGCTCGCAAAGGCATACGGTTCGGCGGACGCTTCGGTCAGTCAAAACGCAGCGGAAAGGCAAACCGCCTACGAAAAGCGGATTGAAGCCGGAGAGAGACGCAATATGAAAAACGCCAGAATCCGCTCAGCAAACTCTATCGTTCCGTAAGCTATAACTCAAAGCAGGATATTCATGTATCCAAGGAAACCGCAGGTTGTCACGGCTTCTTATACAATCCCCGACCGTGACTCCCGACGACCGCGCTTTGAGACTTATCGAAATAAACCGCCGCAGCTGCGGCAATGAAAAATTTGACATGTAAGGACTTGACTTTAAGGTGTAACCGAATCAATATGTTAAATGTAAAAATAACAGAAGAGGAGCTCGTAATCAGCGGACATGCCGGTTACGCGCCGCACGGCTGTGATATAGTCTGCGCGGCGGCTACGATTCTTTCATATACAGCAGCCGAATGTGTAAAAAACGCGGCTGCACAGGGCCGGCTCAAAGAAGAGCCTTTTATAAGCCTGAACCCGGGACATATCGAAATCCGCTGTTCCCCAAAATACGCTTACAGCTCCGAGATTCACGCGGTATTCGCAGCGCTTCGCGGCGGATTTCAAATGCTCGGAGAAAATTATCCGATGTCGGTGCTGTGTAAGTCGGATACGGAAAAGACCTGCGGCCCGAAAGCTTCGCGCGCAGTACGCGCTTTAGGGTGAAGGCTTCACAAGAATTAACCAAAATGAAAGGACAATGAAAGAACGCGGAAAAATACGGTGTGCGGATTCTTCCCGATACAAGTACAGCAAGTATTCCGCTCACAGTTCCCGCGCAAAGTTAAGCCGAGTCAAGCGGAAAAAATGAGGTAAATATGGACAGAAATCAGATTATCGAATACCCCGAAAACTCAAACGGGAAAACAAATTTTTCCGACGCAGAGTACATAGCAGACAAAGGCGGTAAAGCCGGTGACGAACACAAGACGGGAACTGACGATAAGGCGGACAAGACCGGCTCGAATAGTGAAGCGGGTATAAGCGGCAGCGCCGGTGCAGAGCATGTGGCAGATGCAGACGACAGCGCCGAAAATGTCAGCAAAGAGCGCTCGTCAGGCACAAGCGGCAGAGACGCCACAAAGCATGTGACAAGCACAAGCGATAAAGACGCCACAAAGCGAATGACAGACACAAAAAGTAAAGACAGCACAGGGCAAATGACAGACACAAAAGGTAAAGACAGCACAGAGCAAATGACAGACACAAAAGGTAAAGACGGCACAGAGCGAATGACAGACACAAAAGGTAAAGACGGCACAGAGCGAATGACAGACACAAAAGATAAAGACGGCACAGAACACCGATCAGCTTCTGAAGCGGTCAGAGAGCGGATTATACGTGCAAATGCAGGAAAGCTATGCCGCACCTGGTTAAAACAAGCCGATGAAGCCTCCGGAATCTACCCCGGTTTCAATTTTCACCGCGAACTTCAAAACCCCCGTTTCTGCGCGATTCTGAAAAACGGAATCGACGTGCGTACCGCTTATGAAGTAATACACCACGACGAAATAATTCCCGCGGCTCTGCGCTGCGCCGTTCTCGACGCGGAAAAGAAGCTTGCAAACAAACTGATGTCAAACGAGGCCAGACCAATCGAGAACGGAAGCGGCGCGGGTGCGGGCGCAACCCTCGGCACCGGCGTTTCAAAAATGTCAAAGGCAAACCGCGACGACATTGTGCGGCGAGTGATGCGCGGAGAGATTATACGTTTTTAAACTGCTTCAAGATCACACATTTCAATAATTCAATAAGCCGCGCGCCGTAATGTGATACCGAGTCGGCGGACCGTCACGCCGCCCTGAAAAGCCCTGAAAAAGGGCGGAACAGCCCGCCGACAGAGAGGCGGGGGACATCTCTTGCCTAAAGTTATAACAGAAAGGAAAAAGTTATGAAAAACAAAAAACTCAATCTTCAGCTTCTCGCATATGATCCGCAGGAGCAGCCGGATTCCAATACCGGAGCTTCCGGTCTTTCAGCCGAGATGAAAACCTTCTACGATATGCGTCTGATCGACGAAGCTTCACCCATGCTCGTGCATGAGCAGTTCGGTCAGAAGCGTCCGATTCCGAAGGGCAACGGCAAAACGGTTTCGTTCCGCCGCTTCTCCCCTCTCGGAAAGGCGACTACGGCGCTTACGGAAGGCGTTACCCCAAGCGGTAGCTCGCTCAGCGTACTCAATGTAAACGCAACAGTGGCGCAGTACGGCGATTTTGTCGTACAGAGCGACGTGCTTGAGCTTACCGCCGTCGACAACACGATTCTCGAAGCAACAAAGCTTCTCGGACGGCAGGCCGGTCTAACTATGGACACAATTGTACGCAATGCGCTGCTTCTCGGCACAAACAAGTCGTACGCTTCAAAGTGGGTTAAAAACTCGGACGGAGAAATTGTCGAAACGGAAGTGACTTCGGCCGCAGGTCTTGACCAGACCGCAACTCTAAAGGTAGACACCGTTCACCGCGTCGTCGCCAAGCTCCGCGCTCAGAACGCGCCGACAATAAACGGCGATTACGTGTGCATCATACATCCGTATGTAGCCTATGACCTGATGCGCGATCCCGAATGGATAGACGCGCATAAATATGCCTCTCCCGAAAACCTCTATACCGGAGAAATCGGAAAAATGTGCGGAGTGCGTTTTGTCCAGTCCACCGAAGCGAAAATCGACAAGGGCACCTCAGGGCTCCCGACAGGTCTCGCGGTATTTCACTGCCTGTTCATCGGCGACGGAGCATACGGCGTAACGGAGGTTACCGGCGGAGGACTGCAGACAATCGTAAAGCAGAAGGGCTCTGCCGGAACAGCCGATCCTCTTGACCAGCGTTCTTCGGTCGGCTGGAAGGGTATGAAAACGGCAAAGATTCTTGTAGATAACTATCTCGTCGATCTGATGTGCTGTTCTAAATTCTCGGCCACGGCGACCGCAAACTGATTCTATCCCGCCGTCTGTCGATCATCCGCCGTCCACCCGATTTCAAGGCGGACGGCTCTCAGAGGGCAGATTCCGCAGAATAATCCGTCATCGGTACGCCAATGACAGCGTATCTCATTGTTTTTTCCGTTGTTTTACCTCAGGCCGCGGAAACGGCACCCTATTGAAAAACGAAAATGTTATAACTTGAAATAATACGAAAGGCATGGTTCTTATTATGGCAAAAGCAGCAAACATAAAAACCGAAAATACAATTTGCAATTCCGTCGACAGCATCAATACATACGGTAAAACAGCTCCGAGCTCTGACGGGAATAAAGTAAGCGAAGCTGTCGAAAAAAACGCCGCCGAAACAATCAGCGAAGCTGCGGAAAAAACTTTTCACGAGGCAATTGCGAAAACTGCTGAAAAAACCGTTCCGACAGCGACAAACGCTTATCCCGGCGAAAAGCTTGTCCGAATCCGTATTCCTCACACTGAAGAGGACGGCGACGTCTTTGTTTCGGTAAACGACCGAAACTGGTATATAAAACGCGGTTCTGAAGTCGAAATTCCAGAATGTGCCGCCGAGGTACTCATACGGCGCGAGGAGAGAATCGCCGACGCCATCGACTATGAAAACCGACTTGCCGCGAACCGCAGGCATTGACAAAGCCTCCGCGTGAATACAACGGAAAGACTTTTACTATCGGAAAGGCTCGGTTATCTATATGAAACTAAAGGAAGCAATCGACCGCATTGACGAGATGCGCCCAAATACAGCGCCTGAGGAGGAAAAAATCCGATGGCTCGACACCTTTGACCGCACGGTACGGAATGAAGTTATAGACGCGCACGATGACGCTCCCGAAACACCGTTTATCGGATACAATACCGAATCTCCATACGATACGGAGCTGCTTGTCCCGCCTCCCTACGACGACGTTTACATATACCTTCTTGAATCGCGCATAGCTTACCGTCTCGGCGAAATCGGCAGATACAACAACTCCGCCGCCATGCTCCAAAGCGTCTATGACAGCTTTGCCCGCGATTATCATCGCAGACACACGCACAAAAAAGGCGTTTACAAGTATTTTTGAACTTTTGCCGCCGCATTTTACACGCTCGGATATACGTCTTAACACAAACGCCGTCCGCTCGGAAAAGCTCAAAGCTGCAAAACAGCCGTAAAAATACAAACAGGAGAAAATCACAAGAATGAAACTGCCTATTCTCAACGCTCAGCAGACATATTCCGAAACCGTCGACAGCTTCGCAGGTCTAAACAGAAGCGATAAAATCGGCCGCGGCGAGCTTCACGACATGAAAAATCTCACCTCCGACTGCGCGCCGCTGCTCTCCACAAGACGCGCGCGCGGAAAAGTGCTCGGTCTGCCGAAAGAGGGTTATATCGGCTCAAAGCTGCTCGCGGGAGACAGCCTTTGCTATACCTTTGACAATCTGCTTATTATCAACCGTTTTCCGTCTTATATAGGAGAGTCTCCCTCAGACCTGATGGCGGTTTTCGACCTTGGTCTCAGCGGCGATTCGGGTACCTTTCTCGTCGCAATGGGAAGCTACATTTTAATATTTCCGGACAGAAAATACGTAAACACCGCCGATTACAGCGACCGAGGAGCCATCGAATACGAAAAAACGATACATTCCGCCGTATTTACTCCATGCGACAGCTCAGGCAATGCATACGAAAATGTCACGGTATCCGCCGAGGCTCCTCAGAATCCGCAAACAGGTGCGCTCTGGCTCGACACGAGCGGAGAAACTCATATTATGAAAATCTGGTCTGAAAATACCGGAAGCTGGAGCGAAATCGTCACTTCATATGTAAAAATTTCGGTCTCCGCTTCGATTATGCCGGGGCTTAACGCCGGAGATACCGTAAAAATTTCGGGAATTACGGATTCCCGTCTCTCATCTATAAACGGGTATTTTGAAATTACCGCTGTCGGAGAAAATTTTTTCATAATACCGGCTCTGATAGAAAATGCAGTCTCTCCGTTCACTGCGCCTTTTGAAGTATCTCGAAAAATGCCGGACTTCGATTTTGTTTTTGAATGCGGAAACCGTCTCTGGGCGTGCCGATTCGGAGAAAATCAGGAGGGAAAGCAGGTAAACGAAATCTACGCCTCAAAGCTCGGAGATTTCAAAAACTGGAACAGCTTCGCGGGAATATCCTCCGACAGCTACGCCGTTTCCCTCGGAAGCGAGGGCGTCTTTACCGGCGCGGTAAACTATCTCGGATACCCCACCTTCTTCCGCGAAAATTACATTCACAAGATTTACGGCAGTACGCCGTCACAGTTTCAGCTTCGCACGGTAAATGCCGCCGGAGTTCAAAGCGGCTGCGGCGACAGTATCGCCGACGTGGCGGGAACACTTTTCTACAAAAGCCGTACAGCCGTCTGCGCATACGACGGTTCCGCGCCTTCCCCGATATCACAAAAACTCGGCGACGCGATAAAATGCAGCTCGGCTGTCGGGGCGGCGCTCGGAAAAAAGTATTATATCTCCATGAAATACAGCGGCGAGCCCGCCGCGCTTTACGTCTATGACTCCGCGCGCGGGGTATGGCATCTTGAGGACAATACCGATGTGCTGTCCTTCGCCTCGGTTCAGGGAGAGCTTTTCTATGTGGAACAAGGTGACAGGCGCACGGTCCGCACGGTCTGCGGAAGCGGAGAGACCGACACGGAAATGTTTGAATGGATGGCGGAAACGGGACTTATCGGGGCTGAGACACATCTGAAAACATATATCTCCGCGCTTGCCGTGAGAATGTCTCTTGAACCCGAAGGCAGGGTCATGGTATTCATTCAGTACGATTCGTCGGGCGTGTGGGAGCATGCCGCGTCGATTACATCGTCAGATCTGCGCTGCTTCTCGTTTCCTATACACCCGCGGAGATGCGATCATCTGAGACTTAAACTCGTGGGAAAAGGAAAAGCAAAGATATTCTCGCTTACAAGCACGCTTACGCGCGGCTCCGAGTTTTGAGCCGGCGGGATTTAAACAGTGTGATTTTAGCCGACGTGTTTTCAGCGCCGTGTTTTCAGCCGGCGGATTTCAGCACCGTGTTTTCAGCCGACGGAATTTGATCCGCGGGATTTCAGCCGGCGGATTTCAGCGGTGAGATTTCAGCCGATGATATTTCAGCCGGCAAACCTTAGTCCGCGGACTTTTAACCGACAAACCTCACAGCCGCAGCACCGACAAAAATGGGGTCATTCAGCTATGAGCGGAAAGCAAGCTATGGGCAGAAAGGAACCGAAAATAATGATTGTAACGTTTGATCCGCCGCATATCGACGCGGCTGCGCCGCAGGCGCAGATTGCACAGATAAAAAACTACCTGACGCTTCTGTCTGAAAAACTGAATTTTGTCATTGAAACAATTGAATCTATGGAGGACAAAACAGAAAAATAAAAGCGAAAGCGCGTCAAAAACAAAAAAACGGCGCTGAAATATCCGCCGGGAAAGGACACCTTCAAAGGCAAAGTAATATTTTTATGTCAACTGTACAGAAAAAGAAAAACAAGGATGAAAATATATCGGCGATGTCAAGCGCGGACGCGGCAGCAAAAGCGGAAAATGCGCTCGGCGCCGCGCTCGCGTCGCGTCCGAGCGCGGAGGGCAGTACCGGAACATACAGAAATCAGATATCCTCAGCTCTCGGCGAGCTGACAAACCGCGAAAAATTTTCCTACAACCCGGACGGCGACGCGCTTTACAGGCAATACAAAGACAGCTATATAAATTCCGGAAAGCGCGCAATGCAGGACACCGTCGGACAGGCAAGCACACTCACAGGCGGGTACGCAAATTCATATGCTCAAACCGCCGGACAGCAGGCGTACAACGAGCATATTCAAAAGTTGAACGACATAGTTCCTGAGCTGTATAAGCTTGCCTATACAAAATACAGCGACGAGACAAAGGACATTTACAACCGTCTGGCGGCGCTTTCGGACGCAGACCAAACGGAATATGACCGCTACAGAGACACGGTTTCCGACTGGTACGACGATATAGATATGCTGTACGACGCATACACGGACGCGCGCGATTTTGATTTCACAAAAACAACATCCGACAGAGATTTTGCTTACTCCAAGGAACGCGACGCGATAAGCGACGCCCAGCGTGAAAGGGAGTTCAATGAAAGCGTCAGACAGTACAATCAAAGCCTCGCGGAAGAGCAGAGACAGTTTGACGCATCTCTTGCAAAAGCAATCGCAGAAGCCGCGGCAAAAAATTCACAGTCGTCCTCACAATCAAAGTCCTCATCATCTACGTCCTCATCATCCAAGTCCTCCTCTTCGTCCGCAAGTCAGGACGCCGCGGACGCGCTTGCCGACGTCGGATATTCGCCGAGCCAGCAGAAAACCATCATCACGATGCTCGAAAGCTACAAGGCGGATTACGACAACGCCGCGGGAAACATAGAAGCACAGAATTACGCCGTAAACCTCGCGCTCGCATATCTGTCAGGTCTTGAGCATCAGGAAAACAACGCCTACATATTTGAAAAAATATTCGGATTCGTTCCCGACGAGTTATCGGGCGACAGCAAATCGGACAAAGGAGGCTCGTCCGGCGGAGTATTCCGACTGTGAGTAAAGTTCTTTCGGCAGACAGCATATAGTATAACAGTATAATTGAATAAAAGGCGAAGTATGACGTCGAAACCCGTCTCCCCCACGCGGCGGACTGCCGCCTTTTGCCGAACCCGTCAGCATATCACAGACCTGTAAATCCGATAATTTCATAAATGTAAGCAAGATGTCCGCGCCTGCGACGCGGCGGGCGGTCCGTTTTTTATACGGCGCGGCGGTCCGCCGTCCGGCACATCCTGCCCGCGCTATGCGCATTTTATTAATTTTAATAATGAAAGGAATGATTGCATATATGGACCTTGTAACATGGCAGCTTCTCGGCACTTACACCGGTGCCGCCGGCGCTGTGCTTCTCATTACGCAGCTTACAAAAAATATCTCTTTTATAAAAAAAATCCCTACAAATCTCTGGAGCTTTATTATCGCCCTCGCAGTCGTATTCCCGGCGAAATATTTCACCGGAGGGCTCACACTCTCGGAAGCCGCGCTTATTCCCTTCAACTGCCTGATAATCGCCTTCGCATCAAGCGGCGGCTTCGATACGCTTCATAAGGCCTTCCCCACCATATTCAAAAAAAGCAATGACGAGAATAAGTAACATTTCTATGCTCACCGTATAAAGGGCGGTACTCCAAGCGAGTACCGCCCTTTAACGCTGTTTTATTTTGCCGAATGACTGCCCCGACAGTTTTAATTCCCGCTTCGGCGGAAAAGCTTTATCGAACTTATCACATCCGAATCATAAACAAAATACCATTTATGTGTGCGTTATGTGTGAGACAGATACCTGTAACACCGTCAATGTATCCTTGCCTGCTGCTACATTTTAGGTAGTTGATAGGTTAATTTTCAAGCGGTTGTTAACTGCCTTTTTTCAGCTCACTAATAAGAAAGAAACTGCCCCACCTCTCGGTTATAACTATTATCAAGACAAACCGAATACTATAAAATCAAATTAAAATTTCCTGACTGACGGCATTCTCTTCCTCCTCTGTATTCTCCCTGATATAAACGGCCGCCGCGCCGTCAAAATCAGGCAGACGAAGTTCTCCGGACTTTACAGCGCAATATCCGATGAAACCCAAGGTTTGAAAAAACAAGGTTTGAAACACTATACGGTCAACATCGTACACCCTTTTCGGAGCATGCATATACATTATTTGACATGCAAGCAAAAAAAGTTCACGGTAAAGCTTCGACATCATCAATGATTCTGCCGACAAAAGCTTAAAAAGCAGTTCTTCTTCCGTTTTGGTAAGTATCATGAATTCAGGTATAATTTTCCCGGATACCGTATTATAAATTTTATCTTTAAGAGCAGCATAATCCATGCTGAAAAAATAACGATTATTTTTCGGCAGAATTCCAAAATCCGCGGCAGAAGCATAATAGTTTTCATCTATCCCCGAATAGCCCGCAAACGTACCGCATTCCAACTCTTCTCTCTGCCCGCTGCCGGAAACTCCGTAATTAATCCCTGATGCGCCGCTATACAAAGTTATTCTTTCATTAAGCTCTGAATATTCATCCTTCATCTTCCCATAACCAAGGCGCATAACAGGCCATAAAACCGCCCACAATATTCGGCTGTCGGAAAGCTTGCCGCAGATGTCATTAATTTCTCTGATTTTAAGAAGCTTCCCTTTTACGCTTTTCAAAATCTCAGCCATAGCAGATACTGCTGACTTTTCAGCCTTTCCGTATAATTCTTTCATATAATCATCGGTAAATATCACAAGTTTGGTCTGATACTTTCCCGATGAAACCTTTGAAATAAGGTTATATTTTTCAAGCAGCATAATTTCATCCTCAAGATATACCGAAGCAACTCCAAGTTCAACGGAAAGCTCTCTTATCGATATGGGCGCGTAATATGCCGACATCAATATCTGTCCGGGAAGTTTTCTCGCAAAAAGACTGCAGTATTCAGAATTGCATTTTTCCGAAAAAATCGTATGAAATTCAAACGGCTCCGGTTTGAAGCTCTTTTCTCCGAATTCTCTTTCCATACAAATACCCTCTTTCAATATTTTTCTTGTTTTGAAAAGATAATACTTAACCATTTCAAGAGAAATATTCAGTTTGTCAGAAATATCGGAACATGATAAACCATCGTAGTAATATGCCACCGTACATTCTCTGTATTCTTTTGAGAGCAATGCAATTTCTCTGCGAAGATTTGAAATGTCCTCATGGGCAAACAGCTCTTCTGTAAAATCATACCCGTCGGATATATCCGAGTTTATTTCGCAAAAAGAAACTCGTGTTTTTCTGCGAATAAACTTACAGCAGGTATTTGATGCTATCTTCCAAACATATCCGTAAAAGGCATTTGGATTTTTGATTCTTCCGGCACTTTTAAGAATTGCCAAAACAATTTCATTTGTAAGATCCTCAGCATCGGTTTTGTCCGAAACCTTTGACAAGGAATAAGCAAAAATGGTTTTCAGATTTTCTTCAATAAAATCCGATGCGCTTATCTGTTGCAAAATATATCTCCCTTTAACCATGGTCTGTAATCTTTCATATATATAGTACCGTAAAGAAAAGTTCGGTTAAACCATAAACAATATTTTTTGAAAGCAGGATTCAATCTGAAAAATCGGCAAATTGATAAAGCAGTACAAAAATGCTTCGGGGCGGCCTACTCGGTCGCCCCGTTATATTTACCTGTATTTTAAATTACCTTAATCGCAAAGTGAGGGCACACCCCGGCGCAGTAGCCGCACAAAACACACTTTGAGGAATCGCATACTGCGGCTCCGTTCACAATGGCCATTGCACCCTGCCCGCAGCGGCGGACGCAATTTCCGCAGCCCTCGCAGTAATCCTCGACGACAAGACGGCGCTTTCTTGCATTCACCTTAGAGCAAAAATCATCGGAAAATCGGCCCGTCTCAAAAAATCGGATATTTTCACGGACCTCGGCGGCAGACTGCATCCCCAAAGCAATCGAATCGCCGCAGCCTGAGCCGAGCGCGAATCGGAGCGCCGCCGCGGCGCGTTCGGACGGTGTTTGATGAACTGCGTTTTTAATTTTACCGTGCGGCTCCGAGGCTCCGAGAAGATGCCCTCCGCCAAATACCTTCATGAGCATTATGCCGACGCCGAATTCGCGGCACCGCTTTATAGCGCGGCACATCTCATCACGGAGAGCAATCCGAGTTTCCTCCTCGGTTACCGTTTGGTTTTCCGCTCCGATTTTCGTACCGTTTTCGGTCTCAAAGTTTATTCTTTTTTCGGCCTCGGCTTTTGAACCGCTCACAGCCTCAATTTTTATCTTATCTTCAGCCTCGGCTTTTATCCTGCTTTCGGTCTCGGCTTTGGTCCTGATTTCAGCCTCGGCCGTCTTTTCGTCTTTCTGCACCGTGAAGGACGTCGCCGCACGTCTGATTCCAAGTCCTTCCATATTAAACATCGGAAAAACTACGTCCAAACCGATTCCGTGAGAATGTTCGACCTCCGCCGCGGCATTCACAGCGTCTATGCAGTGCGTGGAAAGTCCGACGGCGCGGACGATTCCCCGATCCTTACACTCGTAAAGATATTCAAGAGCCTCCATATGACCGCGCAGCGTATGTATACTTTCCTGCTCGTGAAGCAGAAAAACATCAATCACGTCCCTGTCAAGCTTTTCTCTCGCCTCGTCAACCGCCTCCGCGGCAAGCCGACGGTTCCACGCATATGTTTTCGTACATATCACCGGCTGCTCCCTGCCTCCGCGCGACATGTAAAGCGCAATACCGCGCTTCAGCGTTTCATAATTCCGATAATACTGCGCTGTATCAATAAAATTTATACCTCTCCCAAGCGCGTAAGCAATTACCTCGGCTCCCTCCGCCTCCGACAGATCGGCGCCGAGAGGGCTTACGGTAAGCGAGCCGAAACATATCTGCGAAACTCTGATTCCCGTTTTTCCGAGAGTGCTGTACTTTAACATTTCGACACGTACTCAAACCCCAAGATAATATCTGATAAGACAGTTGAGAAGCTCGTCCCGCTCGACTCGGCGTATAAGGCTTCTCGCATTCTTATAATTCGTAATGTAGGTCGGATCTTCGGACAAAAGATAGCCCACAAGCTGATTGACGGGGTTGTATCCCTTCTCGGTGAGAGCGTTGTATACCTCATTCATGATAGCCCTGACTTCTCTGTCTCTATCCTCGGACAGGGAGAACGTCTGTGTTCGGTTATTCATATCGCCGCCGTACTGTTCACTTTTCATGTTTTTCTGCATCTGAATTGAATTGGTAATATCATTTTTTTGCACAGTTATCGCTTCCCTTCCTTTAATTCTGAACATATGTTTAATAACGAATAAAAAATCCCGCTTACATCGGTAATTTATCTTGATTATATCATTTTATCCCGCATATATCAAGACTTTTTTTAACATTACGTGTTAATAATTATTAATTTTTTACCGCTAAAGCCTTTTTTTGAAAATAACCTTAAAATTTTTACTTTACGGACGGCGATTCCCGCCGCGGCGGCAAAATCGCCGATTATGCGATACAAAGCCCGAAGCGTTTTGCTTTTCCAGAAATTTATGGCATATTATGCAAAGATATAGCGAACGTATACACTTTTTCTGCCGATAGTAATCGAAAAATTGTGAAAACAATGTAACCTTTGCTTTAAACATTTGATTTCATATTGAAAATCATATATTTAAAGTATATAATATAACTTAGGCAAGAGATGTCACCTGTCTGCAAAGTCGGCGGATTCCGTCCGATTTTTCAGGAGGCGGCAAAGCTTCCGCCGCGTCGCCGCACAGCGGCGCATTGCACATTATCGAAGTGTATCGTCAGTGAAAAATCCACGTGTTTATTTTATCTCCATAATGTATTTTTATTCAAGCTTATCACGATATATATTTATAGAACGGATTTATTATGCAGAAAGAAATTACTAAAAAACGGAAATACATTTCGCAGGATAGATCATACAAAACCGCATCGGACGATTCGTTCGCCGTATCTCTGTGCAGTCTCACACCCGACGAGATCGCACCGGGAAAAGACGGCGAAGTTTCCGCAGGCGCGGGACGGTTTCGCCCTGCACGCGTAATCCCTTTGATTGTGTTTGCACTTATTTTTGTTTTCAGCGCGTCAATGCTGATTTATACAGCCTACGACCACGCCAAGGCGCAGGATATTTACAACAATCTTGACGATTTTATGTTCGATGAAGATAACCTTACGGTTCCGCACGGGCTCGCGGAAGCGTCCAGCAGTCCGCTGCCCACCCTTGACAGCCTGCGCTCCTTCCGAGGAAATCAAAATCTCGTCTCATCCAGCGAAAATGCCGCTCTCTCTCAGTATATTGCGGTTATGAGAGCGAAAATCAGCTCTTTAAAGGCTTCTAACCCCGATGTGGTCGGGTACATTACCATAAAGAACACCAAAATAAGCTATCCGATTATGCACACTACAAATAACGATTTTTACCTGAATCACGATTATCTCGGCGGTCATCGCCTTTCAGGCTCGATCTTCCTCGATTATCGGAATTACTCCGACATTCCGATTAATGAAAACTCCTGTATATACGGGCATAATCTCACCAACGGAAATATGATGAACAATATCACATACTTTCTCGACGAAGATTTTTTCAACGAGAACAAATATATTGAAATCATAACCGAAAAGGGACTTTACACCTACGAAGTATTTGCAGTTTACAAAACCGATATGTACAGCGATTATATTACCACCTACTTCAAAACCACCGAAGACGTCATTGAATTTGCCAAGCTTCAGGAGAGCAGATCTCTCTACAAGCGTGAGGGAATCGAATTTAAAAGCGGACTTAAGCTTCTTACGCTGTCTACCTGTACAAATGTGCTTCAGGAGGAGCGGTATACCGTTCAGGCGATGCTCGTCAGCCATAACGAATAAAACAGTCTTTCAATAAAAAAGACGCCGAAATGAAAGGTCATTTCGGCGTTTTTTATGCATTTGTTTCTCATAAAGACAAATAAAACGGAAAAGCTTTATGACAAGAGGCAGTGCGGTATTTTTGCCGCCGAATCGTCATAATTTATTTTTAGACTTTTTTCGATATTTTTTGATGAAAAAGCTTGACAAGCTTAAAAACATGTGTTATAATGGAAATATAAAGTCAATATTTAGCAATTTTGTTTTTAAGTTTCAACTGAATACTGTCTGAACCGGCAGGACGTAAAAAAACGCCGGCAGATTTGTTGGATTGGTCTCCGACATCTCCTGATATTAATGTGCTCGTAACACATAAATACCCACCGGAATCCCGGCGCCGACGTGAGATATATTATAACACATTTTATCATATATTTCAAGAGGCTTGTCGAAAAAACTTGAATTACAGGGAACACGGTTTTAACTCACAATATTTGTTTTTATCTCGATGTTGAGTTTTTAAAACCCTTTACCCTCCATTTTAAAGTTTTTGGATTCTTAAACATTGTTATTAAAATTGAATACTGTCTGAACCGGCAGGACGTAAAAAAGCGCCGGCAGATTTGTTGGATTGGTCTCCAACATCTCCTGATATTCATGTGCAAGCAACACATAAATACCCACCGGAATCCCGGCGCCGACGTGAGATATATTATAACACATTTTATCATATATTTCAAGAGGCTTGCCGAAAAAACTCGAATTACGGGGATACACGGTTTTTACTGCAATATTTGTTTTTATCTCGGCTATTGAGTTTCTAAAACCCTTCCTCCCATTTTAAAGTTTTTGGATTCTTAAACCTTTTTTCAAAAAGGTTTAAGCCGCCGGAGGCATTTCTCGCCGTCGGAGGACGTATCTTTCGATTTGTAATATACAAAATCGGAGCATGTGTTTGCGCACATGCCC
>CAOKER010000007.1 GCA_948467545.1 uncultured Eubacteriales bacterium
ATCGTGTTCCATGCGATAAACGGGATTTAAATTATGATAAGTACTTTAAGGACGGGGATACCGGCAGAAATGCATTGACCGAATTCAACAGCAATAATACCGATATTTTAAATGTCGAACAAGTGAAAGAAAAACTTTTGAGTTTAGAGTATATTAGGGAAGAACTTAACGTTTGGAATGGCAAGACCGTTTAATTAAAATGTTGTTTACATATAATTAACTTGTATATTGCTTGAATATTAAGAATTTATAATTTTTCGATGATATACTGTATCAATGACAAAACTTAAAACCATTTGGTAAGGAGCTGTGCCGGTGGATATGTTTAACCGACTTTATTATATAGACATTCGGGATAGTGATATAGTATATGTTAAAAAAAAATACAGATTGTTCAAAAATATTCTTGGAGAGTGGTACAATCAAAGAATACAGTGCCGCAGAAGAACGACGGGATATACTCGAAGAACTGCAGAAA
This sequence comes from uncultured Eubacteriales bacterium, assembly GCA_948467545.1. GTDB lineage: Bacteria > Bacillota > Clostridia > Oscillospirales > CAG-272 > UMGS911. The sequence goes on from CAOKER010000007.1 coordinate 479, forward strand.
AATTTAACTGAAGATAATTTGTGGAAAACGATAGTTTCATTTCAAGGCTATACGTTTTATACTATGTCAGGTTTACCGTTCAGTTATTCTCTCAGAAAAGGTCGGTGTGGAGAATTTACCAAGGAGCTTTGGATTGATCGGCGAAAGAACAGCAAGAGCTTAGCATGGAGCAGTATAATAAGAGCATTTAAGAATGCTGTAAATTGCAGTGGTACAGTATTTGAAAGGCCAAAAGCTTTAGGGGACATACGCGGAGTGAGCTATATTTATCCGCTCTTTTGGTATTTTGGTATTATTAAGGTTCCTGACGAGATTGAAAAGAAGCTTAATACCGGAATATTGAAATGACTAATTACTTATTGAGACATATTCAGCAATCCCATTTACAGAGTTTTAGATTTACATGCATTTTGTCTTTAAAAGCAATGCCTTCCTGTCGAAGCAAATCCTCTTGTTCTTTCCATCCGGGGGCTAAACGTCCGGTATGATTTACTACACGGTGGCATGGATATTTTCCGTAGTTTTGTGATATACTTAGAACTTTTCCAACAAGTCTTGCGTTTTTATCTCTGCCGATAAGCTGTGCGATTTGTCCGTAGGTTGCAACCTTTCCTACCGGTATTTCTTCTACGACGCTGAGAATTTCGTAAATTAAATTTTTATCTGTCATATTTTTATATACGGCGCTGTATAGCGCCGTCTTTCTATATTTATAGGTTTTACATACCATATTATCATGGTAGTATATCCCTTTAAGACGGTTGTCTCTGTAATGCTGTTGTTGTTTTGATTTTTATCTATACGGTACGAATGTATGATGAGATTTCTAACAGCGGATATAGAACTTGCTAAATTCTGTTTCTTAAGACGGAATATATAAATTTGTCATGTCTGTATTTTCTATCTTAAGCAATTTTATCTTCCTGTCAATGCCTCCGGCATATCCTGTCAGGCTTCCGTTTTTTCCGACAACTCGATGGCATGGAATAATAATGGAAATTTTGTTGTGCCCGACAGCACCGCCGACAGCTTGCGCGGACATTCTAGTCAAATTGTTTTGCTTTGCAATTTTTTTTGCTATATCGCTGTATGTAGTTGTATGTCCGTATGGAATTTTAAGCAGAATATTCCATACGGATATCTGAAAATCCGAACCGATCAAATTAAGAGGCGGGATAAATTCCGGTTTTTCACCTGAAAAGTATATATCTAACCATTTTTTTGCGCAATCAAAAATGGGCGTTGTTTTTTCTGCATAATTTATGCTTAGACCGTCAGAATAATATTTTGCTCCATCTATCCATAGTCCGGTAAGACCTTTGTTGTCACAGGCAAGAAGAATTTTTCCGACGGGAGATTGATAGGTATTTATATATTGCATATCTGTATACTCCGTATTTTGTTATCGTTTTGGAGGCGGATGATGCGTAATCACCCAAATAAAAAGCGGAAATTATCGCATATAAAAGCCTTGGCTTTGATCGTTGCATATATTGTCAATCGGTAATATATGTCTTTTATATATAGATTCTAAAATATTTTACTTAAATTGTCAAGTTTGATTTTATATAACTGTAATTAATCTTTTAGTTTTTAATATATATGGTCATAATTTAGCTGATATTCTTTCTTTTTGGATAGGATATCGGCTTTCTTGCATAAGTGCAAAAAAATGCCGGGAAATAATTTTTTTCTTATTTGTCATTTTTCTGTTTTTATTAAAAAATAACAACATTTGCCGAATATTCTTGAACAATGCTGATTGATATGATATAATAACCGTATGGCATAAGCTTTACGGTCAGTAAGTAGTGTTTAGCGGCAAACGTCAGCGATTTTGCGGAGCAAGACCTCGAAATATTGCAGTCTGATCGTATTTTATGATATAATAATCTCAAAGCTGCGCTTTTCGATTAGCCGGTTTCGTATTTTACAGTGCAAAATACGAAACATTGCGGTTGGACTTTTAATAATAAATTTTTATCATATGTTTTTATGTTCATATCCGAAGGACATTAATAGGAGGTACTATGATTAGGAGATATACGGAACAGAATGTATATGAAGCTTTGCAGGATCGCCTGCATTTTCTATTTGAAGAATTTGACAATATATTTGTCTCTTTTTCCGGTGGGAAGGATAGCGGACTTTTGCTTAATCTTACTCTTGACTTTCAAAAGAAATATTATCCGGGAAAGAAAATCGGTGTTTTTCATCAGGACTTTGAAGCCCAGTATTCTGTAACTACAGAATATATAGAGCGTACTTTTGAACATATAAAAAATGATGCTGAGCCATATTGGGTTTGTCTGCCGATGGCTACAAGGACAGCTCTCAGCAGTTATCAGATGTTTTGGTATCCGTGGGACGATACAAAGGAAGATGTATGGGTTCGTCCTATGCCGAGACACTCATATGTAATAAATCTTCAGAATAATCCTATAACGACATATCGGTATAAAATGCATCAGATTGATTTGGCGAGGCAATTTGGCAGATGGTACCGAATATCTCATGGCGGAAAAAAAACGGTTTGCCTTTTGGGAATGAGGGCAGATGAGTCTTTGCAGCGATACAGCGGTATAATAAATAAGAGACACGGTTATAAGGACAGATGCTGGATAAGCAAGCAGTTTAAAGACGTATGGGCAGCATCGCCTTTATATGACTGGTCAAAAAGCGATGTATGGCACGCGAACTATATATTTAATTATGATTATAATCGTCTGTACGATCTTTATTTTATGGCAGGATTGAAACTTGATCAGATGCGTGTAGCATCGCCGTTTAACGATTATGCAAAGGACAGTTTGAATATTTACCGTGTATTGGATCCGGAGATTTGGGCTCGGCTTGTCGGACGTGTAAAAGGGGCTAACTTTTGCGCGATTTACGGTAAAACAAAGGCGCTTGGATACCGCAGCTTAACGCTTCCCGAAGGTCATACATGGGAGTCGTATACTAAATTTCTTTTGGATACATTGCCGGAAAGACTGCGTAATAACTATATAAAAAAATTTAAAACTTCAATTGAATTTTGGCATAATACGGGAGGCGGCCTTGAAGAGGATGTAATACAGGAGCTGATTGACCATGGATATAACATTAAGCGCAACGGTATTTCAAATCATACAGTTATGAAAAATTCCAGAGTTATTTTTGTAGATAAAATTCCCGATCATACTGATGATATAAAATCATCAAAGGATATTCCGAGTTGGAAACGTATGTGCTATTGCATTTTAAGAAATGATCACACATGCCGTTTTATGGGGTTTGGTCTTACAAGGGAGCAGCAAAAGCGAATAAATGATTTAAAGTATAAATACAGCAAGGTTGGTGAAGAAAATGTCATTTAAAAGTCCGGTTTATAATGTAATCGCCGTTCCGATAGAGAAGATATGTCCTAATACATATAATCCTAATTCTGTTGCGCCGCCCGAAATGAAACTCCTGTATGACAGCATTAAGGAAGACGGATATACGATGCCGATTGTTTGTTATTATTCGAGAGTTAAAGATATTTATACTATTGTAGACGGTTTTCATCGTTACCGTGTTATGCTTGATTACCCGGACATTTATGAAAGAGAAAGCGGCTTGCTTCCGGTTTCGGTTATTGATAAGCCGCTTGATCATCAGATGGCGAGTACAATTCGGCATAACCGTGCGAGAGGATCTCATAAAGTCGATTTGATGAGCAATATTATCAATGAGCTTCACGAGCTTGGCAGGAGTGACAAATGGATTTCAAAGCATCTTGGAATGGACAGAGATGAAATTTTACGTCTTAAGCAGATTACCGGGCTTACCGCACTTTTTAAGGATGTACAGTTCGGAAGAGCCTGGGCGCCTGTCGAAGAGAAAAAAGAGGGGGATTCGTGATTGCTGTTTGATAAATTTGATATTAGTTTATTTGAGAAAAAAGAATATGAAAAGTGGTATTCTTTAATGAGCGTGGAGAGACGCAGGCGTACAGATGCTTACCGTGCGGAGTCTGATCGTCTCCGTTCGGTTGCCGGAGATATGCTGATTAGAAAAAACATATCAAAGCTGTGTGGAACGGCTCCTGAAAATGTCTCCATTGAAATAAATCCGGGCGGAAAGCCATATGCTGTCGATATTGATATAGAGTTTAACATAAGTCATTCCGGAGATTTTGCTGTGCTTGCTATGGGAAAAAATCAAGTTGGTATAGATGTAGAAATTATGCGTTCTGTAAATCTTAAACTTGCAAAGAGGGTATTTGATAATGTTGAGCTTGAATATCTTTTTGGCTGTAAGTCTGAAGATATTGATTTTAACAGAGAACCTGACAGCAAGATGCGGCTTCGTTTCTATGAACTTTGGACAGCTAAGGAAGCATATAGTAAATATACCGGTACAGGTCTTGTGAGCTTTTCGGCACAAGAGATTCATCAGTGTAAGAGCGCGGTTATTTGTTCAGCAGCGGGCGATGAATACTATGTGTCTGTTTACTGCGGAGATAAGAGTGAATATGATACCTTTGAAATAGTTTAGCACAAAAAAGCAGATACATGGATAAACACCATGTATCTGCTTTTTTGTGCTATTGCATTATTTAACTGTGGTTATGGTTAGCCTAAATGTCTAATAGCATCTAAAGCATCGGAGAAAACTGAAACTTTTTGTATATCGTCAGATACATTTTCTAATAATTTTAAGGCCATTTCTTTTAGTTGCGTTTCATCCGATTTTAGATCATCATATATCTTTTCATAAAGTGATATCAGTCTTTGGTTGGTAGTCTCTCTTGCTTTAACAATTTCGCAAAATGCTTTTGCCTGTTCTGACACTCCAAGATCACCCTGACCATCCGACTTTATCTTCGAAAGCTCGGATATTGCATCATTTACATAGTCGTAATTAGTTGAAATTACTTCCAGTTTATCTAATAGATATGCCACAGTCATATCTAATGGCTGCTGTTTTGACTCCGTATTTATTGAATCTATCGTGGTATTATTAGATATGTTCTTGGAAATCTCGTTATTTGTGGAAATATTATTAACAGTATCGACCTTTTTATTTTCTGACATATTATTGTCCTTCGCTTTCATGTTAGGCAGACACAGCAAACATATTTTGTTTTCATTTATGAAGCGTGCCCTGCCGTTTTTAACAAGACCTTTTGCCCGTTTTGGGTAGGTCGCTTCGTATTTATTGCCAAATTCATCTACGACAATAACGTTTTTTTCGATGGGTGTCATCCCCTTTTTGCAGAATGTGTAAAGCTGTTTTTTACTATGGGTGCCGTCCCCGTACACAAACTTAGTATATCATGTTTTCTATTATTTTGCAATACCAATTTGATTGGATAGATATAAAATTATATAAAAAGTTATTAATAATTGTTAATAATTTTCTAATTATTTTTCGAATTTCTTTAGCATATTAACCCGAAGTTCATGTCTTCCGCCTTCAAATTCGGTTGTGACAAAAATGTCTACAAGATCAAGCGCAAGTCCGACACCGACAACGCGCGCGCCGATACACAGTACGTTTGCATCATTATGCATTCTTGTCAGACGTGCGGAAAATGTATCGGAACAGCATGCCGCCCGTATTCCATTGTGCTTATTTGCTGCAATACTCATTCCGATTCCCGTGCCGCATACAAGAATTCCCCGTTCAGCTTCTCCATTTTGTATTTTTTGACAGAGCTTATGTGCAAAATCAGGATAATTGACGGAATCTGTTTCATTTTCCGTTCCGCAGTCAATGAATTCGATTTCTTGATTTATGAAATGTTTTTTTATTTCCTCTTTGAGAAGATATCCGGCATGGTCAGATGCAATTGCAAATTTTATTTTATTCATTTTTTATTCCTTTCTTTTTCGTTAAAAATAATACATAGACTGAATTTTTTCGGATTTACCTGAACCGGGAAACGAAAAAATTAGTCATTTTTTACGCATAACTCTCGCTCTGCTTGAGTTGGACGCAGGTAAATCGGAGATAATTCTTTATCAGATACAAATCTTCCGTCAGAGTATTTCTCTAACGCACAGAGTGCGGCGGCATATGCATTTGGATATAAAAGAGTGGGAGGAGCCTTAACTATATTAATATATCTTCCTTTATCTTCGGCTGTTATTTTTTCAATCGTTTTAGATCCGTCTCCGCATAAAACAGCCTTTTGGTTAAAGTTTGTGAGTTCTTCTGTAAGCTTAGATGCAGATATTAGCCGGTCATCGCAAAGTCTTTTCGGCGGTCTTCCGTTTTCTGCCGAAAAAACGGCGTTATAAATATTTCCGCGCCTTGCGTCGATTGACGGTACAATTATACATTCTTCTGGAAAATTGTCAAAGCCGTATGCGAGAGCTTCAAGAGAGGAAATTCCTATACAAGGTTTGTTTTTTGCAAATGCAAGTCCTTTAATAGTGGATACCCCTATCCTTATACCGGTAAATGAGCCGGGACCTGCGGTACAGGCAAGCAGATCCAAATCGTCAATTTTGAGAGAATAACTGTTAAGAAGTTCATCGATCATCGGAAGCAGCTTTTCGCTGTGGGTTCTGCCGGCATTTTTCGTATAAACCCCTATAAGCTCTCGATCTTCGGTGATTGCCGCACTTGCTGTTTCGGTACTGCATTCAATTGCAAGAATTTTCATTATATTATACTTTCTCCTGATTTTTGGAGTCTATGAATTCAATCTCAATCTTTCTGCCGTTTTCGCCCTCGGAAAAAAAGGTAACTTTCCAATAGATTCTTGGAAGCGCATATGGTATTTTTTCGCTCCATTCAATTGCAAGGACAGCATTTGAGTAATCATAAAATCCGATAGAATAGAGATCATCTTCACCGGTTATACGATACATGTCAAAATGATATAAATTATATTCGTCGCCGATGTACTCGTTGACAATTGTATAACTTGGGCTTTGTATGGACGCTTCAGGCGCGAATACAGATGCCATGCCTCGTACAAAGACAGTTTTACCGGAACCGAGTTCACCGCACATTGCGACAACGGCAGTGTCGTCACCGAAGGTTTCAAAGATCTCTGTTTCCTCACACGCTGCGGCTTTTTTACTTAATATTAATTTAAGCTTGGAAGCTAATTCTCTTCCTGCGTTAAAGGTATCGATTTCCGATTTCGAATGAATAATAGTTCTGTTCATTACAGATTGAATTCCTTTTATTTAATAGTCGATTGAAATTGACGAAGGCAATTTCGTAAAGGCGCGGTATGATGAGAGTAAAAGTTAAAACAATGATACGCCTTTATTGTACCACAAAAAAATGAATTTGGAAAGAGCAATTAAGCGTTTTCTTCATATTTTTTAAATTTAGATGAGCGACTTTCGTTTTTTCCTCCTTTTACAAATATCCTTTTTATGGCTTCAGTGGATTTAAAATTCCTGTTTTCCGTAAGGCAGCCGCTGATAAAAAGAAAGAACAGATAAATTGCAGCCGATAGTACTATGCACACTATCATTTCAAAGGTGTTGCCAAAATAGGATAAAGCAGGTCTTAATAAATATGTAACTGCCGAGCAGGATAATATTGTGCAGATAAGCGGAACAAAAAGAGAACGTATAACTGAAATTCTCGGCTTTGTAACACTCAGGAGTCGGCAAAGACTGAGGACTCCGTTTACAACCTCGCAGACATATACGGTTAGAACATAACCCCATACTCCGAGATGCGGCAGTAAAAGCCATACCATTATTACACTCAGTGTCGAGTCGAGAATATTTACGCGCATTGAATAAAGCTGTTCTCCGAGACCTTTGAGAAGTCCGTCAACGGCGCTGTCCAGATACATAACCGGAATCAGAGGCGCAACTGCTTTTATGAAGATACCGGCTTCTTTATTCTGATAGAGAGAACTGCCGAGCATTTCGGAGAAGCAGATCATCAGCCCGGCTGTTCCAATCGAAAAAAGCAAGGTTATGTGAAGAATTTTGTGAGCGATATTTTCTATTCTTTTTTCATTTCCCCGTGCTGCTTCCTCAGCTACTTCCGGGACGAGAAGTCCGGAAATGGATTGCAGAAGGACCTGAGGATAAAGAACAACCGGAAAGGCCATACCATGAAGAACTCCGTATTCCGCAATTGCATTTTCCGAGCTTGCGCCTGAACGTCTGAGCCCAATTGGTATAAGCATGTGTTCAAGAGTGAGCAGACCTGAACGCATGTATGCGCTGAGGGCCATAGGAATAGAAATACCGAGCATTTTTTTGGTAAGTCCGTCGGGCTCGGTACCGTCACCGTGAAAATGTTTTCTTATATCATGTTTAAAAATTATATAGTTGTATATGAAAGCAAATATTTCCGAGACAGTGGTTCCGAGCGTAACGGCAAAGCAGGCAAATTCAAGTCCTTTGGGAAGAAAGGCAGTCAGCGCTGCCACCGTTACGATGATTCTTATAACCTGTTCTGTAATCTGCGCGGACGCGCTTTTGATAACACGCCTGACTGCGTGAAGGTAGCCGTATATTCCGGATGACATTGCAAGGGGAAGAAGGCTTGGTGCCAAAATACGCAGAGAACGAATACTTCTTGCGTCAGCTATAACGTAATTTCCAAGCGGGGCGGCAGAAAAAAACATTGCGAGAGTTGCCGCACTTCCAAATATAAAGGAGTAAATAAGACAGCGCTTCATCCCGCCGCGTATTTCCGCTTCATTTTCATGTCCGAGGCCTTCTGCCACTATACGTGATGCGGCAAGATTTACACCTGAAAGAGCAAAAGTAGTAAAAAAACCGTATGCCGAAGTAATCAGGGATAGTAAACCTACGCCGGATGCGCCGAGCTTTCCGGTGACGTATACATTGAAAGCAACGCCGACTGTTCGTATAATCAATGAAGTGATTGTCAGCAGGGCGGCGTTGAAAAAAAACAGCATTGCCTTTCCGAGTTTTTTTTCTTTCATCAAGACGCTTCTCCTTTACAATTTTAAAGACTGCTTTATCTTTTATATGTATTTTTTTGAATTTATATAACGTATATATTTGATCTGAAAAAAATTATAATATGCATGAAACGCATAAGCCGGTAATTTTTGCTTAATCGGTCAAAGGTTGTTTTATAACTTATGGACAAACAGGATAAATGCTTGAGCATGCAGAAACAAATATAATAGTAAAAATAAAAAATATGAAATTGGGAAATTCATTTGCCCCATAAAAATAAGATTTTTAAGTGATTTTATTAATAAAAAATAAAAATATGAAATTTTGAAAAATATTTGTTGCAATTTTTAATGTGTTGATGTATAATACGAATATATGTTTTTATATAATCAATTATGCTTAGCTGCATGAGAGGGAGGATTATCAATATGGCAATAAAAAATGCATATCTCAAGTCCGTTTATGAGAAAACCTGTAAGTACAATCCGGGCGAGTCGGAGTATCTTCAGGCGGTCGAGGAAGTGCTTACAACGCTCGAACCCGTAATTGAAAAGAGACCGGACTATGTTAAGGCGAACATTGTTGAGAGAATTGTTGAACCTGAAAGATTGATTCGGTTTCGAGTCAGCTGGGTTGACGACAACGGAGATGTTCAGGTGAACCGCGGATACCGTGTTCAGTTTAACTCTGCGATCGGACCGTATAAGGGCGGACTTCGTCTTCATCCGTCTGTAAATGTTTCAATTATGAAATTTTTAGGTTTTGAACAGATATTTAAGAATGCTCTTACCGGACTGCCGATGGGCGGCGGAAAGGGCGGTTCCGATTTCGATCCGAAAGGAAAGAGCGACGGTGAAATCATGCGTTTTTGTCAGAGCTTTATGACAGAGCTTTCAAAGCATATCGGCGCGGATACAGACGTTCCTGCAGGCGATATCGGAGTAGGCGGACGTGAGATCGGATTTCTGTTCGGACAGTATAAGCGCCTTCGCAATGAGTACACCGGTGTACTTACCGGAAAAGGGCTTTCATACGGAGGTTCGCTTGCCCGCACTGAAGCAACCGGTTTCGGGGTGTGCTATTTTACAAAGGAAATGCTTGAAAATAACGGTATGTCTTTCCAGGGCAAACGTATTGTAATTTCCGGTTCGGGAAATGTTGCGATTTACTGTGCGCAGAAAGCAATGGAATATGGTGCGACGGTTGTCGCAATGAGTGATTCTTCCGGATACATATATGACGAAAACGGAATGAATCTTGATGTAATGAAACAGCTCAAAGAGATTGAGCGCGCAAGAATCAGCGAGTATCCGAAGCGTGTTCCGACCGCTAAGTTTACTGCAGGATGCTCAGGCATATGGAGCATTCCGTGCGATATTGCATTTCCTTGTGCAACTCAGAACGAAATTGATCTTGATTCAGCTAAGAAGCTTATTGCTAATGGCTGTAAAGCGGTTGCGGAGGGGGCGAATATGCCTTCTTCTATCGATGCAATTAATGCATTTCTTGACGCAGGTGTTCTTTTTGCACCGGCAAAGGCTGCAAACGCAGGCGGAGTTGCTACTTCAGGCCTTGAAATGTCTCAGAACTCGATTCGTCTTTCATGGACATTTGAAGAGGTTGACGAGAAGCTTCACAACATTATGATAAATATTTATAAGAGTTCTGCCGCTGCCGCAAAGGAATACGGATTTGAAGGCAACCTTGTTGCAGGAGCCAACATAGCCGGATTTATTAAAGTTGCAGACGCAATGCTTGCACAGGGTGTTGTGTATTAATATTTTGGAGCTTTATCTTTTGTATTTAAAAAACATCCGTCATCGGCATATGCCGTGACGGGTGTTTTTCAGTATTGTGTAATACCGAAGTAAAATTCTAAGAAAATTGAAATAATATTCCTGAAAAAATCTTGATTATAACGGCATGATGTATTATAATAATATTAAAGGTAAAAAATAGAAGTAATAAATAAAACCGGATATTAAAACTGTTTTTAATTCGGAGGACATTCATATGAGCATTGGATTTGACGTTGAAAAAGCCGTACATCTGTTTCATCAGGGTGCGAATTATCGTTCATACGATTTGCTCGGATGTCACTTTACGTATGATAAATCCAGAGGATTATATAATTATGTTTTCAGAGTATGGGCGCCGCGTGCGTACGAAGTGAGAGTTGTCGGCGATTTTTCCTCATGGACAGACGGAATACCTATGCGTAAAATATCCGGAGGTATATGGGAGTCTAAATTCTCTGACAAAAATAATTACGAGGGAACGTATTATAAATATTTAGTAAGAAGCAGGAGCGGCGTATGTCTAAAGTCTGATCCGTATGCTTTTGCTTCTCAGACGCTTACCGAGACCGCGTCTGTAATCAAAAATATTGACAAACTGGAGTTTCACGATTTTCAGTGGATGAAAAAAAGACGAAAGTTATTTGCGGAAAATCCGAAAAATTCAAAGGGGCATTTTTATTCCGCTCCTATGAATATATACGAAATGCATCTCGGATCGTGGAGGACCAGGGATAGGAGCAGTACGGAAGATGGCAGACATTATCTGAACTATCGGGAGATAGCCTTGGAACTTGCTCCGTATCTTAAGACAATGGGATATACTCATGCAGAGCTTCTTCCCGTAATGGAACATCCGTTTGACGGCTCATGGGGATACCAAATCTGCGGGTATTATGCGCCGACATCCAGGTTTGGTTCACCGGAGGATTTTGCTTGCTTTGTCGATATTCTTCACAAGTATGAAATCGGAGTTATTCTCGACTGGGTGCCTGCTCATTTTCCCAAGGATGCTCATGGCTTGTATGAGTTTGACGGAGAACCGCTTTATGAATATCAAGACAAGCTTAAAATGGAGCATAAAGGATGGGGCACAAGGTGTTTCGATGTAGGCAGAGAAGAGGTCAGAAGCTTTCTTATTTCAAACGCGCTTTTTTGGTTTCGGAAATATCATATAGACGGACTCCGTATAGATGCTGTAGCGTCGATGCTGTATCTTGATTATGACAGAAAACCCGGAGAGTGGATTCCGAACTCGGAAGGAAACAACCGCAATTATGTTGCAGCTGAATTTTTCAAAAGTTTAAACTGCGCTGTATTTGCTGAGTTTCCTGATGTACTGATGATAGCCGAGGAGTCTACTTCATGGCCGATGGTTACAAAGCCCGTAGATAAAAGAGGACTTGGTTTTAATTTTAAATGGAACATGGGATTTGCAAATGACATGTTTCATTATGTTCAGTTAGATCCGATTTATCGTCAGTTTCATCATTCGGATCTCACGTTTCCAATGATGTATGCTTTTTCGGAAAATTATGTGCTTCCCGTTTCCCATGACGAGGTTGTTCACGGAAAAAAGTCTCTGATCGATAAAATGTATGGAAACTATGATGAAAAATTCAGTTTGATGCGTGCATATCTTATTTTTATGATGACAATGCCGGGAAAAAAGCTTATGTTTATGGGAACAGAGTTTGCCCAGTTCAGAGAGTGGGATTATAAAAACGAACTCGAATGGTTTATGCTGAAATATCCGCGTCATTGTGAAATGCAGCGATTTGTAAGAACTCTCAATCATTTTTACAAGCTTTATTCCGAGCTTTGGGATATTGACGATTCATGGGAGGGCTTTCAGTGGATAGAGGCTGACAGGATCACCGATAATGTTGTAATTTATAAAAGGACCAATATACAGGGCAGGACGATTATTGTCGTTGTTAATTTCTCTCCGGTTGACAGAAAAAATTATGAATTTGAGCTTGAAATGGCAGGCAAATACGGTGTGCTGTTAAATTCGGACGATTATTCCTTCGGCGGAAAAAATGTTCTTGATAAAAAAATTCTGAAAACCGTATATGTCAAATATGTTCAGAATGAGAGGGTAAGGAAAAAGCGGGTTTTACGCTTTGATCTTCCGGCTTATTCGGGAATTATTTTAAAGAAAGTGCCATATAAATATATAGACGATGTTCAGATGAAAAATTTAACGGACAAGTTTAACTTTAATGAAGCTTTTTAGCTTAATGTCAGGTATCCGACTTCGGGGGATAAGGCCTTTGGAATATCGGATCTGCTTATTTTTCAGGTGATTTAACGTTTGAGCGCGGAAATGCCTTATAATGGATTTTCAGCACTTTTTGAAAAATCATTGCAGGATAGAGGTAATATTCATGTACAGAAAAACAGAATGTGTCGCAATGCTTCTTGCCGGAGGACAGGGCAGCCGGCTGTATGCGCTTACCGAGAAGATCGCAAAGCCTGCTGTTTCATTCGGAGGAAAATACAGAATTATTGATTTTCCCATGTCCAACTGTGTTAATTCAGGAATAAGCACGGTCGGAGTGCTTACGCAGTATCAGCCGCTGGTGCTGAATGAATACATTGGTCACGGCAGCCCGTGGGATTTGGACAGAGCGCAGAGCGGAGTCACTGTACTTCCTCCGTACCAGGCAAAGGACGGTGGTCAGTGGTATAAGGGAACTGCAAATGCGATATATCAGAATCTTGCGTTTATAAACAGATATGATCCGGATTATGTTTTAATTCTTTCGGGAGATCATATCTATAAAATGGATTACAGCAAAATGATTGAGGCTCACAAAAAGAACTGTGCCGATGCTACAATAGCTGTACTTAATGTTCCGATTGAGGAAGCAAGCCGTTTCGGAATAATGAATACCGATGAAAATTTAAGAATTACTGAATTTGAAGAAAAACCAAAGAATCCGAAAAGCACTAACGCTTCTATGGGTATTTATGTTTTTTCTAAGGACATACTGGTGAAATATCTTAATCAGGACGAGCTGGATTCTCGTTCGAATAACGATTTCGGCAAAAATATAATACCGGCTATGCTTGGAGACGGTCTCAGAATGTTTGCATATCCGTTTGAGGGATATTGGAAAGATGTGGGCACAATTGACAGCTTGTGGCAAGCTAATATGGATTTGCTCGGAAGCAATCCGGTATTTAATCTCCGCGATCCTGATTTTAAAATATATTCGCGCAATGAGGCGAGACCGCCGCATTGGATGGGACCGCAGGGAAAGACAATTAATTCTCTTGTGACGGAGGGCTGCGAAATCGACGGTTTTGTGGATAACTGCGTGCTGTCAAGCGGCGTTAAGGTGCGTAAAGGAGCATATGTCAAGGATTCGGTTATAATGAGCGATGTTGTTATCGGAGAGGGCTGTGTTGTAAATTACAGTATAATTGACAGCGAAATAAAGCTGGGCAAAAAGTGTATCGTCGGAAGAGAACGTCTTGAAAGCAGCGGTGTGACCGTCATTTCCGGAGGAATGTCGCTTCCTGACGGGACCGTTGTTGAAGACGGGGCAATGGCGGATATGTCATATTTCAGAAACAGAAGTACCGATATTAGCTTAAAAGCTTAGAGCGGCGGAGGAAGTATATGTCAGCAGCAGGAATTATTTTTTCAAATATACACGACAGCAATATACCCGAGCTTACGACGGCGCGCGCAATCGGTTCGATACCGTTTGGCTGCAGATACAGACTTATAGATTTTGCCATTTCAAATATGGTGAATTCCGACATAGGAAATATAAGTATAATTACAAATTCAAATTATTTGTCTCTTATGGATCATATCGGTTCCGGAAAGGACTGGGATCTTGCACGCCGCAACGGAGGAATTAAAATGCTGCCTCCCAATGTTACACCTTACGGGTATCATGGAAGGGAGGAGGCGGTTTCTCGTTTAGCTGCATTGAAAAATGTAAATCTTACCATATCGCGTATAACCGATGATTATATTGTACTGTCGGACTGCGATATGATCTGTAATATTGATTTAAATGATATTATAAAACAGCATATTGCGGAAAATGCAAATATTACAATTGCGGTAAAGAGCTTTGAGCTTATGCCGGACACCGCAAAGCACAATACTATTGTTATATCTGATGAGGACGGACTTGTACGTGATATACTGACATATCCGAATCACTTCAGCGGTACGGCGGAGGTGAGTCTGAACATACTTGTGATGAGTACGGCATATTTGCAGCAGATTGTCAGAGATGCAATTGCATACAACTATTCAAGTCTGACAAGGGATATTATTTCGCGGTCGCTTAAACGTGATCATGAACGCGCAAATATTCATGTGTATCGTTACGACGGATATTATGCAGAGGTTACTTCTCTCTCAGGTTATTTCGGACATAGTATGGATCTTATACGTGATATGAATATCCGCAGTGCTCTTTTCGGCGTTCGAAGCCGACCGGTGCTTACGAAGATCCGAAATTCTCCTCCGACATACTACAGCGAGAATTCATCTGTCCGGAACTCTCTGATTGCCGACGGCTGCGTTATTGAGGGTACAGTCGAAAATTCAATATTGTTCCGCGGTGTTAAGGTTGGAAGAAATGCAAGAGTTAATAATTCTATAATTATGCAGGACGGAATATGCGGGGAGAATGTTACTCTTAATTGTGTAATAAGCGATAAGAATGTTGTAATTAGGGACGGAATAACGCTTTCGGGCGTATCGAGTCAGCCGTATTATATCTCAAAGGGAAAAATGCTGTGACGGCAAAGCACAATAAAGCACAATAAGCACGGTAAAGGATAAAGAGCAGCGGCGATTTAGGCGATTCATATACAGTATTTTGCGGAAATCTGCGTTTGCCGTAGCAATAAGAGACTTAAAATCAACTGAAAAGGATGAATGTTTATATGAAAATTCTGTATGTTGCGTCCGAAGCTGTCCCGTTTGCATCCTCCGGAGGACTTGGAGATGTAATAGGTTCGCTTCCGGCTGCTGTCGGCCGCAGGCTTGGTTCTGATTCTGACGTCAGGGCAGTAATTCCGTTATATCCGTCTGTACGTGAAAATTTCGGCGATCAGATAGTACTTGAAAAAGAGTTTTATGTACCTCTGTCATGGAGAAGACAGTATTGCGGCATATGGAGTATAACTAAAGATAATGTAAAGTTTTATTTTGTAGATAACGAATACTATTTTAAAAGAAACTTTTTGTACGGCAGCTTTGACGACGGCGAGAGATTTGCTTTCTTTTGCCGGGCAGTGCTCGAAATGATGGGAGCCATAGATTTTTATCCGGATATTTTACATGCAAACGACTGGCAGAGTGCGCTTTCGGTGATATATTTAAAACGAAAGTACGCCGGAATAAAAGCGTATTCGGAAATTAAAACGCTTTACACTATTCATAATATCGAGTATCAGGGGATATATGGCTTTGACATACTGAATGATATTTTTGATCTTTATGAATGGGATCGGGGAATTGTTGAGTATAACGGCGACATCAATTTGTCAAAGGGAGCTATCGCTGTTGCGGACAAGGTAAGTACGGTCAGCGAAAAATATGCCGAAGAGATTTTAACTCCGTATTATTCACACGGTCTTTTTCATATTCTTGAATCGTGCAGATATAAACTGTGCGGGATTGTAAACGGAATTGATGTTGAGTATTATAATCCGTCGACTGATCCCGTTATTCCTTATCACTATTCTTCAAAAAACATATCGGGCAAGTCAAAGGATAAAGCGGCGCTTCAGAGAAGGTGCGGATTTGAGGTGAGGCATGACGTGCCTCTGATTTCAATGGTTACTCGGCTTGCCGCCCATAAGGGTTTGGATTTGGTGTGCCGTATAATTGACGAAATGCTTAATACAGACGATGTTCAGTTTGTTTTGCTCGGTACGGGTGACAGTGATTTTGAAAATTTCTTCCGTGAAGCCGCGGAGCGCCATCCGGGCCGTTTGTGTGCGGTGATCGAGTTTGACAAGGATCTTTCGCGTCTGATATATGCCGGAGCCGATATGTTTCTGATGCCGTCGAAAAGTGAGCCGTGCGGTCTTGCACAGATGATTTCGTCGAGATACGGAACCGTTCCTGTTGTCAGGGAGACCGGCGGACTGCATGATACCATTCGGGCTTATAATAAATACGACGGAAGCGGAAACGGTTTCTCCTTTGCAAATTATAATGCACATGAAATGCTGGGAGTAATAAGGGAGGCTGCGGATATATTTTCCGACAGGAAAAAATGGAATAAGCTTGTAAAGCATGTTATGGATGTTGATTTTTCATGGGATATATCCGCGGAAAAGTATGCGGAGCTTTACCGGTCTATGCTTTGAACTGCGGTCTAAATTATTTGGTATATGAAAATCTAAATTGTGCGCCTGCGGTTTGACTTTATTCGGTATGTATTTTTGAGCTGGGAGCGAAACGAGGTATAATATATATGGGTCTTAATGGCAGACAAGAGGAGATAAGAGAATCTCTTGAACGTAAGTTATCATGTTACTTGGGAACATCTTCGGAGGATGCGACAAAGAAACAGATGTATAAGGCGGTAATTCTTTGCGTGAAGGATATTCTCATGCAGAAGCGTTCTGAATTTAAGGAGCAGGTGAAAAAGCAGCAGGCGAAAAAAGTCTATTATATGTGCATGGAATTTTTAATCGGTCCCTCTCTTCGGAATAACCTTAAAAATCTTGGCGTTGAAGATGACTTTAAGAAGGTAATAAGTGACATGGGATTCAATCTTTCGGAGCTTTATGATGCGGAGCCCGATCCCGGTCTTGGCAACGGAGGGCTTGGAAGACTTGCGGCGTGCTTTATGGATTCGCTGACTACGCTTGATTATCCGGCAACCGGGTTTACATTGTGCTATGAGTACGGTCTGTTTAAACAGAAAATTGTGGACGGAAATCAGGTTGAGCTTCCGGACACATGGCTGTCAGGCGGCGACGGCTGGCTGGTTCCGAGAAGTGATAAAAGCTTTTCGGTACGGTTCGGAGGCCGTGTAACCGAGAATTGGGAGAGCGGCAGGCTTAGCATTATTCACGAGGATTATGATGAAGTGACTGCCGTACCTTACGATATTCTTATATCCGGTTCCGACTGTGCCGCCGTCAACAATCTTCGTCTTTGGCGGGCACGCAGCTCTGCAAACATTGATATGAGTCTTTTTTCGCAGGGACAGTATGAACGCGCAATGCAGGAAAGCACAAATGCCGAAGTTATTTCCAAGGTGCTCTATCCTTCGGACGAGCATGACGAGGGAAAGCTTCTTCGTCTCAGCCAGCAGTATTTTCTTGTCTCCGCTTCGCTGCAGTGTATAATCGCCGATCATCTTGCCGCATACGGCTCTCTGTATAATTTTTCCGAAAAGGCGGCAATTCATATTAATGATACACATCCGGCTCTTGTCGTTCCGGAGCTTATGCGCATCCTTATGGACGTCTATTCTTATTCATGGGATAAAGCTTGGTCGGTTGTTTCGGCAGTTGTTTCATATACCAATCACACAGTCATGCCGGAGGCGCTTGAATGCTGGAATGTGAATTTGTTTAAGCTGAAGCTGCCCAGGATATATATGATAACGGAGGAGATAAATCGCAGGCTTTGCGCCGATTTATGGAAGCTCTATCCGGGAGACTGGGACAGAATTTCAAGAATGGCGGTTATAGGATATAATCAAGTCCGTATGGCAAATCTAAGCGTAGCGGCATCCCATGCCGTAAACGGGGTTTCGGAGCTTCATTCGGAGATTCTTAAAAAAACCGTCTTTCATGATTATTACAAGGCTATGCCGTATAAATTCCGAAATGTAACAAATGGAATAGCGCATCGCAGATGGCTCTGCTATTCAAATCCTGAGCTTTCCGGACTTCTCAGCGAGTGTATCGGGGAAGATTTCAAAAAAAATCCTCAAAAGCTTCCTGACTTTAAAAAATTCAGAGAAGATTCCTCAGTCCTTGACAGACTTGCGGAAATAAAGCTGCACAATAAACAACGTTTTGCGGAATGGCTCAAGAGGACAAGGGGGATTTCCGCAGATACATCGTCGATATTTGATGTGCAGGTCAAGAGAATTCATGAGTATAAAAGACAGACGCTCAATATTCTTAAAATAATTGCTTATTACAATGAACTTCTTGAAAATCCAAATGCGGACATTGCTCCGTGTACGTTTATTTTCGGAGGAAAGGCAGCGCCGGGATATTATCTTGCCAAGGATATAATTAAGCTTATTTGGAGTCTTGGAGAAGAAATATCTCATAATCCGAGGGTACGCGACATAATAAAGGTAATTTTTCTTGAAGATTATAATGTAAGCGCGGCGGAAATTCTGATTCCGGCATCGGACATAAGTGAACAGATTTCGCTTGCAGGAAAAGAAGCAAGCGGAACCGGCTGTATGAAGTTTATGATAAACGGAGCACTTACAATCGGCACGCTTGACGGTGCAAATGTCGAGATGAGAAACGCGGTAGGACGTGACAATATCTATATTTTTGGCCTTGATGCACATGAGGTTGACGAGATTTGGAAGGCAGGTTATGACTCCGGGATTTATTACAGAAAGAGTCAGGCGTTGGCGGGTGTTATGAACACGCTCCGCGGAGGATTTGCGGGCAGCAGATTTTCAAATTTGGTAAACTACTTTATGTACAGCCATGGGATTTCAGATCCGTATATGTGTTTTGCCGATTTTGAATCTTATATGAATGAATCGGCGAAGATCAGAGTCGATTATGAGAATAAAATCGAGTGGCAGAAAAAGGCGCTTGACAATATCGCCGGAGCGGGATTCTTCTCGTCGGACCGAAGTATAGCTGATTATGCGGAAAATATCTGGAATATATATTCGGTTAATTAAGCTTGCTTCATAGTGTCAGTCCATAGTTACGGATATTTTTATAATGTGAAAGCACGGTTATTGACATGTCTTTATGCGACAGTATTTGTGAATATAAATATCAAACCTATGAAAGTGATGAATTTGAAACCGACGTCAGTTTGACGGGAGCACTTTGCAATACCGGGAGAATACGGTTTGTTATTTCGGTTCCTGACTTTGTTTATGTAGATTCTCTGATTATGTATATTCATTCGGACGGCCTGGGCTCTGACGACGGGGAACACCATGCTTCATACCGTTTGGAGTATACAGCTCATAACGGTACAGTGAATTTTTTTGAAACTTTAATATCCGCTGCGGAACTCAAAGCATTGTCGGACTGCGGTCTCTATTACTATCATTACGCTGTTTCCGACGGTATCGCTGCAGGATTTTTCGGCGGGGAAGAACCGGTCAGGCTTCTTCGTTCGGAAGATGTACATGAGCGTCAGCTTCTGCTTTATGACCGTGATTTTGAAACTCCTGATTTTATGAAAGGCGGTATTATATATCATATTTTTGTAGACAGGTTTTATTCGTCGGGGCGCACCGAAGCGAAAAAAGGCGCGGTTATAAATTATGATTGGGATAACGGTATTCCGATGTATCCTCCGTATAGAGGTGCTCCTCTTAAAAACAATGAGTTTTTCGGAGGAGATATCTGGGGCATTGCCGAAAGGCTTGATTATATTCAAACTCTCGGAGTAAATGTGATATATCTCAGCCCTATATTTGAATCGCCCTCCAATCATAAATATGACACTGCCGATTATATGCATGTCGATTCTATGTTCGGAGGAGATGAAGCTTTTTCAGCGCTTTGCTCGGAATGCCGTAAAAGAGGTATTTCCGTAATTTTGGACGGCGTATTTAATCATACAGGGGCGGACAGTATATATTTTAACAAATATAACCGTTATGACAGTGTCGGAGCATACAATTCAAAGAACTCTCCGTTTTACCGGTGGTATAATTTTTATTCATATCCTAACGAATACGAATGCTGGTGGGGCGTAGATATTCTGCCCCGTGTAAACTGCGGCTGTGCAGACTACCGCGAATTTATACTTGGAAAGAACGGGGTTGTCCGAAAATATATGCGTCTCGGTGCTTCGGGGTTCCGTCTTGACGTGGCGGACGAGCTTTCCGACGGTTTTATCTGCGGAATACGGACGGCGGTAAAGGAGGAAAATTCGGAGGGCCTTATATTGGGCGAAGTATGGGAGGATGCGTCAAATAAAATTTCGTACGGTGTACGCCGCAGGTATCTTAAAGGAAATGAGCTTGATTCGGTTATGAATTATCCTTTGCGCGACGCTGTAATTTCGTATATTCTTTACGGGGAATGTGATCGGATAAGAGACGCGACTGAGGGTATTTACCGCAGATATCCGAAATGTGTGTGCGATGTCCTGATGAATTTTCTGGGAACGCATGATACGAAACGTATACTGACGGTTCTCGGCGGAGATTCGGAGGACGGAAAAACTGCCGAAGAGCTTGCGCATATGAAGATGAGCGAAGAGCAGCTGCAAATTGGAATTAACCGGCTTAAAAGGGCATATGTTATAGTATCTGCAATGTTCGGCGTGCCATCTGTTTTTTACGGAGATGAAGCCGGTCTTGAAGGATACGATGATCCTTTCTGCCGCAGACCGTTTCCGTGGAAACATAAGAATGATGAGCTCGTATCGTTTTTTCGCCGCATTGGAAAAATACGCAGAAGCGAAAGAGTATTTCGGGAGGGATTTTTCAGACTTATTGTATGTACTCCGGATTTGTTTGCTTTTGAGAGATATAATGACGAGGAGCGCCTTATAATCTGTGTTACGCGGGATAAAAGTATATACTATGAATTAGGTATGCCTTTCTGCTGTATTGCAGACACATCCGATTCGGGACTTGAAGGAATGTTTTTAAAGGAGGCCGAGCTTGCTGCGGACTCCGCATATATATTTAAAAAATACTGACTTGTAACGGGGTTATACTTCCGCAGAGAAAAGCTGTCTCACGCCTGTTTAAACGGCGTGAGACAGCTTTATTTAGGTATATTTTTTGTTTTTAATCTCTGCATTCGGTAAGATAAATCTGAATACTGTCTCCGTCGTTGCACACAGCATCGGAAATATTGATTCCGGAGTTCATGAGCAACGACCCGGAGTAAATCTCTCCATCAGCCGCATTCTTATAGAATTTGTCCTTGTCAAGACCGGCTAATTTCAGGAAAAATAATCCGCTTTCAATTTTTCTCATTATTACAGCGGTGAAAAGGGCTTCCGACTTGTCGGGAGCAACAAATCCCCATGCACAGCGGAAATTGTCAAAATTTGGATCAATCAGCCTGTAAAGATCTCCGTAATGTGTCAGACTGTAATATTTGTGATAATCTTCAACCTGCTTTTTTATAATTTCCTTTTCGTCATATGTTAATTTTGTGGGATCAAGCTCATACCCGAAAGTACCCCATTGGGCTACGTTTCCCTTTGTTTGGTAGCCGGTTCTGCCGTTTGCCGAAACATGAGCGCCCATAGTTTGAGCGGGGTAGCATAAGGATGTTCCGAACTGAATTGTAAGGCGCTCAATAGGATCTGTATTGTCGCTTGCCCATATCTGAGGAGAATAATACAGCATTCCGGGATCAAATCTTCCTCCGCCGCCCGAACAATTTTCAAACAGAATATTCGGAAACGCCTTTGTGAAACGATCCATCAGATCATAGGTACCTAAAATGAAACGGTGAAAAAATTCTTTTGCTCTTTCCGGAGGCAGAAGCGCCGAACCTGCTTCCGAAATATTTCTGTTGAAGTCCCATTTCAGGTAATCTATTTTATATTTTGAAATTACTTCGGACATCTGTTTGAAGATGTTGTCTCTTACGTCCTCTCTCGAAACATCTAGGACATATTGATTTCTTGCAATTGAAGGAGCTCTGCCGGGGACATGAACAAGCCAGTCAGGATGCTCTCTGAAAAGCTTTGAATCGGGTGAGATCATCTCCGGCTCATACCATATACCGAATTTCATTCCCAACGCATTTACTCTGTCAATGAGTACACCGAGACCGCCCGGCAGCTTTTCTTCATTGACAAACCAATCCCCGAGAGAGTTTGTATCGCTGTTTCGTTTTCCGAACCAGCCGTCGTCCATAACAAGCATTTCAATACCCAGTTCTTTTGCATTTTTAGCGAATTCGACAAGCTTATCGGTATTAAAGTCAAAGAAAGCCGCTTCCCAGCTGTTGATAAGAAGAGGTCGCTTTTCATATTTGTATTTGCCCCGTACAAGATTATTATTATATAGCTTATGGTATGTTCGGCTCATACCTCCGAGACCTTGGCAGGAATAAACCAAAACTGCTTCCGGGGTTTGAAAGCTTTCACCCGATTCGAGACGCCACGAAAAATCCTCAGAATTTATACCCGTAAGAATTCTTGTTGTACCGGAATAATTGCATTCGGCTGATAGTTCAAAATTTCCGCTGTAAACAAGATTGAACCCGTAAGCGTCGCCATGTTCTTCACCGGCTCCGTGTCTGAGAAGAGCCGCAAACGGGTTTTGATTATGGCTTGAAACGCCTCTTTTGCTTCCGACTCCCTGAATTCCGTGCGCAAGTCTTCTTTGCTCGCGGCATCGTTCTTTTGCATGTCTGCCGTAGAGTGTAATAAGATCAAAATCCATTGTCGGAAAATCAACACATGAGCTGAATATTCTTTCGATGTCGACGGAAGCTTTTCCGTAATTTTCCGCTTTGACGCTTTTTGTAATTACGTCGAGATCATTGAATGCGGTATAGAAAAGCGTGATTTTTATACCTGTCAGAGTATCTTCCGTATGGATTTCCAGTGTATCGGCTTCGTCGTCGTTGTTTAAATATATTGCCGGCAGCGGTGCAAGAGACGGCTTGCCCTTATAAATTTTGTGGCTTACATAACGAATATCGGTTACGGAATTTCCGTCAGAATTTTTTATTTTTAACGCGGAGATTCTGAAATCACCTGCGCCGTATGTAGGGTACTCCATTGGGAGTACGTCCACAGAGTCGGCTTCGTTTTTAAAATTCGGATTCGACGGACTGAAAGATGAATTTTTTATTCTTTTGGCATTGGGCCAAAGATTTATGTCAGGAATTTTTGCACCATAGTAGAGATTAAGAAGATAATTTTCGTCGAATATTCCTATAACGTAGCTCGAATTCGGTGTATCAAGCTTAAATATTCTTTTTTGGTTATCAAATGAAATCATAAAATTTTTCTCCGTATAACTGAATGAAGATGCTCTGTCTTTTGGGGTGCCGCTCATCATACTTTTAAGGACATTATACCATAGCCGGGTAGTGGGATAGTCGGGTAGTCGAGCGACTTTTCTGCAGTGATTGAACGCCGCAGAATCACCGTCACAGAATGACGCCCGTTGTCACCGCTTATTGAAGCAAGAACTTTATATCTTTTATGGATTTATTAAAGCTACATTTCCATAGAAAAAATGTAGCTTTAATAAATAAAATAATTTAATATAGCTTTTTAAGCTGCTGTGTGAGGTAATCGAATGCGAGCTGTATATCCTTTTCAGGAGTATTTCCGCATTCGCGTTCGATTGTAAGGAATCCGTCAAAGCCCACATCACGGAGAGCTGCAAGATATTCAGGGAAGGGGACATTTCCATGTCCGAGCGGAAGCTCCTCGAACGTATCCGGCCCCGTTTTAATTCCGTCCTTTGCGTGAGTATGTACTATATAATCTTTGAGTATATGTACTGCTTCGACCGGATCCTGACCGCAGAGCATTACAAAATTGGCTGGGTCAAGATTTACCTTTGCACTCTTTGTGTCTGTTTTCTCAAGAATTCCGCGCAGTTTTATTGCTTTTTCGGGGCCTGTCTCGGTTGCGAAACAAACACCTATCGAATCTCCGTACTTGCCAAGAGTTTCGATAGTTTTGCAGATGTTTTTATATTCTGTGCTGTTTTCATCATCCGGAACGTGTCCGATATGGGTTGTAATAATGTGCGTGTCTAAGTCAACGGCGAGATCCATCATTTTCATGGTACGCTTTATGTCCTTTTCGTTATCGCCGTAAGCGGAAAAGTCCATACCGAAGTCTGCGCAAAGAGCAGAAAAGCAGAGCCCGTTTTCTCTGACAAATTTTAATATATCGCGGCGATCGTCGGGAGAAAGATTGTCTGGATCGAGTTCTCCCGATGTTACATATGGCTGAAGTCCCTTTGCGCCCATATCACGTGCCTTTATTACGGCATCTTTAAAGGGAATACGGAAAGAGGACGGCATTACACCAATTTTAAGCATATTATTTTATCTCCTTATGACAGTTATATTTTATTGTTTGCGGGCGGCTGTTTACTTGACAAAGCCGCATGTATAAAGTATAATTAACAATGCGGTGATGATAGATGCTATGTGCAACATGTGTGCAGAACATTCGTTTTTATCAGAGAGCATTGACAATATTTTCTGTATCACGAGCGATCATTAACTCCTCATTCGTGGGAATCAGGTAAATTTTAACTTTAGAATCAGGGGCCGAAAGCTCAACCGTATTGGACTGATGATGTGTTACGGCGTTAATTTCTTTGTTGAGTTTGATGCCGAAATATTCCATATTGGTACATACGCGCTCACGAAGCTCCGGATTATTTTCTCCCATTCCTGCAGTGAAAACAATAGCGTCGAGACCGTTCATGGCGGCAGTATAGGCTCCGATATACTTCTGAATCTGATATGCCATTACCGAGGTTGCCCGTACGGCATCAGCCTTGTGCTCATCACCTTCGGCAATTGATTTTTCGAGGTCTCTGCTGTCTGAGGAATATCCGTGAGTAACTCCCAGAAAGCCGCATTTTTTGTTCATGTAATTGTCCATTTCATCCGGAGTGTAGCCTTCGTTTTTCATGATAAATGTAACGATTGCAGGATCGATAGATCCGCAGCGTGTTCCCATTTCGATTCCGTCAAGCGGAGTAAAGCCCATGGATGTGTCTATGCATTTTCCGCCCTTAACCGCAGAAATCGAGGCTCCGTTTCCGATGTGGCAGGTAATTATTTTAGTTTTCTCCGCCGGCATGTCGAGCAGCTTAATCATTTCTTCCGAAACGAAGCGGTGCGATGTGCCATGAGCGCCGTAACGGCGTATTTTGTATTTTTCGGCTATATCCGATGAGATAGGATAGGTGTATGCCTTTTCCGGCATTGTTTGATGAAAGGCTGTATCGAAAACAAGAACCTGAGGAATATCGGGCATTATGGCGCGGCATCCGTCGAGTCCCATAAGATGCGCCGGCGTGTGGAGCGGCGCAAAAGGATGGCAGAGGCGCAGCTTTTCAATTACCTCGTCGGTGACAAGACAGCTTTCAAAAAAGTACGGGCCTCCGTGTACAACGCGGTGTCCGACCGCTTCAATTTCGCTCATGTCTGAAATTACGCCTGTTTCGGCACTCGTAAGGTATTCGATTACAACCTTTGTTGCTTCCGCATGATTAGACATCGGAATGTCTTTTTTGATTTTTTCTCCGTCTTCACCTTTGCGGTGTTCTATGCGGCCGTCAATTCCGATTCTCTCGCAGATGCCTTTTGCTTTTACGGTATTTGTGGAAGTGTCAAAAAGCTGGTATTTGAGCGATGAGCTTCCTGCGTTTACTACTAATACGTTCATTTTGTTTCCATATCCTTTCTGCCGTACGCTATTCGGATTCACTGTATTTTGCGGTCGTTGAATAGCCTGGCAAAAATTTTTCGTCTGTACAGAGCAGTGAAATAAAATCCGATTACGAAAAATTGTTCAATTAATAAAATTCAATACCAATTTATTATATATCATAAAGCAGATTATTTCAACATTTTTTTGAGATTTTTCTAAAAAAATGTTTGTATGAAGCATACAAATGTTAAAAATATCATTATTTAACATTTAAAAGCTGTTGAACCTTTTAAAACGGTATAGCTTTATAGCGTTAAAAATGAGAAAATCAGAAAAATGCAGTGTACTTATTTCGCCTCGGTTTGTGCCTGTCGGCACAAATACAAATAAACGCAAATACAAGGAAATTAAAATACAAGGAAATGCAAATTCAAGGAAATGCAAATTCTAGAAAATGCAAATTCAAGAAAATGCAAGGAAAGGCATGATAATTTTTATGAAAGTGACAGCTGTTGTAGCCGAATACAATCTTTTTCACAACGGACACATAAGACAGCTTGAATACATAAGAGAGCATGACGGAGAAGATACGCTGAGGCTTGTAATAATGAGCGGAAATTACGTTCAGAGAGGAGAGCTTGCGGTTATCGATAAATATGTGCGCGCTGAGGCGGCTGTTCGGTGCGGTGCGGATGTTGTGCTTGAGCTTCCTTATCCGTGGAGCTGCGGAAGCGCAGAGTATTTTTCCCGCGGTGCGGTCGGGCTTTATTCAGCTATAGCCGACACGGCGCCCGGAACTGAGTTTAAGCTTTGTTTCGGAAGTGAAAGCGGGGATTTACATGAGCTTGTTAAAGCGGCAAAACGTCTTTCCGACGAAAAATATATTTCCGCTGTAAGTGACGAGAGAATTAAAAAAACAGACAGAAGTGAATCTGACATAAAAATGCGTGACAGAATTTTCAGGGAACGCTTTGGCGAAAATATGCCGCGCCATCCCAATGATATACTTGGAGCGGAATATATAAAGGCGCTCATGGAACTGGATACAGCCCACAGAATTATTCCTTATACGGTAAAACGTGATGGAAATGAAACGGCGTCCGCGGCGCGTTCTTTATTTATATCTCGTGATATGCATACTCTTTCTCAGATATGTCCTGAGCAGGTCATGCGGCTTATAGACGGATATACCGCCGTATCCGCGGAACGAATATATCAGGCGGTATATATGAGTCTGATGTCGGGCGGACCTCAGAAAAAAAATACTGACGGAATGACAGAAGACCTTTTTTTCAGATTTCGTAGGGCGGCGGACAAAAGCGGCGGCTTTGCTGAGCTTATAAGGAAAACGGCCACGAAAAAATATACCGACGCGAGACTTCGGCGTGTGCTTTTGCATAATCTTTTCGGGGTTACATCAGCGGAGCTGAGAAAAATACCGGATTATACAATTGTATTGGGGTTGTCTTCGGTGGGACGGAGCTTTATGGCGTCGCTTCGCGGGCGGGATGATATTCCTGTATTCGCTCTGTCGCAATCCGACCGCAGACTGGACGGGGTAGGTGAATATGAAAGATGCGCAGACAGGCTGTACGCGCTCTCTGCCGGTTATCTCCCCGGATATTTTATCACAAAGCATCCGTATGTGGGAACATAAATGACAGCGCAAAGCTTTTAATGAATATTTTTGTAACGGCATACTTCCTGTAAAAATAAGCTGATTACAGATAAAATAATTATAAAGGAAAATTGTGTTTATGGAAGGCAAGATTGAAGGCAAGCTTGTAATTATCGCGCCGGATTCTTTTAAGGGAACTCTTTCGGCGTCTCAGGTATGCGATGCGGTAGAGAAAGGAATCAAATCGGCAGGCAGCAGGATAAAAACTGTAAAAATTCCGGTTGCTGACGGAGGTGAGGGAACTGTATCGGCTCTTTGCGGCAGCAATATAATTCGCAGGACTGTGAAAGGTCCGTTCGGAGAATACGTCGATTCATTTTACGGAATTTCTCCGAACGGAACTGCGGTCATTGAAATGGCTGCCGCTGCGGGACTGCCTCTTGCGGAAGGAAGGCTTAATCCGATGACCGCGTCTACATACGGCGTCGGAGAGCTTATTCTTCACGCGGTTGAAAGCGGAATACGGAAAATTGCCGTCGGACTCGGAGGAAGCTGTACAAATGATGCGGGCTGCGGAATTGCGGCGGCCCTGGGAGTTCGATTCACGGATTCGGACGGCGCCGAATTTGTGCCGTCGGGAGGAACATTATCACGCGTTGAACATATCGATACAGGCGCGGCGAAGAAGCTTCTTTCCGGCATACAGATAGATATAATGTGCGACATAGATAATCCTCTTTACGGGGAGCGCGGAGCCGCATGTGTGTTCGCACCACAGAAGGGGGCGGACGGCCGCACCGTAAAAATTCTTGACGCCGGACTTGTACATATCTCAGAGATAATAAAAAAAGAGCTCGGCCTCGACGTTTCCTCGCTGCCCGGAGGCGGCGCCGCCGGAGGGTGCGGTGCAGGGCTTGCTGCTTTTCTCGGGGGCAGAGTCAGAAGCGGAATTGACGTTGTTCTCGACTCATCTGGCTTTGACGAATATTTGCATAATGCAGATCTTGTAATAACGGGAGAGGGACATTTTGACCCGCAGAGTATAAACGGCAAGGTGGCGGACGGAATTGCCGGAAGACTGAGAGACTCGGAAATTCCTCTTGTAGTTCTCGCCGGAGGTGATGCTGAGGTTTCAGAGGCATACGGTAAAGGAATTACCGCTGTTTTTTCTATCCAGCATGAACCTGTTGCGTTTTCGGAAGCTAAGGATCACAGCTATGAATATCTGAGACGTACTGCTGAGAATGTTATGAGGCTGTTTCTCTCGGCAAAAAAACATAATTGACTGCCCGTTGGCTTTTTATGTTATTTGGGCTTGCTATGTAAAAATTATGGAAAACGATATTTATTTCAAAGTAGATGTTGACAAATAAAAAAGATAATGTTATAATCATAATTGTAAGTAGTAACAGATTGGTTTTTATCTATGGGGGATTTATTCCGAACAGATAAAGCGGTCTGTTATAATATCAGAAAACAAAGCAAGTTAAAATGGAGGTACATGATGAAAAAAACAAAGAAAAAGTTTCTTTCTGTACTGTCGGCCGGCTTAGTAGCTGTACAGGCGGTTGCGCCGATGCTCGGAACCGGTGTCGGAGCGGTATCGGAAGAGAATCTTGTCAGAAAAGCTACTCCTGTGCTTGACGGAGTGCTGGACGAGGCATATGCTACGTCTTACAGTTTTAAGCTTTCGGACTGGATGAAGGCGGAGAATGCAAAAATGTCAGCGTTTCTGCTGCAAACAAGAGCGTTCAATACCATTTACTTTGATGAGGATGGAAATTCGACAGGCTACATAAAGATATATGCAGAGGACGGAAGCGAAATCACTGACGAAATGTTTGCTGATCTTTATGACAGTGACTACGACTCTCTTCCGAAAGATGATAAGGGCAGTATAACATGTAAATTTGAATGGACTGACGCCGGATATGCAAGCGAGTATTTTACTGATGCGACATACTCACTTCTTTGGGATGACGAGGCTGTTTATGTACATGTTTCGGTAACCGATAAGACTCCTTTGGGACTTACGCAGGATCAGTATAATGATGCTTTTTCAGGCGGCTGGGCGGCTGAGCCGTGGATTGTCGACTGTGTATATGCGACATTGAGGATTGACAATGCTCCTCACACGCAGTATGCGGTATCGGATGGTGATCCTGAGAAAAACGGTGACCATCCGAAGGGCGAAATTTACATTGATGAAAAGAAATCTACATCGTATACCGATGTTACCGTAATAGCTTCCGGAACGGGAAGCGGACCGGTAAGAAACGATAAGGGTGAGATTACCGGAACAGTTGATTACGACGGTATTTTCTACTATGCAAATAGAGAAGACTGCTATTTTGATAAAGATACCCTCGAAGTTGTTTCCGGAACGAAGCTGACAACACTTAATCCTTTC
Source organism: uncultured Eubacteriales bacterium (assembly GCA_948467545.1). Taxonomy (GTDB): domain Bacteria; phylum Bacillota; class Clostridia; order Oscillospirales; family CAG-272; genus UMGS911. The sequence continues at coordinate 30,747 of CAOKER010000007.1, forward strand.
TCTCTTAACTGGTGGAAATATGCGTTTTATCAGGACGATTATCCCGGCGGAGCGGAACGCCGTGCGCGTGTATGCGACGGAACCGATACCGAAGAGGGCGAGGAGACTTGCGTAAGCAGTCCGACAAAATTTATAACCACGCATATCATGACGCCTGAAGCTCTCAAAGAGAGAGATGACGGAAGAGCGGAAAATCTCGAAAATGTTTTCATTGAAGCTACCGACAACGGATATGTTGTAGAAATGAAGATTCCGCTTACTGAGGAGGCATTTTCGGCAATTGAAAAGAGCGGTAATGTAATTGGACTTGCTCCGCAGATTGTCAACGCTTTGCCGTCGACTTACGGAGCTAATATAACCGGTGGATCCGCACAGAAATTTATTATCAACAGTGTTTCAGAATATATTAACGGTGACAGTGAGAATAGCAGATTAAAAGCTATATCGCTTAAGCTTACAGACGAAGAATATGTATATGTTCCCGGAGACGTAAACGCAGACGGCGCTGTAAATGCCAAAGATATTGTTCGTCTTATGCAGTATATTGCAAATGAAGGCAACGGCGTAACGGTAACAAAGACAGATTTAAATAACGACGGAGTTACCAATACAAAGGACCTTGTTCGTCTTATGAAGTACATTGCCGCTGAGGGCGAAGGCGTAGAAATTTTCTGATAATAGATTCGGTCTGATGTGATTTATAGTTGCATTCGGTATGTATCAATTTATTAATTAAAGTAAAAAGCACCTTTTCACAGATATATGTATACCTGTCAGAAAAGGTGCTTTTGCTGTTATATCATTTACTTTTCCCAAAGGGAAATCTATGCGAATTATAAATCTGTCAAATAATTGACGCCTTTATGCATTTAAGTTAATGCATAAAGGCGTTTGTTAATACAAGTGCGTTTGGTGATATAGTGCATGTTAATAAGTTAATAAGATGTTGATTTTTAACAGGAGATTTTGCTATAAAGAAATTACGCAGCTTTTTTTACTAATCAAAGCATCCGTATACCGACCATGCCTTGTATGCTCCTATTTCCATACTCTTTTTGTCTGTAGGATTTTCATCCGCTCCGGTTGTAAGGTAAAACGTGAATGTTCTGTTTTTTAAAACCTCGTCGGTATATTCAGACAAATTTTCCGGATATACAAAGGCGGTGATTTTATCTCCATCTTTAAAAGTTCTGAAAGAATTTTCATACTGCTCATATACTTCGGAAATCTTAATTGTCAGCTTGCAGACTGTATTTACCGGTATATTGGAGGAATTACTTGTATATATTTCATACTCTTCGATTTCGCCGTCGCAGATTAGCCAAACGTTTCCCTCCGATTCGGTGTTCGATATAAAAGAGGAGCGGTAACCTTCTTCATCTGCGGGAAGACTATTTTCTGCTGTTCTGTATGAAACAGTCGATATTTTGTCGACCGGTATTCCGATACTGTATTGGGGTGACAGAGAAAAACCTCCGTTTTCCGAATAAGGGAGGAGCCCACTGACAACGGAAAAGCAGCAGAGGATGAATAAAGCGCAGGCACTGATTATGGCTCCGATACGGAGAAACTTATCTGCCGGAGTAGATATTGCATTTGTTCCGCAGTTATTATGGTTAAAATTTACTGCGTTTTCAGCGTCGGAAATTTTATTATTACACACAATTTTCTTTTTACCGTTTTTTTCTTTTTTCATGCCGCATACCGTCCTGTTTGCAGAAGTTTATTTTGCTTATATGACCTCGAAGACATATATATATTTTATATAATAATTATAACATATTTTAATAAAAAAATCCATAGTTTTTTGAAGTTAATTTATGTTTATTTTATTAGATCGAAGAAAGTCTTTTCGGTCTATAATAAGAACGGACTGCGTCGGTTAAGAATTTCTTAAGGATTTGCATAATTGTATCTTAAAAATAATTTTTGTATAATTATTTCAGCGTAAAGCAATACAAAATTGCCCGTAAATTTTGTAAAGGCGTACTTAAAATTCTCCATAAACGGACTTTTTATCTTATTTAATTTCGGTGCGCCTTTGTTTATATCAACTTTACAAGAAGGTAAAAAAATGATATACTTACAGTTAATCGGTAAAATAACGGCGGTTCTTCTCTTTGTTTTCGGTGCTTACCAGCTGCTGTATATTCCAATCGCGCTTGTTTTTCGCAAAAAAACGGCTGAAGTTGAAGAGACTAACAGTTATGCCGTGCTTATATGTGCCAGAAATGAAGCGGCTGTAATTTCTGATTTGATTTCCAGTATAAAAAACCAGACTTATAATCGGGAGCTTATAAAAATATTTGTAATGGCTGATAACTGTACAGATGAAACGGCGTCGGTCTGCCGTGCTCTCGGAGTGGTGGTATATGAGCGCAAAAACACGGAAAAAATCGGTAAGGGGTATGCACTTGAAGCTCTGCTTGATAATATTGCGGCTGACTATCCCGGCGGATTTGACGGTTATTTTGTTTTTGACGCAGACAATGTGCTTGACAAATCATACATTTCGGAGATGAACAGAGTTTTCTGTTCGGGTTATGATATAGTTACCGGATACAGAAATTCAAAGAATTACGGAGACAATATGATTTCAGCCGGATATGCGCTTAGTTTTTTAAGAGAGGGAAGATTTTTGAATTATCCGAGATATATTGTAGGATCGGGTTGTACTATAGGCGGAACGGGTTTTATGTTTTCGAGGGAAATACTCGAAGAACAAGGCGGATGGAAATTTCATCTGCTGACAGAAGATATTGAATTTTCCGCTTATCATATAATTCACGGAAGAAAAATCGGCTTTGCTCAGGATGCGATTTTCTATGACGAACAGCCTGTTACATTAAAACAATCATGGGATCAGAGACTTCGCTGGGTAAAGGGATATATGCAGGTTCTCAGAAAATACGGTTTAAAACTTCTCCGCGGTGTGTTCAAAGGAGAATTTGCATGCTTTGATATGATTTCATCATTAACTCCGATTTTTATTTTATCTGCGGTAGGTATGCTTACTAATGCACTTACCGCGCTGTTGATGCTGTTTTCCGGGGAATCTGCGGTGCTTGCCGCGGTTGTGCTGGCGGAGCCGCTAATCTGGGCATACGGTACTATGTTTATAATTGGTTTTATCACGGTAATAAGCGAATGGAGCCGTATTCATACGTCGGCCGCGAAAAAAATTATATATTCTTTTACATTTCCAGTTTTTCTGCTGTCATATCTTCCGATTGCAATTGTCGCTTTGTTTTCTAAAAATGTCAGCTGGAAGCCGATTGTTCACAGAGGAAGTCGCACATCTCTGCCTGCGAGGCCGAAGAAGAGGCTTGAGTGATATGTGCGGATAAACTTATTATGTATTTGATCTGTTTGAGGAGGCAAAAAATATAATGAATAATATTCTGATTTGTGATGACGAAAGAGATATTGTATCGGCGGTGAAAATTTACTTGACTGCCGAGGGATTTAACGTTTTTGAAGCATACAACGGAAAGGAGGCCATTGATGTTATAAACCGTGAAGATGTGCACCTTGTTCTTCTGGATGTTATGATGCCGGTGATGGACGGTATTACGGCTATAGCGCGTATACGAGAAATTTCAAATGTTCCGGTTATAATGCTGACGGCCAAGTCTGAGGATACCGATAAAATACTTGGTTTAAACATAGGGGCGGATGATTATGTTACTAAACCTTTCAATCCGGTTGAACTTATTGCAAGGGTAAAGTCTCAGCTGCGGCGGTACATGACGCTTGGCGGCGGAGCCGCAAAGCCGTCTCAGCTTATGATAGGCGGTATAAAGCTTGATGACGATTCAAAAAGCGTTACCGTCGATTCTGTTCCGGTTTCCCTGACGCCGCGTGAATATGACATTTTGCACTTTTTGATGAGAAATGTCGGCACAGTGTTTTCTCCGCGTGATATTTACCGCAGCGTGTGGGGGGAAGAACCGTACGGAGCCGAAAATGCGGTGGCTGTTCATATAAGACATCTTCGTGAAAAAATTGAAATCAACCCTGCGGATCCAAGATATATAACAGTCGTTTGGGGAAAGGGCTATAAATTTAAAGGCGAGTAATAAATCCGACGGAGTAAACGACGTAGGGATCGACGGAGAAACCGAAAGAAAATTTTCACGCTTTGTTTTTCTGACATCTTAGGAGTTTTTGCTTGACGGTCGATGAGTCGGCATTTTATCAGGTATGAGGTTGAACAAAATTCCCGTATATACGAAAAAGGTGTGGTCATAAAAATGATTATGAAATTGAAATCGAATACTGCCGTTAAAGTTACGGCTGTCATTCTTTTGTTTCTGACGTGTGCAGGAACCTTTCTGTCGGCATTTTTGTGTTTTATTATGACTTACTTCAACTCTTATTTGGACGGAGGTTTGGAGCTTAAATCAACTGCACTTCATATGCTGATTTCGAGAAATTACTATACTATGGACGAATATTTGGAGGCCGTATATTCGGGCAATGAGGAAGTAAAGGACTATTATTTCAGGGAGATTTTAAATCCGAATAAAACCAATCTCAGATTTTATATCAGCGACGGCGAGAATAATTATATTGCTTCCAATGCGGATAAGGATTCATTTACAGAGCTTGACACTTTTTCCCGCACATTTAAAGAGTATATAGATGAAACGGAAATTTATGTTGAAAAGACTTTCGGTACGTCTATAGAGGCATACTCCTTTATAAACGAGTATAAAAACAGAGAGGGATTTGAAGTAACCGACTATTATATTGAGTCTGAAGAATCTGAAGAAAACGGAGTGTTTACGGCAAGGGTTTACGGATGCGACGTTAAAAAGACCAAGCTGTGTGTCAGTTTGGGGATTGATTCGGAGCTTCCTGCAAAGGATATATTTTATTTTGCAGATTCAGCGATAGAAAGAGCTGTGACCTTAAGATACAGTCTTATATGGAGTGCGGTTATATTTGCCTTTTTGAGCACTGTGATTTTTGTGTTTATTATGTGTACGGCCGGGCATAAAACCGGAAAGGATGGGATTTACATCGGCTATCTTGATCGTATCCCCTTTGATATTCTAACGGGAGTCCTTGTACTGTTGGCTATTCTTCCGGCCGTGATAATTTATTCGGTTTATGACACCGGAGTTTCGGTATTTATTTTTTGTGTTTCTTTGATTTTTTGGTTTCTTATATTGCTTGAGTTTTTCTGGACACTTGCGGTAAGAGTAAAAAGCCGCAATGTTTTTAAAAACACGGTAATTTATATGTGTCTTCGCCTTGCGTACAGATTTTTAAAAAAGCTTGCGGGATTAATCGGTTTTACGTTTAGAAATTTACCTGTTTGCTGGAAGGCGGTTTTGATATACGGAGCTTTGACAATTTTTGAGCTGCTTGTTATGAGCAGCGGTTCAATGATAGGCTTGTTTATTCTTATAAAAATAATGATTTTCGCAGCTATTGTATACGTTTCATCGGCGCTTAAAAGGCTCCAGCGCGGAGGAGAGGAGCTTGCATCCGGAAATGCGGCATATATTGTTGATACGCGCAGAATGCCTCGAATACTTGCTGCTCATGCGAGAAATCTCAATAATATCAGTAAGGGACTTCGCCATGCTGTGGACGAACAGACAAAGAGCGAAAGAATGAAGGCTGAACTTGTCACTAATGTGTCGCACGATATAAAAACTCCGCTCACTTCTATTGTAAATTATGTTGATATTCTTAAAAGAGAAGGACTGAACTCAGCACGCGCGCCCGAATATCTTGAAATACTTGCAAAGCAGTCTGCCCGTTTGAAAAAGCTTACCGAGGATCTTATCGAACTCTCAAAGGCTTCAACCGGAAATATATCGGCGAATATCGAGAATACAAATCTTGGGGTACTTCTTTCTCAGGCTATGGGCGAATACGAAGAAAAATTCAATGCAAGGAAGCTTGAAATAATATTAAAGCTTTCTGATGAGAATTCATATGTAATGGCGGACGGTCAGCTGTTGTGGAGGGTAATTGACAATCTTATGAACAATATCAATAAATATGCGCTTGAAGGTACAAGGGTATATATTTCAGCTTTGTCAAAAGATAATCTTACAGATATTACCTTTAGAAATATATCGGCGAACGCGATTGATGTTCCCGAAAATGAACTTACAGAGCGGTTTGTCCGCGGAGATCTTTCCAGGACAACGGAAGGAAGCGGTTTAGGTCTATCGATTGCAAAAAATCTGACCGAGATTCAGGGAGGCAGATTTCGTATAAATACAGATGCGGATTTATTCAAGGTTACACTTACCTTTGCCTCCGGTAAATCAGAGGTACAGGATATTGTTGAAAATCCGCAGCCGGAATCAAGATCTTTTCGGACCGATCAAACTGTTCAAATATACGATTCGGGAAATGAAGCTGAAGAACACCGTAATTCTTAAAAACGGTACAGATATGACAGTTGTTTTTTCATTTGGTTATATCTGAGGCTGTAAATAACTTCTAATATTTTCGATTTTAAATAAACAATCCCGCTAAAACCTCGATTTAACGTGGTTTTGGCGGGATGATTTTTGTTTTTTTGATATGAGAGATTTTTTACAGCCTCAGCTTTTTGTATCAGGGTGTTAGGTGATTATTTTCCCTCCACAAACCATTTTGGTCCCTCATAAAACAAATAACTTTGTTTTCCGTTTATGATGACGGTGTATCTGAGTCCCATTCCCCCGGCTTTGAGTGACGCGGCTTTTCGTACATCGGTTATGCGGTCGATTGTGTATAATCTTCCGTCTTCCCATACAAGCGACAGCGGTGTAATTCTGCCGTCGGTATCAAAGCTTGCGGTTACCCTGACGAATACTTTTCTTGCCATATATTTTGCTCCTCCTGTAATAATTATTCCAGATATCGGCAATACTATTCGATGTATATATCAAAGGAATCATAAATATGCTTATAATATTAGCATACATACCTTTTCACAGAAGAAACCGGCGGATATAAGCGGATATAAAAGGTATGAAATTTTTCGGGAGTATAATCGAAAAAAGCAAAATATAGCAAAAGATAGCATGAGAAAGCAATAGATAAGTATGAGATAGCAATAGATAAGTATGAGATAGCAATAGATAGCATAAGAACGCATAAAAATGCAAATCTATTGCTTATATATTTACAAAAATTACAGAATATTTTGATATGAAAGGCTTGAAAAAATACAGATGAGTAATATGCTTAAAAAAGAAAAATCACCGTATCTTCAGCAGCATAGTGAAAATCCGGTGAATTGGTATCCATGGTGTGACGAAGCGTTTCGGAGAGCAAGAGAGGAGGACAAGCCGATATTTTTAAGCATCGGATATTCCACATGTCATTGGTGTCATGTGATGGCGCATGAATCCTTTGAAGACTTCGAAGTGGCAAAGCTGCTCAATGAAAGCTTTATCTGTATAAAGGTCGACAGGGAAGAACGTCCCGATATTGATTCCGTATACATGACGGTATGTCAGGCTTTGACCGGATCGGGCGGATGGCCGCTTACAATAATAATGACGCCTGAGCAAAAACCTTTTTTTGCCGGCAGTTATTTTCCGAAGCACCGCAGATTGGGACATCCTGGACTTGGTGATATTTTAGAACAGACAAGGCTGCTGTGGATGGAGGATCGGAAAGAATTACTGGATACAGGCGAGCAGATAACGCGGGCCTTTAATAACAGTAACGAGGCCGTTTCGTACGAAGTTCCGAATAAAGATATTTTGAAAGAGGCATATAATACTTTAAAAAACAGCTTTGACAGAGAATGGGGAGGGTTTGGTTCCGCTCCGAAATTTCCGTCTCCTCATAATCTTATGTTTCTTCTGCGGTATTCGTATCTCGAAAACGATTCCGAGGCATTGCATATGGCGGAGGTTACGCTTGACGCGATGCTCCGCGGAGGAATTCACGATCATATAGGAGGCGGTTTCTGCCGGTATTCGACGGACAGAAAATGGCTGGTTCCGCATTTTGAAAAGATGCTATATGATAATGCGCTGCTGATTATTTTATATTTGGAAGCATATCAAAGGACTGATAACAAATCATATTTTAATGTCTCAAAACAGACGGCGGATTATATTCTTCGCGAGCTGACTGACTTAAACGACGGTTTTTACTGCGGACAGGACGCGGACAGCGACGGAGTTGAGGGCAAATACTATGTTTTTCTTCCGAGTGAAATAAACGAAGTGCTCGGCGTGAGCGACGGTGATGATTTTTGCAGGCTTTACGGAATAACGGAAGTCGGAAATTTTGAAGGGAAAAGTATACCCAATCTTATAGAAACCGCTAATGAAGCTTGGCGTTATGATGATCCGCGTATAAAAAAATTGTATGAATACCGCAAGAGTCGTGTTTTTCTTCACAAGGATGACAAAATACTGCTTTCATGGAATTCATGGACAATTATAGCTATGGCGCGCGCCGGTCTGATCCTTGGCGACGAAAAATACAAAGAGGCCGCAGAGAGCGCACAACGGTTTATAGAGGAAAATATGACGGACGGCAATAATCGGCTGTATCTGCGTTTCAGGAACGGAGAGGCCGCGCACGCGGCGCAGCTGGAGGATTATGCCGTTTACTCACTTTCTTTGATCGAGCTTTATCGTTTGACCTTTAATCCCTATTATCTCAGTCAGGCTGTACTTCGTGCAAAACAAATGATAGAATATTTTGAGGATAAAAAAGACGGAGGTTATTACATCAGTGCATCCGATTCGGAACGGCTTATTGTCCGTTTGAAAGAAAGTTATGACGGTGCCGTTCCGTCCGGGAACTCTGTGGCTGCAATGGTGCTTGAAAAGCTTTTCGCTCTGACAGGAGAAAGCTGTTTCAGTGATGCTGCCGACAGGCAGCAAAAATATATGGCGGGGCAGATGAAACGGTATCCGTCAGCTCACTGCTTTGCTCTGATTGCTTTGTCACAAAGCTTGTATACCCGCCGGGAATTAATATGTGCCTGCAGCACAGAACCGAAAGAACTTAAAGAATATATAAAATGTCATTCGGCAGACGATTTGAATATCCTGCTTAAAACACCTGAGAATGCAGAAAAACTCTCGGAGACGGCTCCGTTTACGATTTCCTATCCGATTCCGGAAAGCGGCGCCTTATGGTATTTGTGTGAAAACGGAATCTGCAGGGCGCCTGTCACGGATTTTTCGGAGCTTAAACTTTTATAAATCGTATTGTTTATCTTCTCAAAAATATATCAGGGTGGATTATGTGTTCGTCCTTTGGATTTATGTTGGAGAGTTCTTTGTCGGTGAGCATAATCCCTCGTCCGACAGAATAATGTCCGAAACGTGATCGGATGATATCGACTGTGCGCTCTAAATCCTCCTGTCTTTGTATTTGTGAAATTTCGGGAAGAAATGACAACTGTTCATGTTCACTCAGAAACAGTCCGCATGCCCTGACGCTGAGTGAGCGGACAGGTTTGCCGGTAGCATGCTGTTTGTACAGCTCGAAGGCCTTGTTAAAAAGTGATTTTGAAGTTCTGTTCGGATACGACAGCCTTCCCTGACGCTCATAGCTGTGAAGCTCATTATCTCTGATTCCTATTTGCACCGTACTGCATATGAAATTGTACTCGCGCATGCGGGAGGATACACATTCGCACAGCACGTAGAGGATAATTTTTATATCTTCGTCTGTTATCAAATCACGTGGCGATGTTGTACTGTTTCCTATAGATTTTATTAGAGATTTTGCTCCTATATTTGAAACAGGGGAGGTATCGAGTCCGTTTGCAAACATCCAAAGCATTACTCCGTTCTGACCGAGAAGATATTTCATAAAATGTTTATCGGATCTTGCGAGATCCCCTATTGTTTTTATTTTGTAATTTAAAAGCTTTTTATGCGTAGATTTTCCTACGTATAACAGATCATTTACGGGAAGCGGCCAGACAATTTCTTTAAAGCGGGTGCGCTTTATGACGGTGGTTGCGTCCGGCTTTTTTATATCGCTGCCCAGCTTGGCGAATATCTTGTTGTAGGATACGCCGACCGAAACTGTAACTCCAAGCTCCGATTTTACTCTTTCTCTAAGCTTGTCGGCAATAGTCGGACCGTCTCCGAACAGAGCGGAGCTGCCGGTTACGTCAAGCCAGCATTCGTCGAGTCCGTAAGGCTCTACCTGATCGGTGTATTCGCTGTAAATTTCTCTTGCTGTTTCCGAGTATTTAATATATAATTCATAATGGGGCGGGACGAATATTATATCGGGGCACTTTTGTTTTGCCAGCCACAGGGGATTTCCCGTCGCCACTCCGCAGGCTTTTGCAGCATAGTTTTTTGCCAGCACTATTCCGTGGCGTGTTTCCGGATTTCCGGAAACCGCAATCGGTTTTCCGCGCAGTGACGGATTGTAAAGACATTCGACTGATGCGTAAAAGTTATTCAGATCAGAATGTAATATGACTCTTTCCATAATCTTTTATTTCTTTCATAATTAATGGGATAAAAATCGGTGCTGATGTTTGAGCATGGTGTTTTGAATATAATGTTGTATTATCTGCGCATATATATTTATTATTCTATAATATAAGACATACAAAATCAACACACAATATATGGTATAATATCTTAAAGCTAATGTTTTAAATGCGAGTATCGCTTCGCCGCCGCGTCAGCTGTTTTGCGGAGGAACCCGAAATGTTTTGCGGTTTTTCTTGATTTTATAGTATATTAATTTAAATATGCCCGGCGCAAAGCTTGCGCCGGGCATATAAAATATAGAGGCAAATATCATAAGCAGTAATTATAAAAAACAGCAATTATCGGAAACTGTCTTAGTCTTTTCTGTGTTTTTTAATTTTAAGAATTTTTCTGAGCAAAGGAGCTATTAATTTGGGTGATTTCATTACAACGATTTTCATATGTACCGAATCCTTTCATGTCTGTGTATAAAATATCTGTTTGTTATTATTATATGTATTTGCTGTAAAGCTGTTACTGTTTTTTGCAGGGTATGATTTTTTCACTTTATTCATACTGAATTAATAAATATATTATATACTATTATGACATCTAATTTGTACGTTTTAATCTGATAGATTGGTCGAATCCAAATAAGAATTTTATGAGCAGGTCTTAAAGGGAGAATATAATTATGTTTAAACGTAACAAAAAGAAAATTTCGGACGCATTTTTTACAGTATTAATGATTTTCATGGCACTTTTTCCTTTTCTTTTTATTGTATGGCTTTGTCTGAGACTCTTCGTTAATCTTGCATGAGAATGCTTTGACAGTATTTTATTATCAAGGAGTTATAATATCATTATGAAGAAAAAAATTATACTTGCGTGTCTTGCGGTATCTGTGGCCGCGGGGTTATGCGGCTGCGGCTCAAAAAGGGTATCATATGACTTTAATCTTGACGAATATGTGACGGTGGGGCAGTACAAGGGACTTGAAGTTTCTTCAGAAGAAATTCAGACCAAATATGATAGTACAATAACCTCACTTCAGAGTCAGTATACTACGTCCGAAACCGTTACGGACAGGGGAATTGAGGAAAATGATTCGGTTAGTGTTGATTATACTTTGACATCCGGCGATACCGAGCTGGAAAGTCAGCAGAGCTATACCGTAACCGTCGGATCGGGCAGCAAGGATTTTGAAGATAGCCTTATCGGACACGTAACCGACGATACATATACGGAAACGGTTACATTGCCGGATGATTACAGCAATGCAGATTATGCGGGCGCCGAGGCTACATATTCTATTACTGTCGGAAAGATTACGGCGTATGATGTTCCCGAAATTGACGATGCGTTTATAGCTGAAAAATACAGTGACAAATATGCATCGTATGCTGAGTTCGAGACCGCGACGCGCAAAAATATAAAAGAAGAGCTTCTTTGGGATATGGTGACCGAAAGTTCAGAGATATTGAAATATCCCGAGGAAAATATCAGAATATATTACGATAATTATGTAAACTATTACACAAACATGTACCAGTCATATGCCAATTCCATGAATACTACAATTGAGTCTGTGTATTCGATGATGGGTACATCCTTGCAACAGATATATAAGCAGTCGGCTGAAGCTGCGAGGACTGATGTTGTTAAGGAAATGCTTGCGCTTTCGATTGCAAACGCCGAGAATATAGTAATTGATGACGACAGCTACACGTCACGTCTTGAGGAAATGTATTCTGACTATGGATACGATTCCGCAAAGGCGATGGAGAAAGCAGTCGGCAAGGAAGCCGCAAAACGTATTATGATCGAACAGGATGTTTTTCAGATGATAAACGATAATTCAACTGAAATCTGAGCTTCGAAACAGCTCCGGTCAGCGTCGTCAAAATGTGCCCGCTGTTGCTTAGCCGACGGTGGGCTGTTTTATTCAAATATGATTATTCTGACATGATACAGAAAGGAATTGTTGTTTTGGGTAATTTTTTTAATAAGCTGCGATATAAAATGAGTATATTTATGAATGGCAGATATGGAACCGACAGCTTTTTTACTTTTTTGATGTGGGCAGAAGTCATTCTTATTTTAGTTAATGCATTTGCAAGAAGCAGTATTATCACTCTTATTGAATTTGCTGTAATAATATATTCGCTGTTTCGTGCGTTTTCAAGAAATACTATGAAGAGACGGGATGAAAATGCTAAATATTTAGAGATTAAAGGCAAGATAACCGGTTTTTTCAAGCTTGGAAAAGACAAATTTCACGATAGAAAGACACATGTATATAAAAAGTGTCCGTCGTGTCGCGCGATGCTTCGATTTCCAAAAAAGCCGGGCGATCATAAGGCGTCTTGTCCGAAGTGCGGACATCGTTTTGATGTTCACATCTGACGTATTTGTTCAATACTTACATAAAGGAAAATTGATATTATGAATAAAGATATGAAGCCGATGGTATATTTTATCGGAAATACACATTATGATCCTGTATGGCTGTGGACGTGGGATGAAGCTCTCGCAAGCATACGTTCAACATTCCGCAGTGCTCTTGACCGAATGAACGAATATCCTGATTATACATATTCATTTTGTACTCCTGCTGTGTTTGAAATGATTGAGAAGGTAGATCCGGAGCTTTTCGAAGAAATCAAAAGACGCGTTTCGGAAGGAAGATGGGAGCTGCAGGAGGGTTGGTGGCTTCAGCCCGACTGCGGTCTTGCACTGGGAGAAAGTTATGTGAGGCATGGACTTTACGGTCAGAGGTATCTTAAAGAAAAGTTCGGAAAATATGCCCATGTAATGTTTAATATAGACAGCTTTGGTCACAGCGACATGCTTCCTCAGATTTTGCGCGGATGCGGAATTGACGCGTATGTGTTTTCACGCCCCGAATCGTATCATGTTGAGCTTCCCGATAAACTATTTGTTTGGAGATCTCCGGACGGAAGCGCGGTGACCGCTTATCGGTCTGCCGATCAGTATCAGCGTACACCGGAAGATGTTTTATCTACTGTGGGGAAATTCATGAAAGAAGCAGAGGAGACAGGCGCTGACAGAATGCTCGTTTACGGTGTTTCCAATCACGGAGGAGCTCCGACGAAAGCAATTTTGTCCGCACTTGAAGAAACTGCTGCTAATGAAAAATGCGCGGCGTTTGGTTCGCTTGATAAGTTTTTCTTAAGACAGCGTGAGCTGTACAATAATGTACCCGGAAGCAGAACGGCCGGAGAGGGAAAAGAGCTTCCTGTAGTTGAGGGAGGAATTAACACCCGAGACTGCGGAGTATTTTCTAACTTTTCTGAGATAAAAGCAAATAACAGGCGCGCTGAGTATACTGCGCTTGCGGCGGAACGTGCTTCTGTGATGGCTTCATTTTACGGAGAAGTGTATCCGCTTAAGGAGCTTTCCGCAATATGGAAGGATATAATGTTTAATCAGTTTCACGATATTCTCGGCGGAGCATCGATTATGCAGGCGTATCGTGATGCGCGTGACCTTCACGGAAGAGCTTTGCAGAACTCTTCCGAGATTATGAACTTCAATCTTCAGCGTATAACAAGGAGAATAAATACAGGCGACGGATTTTGGAATTATGTATACTTTAACTTTAACTTATCACCCTATCACGGAGAGCTTGAAGCTGAGCTTCAGTGGGCGTGGGAATATGATATGTATGAGGGCGGTATAGAGGTAAGAGACAGTGACGGTCGTGTAGTTCCGTGTCAGATAATTCTTGAGAGATCGACGATTCCGGGTTTCCGTACTCGCGTTGCCTTTGTGGGTGATATTCCGGCGTTTGGGTATGCAGTGTATCATTTTACTCAGAAGAAAGATTCGGACGGTACTCACGTGCTTGGAGGGGATGCGTCGCTTCTTAAAACCGAGCGCTTTGAAATTAATACATGCGATGAAAACGGCGGAGTGTTTATAAAGGACAGAATAACCGGAAAGCATGTAAGTATTGTGCCGGAAGTTTGCGAAGATGCCGGCGACGTGTGGAGCTTTAATACCTGTGGCTTTGGTGATAAGCTTGAGTCGTTTAAGCCTGAAGAATCATTCTGTACGGAGCGCGGAAACATTATATCCACTGTAAGAACGCGTTCGGTATTCAGAAAATCTTCGCTTGAACAGCACATTACCGTATATCCCGGAGCAGGGTATTTTGATATTCGTTTCCGCGCGAACTGGGAGGATCAGCATACGGTTTTGAAATATACCGTACGTCAAAATAATTTAAATCCGGATGATAAAATTTATGCCGGTGTTCCCGGCGGGAAAGCAGTCCGTACACTTGACGGATTTGAGTATCCTCTTGTGGAGACGTTGTCATACGGGGGAATATCTTTTGCAAGCGGAAATATATTTGCTTATGATACGCTTAAAGACGGCGGGACAGTTCGTCTTACCATTCTGCGCAATCCGGTGTGCGGTGACTATCGCATGGATAAAGAGCTTTCCGCCGAAGAGGATTACAGATATGTAGGACGGGGAATTACCGAAGGTACTGTAAGGATTTATTTTGATGCCGGAGATGCATACGGTAAAGCTTTGAACGAATCATACGAGGGATTTCTGTTTGCTCCCGTTTCTGTGTGCGAAGCAAAGCATGACGGTGTTTTAAGCGGTACCGGAAGCTTTTTTTCCTTTGAGGGAGACAGAGCGCTTTCGCTTGACGCTTTGAAAAAAGCAGAGGACGGCAGTGATGATTTCATAATGAGGCTTTCCAATCGTTCTTCAGAATATGCTGCCGGCAAGCTGTATGTCAGAGGTTCGTCATGGAATGAAACCTCAATTCAGCTTTCGCCGTATGAAAACAGAACACTTCGGATCGGACCTAATTTTGATTTGCGCTGCGCCGTAAAGGTAAATATGCTTGAAGAGTAAAACGATGTCGGTGCTTGGATTGCCGTAAATATCCGAATAAAAGCTTATACATGACAGAAAGGGACAATTTTTATGGCAAATTTTATTGAAGCCTTGAAGGTTATATTTCTTGGAATAGTTGAAGGAATTACCGAATGGCTTCCGATAAGCTCAACCGGACACATGCTTCTTGTTGATCAGTTTTTGCAGCTGAACGAATCTCAGGATTTCAAGGATATGTTCTTTGTAGTGATTCAGCTTGGTGCAATTATGGCTGTTGTTCTGTTATTCTGGAACAAAATGTGGCCTTTTCGGCGCGGCGTCAATAATAAAATTGAAATTAGAAAAGATGTATTTTCCATTTGGTTCAAGGTTGTTGTCGCTTGCGTACCCGGTGCTGTAATTACACTGCTTTTTGACGATTATATCGAAGCGCATTTTCAGACTCCGGAAATTATTGCTTCGGCTTTGATTTTATATGGAGTAGCATTTATTCTTATTGAAATCTTTAATAAAAAGCGTAAGCCCAAAATTGAAACCATTGACGACATTACATATATGACAGCATTTTTAATAGGCATATTTCAGGTGCTTTCGATTATTCCGGGAACATCACGGTCCGGTTCTACAATAATAGGTGCTCTTCTCATCGGCGTTTCGCGTGTTGCGGCGGCAGAATTTACTTTTTTCCTGGCGGTTCCGGTTATGTTCGGACTCAGTGCAATTAAAATAATAAAATTTGGGTTTGGATTTACCGCTTTAGAGTTGTGTATTACACTTTTGGGAATGTTAGTTGCTTTTGTGGTTTCTCTCATTGTCGTAAAATTCCTGATGAATTATATAAGAAAACATGATTTTAAAGTGTTCGGATGGTACAGGATAATTCTTGGAGTAATAATTCTTATATATTTCTATTTGTTAGCGTAAAATATTTCCCGGAAAATAAATATTCCGAAATCAGGTTTGTATATGAAAGGAATGATACATATGAAATTTGGAATTATATGTGCAGGAGACAGCGAATTCACTCCCTTCATTCCGATGTTTAAGGACTGTATAATCGTTGAAAAGGCTATGCTCAATTTTTATTGCGGTAAAATTGAAGGTAAAAATGTCATAGCACTTTATTCAGGTGTTGGTAAAGTCAACGCGGCTATCGCGTCTCAGTTATTAATTGATATATTCAGCTGTAATTGCATTATAAATTCCGGTACTGCCGGAGGTATGAAAAGGGATCTTGAAGTTTTCGATACGGTTATTTCTAACGAAACCGCTTACCACGATGTTGGTGATGATATTTTGACGGATTTTCACCCGTGGCTTAAATCGGTATATTTTAAAGCTGACGATAACCTGCTTGATGCCGCTCAAAGAGTAATTGATAAAAAGGACTGTGACCGTAAGATTGTATTTGGAAGAATGGTGACAGGTGAGCAATTCATAACCGATGAAAACAGAGATAAAATAAATGCGGTGTATTCGCCTTTTACTGTTGATATGGAAACTGCAGCTATTGCTCATGTGTGTTATGTGAATCAGACTCCGTTTATTTCGGTGCGTACAATCACCGATACTCCGAGTCGTAGAGGAGTAAGCGAATTTGAGAAAAACTGTAAAATGGCGTCGCAGCTTTCTGCCGAATTTGTCAGAGAGCTTCTGACAGAGGTCAATAAAGGCTGAAAGTCCCGTATCGGGGCTTTCAGCCTTTATTTTAACGAAAGAAAATTTTGAAGAATGCATGAAATGGTATTTCGGCGAATCGTATCGGCATTAAAATGTTTTGTTTGGACTGACAGTTCCGTTAATACGGTCAGTCCCAGTCATGTTTGTTTTTGAGGACAGAATATATTTCAAGATAGCTCTGATGTCTTTCCTGCGGTATATCTCCGTTTTTTACTGCTTCTATAATGGCACATCCGTCCTCTTTTGTGTGGGTACAGTTTTTATAGAGGCATTTATTATTTTCGAGTACAAGTTTGAATTCTCTGAATGTATATGGAAGATCTTCAAGCTTGTAAAAATCGAATCTGGTAAAATCTATCATAGAGAATCCTGGCGTGTCTGCTATAAATCCTTCACAGTTATTTACCGTCGGCAGCAGTGTATATAGCGGAAACAGCTCGGATACCCTTGTTGTGTTTTTTCCTCTTCCGATTTTCTCCGAAAGCTTGCCTGTTTCAAGGCTAAGCGACGGAAAGAGCGTATTCATAAGAGTGGATTTTCCCGCACCCGATACTCCCGCAAATGAGCTGGTTTCATTTCTGCATGCCTGAGAAATGTATGACAGTAAATCAGAAATGCCGGTTTTGTTTTCCGAACTTGTTTCAAAAACTGTAAATCCGCATTGCCTATATATTTTTTTTATTCGGTCGGAGCTTTTTTCATCAAGATCGGCTTTTGAAACTATAATTATCGGTTCTATCATATTAAATTCCGCAATAGTGATGAGCTTGTCCGTTATAGTTGTGGACGGAGACGGATATGCCGAAGAAATAATTACAAAAAGCTTGTCAAGATTTGCAAGCGGAGGTCTTATAAGTGCATTCTTCCGCGGAAGTATTTTTTCAATGATACCGTTGCTTCCGTCATCACTGCTGAGGTTACCCTCCGTTCTATCGCGTTCGCTTACATTGATGAGAACTTTATCGCCCGGAAGGGGTTTTATTTTATCATATCTGAATATTCCTCTTGCAGAACATGAATATTGATTTTTATACTTGTCCATTACTGCAAATTTGCCGCTGATGCTTCTTATAATTGTCGCCTGAATTAGTTCGTATGATTTATCATTGCATGCTTCGTTACCGCTGTAATTGCTTTGACCGATTGTATTTTCATTACAGTTTTTTTGCCGGGATAAATTCGGGTTGTTTTTGCGATAATTTTTCACTTAAAAATATGCCTTTCCATATTTTATAATAAATGGTTTTACGTAATAATATGCAAGTATCTTGACAGTTGTCAACATATTTTTATTGTTTACAGATTCCATTTTCCGCAATAGTCAAAGCCTTCTTCGGGACTGCCGTAAAAAGTAAATTCCCGCTCATTGTGTACCCATCTTATCGGAAAAGATGTTTCGGTAAAATCAAGAGGTACAAGATCGTTGTTTAGAGAACATACTGTTGAAAATGCGTGTGACAAATCTCTGATTTGCGCGGCGGAGCTGTAATTAATATCGAATTCGGAAATAAGGGAAATGCCGCTTTTGGCTATCAGCTTAATATATCTGTGAGTAAGTTCTCTTGCGGAGGATGGAAGTGAAAAAGGTATTTCCGTTAAGAAGTTTCCGCCTTGATTATTTTTCATCAATGCCGGAATCAGAGATCCGGCTATTTTTTTAATTGACGTAATACAATCATATTTTTTATAATCCGAGCGTGTTCCCAGAAGGTTTGCGCTTTCACAGCACAGATGAGGAACTGCATTAAGAATACAGAAATTTATATTTACGCCGAGTCTGTCACATTCCTCATTGATCAGGTCCCTTATTCCGCGAAAAAAATCTTTTGTTATCTCCGCAGATGTTTTTTTCTCATTGCCGAGACGATAATCTGCATTCGGTGTCATAGCGGAGAACAGGCCCTGATCTGTTCCGAAAAGATCAAAAGAATTAAAATCAATACCTATAAAACGAAAGCCTGCATATATAATTTTCTTCAAATCATTGTAAATTATATTGCATACATTCGTATTTGAAATATCCGGGACCGAATATCCGTCACATCGGCTGAGATATGTTATATTGCTTTTGCCGTTCGGGCAGTATATATAACCCGGAATTGCTTTGTGAGCTTTAATATATGAGGCTAACATCTTTAGCTTTTCAATCGAAAGGATATCATGCGGATTTTTTAATATCATGTGAGGCTCAAATGCAAGTGAATTTGACATTCTCTGAAGAGCTAAGATATTTTCCTTTGCGTTTTTTACGGCTTTATTTTCTTCACCGCATAATGTATGTTGAATACCGTAAACCAAACCATATACGGGAAGATTTGACCTGCACATTTCCTTCGAAAATAATTTAGCAGCATTGAATGTGCTTATATTCTCGTATGATTCGTTTAGTACCACGGCAGCATGTAATTTTCTGCCGCATATGTGAAGGGCATTTCCTCCGCAGCGAAAGTCAAGCCAAAGGGTGACTCCGAAGCTGTCAAGCTGCCAAAAGGGATATGCTGACGGAGCCGTTTTGACTCCGAAAGCATATGTTTTCTTTTGCATAAATCTGCCATGTCTGAAAGCAAGATCGGAACTGTTTGTTACATAGAAGTAAAACGGCATAACAGTATCTGGTTCTATTCCGTGAAAGGCGGACGGTATAAAGCCACAACCGCCTTCACTGAATACTCTGACAGAGTCAAAGCCGTTCTGCAGTGATAATTCCTCTGAGGCAGTAAAATTCCAACGAAGTCTTAGAAGCCTGAGATATGTATTTTCGGCATCTATTAAAACCTCGATCCCTTTTTTATCTGCTGTAGGCTCAAATGAGACTGTCAAATCTTTCGACTTTTCTTCGGATATGTACAGCTCTGTTTTTCCATCGTGGTATATATAGCAGCAATCCGGTGGTCTTACTATACTCATAAGCTTATCGTATCCTTATGTTACACTACATTCTTACGCCTCTTACAGACGCATACTTTTCAATGAAATCTACAACCGGAGATGGATCTGAGAGACTGTGCGGATGATGATCGCATCCCGGCTTTACTATGGATTCAATTGTGTCGCTGTATTTTTTATAATTTTCAAGATAAACAGCGCCGTTCTGAGAGAAGGGAACCACGCTGTCCGAATCTCCGGCGACAATTATAACCGGAATTCCGTCCTTTGCGTTTTTTTCCGCAAAATCATTTGGATTTTGTGAAAATCTCTCTGCGGTTTCATTGGTAAGTCCGTAGCATTCAAGACACTGTTTCCACTCTGCGCTTTCGCTGAACCGTCCGGGCCATGAAAGTATGTCGGTAACAGGAGCGTCAAGATATAATTCTCCGGTGCAGTCGGGATATTTTGCCGCAAAGTTAACTGCATACAGTCCTCCGCGGCTGAATCCGAACAGCACGGGCTTTTTTGAAAGTTTGTATTCATTGATGCAGGTGAGATAGAATTCATGAAGCATTTCCACTGATTCGGGATTTCCGTACATATCGCTTACTTTATGATAAGCAAGGAAATATCCCTTTTCAAGTAAAGCTCTGTCTACAGTGTCAAAAGCTCCGAAAAATTCGGTGCGCCATACCCATGGATTTCCGTTCAGCGGCTTTTTGGGGCATACTATAAAGCTTTCTCTTTCTCCCACTTCAAAATTTAATTGTTCATAACCAAACCAATCTGTTTTATTCATTTTACAAACCCTTTCTTTAAATATAAAATATATAAATAATATTGTAGAATAATATAGCGTATCGTTGTTAATAATAAATTCGGTATATAAATAACATTTTGCCTTCATCTAAGAGGAAGGAGAGAGGTATAATTTATGTCGGCATACAGCGAATACAAAAAAGATATAGAGGCAGTGCTTGAGCCTGATAAGAGCTTTGATATTCTAAAACGCAGCTTTACATTGACATATGCTCCCGAGGTTACATTTTACTATATAGACGGTTTTACAAAGGATACATCTATGGCAAAAATATTCGAACATATGCTTGGAGCGTCTTCTCTGGAAGCGGTTACCGAAAACCTTCCTTATATGGAGTTCGAAAAGACACGTGACATAAATACGCTTATAAAGGCAGTTCTCAGCGGTCAGGCGATATTTATAATCGACGGAAGCGATGACGCCTTTATGATCGATACCCGCGAATATCCGTCGCGTGGAATTGCCGAACCGGAAAAGGATAAGGTTCTTAGAGGTCCTCACGACGGATTTTGTGAGACATTGATTTTCAACACTACCTTAATTCGCCGTCGTGTACGTGATCCTAAGCTCAGGACAGAGGTTTTTTCCATAGGGGAACTTACGCAAACAGATATTGTTCTGACATATATAGAGGGCAGAGCTGAGAAAAAGCTTGTCGATGCTGTTAGAAAAAAGCTTGGGTCGATAAAAATCGGTGCGCTGAATCTTCAACAGGAAAGCCTCGGAGAGCTTATAGCAGATAAAAGAAGATTTAATCCTTTCCCAAAAATACGCTATACAGAAAGACCTGACGCCGCTGCAGCAATGCTTATGGAGGGAAGTGTTGAAATTATATGTGATAACACACCGTCTGTAATGATACTTCCGACATCAATTTTTGATTTCCTTCAGGAAAGCGATGACTATTATTTTCCGGCTGTCGTGGGAACATATCTGAGGACTGTGAGGCTGCTGACGATTCTTACCTCTTTGATTTTGCCGCCGCTTTGGTATCTGCTGATACAGAATGCAGAAATTCTTCCGGAATGGCTGTCATTTATACTGCCTAAGGAAAGCTACTCCTTACCTATATATTTTCAGCTGCTTATGGGGGAACTTATGGTTGACGGATTGAAGCTTGCGTCCCTTAATACACCTAACGCTCTCTCAAATTCGTTTAGCATTGTTGCCGGACTGATACTCGGTGATTTTGCGGTTCAAATGGGACTTTTTGTTCCGCAGATAATACTGCTTATATCTTTTTCCGCACTTGCCAGCTTCGCGCAGCCAAGCTATGAACTTGGATATGCAAATAAATTCATGAGGCTGATTACGCTGACATTAACCGCACTGTTCGGATTATGGGGATTTATCGCAGGTTTTGTTGTGATGTTTGTGCTGATTGTAACAAATAAGACTGTCCCCGGAGGAAGAGGATATTTATATCCTTTAATTCCGTTCAATTTCAGGGGACTGAAACGTCTTTTTACAAGAGCTACCCTGCGTTAATTGGTTAGAACTATTCAAATCAGTTTGTCAAGTGACGGAGAAATACCGAAAAATTCGCAGCATTTATCGTAGTTTCTGCGGAGAGCGTTTTTTTCTTCGTCACTGATTTTTCTTTTTCTTACAGCTCTTATGAGTACATTTTTAGGAGTATTGTCCGGATCCACGAGCTCCGCGGTATTTACGATATATCCCTCAATTTCAAGACGCGCGGCGCGAAGTCCGTCAGTGAGAGCGTCAGCAAATTTTTGTCTTAGTATGGATCGGCCGTCAAACGCGGCTGACAGCTCATCCGGAACTTTTTCTGTCTGATGAAAAATTTCATGATGGCAGCACGGAGTAGATAAAATAACATCAGTTCTGTATTTTACCGCGAGTGCCAGAACAAGATCGGTTGCCGTATCGCATGCATGGAGAGATAAAATCATTGAAGGCTTTTCCGGCGGCACAAATTTTTCTACATTCTGACATATAAAATGCATACCGCGATAATTCAGTTTTTCGGCAATTTCGGCTTCAAGATTTATAACGTCCTCCTTCAGATCAACGCCGTACATTTCGGTTTTTCTCTTTCTGTACTCCGTAAGATACCAGTATACCGCAAATGCAAGAACGCTTTTACCGCAGCATAAGTCGCAGACCGTCAGGGTTCCGTTTTCGGGCAGCTCGTTATAAACATCGTCTACCATTTCGAGAAAGCGATTAATCTGTTTGTATTTTGCTCTCCTCTTATCGAGAATACGTCCGTTTCGGTCTGTAATTCCGAGCGGATACAAAAACGGAGCTTCCGGAGAGAGAAGATGATTTTTTATTCGGTTGTGTTCTGATATCACGGCTCTTTCTGAGACAGTGTTACGCCTGATATTGTCCGAAATGTGTACTTTTCCTTTTTTTGAAACCATTGCGGTGCATATCCCGCAGGTTGTTATAATATCACACTGCCTGTTTTCGGACATCATTTTTTCAATGATACTGCTTAGATGTGAAAGTTCTGAATTTTGATGAAAAACCTTACCGTCATGCTTGAATATTTCAAGCATGACGGAGATTTTTTTTTCAATGTTTTTTTCTTTCTTTGCGTTATTAATGTTCCCGTAAAAAAGAGTAAGGACTGTTTTTTTTACGGTCTTGTCACCAGGCTTTGAGAATACCGCTTTTTCGAATATATTTATTTCAGCGGCGTCTTTAATTATCTGTAATACCGAAGCTGATATGCTGTTTTTCGGTGATGACAAGCGGCTTTTCGGCGCCGTCTTTCTATGATTTATTGATTCAAACTCTGTCATTTAATTTATGAGTTTTCTCCGTAACATTTAACGCGGATTTCCGGTTAAGTGATTTTTCCGTTTTTGCTTACAAGTCTTGCTGCGCTGTCAACATCGTCGTCATCTATTTTAAAGCTTCCGTCCGAGTAACGGGCTCCGACATACATGCCGAACAGCTTTTCCGATTCATCGTTAAGTCTTAGCTTATG
The DNA here is from genome assembly GCA_948467545.1 of uncultured Eubacteriales bacterium. Taxonomy (GTDB): domain Bacteria; phylum Bacillota; class Clostridia; order Oscillospirales; family CAG-272; genus UMGS911. The sequence goes on from CAOKER010000007.1 coordinate 54,382, forward strand.
AGACAGTTCATCCGGCGTTTTTGATGCGTCAAAATGAAAACCTTCTTTTATGGATTTTCGGATATACATTGCGTAAATATATCGGATTCGTGCTTGATTTGTTTCAAGCTCTTTCCATTTAAGCTTCGTTTTATCTTCCGAATCTGAACGCTTTTTTAATATACGCTTCAGCGGATTGTCTACAATAAAGCTTTTTTTATCTTTAATTCCGCGCATAGAACCCTTGTCGGGAAGTCCGAAAATTTCATGAAGCTTTTTGTATATTTTTTCAATTGCTCCGGATATACCGAGAGCATTCATGAAAATTCTTCCATAGCTGATAAACAGTTTTTTTGGAAACAGCTTCCATAAAAAGATTATAAAAAAGATTGCGGAAATCAGCATCAGGACAAAAAAAGCCTGCCGCAGGTATCTGAGCTCCGAGTAGTCCTCTCTCTTTGATATATAATACTGAATATAGTAAAATATAACGGTGAGCACTCCGGACAGAACGGTTTTTATCAGCCTTGCTTTATTGACTTTATTGAGCTTATTGGGTTTATCCGAAAATTTTTCTTTCATCGGTACGATAATTCCTCTCTTGTGCAGCCGAATAAAAAGCTTCGGCCGCTTTGTGCTTTGACACAAAGAATGTTAACGTATAAATTAGAATTTAATATAAAAAGATTATGAACCGAAAACTCGTATATTTATTTTCTTATTCGTTTTTTCGGTTTGCCTTGTCCTTTAGCGTTTTTCTCCTTTAGATCGTCGCCGCGATACCATTTCATGCGTGCTTCAAAATCTTCCTTTTCACGTATATTGCTTACATGCTCAGCGAGATTTACTACGCATACAGTATTTTCAAGCATTCTGAGATTGTAAAACAGTCTTTCCATATCAGCATCGACAAAAGGAGTCAGAACATATATTTCAGTTTCTGAAAGACCGTTTTTTATATCCTGTTCAATGAGACTGTGGAAGGAGATTCCTGCACGGTTTCTTACTTTAGCCAGTTGTTTTAGTATCTCAACAAGGTGTGTATCTCCGCTTTCTATAGGAAAACGGAGGGCATCATTTCCGTCTACTGTTACGGGATTTGACGCAAAACCTGCCCTGTGTCCGTTGTAAGCTGCTTCCCGAATCATATCGGAAGCGTACGACATGCCGAGCTCCATCATTTTGTTGTAGGTCGGAGTGGCTATTGTTTCTCCTATTGAGGTTTGAAAGTTCAGATAAACCATAAAAGTCCGGTTGGAACAAAAATCTCGGTTGTTTACCCGAAAATCCGATATGTTAGTCGCTCCGGTTTTTGCGGTTGCTTTGAAGTTAATGCTGTTGAACGGATCTCCGGGTGAATACTGCCTTATTCCGCTGAAAGAAAACGGATCGTTTATCAAATGCCTTCTTGACAGGGAATCTCCCTGATAGACGTTGACAGGCTCCGCACGGTCGGTCAGCGGAATAATCCGCGGATATATGTAAAGCTCAGCCGGAGCGTCTATATATCTTGTGTTTTTGTTATAATAAATGCTTACTGTTTCAAGAGTATAATAGCCGCGATTTGCGCAAAGCACTTCGTGCGAACGCTTTATCTGCTGAAAGGGCATTATTGTAAACCGGCTTATATAATACTGCATTGCTTTTTTAGGATCAAATTCACAGTCCTTAATACGTATGCCGTTATAATAATAGCTTTCTATGCCGACTGCAAAAATCGGAAGCAGAGTAGGATTATAGAGTGTTTCCGTCATTATTACGTGTTCGCCCTCATAAACTCCGGTTTCGGAAAAGCTTCTTGAATATACGAGTTTTCCTATCATGGATTCGCGAAGCTTAATGTAAAGCCACACAAGAAACAGCAAAAAAGCAATAATTAAAGCAGCGGCAAAAATATACTCGGCATTTTTGACTATAAAGTTTAAAAATTTCATTTTCCCGACCAGGCTCCGAGTGATTTTTCTGTCGGAACCGTTGTTCTGTCAAGTATGTCGTTAATAACGGTTTTTTGAGCGTCTTTTCTGATACGCGCAGAGCTTGAGAGCATGAGACGATGGGCAAGAACCGGAACAGCTGCCTTTTTTATGTCGTCCGGTTTTACAAAGGCTCTTCCGTCGATTGCGGCAAATCCTTTTGAGGCTCTGACGAGGCTTTGAGAGCCTCTCGGACTTACGCCCAAAAGCACATTTTCATAGTCCCTTGTCATTTCGCAGATTGTTACTATATAGTCGATGAGATCTCTGTGTATAAAAATTGAATTTAACCCGTCCTGAGCCGAAATCACATCCTCCTTTGAGACGGCAGGCTTTAGATTTTCTATTGGATTTGAAGCATCAAACCTCTCTATAATGCCGATACCTTCTTCATGAGAGGGGTAATTCATAGAGGCTTTAACGAGAAAACGGTCGAGCTGAGCTTCGGGTAGCGGATACACGCCTGCGTTTTCGACAGGGTTTTGTGTCGCTACAACCATAAACGGTTCGTCGAGACGGTATGTTTTTCCGTCTATGGATGTCTGGTGTTCTTCCATACATTCAAGAAGTCCGGACTGTGTCTTGGGAGTTGCGCGGTTGATTTCATCCGCGAGAAGAATATTTGAAAATACGGGACCGGGAACAAACTCGAATTCTGACTTTTTAATGTTAAAATAGTTGATTCCGGTTATGTCCGAAGGAAGGAGGTCAGGCGTAAATTGAATTCGCTTGGAGCTGCAGTCGATTGACGCCGCGAGCGATTTAATAAGCATTGTTTTTCCCGTTCCCGGTACATCCTCAAGCAACATATGTCCGCCGCAAAACAGAGAAATTATCATAAGGTCTATTATTTCCTGCTTACCGACGATTACATGTCCGATATTATTCTTTATCTTGGTGTATGTATCGAAAATATCTGTACTTTGTCTGTCCATTTTTCGCTCCAATCATTATATAGGTTATTTTTTGAAAAGCGCGGCCGCTTCCATATTTATTATTATAAACCATAAATTACGTTTTGTAAATAGTTATTTACAATTTTTTTCGTTATATTTGACACAATATTTAAGTAAAAAACTGTTTGTACATGTAATATTGCTGTAAATGAATGGAAGGTTTTTGATATAATCCGCTATGATAATAGGCGCGGACACATTTCTTTATATGTATTACAACATATTAAATTTCCTTCTGCTAATAAAAATACAAAAAATCCTTGCATTTTAAGACGATATGGTATATAATAAAGCGATTAGTATCATGTATATATTTGTATATATATACAGATTATGCTTTTTAATATTTGTATGAAAATCAAGGATAAATTTATATGGCTGAAAAAAACGATACTGTCTTTACGGACGATAAACGTTTTTCCGTTTATATTGAGGCCGGAAAAATAGTAAACACGCATGGAGTAAAGGGCTCGGTAAAAATAGAATCCTGGTGCGATACTCCTGCGGTGCTTTCGTCTTTGCCCAAGATATTTATAAAGAAAAAAAGCGGCGAATACATTAGGCTTGACAAAGAGAGTTCATTTGTAAGCAAAAGGCATGCTGTGATGAAGCTTCGGGGAATTGATACACTCGATGAAGCTCTTAAGTACAAAGGCGCACTTGTATATGCTGTGCGCAGCGATATTCCGTGCGAAGAGGGATCTGTTTTCATCTGTGATTTAATCGGCCTGCCGGTAATTGACGCGGAGGACGGTACTGTTTACGGAAAGGTATGCGACTATATCTGCTCATCTGCTCAAAAGCTGTATGCGGTTAGCGTTATTTCACATGAGAGCGGCGGGCAGGATACCGGGGTGATACGGTATATTCCGGATGTGAAGCAATTTATAGACCATGTTGATTTGGACAGCGGAGTTTATATTCGGCCTATCGAGGGACTGCTTGATGAGATTTGACGTTATAACTTTGTTTCCTGAAATGATTGAGAATGTTCTCGGAGAAAGTATAATAGGCAGGGCGAGAAAAAGCGGTGCGATTGAACTGTATACCCATCAGCTGAGAGATTACAGCAGGGACAAGCACCGTCGCGTCGATGATACTCCGTACGGAGGCGGCAGGGGAATGCTTATTTCTCCGGAGCCCGTATGTGACTGTCATGCCGAGGTTTTGAGCCGTGCGCCCGATATGGAAACGAGGACCGTCTATATGTCTCCTCAGGGAGGAGTTTTTACTCAGAAAAAAGCTGAAATGCTTGCAAAATATGAGCGGTTAATTATAATATGCGGACACTATGAAGGGATCGACAGAAGAGCAATTGACGAGGTCGTTGATGAGGAAATATCTGTCGGAGATTATATTCTTACCGGAGGAGAACTGCCCGCGTGTACTTTGATTGACTGTGTTTCACGGCTTTGCAGAGGCGTGCTTTCCGATCCGGAATGTTATGAAAAGGAAAGTGTTTCGTGCGGTATGCTGGAATATCCCCAGTATACGAGACCGGAGAATTTCCGCGGTATGAGAGTTCCTGAGGTTTTGCTCGGCGGAAATCATGCGGAGATAGAGTGCTGGAGGTATAAAGCGGCTTTGGAACTGACTATGAAAAACAGGCCGGATATGATTTATTGATTTTTCGGAAACGGTTAGAATATATGCGGTCAGGAAAACTGAAGTGAAAAAGAGTTATACTTTTACGGATGGTATTTTATGAAAAGTGACAATGCAAATATAAAATCTAAACACAAGCTCGGCGCGTCGGGTACGGTCGCACTGATGATGCTTGCGACTGTGGTTGCAAAAGGCCTCGGACTTTTGCGCTCTGTTCTTATGGCTAATTATTACGGGGCAGGTATGCTGTCAAATGCATTTTCGGAGGCGTCGCACATACCGCTTACATTTTTCGACCTCTTGTTTGCCACTGCAATTTCGGGATGCTTTATTCCGGTTTATAACAGCTTTAAACGTCGTGAGGACGGAAGTATTTCGGAAGAGGCGGATGAATTTGCGTGCAGCTTTTTCAATCTTGTGCTGCTCGGAGCGGGAATTCTTGCGTTTCTCGGTATAGTATTTGCTGATGCAATAGTGGGCGTTTTGGGACTTGACGCCGAAACAAAGGTTCTTACCGTCAGACTTATGCGTATTATGTTTCCGATGATTATTTTCACCGGAACGGCGTATACGCTTACCGGTGTTATGCAGTCAAGGGGAGAGTATCTTCTCCCTGCGATGATTTCGGCGCTTTACAATGCTGCCGTAATTATTTATTTTTTGTTTTTCGACGGACTTCTCGGAGAAAACAGGATTTACGGTCTGGCTATTGCTTATCTTGTGGGGTGGTTTCTTCAGCTTCTCACATTGCTTATTCCTTTGCTTAAAAGAGGGTTCAGATATAAGCCGATTTTAAATATCAGAACCCCCGAAATGAAAAAAGCAATAAAGCTTGCGCCTTCGATTATGGTCGGCTCATGGTTTATTCCTGCGGCTCTGCTTTCGGCGATGGTTTTTACATCTTTTGTTTCCGTCGACGGCGCTGTTACAATTTACGATTATGCCAATACCGCATTTACCATGTTTGCGGGAACCCTCACATATTCTATCTGCAACTATGCTTTTCCTGAACTTTCGCGGTTTTCCGCGTTTGGTGATGATAAGGCGTTTAACAGAACGGTCAGGACGGGGGTGCTTTCGGTTTTTGCGCTTGTGCTTCCGTTTATGGCATTTGCAATGTTTCTTTCCCCGCAGATTATAGCTGCGCTTTATATGAGAGGCGAGTTTACTGCTGCCGGTGCTTGCGGTTCTGCCGGCGCTTTCAGAATATTAATTGCCGCAATGCCGGCCTTTGCCATTATGGAGCTCGGCAGCCGTGTGTTTTATTCTAAAAATCTCGGAAAGGTACCGATGAGGGCGGCTATAGTAGGAATAATTGTTGATGTTGCCGTTTCATTTTTGTTCGTGAAATCAGGGGTTACTGAGCTCTGGGGCGTCAATTCGGTGGCAGCTGCAACGGTTATCGGTTATTATGCTGCGGCCGCGGTGATTACCGCGGGAGCGGCGAGAAGAATCAAAGGACTTTTCAATGCTGATTTCGGTTTTCAGGCGGCTAAGCTTGTTCTCTGCACTCTGCTTTGTGCGGCTGCGGTGTGGTGTACTCTTTGGATTATCTCCTGTTTTACCGGAGGACTCAATCCGTACGGCAGCGAAACGAAATACAATTTGATTATATGTGTAATAACGTTTATTCCGGCTGCTGCCGCGTATTTGATATCGCTTAAAGTTTTTCATGTTTCCTTTAAGGATAGAGAGCATGACTGATTTTGCGGATTAAGATGTGCGGTTTTGAATTGGCGATGTGAATATACAGAGAAGGGACGGGTGATTGTTATTAATCATGAAGCAAAAATGACAAGAAAAGATAGATTTATAAAGCTTTTTTCCGGCAGTCTGATAATAGGTGTGCTTTCGCGCTTTACCGACTGGATTTATAAATGCATCGGTGAAAGTCTGATAGGCAGAATACTGACAGGACAGGATACGCAAGAATATTCGGGAAGACCTGAAAGTTCGGATAACAATGAAAACGGTAAATTAAAGATAGTATTTTCCATAAAAACAAAGCGGTTTTTTATGCGTGGGTTCGAACAGAGCTTGCTGCTCCGTATTTTTTCTAAATTTATGAATTCTCTTCTTGTCAAAACGTTCAAGTACTATGGGATATTCTCACTTTCCTTTGGTCTCGTTACATGCTTATCCTCGTTTATAAGAGGGCAGCAATCGGGAGAACTGTTTGACGTAGGCTGTCTGTGCGTCGGAATCGGAATGATTGTTTTTGCCGTAATTATGCTCTTTTCGGATAAAACCGTCGGAGAAGCTCTGTGCGAAAGCCGATTGTCGGATTTTATTCTGTTCAAATTTTTTGGCTTCAGGCGCAATGATATACCCTCGAACGGAAAAAAACACAAAGGCTATACAGCGTGCGCCGCCGGTTTGCTGCTGGGAGCTCTTTCATTTATCGTTGAGCCGTATATTACAATTATAGCGCTTGCCGGTATAGCGGCTATGTATATTGTACTGCTGTATCCTGAAATCGGTGTTATTCTTATAATAACCGCGCTTCCTTTTCTGACAACGATGATGCTTGTCGGCCTTACGTTGTGGACATTTTTTGCTTTTGTTATAAAGCTCCTTCGCGGAAAGCGCACAATAAAATTTGAGCGGTTTGATATAATGCTTCTTATTTTTATGGGAATATATATTCTCGGCGGAGTTGTTTCGGCCGATATGACGTCGTCATCTAAAGCTTCTATGGTTTTTGTGTGTTTTATGCTTTCTTATATTCTCGTTGTAAATCTTGTCAATACTACCGAAAAGCTTTTGCGCTGCATACACGGAATGCTGCTGTCCTCCCTTTTTGTGTCGCTTATCGGCGTACTTCAGTATGTGACGGGAAGCGCTGATTCATTGTGGCAGGATACGTCCATGTTTTCGGATATATCGGGACGGGTTGTATCAACCTTTGCAAATCCGAATGTTTTGGCTGAGTATCTTATTTTAATGCTCCCGTTTGCCGCGGCAATGCTTATAACTTCGGAAAGTAAAACAGAGAAGGCGTTTTATCCTTTGACATTTGCCTCGCTTGCTATCTGTCTGATATTTACGTGGTCGCGCGGAGCGTGGCTTGGCTTTATGGTTGCTGCAATAGTGTTTGTGCTAATATGGTCGAGAAAATTTATGGTCGCAGGTATGTTTGGACTGCTTGCCGTTCCCGTACTTCCGTTTGTTTTGCCTGATAATATTGTATCAAGGTTCACAAGCATCGGAAATCTCGGCGATTCGTCAACTTCGTATCGTGTCAGTATATGGCGCGGAGTATCTAAAATGCTGAAGGATTATTTTTATTCGGGAATCGGAATCGGCGAAGGCGCCTTTTCAAAAGTTTATCCCAGATACTCTTATGCGGGTATCGAGCTTGCTCCGCATTCGCACAATCTTTACTTTCAGATTACCGCCGAAACCGGAATTGTTGCGCTGATTGTTTTTTTCATTCTTATCGTACTTTTTGCACGGGGATCATTCAGCTTTTTCTGCAGCAAAAAGGGAATATATACCTACAGCGAGAAATATGAAAAACGCATGAAGCTTTTTTCTGCGGCCGGTTTTTGCGGAGTATTTGCCGTTCTTCTTCAGGGGGTTACCGACTACGTGTGGTATAATTATCGTATATTCCTGTTATTCTGGCTGATAATAGGGCTTACGGCGGCGATAGGCAGAACGGCTCGTACAGATCGTTTATATCAGGATGGGCAATTATAAAATTTGACGGCTTTAAGCTCTTATTGAATCGAAAGGAATTAAGTCAATGGATAAGGACACGAGTGTTAGAACGTCCTCCGGGCGTAAAAAAATGCGTATAAATTTTATCGACGTTATCTTAATTTTAATAATTGTTGCCGCGGTGGCAGTACTTGGCTATATTATTCTGTCGCCTCAGATTAATATATCGTCTAAAGACGAGGCTGTAACAATTCAGTATCAGGTTGAAATTGTGCATCTTCGCGAGGAATGGAAGGATAACGTGGAAATCGGGGACGATTTTATAGATTATACCACTATGGAAAGTATCGGAACCGTTGTTGATGTGAGATGCTCTGACGAAAAGTTTCCTTCGGTAAACAGGGATACCGGAGAGCTTGTTTATGTCAGCTATCCTGATTACCTTTCTATGATTATAACCGTTGAGGCGGAGGCTGTTCCCGCAGGTATAGGGTATGAAGTAAACGGGGTTAACCTTCAGATTGGACCCAACATTCATTTCCGTTTGCCGAATCTTTGCTATGAGGGCCCGTGCAAATCTATTCAGATAATTGATCCTGTCGTCAATGCGGGCGGCTGATTCAATAAGGGATCTGTTCCGTCATAAGGCACGGAAAGTGCGGCGCAGCTGATCATTAAGCGGGAGACTGTATTCCCTCTTAATGCAAATTGTCCCCCAGCCGCCTTTGGAGGCGGGGAACATCTCTTGACTAAGTTATATTACTTAAGAAAGGATTCCTTTGTTTTACGAGGATATGGGTAAATATTAAAATGTCACCGAATGATAAAGTAAATAAAAAGCCTCATTTCAATATAATAGATTTACTGATTGTAATAATGGTATTGGCAATAGCTGTCGCCGTTATAGTCAGGTATGATATAGCCGATAAAATAGGAAAGGCGTCATCCGAAGATAATGTAAGAATTACGCTGCTTGTACGGTCTATCCGCGAGGAAGCGTGCAATGCGGTTTCCGAGGGAGATTCATTTATCTGGGATCAGTCTGAAAATTTAGTGGGAGAGATTATACGCAAGGAAGTGACTCCGGCTGTGGTTTACAGTGAAAGAAACGACGGTGCTATTATAAAAAACTACAGTGAGCTTGCATATGATCTTAAATGCACATTAGATGCTTCCGGATTAATGACAGAAAAGGGGTTTATGCTTGGCGGAACTAATTATCTTGCCCCCGGACTTACAATAACCGTCCATAATGAAAGCGTCGTTCTTTCCGCTACTGTCATGGCTGTGGAATCGGTTGATTGACGTATTTTTATTTATGCGGTCCTTTATTTATACTGTAACGGCGGTTTTACGGCGACTGAGAAGATAATTGTAGAAAAATAAAAAAATTAAAAAACATTTTTGTCATACTTGATTTTCGGTAAAAGCTTTGTTATAATATATTATATGAATTATCAGATACATAGCGCAGTATGATTTATTTGCTCTGAATAAAAATTGATCCGGTATACAAGTAAGTTCATGCTGTGTAATCTGTAGAATTGATGGGAGTAAAAAAGTATGGTTTCACGTAATGTTACTATAATAAACAACATAGGACTTCATGCGCGTCCTGCGACATTTTTCATTCAGAAAGCCAATTCTTACAAGAGTTCGATATGGGTTGAAAAAGAGGATCGGCGGGTCAATGCAAAAAGTCTTCTCGGAGTTCTTTCGCTTGGAGTTGTAAAGGGAATGACAATTACTCTTATTGCTGACGGAAGCGATGAGTCGGATGCTCTTGACGGACTCTGTGAGCTTATTACTTCCGACTTCGACGAATAAACTGCTTTGAGAGAGTCAAAGCGTAAAACAGAGGCATAATATCTTTTGGCGTCCTGCGCCTGAAAAGCATTGACCGCAGAGTCTGTTACAGCGTCTGCGGTTGCTTTTTTATCATGGCACAGTATTATATGGGAGTAGTTGTATAAATGGCAGATGCTGATAAAAATTATGATTATAAATTTGAGAGCGAAGAAGAAAGAAAAAAAAGACTTCACTTAAAGGCGCTCGATATACCTTTTGTTCCGGGTGTGTATATAATGCACGATAAATCCGGAAAAATCATCTACGTCGGGAAATCAAAGGCACTTCATAACAGACTGAGCCAGTATTTTTCTCCTGCGGCTAAAAATAATATAAAAACCGAGCATATGGTGCGCGCGGTTTATGATTTTGAATATATTATTACCGATACCGAAATTGAAGCTCTGGCTCTTGAGAACAAGCTTATAAAGGTTCATTCACCCAAGTATAATATTCGTCTTAAAGACAGCAAAAGCTACCCATATATAAAAGTAAATGTTGGAGAAAGGTATCCCTCTGTTACCGTAACACGTACGCGCAGCGCGGATAAAGCAAAATATTTCGGACCGTATTCGGGAATGGATGCGGCGTATACTATTTTGAGAACTGTACAAAGCACGTTCGGAATACCTTCGTGCAAAAGAGAATTTCCGCGCGATATAGGAAAAGAGAGACCGTGTCTTTACAGCCAGATGAAACGCTGCTGCGCCCCGTGCAGCGGCAGTATATCCGAGGAGGAATACAATGAATTAATACGTGAGGTGCTTGTATTTCTGAAAGGATCATTTTCTGATGTTAAACGTTCCCTTACAAAAAAAATGAACGAAGCCTCGGAAAAAATGCTGTATGAGGCCGCGGCGGTTTACCGTGACAGAATTCGTGTGCTTGCGAATCTTTGGCAGAAGCAGAAGGTCGTGAGTTCTCCGGATACGGAATACGATGTTTTTGGCATATGGAAAGATGAAATGTATACTGCAGTCGGAGTTTTTTATATAAGAGACGGGTATGTAATCGACAGAAGTCATATTCTTTTTGGTGCGGATTGTATTGCTGAGAGTGATAATATTATATCTGCGATATGCGAGATATATTCGGGAAGAGAGTATATACCGAAGGAGATTTTACTCGGATTTGATACCGAAGAATCCGAGAAAGCTTTGCTTGAAGCATATCTTTCCGAGCGGTCCGGCAAAAAAGTCATTGTAAGAATTCCGGAACGCGGCGATGCAAAAAAGCTTTGTGACCTTGTGTGCGAAAATTGCAGGGAAATTGTAAGCCGAGCCGAGATTGAAAGTGAAAGGGAGGAAAAAACTCTCATCAGACTTGCCGAGCTTCTCAAGCTTGAGGTTGTTCCGGAACGTATTGAGGCTTACGATATTTCGAATATGGGAAATGACAATATAACCGCCGGTATGATTACCGTCGAAAAGGGCAGATTTAAGAAAAACATGTACAGGAGCTATTCGATAAAGCAAACCGGGGGAAAGCAGGACGATTATTCTTCTATGAGGGAGGCCGTTGAGAGAAGATTGAAGCATTCGGAGGACGGTTTTCCGGACCTGATTTTGCTCGACGGGGGGCAGACGCATGTCGGCGTTATAAGATCGCTTCTTGACGAGCTTGGATATGATATTCCCGTATTTGGCATGGTTAAGGACAGCTTTCATAAAACCCGTGCGCTGACTTCGGACTCATGTGATATAAGTATCGCAAGAGAACAGGCGGTTTTTAATCTGATTTACCGCATACAGGAGGAGGTTCACAGATATACTGTAGGAAGAATGAGCCGCGCCAAGCGAAAAAGTGTTAAACGGTCGTCTCTTGAAAATATTGAAGGGATAGGGCCGTCAAAAGCACGTGCGCTTCTTGCGTATTTCGGTACTGTTGCAAAAATTCGTTCCGCCGGTAAGGATACTTTGGCTTCGGTTCCCGGAATTACCGCCAGAAACGCATCCGATATATTTGCGTATTTTAATGGTGAAAGTTACGAAAAATAATATACGGAGATTTTTCTCTGCTTTAAACACTATAATAGGGGGTTATACCCCTTATTGAATTGAAAGGTTAAATTTAAAATGAGGATTATTACAGGAAGTGCAAAAGGCACACGGCTGGAAACTCTTGATGGAGAGATGACGCGCCCGACGGCCGAAAGAGTAAAAGAGGCGATTTTTTCAATGATACAATTTGATGTAGAAGGCAAACGTATTCTCGATTTGTTCGGAGGTTCGGGGCAGCTTGGTCTTGAAGCGTTAAGCCGGGGTGCAGACATGGCGACCTTTGTTGATTCGAGCCGTGATGCCTCAGAGCTTATAAAACGCAATGCCAAGAGGGCAAAACTTTTTGACAAGTGCAGAGTTTTGTCGACCGACTGGCTTTCATACCTTAACGGTGCGGCCGGACGGGAAAAGTTTGACATTGTTTTTATTGATCCACCCTATGCGTCGGAGATTGCTCACAAAGCGGCTGACAAGCTTTGCTCGGATTCTCTGCTTGCTGACAACGCGATTGTTATCTGCGAGACTTGTGAGAAGAAACCGGTTGAACATGACGGACTGGTTCTGAGCAGACATAACAGGTACGGAAAGACATACGTTTCTCTTTATATCTTTAAAAACGAAGACAGCGATATAGTAATGGCATAATTTTTGTACCGATGCATGCCGATAATTACTGTTAAGTCTGCGAAGACGCTGTTTTAAAAGTATGACAGCCAAATAGTCAATAAACGGACTTTGAAATCAATGAACGGACTTTGAAATATATACTGTATATTTCGATTTTAAATATGCTTTTTATACGGAAAGGTATGGTTATTAATGAAAAGTTGTATGGTAGCCGGAAGCTTTGATCCGGTTACAAACGGACATATCGATCTTATCAAGCGTGCTGCGGCATTGTTTGACAATGTATATGCTGTGATTTTTAATAACAGCGAGAAAACTTATTTGTTCAGCTTGGAGGAAAGATCAGAGATGCTGAAAACGGCATGCCGCCGTATGAGTTCTGTAACGGTTGATACGTCGGAAAAGCTTGTTGCCGATTATGCGGCTGAACACAAAATTTGTGCGATTGTAAGAGGAGTCAGAGATTCTTCCGACTGTGCTGATGAGATAGCGCTTGCTCAGATATATAATGAACTGTGTCATAAAGTTGATACCGTGATATTGCCTTCAAGGGCTGATCTTTCGTTTGTAAGCTCAAAATTTGTGCGTGAGATGATAAAATACGGACACAGCACTGAAAAATACGTTCCCGCCGAGATTTCGGATTATATCGAAAAGCGCATTAAACAGTATAGAAAATAATGTGTGAATAATATTCTAAATCAGAATATGACTATTGAAAAAATATCCCGTATGGTTTATAATATACTATATGTGCCGATTTGTTTTAATTAGGTACAGCGGTTAGGTCACGGAACTAATTTACAGCACGAAGCTAATTTACAGAAGATTGGAATTTATTTATGGTATTCAATCATATTCCGGTGATGCCGGACGAGGTTATTTCGTCGCTCGACATAAAGCCGGAAGGAATCTACATAGACTGCACTGTCGGCGGCGGAGGACACAGCAGACTTATAGCTGAAAAGCTAAACCCGGAAGCCGGGGGAAGACTGATTGGAATAGATCAGGATGAGAGTGCGCTTGCGGCTGCCTCGCAAAAACTTTCCGATTATAATGCCGCTGTCACATTAGTTCACCGTAATTTCAGTGAACTTGGCTGCGTCGTTCCGGAGCTTGGAATTAAATATGCGGACGGTATTCTTATCGACCTTGGGGTATCGTCATATCAGCTCGATACACCCGAGCGAGGTTTTTCATACATGCACGATGCTCCGCTTGACATGCGCATGGATAAAACGTCGGAGTTGAGTGCATACGATATTGTAAACGGCTGGAGTGAGGCTGACCTTGCCCGCATTCTTTTTGAATACGGAGAGGAACGTTTTTCAAAAAAAATAGCCGCCGAGATAGTAAAAAGACGGCAGGAGGCGCCGGTAAAAACGACATCGGAGCTTGTACGGATATGCCGTGACGTTATTCCGACCAAGCTTGCCGCGACGGGAGGAAACCCGGCGAAGCGTACATTTCAGGCAATCAGAATCGCAGTCAACAAAGAGCTTGATGTAATTGAGCCCGCTATTGATGCTGCGATTGATGTTCTGTCACCCGGTGGCAGACTTTCGGTGATTACTTTTCATTCTCTTGAAGACCGCATTGTTAAAAAATGTTTTACCGGTTATGCATCCGGATGTACATGTCCGCCTGATTTTCCGGTATGCGTCTGCGGTCATAAAAAAAAGGTAAGGCTTCTAACGAAAAAGCCGATTGTTCCTTCAGAAGAAGAACTTCGCATAAATTCGAGGTCACACAGTGCGAAGCTTCGGACTGTTGTTAAACTTTAAGCAGTTAAATTTTTAATATGTATCTAAAACATATCTTACGGAAGTTTTACTGTTTCTTGTCAGTACGATAAATCTTCATTATCGGCAGCGGTTAAAAAGGACAGAGCGTGTCAAAGTTTTTATTTCTTGTTTTGAACAGACTCAAAATTAATGTCTAATGTGAAAGGAATTACAAAATGCCGCAGAATTTACGGAACGCGGACAGCCGCAGTAAAGGTCCGTCGCGAAAAATCGGTTCGGGCAGTAGTCAGAAGCCGTCTGAGCTGAAACATCAATATACAGCGACATTTAAATTTGAGCGTGTTACTCCGGAAATGCTTGCCGAACTCAGAAAAAACGGGAGTGTTTCTTCCGTTTCAAAAGGAAAAAACGCTTCGTACGGCGGAAAATCTTCTGCGGGAAATTCCGGATATAACCTACATAATGAAGTTCGTACCGGAGAAAAGAGAACCGGAGAAAAGAGATATAAAAAAGCAGCGGATAATAATGAAAGAAACAGTCGGAAATCAGAGAATAGAATAAAACTTGATACGGGCGGAAATACCGGCAGTAACATCAGGCAGGATCAGGATAGAAAGTTTAGCCGATCTTCAAATCAAAGAGCGGCTTTGCGCCCGAACGGAAATGCTCTTGTTTCGCAAAATGCGAAATCAGTTTCGGGTGCGGACTTTATAAGGCGACGGCTTAAGGCAAGCCGAATGCCACGAATGCATACGGTTGACTCACGGATTGTGAGGCGCTTTCCGTATAAAATTTTGTTTTTGGCCATAGTCGGAACACTGCTTTTTATGACGATAATCTACAACAATGTGCAGATTAATGAAAAGACATCTGAGATTGCCGAGCTTCGTTCAGAGCTTTCCGCCTTGGAAGCGGATATAACGGAGGCTTCACTTAAGGTAGAGAAAAAGAACGATCTCCGCGTAATTGAAGCACGTGCAATTGAACTTGGAATGGTTAAAGCCGATCAGCTTAGTAAAAAATATGTGACAATTCCTTCAAACGATCAGATTACATTAATTGATGATTCTGACGAGGAGAAGGAGAATTTTCATATGACCGGAATTTTTGAAGCAATACGTCAGAAAATATCGAATCTAATTGATACCTTCAGATAATTTCAGATAAATTCAGAACATATTAAATAAACTTGCACCATACAATATTTAACGGACAGTTGCATAAAGAAAGAAGATATGAAACGGTAAAAAACTTAAGCCTGTACGAAAGGAATGTTTATAAAAATGGCATCGAAACAAACCAATCGATTTATACCAGTCAGAAGTGTTTTCCTTATACTATTCTGTATATTTGTGGCACTGATTTTGATAAGCCGTCTTTTTTATCTCCAAATTATAAGCTATGAGTATTATGAATCCATTGTACTGAACAATATTTCCGCTAAGACGACGGTAACGGCGTCCCGCGGTAATATTACCGACCGCAACGGAATACAGCTTGCGAGCAACTATACTGTTTACCGTATATTTATTTCTCCTCGGAATATAGTGAGCGAGGAACAGAAGGAACTGATATGTACGGGGCTCTCGGATATTTTGGGAGTGGATTATGAAACCGTGAAAAAACAGGCCGAAATGACTTACTATGCCGACCGTACGATAAAAAAGAATGTTGAAGAGGAGCAAGCGAGCGAGGTACTGAGATATATAGATGAAAACAATTTAAATACTCAAATTTATGTGGAAGCATCATCAAAACGATATTATCCTTACAACGATCTTGCGGCTCAGGTAATAGGATTTGTCGGAGCAGACGG
Organism: uncultured Eubacteriales bacterium; assembly: GCA_948467545.1. Lineage (GTDB taxonomy): Bacteria > Bacillota > Clostridia > Oscillospirales > CAG-272 > UMGS911. The sequence continues at coordinate 70,594 of CAOKER010000007.1, forward strand.
AGGCATGCTCGGAATCGAGCGGAAATATGACAAATATCTGACCGGCACACCGGGACATTATATTACCGCACGTGATGCATGGGGCAAGAGTATGCCTACAAAATATGAGACTTATATAGAGGCTCAGGACGGCTATCAGGTTGAAACTACTCTTGATCTGAAAATTCAGAGTGCGCTTGAAACCCAGCTTGAAAAAACTTATTATGAGTCGAATTCAACTAATCGTGTCACCGGAATAGTCATGGATGTAAATACCGGAGGCATTCTTGGAATGGCTACATATCCAAGCTTTGACTTGAATAATCCGTATGAGCTAAGCGATGAGCTGCTTACTCCCTTTAGTACATATATGACGGATGTAAATCAAGCGAGAGTTCGTGAAAACGAGAACTATGAAAATTTCGCCGAAATGATTTATAATTTTACTCAGATTAAGGAAAATTATGAGGTTGGTTCGGACGAATACCAAAATGCGTATATGGAGCTGCTTTATACTCTTTGGAGAAATAAAGCTGTCAGCGAGCTGTATGAGCCGGGTTCAACCTTTAAAATAATTACAACTTCGATGGCGTTTGAGGAAAATGTTATCACTCCGAATACCGTGTTTACCTGCTATGATCCGTATTCCGTGGAAGGAACGAAAATTCATTGTCATAAGCGCGGCGGACACGGTACGCATGAATACAGATATATGCTTCAGCAGTCATGCAACCCGACTTTGATTCAGGTCGCACAGCTTGTCGGAAATGAAAAGTTTTATCAATACTTTGAAGCATACGGATATACATCGACAACAGGAATTGATCTGCCGGCAGAAGCCTCTCCGATTTTTCATAATTACAGCGGTTTTAATGCTGTAGAGCTTGCTACATATTCGTTCGGTCAGACCTTTAAGATAACGCCGGTTCAGCAGATTACCGCCGTAAGTACGGTTGCAAACGGAGGGTATCTCCTCACTCCTCATGTTGTAAGCCGAATTGTCGATAATGACGGGAATGTTGTTTACAGTGCGGACGAAACTCCGAAGCGTCAGGTTGTAAGCTCAGAAGTCTGCGAGACAATTGCGGAAATACTTGAAGACGGTGTTTCCGGAAACGGAGGTGCCAAAAATACATATGTGCCGGGATATAAAATTGCAGCTAAGACCGGTACATCAGAGGTTCGAGACGTGTTCGATGAAAACGGAAATTCTTATCTCCGAGTAGGTTCTACAATAGCATTTGCTCCTTCCGATGATCCCCAGGTGGCTGTTCTGATTGTGTGTGACGAGCCGATGGTATCTCAGATGTACGGTGCATATGTTGCGGCTCCGTACGTTGCAGCTGTTATGGAGGAAATACTTCCGTATCTCGGAGTAGAGAGGAACTGGACGGATGAGGAACGCGTCAATATGAATACCACTATTGGAAATTACGTTGGATATGATGTCGCGTCCGCTACCGCCGGAATGAAAAATTTGGGCATTAAGTACAATATTGTCGGGGACGGAGATACGATAAATTATCAGGCGCCGGCGGCAGGAAGCAGTTTTAATAAATCAAGCGGCACCGTAACACTTTATACCGGAGATGCTGTTCCGAATCAGTATGTTACTGTACCTGATCTTTCGGGAATGAAAGCGTCAAGTGCAAATCAAGCTATTATCAATGCCGGACTTAATCCGGTAATTACCGGTGCAACAAACAATGTATCCGATGCAACCGCGATTGTTGTAGGTCAGAGTCCTGAGGCCGGATCCTCAGTGCTGTACGGCTCTACGGTTACCGTAACAATGCGTTTTATCGGAGATACCGACGCGTAAATTGACAGTTACTTATTGATATCCGGAATAATTGTATTTCGGATATCATATAAAATATATAGTATCTGTACGTTGTGTAATTATTTGAAAGCAATGCGCTGTTACTGCGCTGCGGGATGTTGAAATTATACCAATTCATCTCAATAGCGGAGGAAACGGGCGTATGCTTTTGAACAAACTGCTTGAAGACATTGAAGTTCTGGAAAACGAGGAGACCGGGAATCCCGATATTTCTTTGGTTTGCGCAGATTCGCGCAAGGCCGTACCCGGATGTATGTTTGTCTGTCTTGAGGGCGGGGCCGACGACGGTCATCTTCATATACGGGAAGCTGCCGAGGCAGGCGCGGTATTGGCGGTTGTTTCAAAAAAGCCTAATGATTCCGCCGGGCTTCCTTTGATTTATACAAGCTCGACAAGGGAAGCCTTTGCAAGACTCTGCAATAATATCTGCTTCAGGCCGACCGAAAAAATGAGATTTTTTGCTGTTACGGGAACCAACGGAAAAACGTCCGTGGCGCATCTTTTACGTGCTGTTCTTGCAGATGCGGGTTATAAGTCGGCGCTTATAGGCACGATCGGCGGAAGTATGACGACGCCTGATCCGGATTTGCTTTATCCGCTGCTTGAAAAGCTCGCAGGAGAGGACTATGACTGTGTGGTTATGGAGGCTTCGTCACATGCTCTTGCTTTGAAGAAGCTGTCTCCTATTCATTATGAAGCAGGAATCTTTACCAATCTGACTAAGGATCACGGAGATTTTCATAAATCCGTAGAAGCGTATTTTGAAGCTAAGGCGAGTCTTTTCAAGAGCTGCAGCACTGGAATTTTCAATATTGATGACAAATATGGCAAGCTGTTATATAACAGACAGCCGTGTGAAAAAAATATTTCGGTTTCGTGTACAGAAGATGCGGACGCAGATTATATTGCCGCAAATGTTGTGTCGGATATCGGAGGAACGCGGTATGAGCTTATAGCACAAAATAAGATATTTCGTATATGGACGGCAATGCCGTGGCGTTTTGCGCTTTATAACAGTCTCGAAACCGCCGCGTGTGCATCATCCTGCGGAATATGCCATCGATTTATTCAGAGCGGCATTTCATCTGTCAAATGTGTTTCCGGACGTCTGGAGAATATAAATCCCGGAGGCTGTTTTCCCGGTTATCCCTTTATCTATATTGATTATGCACATACTCCGGATGCTCTTGAGAATTCACTTCGCGCGCTTAGAAGCATTATGAAGCCGAGTGAGAGACTTACTGTTATTTTTGGGTGCGGCGGAGACCGTGACAGGGAAAAACGTCCTGTTATGGGCAAAATTGCATCTGAGCTTGCGGACAGGGTAATTCTGACCGAAGACAACAGCAGAAGTGAAAACAGGAATGATATTTTAGCGGAGATAAAGATCGGAATTGAAAACACGGAATGTGTAACCGAAATTCCCGATCGTAAAAAGGCAATTATTTATGCGCTTTCCAATTCATCAAAGGGAGATTTCCTGCTTCTTGCCGGAAAGGGACACGAAAACTATATTATTGATTTCAGCGGAAAGCATTTCTTTTCGGAAAAGAAAATCATAGAAGATTATTATAACTAAAAAAGAAGGCCACGGTTAAAAAATGGGATACGAAATCGGACGGGGCGGATTATCCGCAGAATGGATAAAACAAAATACAGGTGGAAAGCTCATTTATTTGGAGGACGGAAAAGCTGCGGAAATTTTTTCCGGAGATGCCGGAAATGAGGGAGTTCAGACATTACGGGGATTATCGGGAAATTCACGGACATTGACTCCGGGAGAGATATTTATAGCAATTCACGGTGAACAGCTTGACGGGCATGATTATATATCGGGAGCATTTGAATCTGGGGCATACGCTGCTTTGTGCGACAGAATTCCCGATAAGATTAAAAACGGCAGATTTATACTTACAGAGGATACTACAAATGCATTTCTGAGACTTGCTATGGCATATAAGGACAGCTTCGGAGGACTGAAATATTCGGTTGCGGTAACGGGAAGCGTCGGGAAGACAACCACTAAGCAGCTGATTCATTCGATTCTTTCGCAGAAATATGTGACACTGAAAACCGAAGGAAATTATAACAATCTTGTCGGAGTTCCTCTAACTATGCTTCGGCTGGATGATTCTTTTGAAGCGGCGGTTTTTGAAATGGGCATGAATTCGAGAAATGAAATCTCGCGTATGAGCAGGGCTGTCAAACCAGATATTGGTGTTATTACAAGTATCGGTACAGCGCATATCGGAATGTTGGGTTCAAGAGAAAATATAAGAAATGCCAAGCTCGAAATTCGTGACGGCTTTAAACCCGGCAGTATTTTAATATACAATGGGGATGAACCTCTTCTTGAGGGAATAGACGGAGAGACGGTGTCATTTTCGCGCAGTAATGCTGCCTGTCTTATTTCCGATATAGACGAATATGGAGGAGGCTCGGAATTTGATCTTATAATTCATGGAAAACGTATCAGAAAGCTTCGTATACCTGTAATAGGCAGACACAATGTTTTTAATGCGGCGACAGCCTCTCTTGTAGGCGCTGTTTTAGGAACAGACGAAGATCAAATTCGCAGCGGGCTGGCAAAATTCGAGAACGTCGGTGCAAGGCAGAAAATATATCAAAAGAACGGTGTAACTGTAATCGAGGATTGTTATAATGCGTCTCCGGAGTCTATGAAGGCTGCACTCGGTGTTATGAATTCCGTATATTCCTCGAATGCAGTAAATGTGGGAAGAAGAATTGCGGTATTGGGAGATATGCTTGAGCTCGGTGAACGAAGTGCGTCGCTTCATGCCGGAATAGGAGAGTTTGCAGCCGAAGATGCCGATATACTTTTTACTCTCGGAGACGACGCGGAGCGTATTGCCGAATCTGCGAGAAAATTTGGTTTGAGCGACTGCAGATGCTATGAATTCAGTGAGGACGGGAAAGCCGCTTTGAGAAGAGATCTTGTAAATGAGTTCAAAGACGGAGATATAGTTTTGTTTAAAGCCAGCCATTCTATAGGGCTTGAGCAGACGGCAAGGGAGATATTCGGAAATTCGGACAACATATAGCTTATGTTGTTCGGTTTAAAGGTCAGACATACTGAGTAAAAAGGAAAAGGGAAAAAGGAGTCTTTGCTTTGAAAAATCAAATGCTGTTATATTTTTTTGCAACAATGTTGCTAACTCTCGTTTTTACTGCCCTAATTACGCGAGTGCTTATACCTAAGCTGCGAAGTATAAAAATGGGACAAAAGATTCTTGATATAGGTCCGAGATGGCACAAGTCCAAAGAGGGTACGCCGACTATGGGCGGAATAGCTTTTATAATAGCCTCTATCCTCACTACGGCTATAATCGGCGGTTTTGCGGCCTATCACGGAGAATTTGACTCATTCGGAAAGATAGCTTGCGTGACAGCGCTTATTATACTTAACGGTCTTATAGGATTTGCAGACGACTATTTAAAGTTTGTAAAAAAACAGAATGAAGGACTTCGTGCTTATCAGAAATTTTTTCTTCAGAGTGTAACCGCAATATTGTTTCTTGCCGTTATGACATGGCTCGGATACATAAATTCGACTTTGTTTATTCCTTTTTTTCATATCTCCGTAGACTTCGGCCCTGCTTATTATATTGTCGCATTTTTTCTTATAACCGGAATAATAAACAGCGTGAACCTTACAGACGGAATCGATGGCTTGGCTGCTTCCGTAACCTTTGTCGTATCGGGACTTTTTGCGGTGATTGCATTTCGGACAGGCAACTTTGACTTAGGATATTTTTCGGCTTTGGCGGTCGGTTCATGCCTTGGCTTTTTGATATACAATGCACATCCGGCAAAAATATTCATGGGGGATACCGGATCGCTTTTTTTGGGCGGAACGGTAGTCGGACTTGCTTTTCTTGCCGACGATCCTTTGCTGCTTATTGTGGCAGGATTTGTATATATAATTGAAAGTCTTTCCGATATTATACAGGTCACGGTATATAAACTTACAAAAGATCATAAACGGTTCTTTAAAATGGCTCCGATACATCACCATTTTGAACGCTGCGGATGGAGTGAAAATAAAATTGTCGGAATTTTCTCGCTTGTAACTGCGTTTATGTGTATAATTGCGTATTTCGGACATATATGAGATTGGATTCTGAAAGAAGGAGGTCTTTGCTCTGCAAAGGCATGGTATTAAAAAATGAGCAATAACAAGACACACTCTTCCGTATATTATGATGAACAGGCAGACCGAATTCAGAATAGCCGTGAAGGATATAAAACAAATATGCATCGGGAGAATTCAGCTTCTCATAGGGCAGGCGGAAAGAGGCGGCAGGGACGTATTTCCTCTGAATCACAGCCCAAGGATTACCGAACGTCAGAAGCAAAAAAAATTGAACAGAGAAACGCGTCGGAGAAGAACGCAGAAAATTCTAAGCGTAAAGTTATATCAAGCTCGGAGGGCGCAAAAAATCGAGAGTCCGGGGCAAGAGAAAAACGGACGCAAAGTGTTTCACGGCGCTTTTCCGACGGTGAGCGGCAGAGAACGCGCGTGCGGAATGATGGCGGCAGATCTTTAGACGCAAAAGAAAAGCCGTCTGCGGTAAAAAAGAAAAGCAGACTTCCGGGATGGTTTGCGACTCTTTCTCATAACGATGAAAAGGAAGATATAATCAGGGTTAAGGGCGGATTCGACAGACCTATGTTTTTTATAGTCATGGTGCTGATCGGTTTTGGACTTATCATGGTATTCAGTGCAAGCTATGCGTATGCTCTTTCAAAGACCGGCGACAGCTTATATTTTATAAAGCATCAGGCATTATTCGCCGTACTTGGAATCGGCGCCATGATTGTAATGATGAAAATGGATTACCGTATAATATACAGATTTACCATCCCTCTCTTTATCATAACATCTATACTTCTCATAGTTACGCCTATATACGGTATGGCTGCGGGAGTTGCAAGAAGATGGATTGAAATCGGCGGAATTCGTTTTCAGCCCTCAGAAATAATGAAGCTGGTTCTCGTACTTTTTCTCGCAAGATATTATACGATATATGAGAAGCCGGCTATTAATTATAGTGATTTTTGGCAGTCCTCTATCTACGGTCTTTTTATTCCGGCAGGATTTGTTCTTTTCGTCTGTGTTCTGATTATGCTTGAAAATCATTTTTCGGGTATGATTATTATGTTTTTGATTGGAATGATCGTTATATTTGCCGCAGGGGCAAGAAAAATCTGGTTTATTGTGGCAGGAAGCTCGGCTGCTATTGCTGCGGCGATAGCGATAAGTCTTTCGTCGTATGCCCGCGAAAGAATAGACGTTTGGCTTCATCCGGAAAATTTCAGTGCGGATGATGAAGTTTATCAGACTCTTCAGGGGCTCTATGCGGTAGGTTCCGGAGGACTTTTCGGAACCGGACTCGGCAACAGCCGACAGAAGCATCTGTTTGTATCTCAGCCGCAGAATGATTTTATATTTTCAATTATATGTGAGGAGCTTGGTTTTATAGGAGCAATCGGCGTTATCGCTCTCTTTATACTGCTTGTATGGCGCGGAGTTGTAATTGCGCTTCGTGCTCCGGATACATTTTCTCAGCTTGTTGTAATTGGAATTGTAGGTAAAGTGGCGGTGCAGGCTCTTTTGAATATAGGAGTTGTAACTGCGGTTTTACCGAACACGGGAATTTCTCTTCCGTTTTTCAGCTATGGAGGAACGGCACTTGCGCTTCAGATTGCCGAAATGGGAATAGTATTGGGAATATCGCGTTATTCCAGGCATTAGCAAAATTTTCATTAAAACGTCTTATGATGGACTTCCTGCTTTTGTTATACGGCGGTATTTTTCGTTGTTATCGAAGACATTGGAGATCGCTGTATTCAAAGACATGAGTACATTTAGAATATGAGGCGGAAAGGAATGACATTATATGAAGGTATTGATGACCGGCGGAGGTACTGGCGGCCATGTGAATCCTGCCATAGCAATAGCCGATAAGATTAAAGAGAAGGAACCGGGTTCCGAAATTGCATTTGTAGGAACACCTCGCGGAATAGAAAATAAACTTGTTCCTTCAGCCGGATATAAGCTGTATCATATTGATATAAGGGGACTGCGGCGCAGCCTGTCGGTTTCCAATTTCAGAACGGTATATTTGATGGCAGTATCTCAGATTAAAGCGCGTAGACTTATCAGAGATTTTAATCCCGACATTGTTATAGGTACGGGAGGATATGTATGCTGGCCGTTAGTGAATGCCGCTTCTAAAATGAATATCCCGACTGTTTTGCATGAATCAAATGCAGTTCCGGGCGTGGCTGTTAAGCTTCTTCAAAACAAAGTTGACCGTATATACGTAAATTTTGAAGCTACATTGTCAAGGTTATCTCATCCGGAACGCGCAAAGCGTGTCGGAAATCCTCTTCGCGGTCGTTTCGGTGAGTTTACAAAGGAGCAGGCGCGTGTAAAGCTCGGATATAATAACAAATACAGACATGTATTATTATCCTGCGGCGGAAGTATGGGAGCGGAGAAAGTAAACGAAGAGGTTCTTAAGCTGATGCGCGATTATACATCCAAAGATGCGTCTGTCAAACATATTCATGCGACAGGATCAATAGAGTATGAAGCGTCGAAGGCTGTTTTCCAAAAATACGGTCTTGACAAGTGTCCGAATTTGGAGTTATGTGAATATATTTATGATATGCCTCTTAAAATGACAGCGGCCGATCTTGTCATCAGCCGTGCGGGTGCGATTACTCTTTCGGAGCTTGCCGTACAGAAAAAGCCGTGTATTCTGATTCCTTCTCCTAATGTAACCGATAATCATCAGTATAAAAATGCCAAGGTTCTCGGGGATGCCGGCGCAGCGCTTGTTTTTGCGGAACCGGAGCTTGTGGACGGCATACTGACAGATTCGGTGAAACAGCTTCTTTCCGACAGAAAAAGGCTTCACGATATGTCCGAGAGTATTTCGCTTTTCGCGGTCAGAGATTGTGCCGATATTTTGTATTCTGAGATTCGCGGACTTATTGATCAAAAAAACAGTTTGTAAATATATGTGTGCGGCAAAGCTGAGTATATATAATGCAGATATTTAATGCAATAGCTTTGCCGTTATTTTTTTTACTTCGTCGCCGCGGCGGAATGAGAATAATAAAGATATGGAAGTAAAAAGACAGGGAAAATATAATGATTTTGAAAAAATATTTCGGTGATAAAGCATTTTACAAGATGATTCTTTCGATAGCGGTTCCGATAATGATTCAGAACGGAATCACAAATTTTGTAAGTCTGCTTGACAACATAATGGTAGGAAGTCTTGGAACCGAAGCAATGTCCGGAGTGTCAATTGTCAACCAGTTTGTGTTTATATTCAATCTATTGATATTCGGAGCGGTGTCGGCTGCCGGAATATTTACCGCTCAATATCACGGAATCGGAAACAGGGAAGGAAAGATGTATACTTTCCGTTTCAAACTGCTTATAAATATAGGTGCTGCGCTGATCGGAATTGCAGTTCTTGTTATCTTTCGTGAAAAGCTTATTTCTCTTTTTTTGCATCAGGGGGAGGCTAAGGGGGATCTTGCGCTTACCCTTAGCCTCAGTAAGAAATATCTCGGAATTATTCTGATAGGTCTTATTCCGTATGCTGTTTCTCAGGTTTATGCTTCTACGATGCGCGAGACCGATCAGACTGTCGTTCCCATGTTTGCAAGCATTGCCGCGGTTTTAACCAATTTTATACTTAATTACATACTTATATTCGGAAATTTTGGAATACCCGCACTCGGTGTTTCGGGGGCAGCAATAGCGACGGTGATATCGCGGTTTGCGGAGCTTATGGTCTTGACTGTATGGGCGCACAAAAATAAAGATAAATGCGATTATCTGTACGGCGCTTTTTCTTCGCTCAGAGTACCTGCCGGTCTTGCTTCGCAAATTATCTTACGCGGATTTCCGCTTATGTTCAATGAAGTTATGTGGGCATTTGCTCTTACGGTCCGAAATCAATCGTATTCTATACGGGGACTTGACGTTGTCGCGGCATTCAACATAGCGAATACGGTAGTTGATTTGTTCAGCGTTGTATATATTGCTCTCGGAAGCGCAATTTCGATTGTAGTCGGCAACCAGCTCGGAGCAGGAGCATTTGAAAAAGCTAAGGATACTTCCAGAAAAATGGTCGTATTTTCAATTTTGTGCAGTATTGTTACGGGCTTAATTCTGATTATATGTTCGGGCCTGTTTCCGATGATATACAATACAAGCGAAACGGTGAAGGATCTTGCGTCATATATGATAACTGTTTCCGCTTCGGTTATGCCGTTTATAGCTTGCGCCAATGCCGCTTATTTTACAATTCGCTCCGGAGGAAAGGTGTTGGTTACTATTCTGTTTGACAGTGTATTTTCATGGGTTGTGGTAGTTCCTGCAGCATTTGTTTTATCGAGATATACATCAGCGGGAATTCATATAATCTACTTTGTATGTCAATATTTAGAAATCCTTAAAACATTTTTCGGTCTGCTGCTTTTGAAAAAAGGAACATGGATAAAGCAGCTTGTAGCTTCCGGCGATGAGATGTCCTATTAAACATCCGATTAAACATCAAGTTGAATATTCAGTTAAATAACCGACGAAATATCAGCGATGCGGAATTCTTCAAAATAAATTGTTGCCGCGTGTATCTGCTGGAATATATTAATCAGATATTCTACGGTTTGTAATGACGGTTAGACAAAAAATATAATATCAGACAGAGCTTTGCTCCGATAACTTCGGAACAAAGCTCTGTTTTTTTTATTTCAGCCGGACATATTTTACGGTAAGAGTATTTTTGACGTGGGTTTTAAGTTTTTGTTGGAACACATTACCCGGCAGAATATATTACTGTTTTATATGCGGCTGTTTACAAATATAAAATTATAATTCTCCTTATTTGTTAGATTATTTTGTACAAAAGGAGTTGTTATTTATGAAAGGTATTATAAAAGGTGTTTGTTGTATATTTGGAGGTTTTATAGTGAATTTACTCGGCGGATGGGACATATGGCTGTCCTCGCTTGTCTTTTTAATGGCTGTGGATATTATTGTCGGACTCATAAAAGCCTTTCTGTGCAAGTCGGATAAAAGTGTCAGCGGAGGCTTGAATTCCGCAAGTATGTTTAAAGGCGGACTTAAAAAGGTTCTTATTTTTTTTATAATAGCATTGGCAACCGTTCTTGATACGATAGTCGTCCCGGATAATACATATATAAGATGCGCGGTTGCGGGATATTATATTGCAAATGAAGGTCTTAGCATTTTAGAAAATATAGGTGCGTGCGGAGTTCCTCTTCCCAAAATATTCTATTCAATTCTTGACGTATTAAAACAGAAAGGCGACAACTGAAATATACCATATATGCTAATATTTGTTTATAAAAGAAAAAATGACGGCATAACGTAAAAAATTCAATATTCTGGTAAAAAAACAAAAAATTAGGTTTACAAAAAGGTCCTTTAAGCACTCTTTATAAATATAGATATGTAGTTTTAAAGAATATTTTCTATCACATTTATTACGTTTTTTCTCTGATGGATTATTGCTTTAAAATCTGCAGCAAATTAATAAGGAGGAAGCTTATAAATGGAAAGTTTGAGGAATACTGTTTTTGAAGCGCAAAAAGGGGATAAAAACGCTTTGCTTGAGGTGATAACTTTTTTTGATCCGCTGATAAAAAAGTATGTTAAGCTTATGGACTACGATGAGGACTTTAAATCTGAGCTGACAATATACCTGATGGAATTGATAAAATCAATAAATTTATCTGATTTTCGTATTATGAATGATTTCACTTTAATTAATTATATCAGAACATCCGTGTATCATGAATATATTCTTCTGTCCAAAAAAAGAAATGAAGTTGTACAGAGCGAAAAATATTATGAAGTGGAAGACCTGAACTATTTATTGGGAGAGGACTACCGCATAAGTGATAGGCTTAATGATCTTCTTATTGATGAGCTTCTTCGGTATTATCTTACAAAATGCGAATACAAATGCTTTAACTTGATGATTATAGAAGGTTATTCGTCCTCGCAGGCATCGAAAACTCTCGGAATATCAAGGCAGGCAGTAAATAATTCTAAAAACAGAGCGATTAAAAAGCTGAGAAATAATATCAAAAGCGATTACACACCGAGACATACAGATGGAAGGAGGGAACAGCAATGACAGCCGGTCAAAAAAAATTATTTCTTAATCTTTGTTCTTTCTCTTCGGCTGACGGGAAGGAAATTGAAAAAAATATATCAAAATATATGACGCCGGAAGTTCTTGGCCTGCTTTATGCAAACAGAATGCAGACAGTAGCATATAAGGTGATAGAAAAATTCGGACTGTTTGATTTGCTGGGAGCAGAGGTCAAACGCGCGCTGAAAAATTCCTATATGAGCGATTTGCTGTTTAACGATTCTTATATACAGTGTGTTGATGAGCTTTCTCAGGTGTTATCGCAGTTTGATAAAAAGTATGCCGCGCTGAAGGGAGCTGTTTTATGCAGAAAATATCCCGACGGCTGCAGAACTTCAAATGATATGGATATTCTTGTAAATTCAGATGATATATCAGCTTTGGGGAATATACTTGCGGAAAATGGTTTTGAACAGGGATATGTAAGAAACGGGATCTTTTACAAAGCGAGCCGTAAGGAAATCATATCGTCTAAAATGATGAGGGGAGAAACAGTTCCTTATGTAAAGGAAGTAAACAAGCCTTTACTTAAATATTTTGAAGTGGATTTGAATTTTTCGCTTGACTACAAAAACGGTGCCGATAACGTAAAGGAAATGCTTATGCATACTGAATCTGTGAAGGTTAGGAACGGGAAAATTTTGACTCTTCAGCCTTTGTTCTTTTTCATACATTTGTGTTGTCACCTGTATAAAGAAATGACAACACTTCCTTGGATAGAAATGAAAAAGGATATGACTATGTATAAGTTTTTGGATATTGCAGAATTTTTAAGAAATATTGACGGGGGTACTTTATTTAACCTTTGCTATATTGCCAAGAAGCTTGGTGCCTTAAATGAATGCTGCTGTGCTATTTTGTGGACATGCTCCTTGCTTCGTGTAAACAGCGCATTTGCCGCCTCAAAAGCAACGGCGTGGCTTAAAGGAAACGAAGCGCTTCTTCACACGGTTGTGTCTCCCGTTGACAACAAAAAATATATTTATTCCGAAAAGCGGATTGCGGAGAGGTTTTTCTTAAAAGATAGGATATCAAACCTTGTAGAAATAAATAATTAATTTCAAAAAGATAATCTTTCTCATCCAAGCTGTGATAACAGTGATGAGGTATGATTACGGATATAAAAAATATCTGCAGTTCGGACAAGCATCCAAGGGGTGCAGCAAATATGAAAGGGGAAATTTTAACTGAGAAGGGAAAAATTTTAACAATGAAAAAATTACATATGAAAAACAATAATACCGGAGGAGTTTTATTTTCCTTTTGCGGTTTGGACGGATGCGGAAAAACAACAATGATAAATCGTTTGGCATGCGAACTTAAAAGTGAATATCCGGTTTTTCTTACAAAGCAGCCTACGCCGAGTGTCAGAGAATCAGAAATATTCAGAGCGTATATGGATTCTCCCGATCACAGCTCTTATGAGTACCGAAGTCTTTCACTGTTTGCCGCTGCCGATCGGGTGCAGCATTCCAACAAGGTGATAGAGGCTGAGATGGAGAAAGGTAAGATCGTAATAAGCGACAGATATTTCTATTCATGTCTTGCAAATCTGCGCGCGCGCGGCTATAAAAAGGACCGGTGGATTTATGAAATTGCCGAGTCAATTATTAAACCGGATATTTCATTCTTTTTGGATGTGCCGATATCAGAGGCGATATACCGCGTCAGATGCCGCGAAGAGGAAAAAAACAGATATATTGATGTGCAGTTACAGTATAATCTCCAAAAGGAATATAATGAAATTTGTAAAATAAACGGCGGAATAACGGTTCCCACCGGAATAGAACCCGACAAGTCTTACGAATATATAATAAAAGCAGTCAGAAAGGTATTGAATAAAAATGGATTTCAGAAAAAAGGTTTATGAAATTATCGGCAGTATTTGCGGAATTGAAATCGACTCTCAGGACAAATTGCTTAGTGATGATCTCGGCATAGACAGTCTGGGAATGGTAGCGCTTTTGATTGAGCTTGAAGATTCGATGGATATAGAGCTTGAAGAATCTGACATGAATCCGCTGCTGCTCAAAACTACAGAGGATATCGTTAAGCTTGCGGAGAAGTACATATGAAAAATTATAAGAACATTCAGCTTCCCATTGTTGAACCTGTATACGGAACATATCATTTTCAGGGCGGTGCAAGCGCAGTTATTCATGACAATCCCAGCATCCGCAATTGGTTTTTGAATGAGGTTATGAATCTTTGCTGCTCAAGGATGGTTTTATTCGGATTGACAACGCCTCAGATAGGAATAGATAAGTCTACATGGGAGGATGTACCTTTTTATGACAAGCGGTGGTATTCGACACAGTTTTTGAGAGGCTGTACTAATTCTGTAATAAGAGAACTGCTCAATAATCTATATTACGTATACTTCAGCGGCTTTGACGATTATTATATGAAGGGAAAAACCTGGTATAAGGAAAGACATTTCTGCCATGACGGGTTGATATGCGGATACGATTCGTCCGATAAAACCTTTACTGTTTTTGCATATGACAGCAGATGGGTTTACCGATGCTTTAAAATACCACAGAAATGTTTTGATGCCGGAAGAAAATCAATGTATAATCAAGGAGTTTACGGTGCCGTATGCGGATTAAAGCCGTATTCCAATCAAGTTGAGCTTGATCCGGAAAGAATTTATCTGAATTTATCGGAATATCTGGATTCATCGCTTGATAAATATCCGCCTACTGAAAAAGGTGCGGTTTACGGAATCGCCGTTCAGGACTATATTGTTATGTATTTGGACAGGCTTTGCAAAGATGAAATTCCGCATAACAGAATGGACAGAAGAGTTCTGAGACAAATTTGGGAACACAAGGCTGTAATGCTTGAACGTATCGGAAAGGTCGAAGTAATGTTGTCTCTTGATTCAGAGACAAGCAGATCATATTCTGCACTCGTTGAAAAAGCTAATGTCACAAGAATGTTTTATGCTTCATATCACATGAAACGCCGTGATTCCCTAATTCCGGTTATGAAGAAAAATCTTATTGAGATACGAAACGATGAGGAAATACTGCTGAGCAATTTTGTGAAAAAAATCGGGAGAGCTTTAAAGATATGATGCTGTGGAATTATCTGAAAAATGAAATGCTGAGACATCAGGGGCAAACGGTCGGAGAGGGCGATTGCTCAATGACATTTGAGGAGATAGTTATATATTCGGAAATCTTCTCAGAAAAAATAAAAAATGAGCTTTGCTGCGGAATTGTCTGCATTTCGGAAATGTCTGCATCCATAGCACTGCTTTCCTGTTTTGCCGCCGGTGTAACCGCTGTTCCCGTATCAATGAGATATGGTGAGCAGCATGTAAGAAAAATAATTGATAATGTTAATCCGACATGTATAATTACGGATAAATACGGTGATTTGCAGGTTATATACTTGAAAAACAACCGTTATATTTTACCTGAAAAACATCCGGCTGTAATAATGCATACTTCAGGGACCGAAGGAAATCCAAAGGGAGTTATGCTAAGCGAACAAAATATTTATGCCAATTTAATGGGGATCAAGGATTATTTTAGGATAGGGACAGATGATTGCATATTAATAACCCGTCCGTTGATTCACTGTGCGGTTATGACAGGAGAGTTTTTAATATCATTAGTAAACGGAGTGAGGATCCGGTTTTGTTCGTCTCATTTTAATCCGTCCGAGACCTTAAAACAAATTAGAATTTATAATGCTAATGTTTTTTGCGGGACCCCGACTATACTCGGTATTTTGTCCAGACTGTCAAAAAAGTCTGATAAGAGTTTTTTGGATACTATTGCCGTAAGCGGCGAATGTTTAAGCCGCAATTCCGCGGAAAAGATAAGACAGGCTTTTCCGTACGCTCGGATATATCATGTCTATGGACTGACCGAAGCAGGTCCGAGAGTATGTTTTTTACCTCCGAACGTTTTTGACGATGAACCGGACTGTGCCGGTATTCCTCTTAAAAACGTGAAAATAAAAGTGGTAAAGGCTGACGGAAACGACGCCGAAACCGGAGAACCGGGAGACTTGTGGGTAAACGGAGAAAGCATAATGCTTGGCTATTATAACAATGAAAAGCTTACGGAGAGCGTTTTAAGGGACGGATGGTTATGTACAGGAGATACGGCTGTTATAAATGAAAACGGTTTTTTAAAAATTCTCGGAAGAAAGGATGATATGATAATCAGGTCGGGCATGAATATCTATCCGCAGGAGATTGAGTCGGCGATAAAATCCGACAGCCGGGTAAGAGAAGTATTGGTTAAAGGCGTTTACCGTGAAGGGCGAGGAACAGAGCTTGAAATGGTTATATCGGGCAGCTTTGAATGTATTGACGATATAAAGAAGTTATGCATAAAGAAACTGCCGCTGTATCAGGTACCTTCAAGAATTACACTCGTGGACGACATACCTAAGAACAGCTCTGGAAAGCTTATCAGAGGTTAAAATGACAGAAAATATATACGAAAGGAATTTAAAATGAAAAAATCAATCGTTGACGAGATTAAGGCTTTGCGAAAAAACGATTCGTTTTGCGTTGACAATACTAATATTAACCGGTATATGCTTGTTCTGCTTGAAGATGACGGAAGCCGTACTGCTTATTGTTTCAGCACTCCTGTTTACAATATTAACACCGGTAAAATGGTAAAGCTTTGTTTTCAAAAGAATAAAGATACATATTTGTTAGAGGGAAGCAATGCCGATGTCCGAATAGATGATGAAATTATATTAAAAAATTCCGTCGGCAGCTGCCGATTTATTATTCCTCAGGGGAAATTTGTTATGTCGGATCCCGGATTGAAAAACGGCGACGATTATGTTTATCCCACAACAAACGGCATTGCATTTAAAGCATCCTGCAGAGACCGCTGTTTCAGAGGCTTTTCAATAATAACCGACGTTCATTTTATGAATTCAAAGGACAATAATAAATATTTTGCTCTTATGACTCAGGAATATGAACCGTTTGTAACGGTATCTGCAATAGGCTGTGTGAATAAAGACAATAAGATTTTTTCTCCGGCTGTGATAGAGGCAAAAAAAGCGTCCGATTTTGAATATAAGCTCTCGTTTGTGAGCTGCGGCAGCGATGCAGAGTATATATTATTTGAAATAAATTTGTATGAGAGAAAGCTTTTTCTCGATACAACAGTGGAAAGTAAAAATATAGGTGTGAACAATGCTTTCGGCAGTATAGCTTTTATCGGAGATACTGAAATGTTCGGAGAACAATGGCTGTACTCAAGACCGGCATTTTCACTTATATCTGAGCTTTATGAAAAATCGTTGAATTATGCTGTACTTCATATACCGCAGTACAGCGGATCGGATATCGAAATAAACATTTCAAAAGCAAGCTCTCGTTTTTGCAGCTTCGGATCGACTTGGAGCAATAAAATACCGGCTGCCGATTTTATAACCAAGGCTGTAAAAAACATGGGATATCTGGATATTGATATTTCCGGGTTATTGATAGATCCGCGGAAAAAGCGGCTGATACAGGATAACGGATTTATCGTAAATACATCAGCAAGAAATCGTTTTTCTGTTCTTTCAACAGGAGATAACTATTATTATCCGCAAATTCTTGAAATAAATTTTGAATAATGGCGAAAAATGATTGACAATAGCAATTTATATAAATATAATTAAATTAATCGTTGACTATATTTATATAGGTTGGAGTAAATTTATGAAAAAATTGGTGAGCGTCATAGAGATTCTTTCAATGGTCATGGTTGTGTTTGTGGTTGCCACTATATTATATCCACAACCTATACTACTTTTTGTATTATCACAATCCTATAAATGGGCGTACAATATAGAGGATTTTGACGAATATCATGAAGACCTTTTGACTGTCGCCAATTTTTGCCGTGATTTCTTTGAAGACGGGCAAAATGTTCGATATGACTCTCTTAGTGATAAGCGTAGTTATATTTTTTATGAGAGTGCTTATAAAGACAGGGAATGTTCTTTGTTATACGACGATGAAGCAATTCCTCTTCCGGAGGAGGTACAAAAAGCTGCTGAGAGGATTGACGGGGCTTTTGACGATCCGGACGCAGTTCTTTACACAATTGACTATTACGATGGAAGAATAAGCTTTACAACTTTTAACGGCCAATATGCGCTTGTATACTCGTTTGATGATAAAAAACCGACTTTTTTATTGATCCCGGAGGAAGAAAATAATATATATGTAAAAAAGATTGAGAAGTATTGGTATAATGTCGTGAGAAAGCCGTGATAAAAACAAGCCGACTTAATATCCGAGGCTTGCAAGCCACTGCATAAGCTCCGTTTCGGATACTCCTGAGGAAAATCTTATACCGTCGAGCCACATTCCGGTTCCAGCAGTTTCTCTTAGCAGTGAGTCGCTTTTGCCGACTCCGGAGCTTGCGGAAGTGCAAAACGGAATCACGGTTTTTCCTGTAAAGTCATTTGCCTTAATAAAGCTGTCAACAGGCCATGCGGCAATTCCCCACCATATAGGATATCCTATAAATACTGTGTCGTAAGCGTTAAAGTTCTCGGCAGTCGAAGCTTTGAGAATGACATTTCTTTCTGCCGGATTGTCGTGTTCATAAGATACTCGGCTGTTTTTATCTGTCCAATCCAAATCTTCCTCACTGTAGATTTTTTCGGGGATAATCTCGAATAAGTCTCCGCCTGTTGCAGAAGCAACGTATTCGGCGATTTTTCTTGTGTTTCCTGTAGCGGAGAAGTAAACGACAAGTGTCTTTCTGTATGCATTTTGTGTTGTATTGTTCGGAGAGCTTTGCTCCGGGCTGTTATCCTTGTCTTCAATTTGCAAGGTATTCGTAATGCCGGAAGTGATTCCGGCATTTTCATTTACCTGACTGCTGCAGGATACAGACGCAAGTACGAAAAAAATATTTAAGATAATTATTGAAATCTTTTTCATTGAACCGATTTTCCTTTCTATATTTTTTCGATTTTCTGTTGTCGTTTTAACGCATTAAAAGTGTATTAACTACTTAATATTTATATAAACTTTTTTATACCTGTATTTTAAACGTTCATTCCCATTTGGTATGCTTCGTTATATGCTGAGGTATTTTTTATTTCGCCTGCCTTCCAGGCCCCTACACCATATATTATACCGGCTTCTTTCGAGCCGGGCAGACAATCTTCTGTAAAGCCCCTGAGAGATTCTATTGTACGTTTCATATTCGATTTTTCGGTGTCCGCGGCCGTAACAATAAAGTAAAAATCTTTGTCTTTAATCTCTGTATACCTGGGTACTGTACGGTCAATAAAGGTTTTCATCTGCCCGTCCATGGTATAGAAATATACAGGTGTTGCCATAACGATTACGTCGGAGGCGATCATTTTTTCGAGAATTTCTGCCATATCGTCTTTCTGAACGCACTTATGTACGGAGTTGCATACGCCGCATCCGCGGCAATAGCCAATATTTTTAGATGACAGAAAAATTTTTTCAACTTTGTGTCCGCTTTCGGCTGCGCCTGCTGCAAATCGGTCGCACAATATATCTGAATTTCCGTTTTTTCTGGGACTTGCCGAAATAATCAATATATTTTTCATTTTATTATTGCTCCTTCCATATTTCTTTTGCCATGCGCATCGCAGTCCATGCCTTCGGCCATCCTGCGTAAAAGGCTGTATGTGTCAATATCTCGGATATTTCTTCTTTTGTCACGCCGTGATTTTTTGCATTCAGCAAATGAAACTTCAAAGAATTATCCAAAATTCCGCTTGCCATCAATGCCGTTACTGTAATTATACTTCTGTCTCTTGCAGACAGCTTTTCTTCTCTTGCCCAAACCTCGCCAAAAAGTATCTCGTCATTTAACTGTGCAAACTTTGGAGCAAATTCTCCAAGCTCATCTCTTCCGGCTGTTACTTTTGTCATTTTAAATCCTCCAGATAATCATTGTTTTATAGTTTATTATATTCTTCGTCTGCAACGGCTTCGCACCACTCGGTTCTGCAATTTTCGCCGGGAACTTCAACAGCTAAGTGTTGAAACCATGAATTTGCAGACGCCCCGTGCCAGTGCTTTACACCTGCAGGGATATTGACTATATCGCCGGGTTTTAGTTTTATTGCCGGTTTGTTCCATTCCCGATACCACCCGTTACCTGCAGTTACAATAAGTATTTGTCCGCCGGCTTTTTCTGCATGATGAATATGCCAGTTATTGCGGCATCCGGGTTCAAATGTTACATTTCCTATTATGACTTGTTTATTTGAAAGCATATTTAGATAGCTCTGTCCGATAAAATACTTTGCAAAAGCTTTATTTTCTTTTCCGGCGGCAAATACGCTTATTTCTTTTAGGTCCATATTGAAATCCTCCTAAATCCATTTTTCAATATCTTTTCTTGAACGGTATACGTTTCCGCCTTGAATTGCAAGTCCTTTTTCAACTTTTGCCAAAGGACATAGACGTTTAATATCGCTTATACTGCTTCCCAGACCGCTGCCCTCGTGGGTACAAAACGGCTTTATTGTTTTTTTACTGAAATCAAAATGTTCGAGAAAAGTAAATACCGCCATAGGCATTGTACTCCAATAGTTTGGATATCCGAGGTAAATAACATCGTATTCATTCAGATTTTTCGGATAAAATTTTAAATTCGGACGAGCATTATTCTGTTGGTCATACTGCGCTTGAGCAATACATTCATTGTAGATTTCCGAATATGGAATTTCCTGTTCGATTTTAAAGGTGTCAGCGCCCGTAAGCTCGGCAATCATGCCGGCTGCCGTTTCTGTATTTCCGATTTCCAAAGTTTTAATCGAGCCGTTTACATAGTTTTCACCTGAGCGTGAATAAAATGCTATTAATTTATTCGTCATATAACCCCTCCTTTCTTTTTCAGCTCATAACATATTTTTCAGTTGACACGCATTCTTTTTAATTTTCCTGTTAAATTACCGATTTTAATTAGTTAAACGGAATTCGATAACCGTAAAACTTTATGATTATTATAGCATGTGCTCTCTTGACATGGAATCTCCGTTATGTTATTATTGTATTAACTTGAAGTTTATATAAATTGTGAGGAGAAGCATGTACAATCCTGTTCTTGATACGTTTATATGTGTGGCTGACTGCGGAAGCTTTACTAAAGCATCGGAACGTCTGTATATTTCACCGACTGCTGTTATGAAGCAGATTAACTCACTCGAAAATCACCTTAAATTGAAGCTGCTGGAGAGAAAATCATCCGGGGTACAACTGACATCTGCCGGAAAGATGATTTATCGTGACGCAAAGTTCATGATCAATTATTCGAAAAAATCAATTGCTGAGGCATTTAATTCGGTGCATGCTAAAGATACAACATTTTGTGTCGGCACATCCTTATTGAATCCTGCAAAACCTTTTATGGATTTGTGGTATCGAGTAAATCAAAGCTTTCCCGATTACAAGCTTCATCTTGTTCCTTTTGAGGATAACCATGAGGGAATTTTATCGGAAATAAAAAAACTGGGTGAAAAATTTGATTTTCTTATTGGTGTCTGCGACTCAAAATCATGGCTTGCGTTGTGTGGATTTTTGCAGCTTGGCACTTATAAAAAGATGATAGCGGTATCAAGGGAACATCATCTCGCATCTAAAAGCATTGTTAATTTAGAGGATTTATACGGAGAAACACTGATGATGGTTTGCCGCGGAGATTCCGGCGTAAATGATTTTATTCGCAATGATCTTGAAAAGAATCATCCTCAGATTAATATAGAAGATACTCCTCAGTTTTATGATTTATCTGTATTTAACCGCTGTGCGGAAACAGGAAATGTTCTTCTAACAATTGAGTGCTGGAGGGAGGTTCATCCGGGGCTTGTTTCGGTTCCCGTAAAGTGGGATTACTGTATACCGTACGGCGTACTTTACAGCAATGACGCGCCGGATGATGTGCTTCGCTTTGTCAATGCGGCGGAAAATATAATGCATAAAACTTGAAATATAAATATATTCTTCGTTTTCGGATTTTAAATTTTTATATTGGATATAATTCACCGGTAACAGATTGTTTTACTCTAAAAGCAGTAAATACAATCTGTTTTATTTTTTTAGATATTTGATTTGGGTAATTATAAAATAATTTATTTGATGTTTACAAATTTAAAAAATAATCATCTTTATTAAATAGAACGAATTTGAAAGAAGAGCTCGAAGAAAAGGAAAAAGGTTCTGAAAGATAAACTTCCGGACAACGTTCTCGTAAATATAGACTTGCAGTGAAAATACCTCACATAAAGAAAAACGAACAAGTCTTAAATTGCTATTGAAAGGTATGGTTATAAAAATGGAAGAGAAAAAAACAAAAGAAATCGAAAACGATATAAAACTGTCGGAGAAAAAAGAAGCGCATCAGGTAAAAGAGAAGAAAAATATGCGCGGAAAAAACCGAAAGATATATCGGATGAGCGACGGAAGCGAACGCGCAGTATTTTACGGCGCTTCCATACACGAATTAAACGAAGAAACCGGATGCTATGAAGAAGCAGGAAATGCTATTACTGCAGATTCGGACGGAAAGCATGCGCATGGAGAAAACCGCCTGCTTAAGGTTGACTTTAACTGCGCAAAGGACAACGATGAGCTTTTTGAGATTGAAAGCAGAGGACATAAAATTACAGTGTCATCTGTCAAACCAAAAGTAAAAAAATTAAATGATGTATATGGAGCAGAGGGAGAACTTCTGCAAAGAATAAATCCCGGAAAGAAGCCTCAGGATGTGATTTCTTTTGAGGGACGAAATAAAGGAGAGACTTACGAATACTATTTGGAAAACAGCAGGCTTAAGGAAAATATCATAATCACCGAAAAAGCAGAATCATACAGATATTCGTTCAAGCTAAAAACGACTAACCTGAGTTATGAATATACAGAAAAAGACAGAAGGATATACTTTAAGGATACAGAAACTAACGAACTGATATTTACAATACCGGCACCGTATATGTACGATGCAAAAGGCGCTGAATCGGAAAACGTATGTTATGAAATAAAAGCTGGTGAGAACGGAGAAATGCGGCTGTCGGTAATCGCAGACTGCGGGTGGATAAATTCGGATGAACGTGTATTTCCGGTTACTGTAGATCCTCAGATTGATGTAAATGAGGATGAAAGTATTGTTATACATCCGTGGGCAAACGGTACGGTCGGTGAAAGCGGACAAAGTTATGTAGGAGTACAAGAAGGTACAGTCAAGAGAGCGTATGTAGCAATAAATAAGCCGGAGCTTCCGGGCAATCCGCTGATTAAGAAAGTGTGGCTCAAGCTTTACAGCGACATTGCAGTTTCCGGAAGTACAGACCCGCTTGTAGGGCTTTACAGAGTAACCGGAGATCTTACCGTTGGACAATGCACGCCCGAAAACAGTACGGATATGATCGATTATGCTCATATAAGCGGCTACATTGATGATGATTCGAAACATGTATATACGTTTGATATAACTTCAGTATATGACAGTTTTGAAAAAGAGGACGCCGAGCAAATTACGCTTGTGGTTAAACTGATTGATGAAAGTGTTACCAATTCGTATTTTTCACGTATTAACATGAGAAGAGCGGGATATATTCCCGAGATGATAGTCGATTATGAGAAAAATGATGTTTTTGCAGATTCTCACGATAGCGACAGCTTTCGTATCGGAAGTATCGGAAGGGAAAACGTCGATTTGCTGTGCGGGAACGTAACTCTTACACTGAATGATTTTGTATGGTCGGGAAACAGAATGCCGGTCACACTGCGGCATATGTATAACAGCATATATGCAGAGTACGATTATACCGCAAACAGCGCCGCAGATATAGAGGAAGCGGATTACAGTCTCATGAAGCTCGGAAAGGGCTGGAAACTGAACATTATGCAAAGCGTGATTGAATCTGTCTTCCAGCTTGACGGAACAACATATGACGGCTACATGTTTTCGGACGAATACGGAAAGAAAACATATCTTGTTGAGAGAAGCGAAGACCGCTGCGAAGGAAACTGCGAAAACGGCGAATATACATACGAGGATTATTACCAAAGCGGAATTCTGTATGAGCCGACATGCCGCAAGCTTCTTTACGGAACAGATATATACAAATTCGATTCATCGGGCAGGCTGATATCCAAAACCGATTCATACGGAAATACGATGAGCATAACATATACGCTCGGAAAAATCACATCGGTGACTGACGGAGCGGGCAGGGAGTTTGAATTTACATACTCCGGAGATTATCTCAGTATGATAACGGCGCCGGACGGAAACAGTATAAGATATACATATCTTGCAGGTCTTCTTATCAGGATAAACTACAGTGACGGAAGCTGTCTGAGACTTGGAGAAGATTTTAATTCCTTGATTGGCAGTTTGGCTGTGGCAGATAAAAACGGCCGTGTTATTGAGAACTGCACAAATATTTATACCGGAAAAAATATTACGGAGGTCAGATGCTACGGATCCGATGGAAATGAATTAAAACTCGGAAAAGTTAAAAAATATGTCAGGTCTTTTGCAGCGAACACAGTGACAGTGACGGAAACATATCCGGCAGACGCGGATTTGTGCGAAACGGAAGATATCGTAAATACAACGGTATATAAGTATGATGACGACGGAAAACAAATCGGAAAGTACGAAAAAGAATTTGCGGGAAGCTGTCATAATTATCTTGCCGGACATTGTTTTGAGAGCCTTGACTCATGGACGGCAGAGGCAGTAAATACAGTAGACAGTATTCTTGTACACTGCAGGGAAACCGATAACTCAAAATTCGGAGATTATGTTCTTCGTATGCAGACATGGGAAGAGAACTCCACTGCAAACGGGGTGTATCAAACGGTGACGCTTCCGGCAGGTACATACACAGTTTCTGCATATCTCCGTTTGATGAATATGTCGGGAAATCCGAGCGTATATGTACGTGTTACGTCATCTGACGGAACAACACTTGCGGAAAGTGAACATCTGAATAAGAAGTATTCAGATTATATGCGCGTATCGGAGGTATTTACACTTACGCAAAGCACAAGTGTAACAGTGCATATACTTATGGATGGAAAAGGAACCGCATATGCCGACGCCGTACAGCTTGAAAAGGGAGCATGTGCCGGAGAATATAACCTGATAGAGAACGCCGGATTTGAAAACGGACTGGTATCATGGGTTAAAACAGCTAATTGCAAACTTGACGCTAATACGGGAATAAAACAGTCATACAGCCGTAAAATTAACGGAGATATTATTGCTCATTCATGGATGCTTCAGACTGTACCGGTCAAGAAATCCCGCAGAACAAAAGAAACATTTACGCTTTCCGGATGGGCAAAAGGATACGGACTGACAGATTATGAGCGTAAAGATTGTTATCCGTCAACATTCAGACTTCGCGCGGTAATAAAGTACAGCGATACGGAGTATAACGAAACAGGTACAGAAACGTACACAGCTGATTTTTCGCCTCAGACGGAAGATTGGCAGTATACTTCGGTGCAGTTCAGCAAGGAAAAATATTGTACGATTGAAAGTATAACCGTTTATGCAGATTACGATTTTAACAGCGGTACAGTTTATTTTGACGAGATTAAGCTTGTCAGAGACGGAATAGAAACCGGACTTGAGGAAAACGACTTTAATTTTAGTATTAACTTAGATGATATTGTTTCTGAAAATACAGAAGACTCAGATGAAAGTGAAACAAATCTTGATATTTTTGAAGAAGTTCGAGACGAATATGGAAACACTGTTACCAAAACGGTATTTTCAGAAGGAGAATTCGGAACTCTGTACAGTTCTTCCGAGTATGGGAACAACGGAAACGATCTTATAGGCAGCAGAGATACAAGAGGAAAAACAACGCTATACAGTGTTGACGCGGATACCTCCAAGACTGAGAAAATAACCGACAGAGCGGGAAACATTACGGAATACAAATACGATGTTTCCGGGAATATAATAAAGGTCGTAAAGAAAAATTCCGAAGGCACAGAGCTTTCAAGTATATCTTACACATATAACGAGGTAAAAAATCCGACCGAGATAACACGCGGAGACGGAATGAAATACACTGTTGATTACGACGCGTTTAATAATCTGAAATCAATAGGTATAAACGGAAAAACAGAGAAACTTATTACTTATGCGTATAAATCGGGTTCCGGAAGAGTTAAGTCCGCTGTGTATGCAAACGGAGATGTAATGAAACTCACTTACAATAAGCTGGGACAGGTTATTTATGAGAAATGGTATTCAAGTGATAACACAATATCTCCGATTGCTTCATATGAGTATATATATAACTCGGAAGGAAAATTGACATCGACTATTGACTTTAAGGCATTAAAAGAGTATACTTATACATATGATATAGCTAATCTTTCCAAGTATACGGAAAAAAGTATTGTTTTCGATGGAGATATAATCAAGTCACGGACTGTAGATTTTTCAATTGTATACGAATATGATGACGGCAGGCTTGTACGTACAAACTATATTTCGGCGGACGGAAGCGTCAGAACGGTTAATACCGAATATCCCGAAAAAGAAAACAGAATTGTCAGATTTGAAGCCGGAGGAAAAACGGTTACAAGCCGCAGCAAGACAGACGGCTTTGGCCGAAAGACTTTTGATGAGCTTCAGCTGGGAACAGGATTTGTATCAAGGCAGTTCAGCTACTACGGCGGACAGGTGACCGAAGAGCATGTTGAAAACGATAAGCTGAAGTCAAGCCCGACGACAGCGCTTGTAAGCCAGATTGTATATACGGACGGAAGGACTATCAGCTATGAATATGACGCAGAGGAACGGATTACAAAGATCACAGATACTGAAGACGGAGTAACCGAGTATACATACGATGCTTTGGGGCAGCTTCTTACCGAGGTGAAAAACGGAACTGTCGTAAATACAATGACATATGATGAGTACGGAAATATACTTACAAAGAATGACATGGTATATACGTACGGAAACGGAGTATGGAGAGACCTGCTCACAGGATACTGCGGAAAAACAATATCATACGACGCGCAGGGAAATCCGCTTAATTATCTCGGAAAAACTTTGAGCTGGGATAAAGGCAGACAGCTGAAATCTTTCGGAAACATTTCATATACTTATAACGCAAGCGGTATCAGGACGTCTAAGACTGTAGGACTGACAAAGCACAGATATATTCTTGACGGAACAAAGATTCTGAAAGAAACGTGGGGAAATAACACAATAATTCCGCTGTACGGCAATGAAGGAGACACATGCGGAATAATATATAACGGAGAACCGTATTATTTTCTTAAGAATCTTCAGGGAGATATAATATCGATAACGGATAAGAGCGGAAATACCGTCGCCAAGTATTCATATGACGCATGGGGAGTTTGTACAATTGTCAGCGATTCGTCGAACTGCGATATTGCAGAGGTCAATCCGTACAGATACCGCGGCTATTATTACGACTCTGAGATTGGTTTATATTATCTTCAAAGCAGATATTATGATCCTGCCATCTGTAGGATACTAAGCGCTGACGATATTATCTTTATTGGTGATAATATACTAAGTAATAACTTATACGTGTACTGCGGGAATGATCCTATAAATCATATTGATAACAGTGGTCGTTCTTGGTCTGATATATGGATTAATATATGGGATAATACAAAAAAAATAATAAGAAGTACATTGAAGTTTGGAAATACTGTTGCTGTAACGATGGGATTTGATACTGCTGCCGCTGGTGCGTTCTTTCTTGATATGTATGAGGATGAAAATGGTATATATCACGCATATTTTGATTGTTGGCAACAAATAGGTGGATATAATAATTTTTATGACTTTTTATTTGACGTCGGTTGTGACATGAGATATCTGAGATTTCCTTTTTCTGTTTTGTGTAAAAAATATATTCTATGGCTTTGGAAAGGGGATTACATAAATTTAGGAGCGGGTGCAGAACTTGGAATATATTATGGAGGAGAACCTCATTGGTTTGTAGATAAGAGTCTTACATTACCAATTTCGATGAATTTAATGTATAAAGGAATTAGTATAATTCAACATCATGATACTACATGGTGGATTACAGGTTTTAATCCGAATCATTTAAATATTAATATAAATGATTTAACTGTTAGATTTACAATAGATTTTTCTTCTAATGAGTTATGGTTCTATTATTTCTATAAAGAATATAAGAATGATTCTCATTGTATTTTCTATCCGCATCATTCTCGATTAATCATCAAATTCTAAAATATAATAGGAGTTGTAACTATATGAAAAAAATATTGTTATGTGGTTTTTGTGGCATTTTAGTTAGTATTTTATTTTTTGGGGGGTGTTCTATAATAAAAAGCAGAGACAGAGTATTGTTTAATAATTTACTTTTTCAAGATGAAAGAGAATTAACCAATAATCAAACCGAGCAACTATTATTGGCTATTGAAAATGAGGATAAAGACAGTATAAGAAAGATGTTTTCAGAATATGCGATCTCGAAGTCAGAAAATTTTGACGGAGATATTGAAAATCTATTTGAATATTTTCGTGGAGAGCTGATATCTTTCAATAAGAACGGAACATATGTGCCATATATGGAAAGCGGAAGCGAAGGTATAATGAAGCTTGTAGATTATCAGAATGTAGTTAGAACGAGCGAGGATACATATCTTCTTACAACGAGATACTATATTGTTGATACAGTTACACACGATAATGTTGGGATATATTCTTTAAATATTCTAAATCTTGAGGAATATCGTAAATACGATAAACCGGAAAAACAAGAAAATATAGAGTATTTGCCCGGAATTAACATGGTTTATATAAAGCAATGGGCGGATTATCATTGGTTAGGTATTGCTGAATATGGGAAAGAGGATTGATAGATTAATAAATTCTTAATTGTACGCATATAAATTATATATTTTGTTTTATAGTTTATGGCTGCTCAGATATTGGGCGGCCATAGTTTTTGTGCGGAAGCTAAGTACATAGATGTCATGTTTTATGATTATGCATATAATACGGAGAAAATTGATATCAATTATTGACTTTAAGGCGCTAAAGTTGTATACTTTATATATGGCATAGGTAATCTTTCAAAGTATATATGAATGATATTGGAGAAATATTATCGTCTTTTATAGATTCATTAAATAATGTTGTCGAAAGTATTATTAAATTTATTAAAGAACTTTGTGTAGAACCTTTCATAGAGGCATTAGATAGTGTGTGAGATAAATTATGAGTGATACAGGAAATTATGTAATAACATTAGAAAAAATATACATATATAAATGTCATCAATTTATATTCCTACTAATTTTTTTATTCATGTTATTTTTAATTATGTATATTTTCTTTAAGATTTACCTTAATAAAATAAAAAAAATCACGCTAAAAGGGACTAAAAAAACATATAAAGAGCGAGAAAAGATAAAAAATAAGCTTAATGTCAGACGAATATTTATTAAAATATTTATGATATTATTTATTGTGGGAGGATATGTGTTTAGTTGGTTAGCATTTTATAATGATACAAGCAAAATAAAATCCGATATAACCGACATGAGCTTTCAAATATACGAAGGGGGCCTTATTGTTAAACCATACGTTGGTATGGGTAAACACAGTAGTTTAGATGAAAATTTTGGGTGGATTACATTTGAAAAAAATTTTTTATCTCATATGAATGATTATTATGACTGTTTAATATATGATATGAAAGATAAAAGATCTTTATATGATAGCTATAGTAAAATTGATTTCTATAAAAAATATTACGGTACTATAGTATATGGCGAACAAAGTAAAGCTGTTGTATATTGGGATGTTGAGGAATATCAAAATTAATTTATCTCTATAGTGTAATTCAAAAGCTGAGTAGGGGTTGTTGCCTGTGTTTACATTACATGCGACAGCTCCTCTTATTTTAGCGATGAATGTAAAATAACATATTAGCTATTGACTTTCAAAATTTAAAGTTATATTATATACATAAGAGTTTTATATTGTAAATAATTTTATTTAAAAAAGGTGTTTACAATGCCGGGACTAATTTCTGCAATAGCATAATATATTCATAATCTTATGGAGAGTATATGAGAGTATTTCATTTTCGAACAATAAAAAGTAAACAAGATATTAAAGACGCACTATCGTCTTTTTTAGAAACCGAATATCATTCACCTTGGCGTTTTTTTGAGAATTATGACATAACATCTTATATTGATCCACATCTATACATTTCAAAAAATAAAATACACGGATATTATGAGAATGGTAAAACAACACGTACGCGTTACTCAAGAGAATTTGTGAAAAATTGGGTATATATTTATTTTTACTCAAAAAATGGTATTACTTATATTTTCGGAATAATATTTTTTGAGCCGCTTGTTCCGATATTAATGTTTTTGGCTGTTTGGAAGTGTTGGCATAGTTTTTTAAATAGTCCTTTAGAACAGCCTGGATTTTTAGGAGCAATGATTCCAATTATATTAGTACCAATTTTTTTAGTAGATATTTGTGTTGATCAAAAGAAGTTTTATGAAATGATTTATAATCAGATTAAATTTTTATTTTAGGGTAATTATGAATCGAAAATTTATTGTATTAATAATCGTTATTATTTTAGCTATATTTATTTTTCCTTTTACATTTCAAGTTGGCAATGTAGTAATTACCAATAATTATGTAGAAACTCCTAAGGAAGCTGTTGAAAATAAAGGAAAATTTGAAGTTGCGCATGAATTAGGATATGTAGATGTGAATGGTGTAACAGTATATTATGGTATAGGATATTTAGGAAATGATAAAAATGACAAGAGAATATTCTCCGCAATATTATATAATAAAGATGATAAATATTATGACATAGGTAATTACATAATTTCTATTAATGAACAAGATATTGAAACCGATCTTGAAGATATAACTATGAAGCAATTTATATTACAAAACGAAAATATATTAGAATATGATATTGCTTATGCAGAGTTAGGCAATTATTTTGTATCTCAAGGAGAATATAATATTCAAAAATTTGAAATCGAATTAGACGGAATAAAAGAAAATGTTTCTATAATTTATGGAGTAGTTTACAATAATGAATAAATTAAGATATTAAGTTTGATGTTGATGTATATGAAAACTAAATGATTTTTATAATCCTAAATTTATTTGACTTGGAATGAATATTTTAGATATATTTTTGGTGAATATATTATGTGTATTAATTTTATTAATGATAGTTATTATATGATAAAATGCTTTGCAAATAATTCCGAAATAATTATTAATTCTAATTCTTCCGATATAATTGAAGTTAATGAAAGGAATGTGAGCATATCAATATATCACTTATTAGACAATATAATTTCAAAAAATAAAAAAACATATAATATATTGGTTGATTTATCGTATAGTATTTACATAGAAAATCCTAAACAAAATATATCAATATACATAAGAGATAATCAGAAAAAATGTCGGTTTGTATATGGAGAAATAAATTATATTTATTTTGATATTAACTGCTCGGAACAAATTTACAATAATATATACTTTATTAATAATCCGGCAAATGTAATGAAATATTTTATTATGCAAAGGAAAAAGGAAAAAAGACCTCGAGTTATTGACTTTTTTATGTATCTTATTTTTGTGGTTTTCCCTTGGGCCTTACTTTTTATATTTGTTAGATTTGTTCTCACTTTAAGTAATATATATATTCCATGGTATATGATTTTTGTAGTATGTACAGTAGGTGTGTTGATAAATATTTTTCTTGAAAAATTTAGCGAAAAGCTTTGGGATTTAATTATAAAAAAAGCGCGGAAAACTTCAAATTCTAAATCTGTTATAGTAAATTTATTAAAACGTTTTAAAAATGAAAGGGAAGAGTTTGAGGAATATATAAGTTCTGCTTATTTAACAGATTTACTATCAAAGTAAAAATATTTTGTAAATGTTGTAAAGATTCGCAGCTGAATTATGGCCGCTTAATATTAGAGCGGTCATAATTTTTTTGTAACAAAAATATATCACTTTTATTGTATGGTACGGAAGAATCGGAAGAAGATGAAACAAATTCCGAAGTTTTTGAGGGAGATTCGTAATATATACGGAAATGTAATTATCGGAACCGAATTCAGAAAAGGCGAATTTGGAACTCTGTACAATACACTTACGGGCAGCAGAGATACAAGAGGGAAAACAACGCTAAAATATCAACTATTGACTTTAAGGCATTAATAGAATATACTATATACTGATTGACTAGATTGTGATTTTCACTTAAATTATATTATGATTACGGTGACATTTTTTAAATATATAAAGTATATCTAATGTTAAATTAATTATTATTCTAAAAAAGTATAATTTATACGAATTATTAATTGAGGTGTTATAATTATGAGATTTTTAAAAAAATCTGCATTAGTAGCAATATTTTTAATATTTTTTTTAATTATAAATTTGTTTATACCGAGATCATGTTGGATAGAAAATGGTATTATTAATAAATTGGGTAATGATATTTATATTCCTGATAGAATGTCCGATGATTATTATAAAGATATTATTTGGGGTGGACATAAAATGTGGAAATATGAACTTTCTGCGAAGGAAATGGAGATGGCGAGTGTTTATATTGATAATGGAGACTTCATAAAATTGAACGAAGATACATTTGATTATATAAAATCATGTTGGTATGCATCGTGTACTTCAACTGGATTTGATTTTCGTATGGGTTTTAGGAATATAAATGCTTTGTATTCATATAGATATTGCGCGTCATACGATGGAAATTATGTGGAATTTATTCTTGATATATCAAATAGTAACTATTATGTTTTAACGTTTCATGATTGATTTTATTAGTAAATTTATGACATATAATAGTAAATCTAATAAAAGGAAGAGACCACTTTCTCCCGTTTCACCTGCTATTGAATTTAAATTATTACATGAGGTGGATTTCCTTTTCTCTTATTTATATTTGGATTAATAATTGATGCTATTTCTTTTTTATTAAAATGGCATAAGATAATGTTATGCATTTCTTTTGGATATAATGCGGGATTTATTTTGGGGATTATTTTAAAACATAAGTATAATAATTATATAAAAGGACTGCTTTTTTAGCAGTCCTTTTATTAATAAATTATAACTAATTTTGAGCATGAGAGCGGCATCTGATGGAATAACACTTTCGGAAAGCGAACATTTGAATAAGAAATATTCAGATTATATACACGTATCGGAGGTATTCACATTTACACAAATTACAAGCGTAGCTGTGAATATAATGACGAAAAATATCGTCTATTGACATTAAAGGCAATAAGGTGTATACTTATTATAGATAATATGTATAATCTTTGTAAACGTGTTGAAGATTAAAAAAGTTAATTTATATAATACTTGTAATAGATGGTGAGCATAATGAAAATCAATGTTAACGATGTTCAATTATATTACTGTAAATGTAATACGAAAAAATATATAACGAATAAAATATTGTTTTTTAGTTTTTGTATTGTTTTAGGGAGTATTATATTTTTAAGTTCGTGTTCTGTCATAAAAAGCAGAGACAGAGTATTGTTTAATAATTTACTTTTTCAAGATGAAAGAGAATTAACCAATAATCAAACCGAGCAACTATTATTGGCTATTGAAAATGAGGATAAAGACAGTATAAGAAAGATGTTTTCAGAATATGCGATCTCGAAGTCAGAAAATTTTGACGGAGATATTGAAAATCTATTTGAATATTTTCGTGGAGAGCTGATATCTTTCAATAAGAACGGAACATATGTGCCATATATGGAAAGCGGAAGCGAAGGTATAATGAAGCTTGTAGATTATCAGAATGTAGTTAGAACGAGCGAGGATACATATCTTCTTACAACGAGATACTATATTGTTGATACAGTTACACACGATAATGTTGGGATATATTCTTTAAATATTCTAAATCTTGAGGAATATCGTAAATACGATAAACCGGAAAAACAAGAAAATATAGAGTATTTGCCCGGAATAAACATGATTTATATAAAGCAATGGGCGGATTATCATTGGTTAGGTATTGCTGAGTATTGATATAGCGACTTAACAAGATTAAATTGTCGATGTTACAAAGCTGAAAAAATAAATTACTTACAGTTGTATTTGTTTTTTGAAAATGTATTTTGGAGATCTATATATGAAGTATGTTAAGAAACCGAATAAAAAAATTATAGTGTGTATATTAATTTTGCTTTTTGTCATAGGTTTAATTACAAAATTATTTCTTCCGGCTCGTCGACCGTTAACAGAGTGGGTTATTTCTCGTATTGATTCTATAGGATATGTTCCTGAAAGAAAATCAGATGACAGTATGAAAGATTTGCTACTCGGAAAGACGTATTTATGGGAATATAAATTATCAGACGAGGAAATGACGGAAGCCAAAAAATATATCAATAGTGAAAAATGGAAAAGTGTAGATAAAAATGAAATGGATGAAGTTACAGATCTTTTGGGTATGTTCACCACTTATACTACATCTAAAGAGCGTAGACTGGTTAATAAATTACATGATTATTATCCCTCTTTATCTTACTCATATTATTCCGGTTCAAGTGGAGTAGTGGCTACATACTTGCTTCTTGACACATCAAATAATACTTATTATATTGCATATATTAATATCGGGTAATTTAAAATCAGATAATTAAGGGGATAGGAATAAACAATTAATATGAAAACTAAAAAGCATCTGTTGTCTTTTGTGATAATAACAATAATATTTTTATTATTAAATTGGCTAAAAAGAGATATTATTTTTTTTACAAATACAAAATGGCCGATAATATCTGCTGCAATTTTAGGTCTTTTAATATTTATTATCTACGCTCTCTACATATTGTTCGGCGTTGTATCAATTGTATTACATATTAAGCGTGTCAAATCCATATCTTATATGATGATTATTGTATATGTTTTTGCTATTATTACAGTGTTTGTATTTCCGAGAACAGAGCTCTATACAAATATTGATTATAATATTAATAGGACTAACAGGGAATTAAGTATAAATATGATTAAAAGCGGCGGGATTGATGAATATCGTATCGACATTGATGAATATATAACTCCGTTCAGACAAGCTTCATATAACAGGATTATGCATATTCAGGAAGAGAATGGCGTTTTAAAGGTGATGTTTTATGTATATTTAGGAATGCGTGAGAAAAGTGTCATTGTATATGTATCTGATGATAGCGGAATAGAGGCAGATGATTTTAGCATAGGGCTTCCGCCTGAAGCGACTTATGGATTTAATGATGTAAAGAAATTATCTTCTAACTGGTATTCGGCAAATATCGGTTAGTGTGTTGATTGATATGGTTTTTAGGGGCTTGATTGCAGTAAAACTCATGGATATTTGATAAGATTATGGTAACAAAAATGCCTCTCGGAACTAAATTTTGATAACTTAAATTCCAAGAGGTATTTTCGCAGTTTGTATTTATTTAATATCTGACGAATCCGACGGTTCCGTTTAAAACGTCAATGATTATGATAAGTATTAAACTCACGATTAAAATGCCGCATAATATAATAAGGAGTTTTATATACCAGTTTTTTTCTGATATAATCTTTTCGTAAAGCTTAATAAGCGGAGTTGAATCGGTATTGTCAGATTTGCTATTATTTCCGAAGACCGAATCAAGAGAACCTCCCATTGCTTTGACAATTGCATAAATGGAATCGAAGGAAGGATTATCGGTTTGACCGGAAAGAATTCTGCTTATGGTACTTTCTGGAATTCCGCTTATTTCCGATATTTGTTTAGTTGTGAGTTTAGAATCATCCTTTAATTTCTTTAAAATTTCAGTTTTCATATAATTCCTTAATTGTGAAATATGTAATTAATAAAAAAACGTGTATCCATGCGCCTTACGGCGTGTACAATAAATAAAAATGAAACTATATTTGCAACTACGAAACCGAAAATTGCATACATGCAAGTGTATTTCATATTTGCGTATTTACAATAAATAGTTTATGCTTTATAATTGTATCAAACAATTACTTGTATATTATACTATATTTAAAAATATTTTGCAATATCTAAGTTAATTGTTTAATGAAAAAAATGGAAAAAAATTTTGTTTACAGAAAGGAATATACAAAATGAACGATTCTAAAATTTGCAGATTTATCAACAGTTATTCAGAAATTAAAGGGTTTCAAGAATGCAGGGCAGTTATATACTGTGCCAAGCCAATATCGGAAGGAGTGTACATATCGGTAACTCAGGAAAGCGAATCAGGAACGATGACGGAAAACTGTGTTTGTCCGTCGGCTACTTTTGAATTTATTACAGATCTATTAAAGTACATAAGTGAAAACAGAATTGACCTCGGCTGTTGGTATGGCGTTCTCGATGATATGAATATAGAGTATTCTGATTCCAGAGAAATTCTTGAAGTGGTATAGAATCCGATTGTATCGAAAACAAATTAATATAGTATAACATTAAAACAGCACATTGCATGCCTTCATAGCGGCTGCTTTGTGCTGTTTTAAATTCATTTATCTGCTTCCTAATTTTCCACTGAAATCATAGTAACCGAAATCC
Source organism: uncultured Eubacteriales bacterium (assembly GCA_948467545.1). Taxonomy (GTDB): domain Bacteria; phylum Bacillota; class Clostridia; order Oscillospirales; family CAG-272; genus UMGS911. The sequence goes on from CAOKER010000007.1 coordinate 107,284, forward strand.
GTAAGTTTTACAAGTTGTCCGCTCGTACTTTTTTTCCATATGTTGGGAAGCGGAATTCCGTTAAAAGTGTTATTTTTACATGTCGAATATATTGCCATGTCTCCAAAAATCAAAATATCGCCTTCGTGAAGTTCGCTCGGAAATTTATAGTCTCCGATAATATCTCCGGCGAGACAGGTAGGACCTGCCAGGCGGTATAAAAAGGGATAATTATTTGTATCATCCTCGCTCTCGGTGTTCATGGCGCCGTAAAGAGGAGGTGTGTACGGCATTTCAATAACATCCGGCATATGGCAGGCTGCGCTTGTATCGAGTATTGCAATGCGGTAATTATTATTTTGAACTGTGTCGAGCACACGGCATACCAAGTAACCTGCATTTAAAGCGCACGCTTCTCCGGGTTCAAGATATACTTTTACTCCCCACTTTGTCTTTGCCTCTTCTATACATTGCTCTAACAATAAAATATTATAATCGTTACGGGTAATGTGATGTCCTCCGCCCATATTAAGCCATTTCACTTTGGGAAGTATATCTCCGAATTTTTTATTTACAGCATCCAAAGTTTTCCTGAGTGCATCTGAATTCTGTTCGCATAGAGTGTGAAAATGAAGACCGTCCAGAAGACCTATGAGCTCATCATTCATTTCACAATCCCATTGCTCTCTGGTAGTACCGAGACGGCTTCCCGGAGCGCATGGATCATAAATCTCGTGTCCTTTTTGCGTGGAGCATTCCGGATTTATGCGAAGACCGATACTTTTTCCGTATTGTTTAGCTTTGGTGCCGAATTTTTTTAGCTGACCGGGAGAATTGAACACGATATGATCAGCGTAGTTAAGAAGTTCGTCAAATTCTTTGTCTTGATATGCCGCGCAAAAAACATGGACCTCTTTATTTGGCATTTTTTCTGCGCCGAGTCTTGCCTCGAATAATCCGCTTGCCTCTGTGCCGCTTATATATTCGGACAACAACGGATAAAAATCGTAATTTGAGAAAGCCTTTTGTGCGAGCAAAATGCCGCAGTCTGTGTTTTTTATTATCGAAGCAAGGATTTCACAATTTTTACGAAGACCGGCCTCATCTATAACGTAACAGGGCGTGGAAATATTTCCGAAAAGCACTTCGGGGGTTTTGCCCTCAAGCATTGCAAAGGGCGGACGATTATCTGTTATTTTTTTCAATGTAAATACCTTCTTGTATATACTAAAGTCTTGTCCTATTCTTGAATTGTTTGTAAGAATGGTTTGCTCAAAGCGATATGAGATAATTCATATCAAAGTTATTTCAGGACTCGACCAATATCGGATTGCGGTTTTCTCTCCGCGGAAGTCCGTATTTGTCAAGAGCGTCAAGAAACGGATCGGGATCAAATTCCTCTACTGTATAAACGCCTGCCTTGTTCCATTTTCCTGTAAGCAGCATAAGGGCGCCGCACATTGCCGGGACTCCCGTTGTATAGCTGATTGCTTGGCTGCCTACCTCTTTGTAGCATTCCTGATGATCACATACATTATAAATATAATAATTTTTGTTTTTACCGTCTTTTTTGCCGGTGAAAATACATCCGATGTTTGTCTTCCCGTGTGTGCGCGGACCGAGACTTGCAGGATCGGGAAGCAATGCTTTCAAAAATTTAATTGGGACTATTTCCTTTCCCTCAAAGCTGACCGGTACTGTTGAAAGCATGCCGACGTTTTCAAGGCATTTCATATGAGTTAGATAGCTTTGACCGAATGTCATAAAAAACCGTATTCTTTTAACTTCGGGAATATTTAAAGCGATAGATTCAATTTCTTCATGATGAAGCAGATACATATCCTTATCTCCTACACAGTCGAAATTGTATTCGCGTTTTATACTCATTGCTGGTATTTCAATCCAATGTCCATTCTCCCAATAGCTTCCCGGCGCGGAAACCTCCCGGAGGTTTACTTCGGGATTAAAGTTTGTCGCAAACGGATATCCGTGATCTCCGCCGTTGCAGTCGAGAATGTCAATTGTGTCAATTGTATCAAACTCATGCTTTTTTGCATATGCACAGTAAGCTTGCGTAACACCGGGATCAAAACCGCAGCCAAGCAATGCGGTAAGTCCCGCTTTTTCAAATTTTTCGCGGTATGCCCACTGCCAGCTGTAATCAAAATAAGCGGAAAAACCCTTTTCTCTGCACCTTTGTTCGTAAATTTTTCTCCACTTGGGATCGTCTGTGTCTTCAGGCTCATAATTTGCCGTATCCATATAATTTACACCGCAGGCAAGACATGCGTCCATTATAGTAAGATCCTGATAGGGAAGAGCAATATTCATTACGAGCTCCGGCTTATAATCGTTTATAAGCTTTATAAGCTGATTAATATCGTCTGCATCTACCTGCGCTGTTGAGATTTTTGTGTTTGTTTTGCCTTCGAGCTCTGAAGCGAGCATGTCACATTTTGACTTGGTTCGGCTTGCAATGCAAAGCTCCGTAAATACATCGCTGACTTGACAGCATTTTTTTATCGCGACGGAAGCAACGCCTCCGCATCCAATTACTAATACTCTGCTCATTTTTATGACCGTTCCTTTCTATACATATTATATTCTTTTTACACTGTAAGAAAAGTTTTTATTACAAACAAGTTTTTTATTTAAAATTTATTTTAAGGGAAATTTTATAGGAAATAATCTGCCGCAAGTCATTTCTATCTTGATTTTGGTATGAGGTTTATTTGCTCAGTGCTAAAATCAATTCCCGAAGAACCTTGCATGCGGTTGCCGTAGAAACGCCGCTGTTATCAAGGGATGGAGCAAGTTCGTTTATATCGGCTCCGACTACTTTAGTCCCGCAAACCTTAAATATTGCTTCGAGAAGCTCTGCAAAAGTTATTCCTCCTGCTTCCGGTGTGCCCGTACCGGGAAACACTGACGGATCAAGGCAGTCAAGATCTATTGTAAAGTATACCGGGATGCCTGATTTTTTAAGTTTTTCCGTCAGGTTATCAAGTCCTTTAAGGTTGAACAGCGTCATGTCGGTATGCTCTTTTGCAAACTGAAATTCGCTGCGATCACCGCTTCGGATACAGAACTGATGAATTCGTCCATCGCCCGTCAGGTTATAGATTCGCCGCATCACGCACGCATGACTCAGTTCGGCTCCAAGATAGTCACTGCGAAGATCGGCATGCGCGTCAAAATGAATTATGTGTAAATCCGGATACTTCTTTATTACCGCTTTGACCGAAGCCAGTGTGACAAGATGCTCACCGCCTATCAAAAGAGGAAATTTTCCGTCTTCAATAATTTGCGCGGCTCTTTTTTCTATATCAACAAGAGCAAGCTCCGTCCGCCCGAAACACAGCTCCAAGTCTCCGCTGTCAAAAACGCTGTAATCGCACAAATCTTTATTCTGATACGGACTGTACGTTTCCAGCCCGAAGCTTTCATGACGGATTGCAGACGGACCAAATCTTGCACCCGGCCTAAAGCTTGTAGTAGAATCAAACGGGGCACCAAACAAAACAATTTCAGAATTTTCGTAATTGCCGTCGCAGCCTATGAATGTTTCAATATTTGGTTTCAGCATACTTTGGTAAATTCCTTTCATCCGAATTCAAAATCTATTCAACCTCTTCAAGCATATTTTCGAGAAAAGCGGGAAGATAAAATGCTCCGATATGCAATTTGGTAGTATAGTATTGAGTGCGCAGATTAAGAGACATCCACTTTTTTGCATCGAGATCGTCTATCGGGTGATACTTTTTACTCGCAAATCCAAACAGCCAGTAACCTGCAGCATATGTCGGAATGTGTGCCTGATATACTCTGCTTATAGGAAAAGTGCTTGCAATTCGTTTATGGCTTCGCTGCATTGCCTCAGCGTCATGCTTATAGAACGGACTTCCTTGCTGGTTCACCATAATACCGTCTTCACGCAGAGCATTATAGCAAATGCCGTAAAACTCACGGGTAAAATAACCCTCGGATGGACCGAAAGGATCGGTAGAATCTACTATGATCAGATCGTATTGATCCTTGCATCGTCTTATGAAACGCAGTGCATTGTCAAAATAAATATTTACTCTGCTGTCGTCAAGACGGCAGGCATTTTCCGGCAGATAGGTCCGGCATGCCTCCACAACCTGCGGATCCATTTCCACTAGGTCAATACGTTTTATTTTATCATATCTTGCAAGCTCTCTGACTACGCCTCCGTCCCCGGCGCCTATTACCAACACATCGGTTATATCGGGATGAACGGCCATGGGAACATGCGTTATCATTTCATCGTATATAAATTCATCTCGTTCCGTAAGCATGACATTTCCGTCAAGAGCCAACACCCGTCCGAATTCAGGGGTGTCAAAAATATCAATTTGCTGAAAATCACTTTCTTTAGAGTACAGATGCTTATCAACACGGATACTGTGCTTTACATCAGGCGTATGAAATTCGCTGAACCATAATTCCAATTTTACTTCCTCCATACCGCTGCGGCCAAGCAATACTTTGCAGCTTTAATTTTATTTTAGTACGTTGATATTAAGAATGTCCGGATCCTCAGGTCCTGTCATGGAACAGCCCTTAGCCTTTGCGTATTCTATGTAATCAAGAATTTCCGAGGTTATTCGTTCTCCAGGTGCAAGAATCGGAATTCCGGGAGGATAGCACATGACAAATTCACTGCATACGCATCCTAAGCTGTCTCTGAGAGGCAGGCTTTTTTTATCGGCGTAAAACGCGTCCTGCGGGCTTGAGACAACTTCCGGAGCTATATATTCCTGACTGAGCAGTCCGCTACTGTCGGTTTGATACAGACGTCTGATTTCTGCGAGAGCGCTGACAAGACGTTCCAGTTCCTGAGGACGGTCTCCGATTGATAAATATGCAAGGATATTTCCAATATCTCCGAATTCAATCTGAATATCATATTCATCGCGCAGTATATCGTATACTTCAATTCCCGCAAGACCAATATCACGCGTGTGAACACTGAGCTTTGTCGGATCAAAATCGAAAATGGAATTTCCGTTTATAAGTTCTTTTCCGAAAGCATAATATCCGCCTATTGCGTTTATTTCCTCGCGTGCATAATCTGCCATGCGGATAACTCTTGCAAATACTTCCTTGCCGCGAAGGGCAAGATTTCTTCTGCTTATATCAAGGCTTGACATCAGCAGATAGCTTCCCGACGTGGTTTGCGTAAGATTTATAATCTGCCGTACATGTCCCTTGTTTATATTCGGTCCAATCAGCAAAAGACTCGACTGCGTTAGACTTCCGCCGCTTTTATGCATAGATACCGCAGCCATATCGGCTCCTGCTTTCATGGCGGATAAAGGCATACTGTCTCCGAAGTAAAAATGCGTTCCGTGTGCTTCATCTGCCAAAACGTACATATTTGCGTCGTGCGCCATTTTTACAATCGCGCTGATGTCACTGCATATGCCGTAATATGTCGGGTTATTTACAAGGATAGCCACGGCGTCCGGATTTTCTTTAATTGCTTTAGCTACCTGTTCGCGCTGCATTCCAAGTGAAATACCGAGACTTCTGTCAACCTCAGGATTCACGTATACCGGTACGGCTCCGCAGAGTACAAGGGCGTTGATTACGCTTCGGTGAACATTTCTCGGAAGAATTATCTTGTCTCCTCTTTTGCAGACGGACAATACCATGCTTTGAACCGAGCTTGTTGTTCCGCCTACCATCAAAAATGCGTAAGCTGCTCCGAAAGCATCGGCGGCAAGAATTTCGGCTTCCTGTATAACTGAAATCGGGTGGCACAGGTTGTCGAGAGGTTTCATGCTGTTTACATCTATGCTGACGCATTGCGCGCCGAGGAATGCCGTGAGCTCTGGATTTCCTCTGCCGTGTTTATGTCCGGGAACATCGAAAGGAACTACCCTCATTTCACGAAAGGTCTGCAAAGCTTCGTATATGGGCGCTCTGTTTTGATTTATTGTGCGCTTTTCCTTTTCCATATTATCGTCCTGCCTTTCTCGTAAAAAAACGCAAGCTGTAATTACACAGCTTGCGATAACATCCTGACAATATTATGATTATTTTACATTGACGGACAGAATACAGAGAACATTATAATCATAATAAAGCACCTATGGAAAAGAACAAACAAGGCAGGGAGATATTGTTAGGTACATAGAGTCTATATAGCAATAATACTTTTACTACTCTTTATTGACCGTTTCACAAGTCTGCGCAAATACGCATTTCGGTTATAAAGTAACCAACTTATAAAATTTGAGCTTTTAACTCAATCAATAAGGCGGCAAACCCGCCGATTGGCAGCGAACAAACGTCCGTATGGCCTCAACTCATTTTCATGAGTGATCCGTAATAATCGCTTGGAAAGACTCCATGTGAAAATTAATCTGTCATATATTATACAATATTCATCATATTTTGTCAATAGCTCTGATACAATCAAATAGAAAAATTTTATGTGTTTTTCTCCAAAAGTATGTCATTTATGTTCAAAATAAATTTATTATGCGCGTGTGATTCGATTGATTATTCCGCATGCAATTTTTGCGCCGGAATTTCCTGACGGCTGCGTTGTAAAATCGTCCGGATTGTCGTGAACTATAATTGTCTTTCCTATGACTTTATCTAAAGTAAACCGATTTGTCAGGAAAAGAGAGAGCGCGAAACCGTTGTTGCCGAACAGAGGCGGAAGGTCACCTGCATGATATGGGTGATTGCATCCGTCAGGGTTATAATGTGCCATCGCGCTTGAAAACGGATCGTTCATATTTCCGCTGCATGCAGTACCTTCATGAATGTGAAAACCGAATATGCGGCTGTTACAGTTGGATTTTGCTCTTGGCAGTCCCCTGATTTCAGCGTAAACAATCACTCCCGCATCTGTCTGATAAAACCTCACAACGCCCGATATTTCCGGGTGCGATTCGCTTCCCTTGACAAAAGCTACTGCCTGAGGGCGCCCTCTGAGAATAGAAAAAATCGGAAACTGTATGTTGTTATCCCAAAATCTGTTGTTCATTGAATTCACCGTACCTTTGTATAAAAATATATAGATTTTCTTATTATGTCAATTGATAAAATTGTGATATGGAAATATTCTATATATCATTCTATGCAGGTATAAAATAAAGGTGATTCTTTGTTAATTCAATTTGATTATGAAAATATTAATAAAATTCCAAAAAAAGGTTGACAAATTAAGTAATCAATTGTATAATAAGAAATAACAAAATGAAGTATCTCATAGATTATCTGTATATAAATGCCGCGATATTAAACAATTTGGAGATATTTGTCATGAAGTACTTTTATGGAATTTTGCAAAGTATAAATATATATATTTCGGGCGAACTTTATCTAAAAGTTTCGTCTTGTGTTAATGTTGTTATAAACAGCGCGTCGCTTGTCATGTATGGGTAAGCTTTGCGCTGTTTTTTGATTTTCGGAATGTACAAAGGAAATTAGTTTCTATCGCTTGCAAAATGTAAGGCTATAACAAACAGTATATTAATTTATAAATTCAGAAAGGAAAATATAAAATGAGTTCAGTAAACTTACCTTTTGAAATGCCGATGTTTTCAACATACCATAACATAGGAGGTGCCGGCGTAGTAGCTGCAAACAATCCAACATCTGATATATGGTATTATAATAACGCAATTCAGTGGCGTTGTATAAGACCTGATAATATCAATTATCAGAATTTAGACATGCAGCTGCTTCTCGGAAGTGTATGGGACATGCCTTTTGTCGATAAAACAGATACATCTCTACGTTTTATCAGAAAATATGTTATAGAAATAATAGAGGAGACAATAAAAGAGGGGTGTTATGTAATATTTGGAGGGGTGGATGATTATTTTATAGAAGGAAAGAGTGGATATAAGGAAATGCATTTTGCACATGACGGTTTAATTACTGGTTTTGATTCTGAGCGGAAAGTCTTTACTATGGCCGCATATAATACAAATCACCTTTATAAATTATTTGAAACTCCTTACAATGGATTTATAGATGGTGTAAATTATATGTGTGAAAGAAAAAAATACGGTACGCTTACAGCGGCATCTGTTAGAGACGATGTACAAACCTTAAATGTCTCTCATATAAAGAACGAGCTTGTTGAATATATGCAGACTTCAACAGTAAATGGTTTTTATGGAGAAATGCCAATAACTGTTATATACGGATCCGGTGTATATGATTGCATAATTATATATCTTGAATATTTTGAAAAACAGTTATATGAGATTAATAACGCGATTCAAATAGTGTTTAAACTTATATATGAGCATAAAAAGTGTATGTATAATCGAATTAAATTTATTGAGTCATTTTTACAACTTGATGATTCTTACAGTGAAGCATATAAACAGGTTGTTAGAATTTCGGAAATCGCAAGAATGACCATAATAAAATTTGGTATTACTCGAGATACAAGACAAATTGCAACTGTAAAAAGTTATATCACAAAAATGAGGGATATCGAATTTAATATTTTAAATAATTTTATTGAAAAAATTTGAATTATTGGGATGTTATAAATAATTTATTGAAGTTATACCTTATTGTTTTCAATAAATTAGAGAGGTGGATAAATATGAAGAAATTTTTAAAGAAAAAAACATTTAAAAACATTGGTAAAGTACGTCTCTATACTAATGAGAGTGGTACAAACTCAAATTGTTTTAGTACGTGCATAAAACTATAGTTTTTTTAGTAGTTTTGAATATATCTAATTAATAAAGTTAATTAGTTAAAAGACAATAACAAGATTCAGACACCTGAATTTTATTATTGTCTTACTATAATGATTGTTGGAGACAAATATGAAATTTATAAAGAACATTGCATTCCTATTTAGATACTCATTTGCAATTAGTAAAAAAAGAATTTTATCATCAGTACTTGAAATAATCTTAAACTCCGTTGAACCTTTTATTTATCTTATATTTCCGACTTTTATAATAAATGAATTGACTGGAACAAAAAAATGGGATACAGTTTTGGTTTATATTTGTTTGTTCATTGGTTGTATATTGCTCTTAAAGTCAATTAGGATAATTTTTACTGTATTTATGAATATGTCAGTAAATGAATGCGATGTTAAGAATTCGATGTATTATGCTCGCTTTTTTATGAAAATGAATTACGATAAATTGGAAGACGAAAAAATACGTAATTTGCAGCGAGTTGTTGCTGGATATGTTAATGAGAATACTTTTATTGGTGTAATAACTGTTTTTTTTACTAGCTTACTTAAGCTTGTTGGTTTTTCTTATATAATTACTATGCTTGATCCTATTGTATTAATTTTTATTTTAATTATAATAATAATTAATTATTTTCTTAGTAAAATGCAATCAAAAATAAATTATAAATATCAACCTATTGTTACTAAATATACAAGAGTTTTCGATTATCTTTTTGAAATGATGACGAATTTTGATTATGCAAAGGAAATTCGTGTTAATAATGCAAAAGAAATTTTGGCAAACAAATTTAATAATATTATTGATAAATATAGTACAGATTATAAAAAGAATTTGTCAAAGCAATTTATAGTAAATATAATTTCTGGAATAGTATCTTTTATTCAGATGCTTGTATCATATGGATATGTCGCGTATAATGCGATAATGAATATAATAACTGTTGGAGAATTTAATCTATATATAGGAGCAATATATAATTTATCCGGTTCTTTCAATGAAGTGGTTGTAAAATTTGTTCAACTTAAATTTTTGTCTAACTACGTTGATGATTATCACGAGTATATTAAAATTACATCTTCTGATGGCTCTGAAAAAGAAAATAATGTTTTACCGGAAGAAAACAAAAATTTTCCAATGTTTGAATTTGAAAATGTAAGCTTTGTTTATCCAAATACAGAAAAAATTGTACTAAATAATATTTCAATTAAAATAAGAAAAGATGAAAAACTTTCGATTGTCGGACTTAACGGAGCAGGTAAAACTACATTTATAAAATTGCTTTGCAGGCTGTACACTCCTACAAAGGGGGTAATTAAATATTACGGTGTAGATATTTCTACAATAAAGAAAGAAGAGTATTATAAACTTTTAGCAGTTGTTTTTCAGGATTTCAAGATATTCTCATTTTCGTTTTTAGATAATATTGTACTTAATCAGTCACTTGACACAGAGAAACTGAATCATTCAATAGAAAATGCCGGGCTTGTTTCAAAGCTTGAAGCTTTGTCGGAAGGCTTAAATACAAACATATATAAAGATTTTGATGAAAACGGAATAGAATTCTCCGGAGGAGAGGGACAGAAGCTTGTAATTGCCAGAGCGTATTATAAGGATGCAGATCTCGTTATTTTAGATGAACCTACTGCTGCTTTAGATGCGCTTGCAGAAAATAAAATATATCAGAATTTTAATGAAATTACGATGAATAAAACTTCAATTTTTATTTCTCATCGCCTCGCTTCAACACGTTTTTGCGATAAAATAGCGGTATTTCAGGATGGTAATATTGTGGAGTATGGAGATCATGAAACGCTATTAAAACAAAACGGGTTATATTCTGACATGTTTGAAAAGCAGGCTCAGTATTATAATGAAAATCAGGAGGTGAGCATTCAATGAAAAAAGAAAATAAAGGATTATTGTCTAACTGCGCTTTTCTTATTAAATTTGCATATAAAACAAATAAATCAATTTTCTTTTCCAAAATACCTCAGATTATACTTAATATCATATCCCCTTTTATTCCCATTGTTTTTGTTCGTCTGATTCTTAATGAAATAACAATAGGGAAAAATATAAAGCTCTTGCTTTTATATGTTGTCTTGCTTGCTTCATCTACATATGTTGTTAATCTGCTCGGTTCAGTTTTAAATTATTTTGTTCAGAATCAAACTGAAATCACAGTCAGAAAAATAAAAAATCATCTTGGCGAAATTGTTATGAACATGCCATATTGCGATGTAGAGCAGCCTCAGGTTAGAGATTTTATAATGCGTGCGCAGGACGGAACAAATTTCTTACAGGTGATAGAACAATTGTCCGGAATAATAACTTCATTCATGACAATTGTAGGATTAGCTGCGATAATAATCACTATACAGCCTATAATATTTGTTTTTATTACTCTTGTTGTTTTGTTTAAACTTTTTACTGACAAAAAGAGCAGGGAGCTATGGGATAAATGGCGACCTATACATACTCCTATAGTACGTAAAAGTCAATATTATTTCAGAATTATGCAATCAATTGAATTTGGAAAGGAAGTAAGAGCAAATAATTTGCAAAACTGGATTTACGATAAAACAAATAAAAATACTAAAGATTATATTAATGCCGCAGTGCAGCATAATGTAGAACTGCAACGTAATAATATTTTGCCTTCTATTGCCAATATCTTGCAGGAAAGTGCGGTTTATTTGATTTTGGCATACAAGGTTGTTTTTAAAGGAATGTCTATAGGAGATTTTTCGATGTATACCACATCGGTTTCGACATTTTCGGTAAGCGTTCTATCAATAGTAGGAGCAATTTCTAATTTTATGCAAACCGGATTATTTGTCAAAGATTTTCGTTACTGTATCGAAATAGCCGATAAATCAAAACGATCAGACGGAAAGAAGCTTTCTGATATTGATACGGGTGATATAGTCTTGCAATTCAATAATGTTTCATTTAAATATCCAAATACAGAAAGATATATATTAAAAAATATATCGCTGACATTGAAAAACAATGAGTCTCTTTCAATTGTCGGGGTAAACGGAGCAGGTAAAACAACTCTTATTAAGCTTTTATGTCGTTTTTATTAACCGACTGAAGGAGAAATTCTGTTAAACGGTGTTAATATTCAGAATTTTTCATACGATGAGTATGTAAACTTAATAGGAGCTGTTTTTCAGGATTTTAAGCTTTTCAATTTCTCTGTAAGAGAAAATATTTCTTTTGATGAAAAATCCGATGATACAAGAATTATAAATTGTTTGCAAAAAAGTGGTTTGGGAGAGAAAATTGATAAACTTTCCAATGGAATAGACACGAACATCAGCAAAGAGTTTGACAGTAACGGAATAGAATTTTCCGGTGGTGAGGGACAAAAGCTTGCAATGGCAAGGACATTATATAAAAATGCACCTGTAATAATACTAGACGAACCGACTTCTGCGCTTGATCCTATCGCAGAAGCAGAGATTTACGCTAAGTTTCATGATATAACACGTGATAAAACGGCTATATATATTTCTCATCGGTTATCAAGCTGTCGTTTTTGCGATAAAATTGCGGTTTTGGATAACGGAGAAATTGTCCAGTATGGGAATCACAAGGAGTTAATGGAATCCGACGGCTTGTATTCAACCATGTGGAATATGCAGGCACAGTATTATGTGGAGGTATGACACCTTGAATATAGTAGTGGTTGACAGCGGTGTAAATAAATCACATAAAATATTTAAGCAAGACAATATAATATCATTGCAATATATTGACGGCAATATTATTCATTCAAATGAAGATAATGATTTGTTCGGACATGGTACTGCCGTTTCCGGAATCATCAGCCGATGTAATGCTGATATAAAAATTACCGTTGTAGGGATACCTGATTTGGCTGACGGACTGGATGAGGAAACTCTGATTTTTGTATTGAATTATATAAATGAAAATTTAGAAGCAGATATAATAAATTTAAGTCTTGGGATAAATATATGCGAAAAATACAATGAGCTTTATAGTATATGCGAAACTTTAAACGATAAAGGCACCGTAATTATATCAGCCTTTGATAATTCCGGAGCTATATCGTATCCGGCGGCATTTGACAATGTTATAGGAGTTATATCCGGTCAGTCATGCAGTAAAACAAGTGAATTTGTATTTGTCGAGGATACCGTTGTAAATATTGCGGCGAAGGGAAGCGTCCAAAGAGTGGCTTGGAGCTCTCCTGAATATATGATGATAGGCGGAAATAGTTTTGCATGTGCGCACGTTACCGCACAGACTGCGGTATTCATGCAGGAAGGCGCAAGATGCAGAGAGGAGGTTATGCGGCGTTTTAGTGAAGTCGCTTTAAAAAAATACAGTTTTCCGGCTTACGGCAATAGATCAAATTTCCATTTTAAAATAAAAAGGGCAGTTCTTTTTCCTTTCAATAAGGAAATGCACAGCATTGTCAGGTACAGCGATTTGCTTTCTTTTGACATAGTTGGAGTATATGACGTAAAATATTCTGCAACAGTCGGTGCAACGACCTCTCACATTATGAAAGACAGTTCCGTAAAAGATATTCTTGTTAATAATATAAACAATATAGACTGGGATAGCTTTGATACTTTGATTTTGGGACATACAGACGAGCTGTCGCTGCTTATTAACAGGGACGATTTGAAGAGAAATCTAATATCAGAGGCGATAGAACGAGGTAAAAATATTTTTTCCTTTGATGATCTCACTGATCTGGGGTATGATAGCACCGGAAATATTTATTTTCCGCGAATAGATGAATGCCATCTTCCGCCCAATCGTTTTGGTATGTTATACCGAATTTCAAAACCGGTGGTTGGAGTGTTTGGAACAAGCTCAAGACAGGGAAAATTTACTTTACAGCTAAAGCTTCGGGAATTATTTATTTCGCGCGGCTATAAGGTCGGTCAAATTGGTACAGAACCGAGTGCATTGCTTTACGGAATGGATTATGTTTTCCCAATGGGCTATAATTCTTCCGTTCATATTAGAGAATATGATACGATAAGATATATTAACTATATTGTCAACGATCTTTGTATGCGGGAAAAGGATATCATAATAGCGGGTTCTCAATCGGGAACAGTACCGTATGATACCGGAAGTCTTGCACAATATACTGCTCCTCAATGCTGTTTTTTGATGGGATTACAGCCCGATGCGGTTATTTTGTGCGTCAATCCGTATGACGATATAGATTATATAAACCGTACTATTAGATACATAGAGGCGTGTTCTGACTGCGATGTTGTAGCGTTAAGCGTTTTTCCGATGAATATAAGAGATGATTTTTCAGGGATATATGGTTCTAAAAAGCGTATGACCGATGAAGCACTTTCAATTCATAGGAAAATGCTGTATGACAAGGTCAATAAACCGGTATTTGTTTTGGGAAACGATAAGGATATGAATGAGCTTGCCGAATTAATAATTAATTATTTCTAAAACAAACAAGAGGGAACAGTATAAATATTGCTGTCCCTCTTGCCTAATTTTGATTATATTAGAAAATCAGTAACTTTACTGTGTTTTTAATTGTTGTTTTCAATATTATATATAATTTCGTCCAAACTAACGTTGTTATCTCTTGCAGCTTTTGAAATGTCTTCGTATTCGTATTTTTTTCTTACGGTCCCGTATCCGGTAGAAATTTTTTGCCTGATTTTCCCGTATGGAGTCGTAATAGTTTCTGTCTTCCTCGATAAAGTGTAACGTTTTTTTATACTCTCGCGGATTCCGAGCGTTGTTGTATGCTTGAAAATAAGTTCGATCATACAATCGCGGTTTTGCATAGAACAAATGACATTCAGCAATATTCCGGGACGTGATTTTTTCATTTCTGCGGGAACAGTATAAACGTCGAGAGCGCCGGCTTCAAAGAAACGTTCCGAAGCAAAGGAGATTGCTTCCGGGGTAATATCGTCAAGATTACAGCTTAACTGCACAACCGATTCTTCCTCTTTCTCGGTTTCTCCGATAAAGACACGGACGCAATTTGCGGTATCAAAATCTTTTTTTCCCATTCCGCAGCCGACCGATTCTGTTCGCATAACCGGCATATTTCCGAAAGAAGTCGCAAAATGCTTCAGCAAGGCAGCGCCCGTGGGTGTGCAAAGCTCACTGCTGATTCTGCCGCTGTAAATCGGAACATTCTTAAGAATATTAGCGGTTGCGGGAGCTGGAACCGGCAAAATTCCATGTGCGCAGTGAACATGACCGCTTCCTACGTTTATAGGAGAAACTATGATCTGCTCCGGTCCGATTTCATTAATCAGTATACAAACCGATGTTATATCTGCAATTGCATCCATTGTTCCGACTTCGTGAAAATGTATTTCAGATACCGGTACGCTGTGCGCTCTGCTTTCCGCTTCGGCAATGAGCGTATAAACTTCAATAATATCATTTTTTACTTTTTCCGGAAGTGCCATTTCGCTTACAATTTGAATTATATCGTGCATTCCGGCATGACTGTGTGAATGGTTATGATGAATTTTACTGTCATGGCAGTGATTAAGTTCATAGGTGTGTTCATTGTCTTCATGAGTATGCTCGTGAGTATGTCCGTGTATATATTCGTATCCTTTATGATGATTGTAAGCCGATGAATTACACGTTTGCTCCTCTGTCTGCTCCTCTATTCCTAAAATCTCAACCGAAAATTTCGTTCCTTTGATACCGCATTTATGCGACAGTTTGTACGATACTTTGATTCCGGGAATATTTAGGCCGTTGATTTTATCTATAATTTTATCTTTTTCCGGTACAAGCTCCAAAAGTGCAGCTGCAAGCATATCGCCGGCTGCTCCCATTCCGCAGTCAAAATATATGGTTTTCATTCTAATAACTCCCTCGCTTTGCTGAGAATTCTTACTTAAATTCAATAAGGTTCCATAAGACGTAAAACACCGTCATGAGGCGATTCATCGGCGTATTATACCGCTACCGAAAAAAACGCGGATCTCACCGCCTTAGAGGCGTAAACATCTTGCTTATGGTTATAAAAAGTTAGAAATTGTTTTGACTTTGCTTTTTTTATTATGTTATAAATTAATTCAAAAATTAATTGTCTTTGTCGGCTGACATATGGTTTATCATACTTGCGGAATATCCCGCTCCGAATCCGTTGTCTATGTTTACAACCGTTACACCGCTTGCGCAGGAGTTAAGCATCGAGAGCAGAGCCGAAACACCTCCGAAAGACGCTCCGTATCCTACGCTTGTCGGTACGGCGATTACAGGGCAGTCGGAAAGACCTCCGATTACACTGGCAAGTGCTCCTTCCATTCCGGCAACCGCAATTATTACGCTGGCATTCATTATCACATCGAGATTTTTTAGGAGTCTGTGGAGTCCGGCAACACCTACATCGTACAATCTTTCAACTTGATTTCCGAGAACTTCTGCAGTCAGAGCCGCTTCTTCTGCGACCGGAATATCGCTTGTCCCTCCGGTGGCAACAACGATTTTGCCGATTCCGTCGGGTATCGGAATCTGTCCTGTGATCCCGATTTTTGCGTCCTCATGATATTCTAAATCAACAGATTGCTTTAAATATTCGGCAGCCTTGCGGTCAAGGCGGGTTATCAAAATGCTTTTTTGATCGTTTTCAAGCATTTTATCTACAATGCCGGCGATTTGTACAGCGGTTTTTCCTGCGCCATAGATTACTTCCGCGGCGCCTTGTCGAATCTTGCGGTGCATATCTATTTTCGCGTATCCTATATCCTCAAATGGTATTATTTTTAATTTTAAGGCGGCTTCTTCGACCGTCATACTGCCGTTTTTAACAGAGCTCAGTATCTGCATCAGTTCGGTTTTCATATGCGTTCCTCCAGATCAAGCAGCACAGACGAGTAATATTTTTTTAGTTCGGAAGTTATCTGATTCTTTAGTGAGATGAGCTTAGCTAACTGGTTATCGGGAATTTGAATTTTTGCTGTATCTCCCAGCGATCGAATTCTGAAATTTTTAAAGCCGAGAGACGCAAGGAAAGCTTCGGACATTTCGGTACGCCTGAGTTTTTCACGTGTAATTATCTCACCCTCGGTTATTCTTGTGGCAAGACACGCGTATGCGGGTTTATCCCATGTAAAAAGTCCGGCTTCCCTTGAAAGGCGTCTTACGTCATCTTTTGTAAGTCCGTACTCTCTCAGCGGAGAACGTACAGAAAGCTCTTCAAGGGCTTTCATTCCGGGACGTTCGGAAGCTTTGTCCGAAGCATTCGTTCCGTCGGCAATTACATTAAAGCCTGCATTCTCGGCTTCCGCTATTATGGCTGAGAAGATTCTTTTTTTACAATAATAGCATCGGTTGGTCGGATTAGATGTGATTTCTTTTGAATTTAATACATCGGCTGTAATAATTTTAAGTGTTACGTTCAGTTCTCTTGCCATTCTCCTTGCATCGTCAAGTTCAAATTCAGGCTGAAAATCCGATTTTACATAGTAAGCGCAGATATCCGCAGAAGAATGTGCCGCCTCGTACAGCAAATATGCGGAATCTGCACCGCCGGAGAAAGCGATCGCAACATTTTTATTTATATCAAAAAATTCCCGGAGCTTCATACAATATAAGCCTTTCATTAACTGTACTTAAGTTATATAAGAGACGGTTCTGCAAATTTACTGCAGAACCGTCTGAGATTACGGTTTCTTTTTAAACAGTGATGCCTTTATAACTCCTTTAGGATCCTTAAACAGCAGAATGACTATCCATATAACCAAACCAAGCGCTGTTGCGGACAATCCAAGGTATAAGTCGTTTAGCATATCTGCCGGTGATGGTGAGAAATATGCTGCGCCAAGCTCACAATACTCGAAAACAGCATCTACAAGCCACATAAGCGAAGCTCCCCAGTAGAGCCAGCAGAGAACTCCTATCTTCATATTATTTTTTGGTGCGTTTTTATACCAAATTACAGTACATATTACAGCCGCAAAAACTGTCGTGAGTAATGTCATAATAAATCCTCTGTTTCTTGTCGGTAATTGCACAAGCTATCTGCAATTATAAATTTACTGCGTCATTAACTAAGCGGAGTCTCTGGAGGCGAAGCATAAGCACATCCGCCTTAGTGAACATGGACGGTGCTTTTAATTTAAGCCGTAGCCTGCTTTTTATTATCTACAAGTTCGGATTTTGAATTTTCTTTCTTCTCCCAAAAATGTACTGCAAGCAGCATAATTCCCCAAACTGCGGTTACGAGAAGCGCCATAGACACTCCGGTACTTGCCATCTCCCTGAGCATCTCGACGGTACTTTCAGGAGTTTCCGCAGCCGTCAGAAACGGAAACCACGGTACAATTTCACCGTGCCATATATGCTCAAAAGCAAGAAGCACAGAACCTCCCCACAGTAAATTTGTGAGCCACTTAAGCTTACGGGAAAACGGAATTTTTTGTGTTTTGCCGAATTCCTCGTTGATTTCCATATCTGTTGAAACTTTAGTGTTCTCTTTTTTCTTGATAATCTTTGCCGCAATGGTGGCAATTATTGCTTCTGCGGCAGGTACAATAAGACAAGCCATTTTCTTTCCTCCCGAGTAAAAATTTATACTATACTATCCTATAAATAAAAATAAGGCATGACAGCCTTTCCTCAGAAAAACCGCATGTCTTCATGACACACCTATAGGATAATCTTTTTATGTACAAATATATACATAAAAATATAATACAGACGCTTCAGCGCCATATTGTCGGCTTCTTACCGATTTTTTATATTTTTATAATACCATATTGTTTTCAGTTTGTCAAGTATAAAAAGTATAAATATTTAAATTACCTCTTGACATATAATACTATGCGTTATATAATATAATACAAAAGGAGGTGTGCCTATGGATATTCAGATGAAAAGAGGACTGCTTGAGGTATGCGTACTTGCGGCAATAAAAAACGAAGATTCTTACGGATATAAAATTATCAGAGATATAAAACCGTATGTCGAAATTTCCGAATCTACGCTTTATCCTATACTCAGAAGACTGGAAACTGCCGAGCTTTTAACGGTCAGATCTGTAGAATACTCCGGAAGATTACGAAAATATTATCATATTACGCCATCAGGTCTTTCGCGTATAGAAGCGTTCCGAGATGAATGGAAAGAGATACTTTCGATATATAAATTTGTGGTCAGGGAGGAAAACGATTATGAACAAAAATGATTTTATTGCCGAGCTCAGAAAAGAATTAAACGGATTGCCGGACAGCGATATAGAAAGATCAATTGATTTTTACAGAGAGATGATTGAAGATAGAATAGAAGACGGCATGACCGAAGAATACGCGGTTTCGGAATTGGAAGCTCCTGCGGAGATTGCGAAGAAGGTTCTTTCGGAAATGTCGATTTCCAAGCTTGTAAAAGCAAAGCTAAGACCTTCCCGCGGGCTTAAAGGATGGGAAATTGCACTTCTCATATTAGGCTCTCCGCTATGGCTTCCATTAATTATTGCGTTCGCCGCGGTACTTTTATCTGTGTATGCAGTCATATGGTCTTTAATTGTAAGCCTGTATTGCGTCGATTTGTCATTTGCACTCTGCACTGCCGGAGGTGTGCTTCAGGGTATTATTTTCGCGTTCGGCGGAAATTCAGTATCATCGGTATTCTATTTTGGGGCGGCGGCAGCGTGCTTCGGAATAGCGGTTTTACTCTTTTTTGCATTTGGCAGAATTTCAGCGGAGCTTATTTCTGCAAGTAAGTACTTGGTATTAAAAACTAAATCTATGTTTATAAGAAAAGAGGCAGCCTGATGAAAGAGTCAAAAAAGAGATGGATTATTGTGTCTGCTGTAAGTATAGTGGTCGGAGGAATTCTCGTTTTCTTCGCTTCGGCAACAGTCAGCTTTGATTTTACTGCTTTTAACACCGAGAAAACTTATGAAAAAGCTTATACGGTTTCGGAAAGCTTTGAGAATATAAATATTGAAACCTCGGATAATGATATAAGCTTTATTTTATCGGACGGTGAATGTAAGATTGTATGTACGGAAAGTGATAAGGTTTCTTATAATGTAAATACAGACGGAGAAACGCTTAATATAATAAGAATAGACAACCGCAGATGGTATGAACACATTGCTTTTATGTATGGCTTTGAAAATCCGGAGATAACTGTATATTTACCGAAGGCCGAATATAAAAAACTAAAGGCGAAAAGTTCCAGCGGAAACATATCGGTACCTGACGCTTTTATATTTGAATCTTTGGAGTTTGAAAGCACGAGCGGAGACATTGAAGTGAATTCGGACGTAACGGACTCGCTTACTGTCTGCGCGTCGAGCGGAAATATATATATCGGCGGACAGTCCGGAAGTCTGATTAAACTTAAAACAACAAGCGGAGAAATAGAGCTTGATGACGTTCAAGTACGGTCTGCGGAGTTAAAATCTTCCAGCGGAAATATTGATATAGAAAGGGCTGTAGCCTCAGAGAGTATAAAGATAAATGCCACAAGCGGAAATGTTTCACTTTCAAGCTGTGATTCCGAGTATATAGAAATTAAGACAACAAGCGGAAACGTGAGCGGTTGCTTACTGAGTGAAAAAGATTTTACAGTTGACACATCAAGCGGTGATATTGATTTGCCGCGCGGGAGTTCATCCGTGCAAAAATGCCTGATTACCACTTCAAGCGGTAATGTCAGATTTCGAATTAAAGAAAATTAGACGGCGCAGATATTTTTTGAAAAATAAATATCAAAATTTATATATCCGCATAAAATGATATGGAGACGGATCATACGCCAAGTGTGTTCTGTCGTACCCGGCTTTGATATAAAACATGCCGGATATTATTTACCTATATGAGACACAAAT
>CAOKER010000008.1 GCA_948467545.1 uncultured Eubacteriales bacterium
AGATGTTGGAGACCAATCCAACAAATCTGCCGGCGCTTTTTTTACGTCCTGCCGGCGTCAGACGTTTTCAGTTTAAAAAGAATCAAAAAATTAAAATCAATCGCTTCTTTCTGAAATGATTATAACACAAGCGTTTGAGTTTGTCAAGTGTTTTTATCTAAAAAAGTCGAAAAAAGTTAAAATATAGAAAACACAAACCGAAAGGCTTGCAAAATAATGCAAGATTGTCCGATTATCACATCAATTTATACATGTGATTCAAAGGTCCTGACCCTCTTCCGAGATCAAGCTTCGCATTAAGCGCTCCCGTAAGATATTCTTTTGCCTTTTCCACACTCTTGTCGAGCGGGCAGCCAGCGGCAAGATTGCAGGCTATAGCAGCCGAAAGTGTGCAGCCTGTTCCGTGGGTGTTCGGGTTATCCACTCTTTTGGAAACAAAGTCCTTCAGCTTTCCGCCGTAACAAAGCACGTCCACGGCATCGCCCTCCATATGACCGCCCTTGATAAGTACGGATACTCCGATTTTTTCAAATATCATTCTTGCGGAGCGCCGCATATCACAAAGATTATTGATCGGCATACCGCAAATCACCTCCGCCTCCGAAATATTCGGCGTAATCAAATACGCAAGCGGCATAAGCTCGGAAATCAAAACCTCCTGAGCTTCCTCCGATATAAGTCTGCAGCCGCTTGTCGAAACCATCACGGGATCAAGAACAATGTACGGAGGCTTATACTGCCTAAGCTTATAGGATATAATCTCGATTGTGATACGATCCGAGACCATGCCGATTTTAACGCTGTCGGGAAATATATCGGTAAAAACAGCGTCAAACTGTTTGGCTGTAAATCCCGCGGGAACATTCATAATTCCGTTTACCGCCACGGTGTTCTGCGCGGTAAGCGCGGTAATAACGCTCATGGCGTACATTCCATGCATGGTTATCGTCTTAATATCTGCCTGAATCCCCGCGCCTCCGCTTGAATCAGAACCCGCTATCGTCAGCACCTTTTTTATATCCATCCTCTCCGACTGCCTCCATTCTGTCGCATTTATTATAACTAAAAGCAAGGTATCCCCCGACTCAGTGCATCAGGGGCTATTACGCCGCTTTTCAGCTTTTCATCGGCTGTACAGCCAGCCGTATAAAAGCTCAAAGACGGCGCTTTGCGCCATATTATAAATAGCCTTATTTTATAATTTTTGAGTACTTCAAGAAATTTTTTCGGAAAATTTCTTAATACTGCGGCTGCATTGCCGTTCCTTCTTCATATGCAGTCAAAGCTCCGAATATAATAATCGGCAAGAGCTTTAAGTTTTTTCGGCTGTCCCTCCAGCGCATCGTAAACCGCGCAAACCTTAAACCCCGCTCTCTTAGCCGTTTCGGCGGCAAACAGAGCGTCCTCAAAAATCACCGTACTTTCCTTGTCAGTTCCGAGATATTCAAGCGCGGTGTTAAAAATATACGGTTCATCCTTTCCGTGTCCAATTTCGGTACAGGTAAAAATCCGTCCGAAATATTCGGAAAGTCCGGTTCGGTTAAGTCCCGCCCTGACAAGATGCGCGTCGGTCGCCGTCGCGACACACATTTTTACGCCCTCACTTTTCAACCGTTCAAGAAATTCGGCGGCTCCCGGCTTTGTCTGTACCCTCGTAAAATAAAATTCTTCAATCACGCGGTTGATTCCCGACATAATTTCATCGGTACTTTTATGAACTCCGTACTCGTCCCGAAAAAGACATGCCGCTTGATACAGGCTCATCTTTCTGACTCTTGCTCCGAGGTTTTTCTCCGGCTCGATTCCGAGAGAACGGAGATAATCGGGACCTGCATTGTTCCATGCCGGCATTGAATCCAAAAGTGTTCCGTCAAGATCAAAAACAGCGCCTTCAAGCTTCATTTTTTCAATTTCCCCTTTTTATCATTTGTTCAGAAAGCCTGTAAAGCTCACGGCATTCTTTTTCAATATCCTCAGCGGAAAAGATTGCCGAAACAAGTGCGGCGCCGCTGACTCCGCTTCCGGACAGCTTGGATATATTCCGCTTGTTAATTCCGCCGATTGCCACAACCGGAATTTTAACCGAAGCCGTTATAAGCTTTAGCTCGTCCATAGAAAGACAGCTTGCGTCAGACTTTGTCCCGGTAGGAAAAACCGCGCCCGCTCCGATATAATCAGCGCCCGCGCGTTCCGCTTCGGCCGCCTGTGCCGCCGTATGCGCGGAAGCGCCTATTATAAAGCCGTCCCCCGCCATTTTCCTAACCTCGCGCACATCCGTATCGGACTGTCCGACATGAACACCGTCCGCGCCCGCTCTGAGGGCAACCGAAACACTGTCATTTATAATCAGAGGAACGCCGTAAGCCGAACAAATTTCTCTCAGTCGGACAGCCTCGTCAAAAAAATCCTCCTCGCAAAGAGATTTTTCCCGAAGCTGCACGCAGGTAGCACCGCCCCTGACAGCACATTCAACCTGCTCGAAAATAGTCATCTCTCCTGTCCATGCCCTGTCGGTAACGGCGTAAAGCCGCAAAGATTCCGCTTCGAATTTCATATATGCAATCATGCCTTTCATGAATATTGTGTAAGCCGAACACAGCGCAAAGAAGCTTTTCAGCCCTCCGCAATTCGCCTCTCAAGCTGCTCCGGCGTAAGCCTGTAAACCGCGTCGATTATATAATTTCGGTATGAAGCGTTTCCGTCCTCGGACGAAAGCCGCCTGTAAGCCGTTTCGCCGCAAAGGCCCATCGCCGCGACCGCCGCAAAAGCGGCTTCCGCAATCATATCGGGATTGGCAGCTGCAAAAGCGGCTGTAAGTGCGCTGAGCTGACAGCCCGTTCCGGTTACGCGTCTCATCATCGGATTTCCTCCGTGAAAATACATCACTTTGCCGCGGTCCGCCACCACATCGGTTTCTCCTGTAACGACAACAACCGAGCCCGTTTTTTCGGAAAGCTCGGACGCGGCAGCTGACGCGCCGTGACAACTAAAACCGTCTCCGCCTTCAGAACCGCCTCCGTATACTGAGCCGTCTCCGTATACCGAACCGTCTCCGTATACCGAAACGCCTCCGTGCACCGAAACACCTCCGTACACCGAAACGCCTCTGTCTTCCGAATCGTCCGCGTCAACGCCTCTCCTGCACGAATCTCCGAGCAAAAGCGTCTTTATTTCGGATAAATTTCCGCGTATCACGGAAAAGTGAAGCCTGTCAAGCAATTCAAAGGCGTTTTTCTTCCTGAATTCAGACGCTCCCGCTCCGACCGGATCGAAAACCGATATTTTAGACAGCCTTTCCGCCCTCCGCCCTGAAGACAGCATCGAAGGAACGACGCGCTCCGACAGCGTTCCCATATTAATCACAAGACCGTCGCACATCTCCGTTATTTCCGCGGCTTCTCTCGGATCATCCGCCATAATCGGAGACGCTCCGCAGGCAAGAAGAATATTGGCACAGTCACCGGCAGTCACATAATTTGTAATACAGTGAATCAGCGGTGATCTTTCGCGCAGATTTTTAAGCATTTCTCCATACATATATTTACTCCGTCAAGTAAAGCGGTATCTTTCTCCGCAGAGCATTCGGCGGCGGTTTTTTAATTCACCGCCGCCGACATTGCGGAAAGAATTTACAGACCGAAATCCGCGGATAGAAATCTACGGGTCAAAATCAGCAGATGCAAATCCGCAGACCAAATTCCGAAGATTCAAATCCACAGACCAAATTCTGCAAACCCAAATCCGCCGCACTAATATTATTCATCAAAAATAGATACGATCTCGCCGTCGAGAATACGGTTCATATTCTTCACAGCGCAGAAATTTCCGCACATACTGCAGGTGTCCTCTTTCTGAGGCTTTGATGACTCCCTGTAGGACTTTGCTTTTTCCGGATCGATCGCAAGCTCAAACATCTTTTCCCAGTCAAGCTTATGCCGCGCCATGCTCATTTCATTATCCCAGTCGGCTGCGTGAGGAATCCCTTTAGCTATATCCGCAGCATGAGCGGCAATCTTTGTCGCAATTATTCCCTCTTTTACATCTTCGACATTCGGCAGGCGGAGATGTTCGGCAGGCGTAACATAACATAGAAACGCGGCTCCGTTCTGCGCGGCGATTGCTCCGCCGATCGCAGAAGTAATATGGTCGTATCCGGGAGCTATATCGGTAACAATCGGACCGAGAACATAGAAAGGCGCACCGTGACAAAGCGTTTTCTGAATTTCCATATTCGCCGCAATCTGATTCATCGGCATATGTCCGGGCCCCTCAATCATAACCTGAACATCTTTTGCCCAAGCCCGCTTTGTAAGCTCGCCGAGCGTGATAAGCTCCTCTATCTGAGCCGCATCGGTTCCGTCGGCAATACTTCCCGGACGGCAGGCGTCTCCCAAGCTCAGGGTTACATCATACTGACGGCAAATCTCAAGAATGTCGTCAAAATGCTCGTAAAACGGGTTTTCACATCCGGTCATCTCCATCCATGCGAAAATGATGGAGCCTCCGCGCGACACAATGTTCATCATGCGCTTATTCCGCTTAAATTTCACCGCGGTTTCTTTGTTGATACCGCAGTGAATCGTCATGAAATCCACGCCGTCCTCCGCGTGCATCCTTACAATATCAATCCATTCCTCGGCAGTAATCTGAATAAGCGGCTTATGATAATACACAACAGCGTCATATATCGGAACGGTTCCGATAATAGCCGGGCAGGTTCTTGTAAGCTCGGTACGGAATTTTCTCGTGTCACCGAAGGAGCTGAGGTCCATAATTGCCTCCGCACCCATGTCAACGGCGCTCTTTACCTTTGCAAGCTCGGAATCCATGTCTTTCATGTCTCTTGAAGTTCCGAGATTTACGTTTATTTTTGTTCGGAGAGAAGCTCCGACGCCGTTCGGTGAAATACATCTGTGGTTTCTGTTGCACGGAATAATAGCCTTGCCGTCTGCCACAAGATTCCTCAGACCCTCTGCGGAAATTCCCTCTTTTTCGGCGACAAGCTTCATCTCCTCGGTAATTTCTCCGTTTCTCGCCGCTTCCATCTGTGTTGAATATTTCATATAAAACTCCCCTCCGCCGCCATTGCGGCAACTGCTGTTTCATATCGAAAAAGCCGAATATATTTACCCAAACGGAAGCCGCGTACAGCGTCCGCCTACCTATCGGCTCCGATGTGTATCTTTTTAAGTATTCCGGATTTCTGCATAAATCCGATTAAAACCCCCGAAATCAACGAACCCGCGGCCGTAGAAATCAGAAACGGGATTATGTATGCGTAAAACGCAATCTCGCCCGCGCCTTTGCCCATGAAAAACACGGCAATAGGATATGCGCACAAACCGCCGAGAATCGACGTCCCGAAAACCTCCCCCGCCAATGTCGGAAGAAGCATTTTTGTTTTCTTATAGATAATTCCGCATAGAAGCGCCCCGAACATACTTCCGGGAAATGCCATAAGACTTCCGAGTGAAAAAATATTCCGTATCAGACTTGCGGCAAACGCAACTCCGACTCCGTAAGCAGGGCCCAGAAAAACAGCGCATATAACATTCACCATATGCTGTACGGGCGCGCATTTGCTTCCGAATACCGGAAACGAGAACATACTTCCCACAACAGCAACAGCACAGAGAATTCCGGCTGCTGCCAGCTTTTGAATATTGTTTTTTTTCATAAATAAGGTCAATCCTTTCAAAAACAGATTCTGAGAAAACGGCATGCAGCGTCGCTTCCTCATTTTGTCCGCATCGGACAGCGGGCGAAATTTCTCCCGCAACAAGGCCGGTCGAAGCTTTTTGGCTTCCTCTCACGCCGGAACACGGCTTCCCATCGCTGCTTTTTTTCACGGCGCAGGGCGCTCCCCCTTCGCCGGCGCGGTAAATATCCGCGAATATCCGTTTTCCCTCCTTCTTCATGAAAAATAAAAAAAACAAGAGACACCTGAATACAGCGTCTCCGTGAAAAATCAAGTTCTGACTTCCTACGGCGGCATTATCCGCATCAGGTTAAGGGTCGAAGTTGGATAACTCCCTCTCAGCCTGCCGATACAAGCTCCCCTGTTTTTTATTATTGTATCACCGCTGTCTCGGATTGTCAAGCGTTTTTTTCATTTTTATTCGAATTTCATACAAAATTTCCCTTAAAATTAATATCACTTTTTCAAATCTCACTTGATTTATATTATGTTTAGCTGTATAATTAAATTGGATTGTTATTTATATATATTATTTTGCTAACAGAAGGACATGGTACTTTTTTATGATAATAAAATCTGCTGAAATACTATGCGTAGGTACTGAAATTCTCATTGGCGACATTATAAATACAAATGCTGCATATATCTCCGCACAGCTCTCCGAGCTTGGCATTTCGCAATACTATCAGAGCGCAATCGGAGATAATTCGGACCGCTTGGAGCACTGCATAAAACAGGCTCTCTCCAGATGCGACCTGCTTATTATCACCGGAGGATTGGGGCCTACATACGACGATTTGACAAAGGAAACGGTTGCAAAGCTCGCGGGTGTACGAATGGTAACTCACAAGCCGTCTCTTGACCGCATAAAAGCCTTTTTTGAGTCGAGAAATCTTACAATGACGGGAAATAACTCCAAGCAGGCTATGATGCCTGTCGGAGCAACCGTGTTTGAAAACAGCTGCGGCACCGCCCCCGGTATGGCTCTTGAAATTTCAGCGGCACGATTCGACGACGGCAGTGAAAATATATACCGCGCGACGGAATCGCGCGTGCGCACTGTAATTCTGCTGCCCGGACCTCCGCACGAGATGAAGGCAATGTTTGAAGAGCAGGTAAAACCATATCTTGAGGTGCGCAGCGACGAAACCATACTCTCTAAAAACGTCATGCTTTTCGGTATCAGTGAATCCGCGGCGGAGGATGTTCTCTCGGACATAATGCTGATGTCGGCAAATCCGACAATCGCGCCGTACTGCGGAGACGGCGAAGTCCGTCTGAGAGTTACGGCACGAGCAAAAGCCCCTGAAATCTGCGAAAAAAAATGCGCAAAGGCAATAGAACAGATTCTGCATACTTCAGTATCGGGCTATTTCTACGGAATTAACACCTCGCTTGAAAAAGCCGTGGTAATAGAGGCCTGCAAGCTCGGACTTCATATAACAACCGCGGAATCGTGTACAGGCGGACTTGCCGCCGGTGCGATTACGGCTGTCCCCGGCTCCTCGGCAGTCTTTGACGGCGGAGTCGTAACATACTCAAACGATATGAAGAAAAAACTTTTGGGAGTACGTGATGAAACACTTCATGACTTTGGCGCCGTATCTCCCGAAACAGCCGGAGAAATGGCGCTAGGAGCCCTCAGACTTACCGAAGCCGATATTTCGGTGTCTGTAACCGGAGTCGCAGGTCCGGGAGGTGGTACGGAGGAAAAGCCTGTAGGTCTGGTTTATATAGCCGTCGCATCCAAAGCCGGACTCACAGATCATCCGTCACATCCTATTCTGTGTCACCCCTCAGCCTCCGTATGTTCGCGCTTTACCTCCGACAATACAGATGTTACGGTATTGCGCTGCCTATTTTCGGATTCGAGGGAGAGAGTCCGCACCCTTTCCGTAAAATCCGCGCTTGCCGCTCTGCTGTCGGCGTTGAGACTCGCGGGAACCGGAAAAAAACGCTGACAGAGCGGTGCAAGGTCAGCCGTCCAGTCAGTCGCTTCACGACACGTTTAACGTACTATTTGAATACACATATCGCATTACATGCAAAATAAGAAAGGCATATATGTCAAAGAATATAAAAAACGAGGTCTTTACCTCAAAGGTTAAGAATAAAAACAATTACACTTCAAAAACTCCCCCGTTTACAAGAATAATGGCGATAATTTTAGCCGGCCTTATGTTCCTCGGAGCAATTTCATACGCGCTTTATTTTCTTCTCGGATCAAAAAGCGTCCGCGCTTTCTCCTCCGAGATACAGCCCGCCGTAATTTATACGGTTTGAGATAGACAAACTGCGGCTCTAAAAGAATAATCAAGGATATAATTTATTATGTTTAACAGGCTTATGCCGGATCTTTATGTTCCTTCAATTTACAGTATAGACATCGAAAAACTGCGGGCGGCGGGAATACGCGCGGTTCTTACAGATATAGACAACACGCTCGCGCCGTATTCCCAGACAGTACCGACCGCAGAGCTTCTCGATTTTTACGGACGACTCAGAAATTCGGGAATTTCGGTTGCGCTCATTTCAAATAATCACGCGGAACGGGTTACGGCTTTTAACGAAACCACGGGTTTTCCCGCCGTGTTTGACTGCAAAAAGCCATCGGTAAGAAAAATACGCGCTCTGATGCTGAGAATGGGAGCCATACCGGAGCATACGGCTATAATAGGCGACCAAATTTTTACCGACATATTAGCGGGCAACGTCATCGGAGCATTCACCATCCTCGTAAATCCGATAAAAGATAAAACAGATCCGTTTACACGATTTAAACGCTGGTGTGAAAAACCGGTAATACGCCGATACAGCCGAAATCACGGAACGGAATAATACAAAATGTCAGAAGATAAAATGCGAAAATATCAAACGTCAGAAAATAAAATGTGAAAATATCGAACGACAGAAAGGATAACAAAATGCAGGACAAACCTCTATTCGGGCCCGCAGGCAATTCCGAAAGCTTTTACGCAGAAGGATTGAAGCATACTGCGGACGCGCCGGCATGGGTAAAAAAAATCGGACTTGACGCTTATGAATATCAGGGAGGCAACGGTATCCGAGGAAGCGAAACCACCTTTCGCAAGCTTGGCGAAGAGGCCGCAAAGCAAGACATTTTTATGTCCGTACACGCGCCGTACTACATTTCGCTTTCCGGGGTGGAGCAGGAAAAGCGTCTTAAGAGTATCGACTATATTCAGCAAAGCGTTAACGCAGCCGCATGGCTCGGTGCGGACATCATTGTAATTCACACGGGAAGCGCTGCTAAAATCAGCAGAGAGCAGGCAATGGAATACGCAAAAGATACCTTGTATAAAGCTCTCGAAAAAATCGAAAACCCATCAGGCGTACGGCTTGGACTTGAGACAATGGGAAAAATAAATCAGCTCGGTACAATCGACGAGGTAATCGAGCTTTGCAAACTTGGAAAGCCTCTCTGTCCCGTTATAGATTTCGGTCATGTCAATGCCAGAAACAGAGGCGGATATTTTAAAACAACCGATGATTACCGGGCCGTCTTTGATAAAATAGGCTCAGAACTCGGCAAAGAATATGCACGGAATCTTCACTGTCATTTCTCCAAAATCGAATACACCGATGCGGGCGAGCGCAGACATCTCACTTTTGAAGACAAAGAATTCGGTCCGCCGTTTGAACCTCTTGCAGAGGCAATTGCAAAATACGGACTGACGCCCAGAATTATATGTGAATCATCGGGAACTCAGGCCGAAGATGCTCTTAAGCTTAAGAAAAAAACTGCTGAATACACCAACTAATAATCTGAAAGGAAGCGTTACATATATGAAATCCAAAGCTGAAAAAATTATGTCCATTATAGCCCCGCATGAAGCTGTTTTGCTGACATGCGAACAAAGTCTGAGATGGCTCTCCGGATTTTCGTTTACGGACGGATACGCGATTGTAACAGACAGCAGGTGCTTTCTTTTCGCCGATTTCAGATATATTGAAGCCGCACGCGCGAAAGTAAAGCCTCCGATAGAAGTGGTTCTTCTTTCACGCGGTCAGATCCATGCCGAGGAAGTATTCGGCAGCTCCGAAATAAAGCATGTTGTTTATGAAGACAAATATATGACATGCGCCGATTTCGGCAGGTGGGAAAAACGTTTTCCGAATATTACCTTTAGCGGCGGAAGCGAAAGAATCGACAAGCTCCGTGAATTTAAGGATGAAGATGAGCTGAAGCTGATTATCGCCGCGCAGAGAATTGCCGAAAAGGCATACACACACATTCTTGACTTCATAAACCCTCACCGCACAGAAGCAGAGGTCGCGCTTGAGCTTGACTACTTTATGAGACGCGAGGGAGCAACCGGTATTTCATTTGAAACGATTGCCGTATCGGGCAAAGCCTCTTCTCAGCCGCACGGAGTTCCGAGGAATGTTCCGCTTGAACCCGGCTTTCTGACAATGGATTACGGTGCAGAGATCGACGGATACCGCTCGGATATGACCAGAACTGTTTGTCTCGGTCACGCAGACGAAAAAATGAAACATGTATATGAAACGGTACTGCGCGCACAAATTGCGGCTGAGGATATGCTCCGCGCCGGCGTATTATGCAGAGACGCCGATAAAACCGCAAGGGATATTATTGCGGCAGAAGGATTCGGAGACTGCTTCGGCCACGGATTAGGTCACGGCGTCGGTCTCTTTATTCATGAAAATCCCCGTCTGTCGCCGAGCTCCGGAGAAGCTGTGCTCTCTCCCGGACATGTTGTTACGGTAGAACCGGGTATATACATTGAAGGTCAGTTCGGAGTCAGAATTGAAGATATGGTTTTCATTCGAGAGAACGGCACTCCCAGAAATTTAACAAACTGCCCCAAGGGACTGGTTGAATTATAATTTTTTGTTTCCAAACGAAATGTCTAAACCCTTACGGATATTTATCCCCGCGCCAAAACTTGACAATAAAAAACATGTATGGTATAATATCTTAAAGCTTACAGCTTTAAGATGCAAGTTTCTTTTCGACGCCGGCAGGACGGCGATTTTGTAAGGCAAAACCTCAAAACATTGCGTTTATGTTTAGATTTTCGGTAAATTTTTCTCAAAGCTTACAGCGTTAAAATACATTGGAGACATCTTTCTTCTGTTTATAAAATCATATTAAAACGGAAAAATATTTGCTTTTCCGTTATGAAAATAAGAAAGGAATGAGTAACATGAGTAAGTATTCGGGAACACAGACAGAAAAAAATCTTCAGGCAGCATTTGCCGGAGAATCACAGGCTCGCAACAAATATACATATTTTGCATCCGTTGCAAAAAAAGAAGGATACGAACAGATTGCGGCCATTTTCCAAAAAACAGCAGACAACGAAAAAGAACATGCCAAGATGTGGTTTAAAGAGCTTGACGGCCTCGGAAATACCGACGCAAATCTCAAGGCCGCCGCAGATGGCGAAAACTACGAATGGACAGATATGTACAAAGGCTTTGCGGAAACTGCGGAAAAAGAAGGCTTCAAAGAGCTGGCCGCAAAGTTCCGCCTTGTAGCCGAAATCGAAAAGCACCATGAAGAACGTTACCGCGCTCTGTTAAAAAATGTGGAAACCGCCGAAGTTTTCGCAAAAAGCGAAGTAAAGGTATGGGAGTGCCGCAACTGCGGACATATTATTGTCGGAACAAAAGCCCCCGAAGTCTGTCCCGTATGCGCCCATCCCAAGAGCTACTTTGAAATTCACGCAGAAAATTATTGATCATAATGTCAAAGAAAATCAAACCGTGACGGTTTTAATAAGGAGCAAATCGCCCCATGCGACGCAGAGACGGCGAACCATCACACTGTACACTGTACTAAAAGATAGGCGGATTCGCTGCACCGGATTCGTTAGACGTTTTGATTTTAGTTTATATACAAGGGTTGATTTTATCAGAAAGACGGGTTATCATGAGTGAAAAAAAATCAATAAAGCAAACGAGATTTTCTCTTTTTGACATGACGCTGTGCGCGCTGTTTGCCGCGGTCATATGCGTTCTTTCTCCTATTTCTATGCAAATAGGTCCTATCCCAGTTTCTCTCGGACTTTTGGGAGTACTGCTCGCCGCTTCCGTGCTCGGGTCCATAAGAGGTATGACAGCCGTATTAGTGTTCATTTTAGCGGGAGCATGCGGGCTGCCGGTTTTCAGCGGAGGACGCGGCGGTTTTTCGGTTCTTATCGGACCGACCGGAGGTTACATTTGGGGTTATCTTCCGACAGCTGTTATTGCCGGTATCAGAATCAGCCGTATAAAAACCGAATCCCGGAAAGAAAAAATCATTGCAAGCGTTCTCTCTGTGGTAACCTGTATTATAGGAACTGTAGTTTGCTATCTCTGCGGAACGATTCAGTATTGTTTTGTTGCCGACATCGGATTTATAGCAGCTCTTGCAGCTTGTGTAATTCCGTTTATACCGCTTGACATCTTAAAATGTATATTCGCAGGTGTTTTCGGAACAGAGCTTCGAAGAATTCTCCGCCGGGCAGGCTTTAACCCCGGTAAACGGTTTAAAGACAATTCCGTAAGCGACGAACATGCGGAAGCAAAAATCTTCAGGAAATAAAACCGTAGTAACACAGAAATAAAAAATAGTATTTATTTTTGAGTTGGCTAAAAAGTTAAACCATAAAAAACCTTGTAATTACTGTTTTTTACGCTTGAAGCTATAACAAATTTTGACGTTTTAGTGCCCAAATGGTGCCTGGATTTCCTATGACGATATAAGACGATACAAATAGATGTAAGAAAATATCATAATTTTTGAGGGAGAAGTCACTCGTTGTTTTTGTCCTCTTGTCTGCCATTTCAAAAGGTAAAATAGTAATAGAAAAATTTAAAACTTATGGTATAATAGTGACAAAAAGTCTTGTTGCACAGCTGTCATACCTACGGTTTCGCAATCGTGTCCTTGCAAGCAAACACGATTGCTTCTTGGTATAATACTTGAACAACTGATAGGAGGAAAGTATCGTGAAAAGCATATCTGAAATTAGTATAAAACCTTTATCGTCGGAATTGACACAAGATTATCTTGATTTTTTTGACAATAGGGCATTTACCGATGATAATCCAAATGGGCCCTGCTATTGTACATCACCAAATCAAGATGAAAAAATGATAAAGAAAATGGTTAGCGAGTTTAGCATAAACGGAATTAAAGAAACATTGAGAAAGTATGCTGTAAATATGCTGAAAAACAATGAAATTCATGGATATTTAGCATTTGATAATAATGTTGTTATTGGGTGGTGCAATGCGGCGGATATGAGAAGTTACAGTGGTTTTATTCCTGATTTTGCATATGATTGTTCTTGTGGAAAAACGATTTCTATTGTATGTTTGGAAATTGCGCCGGAATATCGTAAAATGGGAATTGCGTCCGCTTTGATAAATAGAGTATGTAGCGATGCGAAAGAAAAGGGATATGCATCTGTCGAGGGATATCCTATCTTTACCGATATGCATAATGATTTTGTTTATCAAGGCCCCATAAAGTTATATGAAAAATTGGGTTTTGAAGAAGTGGTGCGGCAGGGCCACCAAATGGTCATGCGAAGATTTTTGAATGTGTAACAACAATCAAAATTCCGATTTATAAAGAATTTGAATTATCCCAACAAGCAAAAAGGCAGAACTTTTTTACGGAAAGGGTACCCCTTTCCTATGCTTGCTACGGAACTTTTAATAATGGAATGGACACTTTAGCTGTGTAGCGCTGCTCTATTGGTTTCGTGTCAATATAGCCTTTGTTGGCAAGACTTATTGCCCCTTTAATGCACATAATATTAGCATAACAAGGCAGTTGCAAACGGCTTTATATTGTTTACTTGTGGTGCTAAAATGGTACCCAACTCTACAAAACCAACTTATACGGCGATGTAAGAATATACAAGCGAAAATGGGAAAAACGTTGAAAATACAAAATTTTTCCTCACTTCTATAAACACTTGTAAGAAGTGATAAGAAGATTTCCGTTTATACAACCAATAAAAAATACCGAAAGGCATAATTAGCCGAGGTGCGATAACGAAGTATTTATGTAAGGTGGCGGTACAGCCGAAAGGCTGTACCGCTCTCTCAATCAAAACATCCTGTATTCAGTTGTAGTCCTCGTTTAAGAGGAATTACATTATATCAGAAAATCCGCTGGAAATCAAGATTTTTTCAGCGGGTTTTGAATATTTTTCAGAAATCAGGGGAATACTATTTTATTTGAGCATAAGTAAAGGCACCGCCAACGCCTGCGGCGATACATCATTTGGTCACAAAATAACAGTAATCAAGAATTACATTCCCACTGTCATCGGGGGTGGTGTAACGAGGACACAAACAATTCTCAAATGACCAAACTGCACCTTTTTCATCTTGCCATATTTTCATACCATTCTCTGCAAGTTTTTGTTTGCAAGCGCTTGTATCGTGAACTTCATTCTCTTTTCCATAGATCCAACAAGTTCCCAAACTCAAATCTTTGAAATCAATACTGACAAATCCATCGGGAACGAGCGTGTTAACAGGAGTGAGCATACCTATATAATATTCAAAAGGTTCTCCTTCGGCTCGTCTTTCAACACCGATATAACCGCCGCCGTTTTCCCAATGGCAAGAATTTTTCTGTACCACCCATAGTCTGTTCAAGAAGATCAAACCAACCGTTTTGACACCATTCACCCCAATGTCCAAAGTTGTCGTACTTCTTTCCAATAAATCTCATTGTGGGGATGTTTTCTCTAAACACCTTAATAATTTCAGCCATAATTAGCCCCCCTAAATTTGATTGCATTTATTTACATATTTTATTTGATAATCCTTGAACATAGTGCAAGGATATTCGAAACACAGATTGCAAGAGCCGATGTTTCGCTCAATACAACATTTTCTAAAAGGACAGTCCTGACAGAATTCAAATACTTTATCCGTTCTACCGCCCCAACAGTTGAATTTTTCTAAAGGAATATCTTGACCAAATTGTTCTTTATAAAATCTTTGTGACTGCATCCGTAAATTATTATTATCTGTCATTGTCGCTACGTATGTAACGCATTTTGAACAATCGTGACCACAATAGCATTTACACTCTTTCTTGGCTACAAAGATGTGTGAAAATTCTTTTTCATAGTGTTCGAGTAACAGTAATCCTGAATTTGCGATATATGATTTTATTTCCGCAGGCGTATCTGGAAATACTGTGATTTTTCTCGTTCCGGTGTCAATGAATCCGTCTTGGTTTTTGTCGATTGACAAAACGAATTTTCCGCTGTCTTTTAGCAAATCCGCTGCTTTATTTATGGCGGTCTGCTTTTCATCAATATGCATAAAGGTTAAAGAGGAATATATAATATCGAAAGAATGGGAAATATCAAGTGTTAGAAAATCGCCGCAAAGCAACTTCACATTGGTCTGCTCAGATAGATTTTCTTTTGCTCGCTCTATGGTTTTAGGAGAAATATCAACACCACAAAACTTACCGCATAAAGGTGCGACACGAACTGCAAGACGACCTGTTCCCACACCGATTTCAAGAACAGATTTATTTTTATCAAGTTCCATTTTGTTGATAAAGACCTCTCCGTCCCATTTATCCATATAATCTCGCAATGGCTTAGGATCGTGTACTGGATCATTGTTTTTTTCAATAAGTAGGTCGTAATGTTGAATAATTTCGCTTTTCATAATAGATTTCATTCTCTCAAAAATCAATTGTGATTTAAGTAATATTTTTATTAAGTATACTACTTCTTTGTGACTTTTTCAACCATTAAATTGAAATGGCAGCAGAGAGATGATAAATCTCCCTGCCGCCGTGCTTTGGTTAGTTGTAAATTATATCGCTATTTGCAATTTCTGTGGCTCTGCTACGAATGTTATTCATCCGAGCAACCCACTCCATTTGATTATCTGCTTTGAGTTGTTCGGTCAAACCCTCACGCTCTGCCATCTGCTTTACCAACCGAGAAAACATTTCCTCTGCCTGCTTGTCAATGTCAGATAGGTATCCGTTCAACTTAACGCTTGTCAGCAGATTAGTATATCGCATCTTGTGGCGTTGTTTGATATATCTCAAATGCCTTTGTCCCCATCCCCCAATTTCTACTTATTCTTCATCGGGTAAGGCTAAGTTAGAAATAAGATGACCATTTTCTTCACGATAAGTGCCACCAATTTGTTCAAATAATGATTTCATTGCAGTTTCCTCCAAGTATAACTTTTAGATTTTTCTGCAATATACCGTACCGATTGTCTTTACCTCTTGCTTTCAAAACCTTCGTTACGGCACCTCATCATTAAACAGCCTTTCGGTATTTTTTATTTTTCCTGTAAATATAACAAAAAACACTATTGTATTATGTCGTTCAATATGGAGCAAAACGCCGTATAGGGTAATTCAGCAGCATATCCGACGATGGACGACAGCGGATTTGCCGCTGTCTGCAAAAAGTAGGGACAGCCCGCCGTCCCGATAAATTTGGACATCTTGATGCTATATATACGTGTTTCAATATTCAATTTTACAGCATGTACGCAGCTTCCAGTCAAACAGGTGGCATGAACAATACAAATTCGCTTTTCATCTGCGATCGCGGCTGATGTTATCACAATATCTTCTTAAGTCTCACCGCTTTCTGATTCCCTCGTCAGTAAAAGTTTGCTTCAATGCTTTTTCGGTCGGCAATATAGAAATAACCATAATTGTACATTCGACAATACATATGAAAAGTCCTGTATAACCTATCGCATCGTCACTATTTCCATAGAACGGAATCTGAACCAATACAGTCGGAATCAGCATTATCCACCCTATTTTCCACCATCGTTTACCGCAATTTTCGTGGGCGAATTTCCAAGTATCCATATTTATCTTAGAACGCCTTGAACGATAGCCGATAAATGAATTAATTTTCTTTGGGCAATGCTTCCACATAAACCGGCCCGCAATAATCATTGCAAGCGAGTAAAGCAGATTACACGCAAACATAAACCACCAAAAATCCATTTCTTTGACAGCTCCTTTCCGATATTGTGATCTTCTTTTTAATAAGGCACAAAGTGCCGTCATGTGGAAAGTCGACAGTGCATTTGATAGGAGATTCAACAGCGGATTCAGCAGCATATTCGTCAGTGGATTTACCGCTGCTGAAAAAAGCTGATGAGAATTGCCGGCTCTGAGTCGGCAGAATATCATGCTTTTGGTTATAGTATACCCAACAACCGCAATGTTTTATGATTTTGCTCCGCAAAAGCCTGTAACTCCGCTGTAATTCCGCAAAAATTTGTAATTCCTAAATGATTCCTTTATTTAACCAAAGTATTCATAGCTGAACGCGCCGGTTTTTCTCCACAGCGGAGGAAGCTCTACCTTTGTTTCGACGCTTCCGTCCTCACCTCGCGCATGGAAAATATGAATATCGCCGTGAGGAGTAGGATAACTGCCTCTTACATAGTCAAGACGTCCAAGATGAGGAACAATGTCTATACTTCTTGTTCCCGGAGATGTAACCTTTACACCCAGCACCGTCTGAGCAAGATACGGAACAGGTCCCGACGCCCATCCGTGGCAAAGGCTGTGACGAAAACCAAGATAACAGTATGCGCCGAAATCTCCGTGAATGTCTCTCTTTCCTTCGGGAACAAGCTCATCAATACGTCCGGAATTTTCCATCCAATCTATATTGAAATCCTCCCAGAATGTCGTAGCACCCATGTCGAGCATTCCGCCCCAATACTGTTTCATAAGTTCTATCGCACCGTCATAATCGCCGGACCTTGCAATTGCTGAAAGAGTATAGTATCCAAGAAAGGTAGAAAAGCCCTTGGCTCCGCCGACAGAAAGAATTTCCCTGTTCGTCTTTTCCGCATCCGCAAGTCCCGCACAAACCATAAGCGATGCCGCCTGCTTCGAATTTCCGGCGGACGGGCGGTGCCGCGAGAGCTTTTCCGCCGCCTTTCTGCATTTATCGGATATAACAAATTCGCCGAGCGTATCAGAAATAAAAGCCCCGCGCTCCATTGCCATAAGAAGCATGCTCTGAAGACCAGCATGCTTAGCTTCATCATTTTCGGAATTCGGCCAATCTATAAAACGGCTTTCCGGAAGCTTTTCCTCACCGTTATCTCCGACATATCCGCACAAAAGCGAAAGTAAGCCGGTCACATATTCTCTCTGCCTTGAAAGGTAAGAGTAATCGCCGTAGCTCATATAGAAATCATACTGCAGAAAAATCCACCAGAGAGAATATGAAGAAATACCGTTCATCCATGACCCGACCGGCGTCTCATCGCGTATAAGATCCATAGACCGCGGAACAATGTCGCTATATCCGAAAACGGATGCTATTGTCATAACCTCGGTCTGCATATCTCCGATCCATACAAGCCTGTCACGTTTGACTCCGTCCCAAAGGTATTCCTGCATATTCAAATGAGCGGTATACGCGGCCGTCTGCCATATTTTATTGACAAGAGGATCGCTGCATTCAAAGCTTCCGCGATATTCAAGATCCCGAAAAATAAATACCGCCTGTACAGCCTTCAGCGAGAGCGTAACATCTTCGCCGGTAAGCTCAAGATAAACAAAGCGGAAACCGCTTTCATTTGTTTCATTTGCACTTAAAAATCCAACGTTTATTATTTCATCACGATTTGCATGATCGCAGCATGAATTTTTCTCTCCGAAATTAGAAAGAGCTTCCGAAACTGATTCTCCGAACCTTATATGCAAATCCGCCCGTCCCGTTCTGCTGTTTACACCAAATACCATAATTCTCACCGAACCGCTGATCTCGGTTCCGTAATCAAGCAAAACACCGGCGTTTTCGGAACATCCCTGACCATTGGAAAGCGTGCAGACATCCTCTCCTCCTCCCAGCGTTATCTGACAAGCCTTTTCGCCGATTAAATTCTCCGTTCCCGAAGCATTCCCGTAAGTTTTGACAATACGCACCGGAGAAAGATATCGCCTGATACGGGGATCTGACGCATAGCCCGAAAGAGAAGGATTAATATCACCGATTTTTTTCATACGAACAACCATTCCTTTTTTAGTCAAAAAAGTTTCCCTCCCAGACTGCCGGGCAATATTCCGCAGCCGGAGAGGGAACGTTTTTAAATTACCAGCCCAGAGATTTCAGATATTCTCTGCTCTGCTTTGCCGCTTCCATTGTATCCTGATCATAACAGTTGTCCTGTTCGACAACAACATACTTTGTATATACTTCCAAAGTCTTTTCGAGTATGGCAGGCATATCCTGAACTCCCTGCCCGAGAGGACGGAATGCAAACTCCGATGATGTTTCGGCATGCGCGGTATCGATTCCGATAAGCTCATACATATTTTCGGTTTTCTTTCCGACATAATCCTTATAATGAACTATCGGAGCGCGTCCGTAGTATTTCTGCAGATATTCTACAGGATCAAGACCTGAAACCTTTACCCAGCAGAGATCAAGCTCAGTCTGAAGATACTCTGCGGGAAGGTGCGAATAAAGATAGTCAAGACCGTAAGAGCCGTCAGGCATTTTTACAAACTCAAAGTCATGATTATGATAAAGAAGCTGAATTCCCTGCTCTCCGCAGATACGTCCTATGTATGCTATTTTTTTGATTACCTCGTCGTAATCATCGGCAACACCGGGGCGCATATCCTCCGGAGCATAAGGAATTACTATGTACTTGACTCCGACAGCCTTGTATGTAGCTACGGTAGCGCCTGTATCCGCAAGCAGCTCGGCCACCGGCACGTGGGCGGAAATAG
Organism: uncultured Eubacteriales bacterium; assembly: GCA_948467545.1. GTDB lineage: Bacteria > Bacillota > Clostridia > Oscillospirales > CAG-272 > UMGS911. The sequence goes on from CAOKER010000008.1 coordinate 19,461, forward strand.
CTTTAACCCCGGCCGCGCGGAGGGCCGCTCTGATCTCTTTAACCGTATGACCGTAAAGACCTGCAAGCTCCACATAGTCATACCCGATTTCCTTGACTTTTTTCATAGCCTCCGCAAAATCACGCTCGGCGTAATCGCGGATGGTGTAAACCTGAAGTGCAACAGGAAGTGCCATAATATCACCAAACTCCTTATAATACAAGAGCTTCCTTTCTTTCAAATTTCAATTTCATACCGCCTAAAAGGGCGGTATGAAGCCAAAACTTAATATATATTTAACAAGGTCAAAGCCCGTTATAGTTAAAATCCGAACTTGCCGGCAAGACATTTCGGGAAAAATATACTGTACCGTATGACGTTGCCGTACATTGTACCGTGCTCTTTGCCTGCCGGTTTTACGGCATCCCGAACCCGATACATTCAACCGATACATTTATTCAACCGACACATTTAAAAGAAACAAACTCTGCGCCGCAATCAGTCAATCGGCTTGCGGAAAGGACGGCGGGGGTGCTCCTCGGAATGCCCTCCCTCCGGCTTCGGAAGTGCATCCTTGCGTGAGAGATTAAGTCTGCCCTTTTCATCAGTGCCGAGGAATTTCACAGTCATCATATCTCCAACCGCACAGACGTCCTCGACCTTTTCAACACGTCGGTTTTCAAGTTTAGAAATGTGTACAAGCCCTTCCTTGCCCGGAGCGATTTCAACAAACGCACCGATAGGAATAATTCTTGTAACGGGGCCGGTATAAACAGCGCCGACTTCCGGCTCGAATACAATTCCCTTTATAATTTCCTGAGCCTTAAGCGCGTTATCGCGGTCAACAGCCGAAATGAATACCGAACCGTCATCCTCAATGTCGATTTTTGCGCCCGTATCGGCGACAATCTTCTGAATAACTTTTCCTCCGGTACCGATAACATCGCGGATTTTCTCCTCCGGAATAGTCATCGAAATCATCTTCGGCGCATATTTGGAAACTTCACTGCGCGGAGCGGAAATGGTCTTAAGAATAATATCGTCAATTATATAATCGCGCGCTTTATGGGTTGTCGCAAGAGCTTCCTTTATTATTTCAGGAGTAAGACCGTCGATTTTCAAATCCATTTGAATGGAGGTTATACCCTTGTGGGTACCGGCGACCTTAAAATCCATATCTCCGTAAAAATCTTCAAGTCCCTGTATATCGATCATCGTCATCCAGCGTTCGCCTTCTGTAATAAGACCGCAGGAAATACCTGCCACGGGAGCCTTAATCGGAACGCCAGCCGCCATAAGCGCAAGCGTGGAACCGCAGACAGACGCCTGCGATGTAGAACCGTTTGAACTTAAAACCTCAGAAACACAGCGAATTGCGTACGGAAACTCCTTTTCGTCGGGAAGTACCGGCACAAGAGAACGCTCGGCGAGAGCGCCGTGACCGATTTCACGTCGTCCGGGACTTCTTGAGCTCTTGGCATCTCCGGTTGAGTAACCCGGCATATTGTACTGATGCATATACCGTTTTGACTCTACGCCGTCAATTCCGTCAAGAGACTGTTCTTCACCGATTGTTCCAAGCGTACACACGGTGAGAACCTGTGTCTGACCTCTGGTAAACATTCCTGAACCGTGTACCCTCGGAAGCAGATCTATCTCCGCCGCAAGCGGTCTGATCTGATCGAGACGGCGTCCGTCGACACGCTTGCCGTCTTCGAGGAGCCACTTGCGGACAACGACCTTCTGCAGCTTGTACAGAATTTCTCCTATACCGGTCGCGGCAAGCTCTTCACTTTCAAATTTATCGGCATACTTTTCAAGAGCCTTTGCCGTAATCGCCTCCATACCGGCGTCACGCACGTTTTTATCGTCAGTATCCAAAGCGGTCATAATATCGTCCATATATTCAGACTCAATCGCGTTATAAACCTCTTCGTTTACATGATGCGGCTCATAACTGAATTTCGGTTTGCCTATCTCAGCCACAATTCCGTCAATAAAGGTACAAAGCTCTTTTATAAGCTCATGCGCTTTCATAATGGCGGCGAACATCGTGTCGTCGTCAACCTCTTTGGCGCCGGCTTCAATCATCACTACCTTTTTATGACTTCCCGCCACAGTAAGCTCCAAATCACTGCTGCGGCGCTGCTCCTCCGTAGGATTTATAACTATTTTCCCGTCGACAAGTCCTACATAAACCCCGGCAATCGGACCGTTCCACGGAATATCCGAAATCGAAAGCGCGATCGAAGCACCGATCATACCCGCAATTTCATGTGAACAATCGGGATCAACCGACATAACGGTAAGATTTATATTGACGTCGTTGCGAAGATCCTTCGGAAACAAGGGGCGTATCGGACGGTCGATAACGCGTGATGAAAGTATAGCCTTGTCCGTAGGTCTTCCCTCTCTGCGGTTGTAGCTTCCGGGAATATGTCCCACCGAATAGAGACGTTCCTCAAAATCAACAGAAAGCGGTAAAAAGTCAATGCCGGGACGCGGACGGGCGGAGGCAGTCGCGGAGCATAAAACCGCCGTATCTCCGTATCTGACAAGACAAGAACCGTTGGCAAGTCCCGCCATTTTTCCGGTTTCAATTACAAGCCTGCGCCCTGCAAGCTTGAATTCAAAGGTTTTAAAATTTTCAAACATTATTGCTGCTGTTCCTTTCTGATGAAAAGACAAATTAATTCAGACATGGATATTAATACCGTAACAGATATTAACACAGTAATGGATTTTAACACCCGTTATTTCAGCAGTTTTCTTTTAACCCCGAAACGAAGTACAAAAAGCTTCCGAACCACGTTTCAGCATTTTCAAATAATCAGATAATGCCGTTTCCACGCAAAAAACACAGGAAATGATAATATCTGATTATTTGACCTCGGAAAACAGGAAAACGCCGACCAATAACCGTATAACTTGTTAAACCCACAGACAGGCGGAGAGAACCCCTCCGCCTGCCGCATTACGCCGTATCTGACTGTATAAAGCTTACTTACGGATACCGAGCCTTTCGATTATGGAACGGTAACGTTCAATATCCTCTTTCATGAGATATCCGAGAAGATTTCTGCGGTGTCCGACCATCTTGAGCAGTCCGCGGCGGCTGTGATGGTCTTTCTTGTTCTTCTTAAGATGCTCGTTAAGGCTGTTGATTCTGTATGTCAGAATTGCAATCTGAACCTCAGGAGATCCGGTATCACCTTCATGAGTTTTGTAAGCTTCGATGATATTTTGCTTTTCTTCCTTTGTCATTATGATTCACCTCTTGAATTATAATCTGCGGCAGACTCAGCAGGCGGCAGATGAACCTCGTTTCTGTAAAAGAAACCTTTATCCGCAAGCCGTGAAAGCCGTATAAACAGATATTAGTATACCATATACTTTCACTAATGTAAATAGATGTTTACCTTGTTCACATTTATTTTACATTTGTTGTACCCATTAAATTTTCGGACAAGCGCAGTCATGTTTAATTTCATAATAGTCTCATACCCGTCCCATGACCGTCAAAGATCGGTCTCTCCGCCAGACAAGGCACAAAAATTTCCCGCATACAGAATACAGAAAGCTGCGAATAAAAATTTATTTCCGCAGTCGCATTTTACCATATTTACGCGGCGTTAGTCAGCGGGAACTCCCTTTTCAGAAGATTTGACGCGGTATTTCGGTATCGGTTGTAATAGCTTGTATAAGATCCTCCGTCGACACCGGAATAAAAAGCGTCGCGCGTCGCGGAGACAAGAGACTCCAAATTGCAGAACGCGTGTGTAAAGTCAATGCCGGCAGTTTTCCCGGCGATATATCTCAGCATTGAAATAGAGGAATTGTCTCGAAGAGCCGTATTCTGAAGATATTCGATTGCCGCGTCATCCATACATCCTGACGAAGCCGCATTTAAGGCCTGAATTATAAGCGAAGTATTTGATGCCAGTGCATTGTCGATTGTAGTTGCAAGCACAGCCGTGTGAGACGGATCACTGGCAGTAATTCCGGCTGTTTCAGCGCTGTATGCAGGGAGCGGAAGAACTCCCCATTCGGTTTCGGATGAAGCAAGCAGCTCAGCGTCGCCGAGCTTGCCGACATAAAATAGAATATTTCCGGCACGGAAGCTCGACACCGCGGAAGCGTCCGTTCCAAAGCAGCTTTCAAATCCGCTGCCCTTTGAAATCGTCCTTCTGCAAAGCGAAATAATGTCGAGAACAGCATCCTGATTTTCCGCAAGCGAGGGCACAGAGCCGTACGTCGTGTCAACATAATGAACACCGGCACTTGCCATAACCGCGTCGGCAACCGACGAAACGGAAAGGTCTGTCATCGCGCCGATCTCTGTCACCGAATCTGTTCCCCGTGCGGCTGCGGCAATCTGCATAAGCTCTGAGAATTTGTCCCATGTCCAGCTTCCGCTATATATAAGATCATACAGCGGCCCCATACCCAGCTCTCCGGCAAGCGGACGGTTAAAAAACACGGCATAATACTGCCTTATGTCATTTGTCGCGGCCCCACTGACAGCATAAAGCTTGTACGCCGCTCTCATCTGGAACATCGCGTCCGCGTTAAAATAATCATATGAAAAGAAATCAGCGCCCGGAAGACTGTATAAATTCATCAAAAGCCCGGCATCCGCATATGTGCCGACCTCAGTTACATTTATAGACAGCAGATCGGCATAATAAGTTCCCGAAGCTTTATTCCGCTTGATTTCGTCGAACAGTTCCGACTCGGTAGCCGATTTTTTGGATACAAGCGACGTATTGAATTTTTCCTCTATATATTTATTTCTGGCAAGGGCAGTAGCCGAAATTTCATCGGCGGCCTCGGAAGGGCACAGAATATCTTCATAATTGCAGGTAGCTATCACCGTAGCCGCGCCGTCAAAATCCGCGTCGACAACCGAATCAAGCTCCTTAGCGGCATCCTCCGCGGTACGGCCGCGAACAATCTTACCCGAATAATCAGCCGAGGTCTCAGCTCCGGACGTATCCGTTACGGAATCTCTGTTATCCGTCACAGCCGGATTCTCACCTCCGCCGCCGGCACAGGAGAAAAATACCGTACAGACAAGCGCAAGGGACAGGCAGAAAGATACCGCTCTGATTGCCCTGTCAAATTCTGTTTTTCCTTTAAACTTCATATTATATAATTTGATTTTACCTTTCATAATCACTTCAATAAGGTACAATCCGCCATCCCGGTGCCCGTGACGGCGGATTGTATTTGCTGTCACTGAAAAATCCAGTGAAACCAGTCGCCTGAGGGCGGGGAATTCTTGCTTTTATTTATATTATACCCTTTATTTATATTATACTCTTTATTTATATTCTGCCTTTTATTTATATTCTCCTGAATTTTGTTCCCTCTTTTGTATCTTCAAGAACAATTCCCTCTTCAAGAAGTTCGGCACGGATACGGTCCGCCTCGGCATAATTTTTGAGTTTTTTTGCCTCCGAACGCGCTTTGATTTTCGCCAGAATTTCGGAGTCGCCCTCACCGTCCGCATTCTTCCGCTCCGCAAACATGCGCTTCGCAGCTTTTAAAAGATCGAGAGAAAGCACGGAATCAAAATCCGCAATCAGCCGAAGCTTAGCCGAGGAACCGCAGTCAGACTTCAAAACATCGTAAAGAGTTGTCACCGCAAGAGCCGTATTCAGATCATTATCCATTGCGGCAGCAAATTCCGCGCGCAGAGCATCGGTTTTTTCTGCGTCGAAAACATCGTCCTGCTCCGGCAGCCCGCCGCAGTCCGAAAGAAGCGCGGAGATACGGGAAACAAGCTTTTCGTATGCCGTCGCGGCATTGTCAAGCGCATCCCACGAAAAGACAAGCACCTTTCTGTAATGCGAGCAAAGGCAGAAAAGACGGTATGCCATCGGATCATATCCCTTTTCCCGCAAAAGAGATACGGTAAGAAATTCTCCGCTTGACTTGCTCATTTTTCCGTCGTCGTTATTCAGGTGAAAAACATGAAACCAGTAATTGCACCATTTATGTCCGAGATAAGCTTCACTCTGAGCAATTTCATTTGTATGATGCGGAAAGGCATTGTCAATCCCCCCGCAGTGAATATCGAGATATTCTCCCAGCGTGGAAATGCTTATAGCCGAGCATTCGATATGCCAGCCCGGATATCCGAGCCCCCACGGGCTTTCCCATTTCAGCTCCTGATCCTCAAATTTCGATTTGGTAAACCACAGCACAAAATCGCTTTTATTGCGCTTATTGTCGTCGCGTTCCACGCCTTCGCGTACTCCCACCTCAAGATCATCACTGTCATGCTTGTTAAAAACGTAATAATCATCAAGCTTTGAAGTGTCGAAATAAATATTTCCGCCGGCCTCGTAAGCATATCCTCTTTCGATAAGCCTGCCGACCATTTTTATATAATCGGGTATACGCGAGGTTGCCGGAACCACGGTATCCGGCCAACGGATATTAAGACTGCCGCAGTCGGAAACAAATGCGTCCGTATAGTATTTTGCAATTTCCATCACGGTTTTATGCTCACGCTGCGCGCCTTTAAGCATTTTATCCTCGCCCTCGTCGGCATCGCTTGAAAGATGTCCGACATCTGTTATATTCATCGTGCGCCTTACATCAAATCCGATATAACGCAGATATTTTTCAAGGACATCCTCCATTATATATGTGCGGAGGTTGCCTATATGAGCAAAATGGTATACCGTCGGTCCGCATGTATACATTTTTACAATCCCCTGCTCATGCGGAATAAATTCATCTTTTTTTCTTGTAAGAGAATTATAAAGCTTCATTGATTTTTATATCCTTTCATATCCTTTCATATCCGACAGTTCAGCGGTCTTCCTCGGCACCGTATTTTTTATAGCTTTCCTCGTCCGTTTTTACGGCCGAATCGGTTTCCGCAGCCGTAGTCGCAGCTGTAGTCACAGCAGCGTTCGTTTCCGCATCCGAAATCACGGAATTTCCGGAGCAGAAAATACTTTCACCGCCGAGCGGGGAAAAACCGCCGTTCTCCGATTCGGGCTGGGTCGGCACATCCGACGAGCCGCCGCGGTCCCTATCCTCCGCACCCTCACGCGAAGCGCTCTCCCTTTCAGCCGCCAGAGCGGTTTCAAGCGCCGCAACACGCTCTTTAAGCTGCGCAAGCTCCTGAGAAACCGGATCAGGTATATGTACCTGATCAAGATCCGTCTCCTCGACGCGTACACTGCCGCGCTTTACGACATGAGCAGGAATACCGACGGCTGTGCTGTCCGAAGGAACCTCATGCAGAACAACCGCCCCGGCGGCTATCTTTGAATTATCGCCTATTTTAAACGGTCCGAGGACCTTCGCACCTGCCCCGACCATCACATTATTGCCGAGAGTGGGATGACGCTTACCCGTGTGCTTTCCCGTACCGCCGAGAGTGACCCCCTGATACAGGGTGCAGTAATCGCCGATTTCCGCCGTCTCTCCAATCACGACGCCCGATCCGTGATCGATAAAAAGTCCGCGCCCTATTGTAGCGCCGGGATGTATTTCAATACCGGTAAAATGCCGCGCCGTCTGGCTTATAAGCCGCGCAGCGAATTCATGCCCCCTTTTCTGAAGCGCGTGAGCAACTCTGTAGGCGGCAACCGCATGAACGCCCGAATAAAGCAAAATTACTTCCGTCTTGGTTCTGGCAGCCGGATCGCGTTCCATGACCGACTCAACGTCACACCGAAGCTCGCTGACAATTCCGCGCGTAAAGCGGTATACTTTCTCAGCTCCGGCCGCAAAGCCGCAGCTTTCGCGGGATGAGCAGTCCCTGCATTTTATATATAATTTTTTTCTTTTAATATTATCATTTTCCGGAATATCCATAATTATGACCATACCTTTCGTACACACCGTATCCTCCGACACGATATGAAGGATTTTCTTTGAGACCTATGACCATACCTTCGTACAGACTAAAATTTAAGACTTAAAATCTGAGCCGCTTAAATTCCGTCCGCGTCCGATAACCGTAAACAACTGCTCAGGCAGCCGCGGCAGGAGGACAGCGGGCACGGCCCGTTTCCCCGAACCGCCTCTTTAAAACAAGGCCGCACTTCGGATTCATACAGATATATGTATAAAATTTTCCTTATTGTATATTATATCTGTTTTCCCCTGTCTTGTAAATAGTTTTTCTCAATTATTTCTTGACATTTTTTAAATCTTATATTATAATTAATATGATCTGAAATATAAATTGTTCGCCGAATATGAAAACAGTCCGGCAGGTCATACCTGAAATCCACTCGGAAACGGTCTGTTCGGAAACCAAAGGAATGAAAAATAAATGCTGAAAAATTTGGGCGGACGCCCTGCGCGAATGCTGCTTGTCTATCCCGACTACACGGACAGAGACGCTTCAAGACGGACAAGCGGCGGTAACTACAGTGAAGGTTTGGCATCAATTTCCGCGGTTCTTAAGCAGGGAGGTCATGATGTTAAGCTGATGCATCTTCTCAACCTCCACACCGAGGAAGCCTTTAAAGCAAGACTACGGGAAACGGGCGAATTTGATATTATCGGGTTTTCTATCCGAACAACCGCTTTTCCCGATTGCCAGCTCTATATAAAATGGACAAAGGAAGTATATCCCGACACATTTATAATCTGCGGAAGCTATCATCCGACGCTTGTCCCCGACGAGGTTCTTGCCGTCGACGGGGTTGACTGCGTATGCGTCGGAGACGGAGAGTATGCGGAGCTTGAGCTCTGCGACAAAATGCGGGACGGAGAGGACTACACAGTCGTGAAGAGCCTCTATTTTAAAATGCCGGACGGTTCGTTTAAACACAATCCCATAAGACCGCTCTTCTCGGATTTGGATCAAATTCCGATTCCGGATTTTGACCTGTTCGATTATGATAATCTCGAATCCTCAAAGGTCGGCACGGCCATTGTAATCGTGAGCCGCGGATGCTTTTACAACTGTACCTACTGCGGAAACGGAAATTTCCGTAAAGTATATCCGAACAAAAAAATTTATGCCCGTTTCCGCTCTCCCGAAAACGCAATTCTATATCTGAAAACACTGCTCTCGAAGCGTCCTTATATTAAATTTATAAACTTCAGAGATGCAATATTCAACATGTTTCCGGACTGGTTTGATACATTCATAGAGATGTACAAAAAAGAAATCGGTCTTCCCTGTACGGGCAACATTCGTTTTGACATTCTGACCGAGGAAACGGTCAAAAAGATGAAGGAAGCAGGCTTTTACACTATAGATATGGGACTTGAAAGCGGCGATCAGGAGATGCGTTTCAAATATCTGAGGCGATACCAAACAGATGAAATGATAATCAACTGTTCAAACTGGTTTCACAAATACGGTATATCACAGCTTACTTATAATATAATAGGCCTGCCGTACGAGGATATTCACAGAGCGCTCAAAACCATTAAGCTGAATGCAAAAATCAAAAGCGACCGGGTTATTCCAAATATCTTTTATCCGTACGAGGGAACTCCGCTTTATGAAATTTCAAAGGAAGCGGGCTTTATCCCGGAGGGAGATTTTACAAAACGGCGCGTTCCGTTGATTCAGCCGCAGTTTCCGGAAGAACAGGTTCTGTTCATAGAAGCATATTTCATGCACTTTGTACGCCGATATAAGCTTGCGTACAAGCTGCCCGGAAAAATCGGAAAAACTTATGAACGGTTTCTTGACTGGCGGGTTACAAATCCGCATGTTCCATATAAATTTCTCGTGTCCTTACATGACGGCTACACAAAAGCCCGCAACTCGCTTAAAGACTTTCTTGTAAACCATCTTCCGAAAGTATACATGAAGCTACGTGTAATCAAGCACAGCAAGAGGGCAAAGGTTAAAAATTAAAGACGGAAGTAACTTTAAAATTCATCGTTTTGATATTAAGCAGGTATTTTTTAATCAGATATCGCGTACACTTGGTACTGTATTAAAAAATTCCTTTGCACACTCCGAAAGGAATTGATTTGATATGGCACATCAGATTGACAGAGAAAAATGCATCGCGTGCGGAACCTGTGACGTCGAATGTCCTGCTGACGCCGTCATAATCAGCGAAGCAGGCAAATTCAGCATAGACGCCGACAAATGTCTCGACTGCGGAATTTGCGCTTCGGTCTGTCCCGTAGATGCGGCGCATAAATAATTTCAATTATTTAATATTATTTACGCCTGCGGGGACAAAATAAAGCAGGGATGCTGTTCAATAAAGCATATGACCTTTATTGAATTTCCGGCAAGTACTGCCTGAAAGGAATGGTATTTAAATGTCTGATAACAATAACGAAGAGATTATGAAAAATTTACCTGACGAGGAGCTCAGCGGTAATTCGGCCGCAGGGCCTGACGACATCAACGATATTGAGGATGTTGAGGATATCGAAGATGAAATCTACACTCTCACCGATGAGGAGGGCAATGAAGCGCGTTTTGAGCTTGCCGGTACCAGAGAGCTCAACGGAGAGACATACTATGCTCTGATTCCGATAGAAAACGAAAAAGACGAATATGTAATTCTCAAATCCGAAATCAGCGAAAACAATGAAGAAATGTTAGTCACAATTGACGACGATGATGAATTTAACACCATATCCGAAATATTCGACAATGAGCTTTTCGGAGAAATCGATTACGACATGTAATCAAGGTCTGTCGCTTTTTCCGGCGCACCGATAATTCACAATATAATCTAATTTACAGTTTTTTTCAGAATAATCTGAAAAACAACAGCAATAATATTAATCAGAACAGCAGAATAAAAAGCGGTATAAAAGTCAGCCGTCTGCAATTTTCGGGCATGCATAATTTTTGCGGTTTCAATAAGGCGCGAAGCGCCGTCAGGAGCCACGATGAAGTACCTGCACGGCGGACCGCCGCGCCATCCCCAAAAGGTAAAAAGGCGATTAGCCCGCAAAGCAAAAGACCGGACCGTCATATATCTAAATTATATCCTGCTTCGTTCGTGATATTTCAGTTAATTAAACCCACAATTATTAAAAGGAGTCCAATTACAGTTAAGGGATACAGACCTCCCCGGCTGCCCTGAGATTGAGCCGCTATATGCGTCTCACCACGGCATACCGGGAAGTTGGGAGTACAAATTGACAGTGGAGGACACCTACCTTGCGAGAGCAGGGTTTTTAATTGCTGAATACACGGCGAAGCGGGTTTTTTATTTTCCATTTTATTTTCTATGAATATTTCCGGACTGTTCCGCATAATATGAAACAAGACTATTTTTTATACAGCAGCTCCGCAACCTACACGGCTTATACTTATCTGCAGTTGCTTTTAGTTATACTTATAGTAAAAGGAGAATTCAAAATGGAAACAAAAAAAACAAGCGCAGCGGTCATTCCGCAAGACAATCCCGAATCCGGAATTTCAAGCGTCTTTTCCGGTTCGGACAGAAGAGATTGCAGACTTGTCACCGTATGCACAGTTAAGGACGAAAAGGAAGTCAGCGCCGAGATCTCTCTGCCGGATTACTATTCAAATGCAGAAAAAATACTTTTTGCGACTGCCGCCCCGTCAATAAACGACAAATATGCAGAGGGCGATAAAATTACATACAGCGGCAGCGTTACCTTCACAGTATACTTTATCACGTCCGAAAACGAGCTGAAATGTATCAGTTTTGAAGGGAGCTTTGACGGAGATCCGACAGTCTGCACGCAAGAAAAGGGTGAAGAGGACACTACATACACGGTAAATATCTTTCCGGTATGCGGCTCTGTATCATACAGGCTGATAGGTCCGAGAAGAATAAGCGCGAAATGCCGGATAGCCTCCGATATATGCGTCACCGCGGAAAGAATATTCGAACCCGATATTTCCGGAGAGGGTGAATATGATACAGCCGTAACGCTTCAAAGAAAAAGCGATTCGGTAAGAACAATTTCAGAAACAAGCTTTTTTGAAGAAGATCTGAGATTCAGCGACGATATTGAAATCGAAAGCTCGCTTCCGCCGATCGCCGATATTATTTCATGCAATATCTCCATAATTCCGGAGGAATGCAAGCAAAGCGATGATACAATACAGCTCCGCGGTTCGGTTATAGCAAACTGTCTTTGCATATCGGATACCGGCGAAATCATGTCGGTTCAAAAGAAGCTTCCGATAGCGGAAACCTTTGACGCGCCCGAAACTGCGTCAGGGGGAGACGAAACAAGCTGCTGGGCTGATATTACGGTTGCGGCGGTTACAGCCGAAGCCGCCGAAAACAGCTTCGGTGAGAAAAAAATTATAGAGCTCGATTTCACCTATTCAGCAGAAATATTCTGCGTGACCGAAACAAGCACAGAACTGACCAGAGACATTTATTCCACCGAATACAAAACAGACTCCGAATACAGAAAAGTTCCGCTCTGCAAATTCAGCAGAATACTGACATCAAATTTCTCGATAAACGCCAGCACCCCGTTTGAAAGCACGGCATCCGCACCGGTACAATCGACGGAACAAAAATCCGGAGACGACGGAGATGAGCAGGCTCTTCTGCCAGTGGAAGCGCCGAGAATCCCCCATGCCCCGTCGGTTCTTTACACCCAGGCATCAATTAAAGAAATGTCATCCGCCTTCGACGAACAGAAATGCCGAATTACAATATCGGGAACGGCAGAAATCTGCATGATTATAAACGACAACGGAAACACACGCGGAATTTGTTTTGAAACTCCATTCAAAAACGAACTTGACGGGTACGGAATGAACGGAAACATAATATCCTCTGCTTCATGCGCCTGCCAGACCGTTCACGGACGCGCCGACACATCTGCGGTATATGCGGATTTTGAAGTTATACTTTCCGTCACAGCCTTCTCTGTATCGGATGAAGAAATAATTGATAAGGTAGCTCTCGACAAAGCGTCAAAGTTTGATCCGATGAGCCGTCCTCCGATTCTGATATACTATCCTCACCGCGGCGAAAGTCTGTGGGAGATCGCAAAAAAGTACAGCACCACGGTAAACGCATTACGGGATGTCAACCATATACAGGGCGACACATCTCCGGATGATTCGGTAATGATTATCCCGCGTCATTCTTCCCCCGGAAAGAATTCAAAAAAATAAGACGGAATAATTTATGTTCCGTGTCTTAGACTTTTCTTGAATTTCTCTCAGCCATCATTCCATAAAATTTATGGCAAAAAGCAGCGTTTAGCGGTTTTACATTGTAAAATCGCCGTCACCCGCGGCAAAACAAAACTTGTTTCTTAAAGCTTTAGCCTTAAGATATTATATATACCACTTTACCAATCTCTTCGGACATATTAAAAAACTATAATTCATATTTTTGAGTAATTTTTCATAGTTTCCTGTCATGACAGACGATCTTATCCCGCTTCCAATTTCAATTTTCTGCTGTAATGCATGTTTCTTATCCTCGGCATTGCAAATCCCCCTTAGTGTAGTCTTGAAATACTCTTTGTTTTTCAAGTATTTACTCTAAGGGGGATTTTCGGCATCAGCCCTTTATATCATTTTCTCCGTAAATACGCTTATTGAACGCGCCTTTTAGCAGATTCCATATCATACAGCTTCCAAAAGACAGGATGTAAACGCTTACCATACGTATGATATATCTCATCCCTATACTATTTACTCCGATAAGCTCCATGCGGTAGTTTATCCGTGCTATCGCAAGGCAATGACACAAATAAACAAGATATGTAGCGCGGTCGGCGGAGGAAATAAAGCGCGGCATTTTCTTCGTGTGACGCGCAGCAAAGTCACAGAAATACAATGTAAACAATATAGCTCCGATACAGTATATTACGTGGTAAATTTCAGCCGCAGTATATCCTATGCGCGAAATATAAACATAAGCTAACACATCAAAAACGGCAAGCAATATAAATCCCAATGTGACAGGTACGCCCAACCGCCTTATACGAGACATAAATGCGGTATAATATTTGCCAACAATGCAGCCAAAAACAAAATAAAATAAATATGAAGTAAACACACGGTCGATATATTTGAAATCCTCACATATTCCGCTTACGCGCAAAAACGGAACAAGCCCGCGCCATAAAATAAGCATCAACACAAAAGAAACGATAAGAAGCGGAACCGGCTTCACCTTCTTTAAAAGCTTTACAAACAGCGGCGCAAGAAGATAAAACTGCGTGATGATTACCACAAAATAAAACGGACTCACAAGATCTCCGACAATTACATAACGGAAAAAATCGCGGAAGCGGAACGGGAAATATCCAATGCTGACATAATAGCAATAATAAATAAGAACCCAAAGAATATACGGTGCAATTATGCTCTTTATACGCTTGCACCAGAAGGTAACAGTGTCAAATGGCTCTTTCATATTCAAAAAGAGCTTTATACCCGACAGAAAAATAAAGCCCTGAACGACGAAAGCTGAAAGTCTCCAAGGTATCAGCACGGCAAAATACTGAAGAGATGATCGTTCAAGCGTTGTGACAGGCTCACTCTACACATGGATAAATACGACAAGCAAACAGTACAGCAGGTTCATATATGATAATTCTGAAAGTCTTTTTTGTTTCATTAATCTACCCCTTAAAACGTCAAGACGAAAAATACTTCTAAATATCTGTCGTCATAACAAAATAATTTTTATTCATATGGTACATTGCTGAGAGATAATACTCCGATGAGTCAGGGAACAAACTGTTCAAGTTATAAAAAGTTATAAATCTGAGAATTTTTACCCGGTTCTTTTAGAGATTATGGATTTCTCGTAATCGCAGCCGAGCAAAAGGATAACACATATCGGTATATTCAATTTAATATAGAATATTTATTCGATAGACAAAATGATCTGTATTTTTCATCATCTCACCAATCTTAAATCGTTTACATAGAATCTTAGCACAGCTCACAGTCATCTACTGATTTCAGCAGCATTTTCGGCAGCCTCCAAAGCTTCCGCAATTCCGTCTGCGACCGTCTGCATGAGCTTTCTCCGCTCTGCGCGATCGGTAAGCCTCGCAGCATCTCCGGCATTTGTCGCAAAGCCGGTTTCAAACAGCACAGACGGAACGGATGTATATTTAGTTACTATAAACGCTTTATCCCAGCTGTCCTCCCATGTATAAAGATTTTCGGAAGGATAAGCGCTTTTCACAGCGTCGATTATACTGTCGAAGAAAATTTTGGATACGGCAGAGCTTTCGTTTTCCGCACAGTAATCGATTTCAAACCCGGAATAATCCGGATCATTCTCCATTGCATTCACATGAATCGAGATAAAAAAATCGACATCATTTATCTTTGAAAGATAATTCGCATAAACCGTTCGCTCGTATGCGCTGAAAATATTGTTGTCAACGCATTTATCTATATTGTATTCAACGCCGGAAGAATCCGCAAGCGACACAAGCTCAGTCAAAGGCGGAAAGCTCTTTCCGTCATGAAGCATAATTACATTCACGCCGTATCCCTCAAGAATACCGCGAAGGTCTTCCGCCATAGCTAAAGTAAGCTCTTTTTCGGTAAAATCTCCGATTAAATCCGAGGAACAGCCCTCATCGGTAAAACCGTGTCCCGGATCTATAATAACGGTATATGTACTCCGAACGGTCGGATTATCCCCTATTACACCGGAAGAGTCTGCGGTCTCAAAAACGGCCGGATTATCGGTCAATTTTTCGTCAATCCGCATGTCCCCATCAGCCGGCACTGTACCGCCGGAACTTTCGGAATCCGCTGCGGAATGTGCTTCTCCGGTCTGCACAGCTGTCGGCAGTCCGCTCTCTGAAAAGGCAGACATAATTTTCCCTGTCAGGACCGTAAACAAAGTTACTCCGGTGACAACCGCAATAGCTGCAATCAATACTATAATTATTTTTCGAGTCATAGCCCTCACTTACTTATCTTATTTCTATGGTAAACTCGGCGCTCTTGCTCTCTCCCGATTTTAGATGTATCATATCGCGCTTAGTTTCCAATTTATCGATAACGCCATCGTATGCGGGAACACTCGTCCACGGTTCAATGCAGACAAAAGGAGCTTCGGTAAACGGCTTATGCCAAAAACCGATATATTTCATATCAGGATAGCTAACGCAAACGGATTTGCCGCCGTTTTTGCTCCTCAGCGTCACCTCACCGGAGGTTTCGTAAAGAAAAACGGCGTCATGATCAAACATACTGTGACGCAGAGGAATTATATAACCGTTCTCCAAAGGAAAATCCTCAGGTTCCGGAAGCGTATAACAGGTCTCGCTCATAGCAAGCTTTTTAACACCGTACGCATGTTTTGAAAATTCAAGTATGTAATCCTCAAAACAATCCTCCGAATTTAACGGAACATTAAAGCCGGGATGTCCTCCGAGAGCAAAAATCAGGTCGCCTTTTCCGGAATTATAAACCTCATATACGGTCTTGATTTTGCCTCCGTCAAGTATATACCTTACAACATATCGAAAGTCAAAAGGATAGACAGCTTTTGTGATGTCATCCGAAACAAGCTCAAATGAAAGCCCGCCGTCTTCTCTCTTTATGAGTGAAAACTCGCTGTCACGGGCAAATCCGTGAAGATTCATTTCATATGTTTTTCCGTCATACGTGTATTTTCCTTCGGTAAGACGTCCGCATATCGGAAAAAGATTATACGATCGGCCCGACCAGTATTCGGGATCACCCTGCCACAGATATTCGCACCCGTCCGCTTTGGTTTTAACGGAATACAGCTCTGCGCCTATGCTGTTTACGACAACGGAAATTATATCGTTTTCTAATGTATAAAGCTTCAATATAATCAGTCCTTTCAATATTTTTTTCAATAAATGCAAAAAGCCGGAACAGCCCGGCTCCATTGAGGCGGGAAACATCTCGCTTTCGGTTATATACGGCAGAGCCTTAGCGCGTGCGACAAAATCTGTCATATAAATAATAATTAACTGTCCGTACTTTGTCAGTATATCATACTTTTTTGATATATGCAATATTTTTTGTTTTATATCAGACAAAATGTTTATGACAGTTCTTTTTTATTTATCTGTAATTGAAACAAATCATCGGTCGGAACGCCGATATAAAGGAGAACATCCGCTAATTATTAAAATATTTGATGAAAAAAATTATCTGATTCGGTTGACAAATAAAGAAAAATATGTTAAAATCCTTAAAAACAGAATCTTTAACTGCGGTACAGAGAGACCGATAAGATTTTACAATAAACCGGGCGCGATATAACAACCGTCTGCAGTCAAATTCCCGAAATCTTACAGTTCTCCCAAGCTGTAAGATTTTTTTAATTTTTTTGACCGTCGGAAATGCATACCGATTTTTTTAACATTTAAATAACAGATATACGCACAAAATCAGGAAAACAGAATTCAAATTCATATGAGAGGACTTTATTTCGGATGTCTGTATTAAAAGCAACCATAATGGACGAAGGCACGCTGCACAGAACTGTCAGACGCATGTCTTATGAAATTATCGAAAAGAATAAAGGAACCGAAAACATCTGTCTTGTCGGCATTAAACGCCGCGGTGAGGTTCTTGCGAAGATGATTGCGCAAAACATAAACCAGACAGACGGAGCTGCGGTTCCGTGCGGTTCGCTCGACATAAGCCTTTATCGTGACGATTTAAGCAGAATTTCGGGAAGTGAGGCCGATATACCCATAATAAAAAGGTCAAGCCTTCCGTTTGAAATCGCAAATAAAAACGTAATTATAGTAGATGACGTCCTTTATACCGGAAGAACGGTAAGATCTGCAATAGACGCCGTTTTTACCATGGGCAGGCCAAAGGCAATCCGTCTTGCAATTTTGATTGACAGGGGACACCGCGAGCTTCCGATTCGCGCGGATTACATCGGAAAAAGTATCCCGACATCCGCGAGCGAACAGGTTTCGGTTATGCTGCCGCCGTATGATACAGATACGGGAGTGGTTCTGTACGGATAAATAAATTCATCTGCGGTATACGGTTAATTAACGGTTCATACAGTTCATACGGTTCATAACCCGCAGCGCAGCTTTTCATGATATATAATACATATGTATTTTATATAAAACATATAATTAACGGAGGATCTTTTATGGAATTAATCTACAAGGTAAATCAAAAGCCCAAATTCGGACAGCTGATAGTTTTCGCTCTGCAGCAGCTGCTTGCAATACTTGCGGCAACAATCGCCGTTCCCGCAATTGTCGGAAACGGCATGTCTACGTCTGCGGCGCTGTTCGGTGCGGGCGTCGGAACGATTATCTACCTTCTCTTCACAAAATTTAAAAGCCCGGTATTTTTAGGTTCCTCATTTGCTTTCCTCGGCTCTATGTTCGCCGCATTTGCGGGTGCGGTTTCGCTTGAGGTCGGCTATGCGGGACTTATTATAGGAGCCGCATTTGCCGGCATCGTATATGTAGTGCTTGCAGTCATAGTTAAAATTGTTGGTGTAAAGTGGATAAACAAGCTCATGCCCGCGGTTGTAATCGGACCTACCGTTGCAATTATAGGTCTTTCGCTTGCAGGAAATGCCGTCGGAGACTCTCTCAGTGTAGCATTGAACGGAGACGGGGTATTCGAGATGAATCTGCATGCCGCACTCTGTCTAATCTGTGCGCTTGTAACTCTGATAACCGTAATGCTATGCTCCGTTTACGGAAAGAAAATGGTAAAGCTCATCCCGTTTATAATAGGTATCGCGGCAGGGTATCTCCTTGCGACGGTATTTACACTGATCGGAAACGCTCAGGGCATTGAAGCAATGCAGATTATTGATTTTTCACGCTTTAAGTCTATGCAGTGGTATCCCGACTTTACATTCATTACGGCGTTTAAAGGTCTTAAAAGCATTACACCCTCCTATATCGGCACAGTAGCAGTCGCATATATTCCCGTTGCATTTGTAGTTTTCGCCGAACATATCGCTGACCATAAAAATCTCTCGTCAATTATCGGACAGGACCTTCTTGAAGAACCGGGGCTTGCAAGAACACTTCTCGGAGACGGAGTAGGCTCCATGGTAGGAGCATTCTTCGGAGGATGCCCCAACACTACATACGGCGAATCCGTGGGATGCGTAGCAATAACAGGCAACGCGTCGGTAATCACTATAGCTGCAACAGCAATTCTGGCGATCATCGCGTCGTTCATCGCTCCGTTTGTAACCCTTCTCGCCACAATTCCCTCATGCGTTATGGGAGGCGTATGCATATCCCTGTATGGATTTATCGCGGTCAGCGGTCTTAAAATGATTCAGAAAGTCAACCTTGACGATAACCATAACCTTTTCGTAGTATCGGTTATTCTTATCGCCGGCATCGGCGGTATGTCGCTCAAATTCGGCGCAGTAACGCTGACAGAAATTGCCACCGCGTTAATACTCGGAATTATAGTAAATCTTATTCTCTCCGGAAAGAAAAGGGATTGAGCATATAAATATTACCGAAAGCAAGATGTCCCCGCCTCTATCGCGGCGGGCCACACCGGCTTTAAAAAAAGGTGTAATAGTCCGACGTCACGACACCTAATGACGGTGTTTTTCGCCTTAGTAAAAGGACTGTAAAACTTTTAAAAAGAATCCGAATACAATTTTCACATTAAAAAGAAGCGCAAGTCCGGCATAAAAGACCTTGTAAACTATGTACAAAAGGCATGGTAATTGATATGTGGGAAGAGATGTATGAGAAAGCAAAAGAAATTCAGGCAAGACGAAGAATATCTCCTTTTATTGAAACAGGCTCCGCTGCGTCCGCAATTTTGACAGACAAAGGCAATATCTATCTCGGAATCAGTATAGATACGGCTACAAACAGCGGAATATGTTCCGAGTTTAATGCCATTTCTAATATGATTACATCCGGAGAAATCAAGATAGTAAAAATGCTGACAATCTTGCGGGACGGAGTAATAAGCACTCCGTGCAACTCCTGTCTGGAGTTTCTCATGATGCTTAACAGAGACAGCGAAAATATTGAGATTCTGACAGATTATAATCCTATAAGCACAATTATGCTAAGAAAATTGTGTCCGAACTGGTGGCAGGGCAGTTCATTTCTCAAATTTTAATTACATAACTAAAACACCCGATAAGGAAAACCGTCCTCATCGGGTGCAAACTTTGTGCGGGTACAGCCATGAAGAAAATGAAAGCAAATTACAAAAAGACAATGTATGCCTGCTTTATAGGCTATATAGTGCAGGCAATCGTCAATAATTTTGTTCCGCTGCTGTTTGTGACATTTCAAAGCAGCTATAATATATCTCTGTCACAGGTAACGTCACTGATTGCGGTTAATTTTATAATACAGCTTCTGATCGACATGCTCTCGGCAGGATTCATAGACAAAATCGGCTACCGCGCGTCGGCGGTAACAGCTCATGTATTTGCCGCGTCAGGACTGATTTTACTCACCGTTTTACCGGAAATTTTACCGAGTTCATTTTCGGGCATAATAATATCTGTCATTATTTATGCTGTAGGCGGAGGTTTGCTCGAAGTTTTAGTCAGTCCCATCATTGAAGCATGTCCGACGGAAAACAAGGAAAAGGCGATGAGCCTGCTTCATTCCTTTTACTGCTGGGGACACGTGGGGGTTATACTGCTTTCAACCGTATTTTTTTGTATTTTCGGTATTACCGACTGGCGGACATTAACTCTTATATGGGCTGTCATACCAATTGCAAACATATTTCTGTTTATTCAGGCTCCGATTTATACTTTGAATGAAAACGGAAATCATGGTTTTGGTCTTAAAGAGCTTCTATCAAAAAAAGTATTCTGGATACTAATGCTTATGATGATGAGCGCAGGCGCAAGCGAACAGGCCGTGAGTCAATGGGCGTCCGCATTTGCGGAAAAAGCTCTCGGAATAAGCAAGACCGTAGGAGATCTTGCGGGACCGATGACATTTGCCGTGCTTATGGGAAGTGCAAGACTTATCTACGGAAAATACGGAGATAAGCTCAATCTGGACCGTTTCATGAAATACAGCTGCATACTCTGTATTATTTCATATTTGTGTATATCACTTGTTCCCGTCCCTGCAATCGGACTGGTCGGATGCGCGGTCTGCGGTTTTTCGGTCGGAATACTCTGGCCGGGTACATTCAGCAAAGCGTCAGCCGCGCTCAGAGGAGGCGGCACGTCATTATTTGCATTGCTCGCGCTGGCGGGAGATTTCGGCTGCTCCGCGGGACCGTCGCTCGCGGGTTACATTTCAAGCGGCTTCGGCGGGAATCTCCGATCGGGAATACTTGCGGCGGCAGTTTTCCCCATAATGCTTCTAATCAGCCTGTTTGCGCTTAATAATAACAAAGGCTGAAAGAAAATCTTACAGTTCTCAAATCCTAAAAACACAAACAATAAAAATACATATTTTTCTTTTAAAAAAATATGTAGACAAACACATTTAAAAGTGATAGTATTAAATTATATAGATTTTATATTCCAATCTATTTTCGCAAGAGCGTCAGATGCTTATCGAACATACCTAAAAACCAAGGAAATGATATATATGAGCTCAGAAAAAACAATCTATTCCATGCTTGCCGAAATCATTGAAAACAGGCTCGGAATCCCTTTTGAAAATATAGGCGAAGATTCAAGACTTATCGAGGATCTCGGCGCAAGCTCGATTGATATAGTCATCATGCTCTCGGACACTGAGGACCGTCTCGGAATTACAATTCCGGATGAGATTTTATTATCTATGAAAACTGTGGGCAGTGCAGCAATAAAAATTTCGGAAATATCCGGAATTTCGAGCGGCGTCAAAACAGTAACAGAAGAACCCGAAGAAAGATCGGAAGATAAATAAATCTTCCGAAAATAGGATTTTCATATATTTGAGCATATAACTCAGTATAAACCTAAAAAAAATTCCCCTCCTCTTTGGCGTTTCTTTGGCATTTTTTTGACGTTGATCGGCTGGCTGTGCCGTTTTTTTCGGCGGCAGGACGGTCGTCAACCCTGCGCCATTGACGGCGCTTCGCGCATTATTGAATCAAATAATCAAAAGCTTAATAAGAACAGTCGATCAAAGAAAAATCAGAGCTTTAAAGCCCGGATAAAAATTTTGGGGTATTTGCAAAAGAAACAGCAATAAGTCTTGAAAACAAACTTCTCGAACAAACCTGAAAGGAATGATAATATATGAAAAAAGCAATTATGTACGGGGGAGGTAATATCGGCCGAGGCTTTATAGCGCAGCTTTTTTACCTAACCGGATATGAAACGGTATTTATCGATGTAAATCAAAGTCTCGTCGATTCGCTTAACAAAACCCATGAATATCCTATATATATAACCGGAAAGAATGACTATGAAAAATTCACCGTAAAAAACGTCCGCGCGGTAAACGGAAACGATACAGCCTCCGTGGCCGAAGAGATAGCAACCGCGGATATTATGGCAACGGCTGTCGGCGCAAATATTCTCAAATTTATCGCCGCTCCAATCGCCGCCGGAATCCGCCGAAGATTGGACATAGGAGGAAAATCTCTCAATATTATCGTCTGCGAAAATCTTATGGACGCGGATAAGTATCTCCGCTCTCTAATCGAAGAAAAAACCGAAGATGACACAAAAGAATATCTAAAAAATAAAATCGGTATCGCGGAAGCAACAATCGGAAGAATGGTTCCGGCGGCACCTGAGAGCATAAAAGCCGCCGATCCTCTTGCAATATGTGTGGAACCTTACTGCGAGCTTCCCGTCGACAGCTCGGCTTTTGTCGGAGAAATTCCTGAGCTTTACGGCATCAAACCGTTTGCGCCATTTGATTTCTTTATAAGGCGTAAGCTTTTCATGCATAATATGAGTCATGCCGTGCTTTCATATCTTGCAAAGCAGAAGGGATACACATACATTTGGGAAGCCGCAGCGGATTATGAACTCAGATATACCGCGCTCGGCGCTCTCATAGAAGCGTCAGAAGCACTTTCCGCAGAATACGGTGTCCCCTTGACGGAGCTTATCTCCTTTTCGTATGAGCTTCTTTCCCGTTTTGATAACAAGCTTCTCGGAGATACGGTAGATCGAGTCGGCAGAGATACCGTCCGCAAGCTTGCCAAAAACGACCGTCTTACAGGTACGGCGCTTCTCTGCTTAAAGCACGGCATAGATCCGGAATTCATAAAAAAAGGTATACTTGCAGCATTTGAATTTACCGCAGACGGAGACATTCCTTCCGCAGAAGTTTATTCCTACACAAAGGATAACGGTCTCCGCAAAGCAATTCAAAAATACTGCGGTCTCAGCGAAAACATACACGAAGAAGCACAGCTGATTGATTTCATTTCAGGCAAGTGATTAGTCGGCAGCAACATAAAATAAATTTATATTCAAATCAAGAAAGGAAGCCGAAATCAGATTCGGCATATTAACTTATATGTTTGATAACGATATATTGCTCGGAGAACTCCCGGACGTTCTCACCTTTAACGACGGAACAAAGGTAAAGACCGAGGCGGACTGGGAACGAAGAAAAGCGGAATTTTATGATATGGTAATAGATACCGAATATGGAGGCATGCCTCCTCAGCCTGAGGTTTTCAAGGTCGACAAAGTTTGCATGGGATTCAACCGTGAATTCGATACATACCGCATTACTGCAGGAACAAAGGAAAAACAGATTACGTTTACAATGCACATTCTATTTCCGAAAAAATCAAAGGGAGAGGATGTCCTTGAAAAGTTTCCCGTTATTCTCACCGGAGACGGCTGTTTCAGAGATTGTACCACCGACGTGCTTAACGAAGGCTACAGACGCGGATACGCCATCGCCATTTTCGACAGAACAGAGCTTGCCCCCGATATGTACAACACAGACCGTACGCTCGGTCTTTACAGCATATATCCGGATTTTCCATTCTGTGCGATCTCCGCATGGGCATGGGCATATCACCGCTGTGTCGACGCGCTGTACCAAATTCCTGATGCAGATACGGATCATATCGCGATATCTGGTCATTCAAGAGGCGGAAAAACCGTTCTTTTAGCCGGAGCTACCGACGAAAGAATCAAATATGTCAATCCAAACTGCAGCGGAACACACGGCTGCGGATGTTACCGTTACATTTCGCACGACGATCTCGGAAACGGCGACAAGCGCAGCGAGCCGCTCTGCTATCTGTTCGGCATAGTACCGTATTGGCTCGGTCCTAAGCTCAAAAGCTATGTAGGACATGAGACAGACCTTCCGTATGATATGCATTTCGTGAAGTCGCTGATTGCGCCGAGATATTTGCTGGAGACAAGCGCTTACGACGATACATGGGCTAATCCGCGCGGAAGCTATCTCACCTTTCTCGAAGCTAAAAAAGTTTATAAGCTCCTCGGAGCCGAAGA
This sequence comes from uncultured Eubacteriales bacterium, assembly GCA_948467545.1. GTDB lineage: Bacteria > Bacillota > Clostridia > Oscillospirales > CAG-272 > UMGS911. The sequence goes on from CAOKER010000008.1 coordinate 43,739, forward strand.
CAATGCCGAATCCTGGTACCGCACCGGAGGTCACCGTCATGAGCTGCCTGAATTTCGGGCTCTTATGGACTTTATAGACAAAAAGCGCGGAATTCCGGCGGAAAACACCGATTTTATAACAAACGAGCCATACCCCGGTCTGTTTAAACAAAGTACATAAACGGCTGAGGATATTCAAGACGGGATATACAAGAGAACATACAGGACGAGACATACAAGAGACCGAACATACAAGACGGGACAATGCGGGAATAAAATAAGTCTGCCGGCCAATACGACTTTAAAGAAAGGAATATAAATTCATGTCGGAATATTATGACAAAGTTACATCTGCCGTAAAATATTTAAAAGAAAAACTTGATAACCGCACGCCGAAAATCGGACTGATTCTCGGCTCAGGATGGGGAAGTATCATAGGCAAGGTAGAAAACGGTACAACCATTCCGTATTCCGAAGTACCGGAAATGGCAGTCTCAACTACTCCGGGACATGCCGGTGAATGGATATGCGGACATATCGGAAACAAGTGTGTTATCATAATGAACGGAAGACTTCATCCATACGAAGGCCACAGTCTGAGGGACATTGTAATGCCGGTTTACATGATGCGTGAGCTCGGCGTCAAAACACTGATAGTAACAAACGCGGCCGGCGCCATAAATAAAAGCTACTCCGCCGGAGATATGATGATAATAACCGATCATATAAACTTTACGGGACATAATCCTCTTACAGGCGAAAACGACGACAGACTCGGCACACGGTTTCCCGACATGAGCCGAGCGTATGATAAAGAGCTTACCGCCTCTGCGCTTAAAACCGCGGAAAAATGCGGTATCGGCGTTCACACAGGAATTTATGTTCAATCCACCGGACCGAGCTTTGAAACACCTGCCGAAATCCGGATGTTCAGAGCCCTCGGCGCGGACGCGGTAGGAATGTCAACGGTACCCGAAGTTATCGCGGCTCGCCACGCGGGTATTAAAGTCGCCGGCATGTCGTGCATGACAAATATGGCTGCGGGAGTGCTTGAACAGCCGTTATCCCACGCAGAAGTGTTGGAAACCGCCGCAAGGGTCAAAGGGGCTTACCGCGATTTTATGGAAGAATTCATCGCGCAAATAGACTGATGCCGCCCCTCAATTAACCCATATATCAAAAGAAGTCAAACTCATTCCTTTAGAATGAATTTGACTTCTTTATTTTATCCGTACAGAACCTTCCGAAAAACCGACGGCATAACAAGACTTCTGCCGTTACATTCCGAATATCTGCAGCCCTTAATTTTCTTATCCCTGTTTTTCGGCGGAAGCAAGCCATTTTATCAAATCGGTCTTCTCATATGCGCTTGTCCAAGAATCATGACCGACATTATCAAATATCGTAAGCTCGGCATGCCCGTGCGCGGCGTTTACTGTGTCCACCATCAGCTTTGAATATTCAACGGGAACAACAAAATCGTCACTTCCGTGAAATGCACGGATCGGCATTTTCACAAGCGCGGAAGCGCGCCACGTCATTCCGCCTCCGCAAATCGGAGCGGCCGCGGCAAAATAATTATTGTATTCGCACGCCATCTCCCACGTGCCAAAACCGCCCATAGAATTTCCGGTTATTGTTATGCGGTTTTTGTCAATGTTAAGTTCGCTTGAAATTATTTCAATTAAATTCATAAGCTGAGCGGTAACTCCGTTCCAAATTCTGTCCCAAGGACACTGCGGTGAAAGCGTAACAACACGAAGTCCGAGATAATCCTGATTCTCACAGAAATATTTCGGAATCCCATGAGTCTTGACCGCTTCGATATTATCGCCCGATTCGCCTACTCCATGAAGATATACAATAAGGGGCAAGGATTCCTTTGAGGGATCAAATCCGGAGGGAGTAGTAACTATGTAACTAAGCTTTGAAAAGCTGTCTTTTACAAAAGAAGATGACGTTCTAACCATGATAATTTAAAACCTTTCAGTAACTATTTCAATCTTTTTTCTCAGCGCAGCAAGGAAAAAAGCGCCGTAATGAGGCATCGTGACGGCGTACCATAACGCCGTCCGAAAAAGCCGAAACAGCCCGCTGCACCGAAAGCGTGGGAGTTCTTGCTTTTAGTTATATTATTTCAATTCCGAGCATATCGCAAAGCATTCCGATTTCTTTGGTGTTGTCGCCGTATGAAATAATATAATGCTGGCACATAACCTTGTCTGTAAAGTCCTCGGTATCGTCAAGGACAATCTCAAGTCCCGGAAGCTGCGGCGCCGGCTGCGTCCAGCCTGCCTCCTCCCACTTTCTGGGCGTTACGCCGTGTCCTTTAACCATATGCATAACATATTTCTCGCCGATTTGTGCGAGACGGCACATAGTCACCGTACCGGGCTTGACCTTGGAGACATTAAGAATACCCTCCGACAGAGCGCCGAAAGCCGCCGGCATAGCAACCACACCATTTTCTGTAACCTCGGCAGGAACATAATCGGGTACTCCGGCAAGCACGCGATCGGAGAAAAATTCATAAAATTCAAGATAAGCCGCCGCCTGACCTGTAATATATTTAACCATAAGCTGAGTGACATTTCCGAGACAGTCGTTTTCGGGAATTGTACACACACCCGAAATATCGGAAAGAAGCATGAAAACAGGTGCGGGCGGAAAACCGAGAAGCTTCTTCATCCCGTCAACATCCTTGAGAGAAATCGCGTCATATCCGCGCTCTTTTATAAGCTGATCTACAGCAATATAATAACCTGCAGCCTTCATAAGGCCCTCATCAGAGGGCTCGGAAAGGAAATTCCATGCTTTTATCTCTTTCCCACCGATATTTCCGCCCTGTTTAACGGCATTTACCACAGACCTCTTCTCATCGTCGGATACTTTTTCGCTTCTCTGAAAAATTTCAAGCAGTTCAAAGGTTTCAATCTCAGGTCCGATTTCACGTTTCAGAGAGGGACCGTCCGCCTGAGTGCCGTAGAGATTCATGTCGCGGTAGCCCGCCATACCCACTCTGGCATGACGAAGCTTTTCTGCCGCAGACGCCGCACGGCAATACGCCGCCACACGGTCTGCCCTTGAAGGCAGTCCGATAATATCATATATGTACTTGAAATTATATCCGAGATCGCACATAGTCTTGCGCAGCGCGCTCGTTCCGGCCTGATCTGCGGTCGTCACAAGACGGTCGTCTTCCATCCATCCGCACAGTCCCCAGAGAACCATCGGCTTATGCCTGTAATGCTCCGCAATCTTTATTACTGCATGTGTGGGAATCCATCCCGCAATACACAGAACAAGGCAATCGAAATCCTCTTTTTTCAGGACCTCAAGCGCATGGGCAATATCCTTTTCCTCATAATCGTCGGTTACAGGATAAACGCTTACCGCCGAAATTCCCTCCTTTTCAAAATTCTTAAGAGCGTCACTGCATTTTTTTACGATTATATCTTTTGGAGTATTTACTTCTCCAAACCCAACAAAACCTGCTTTTATCATTTTCATTACCATTCCTTTCGTAACATACACAAAAAGCTTTATACCGCCTCAGCTTCCGCAAAACCCAAATGATATTCCTGCAAACAAGATACAGAGCAGTCTTACGCTGCACAGAATATAAACCTCCGTAAAGCATAAAAAACGGCACTTTACTCATGCCTGCAATTACACTGTCTTTCCGCCGTCATCCCACTATTTTCCGGACGGATAAAACTTCTCATCTGCTTCGATATATCTTAGATAAGCGGCTTCCGTCTTTTCGTTCTGCTGCGGAATATATATTTTATCGGTTCTGACGATTTGGCTGCACGCCGCTTCAACAGACTCAAAGATTCCGGCTCCGGTTCCTGCAAGAATAGCAGTTCCCAGGCATGCGGTTTCGGTATTTTTCAGCGTCGCGAGTCGAACGCCCGTAATATCCGCTTTGATCTGACACCAGAGCGGACTTGATGCGCCACCACCCATAGTCCTGATTTCATTACAGGATACACCTAAATATTCGAGATTACTCCGAAGCATACAGGCAACGGATTCAAGAATTGCGCGCACCATATGTCCGCGAGTGTGCTCCATGGTAAGTCCGTAAAATACTCCCCTCGCATCGGGATTGTATTTAGGCATCGTCGAACCGCAAAGATACGGAATAAACACCAGTCCGCTGCAGCCCGGCTCCACCTTTTCCGCAAGGACGTCAAGCTCCCTGAACGAGAAATTTTCACAAAGCTGATTTTTAAACCATTTGAGCGCGATTCCGGCCGTAGGGGTCCATGAAATCAATGCATATCCGCCGTCGTAATTTATATGACAAGGGATAATACTTTCGGGATTATACGACGGAATTTCGCTTACCGGAACAAATACAGCCATAGTAGTTCCCGTCATCTCGCTGATTATGCCTGAACCTACCGCTCCGGCGCCGATTGCACCGGAAATCTGATCAAGCACACCTGAAACAACAGGTATACCGCAGCTACAGCTTTTTCCTGCCTCTCCGCCGCCGAAAAACCAGTCTGCGTCCATCTCCCCTACCATTACACCGGACGGTACAATCTCGGAAAACACTGATCTGTCCAATCCAATGTAGTCAAGCATTTCCTTCCACCATTGCTTCTTACAAATGTCAAAGTATATCGTCGATGACTGAATCGTCGGCTCTGTCACAGTCTTTCCGGTAAGAGCCCACAAAATCCAATCCTCAAGCAAAAACACATGCCTTATACGATTAAATACCGAAGGTTCGTTCCTACGTATCCATATCAGCTTACACGCAGGCCATGTCGCCGTGATTTCGGGCTGTCCCGTAACGCGGTATACGAGCTCATGTCCAAAGTCCGCCTCAATCTTCTTCGCTTCCCCGTCCGCGCGGTTATCGAGCCAAACAATTGCCGGACGAAGAGGAACAAAGTTTTCATCCGTGACTATCAGGGTTTCTCCCTGAGTATCTACGGAAAGTCCGGCTATAAGATTCGCCAGCTCGTCTTTACCACAGTCCGGAAACGCTTTTTGCGCGGCTTCCGTAAGAGACTGCCTTACAATTGAAATATATTCAAGCCCGTCAAATTCCACAACGTTTCCCTTTGTATCGAGAGTATAATCAACGGTTGAAGCGGAAACCATATTTCCATCCGTATCAAAAATTGCGGATTTAAGCGACGTGGTTCCTATATCAACCCCGGCCAAATATTTTTTGCTGTTCGTCATATACGTTATGCCCCGTGCTTCTCGTCCCACGCGGAACGAAGCGCGTGAATCATTTCTTCAACCATTGCGGACGGATCGTCCGCGCAGAAAATTCCGCTCGTACTGCCCGTCGCCTCCGCTCCGAGCATAATCGTATCATAAACATCCTGACCGTTTTTGATTCCCGCACCCTGAAGCACCATAATGTCAGGATTGATTTCCCGCACGCTCTTTATAGTCTGAGTAACATAATTTTCATCGCTTGTTTTTCCCGTTCCTATAAGCTCTGTCGGCTCCGCAACAAGAAGATTGGGAGAAAGCTTTGCAATTGCCATAAGCTCGTCTACCGTATCGGCGCATACAATCGTTCCAAGTCCAACCTCATCCGCCCTTGCAATTGTTTTTTCAATTTCGCCGAGCGTAAGCTTACATTCAGCATGATTCAGCATTACGCCCTCCGCCCCGGCCTCCTTTACCGCTTCCGGAAGAACCGAGCCAAGCCCGCGTCCCGGACGAAGATAATCCATATGCTGTGCAAAAACATGAATACGCTCGGTATTATCCGCAATCGTTTTAATATCGGTGTAAACAGGTGTAACAAGAATATCCACATCATATTTTATGGCAACTCTGTCAATAACCTTTGCAAGCTGCAGCATCTTCTCTCCGTACATATAACATTTCGGACCTATCTCAAAAAACGGAGGCTTAATTTTGAATCCACTGTACATAAACAAAAACCATTCCTTTCGGATGAAAATAATTACAAGCTATATTATATTATAAAAAGGCATTAAAAGCAAGTGAAAACATAAGTTATATAAGTGTTTCTCACGACTTTTTAAGATTTTGAACTCAAGCTTTCGGGCGCAAATTCTCAGACTCAAGTTTTTTTATCATCAGCTTTGTTTTGCGATAATGCAAAAATACAGGCAGCCCGACAATGACAATAAGCAAAACTACAGCGAGGACTATCAAAATTATATCGGCATATTTCGGAAATCCCTCTCCGAGTATAGCACTGGTACCTCCCCTGTAGGCATTTGAAACCGCGGCTATACTGCTCTCTCCGCCGTACTCCCCCGCCGGGCTGAGAGAAGCGGAGCCTTCTCCGGTCTGCAAATCCACTTTCTCAATCAAAAGAGCTTTCCCGTAATCAAGAACCGCACGTCCCGGCTCAGTTTCAGCTCTAACCTCCGAAGCAATAATACGGAGAGTTCCGGCTGCGGAAAGCGGAGCATTTGAAAAAACACTTCCTCCGGTTACCTGTACCGTACCTCCCGTTATTCCCACGCCGTTTGAACGGTCGGAAACAGCAATGTCTATATTTCCGCCTACTATACTTATAACTCCGCTGTCAAAACGAATTCCGCTGCGGCCTGCTGTCACCGAAATATCACCGCTGCGAATTTTGATTTCTTTGTTCATCGCCGTAGAATAACTGTATATTGCGTCACCATCGGTCACTATAGTAAGTGAACCGTCCCCGGTGACAGTAAAACCACCCTGTCCCGCAAGCGCATATTCAGACGCCGAAATGTAATTTTTACCGAAAAGCTTAACCGTTGCCCCGTCGATAAGCTTAATTCCATATTCATCATCGGTACTTACATTTACCCCGTTGAGTTCAAGGGTATTTTCACGGTTGTCCCAGTAATAACCCTCTCCGCTTATATTTTTCTGCGGCCGTGTAAGATCGAGTGTTTCCCTGATCACACCGGACGATCCCGATTCCGCGGCCAAGCATACAGAAAATAAAGCAATAACAGCAGCCGAAAACAAAAAGACAACAATATGTTTAACGAAACGATTATTCTTCATATATGTACTAACCTTTCAGTTTACACTCAAAATATAAATAAATAAATCCTGTCTTAACAAGACAGCCGAAAAAAATCCGCAGTCCCAATTGCCGATTAAAAACAAATTCAATATATTTAAGTATATCATGCACATAAAAAAAAATCAAGGAGTCAAAATGCCATTATTTAATTATTATGTAAATTTTTTATCCGCTCCCCAATACCTCCGCTCAAAGTCTTGACTTTAAATAAAAAAACAAATATAATAATTATAATGTCAGCATATAAATGATGTTGGAATTGAAAATACATTTTGGCATTGGAGAACTTCATGAATCCGATATATAAACATAATAAAACGCAGGACAGAGAAGCAATAAAGCTTACGCAGCGCAGCGGATTCAGAATAATTTTGTCGGTTCTGATTATCATTACTCTTATTTTTATTTGGACAAATTCAATGCATAACGGCGCTGAGTCAAGCGCTCAAAGCGACAAAATCGTAAATGGGCTGAAACCGATTATAGATCCGAAAAATAAAATAGATATCGATGACTTATCATTTGCAATCCGTAAAGCCGCGCATTTCTGCGAATATTTTCTTCTCGGCGCCGAGCTATGTCTTTTTTTCTATTCGTTAAAAATCAAAGAAATTTTTGCACCACCGTTTTTTGTTCTCATAAGTGCCACGATAGATGAAACGATTCAGCTTTATTATGAGAGAACCTCAAGCGTCACGGATGTAATTCTCGACTTCTGCGGCGGACTGTGTGGCATCTGCGTCATGATTTTAACAATCATTATATGTATTCAACTTTCGGAAAAAAGAAAATTGCGGACAAATTCCTCAAAATATCCTGAAAATAATAAATTTTCAACATATTGACGATATTTAATCAGAGCATAATAATGATGAGCTAATATAAAATACAATGCTTAAAAAATAAAATCAGCCGCCCGGTTAATTTAATCGGCTTTTAACGGTATCGGAGATTGAAATGAACATAAAGCTTCTCAAAAATCAAATGACACGAGCCGCGGCAACAGTTTTCGCAATTTGTATTAGTACCGTAATTATTTCTGCGGCCGGAGCAGGAGTCGCCGCAGGGCAAACGGAAAAACTTATACGGGAAGTTCCGACCGGCTCGCCTAATATAAACGGTATAATAGAGCAGGGAGAATGGTCTGAATCCGATAAAATTACAATGAATGAAAATACATGTACCGCTTCCCCTTGGAACGGAAACATCAAAAGCTCTGCAGACGTATATTTTCTCTGGGACGAGGATGGGTTATATATTGCTGCGAAAATAACAGATTCGACCGAAGCATATGCGGAAGAAGAAAATTCGGAGGGCGTTTTGTCAGGCGACGCACTGCAGCTCGGTCTCAATCCGGGAATGCTAATTACCGGCGGTCATCCGGGAGAGTTTTTCACATTTGCTTTGCCTGCCGGCGCAAAGAAAAACTCTCCTTCACCGCTGTATATTATCAGACAAAATTATGCCGATTATAACGGAATCGGAAGCTCGGCGGGAGGAGAATTGCTTGACGTAGAAAGCTATACGGCAACCGGACAAAAAGTCTCCGACGGATGGCAGTTTGAATGTTTTCTTGCATGGAATCAAGTAAACACCGTCGGAATAAACAATCAAAATCCAACCTGCGGAACATTGTCCAATCCCGATATTTCATCTGCAAGCGCGCTGACGCCCGGCAACGGATTATCTTTCGGATTCATGCTCTGCTATCTCGACCGACCGGGAAATTCCGGAAATTTTACTACCGGTTCAGGTCTTGGATTTAATGTTGAGCATTACGGAGGAATATTGACACTCACCCAAAACGTAATCGAATACTCTGCAAAAAGCTCACCGGCTCCGGGCACTTTCGACCCTACGCTTCCAATCATCTGTGTTCTGACTATATCAGCCTCAGCCGTTTTTCTGATTCGAAGGATAAAATATGAAAAATAATCATAGTTCGATCCATTTTACGCCCCATAATCAATGATAAAATATCGCAGCCGGTAAATCTGCATTCGTGGTTTACCGGCTGCGTTTTACTGCTTTGTCTTACAGCCATTACACTTTCACAAACACTTACACAAATCTTTAATCTCCGCTGCAAAAATTTGAATCTCCGAAGTATGTCAAATAAGAATCCTTATAATAAGCATATTCTTTTGCATATATCATTACTGCAAAAAGCAAAAAGAGTTTTTGCGTACAGAAGGGCTCATAAACAGTAACGCTTTTACCGTCTATGTTTATTTGCTTTAATGAAAACAATTCACTTTTCTTAAGATTTTCCTCAAGAGCAGCAGAATCGGAAATTTTGCACATACCGCACAGAGACGATAATGTAAAAGACATCATATTATTTTTTATCACAGTCTGCACCGCATAACGAAAGTCGCGGTCAGCCAGCAGTTGCAGAATTTCCTCCGCTCCGACATCGGAAAAAACATTGCTCCATCCTTTCTCCGGTCTTTTTAAAGCAATTCCTCCAATTTCATCACGGAAATAAACTGCCCCGTGCGGCGGATAACGGCACTCCTCATTCTGTCGTTTTTTCTCAGTGTTTCAATATAATTGTTCAACTCTTCAAAAATAGATACGTCAGAACTGTCCGCGTCGCAGCGAGCCGAAAAAATCGCCTGACATACAGAACGGCAGACAACATTAAAAACAGCATCGGAAGATATTCCTCCGCATAAAGTTCCGCTCCTTCCGTAAAGCATATCGACAGTCACATCAAAAGTATCGGCAATTACCGGAAGCATCATTATATCAGGCATATTAATACCGTTTTCCCATTTTGAAACCGACTGCGAGGAAACACCGATTATAGCGGCAAGTTCCTCCTGTGTCATTGATTTTCTTTTACGAAGCTCTGCAATTCTTTCTCCGACCGTAATCATAAAAATCACCGTTCCTTTCTTTGAACATGCAACGACAAGCGCAAACAGAGCGTGAAAATTATTGCGTTTTACATAGTTTTTTCATTTTTCACGCTGATTTTCCGCATTTGTTTATCTAAAAGCTTCCTTGCTTTTTTAATGATTAAGCCAACATTTTTCGGTAAATATAAAGAATTCGCCAATATATACCGATATATAACCTGCGCTTACATTCTAACAATATTTACAGAAATAGTCTATATATTATAAAGGTAGTTTACCGCGCAAACGGACACAAAAAATCCGATTCGGCGGCTACATATCCGCATGTCTGCAATGAAACGATGTCCGTAACAAAACATTCTTCAATGGATTACCGCCTCCGGAAAATAAAATAAATCCGACGGTTGTCAATACAGCTTAATCTACTACGCCTCAAGAAATATATATCACCTTACAGACAAACCATAATACAGTTACAGCTGTAAAAATACGGTGTAAATCTGTAAAACCAGATACACACCGTATTTTTTTCGCAAGAGCCGTTATAACGCAGTTCAGCGGCGGACTGTCACGCGGCTGAAAAAAGTCGCTGAAAAAGTCGCTGAAAAAGTCGGTGAAAAACGCCGCAACAGAGGCCGGTCATCTTGCTATTGATTATTTAGTTGCATTTTCAAGCTTTTCAAGATACCATGACTGAAGATCGTCAACAAGCTTCCGGTCCCGGCATCCAACAGGTCTGCCGTCAAGCTCACATGCCGCTCTGACAAGTGTAGTAGTGCTTGTTATCAGTATTTCATCAGCGTCAAAAAGCTCGCTTCGTGTAATATATCTTTCCTCGGTTTCAATTCCATGCTCACGGCATAATTCGATAACATGCTTTCTCGCAATACCCGGAAGTATATAGCATCCGAGCGGAGCCGTTATAAGCTTTCCGTCTTTAACAATAAAGATATTCGTATGCGCTCCCTCGGTAACCGCGTCTCTTAAGATTTCTCCGTTCTCGGTCACAAGCATATCGCGTATTTGCACCGCCTCGTCACAGCCCGATGAAACCGCATGCTCTGCAGCAAGAATGTTTGGTATAAGATTAATTGTTTTGACATTGCACATTTTATATCTAATATCTTCCCATGTAACAAGCTTCATGCGCTTGTCAAGATTCGTAATCTTCTTAGGCTTGACATACATAAGAAGATTGGGCCTTACGTCATCTCCCGGAAACGGATGATTCCGAGCCGCCGTTCCTCTGCTCGCCTGCCAGTATATAATGTCGTCGGATTTATCGTCAAGACGTGAAATAAGATCTTCAATAATTGTCCTCAGCTCGTCTCTGCTGTACTGAAAATCAATTTTTATCAATTTGCAGCTGTTATAAAAACGGTCAAAATGCTCGTCTATCAAAAACGGCTTTCCGTTATGACAGAATGCAACGTCATATACTCCGTCGCCGAAATAAACAGCTCGGTCATTAAGCGGAACCGTCATATCTTCAACAGTCGTAACTCTTCCGTTATAAAAAGCGGCGTTTTTCATATAAATCACCAAACCTTTCTTATCATCATGTACATAATCCGCAAGCACTGTATAAATCGTGTATCAGGCAATCCGGTAGGGCCAATTCAATCTACTCAGCCCAAAAAAACTCTTTTCTAAGCTCAGCTCCCGTTTCAAGCTCATCAAGCAGTGAAAAAACATTTTCCGTCGACTCTGCGTGATTTATCAAATCACGAATCTTAGCAGAACCGGGAATTCCCTTTATATACCATGAAATATGTTTTCTTGATTCACAGATACCGATATGCAGGCCTTTGTCAGCAATAAGCATTTCCGTGTGCTTCTTGGCAAGCTCTATCCTGTCATGAATTTTCGGAGCGATATAGCTCCTACCCTCAATATATGAAGTTATTTCTTCAAAAATCCAAGGATTACCGCATGCCCCCTGTCCGATCATAACAGCGTCGCAGCCGGTATATTCAAACATCCTGCGGGCGTCGAATGACGAATATATTCCGCCGTTTCCGATAACCGGAACAGAAACCGCTTTTTTAACTTCCGCTATTGTATTCAAATCAATCGGAGGAGCATACATCTGCTCGCGTGTACGTCCGTGAATACAAATTGCGGATGCTCCGGCCTGTTCAAGCATAGCCGCAAACGGAACGGCGTTTATCGCACTGCCGTCAAAACCTGTACGTATTTTAACGGTAACAGGTATTTCAGAGCCTACGGCGCCGACGACAGATGAAACGATTTTTTCCGCTTTTTCTGGTTCACTCATCAGCGCGGAACCGTCTCCGTTTCCGACTATTTTTCTTACAGGACATCCCATATTTATATCTATGACATCCGGATGAAAATTATTGTAAAGCCATGACGCCGCCTCAGCCATAACGGCAGAATCGCTCCCGAAAATCTGAAGTGCCATGGGACGCTCACCATCGCTCATTCTTGCGAGCTCCGGAGTTTTTCTGTCGCGATATACAATTGCCTTGGCAGAAATCATCTCCGAAACCATATATTCGGCGCCGAAGCTCTTGCAAATTTTTCTAAACGTGCTGTCCGTAACACCGGCCATAGGGGCCAGTACAAGACCGTTTTTAAGCACTATATTTCCAATCTTCAAATACGGCAGTAACCTCCGATAACAACATTTTACTCTAAACAGAACAGATTTACACAAACCCGTAATATAGTTATTATACATCACAAAGCTACTAAATGCAAGCTAAAATTAATTAAAACACCCTTAATAAGGCAAACCGCATTCAATAAATCCATAGCATAATCTTACGGCTTTTGCGGCAGAATAAAAAAGTAAGCCGTCCCATTCAGTACTTTAAATCGGAGTAAAAGCTAATAAGCTTTCTTAATCGGGCGGCGACGATTACGGCCGCCGCAAGTGTCTCTGCCTCTCAGGGTTTCAGCAGGAGATCATATCCTCCTGCTGAAACCCTGAAATGGAACTCGCAGCGTATAAGGCGGTGGGACAGCTGCGGTAGATTATACTTATTTACAGAAACGAAACGGACCGTTTTTTCAATAATGAAAACAACTCAGACAATATGCGTTACAATAAAATTATTGCACCAACCGAGAAATGAAAGCGAAATCCCCCGCCTAAGAGACGAGGGACATTCTTCGTTTATTTACACATAAATAAAATCACGCAGAAAAATACAACCGATTATTCAGCTTTTGCTTCTTTTACTTCCTTTGCCTTATCGGTCTTTTCTTCCTTTTTATCGGACTCAACAGCTTTAGCCGTTTTATCAGCCTTAACTTTCTTGTCGGCTTTATCTTCGGCTTTTTCATCCTTTTTATCCTCAAAGCCGACCAAACGTATAATCGCCATTTCGGCGCCGTCTCCGCGGCGCGGACCGAGCTTATAAACGCTTGTATATCCGCCGTTTCGATCAGCGTATTCGGGCGCGATCTGATCGAACAGCTTCTTTACAACTTCTTTTTTGGTTATATATGAAAGAGCAGCACGGCGGCTTGCCAGTGTGTTCTTTTTGCCGAGTGTTATCATCTTCTCGGTCATACTGCGTACTTCTTTCGCTCTGTAAACGGTAGTTTCGATCGTACCGTTTTCAAGAAGATACGTAACCATTCCGCGGAGCATTGAATTGCGGTGCGCGGTAGGCCTTCCGAGTTTCCTTGTACCTGGCATTATGGATTCCTCCTTTTTATTCCTCTTCTTTCTTTAGATCAAGACCTAAAGAATGCAGCTTAAAGACAACTTCTTCAAGCGATTTTTTTCCAAGATTTCTGACTTTAATCATATCCGCTTCAGTACGATTTGTCAAATCCTCTACCGTATCAATTCCAGCGCGCTTCAGACAATTGAAGCTTCTTACGGACATGTCAAGCTCCTCAATGGTCATCTCAAGGACTTTCTCTTTAATCGTTTCCTCACGTTCAACCATAATCTCTGCCTTCTTTGCCTCATCTGATAAATCGACAAACAAGTTGAGATGCTCATTGAGTATCTTGGCTCCGAGCGAAATGGCTTCCTTGGCGGAAATCGTTCCGTTCGTCAAAACCTCGAGCGTGAGCTTATCGTAATCGGTATTACTGCCGACGCGCGTATTCTCTACCTTATAGCTTACATTATATACCGGGGTATATATAGAATCGGTAAATATTACGCCGATTGCCGGCTGACTAAGCTGCTTATTCTTCTCCTGAGAAACATAACCGCGGCCATGGTCAAAGGTAAGCTCCATATAAAGGCGCGAACCCTCGCTAAGCGTCGCAATATGATGCTCGGGATTCAGTATTTCAATGTCAGAATCTTGTTTAATATCTCCTGCTGTTACTTCACGCTCCCCGCTGCAGTCGATAATAACCGTTTTGGGTTCGTCGGAATACAGCTTTGCGGTAATTCCTTTAACATTCAGTACAATCTCGGTGACATCTTCCTTAACTCCCGGAATCGTGGAAATTTCGTGAAGTACGCCCTCAATCTTTATACTGGTAACAGCAACGCCGGGAAGTGAGCTGAGAAGTACGCGTCTCAGAGAATTGCCGAGAGTTGTACCATAGCCTCTTTCAAGCGGTTCAACAATAAACTTGCCGAATTTTCCATCCTCGCTCATATTTACCGTTGAAATGTTTGGCTTCTCTATTTCTATCATTATTTTCCCTCCTGTATTATCTCTCATTCAGAACAATTAAACTTGAGATCCGCTTGACGCGAGACAGATTCCAGACACTCGCGCAAGCATCCGGAAAATCTTATTTAGAATAAAGCTCGACGATGAGATGTTCTTCAAACGGAAAGTCAACGTCTTCTCTCTTTGGAAGCTCTTTAACCGTTGCCTTTACAGCCTCTCTGTCTACTTCAAGCCATTTCGGAGAGGTAGAGGAAGCGCATCTGTCAATCAGCTCTTTGATACGGGCGCTCTTGCGGCTGTCTTCCTTAAGTGTAATAACGTCTCCTGCCTTGAGAATAATAGACGGTATATTTGCTTTCTTGCCGTTAAGCAGAAAATGTCCATGCAATACAAGCTGACGGCATTCACGGCGGCTTCCTGCAAATCCCATTCTGTAAATTACATTGTCAAAACGTCGTTCGAGCAGCGTAAGAAGATTTTCACCGGTAACACCTTCAGCGCGGTCAGCCTTAAGAAAATAAGACTTGAACTGCTTTTCCTGTACGCCGTAATATCTCTTTGCCCTCTGCTTCTCACGAAGCTGCATGCCGTATTCTCCCTCTTTTTTTCTGGCAGCGCCATGCTGACCGGGTGCAGTAGGACGGCGGTCAATTGAGCACTTACCTGTAAGGCAGCGATCGCCCTTCAGAAAGAGTTTCTTACCTTCCCTGCGGCAAAGTCTGCAAGCAGGTCCTGTATATCTTGCCATTTTAGTTTCTATTCCTCCTGTTCAACAATTGTGAAACATGCGAATTTATAAATCACGAAATCACGCAACCGCAGTCAAAGCGGTCTTGCCTCGTCCAAAAAATAACCGGACGGAAAAAGCAATTAAACACGTCTTCTTTTCGGTGGCCTGCAGCCATTGTGCGGAATAGGCGTTACATCCTTAATCAAACTGATTTCGAGTCCCGTAGTCTGAAGAGCGCGAATCGCAGACTCACGTCCCGATCCCGGTCCCTTAACATAAACCTCAACAGTCTTCATTCCGTGATCAATCGCCTTCTTTGCAGCAGCCTCCGACGCGCTCTGAGCAGCAAAGGGTGTAGACTTACGCGATCCCTTAAAGCCCATTTCACCGGCAGACGCCCACGATACAGCATTTCCGTGAATATCTGTAATTGTTACGATTGTATTGTTGAATGTAGCACTGATATGCGCTGCGCCGCGTTCAATATTCTTTTTTTCACGGCGTTTTTTGATTACTTTTTTTGTTACCTTTGCCATCTGTACTCATTCACTCCTTTACTTCTTCTTATTAGCTATCGTTTTAGCCGGACCTTTTCTTGTCCTTGCATTTGTTTTGGTACGCTGTCCCCTAACCGGAAGTCCCTTGCGGTGACGAATACCACGATAGCAGTTTATTTCGATCATGCGCTTGATATCAAGTGCAATATCACGGCGAAGGTCACCTTCAACCTTATGATTTGCCTCAATCTCTTCACGAAGCTTAGCAATCTGTTCCTCAGTAAGCTCCTGCGCGCGAGTATCGGGATTGATGCCTGTCTTTGCAAGTATCTTATTCGATGTGCTACGACCTATACCGTAAATATAAGTAAGAGCAATCTCGATGCGCTTTGCATTTGGAATATCTACGCCTGCAATACGTGCCATCTCTTTTTTTCACTCCTTTTAGCCCGACAGGAAATCAACCCTGTCTCTGTTTGTGTTTCGGATTTTCGCATATAACCATGATTTTACCATGGCGGCGGATAATCTTACACTTATCACATATTTTCTTAATGGAAGGTTTTACTTTCATTTTAATTACCGTTCCTTTCTGCCTTGGTACGCCATGTAATTCGTCCTTTGGTGAGATCGTATACAGAGACCTCTACCGTAACCTTATCACCGGGCAGTATCCAAATATAATTCATTCTCAGCTTTCCGGAAATCCGTGCGGTCACGATATGTCCGTTCGGCAGCTGAACCTTAAAGGTTGCGTTCGGCATTGCTTCGATTACAGTGCCTTCAAATTCAAGAATATCATCCTTTGCCAGAATAATCCCTCCGCTTTCTTATTTAGAATAGCTGTTTCAGAATATTTATCTAATCCACATTCAAGCGTCAAAGATCGGGAACATCTGCCGCAGCTTTAACAGCCGCAGCTATAGCCGAATCTGTAAAAGCGCCCCCATAGAGCGATAATCCGATCCGCCGCAGATGTCTGCACTTTTTTTTCTTCGGTTTTGAAACAGTTCTGCATCTGCCGTCGGCAATATATGCATATTCGTCTTCTCCGCAGCGCAATACAACATGTATTCGTCCCGAATCGCGCCCCGAAAGCGACAAAACATAGCATCCTTTTTCAAGCTTCCCTGTCATAACCGTATTTTTATTATCTTTCATTCGATACCAAAATATATGTCGCGTCAGAACACGATCGGATCTGCACCGTACGGAACAAATTCCGGCACATTCACCGCCGTGAGAATTATGATTCCCTCCTCGGTAAATGCAATCGAATGCTCGTAATGAGCGGAGAACCCTCCGTCAGCCGTTTTGACTGTCCAGCCGTCAGACATCTCCTTCACCTCATATGTTCCCGTACAGACCATCGGCTCCACTGCAATTGTCATGCCTTTAAGAAGCCTCGGTCCTCTTCCGGGACGTCCGTAATTCGGCACATCGGGCTGCTCATGAAGCTCATGCCCGACGCCGTGGCCTACATATCTGCGGACGGACGAAAAACCGTTCTCGGTAACATATGAATCGACAGCAGCCCCGATGTCTCCGATCCTGCCTCCGTTAATACCGGCAGCGGAAATACCGCGCCAAAATGAATTTCTTGTTACCTCTATCAGCTTTTTAGCCTCATCCGAAATTTGTCCTACCGCGAATGTGCAGGCGCTGTCCCCATGAAAACCCTTGTAAAAAGCTCCGACATCTATTTTGACAATGTCCCCCTCCCGAAGCAGCCTTTGCCCCGAAGGTATTCCGTGAATTACTTCATCGTTGATACTGATACATGCGCTGCCCGGAAATCCGCCATATCCGAGAAATGAAGGCTTTGCGCCATACTTCTCAATATGTCTGCGAACGACAGTATCTATATGCAGGGTGGAGACTCCTTCACGTACGGCCTCTCCCCCCAGCAGTAATGCCTCGCCGGTAATTTTGCCGGCATCACGCATAACAGAAATCTGTTCCTTGGTTTTAAGCGTTATCATGAATTCGCTCCCTCAGAGAAAATTGTTCCTCATCCATTTAAAGCTTCTAAGGTAAGCTTTGTCGTATCAGCCACCTCAACCTGCCCGACAACAGTCTTGAGCTTATTCTTTTTCCCATAGTAATTCTTAAGGGGTTCTGTCTGCTCATGATAAACCTTAAGTCTGTCAATAACAACAGCGGGATCGTCATCCTTGCGTATTATAAGATCTGCGCCGCATATGTCGCAAACGCCCTCCTGCTTCGGCTTCTTCCACTCAACATGGAAAGACGCACCGCAAGCGGGACAAACTCTGCGTCCGCTCATCCGTTCTACAATATCCTTGTCGGAAACCTCTATACTGATTACACGGTCGATTTCGACTCCCATTTTATCAAGTGCTTCCGCCTGTACGACAGTACGCGGAAAACCATCTAAAATAAAGCCTTTACCACAGTCATCCTTTGAGAGCCTTTCTTTAATTATACCGATAACCACATCATCCGGAACAAGCTTGCCCGCTTCGGTATAAGACATCGCTGCCTTTCCCATTTCAGTTCCGGTCTTAATGGCTTCACGAATAATCGCTCCGGTTGATATTGCCGGAATTCCGTAGGTTTTGCTGACAATTTCAGCCTGAGTACCCTTTCCTGCGCCGGGAGCTCCTAAAAATATTATCTTCATAATTTCTGTGCCATTCCTTACCGACATTATTCAAGGAATCCCTTGTAATGTCTCATAGTCATCTGTGCCTCAAGCTCCGTGACGGTTTCAAGCGCAACTCCCACTACAATCAGCAGAGACGAACCGCCGAATGCAATACTTCCGAGCGAGCTGCCGGTGCAGATATTGACGATAAGCGGAAATACAGCGATAATATCGAGGAACAAAGCGCCTATCAGCGTAATTCTTCCGCGTACCTTTCTGATGTACTCTACCGTAGGTCTTCCGGAACGTATTCCTTTGATCATGCCTCCGTTTTTCTGGAGATTATTTGCAATTTCAACAGGATTGAAAGAAATTTCAACATAGAAATATGCAAACGCGATAATCAATATAAACATCAGTACCGGGTAGAACCAAGACGAATACGAAAAGAACTGCAAAAATCCGTACCAGAAGGTACCCTTTTCAGGCGTCGGGAAAAGCATCGCAATTGTCGTGGGAAGAGATACAATTGAGCTTGCAAAGATGATAGGCATAACTCCGGACATGTTTAGCTTAATCGGAAGGAACGAAGACTGACCTCCGTACATTTTCCGACCGACAACCTTCTTGGCATACTGCACGGGAATACGCCTTTCACTGTTTGTAACAAACACAACAAATACAATTATAGCCAAAGCTATAAAGATTATTGCTTCAGCTGCAACGATGTACCACGGACCGCTTCTGAAGAAAGATATAAGCATAGAGGCAATCGTGGGACCGCTCGACACAATATTGGCAAAAAGTATCAGCGAAATACCGTTGCCTATGCCGAACTCGTTAATTCTTTCGGCGAGCCACATTACAAGAGCCGAACCGGCCGCATAGCATGCTACGATAACAAATCCAGCGAGCACACTTGAACCTGTATTTGAAAATGAAACAATTGCGTCGTTAGCCTTCATATAAGCATAATAGCCGTATGCGGTTATAAGGCCAAGTCCGACAGTCACATAACGTGTAATCGTATTTATTTTCTTTCTTCCTTCTTCGCCCTCCTTCTGCATTTTTTCAAGAGGAGATATAGCGATAGTAAGAAGCTGCATTACGATTTGTGCAGTGATATACGGTTGAATAGACAATGCAAACAATGTCGCACGCGAGAACGCCTCGCCTGACATAATATTCAGGTACTGGAAAAAGGATCCGTTGCTTGCAGAAAAGTTCTCCGCAAGTACATTCGCATCTACAAACGGAACAGGCATTACCGCACCGAGTCTGTAGAGCAGAATGATCATAAGTACGAACAACATTTTTCTTCTAAGATCCGGGATCTTGAAAGCGTTGACTATCGTCTTAAACACGTTATACCACCTCAGCCTTTCCGCCTGCGGCCTCTATTTTTTCTTTTGCGGAGGTGCTGAAGCAGGAAGCTTTTACCGTAAGCTTCTTTGTAATTTCCCCGTTGCCGAGGATCTTCAGGCCGTCAAGTGGATTGGTTATAATACGGCGAGCCTTAAGCGCCGCCATATCCACAACCTCACCATCTTCAAAAACGTTGAGCTGCGCAACATTCGCAATTGCATAGTTCACTGCAAAACGGTTCTTGAAGCCCCTTTTCGGAAGTCTTCTGTAAAGCGGAATTTGTCCGCCTTCAAAACCAGGACGTACGCCGCCGCCCGAACGCGCATTCTGACCTTTATGACCTTTTCCAGAGGTTTTTCCGTTTCCGGAACCAGGACCTCTTCCTACGCGGAAGGAAGCCTTTACTGAGCCTTCCGCAGGTGAAAGTTCATGGAGTTTCATCTGTATGAACATTCCTTTCTTTATCGGAGTACGAACAGTTACGTTAAGACTCATAGCAAAATTCTGCTCGTTATTCGATGCCTGACGCCATCGAATAATCTCTCCTTATTTTTTAGAACAAGTTTCCGAATATATTATTCGGCAGCCTCTACTTTAACAAGGTGGGCTATTTTTACGATTTTGCCGTCAATAACGCTTCCCGACTCGTGAACAATACTGTCGCCAATCTTACGAAGACCGAGAGACTCAGCAGTAAGCTTCTGATTAGGCTTTGCGCCGATCAGGCTTTTTGCGAGTGTGATTTTTACCTTACTCATTTCGGCTCCTCCTTACTTCTTAAGCGATTCAACAGAGATACCGCGGATTCTTGCGACTTCTTCTGCCGTACGCAGAGCTTTCAAGCCCTCAAAAGTTGCTTTTACAACATTTGTAGGATTGTTTGAACGGAGACACTTTGCGCGGATATTTTTAATTCCGGCCATCTCCAAAACGTCACGCACCGTTCCGCCTGCAATAACGCCGGTACCTTCCGCAGCCGGCTTGAGCAAAACCTTTCCTGCTCCGAATATACCAATAATTTCGTGAGGTATTGTAGTACCCTTAAGAGACACTTCGATAAGATTTTTCTTAGCATCTTCGATTCCCTTGCGAATAGCATCCGGAACCTCAGCCGCTTTGCCCAAACCGTATCCGACGTGTCCGTTTTTGTCGCCGACAACCATAATAGCCGTGAAACGCTGAATACGTCCGCCCTTTACAGTTTTACATACACGGTTGAGAGCAACAAGCTTTTCCTCAAGTTCCATCGTGGATGCATCTATCTTTTTTACCATTTCTGTTACCCTCCGTTAGAATTTGAGTCCGCCTTCGCGGGCACCGTCTGCAAGCTCCTGTATACGTCCGTGGTAAATATAACCGCCGCGGTCGAATACAACTTCTTCAATACCATTCTCGATTGCACGTTTTGCAATGAGATTACCAACCTTGCGGGCAGCCGCCTTATTTCCGCCGCTGCCTTCAAAATCCTTTTCGATACTGTTTGCGGAAACAAGCGTCTTTCCCGCAACATCGTCGATTATCTGCGCATAAATATTGCTATTGGAGCGGTAAACAGCAAGACGGGGACGCTCCGGCGTGCCGGAAATTTTTCCTCTGATTCTCTTGTGTCTCATGATACGTCCAATATTTGTATCTTTTTTCGTTATCATTTCCCGACCACTCCTTTCATTTATTTGGCTGATTTACCGGCCTTGCGGCGGATAACTTCACCCTCATATTTAACTCCCTTGCCAAGGTATGGCTCAGGCGGACGGCATTCACGGATCTGAGCCGAGATCTGACCGACAAGCTGCTTGTCGGTACCGCGTACGATTACCGTATTGGTATCGGGAGTCTCAAATGTGATTCCGTCTTTCTCTTCAAATGTTATCGGATGCGAATAACCGAGATTAAGCGTCAAGGTTTTTCCGCTCTTCTGAGCTCTGTAACCAACTCCGACAATTTCAAGCTTCTTAGAATATCCCTCGGTTACACCGATAACCATATTATTGAGAAGCGTTCTTGTAAGGCCGTGAAGAGCGCGGTCTTCTTTTTCGTCGCTCGGACGGGATACATTAATCACATCTCCGTCCTTCTTTATAATCATTTTTGAACTGAGAGCCTGCGTAAGAGTTCCAAGCTTGCCTTTAACCGTAACTACATTTCCGTCTGCGATACTGACATCGGTTCCGGCAGGAATTGCGACAGGCTTTCTACCTATTCTTGACATTATACCTTCCTCCCTTACCGATTACCAAACGAAAGCAAGAACTTCGCCGCCGACATTTTCGGAGCGCGCCTGCTTATCTGTCATTATTCCTTTAGACGTAGAAATAATAGCTACGCCAAGACCATTCATAACCTTAGGCATATCTTCACAGCTTGAATAAATACGAAGTCCCGGCTTTGACACACGGCGAAGTCCCTGAATTGTCTTCTGCTTGCCGTTATACTTCAGAGTAATTCTGATAATACCCTGCTTACCGTCCTCGATTACCTGATAGCTTTTGATATAACCTTCCTTAACGAGAATGTCGGCGATAGATTTTTTCATATTTGACGCCGGAACATCCACTGTTTCATGCTTTGCATTGTTAGCATTGCGGATTCTTGTGAGCATATCCGCAATTACGTCTGACATTTGCATTGTTTTTCCTCCTTAATGCAATGCCGGCACAGCCGGCTTGGTATCGGCGGTTAAAGCGAAAAAACGCTCTCCTTCCGATTAAGCTTTGGAGCTTTGCGCAAAATACAGCAGATACAAAATCAGGCAGTATTTCACACATCTTTATTTCCGCCTGCAGCGGGAAAACTTTTATTATTTCGCTGCCGACTCCGGACGGGATCATCTCCGTCAATTCGGCAGAGCAATTTTTACTGATGAAAAATAATTAATTACCAGCTTGCCTTGCGTACACCGGGTATAGCGCCCTTGTAAGCAAGCTCACGGAAGCATATACGGCAAATGCCGTATTTACGGAGATACGCGTGAGGACGGCCGCAAATCTTGCAGCGATTGTACTCACGTGTCGAGTACTTCTGTGCTTTCTGCTGTTTCAGTATCATAGATTTTTTTGCCATCTTACGTTCTCCTTATTTTTCGAACGGAGCGCCCATCAGGCTGAGAAGCTCACGAGCTTCGTCATCTGTCTGCGCTGTCGTTACAAATGCAATATTCATTCCGCGAATCTTCTCGACCTTATCATACTCGATTTCGGGAAATATAAGCTGCTCCTTAAGACCGAGAGAATAATTTCCCCTTCCGTCAAAAGAATCTTTTCCGATTCCCTTAAAATCACGTACGCGCGGGAGCGCAAAGTTGAAAAGTCTGTCCATAAATTCAAACATTCTCTCTCCGCGAAGCGTAACCTTAACTCCGATTTTCATACCCTGACGAAGCTTAAAGTTAGCAACCGATTTCTTCGCCACAGTAGGAACCGCACGCTGACCGGTAATCGCCGTAATATCATTTATAACATTTTCGATGACCTTTGAATTATCCTTTGCGTCGCCGGTACCTACGTTTATTACAATCTTCTCGAAACGCGGAATCTGCATGGGGCTCGAATAATTATACTTTTTCATAAGCGCGGGAGCAACTTCGTTCTTATACATTTCTTTAAGTCTTGCTGACATAATCCGTTACCTCCCGTCTCAAAGCTTCGCGCCGCATTTAGCGCAAACTCTGATTTTCTTTCCGTCTTTGCCGACGTTAATCTTGGAACGGCGGCCTGCCTTGCATTCAGGACAGTAGAGAGCAACCTTATCCGCATAGATGGCGCCTTCAACCTCAAGAATCTGTCCGGCCTCACCCTGACGGCGCGGCTTCTGATGCTTCTTAACGATGTGTACTCCGCTTACCAGCACTTTTCTTTCGCTGGGGGAAACGCTTATAACCTTTCCGCGCTTTCCCTTATCATTGCCGGAGATAACAATGACTTCGTCATCCTTTTTTACATGAAGTGTATTCACTGTAACCTTACCTCCGCTCAAAGTACTTCGGGAGCAAGTGAAAGAATTTTCAGATAATCCTTTTCACGCAGCTCTCTTGCGATCGGCCCAAAAATACGGGTTCCTCTCGGATTTTTGTCTTCTCTGATAATAACGGCTGCGTTGTCGTCAAAACGAACGCACGAACCGTCTGCTCTTTTTACGCCCTTGACCGTGCGTACTACAACTGCCTTTACAACGTCGCCCTTTTTGCACTGTCCTCCAGGCGCTGCTTTCTTTACGGTTGCAACAACGACATCGCCGATTCTCGCATAACGTCTGCCTGTACCGCCAAGAACACGGATACACATGATTTCCTTTGCACCGGTATTGTCGGCAACCTTCATATAGCTTTGCTGTTGAATCACTGTTTTTTTCCTCCTTATGAAGATTCAGCCGCCCGCGCATTACAGCTTACGCGGACGTATTATCACCGATGTACTTTCAGCCGAAATCCGCTGAATTACAGTCGATGATTTATACTCCGGAGATATCCGGAGATAAATCTGCGCCGGATTTCCGACACAGAATTCATCCGATAATTATTTTGCCTTTTCAATAATCTCAACAAGTCTCCATCTCTTTGTCTTGGAGAGCGGACGGGTTTCCATAACCTGAACCTTGTCTCCGACGGAGCACTCGTTGTTTTCGTCATGCACATGGATCTTTACGGAGTGCTTTACAACCTTGCCGTATTTAGCATGCTTAACGTTATCGTCAATCGAAACCACAGCGGTTTTATCCATAGCTGTGCTTACAACATGGCCTACACGGGTTTTTCTAAGATTGCGCACAGTTTCCTTAACTTCGTTCATTTCGTTACTCATCTCTACCTCCTATGACAGTTACACGTTTTTCTGGCGCATGACTGTCATCACACGGGCGATATCTTTTTTTACATCATCGATCCGGTGGGGATTGTCAAGCTGATTGATTGCGTGCTGAAAACGAAGGTTAAACAGTTCTTCCTTAAGATCTCCGAGCTTTTTTGCAAGCTCTTCCGACGACATATTCTGCATTTCTTTAGCTTTCACTGCCTGTTCCTCCTTACTCAGCCGCCTCGGTCTCATCGGCTCTCGCTATAAATTTGCATTTAATAGGAAGCTTGTGAGACGCAAGACGCATTGCTTCTTTAGCCGTTTCAAGCGGAACACCGCTCATCTCGAACATTACCCGTCCCGGCTTTACAACAGATACCCAGTATTCGGGAGAACCTTTACCGGAACCCATACGAGTTTCGGCAGGCTTCTCGGTAACCGGCTTATCCGGGAAAATCTTTATCCATACCTGTCCGCCGCGGCGTATATAACGTGTCATCGCGATACGGGCTGCCTCGATCTGGTTGCTCGTAATCCACGCGGGCTCAGCTGCTACAAGACCGAAATCTCCGTATGTCAATGTATTGCCGCGTGTCGCCTTTCCCTTCATTCTGCCGCGGTGAACGCGTCTGTACTTGACTCTCTTAGGCATTAACATCAGTTTGCGCCCCCTTCTTTGTTGGATCTGCCGCCGGCGCCGCCTTTTCCTGCAAAATTACCGCGGCTGCCTCCGGCACCGCCTCTTCCTGCAAAATTACCGCGTCCTCCGGCGCCGCCGCGACCTGCAAAGTTTCCGCGGCCGCCGTTACGTCCGCCGTTATTTCTGCGGCCGCCGCGTCCGTCACGCTGATCCGCCGGTTTTGAATCCGGGAACGCGCGCTTTGCTTTGTTCTTTGAGTCCATAAGAACTTCGCCGTTGTAAATCCATACCTTTACACCGATTTTACCGTATGTGGTATTGGCTTCCCAGAAACCGTAATCAATGTCTGCGCGGATGGTTTGCAGCGGAATAGTTCCTTCATGATAGTGCTCGGTACGTGCAATTTCGGCGCCGCCGAGACGTCCTCCCACAGATACCTTGATACCCTTAGCGCCGAGCTTCATTGTTCTTCCGATAGCCGATTTCATCGCACGGCGGAAAGAAATACGTCTCTCAAGCTGATTCGCAATGCTTTCAGCGACAAGCTGAGCATTGAGATCAGGCTGACGAATTTCAACAACGTTGATTACAACCGGCTTATTAACGATTTTTTCGATAGCGACGCGAAGCTTGTCGATTTCAGAACCGCCGCGTCCGATAACCATACCGGGCTTAGCACAATGAATAAACACTCTAACGCGAAGATTATCACGTTCAATCTCAATTTTCGGAACTCCTGCGAGGAAGAGAGTTTTTTTCAGATACTCTCTGACTTTATAGTCCGAAACGAGCGTGTCGCCGAACTCCTCGTCCTTTGTGAACCATCTGGAGTCCCAGTCTTTTATAACGCCGACTCTAAGGCCGTGCGGATTAACTTTCTGACCCATTTTTCGTTTCCTCCTCCCGATTATTCTTTCTCAGCAACACAAATTGTTATATGGCTTGTTCTTTTCAAAATACGGTCTCCTCTGCCCTTTGCCCTCGGCATCATACGCTTAAGAGTAGGTCCCGGGGTTACCCAGCATTTTGAGACAACGAGATTGTGTGAATCCATATCAAAGTTGTGTTCTGCATTTGCGCAAGCCGACTTCAAAAGCTTAATAAGGCTTTCGCTTGCTGCCTTCGGTGTATGCTTCAGAATCGCCATTGCGGTACCCGCGTCCTTGCCGCGAATAAGGTCAAGAACGATCTTCACCTTGCGGGGCGAGATTCTGACATATTTTGTTTTAGCGTAAGCTTCCATTTATCGTACCTCCCGTCATTTCGCGGTATTAGAGGTTTTCGAACCGGAATGTCCGCGGAAAACTCTCGTAGGCGCGAATTCACCGAGCTTATGTCCAACCATATCCTCGGTAATGTAAACCGGTACATGCTTCTTTCCGTCATGAACCGCAATCGTGTGGCCGACAAACTCAGGGTAAATTGTGGAAGCTCTCGACCATGTTTTAAGAACCTTTTTTTCTTTAGCGTCGTTCATAGCCACAATGCGGCTGTAAAGCTTAGCTTCGACAAACGGTCCTTTTTTAAGGCTTCTGCTCATTGTTTAATGCCTCCTCCTTATTTACCGTTTCTGCGTCTGACGATGAACTTATCCGTTCTCGCCTTCTTGTTACGAGTCTTATAACCGTTCGTAGGTTTACCCCAAGGTGTTACGGGCGAAGGACGTCCGATAGGAGATTTACCTTCACCGCCGCCGTGAGGGTGATCACACGGGTTCATTGCGGAACCACGTACTGTAGGTCTGATTCCGCGGTGACGGCTCTTACCGGCTTTACCGATTTTAACGGTGTCGTGTTCAACATTTCCGACAACACCGATCGTCGCCTTGCAGGAAAGACTTACAAGTCTGACCTCCCCGGAAGGAAGTCTTATCTGTGCCATTCCGTTTTCCTTAGCCATAAGCTGAGCTGCGGCACCGGCTGAGCGAACCATCTGGGCGCCCTTTCCGGGATAGAGCTCAATGCTGTTTATGACAGTACCGACCGGAATATTTGCAATCGGAAGAGTATTTCCCACCTTTATATCGGAATCGGGACCTGTATATACTGTATCTCCGGCTGTAAGACCTTCCGGAGCAATAATATAGCTCTTGCGGTTTTCGGCATCGGAGAGAAGTGCGATATATGCCGTACGGTTAGGATCGTATTCGATACCGACAACCGTTGCGGCTCCTTCTGTCTTGCGTTTAAAATCTATAATACGGTATTTCTTCTTGTTGCCGCCGCCATGATGACGAACGGTTATGCGGCCATAGCTATTGCGCCCGGAGTTCTTCTTGAGAGTCTTCACAAGGCTCTTTTCGGGAGTCGACTTGGTAATCTCTTCGAAGGACGGCACCGACATATTACGGCGGCCATTGGTAGTAGGTTTGTATTTAATTACTGCCATTTCTGCTCACCCTCCTCAGTTCAAGCCTTCAAAGAACTCGATCGGTTTCGAATCCTCCGTAAGAGTAACAATAGCCTTTTTCCAACCGGATTTATAACCACTGTGTACGCCTACGCGTCTCGGCTGCTTTTTTACGTTGATTGTATTGACGCATTTTACGTCAACCTTGAATATTGTTTCTACCGCCTGTGCAATTTCAGGCTTTGTAGCATCAGACATAACTCTGAACGCATATTTCTTGTCAGCGCCCATCGCCATGGAATCCTCTGTTATAACAGGGGCGATTATGATGTCATAAATGTTTTTCATTTATGCAAACACCTCCTCGAGCTTTTCCGCCGCTTCCTTTGCAACAACAAACGTGTCGGCGTTGAGTATGTCGTATACATTAATTGTATTGTAAGGAGCTGTCTTCACGCCCTCGATATTGGCGCATGACTTGACAACCTTATTATCGTTATCGGCAAGTACAATCAGGCTCTTCTTTCCCGCGCCGATTGCGGAAAGCATATTAACCATTGTCTTGGTCTTATACGAATCGGCGGTGATAGAATCAACAACGATCATATTTCCTCCGGCAACCTTGTCGCTGAGTGCGCTGCAGATAGCGATTTTCTTAACCTTCTTGTTGACAGACATCTTGTATTTTCTGGGTTTCGGTCCAAGCGCAACCCCGCCGTGTGTCCACTGAGGAGATCTTGTGGATCCCTGTCTTGCACGGCCGGTTCCCTTCTGACGCCACGGCTTTTTGCCGCCGCCGGAAACCTCGGTGCGTGTAAGAGTCGACTGTGTACCCTGTCTCTGATTTGCAAGATACGCCTTGACCGCTGTATGAAGAACAGTGGCGTTTACCTCGGCGCCGAAGACTGCATCGGAGAGGGTAATCTCGCCTGTTTCTTTACCCGCCATATTGACTATTTTTAAAACCGGCATGTAAATTCCTCCTTCCGATTATGCATTTTTGACTGTGTCACGGATAAACACAATTCCGCCTTTTGCTCCGGGAACAGCTCCCTTAACGGCGATAAGGTTTGCATCCGCGTCAATCTTTGCAATTTCAAGATTCAATACAGTCACCTGCTCATTTCCATACTGTCCCGGCATAATCTTGTTTTTGAATATACGGGAAGGCGTGGAGGTCGAACCCATAGAACCGGGCTGACGGTGAATAGGACCTGTACCGTGTGTCATTTTAAGTATGTGAGCGTTCCATCTTTTAACAACACCTGTGAATCCGCGTCCTTTTGTAATTCCGGTTACGTCGACCTTTTCACCCTCGGCAAAATCAGCGGCGGTGACGGTATCGCCTACATTGAGTCCGGAACAATCATCAAGTCTGAATTCCTTCAGGTGCTTTTTGTTTGTAACTCCAGCTGCCTTAAAATGTCCCAATTCCGGCTTGGTAAGCTTGCGTTCGGCAATATCTTCAAATCCGAGCTGAACAGCTTCATAGCCGTCTTTTTCAACTGTTTTTTTCTGAGCGACAACGCAAGGTCCCGCTTCAAGAACAGTTACAGGAATAACATTTCCCGCTTCGTCAAAAATCTGGGTCATCCCCAGCTTCTTTCCAATGATACCTTTCTTCATTAGTATCCTTTCCTTTCCAGCACCGTATAGGTGCACATGTTATTGGTTGGCGCAGAGCGTCAACATGACATACCGTAGGCTGCGTAAACGCAGCGCGGCCATCCCACCTCCGGCACCGGCAGGCCGAAAGCTTTTTCCCTGTATATGATTTTCCATATATATCACATATACAATTACGTATATAATACTCCTTATACGATTCCGTATATATATAATAATGTAGAAAACCGATATATACAAAGACACTTCCCGAAAAATCAGAGCTTAATCTCGATTTCAACACCGGCAGGAAGCTCAAGACTCATCATAGCTTCAACAGTCTTCTGCGAAGGCTTTATAACGTCGATAAGTCTCTTGTGAGTTCTCATTTCAAACTGTTCGCGACTGTCCTTATATTTGTGAACCGCGCGGAGAATAGTTACAATCTCTTTATCCGTAGGAAGCGGAACAGGGCCCGAAACCGTCGCGCCGTTGCGCTTTGCGGTTTCGACAATCTTTTCCGCAGCCATATCTATAAGGGTATGATCGTAACTCTTCAGTCTGATTCTGAGCTTTTCCTTAATAGCTGCCACTTGCTTTTCCTCCTTCATAGTCTTCATAAGGGGGAATACGTACCGAAAATCGTCCTGCGTGTCCTGCGCGCCGTACCCCATCCGCACACCCTGCCGGGTGTTTCAAAGGCCGACATTAAAAATAACGGATTCGCCGCATGCCTTACGGCAGCGACGGCGCCGTAATTCCTGTCCGGAGCAAGTTACTGTTTCGATACGATTGCCGCCCGGTTTATAAACTCGGACATACTCTGCGAAAATTCCCTGTTAACAGCCAAATTCAGCCGCTACAGCCACCTTTCGCTTCATCGCACATCAAGCTTTTAAATTATACACTAAAAAAGAGCCGAATGCAATAGTTTTCCAAACTTTTTTTCGTTTTTTCATTTTTTTACAATTTGTTCATATTTTAACTGAAAGTAAATGATTTGGTGAAAAGTTTCAAAAAATATTGACTTTAGAGCCTTATAATTTGTAACTTAATTCGTCAAAACACCATTGACATTTTTATACATTTATGGTATTATATTGTCAAGTTAAAGCAAACGCTCCGTAATGATGAAAATTTATACTGTTTTATACTGAAATCATACGGAGTAAGCTTAAATAAATCACATCGGAATATTAAATCCGGAAAATTCAGTTTAAAAACTTCAAAAAATTTAAAATTAGAGGGGGATTACTCATATGAAGTCGACTGGAATTGTCAGGAAGATTGACGAGCTCGGAAGAATAGTACTGCCAATCGAAATAAGGAACACTCTTGATATTAAACCCAAAGATTCAATTGAAATTTTTGTAGACGATGACAAAATCGTACTCAAGAAATATCAGCCGTCATGCATATTCTGCGGAAATTCCGATTATGTTACAGTATTTCGCGGAAAACTTGTATGTGCCGACTGTATTGCAACTATCAAGCGTTCTATTATTCAGTAAAAACTGTCAGTTTGATTATTCGTAAAAATTCCTTTCAATTATATTTCATTGGTAATTCACGGCGGAAAAAAACGCCGTGAATTTTTTTATGCCTATTTTGCGCCAATTTTATGCCTGATTTATGCCCAACAGTAAACCGCCGTTTCAACATGCAGCCGACACCTTTATTTATTTAAAATCAATCAAAATGTTTAAAAATAAGTCCTTTCTGTATAATTTGATTTTGACGGTCAAAAATACTATTGCAAGCAAAAAGGTCCGATGCCTGCAAAATTCGGATTCTGTTGATTTTTACGGCAGGCACGCAAGCTTAATATAATATGAAAGGACAAAGATGTATGAATTATAACGCAAAACGAGCAAGACTCAGCGGCGTTATATACATAATCCTTGCGCTAATGCTGGCGGCGATTATGTGTATAACCTTCTTTACCGCAATTTCTTCACGAAGAGAGAATACCTTGCCGGAGGATACAACCCCGACAGCGGACACATCCGACCGCACCGACGATACGCTCCCGTCTGTAATTCCGGGAACCGACAATTCATCAATGGCGGGCGTCAACCCTTCGGATATTGTAACATCTCCGAGCGACGCGGCAGTAAATGCGGAGCCGTCGGAAGAAGAGACAAAAGCTCCGAGCGTAACACAGCCGACATTTTTTATGCCGTTTGACGGTATTGTAACAAAAGAGTTTTCCGGCAATATTCCCGTATTTTCAATTACGATGAACGACTACCGAGTTCACGCGGGAATAGACATTGAAGCCGCCGAGGGAAGTTATGTCAAGAGCTGCGCGAGCGGAATCATTTCCAATATATATAATGATGATCTCTGCGCAACATGTATCTCCATCGACCACGGAAGCGGATATGTATCCTGCTACCGCGGACTCAGCGATGATCTTCCGGAGGGAATTGTCGCCGGAGCGGCAGTCGACGCGGGAACGGTTATAGGCACAATTGACGACGGAGCTTTGTTTGAAGTTTCGCAGCCCGCTCATTTGCATTTTGAAATGACGGTCAATGGAGAATTTGTCGATCCGCTTGAATATCTGCCATATAACGCAGAAGCTGCCGCAGCTTACTACGGCGAATAATAGGCGAAAATAATTGAACAGTAAAAATCCTTTGCAAGGCAAGAAGCCCACGGGCACAGCTGCGCAAAGGATTTTTTACTGATTCTTTTACTGATTCTTTTACCGACTCTTTTTTGATTCTTTTACATACGACTTTTTAATGATACCGTTTTTAATTCAGCAGAACAAACCGAGAGTACAATCTCTTACGGTCTTGTATCTTTCATATTTTTTAAGATAAACATCTTTGTATGTAAAATCCGGATACACAGGCTTCTTATACTCAACAAAGTTTTCCGCCGCTTCCGTGAGCGAGTTAAAGCGCCCCAGTGCGCGGCCTGCCATCATCGCGCAGCCTGCCGCTCCGGCCTCGTCGGCAGCCAGCGGAGCTATATATTCGATTCCGCAGAGAGAACCGAGAATATCGGCCTTAATTCCAAGCCAAACCGCAGAGGAAGCTCCGCCTCCGGTTGCCATAAGCTGACTTACGGATATTCCCTGCTGCGAAAGCTTTTCGAGATTATACGCCATTTCATACGTAAGCCCCTCCATCACCGCGCGGTATATATCGGGCAGTCCCGTATTCATCGTCATACCGATTATGCTTCCTTTCGCGTCGGGAACAATGTCGGGCGTACCGCCCGCGCCGAGAAAATGCGGAACGACAAGAATATCGGAGGGCTTTTCGGGACAAAGCTCATCAAGCATGCGGTAAACGCTGATTCCGCGCTTCGCCGCCTCCGCTTTCATCGTCTGCGCAAAGGTATCGCGAAACCACTTCAGAAGAACTCCGCCGGAAAAATTAAAAGCATATGTTGCGTAAAGTCCGCTGACAGAGTGCGGAACACAAACATAATTATTTGATGTAAAGCCCTCCGTCTTTATTATTTTGTCAAATACAGGCGTTATACATTCGACCGATCCGGTTCCGTCTACCGCCTGCCCCGCGGAAAGCACTCCCGCGCCGGTCGCAGCCGCAATCTGATCCTGAGAACCTGCGACAATTCCGACATTTTCGGAAAGTCCGAACTCCGCCGCAAGCTCTCTGCGCAGAGTGCCGATTACGCTTCCGTTCGGTACAGGCTCAGGCATCTGTTCACAGCGAATTCCCGCCGCCTCCAAAAGCTCCGCCGACCACTGCAGACGTTCAACGTCGAAAGCAGCCGTACGGCAAGCCTGAGTATACGTCGTCGTAAACTCTCCCGACAAGCGGTAACAGATAAAATCAGCCGCCTGAAGGAATTTGAATGTACTCTCACGCACCGCGGGAATATTCTCAGACATCCACATGATTTTCGGCAGAGAATACATGGGCGCCGGATTTGCGCACGTAACCGAAGAAATGTATTTTTGCCCCAGCTTTTCAATCAATCTTTCGTTTTCCGAAACTCCGCGCTTGTCGGTGTACATTATCATGTCGCAAAGACAGTTTCCCCCGCGGTCTACAGGAACACATGCCTCTCCGAAAGACGTTACCGCTATCGCCGCAACATCAGATCTTACCACCCCGCCGCCGCTGACACAGCGCGCAATAACGTCCTTTGCGGCGTCAAAAATCGTATCGGCATTCATATCGCCGGCTCCGGCAGACGTGGGATATTCCGAATATGCAAGCGACAGCTGAGCCCCGTTTTCGGAAAAAGCGACGCACTTTATCCCGGTACTCCCTGCGTCAAGACCCAAAAAAATCATAACCGTTCTCCATTTCTGTTTTTTAACACCGGTATCACCGGCAAAATATTTTTTACATCAAAACAAAAAAATGTGTTCCTTATAATATTGACTATCCATTCATTTAATATTATAATAATAAAAATGAAGTATGTCAACACAATCATTTAATAATAGATAGGAGTATACAATATGTCTGTTGTTTCAGATTACAAAAAAGTCAAAGAAATTTACGGAAAAGCCGCGGAAAAGGGCTGGGTAATTCCCTGCATTTGCTCGGAAAATCTCACCACAACGGAGGCAATCTTTTCGGCGGCCGAGGATTTTGCCGTCTCGCACGGACTCAATACCGTTCCCGTTACGATTGCAATGACGGTGAAATACAGCCACCGTCCGCAGGCTACATATTACACGCACAGCCGCCGCGCCGACATCGGTCTCCGCTGCTTCCGTGCAGACGCCGAGATACTTTCGGATGTATATCCTCATGTTACGGCTATGCTTCACTTAGACCATGTACAGCCGATCGACGACAAAGACCTTCTTGACGGCGATCTTTCCGGCTATGCCTCGATTATGTACGACGCTTCGACATTTCCGTTTGAACAAAATGTAAAAATGACTTCGGATTTTGTAAACAGGATGAACGGAAAAATTCTCATTGAGGGAGCCTGCGACGAGATATACGACGCGGGAGGTTCGACTCACAATTCGATTACAACGCCGGAGGACGCAAAACGCTTCATAGACGAAACGGGAGCGGATTTGATTGTATGCAATCTCGGAACGGAACACCGCGCGTCGGGAAAGGATTTAAAATATTACGGAGACGCCGCGCGCAAAATCCGCGATGCCGTCGGAGAAAAGATAGTCCTTCACGGCACCTCGTCGGTAACGGCGGATCAGATAAAAACCCTTTTCGCCGACGGTGTATGCAAGGTGAATATTTGGACGGCGGTCGAACGCGATTCCTCCCCCGTACTTCTCCGCTGGATGGCTGAAAATGCGTCGCTTATAGGCGGCACCGCGGCAGTCGACGAGCTCATTAAGGAGGGGTATCTCGGAAACCGCTGCAAAACCGAAGAGCCCGCTTCGCTGAAATATTTCACCACAGAAGCACGTCAGCAGGTAGTTTTTGAAGAAATGAAAAAAATTGTCAGAGCGTACTTCGATCTTTGGTATGTATAAATATTCGTCTTTTTTCGATTTTGTTTGACAAAAACACTTGACAATCCCAAAAGCATATGCTATAATAAAATTCAAAGTTACAACTGAATACTGTCCGAACCGGCAGGACGTAAAAAAACGCCGGCAGATTTGTTGGACTGGACTCCAACATCTCCTGATGTTCATGTGCTCGCAACACATAAATACCCACCGGAATCCCGGCGCCGACGTGAGATATATTATAACACATTTTATACTATATTTCAAGAGGCGAGCCGAAAAAACTCGAATTGCGGGGCAATACGTTTTTTTTGAGCGCACAAATTTTCATGTAAAATTTGATTTGTGCAGCTCGGTATCGACGTTAATTTGAAGCTTTAACGTATTTAAGTCTGCAAAGGCTTTTAAAACCTTTAATCCCCCATTTTAAAGTTTTTGGATTCTTAAACCTTTTTGAAAAAAGGTTTAAGCCGCCGGAGGCATCTCTCGCCGCCGGAGGACGTATCTTTCGATTTGTATTATACAAAATCGGGGTGCTGTGCTTGTGCACATGCTCCGATTTTTTTGTTTTTTAAAATCAGTTAAGATAAGAGATAAGGACGTGATTTATTTTGTCAGAGCCAAGCGGAAGTATCTGCCGCAGGCAGAGCTTTCTCAGTCCGGTTAAAATTGAATAGAACAGACTGTCAGTTTTAGGCCGGAAATTTAATTTCCTCAGGAGTTAATTTTCCGCGCAAAAAGCCGCAGCGGAGCATGGAAGACTGGACTCTCCCATGTCCGAACTCGGAGTTGCAAGCAACAACGCCCAAGTCACTTCTGCGGTAACCGACAGTTTAACACAATTCATGTGTTTTGTCAATACCTTCAACGACAGCGGCTCAAGGCCGTTTCAAGCGTTTTAAACATTTTAAGTGTTTAGCATTCAGTGTTTAAAGCGTTCAAAGCGTTTCAAGGGCGGCAAAGCTGGGCTAACATGATTTGTGTAGGACATCGGTACCGTTAAATAAAATCAGAAGTGCGCTGTCAGCTTTTGCTTACAGTCTTTAACACGATAAGTTTGCAGTGTGATTCAAATGAAATGATGGCGTGCGACATAAACTGCATGCGGCAAACGCCGCGTCCACAAATGCAGCCGATTGTAGATTGTACGATTGTAACACAGCCGAAAATCATTACACACAATATACGCAAACTCATTCCGCATTGATAAAGCGCCGTGGAAAAAGTGCATCCGGATATAGCTTCATATGGAGCTATACACGCCGCGTAAAAGGAGCCGCGCAAACGGTTGTCTTTCGCAGAGGTTTGTTAAAATTCACATTGAAAAAGTGAAAACACAACAGTAAATTCGACTGGTGAAAATTATGCTCAATTGTAAAAATTTTACTTTTTATATCGTTGTAAAGTAACTTTGTAATTATAGTAAATATTTAACATTCCAGTTTGTTCAAGCATTCGAGTTTTTATTATGTAAATTTTTACCATATAAAAACGGGATGCTTCTGCGTTGCGATATTCCACAATTCCGAGTTTTTCTTCCGCGGCAAATTTGCACGGAAATTGACTTATCCGAACTGTGCCGCCGATTCACGCCGCGATTATTATATTTCTATATTGCGCTTTGTGTTCCCCGCGGCACAGTCGGATTATATAACATTTCTAAGGTCTCGGAAAACTCGCTTTTGAAAACGTGCCTAATACAAAAGTATGCAGAAAGTTATTCAGAACAGTTTTACATGAAATAACATCCATAGGACACTGTTCCGCAGAACGCTTTTCAGCAAAACACTAATGTTTTTTACGGAATATTTTCTATAAAAAAATGCTTTTCGGACCGTCGAGAAATGCACTTATTTCGGAGTTAATTTTCTTGGGCGAGTGTGTCACAGTGAGTATGAGAATTAAAACACAAGGCAGATATAACCCGCATGCAGACAAAGAACAAATACATCGGGGGGATAACTGTCGATAAAATTTTCATCTTTAATATTATTAAAAGTTTGGAATTGCAGGACGCCGCCGAAGCCGCTTTCGTATTTGCTGCTGCATTATTTTTTACTGCATTTCAGAGCGCACTTACAGTCATGAATGTAAGTCATGTATACGGAAGGTCTTCCGCCATGATATGGCGACGGGGCGAATGTGAACTTAGCCTTAACGTTTTCACAGCGCTGAACGTAGTTGAAACGGCGTTGGATTCAGTGAACGACACCGGACTCAGTGAACCGCACCGAACTCAGTGAACCACACCGAACTCAGTGAACGGCACCGGACTCAGTGAACCACCGAACTCAGTGAACCACACCGAACTCAGTGAACCACACCGAACTCAGTCAAACAACACTGAGCGCAGTAAAACAACATTGAGCGCAGTGAAATGTTCTGCACAGACGCGTAAAGAAAACCGCGTAAGCGATTTTCTCCGCAAAGCGCGATATGCTTTTAAAACCTTTAAAAGCAAAGACCGAACGCGCTTTGCGTTGCGATAACCCACATTTCAGGCTTTTCCCGTTCCGAAAATCGGAGCAAAAAAATGCCCTTGAAATTAACTTATCCGGTCTTGCCGTTCGTTCGGTACAGTCTTTGTGCTGCTTTCCGTTCGGTGCGGCCTGACCGGATTTTTTTATTCTCCGCTTTCCATTTCCGAAACATCCGGAGCCGATATATCGACAAAATCGCAAAATGCGGACATAACAGATTCCGCAAACTCTTTTTCCGCCGACGGAGAAAAAAGAACGTCTTCTTTAATCTCGGTTACGGGAATACACATTTTCAGCTCAAGCTTTCCGGGATTTTTCATCGACCTTCCTGACGGAATGCATTGCAGCGGCATACCGCAGCTTTCGAGAATCACATCGGAAACGACGGCGCTCGGTATATCGTCATATTCAAGCGCGTCGGCAAGCTCTGTCATTGTTATCTCTCCTCTCGAGACTCTTCCGATTCTGTCAATCTCAGCATGAAAGGACGCTGAAATTTCTCCGTCTTCGCATAATATCTCGGCATGGCAGTCTCCATCCGAGCATTTAAGCATAAGCATCGCTGCCGGGACAAAAGTATAAATAAAGCGTGCGAGCTCCCAAACGGCAACACGGCTCGACATCGTGTTCACGAGTTCAACAGAAAGTCTGTAACCCAGAATTCTGGCTCGTTCAATAAAAATGCCGCGCATACAGTCGATAAAAAACGCGGCAGGTACGCCTCGCCTTTCAAGCTTGCCCGCAAGCCCTTCGCTCACGTCGTAAAGCATAGTATTTCTCCGCGTATAATTCCACGTTGACGCGGCGCCTGAATGTCGATAAGCTCTCCCTGAGAGGCGACAAATCCGATTACGCGGCTGCCGGCACAAAGCGAAACCGATCTTGCATATTCGAGAAGAGCGTCCTTTATGTTTCTTTGCAGTATATTAAGAAAAACAAAGGCGGTTCTGCGTTCCCCGTTATAGTCAAAGCACCCGGCAAGCGAATTGCGGCACATTGAATATGTATTATCGAATGTGATTATGTCATACCTTTCCACCCTTTCGCATCTCATCTGCAAATAAGAATCATAACCGACTGCGGAAAGATAACGCACAAGCGGAGTTCCCTTGCGACACCCCGGAAGCAGTTTCTTTGCCGCCGCATTTTTGTAAATCAGTCTTCCTCCGCCGTCCGCAACAATTATCGGCGTTGCCGTTAAATCCAACTTCATATTCGTTTTTCTCCGTCTTTTTTTATTTTGACCTCGGCAGTATGAAAAAAATAACACACTATATTTTTATATTACCATAAATCAGTCATTTTTTCAACAATTGCAATCTAATCTTTTTTTAAATAGCCTGAATTTTTAATTCTGAATATATGTAAATAAGGTTAATTGTTACAATTTTTAAAAATTTTATCTTTTCCCTTGTAAAACAATTGAAAATGAGTTAAAATACTTGTATATGTAAATATAAATATTTAATCCTGGAGGAATTATAATATGTCAGTTAAAGTTGCCATTAACGGTTTCGGTCGTATCGGCCGCCTTGCTTTCAGACAGATGTTTGAGGCAGAAGGATATGATGTTGTTGCAATCAATGACCTTACAAGCCCGAAAATGCTCGCGCATCTTCTTA
Source organism: uncultured Eubacteriales bacterium (assembly GCA_948467545.1). Lineage (GTDB taxonomy): Bacteria > Bacillota > Clostridia > Oscillospirales > CAG-272 > UMGS911. Next base: position 82,336 of record CAOKER010000008.1, read on the forward strand.
AATACGATTCGACACACGGCAGATACAACAAATCTGTAGAGGCTACAGAGGATTCCATAATTGTCGCAGGTAAGGAAATCAAGATCTATGCTGAAAAGAACGCGGCTGATCTTCCCTGGGGTAAGCTTGATGTCGACGTTGTTCTCGAATGCACAGGTTTCTATACATCTAAAGAAAAGGCTTCCGCTCACATTCAGGCAGGCGCTAAAAAGGTTGTAATTTCCGCACCCGCAGGAAACGACCTTCCCACAATCGTTTACAATGTAAACCAAAATACCCTTAAGGCTTCGGATACTGTCATTTCAGCAGCTTCCTGCACAACAAACTGCCTTGCACCGATGGCAAAGGCTCTCAACGATTTCGCTCCTGTACAGAGCGGTATTATGACAACGGTTCACGCATACACAGGCGACCAGATGCCTCTCGACGGACCTCAGAGAAAAGGCGATCTTCGCCGCTCACGTGCTGCCGCTATCAATATCGTCCCTAACTCGACAGGCGCCGCAAAGGCTATCGGCCTTGTAATTCCCGAACTTAACGGTAAGCTTATCGGTTCGGCTCAGCGTGTTCCGACTCCTACAGGCTCCACAACAATTCTTGTCGCTGTGGTTAAGGGCAAGGACATAACCGCCGACGCTATCAATGCAGCTATGAAAGCCGCAGCTACAGAATCCTTTGAATACAATGAGGATCAGATTGTTTCATCCGATATAATCGGTTCAACAGCAGGTTCTATCTTCGACGCAACTCAGACAATGGTAGCAAAGATCGACGACGATACTTACCAGGTACAGGTTGTGGCATGGTATGACAACGAAAACTCATACACCAGCCAGATGGTTCGTACAATCAAATATTTTGCAGAGCTTGCATAAGCTTAGCTCTGTCCCTTACGGCAGCCGTGCGTTTTGAAAACCGCGGCTGTCTTTCTTTTCTTCCGCATTTCTTTTCTTCCGCATTTCTTCCTCCGCTTCTCTGTTTTGCTCCTCTCCGCTGTCCCTCGTTCTGTTCCTCTCCGTCATCTCTCCTTTCTGTCCTCCCCGCCGCTCTCCGTTTTGGCCCTCTCCACTGTCCCTCGTTCTCTTCCTCTCCGTCTTCTCTCCTTTCTGCCCTTTTAACCGTCCCTCCGTTCTGGCCTTCTCCGCCTCTCTCCACTCTGCCCTTTTCCACCGTCCCTCCGTTTTGCTCCTCTCTACTATCCCTCCTCTCCGCCTCTATCAGCAGTTTTCTCCCCCCTCGCCGACAACTTTACGGTTACTGTATATTGAGTTCTTTTTTCTACGCACCACGGTTCTGCTTGATTTTTAAATTATCTGTTTTTTCATATGTACCGACATGTACAAGCGGAACGCAAAAAAATTCAACGTATTTTGTACAGCAGAACTTTTCACTCCATTTTTCCAAACTCATTTTATGTCAATATATGTTTGATATTTTATTCACACAGAGTTTTAAAAAACGTGTTACAATAATCAAATAAGTATACGATAATTTTCTGATTAACTACAATTTAACTACATTTTTTACGCCGTAATTCATAGCAGCTTCTCGTCTGTTCATACCCCGCAGGTCAACCCGAAAGACGGCTTTAAAAGAAAGGTCGGTATATAATATAATGAAAAGCAAATACGCGTTTTTGGGAGTCGGCAATATGGCGTCGGCAATCATAAAAGGACTTATGCTTGACGGAACCGATCCGTCCGACACTATTTTGTTCGACAAGGAAAAAAGTAAAATTTCAGACTTTGCAAAAGAAGGCTTTAAAACTGCGGAATCTGCAGAAGAGGCAATTAAATTTGCCGATTTTATCGTATTGGCAGTTCAGCCGCAAAACTTCACACAGCTTTTTGAAAGCATACGAGGCATAGACACAGACGGAAAATGTTTTGTTTCAATCGCGGCAGGAATCTCAATAGGAAAAATCTGCGAGCTGCTCGGCCATGACGCGGCGGTAATACGTACAATGCCGAACGCTCCGCTCAGAATAGGCAAGGGAGTAACAGCGCTTACAAGAAACAGTCTGGTAAGCGACAAAAGCTTTGCCGCAGTCTGCAGAATGTTTTCACGTATAGGTGAAATTTTGACTCTCACGGAAGATAAAATGAATGCGGTTATAAGCGCAACGTCAAGCGCCCCCGCATACGTTTATCTGTTTATCAAGTCTATTATGGACGCGGCAGCATCGGAAGGAATCGAGCTTAGTGAGACAGAAATGAAAAATGTTATCTGCCGTATGGTTATCGGCTCCGCAGAGCTTATGATGAGCTCGGACGACTCTCCCGACGCATTGATAAAACGCGTTACAACTCCCGGCGGTACTACCGAACCCGCCGTAAAAATTCTGAAAGAGCGCGGTATGCCCGAAATTATAGCCGAGGCAATGAGAGCATGTGTTCAAAGAGCCGACGAACTGGGCAAATAAAACTGCATAGAAAATAATTCTGCCGAATATATATGGTATATCAACGTTACAAAATCACCGAAAGGAAAAGATGTACCATGATGGCAGGAGAAGAAAGATACAGGAGAATACATACAGTATTTACGGCCGCCGCCGCACTGTTTTTTATAGCCGGCGTAATTACAGAATTTTACCTGAAAAAGACGGACATGCATGTCTCGGACTATCTCGGTAATTTCATCTGGAGTTTTAAGGACAGCCCCGGCTTTGAATCCTGCACCGTATTTGCCGACTGCCTTCTCGCTGTCCTGCGCGGTTTATACCGCCCGGCGCTGTGCCTGATTCTTGTTTTTCTCTGCGGATTTACAGTATACGCCCCCGCAGTCGCCTTTACCGCTTCCGTATACTCGGCTTTCACGTTCGGCGCGCTCTGTACAAAACTCGCCGAAAAAGAAATCTCCTACCTGATTTTTGCCGTTATCTGTTCGTCAATACTGATAACGATTTCGGAGCTTTGCGTATATTCCGCATACCTTGGACGGGAGCTTGCAAGACGCTCGCCGCCCTCCGCCCGGCTGCTGACTGCACTGCCGGAGGTAAGGGAGTTGTTTCGCATAACGGGAATCTCCGCTTTCAAGCTCGCCCTTCTCATAGCTGTATATTATGCAGTAATTCCGCATTTCTGAATGTATCTGAAAAGAAAGGAAATCCAAATGTCAAAATATCATGATGCCATGAAAAGGCTGTTCGATACACAGCGTGAAGGCAAGGGCGTCGAAAAGGGACCGAAAACCCCTCAAAATTTTACGGGTTTTTTTAAATATTTTAAAATGCACCTTAACGATATTTTCAAGGTGAATCTTATACTTCTGTTCGGTAATTTTCCGATTTTTTTCGCGATTTACGCACTTACCGGAAACCTGAACCACATTTCCACATCGCCGATTTCACCGATATTTCCTCAGCTTCACGGCGCTATGCTTCATACTCAGGGCAACGGAATTTCTCCGGTATCCATGGCGCTCTTCGGCGTTCATGGAGTTCAGGGAGAACTCTCCGCACTTACGACAGCCACAACCGTCGTGTTTTCACTGTCGGCTTTGATTATATTTACCATGGGGCCGATAACAACAGGCTGCACATATCTTTTCAGAAATCTTCTCAAGGGAGAACCGCTTTTCTTCTTTGCGGACTTTAAGCATGCCATAAAAAGAAATTTCCGTCAGTCTCTCATACTCGGAATAATCGACTGCCTTATATTTGCGATTTTGACGTACAATATCGTCCTTTCATATTTTAATATGGGAACGTTTTTGACAGAAACCGTAATGTTCGCAAATATACTGCTTATGTTCCTGTATATGCTGATGCGCCCCTATCTTTATATCATGTTAGTTACATTCGACCTCAGTATTTTTAAGCTTTTCAAAAATGCGCTCATCTTCGCGATTATCGGCGCAAAAAGAAATATTCCCGCATTTATCGGCGCTTCGCTTTTGATTTTTATTAACTACATGCTTGTTATGGTATTTATCCCGGTCGGCATCAGTCTTATACTGTTTATATCTATCGGAGCCGTATGGTATATTTATGTATATGCCGCTTTTCCGAAAATTAAAGAAATAATGATAGATCCGTATTACGAAACCGAAGAGGAAAGCTGAAAATACCGTTTATCAGCACAGATTTTCAATTCCGCTTATTTAACAAGACCGAAAAACCTTTACGGAAATTTTCCGACAGCCCGCTGAGCGCCGAAAAGGCGTGGGATACTCCGCTTTCAGTTATAATCGGAAATTTCTTTTTTCAGCAATACATCATACAACAACACGGGGAACCATAATGAAAAATGAATATAATCAATATACCGATAACAATATTTCAGGCGAAGAATCGGAAGGTCAAACAAAAAACAGTTCGGAAGACAAATCAAACTCTGAAATAAACTCTGAAATAAACCCTGAAATAAATAGTGCGATCTGTTCTTCCTCTTCCGAAAACAGCTCCGATTTACAAAATATAAACGCCGAGACAGAAATTTTGAAGTCGGACAAGCCTGAAATCTTCGGAACTCCGGAACAAAGCGAAATTTACGACTCCTCAGAGCAAAGCGAAATTTGCAGTTCTTCCGAACAGGGTAAAGCTTGCGGCGTTCCGGTGCAAGGTAAAAGCTGCAGCTTCTCAGAACAAGGCAAAATCCACAGTCCCTCAGAACAAAGCGAAATTCACGCCACATCAAATCAAAACGATGCACACGGCAATTCCGAAAAATCCCGTCACAAGCAGCAAAACAAAAAACTAAAGGCGAGAACGGTAATCGCCCGATCTCTGTGCGTTATTCTCGCAATTATAATCCTTACAGTCCTGTCTCTTCTCAGCATCATATTTGTACTCGAAAGAGGCCCGTCTCCGACCGCCCGAAGACTGTTTGTTCTTTCCGTAAAGGAAACAAGCGCGGCAGGCTTTCTCGCCGATATTTTTCTCTCGGACAGTGAAGTAGACGAGATTCTAAACGCTCAAAAAAAAGCGGCGTCCGATTCGGGAGAACACACAGACACGTCTCTCATCAATATACCGGAAAAAAATGAAGCTTCATCAGGAGAGGATACAGCGTCTGTGACAGACGATACGCAAGCTGTGCCGGAAACCTATAATCCCGCCGATACAGAGAATCCTGAGGGCAATACCGTAAGCTCGGATGACGGAATTGAAATTATAGAAATAAAGAAGAATACATACAACGGAGTTATAATTAAAGTATCCGATCCGACAAGAATTACGCTGGGAATTCCCGACGAATACGGAGAAAACGCGGCAGGACTTTCTTTAAGCCAAATGATTGCAAAATTCGGCGCGGTCGGAGGAATAAACGGCGGCGGATTTTACGATCCCAACGGAAGCGGAACGGGAGGAATTCCCGACGGTCTGGTAATAAGCGAAGGAAAACTGCTTTGGGGTGAATCCGGCAGTACCTACAATGTTATCGGATTTGACGAAAACGGTATTCTTCACGTCGGCAGCATGACCGCGCAGGCAGCGCTCGACTCAAACATTAAATACGCCTGCAGCTTCGGGCCCACACTTATTGTAAACGGAACACCGCGCGGAAGCCGCGGCGGAGGAATGAATCCAAGGACCGCAATAGGACAGTGCGCAGACGGCACTGTCCTGATGGCAGCCATCAATGGAAGAAGCCTTGTCAGTCTCGGCGCAACCTACGACGACGTAACGCAGCTCATGCTTGAGTACGGCGCGGTAAACGCCGCAAACCTCGACGGCGGTTCCTCGTCACTTATGATATACAGCGGAGAAATATTGAATCAGCCGGCTTCTATGATAGGAGAACGCGACCTGCCGACAGCATTTCTGATTAAATAAAGCTTTCCGCAAACCACACATTGCAGCCGACATTTCCGTAAAGGATTACACGGATTACACATCTTCATCGGCATGTTTTTTCGCCGTATCCTCGTTAAAATATCCGCTGTGCGGCGGCAGAAAGGAATTCCAAATGAAACTGAAAAAAAAGGAAAAACAGCTTCCCTTGTTCTGGCGCGTATTTATAATATCAGTCTCATGCGCTTTGGTTTTGATAATCGCAGGAGCCTCCTTATTTGCTCTGTATATGAGCCAATATGAAAATTCCCGTCCCGACACTTTAATTTCAAACTATATAGACAACCTCGGCGAAGACGGACTTGCAGAATATATTACAAATAATTTTCCGGAGAATACCGGCAGCTTCTCTACAACCGCTCAGGTGGTAAGCGAAGTTATCATGCCGACATTGAAAGACAGTATAACATATGAAAAAAGGGTCGGAGAATACAGCGACGAGGAGCCGACTTATACCCTTCTTGCAGGCGGAAGAAAAATTGCCCGGATAAGCTTTTCACCTGTGGGAAAAAACCTTTTCGGCTTTCCTAAGTGGGGAGAAGCAGAGCTTGAATATGAAGCGGATTTCTCCGATCTGCACTATGACGCACTTTATATAAAGGTACCCGGAGGAGCATCGGTTACATTTGAGGGAAACAGACTAACCTCCTCCTATATAGAAAGAACCGAAAAATACAGCGGTCCGTCTGCAGAATACGAAAATCCGGTTAAACTTCCAATCTGTGAGGTATACAATGCGGGAGAAGGATACGGAGAGCCAAATATAGTGGTTTTTTCGGGAGATAATCAGCTTCAGGTAATGTCGGTTTCAACAGATGAAGAAACAGGAATAAAAACAATATCCTACTCTTTTCCTCCGTCCAGACTGCACAGCCTTACTTTCATTGTTCCGTCCGACGCGGTTGTTACCGTAAACGGTAAAACGGTAACATCCGATTTCATAACGGAATCCAACCTCCCTTACCCCTCTGCCGACAAATGGAACGCAGATTCCGATTCCGCTCCGCACAGAGTAAAATACTTTCTCGATGGGCTTGTCACCGCCGGTATCGAATTCAGCGTCAGCGCATATGACGGAACAGTTCTCACTCCCGTTTCATCGGACGAAGCATCAGGTGTCTATGAATATGAATATCCGTCCGAACTCCTGAGAAGTGCGGAAATATATGCGCCGGAAGGTTCGTCCGTAACATTGAATTCCGTCGAGCTTACCGAAAATGAACTGATTTCCGCCGGAGCGGTTCCGAGTGAAATCGAAAGCATCGAACAGTTTATAACAAACCCCGAACGCGTCTGCGTTTACCGTATCGACGGTTTGTATTCCGAACCTAAAATCAAAATCACAAATAAAGACGGAAAAGAACTCACCGTTACGTCTGCTGAAAACATGGTATACAGCTTTGAACACGAATCCTCTGATCAATTAATGTCGGCACATAAGGCTTATGCGGAGCAATTTACCGACAACTACATAAAATACTATACCGACGGAAGAATCTACATCCAAGAAAACTTTGAAAACCTAATTCTGCCGTATATACAGCCGGATTCCGAGGCTTACAAATATCTCAGCATAGTGTTTGATTCTCTCGCATGGCGTGAAAAAAGTACGGTCAGCGAAAAAAGCATAGCTTCCCATGACTACATAAAGTGGGGGGATAATTGCTTTTCATGCAGTGTGGACTTCATGATAAAATATTACAATCCTAACTCCGAAGCATACGAAGAGGAAAACGTAAAAAACTGGCAGCTGTTTTTTGTCAACACAACCGGCGTGGACAGCGGCTGGAAAATCGCAAAAATTATCTTTCACTAATCTGACATTTCAGTCGGTTTCGCTTTAAAATCGTATGACTCCGAATACCTAAAATTTCTGCTTATAAATAGGGGAAAGAACAAATTGAGTAAAAAAAATAAAATAATTAATATTCTGCTTAACTTAATATGTGTTATCCTCGTGATAGCAGGTTTTACAGCCTTTTTTGCTGCGAGATGGTACATTAAGAAATACGGAGATATCGGCTTTGCGTCAATCCTATACACATTGAATGCAGGATTGAACGGAACCTCTTCAAATTTAATCAACGACTATTTATTAAATTCTCTCCGCCCTGCGCTTATGGTATCGGCAGTAGTTATAGTTATTCTTTTGCTGAGTATAAACCGTACCTTTTCTGTCAAAATCAAGACAAAGAGCGGAGATAAAAAACTAAAGCTTTATCCGTTTTCAGATAAAGTAAGCACTGTAATCTCGGCAATACTGTTTTTGGTTCTCACAACAATCGCTTGCTTCTCCGTAGGAATTCCGGAATGGGCGGGCAGTATTATAAGAAAATCATCCATTTATGAAAACGAATATATCGCCCCCGAAAATACCGAAATATTATTTCCGGACAAAAAACGAAACCTTATTTATATATACTTAGAATCTATGGAAACCTCCTATCTTTCCGAAGATTTAGGAGGTGCGGAACCGTATAATCTTATACCTGAGCTCTATCAGCTTGCGGAAGAAAACACAAATTTCTCGCATAACAGCGGAGTCGGAGGATGGGGCGTCACACAAAACACAACCTGGACGGTAGCATCCATGATCGCGCAGACATCCGGTGTACCGCTGTCTGTCCCTGTCAACGGAAATACGCTTGGAAATTATAAAACCATACTTCCCGGTCTCTGCACAATTCAGGATATATTGCATGACGCCGGATATCTTCAGGCACTGATGGTTGGATCAGACGCAAGCTTTGCAGGCAGAGACGACTACTATCTGCAGCATGGAACAGACTATGTTTACGACCTGAATTCAGCCAGAAATGACGGAATCGTTCCTTCGGACTATCGTGTCTGGTGGGGAATGGAAGACAAACATCTGTTTGAATATGCCAAACAGAAACTGACCGAAATGTCAGAATCTGGTCAGCCGTTTGCCTTTACAATGCTGACAGTAGATACACATCATATCGGCGGATATAAATGCGACCTGTGCGGGAATGAGTATACAGAAAATTACGAAAACGTCATCGCATGCTCCAGCAGACAGACCGCCGCTTTTGTCGACTGGATTAAAGAGCAGAACTTTTATGAGGACACCGCAATTATTATTTGCGGAGATCACCTCAGCATGGATGCCGGATATTTTTCCAGAAATATAGACTCGGAGTATGATAGACATGTCTATAACTGCATTATCAACTCGTCGGCAAAAGCCGAAAACATAAAGAATCGTATAATAACGCCCATGGATATGTTTCCGACTGCTTTAGCTGCCATCGGCTGCCAAATAGACGGAGAACGTCTCGGTCTCGGAACAAACTTGTTCTCAGGGCTTGAAACCCTTGCCGAAAAATACGGATTCGACAATTTCAACGCAGAGCTCGCAAAGCATTCTGATTACTATAACAACAATTTTATTAAAATAAAAGCGACAGCTGAAGAATAAAACAACAGCTTAAATTTTCCCCGTTTTACTCCATGTCAAAATACTCTTTAAAACCGAATTGTTATAACAATTCGGTTTTAATTGTATACATGTTGCTATATACAAAAGCAAGCTGTCGGTCAGCATAACCCAAAAACAATAAAAAATCCCCGCACGCGATTCGCGTGCGGGGATTTTTCGGTTGGTCGGAGTGAGGTGACTCGAACACCCGACCTCTTGGTCCCGAACCAAGCGCTCTACCAAACTGAGCCACACCCCGATATATCGGTTTTATCTTTAATCTAAAATCTTTTATTGTCATATCCTAAAATAAAACCCGCATAAGATACCCCGTTTCACCCTGCAAAACCACCGTTCTGACAGAAAAATAAAACTTGTATCTTAAAGCTCAATACTTAAAATATTATACCACAATACATACTGATTGTCAAGTAATTTATAAAAGATTGTAAAAATAAAAAGGATGTATCCGAAAACCAAAAGTAAAAAAAGTCCTACTGAAAGTTATGTTTAGGTATTGCAAAATAAGTAAAAGTATGATATAATAATAAATAATATTGTGTTCTAACAACATAGTAAAAAACGGGCAGTCCTCTGTGAAGCTCCGCACGAATGTCCGATATTATCAAGGAGGAAGCCAAAATGGATAAGTTACAGGCTTTTGTAAGCGAGCAGTTAAAAAAGGAAGTACCCGAAATCAATGTCGGAGACACCGTGAAGGTTCATGACAAAATTAAAGAGGGAAACCGCGAAAGAATTCAGATTTTTGAAGGCACCGTTATCGCAAAAAGGGGCGGCGGAATCAGCGAAACATTTACTGTTCGCCGTGTTTCCTACGGTGTAGGCGTTGAGAAAACTTTCCCGATTCATTCACCGCATGTTGAAAAGGTGGAGACTGTTCGTCACGGTAAAGTACGCCGCGCTAAGCTTTACTATCTGCGTGACCGTGTCGGCAAACGTTCTAAAGTAAAAGAACAGATTGTCTGATATCTACACAAGCAATAAAACCTGTATTTTTTGCCGAACAGACATATTAATACAGAAAAAACGAACCGGAAGATTTTTTGAATCTTCCGGTTATTGCTTTTTATCGTCTTAAACCCACCGACTTAAAGACTGAATGCAAATGCCGCCGTCGCCATGCTCAACGGCCGATTACGCTCACCCCGCCCATTCTATCAAATTTTTTGCGTCAATCAGCGAAGCGTCAAACCTGTAATGTCCGGTTATATCGGCATTCCTCAAATAATCCTCTTCCCTCTTCTTCTGTCCTCCGTTATGTATAATATACGGCTGACCGTCGCGATTGCGTTTATCCGATACAATCCCGATATGCTTATCATCACCGAAAATTACAATATCGCCGGCCTGCCATTCCGCAATCTGTTCTATATCAGTATTCAGAGATACCGCATATTTATCAAAAAAGATTCTTAAGTTCCGAACACGCCGAAAGTCTATATTGTTATCCCGTTTTACCACCTTAGGATATGCCTCCGGGCGGTTGATTATATCGTTATCTACCATATCACGCAGCGAATATCCTGCCGCTTTAAAGGCTCTCCATATAACATCGGCGCATACTCCGATGTTATCGGGAGGATACCCGCTGTCATAATAAACCGGATCGTACTGCGGACGATTTTCCGCGTCAGCCTTTGCGCCGAGCAACAAATCGGTATAATCGTCCGTACCGTTTCCGTTGAAATCCACTGCGCTGTGTACCGTATTTATACCGAAATCTTCGGAGGTATAGACTTTTTCGGCAAACGGATTAAAGTAAACCAAAAGAAACACGGACGCGGCAAGTATTAAAACTGCGGATAAAACAATAACGACAGCATATCGTCTGCACATTCGGCTTACTCCTTTCGGTCATTGGTTCAATTGTCAAGGTCATATAAAATAAAATAAGCTTGTAATAAACTGTAATAAGCTTACCGTCACGATGCGCTTCATATGTAGCGTCAGCTGTTAGAGCAAACAATCAGCAGAGTTTTGTATTACCTGCTGCCCGCAAAAACGGAACCCGCCTTAGAGGCGCAGGACATCCTGCCTAAGTTATATCTCCGTTGCCGCTGACAGGTATAGCCTCTCCCAAATATGTCGGCTTTGGCTTTATCTCAGAGATTATAAAATCCTTGTTTCTTGCAAGAACCTCGCGGACTTCTCTTTTAGACTGTCCCAAATAGGCGTGATAATCCGACGCCACGCCGTACGCTTCAACGCCGAGCTTTTCCGCAATATAGAGAGCGCGGTACAAATGATATTTTTGCGTTACGATTATTACTTTGTCAGCTTCAAAAATTTCCTTTGCTCTGTATATACTTTCATAAGTAGAAAAGCCAGCATGGTCCATAAAAACATCGGAAGATACTATTCCGGAGTCAACCGCGTACCGTTTCATCGTCTCGACTTCATTGTATTCTTCTCGTCCGTGGTCTCCGCTCATAAGCAGCTTCGGCGCCGCCCCGAGATTGTACAGCTCCACCCCCATCCTCAGTCTGTCCGCCAGCATATCACTCGGAGAGCCGTCGGGATTTACCTGACAGCCGAGGACAAGAATACAATCGGCGTCAGAAACCGCGGCAGCCTCTCCGGAGGTAATTATATTGTTTTCCGTCGATTTTTTTACAAAGAAATCAATTCCCAGTACAGCTCCCACCCCAAGAAAAATAAGCAACAGGAGCACGGAAATCATAGATGTAATCCTCAATTTTCTTTTTTTCATAAAAAGCCGCCGCCTTTCTGCATAACCGATACACGAATTTTTATAAAATAATCCGGCTATAGATTTTCATTTTTCAGAGCGTCGATCGGATTGTCTTTCTTTATCTTATTCATAGAATACATCATTGTTGCAAAAACCACCGCAAATACGCTGAGCACCGATATACCGATCGCCGCCCACGGCAGTTGAAAAGAAGTATCAAATCCTTTTTCAACCGAACTGTATATAAGGAAGGTAATCCCCACAGAAACCGGAAGCCCCAAAAGCAGAGCTCTTGAACCGTACAGAATACATTCGTAATTCATCATTTTGTTGAATCCCCGCGACGTCATGCCGACAGATTTAAGCATAGCAAATTCGCGTCGGCGCAGGCTTATATTGGTAGATATTGTGTTAAATACATTTGCGGCCGCAATGAGAGATATAAGCACAATAAAGCCGTAAGAGAACACCTTTATAATTACAACAAGATTTCTGGAATGTTCTACCGTCTCCGCATAATCTGTCACTCTTATAGCATCAAGTCCCTTTTCCTCAAGTATCTCCTTTATTTCCCCGCAGCCGAGACTGTGGTCGCTTGATTTGAAAAAGAAACTTACCCTTTGCTCGTCGAATTTTTCTTCGGGAAATACCGATGATTTCAAGCTTTGCGGATATATCATCGCGATTCCCAATCCGTCATTATTAAAGTAAAACTGCTTATCATATATTGTTCGGCCCGATTTCAGCGTATAGTCGATGCAGTATTCATCCCTCGCAGCTTCAAGCGTCTCGCCGGTCAGGTCATTCATATACTGAAAAATAATTTCTCCGCTCTCGTTTTCGTATCTGTCATAATAAGAATAACCGTCTATCGTCTTAGGCCTTTCAAATGAAATTTCAAATTCATTTGTGTTCAGATAATTTATTTTTTCATATCTTTCCGTTGCGATATTAAAGGATGTGCTTCCATCCAAAGTAACAGCTAAAGGCGCGTCGGGATTCATATAAACCTCTTCGTTCAGCCCATAATTACTCAATAATTTTTTGAATTGGCCGTCATCTACAAAAATGACACTCGCAATTACCGACAAATCCGAGCCGCCCGCGTCCATATCCTGCTCTTTAGCGACGGTTAGATATTCCTCGCTGAAATATTTTTTATCAGCCGTTCCGGAGAAGGACAGATTTTGTATATACGCCCCCTCCGTAATATTTTTACTGTCCGTAATCAGCGCAAGCAGCTCCTCCGCCGAAATCTTTGAAAAATCGTCTTCGTCCGCCCGAAACACAAGATCATAGCTGTTTTTTGACAATCCCGACGAAGCGGAATCCATAAGATAGTTAGTAAACGACGAAGCTGAAACAAACAGGACTATACTCATAAACAGACTTAAAATTGTCGCTCTGTATTTCTTTTTGCTGCGCTTGTAGTGCTTGCTTGCGAGCATACCGGGCAAACCAAACAGCTTATAATTCAATTTTGATGTTTTTACCTGTTTTCCCTTTGCATTGACGTCAAGGTTTTGACGTATAGCTTCCACCGCAGAAATCCGTGTGGCTCTTTTTGACGGTATCCACGCGGATATTAAGACAGTAATAAGGGAAATAACCGCGGCAAGTATCATCGGCTTAATTGAAACAACAGGCCTCATACCAAGTGTAAATCCAAATCCCAGCGAGTTAAATTTTTGCCCGATCAGCATAACCGTAATGCTGATTCCGACAGTGCCGGCAATAATACCGAGAGGAATGCCGACAATGCTGACAGAAACAGCTTCAAAAAATACCGTTTTACGCAGCTGCTTCTTTGTTGCCCCGACAGACGACAGCAGTCCAAATTGCTTTGTACGCTCGGACACCGAAATGGAAAAAGCGTTATAAATAAGGGAAATCGAACCGAACATTATAAGACCTATGACAATGGCAGCCAGGTTTGAAATCACAATATTGAAACTGTTAAAGCCGGTTACGCCGTAACACATCAAAACATCTTTGTTGACAGCGCCGTCAATCGAATTTTCCTCCATGAAATCATCTACGCCGCCCGGACTTTTTGTTTTAAAATAGACGTCGTACACATAATCGTCGGAGGGAACGTCAGCAAGTGTAAAAGCTGTATAGCCCGGTGCCGAAGAATTTTCAAGAACTAAAGGAAGACGCTCATAAAAACCGCACACGGTATATGTGCGTGTTTCCCTTATCCGCAGCTCCTCGTCCCCTACTGTTATTTCACCATCTATATTTTTTGTATAAAACGGCTCACTCTGAGTAAGAGGATACCCTTCAGACATGCGCGCACCGAGGCCGAGAGTCAGAACATCGCCGACATTATATTTTACTCCGCCGTTTGACGAAAGATGTTCCGGAATCAAAATTTCATCCGGTGAAGACGGATAACGGCCTGACGTTATGTGTATTGGAAGACTGTTCTCGGCACCGTCGGACGCGCCGAGCAAATATATATACGGCTTATATTCGTTTTTACAGCCCTCTGCGACCGCATACCCAAGCTGCTGGGTATAAACCGCCGATGAAATTTCTTCGGAAGCCTTAATTTTTTCATAAGACGCATAATCTGTGTTCTGCGAGCTTCCGTACCAATCTCCTTCGCTGTACAATGAATTTCTGAGCAGATAGTCCTGCAGACTGGCGGCAAACGTAGTTACCGCGCATATCATGGCCGCCGACAGAACAATTCCGATTATGGTTACAACCGTCCGTGTTTTATTTTTCTGAAGTGATTTCAGCGTGACCTTGTTTAAAATATTCATCTGCGAATCACCTCGTCGCGCTTGATTTTTCCGTCCTCGATTGCGATAATTCGGTCAGCCTGCAAAGCAATGTTTTCATCATGGGTGATAATCACCAGCGTTTGATTGTATTTCTGATTCGACATCTTCAAAAGCTCCATAATTTCCTGACTGTTTTTGCTGTCAAGATTTCCGGTCGGTTCATCCGCAAGAACGACAGCCGGCGCATTCATCAGAGCCCTGCCGATAGAAACACGCTGCTGCTGACCTCCCGAAAGCTGATTCGGAAGATGGGTTTCGCGCCCTTTAAGCTTGAGAGTAGTGAGAAGCTCGTTCAGTCTGTCGTCGTTTACCTTTTGCCCGTCCATTAGAACGGGCAGCGTCATATTTTCAACTACGTTTAAAACCGGAATAAGATTATAAAACTGATAGATAAGTCCGACCTGACGGCGGCGGAATATGGCAAGCTGCTCGTCGTTTTGAGCATAAACGTCGTTTCCGTCCATAAATACCTTTCCGCCGGAAGGCTTGTCAACGCCTCCAAGTATGTGCAGCAGTGTGGATTTTCCCGAACCCGACGGTCCGATTATAGCTATAAATTCTCCCTTGTTCACCGAAAAAGATACATTGTCAAGCGCCCTGACTTCATTTTCATTTTTTCCGTATACTTTGCAAAGATTTTCAACCCTCAGTATCTCCATGTAAAACTCTCCTTTACGTTTGTTCGAGTGTATTTTACTTTGCATAAGTGACTCGTCGGTGACTTTAAAATAACAAAAACGTCACTTTCATCCTGTCGGTGCGCACGGGATAAGTATGCCAAGAACCGCAAAGCTCAAACGGTGCCCTTGTAAAAACGTATAGTAAACATTGCTCCGCCGTCAGGCTTATTTTCCGCTTTAACCGTTCCGTTTTGCTTTGTTATTATCATCTTTGCAAGCGCAAGTCCGATTCCTATGCTTCTATCGTCCGAATCCTTTCCCTTATAAAAGCGTTCAAAAATATGCGGAAGATCATCCTTGTCGATTCCGCAGCCGTTGTCTGAAATTACAACTTCGGAAAAGAGCGCATTTTCCAGCGCCCTGATTTTAATCTCACCCCCGTTTGGAGTGTGTTCCATGCAGTTCTTTACAATATTTGTCAGAGCTTCGCATGTCCATGATATATCTCCCGAAAATGTTCCGTCTGTTTCCACCGAGAGGGTCTGTTCCCTGAGCTCCATCGGAATCAAGAGCGGCGCCGCCGCCCGCTTCAAAAGCTCCGAAAAAGACGCGGTCTCCCTGTTAAGCTGTACGATTCCTGCGTCAAGCCTTGAAATTTTGAGCAAAGCCGTAATAAGCCAATCTATACGCGCAAGCTGGTCATACAATTCCTGAGAAAATTTTCGGCGTTCAGCATCCGATACAGCTGCGTCAGACAAAAAAGACACAAGAAGATTGACCGACGTCAGCGGAGTGCGTATCTGATGAGAAATGTCCGCTATTGACGACGCAAGATATATTTTGTCCTCCTGCAGTTTTTGCTGCTGTTCTCTCAGCCGTACTGTCATCTTGTATATCTCGCTCTGTAAAACACCGAGTTCTCCCTCGGAATATGATTTAAACGGCAGATGATTGCTTCCGTGAAGTATTCTGTCAATGTCGGAGGATAGCTCGTATATCCGCCTGTAACGTCTGTAAGTGCTCAACAGATAGATAGTGATAAAAATAATACATAAGATTAAAATAAACGCGCAGTATTTTCTTTCGATTATATACGCCGACAAGAACGCCGCAGCCGACAGAACACCGTAAACGGACAGCGTTCTTATAATTTCCGGATTCCTGAAAAAATTCATTACAGTTCTACCTTATATCCAAGTCCTCGGACCGTTTTTATAATATTCGGATTTTGCGGATCATCCTCAATCTTTTCGCGCAGTCTCTTTATATATACGGTAAGCGTATTGTCGTTGACAAATTCTCCCGCGACGTCCCAGATTGCTTCAAGAAGCTGCGGCCTTGAAAGAATCCTGCCGCGGTTGTTAAGAAAGAAAAGCAGCAAACGATATTCAAGCGCGGACAGATATAAGTCCTTTCCGTTTTTACTCGCAGCTCCCTTTACAGTATCAACTGTGATTTTTCCGAGATTTATAACCGTTTCCGTTCCGCCCGTCAATCGGAGGATATTGCGTATACGCGAAGCAAGCTCGCGCGGACGGAAGGGCTTGGCTATATAGTCGTCCGCACCGAGCTCAAATCCCGTCACCGTACTGTATTCGTCTCCCGACGCGGTAAGGAAAATCACCGGTATATTGTAGTTTGATTTTATAGCTTTGCACACCGCAAAACCATTGCCCTCCGACAGAGATATATCCAAAAGTACAAGGTCAAATCTTTCATTCTCCAGCAGATTAAGGGCCTTTGTCTGTCCCGATGCGCTTTTAACCTCATAACCTTCGGCGGTTAGAAATTGAGTCAGGTTTGAAACTATGCTCTTGTCATCTTCAACCAACAATATTTTTATCATGGAATTACCTGCTTTATCTCCAATTTAATAATATTTTAAATAATATTCCACCGTCAATTATACAACCGCGCCCTGCACGGTCGGCGTCTGCCGCAAAGTCTTGCTCTGAAAGACTTTATGTGTATAACCTAACTATAATCTAATATAAAATTACGAAACTGCAGTATTTTGTGGTTTTGTTATGCAAAATCGCCGCCGACAGCGAAACAAAAGTCGTTTATCGAAAAGCTTTAGCTCCGGGACTATTTTAACACAAGTTTTAATATTTTTCCACTGTTTTGGCAGAAGATTAAAATTAAATTATTAATGGATGCAAGCCGGCTATTCGACTCTGTTAGATTTTTTTTGACAATAGTCTTGACAAGACTATTATTTTATGATATAATTTATATAATCTAAGTTATCATTTTATAATTTTAAGTTTTAAACTGAATACTGTCTGAACCGGCAGGACGTAAAAAAGCGCCGGCAGATTTGCAGAGTTGACGCTCCGCATCTCCTGATATTTATGTGCTCAACACGCATAAATACCCACCGGAATCCCGGCACCGACGTGAAATATATTATAACACATTTTATCATATATTTCAAGAGGCTTGCCGAAAAAACTCGA
>CAOKER010000009.1 GCA_948467545.1 uncultured Eubacteriales bacterium
CTATGACCCTCTGCTTGTAAGGCAGATGCTCTCCCAGCTGAGCTATGCTCCCGTATTTATGTCGTTGTCTCTGCGACGTTTAAGATTATATCATACAAAAAACCTTTTGTCAATAGTTTTTTGGAAAAAAATTTTACCCGTCTTCAATAAGTAATGTAAGTTCGTTACGGAACACGACTCTGCGCAATCCGCAACCAAATTTGTGACAGTTTTCCGCGCCATATCGGAAGAAAGGCTGAAGAAAATACAAATAGACCGGAATATTTTATTTTGTTTCTCTTATATTTACCATTATATGAATCTAATATATTTTTGTGACAGAGGCAAAAAACATTTAAATAATTAGAAAAGCAACGCAATGGGACACATTTCGGAAAATTATACAAACGTTATAAAAAACTGCCTAGCCCAATATAAAAGAGGCAGATGACATCTTGCTTTCAGTCATATTCGTTTAGCGGTAAAAAACCAGCGTTCATTTTTTATATCCGCAGGCGACCCGTTCATATCTCCGTACACACCTATAATATCAAAACCGCATTTTTTAAGAGCCCTTTTTATCGCGGTCATACTGTAGCACCGTTCGCTCTGTATTTCATCGCTCCGAATCCATTTACCGTTTCCGCAGTCGGTAAACAGAGAAAGATAAAACCTGCATATTTTGCTTTTTTCATTATATTCGTTTTGCCATGCGCACAGAACACCTTCAGATTCGATAATATAATCCCTTCCGGCAAAAATATTTTGAAATTTGTACGGAGTATTTACATCGAAAATAAATATTCCGTTCGGCTCAAGATAATTATGAAGTGTTTTGAAACATTTTTCGAGATCACCGGGATCCGTCAGATAATTTAAGCTGTCAAGACAGCATACGGCAGCACTTACGGTTCCGTAAAGTTCAAAACTGCGTATATCCTGACAAAGATACAGCGTTTCGGAATTTTTCCGTCGCCGCCGTCCGGCGACCGATTCGGTTTCCGAGCCCAAAGAGTGTTCAATACGGTACGCTTCCGAGAGCATATTTTCGGAAATATCAACTCCGATCATATCAAAACCTCGTTCCGCAAGTCTTCTTGTAACAGCGCCTGTCCCGCACGCAAGCTCAAGAACTATCTCGGTTTTTTCCTTACCGTGCAGCTTTATTTCCCTTTCGATAAAATCAGCATATTTATTATAGTCAGCTTCAGAATTGAGTTTTTCGTAATAAGGGGCAAGCACAGAGTATTGTCTTCCGTAAGTTACGGCTGAATTTTCCATATTCATTTTTTTGCTTCCTTTCCGGCAGCTAAACCGTATTTACGTATAAATATGCCGCCTGAAGTACAAAATAAATCCCTTGCCGAAGGCTGACAAAGGATTAAATTTCTTATTGCAACCGACAAATAAGGAAAGTTTTATTTGTCGCTTTCGCTGTCACTCAGTCTTTTTAGTACAGTTTTATAGCCGTCGTTGCCATACTTAAGACATCTGTTTACACGGCTGATAGTTGCGGTACTGAGACCTGTTGTCTCGGAAATTTTATTGTAAACGCAATTTTCATTCAGCATTTTAGCAGCCAAAAGACGTTTAGACATCTCTTTTATTTCCGCTATTGTGCATAAATCCTCAAAAAAACCATAGCATTCCTCAATATCCTTAAGGGAAACGATCGCGTTAAAAAGAAAATCAGTATTTTCGTCACGAAGACCTTTTGCAGACATATGATTTTTCCTCCGTTATATTGATCGGGAAAATTATATTTGTATATTCTTTGTATATTCAATTAAGAACAATAAACCAATATCAAAAATCAAGTCCTCACATATCTGCAGGACCTGATACCTGTCAGCCCACATCCTACCGGTCATTGTCCTTTAAATCGGCATCCTATCAGCTAACATCATATAAATAGATGTCCTGTCAGCTGACTTATAAGCGAGCAGCATCTTACCACCGGTATCCTACGGTTTATAACTTAATGCGGCAAAGGTGTTCATTCAGTTCAATAAATCTTGAAGCACCGAATTGACGCGCCGCGGTGACAGAATGTACCGCTGCCGCAAAAAGACGGCGGAAACCTCCGACACAGAATTAGGGGATACTTTGATTTTAGTTATAATATACATAATTTAATAATATCACACTTTTACACATTAGTAAACAAAAGCGTTTAAATATTAACGCAGAGTTTACAAATAAAACCTATCAGCCAATAATCAGCTGTTCAATTTCATTCGGAATCGCACCGAAAATATAGCTGTCAACATCGGAGAGTCCTTTTATAATCTCATCGCGGACAAATCTGACGCCGCACAGCTTTTCTTCAAGCTCGCTTATCGGCTTACTTCCAAAGAAATCTCCCTGTATCGATATTTCATTGATTATTCCGCGGTCGAGAGTAACCGATATTTCGACAAGCCCATACGGAAATCTCGCTTTTTTTCTTCGTGTATACTCTTTCGATTTCCCAAAAATCCAATCCCATGAAGAATATTTTTCATCCGCAAGCTTTCGGATTTCACTGCGCTGCTCGGCAGACAAAGATGTTATATTATTACCGAAGCGTGCTTCGAGATAGCTTCTGAAATCATCCGCGGATTCAGGCAATATTTTTAAATTCGCAGTTTTGAATTTTTTTTCAGCACCTATAGGTTCGGAATATTTTTTTGTATTTTGCATGCTGTCAGATGCGTCTACATCTTCATAAATCTTTTTCAGCAATGAAGAAATATTCCCTACACGGCTTTGAACACTCTTTATGCCCTTACTTGCAAGCTTTGTCTCATCAGGACGCAGAACATCTGCCATATCCGATAAATCTGCCGACCATAAAAGCGTTCCGTGATGCATGATATGTCTGTTTCTGACACATTGTGCCGTCCCCGAAACCTTGAATCCGTCCACAGTAATATCATTTCTGCCCGACATCTCGGCATTAAGTCCGAGCTCCTTCAGCGCCTCTATAATAGGAGCACAAAATCTTGCAAAATTCAGCGTTCCGTTTTCAATGTCGGCACTGATAAATGTGTAATTTAAATTTCCGAGATCATGAAAGACCGCGCCGCCGCCGGTAAGCCTCCTGACAATCTTAATATTTTTCCTCTCAGCTGTTTCCAAGTTGATTTCCGCGTATGCATTTTGATTGCATCCGATTATCACCGCCGGTTCATTTCTCCAAAGCATAAAAATATCTTCTTCTCCGGCAGAATCGAGCAGATACTCCTCGGTCGCCATGTTCTCATACGGTTCTGTACAATCGTTATGATATATAATCATCTTAAATTATCATACCTTTCCTTGCATTTGTGCCGACAGGCACAAATTAAGCGTGAAAAAATGTGTACTGTATTTTTGAATTTCCTGATTTTCACGCCAATCCTCCGTTCCGCAGGCAGCGGACACATTAAATAAAAGCCGGACAAGCGAATACCGCGTGATAAAAAACACATTCTGCAGTCTTTTAAAAGCGGATAATCGAAGTCCGGCTATATGTATTCAAAAACTCCGTTATACGGTATTCCGGCGGCGAATCTGCGCCGCCGCCGAAAAAAACCGAACGGTATCCGCCTGTTTTGGGAGCGGATATTTATCTTGCTTTTAACAATAGTAAATATACTATTTATATGCCTTATATGCCGAAAATTAAAGTCCGAGCTTTGATCGGTTCATCTTTTCAACATCGCTGAAATTATGAGTAGGTACATATCCCGGAATCGGCATAAGCTTTTCATGAATACAGTCTATAATACCATCTGCCTGCGGGAAGTAATATTTTTCAAGCTCAAATGCAGGTGTGATCCAGTTGCGTGAACCGTATGCAACAGCGGGAGCGTCAAGATAATCAAACGCGAACTCGTTGATATTTGCGGCCATATCTTTCATGATAGAGCCTCTCTCGCATGCGTCTCCGACTATAATCACTTTTCCGGTTTTCTTTACCGACTCTATAACCTTTGTATAATCAAACGGAACAATTGAACGTGTATCGATAACCTCTGCCGAAATGCCGTATTTTTCTTCAAGAGTTTTAGCAGCTTCAAGAGCTCTGTAAAGAACAGCTCCGATTGTTAAAATTGTCACGTCTTTGCCCGCACGTTTAATATCGGGATCACCGAATTCAACCTCATAGTATTCCTTCGGAACTCCGCCCTCGTGGAATTCCTCTCCCTTGTCGTAAATTCTCTGAGATTCAAAGAAAATTACCGGATCGGTTCCCTCGAGAGCCGCTGTCATCAATCCCTTTGCATCATAAGGAGTAGACGGAAATACAACTTTCAAGCCCGGAATATGAGCCGTCAGAGCAGTCCAGTCCTGGGAATGCTGCGCACCGTATTTTGAGCCTACGGAAACACGGAGAATAATCGGCATTTTGAGAATACCGGCACTCATAGCCTGCCATTTTGCCATCTGGTTAAAAATTTCGTCGCCGGCGCAGCCGATAAAGTCAGCATACATAAGCTCAACGATTGCACGCCCGCCGCACATTGCATATCCTACTGCGGAACCGACAATTGCAGACTCGGAAATGGGAGAGTTGAAGAAACGATGGTAAGGAACAGAATCGGTAATCTTCTTATATACTCCGAATGCTCCGCCCCAATCACGGTTGTCCTCTCCGTATGCGATAAGCGTCGGATCGTCATAGAATTTATCTATAATCGGTTCGCAAAGACCGTCACGAATATTGTACAGCTTCATTTTAGAAACGGGCTTTCCGTTTTCATCCTTAGCGGTACGGATTTTTCCTGCAATTTCTTTCACACGAGCGCAGTCCTCTTTGGATGTAAGCATTTCAGCCTCGCGCGAGGGATCCATGCTGTGGACCTTCTGGTTTGAGAACATGATAGACGATATGGCATCAGGATTTTTGTCAAGATCCATACGCGGAGATATTTCATCGTTGATAGCAAGCTTAACAGTTTCAGTAATACGGTTAATTATAGCTTCGTCAATAGACGCAATCTCGTTTTCTGTAGCAATTTTACCCTTGATAAGCTTATTCTTAAATGCAAGAATCGGATCTGCCGCTTTCCATGCTTCTATCTCCTCGGGTGTTCTGTAGGTAGAGCTGTCCGAAGGAGAATGTCCGGAAACACGGTAGGTAACAACGTCAAGCAGAGCCGGACCTTTTCCGTTTACAAGAAGTTCCTTCTTTCTTGTTACAGCGTCGATAACTGCGAGCGGATCGTAGCCGTTTACGCGTTCTGCATGCATCATATCGGGATTGAAGCCGGCACCGAGGCGTGCAGCCATATCATAGCCCATTGTTTCGCCTCTTGTCTGTCCGCCCATTCCATAGTGGTTGTTGAAAACGTTGAAGAGAATCGGCATTCCGGTTCCCTTGCCGTCGTTCCACAGCTTTGTAATCTGATCCATAGAAGCAAAGTTGAAGGATTCAAGAACAGGACCGCGTCCGCATGCACCGTCACCGCAGTTTGCAACAACGATTCCCTTTTTATGATTGCTGCGCTTATAGAGGGCAGCGCCAAGTGCTATAGGTGCTCCTCCGCCTACGATCGCATTGTTAGGCATAATTCCGAAAGGAATAAAGAACGCGTGCATTGAACCGCCGAGACCGCGGTTAAAGCCGGTTGTTCTTGCGAATATTTCGGCAAGCGCGCCGTAAAGAAGAAAGTTGATTGCGAGCTCCTTAATATCTCCTCCGGCGTTCATATGCTTTTCAACTACATTCAGAACCGTTCCGTCAAGGAAATCTTTCATTATGTCGTAAAGCTCTTTTTCGTCAAGCTTATTGATAGACGAAAGACCTTTAGCTAGTATTTCTCCGTGGCTGCGGTGAGAGCCGAAGGTGAGGTCGTCAATATCGAGACTGTAAGCTTCTCCGACCGCGGAAGCCTCCTGGCCTATTGAAAGGTGCGCAGGTCCCGGATTGTTATATGCTACTCCGTTGTACTCACTCTTTGTTTTGATTTCATTCAGCATTGTTTCAAACTCGCGAATGATACGCATATCTCTGTAGATACGAATAAAATCGTCCTTGCTGTAAATCTTTTTCTCTTCCGCAAGCGTCTTATTGTACTGGCATACGGCTATATCCTCAAAATGTATATAGCCGGGTTCAAAAGCTTTCTTCGGGTCAACAAATTGTGACTTTGGCATAATTGTACTCCTTCTTTATATTACTTTTTATTGTTTGATTTATTTTATTGCCGTCCGGATATAAATTCCGGACATGCAGAATAAACAGCGTCAGATACTCAGAACATAAACGCAGCTTCTCTGAGAACCTCTCCGACCGTCGGATGCGGGAAAACGCTTTTCTGAATATCCTCAATACGCATCTGTTTGTCTACCATCATAGCGCATCCGTATATCATTTCGGAAGCATATGTTCCTATCATATGAACTCCGAGAACATTTTTGTGTTCGGCTCCGACGATAAGCTTAATTACGCCGTTTCCGCCCTCGTTTTCCGCAACATATCTTCCGCTGAGCTTAAGAGTAACAGTCTTGGAGATTACATCAAGCCCCTTAGCCTTTGCCGATTCTTCGGTTTCTCCTACGGCTGCCACCTCCGGATTTGTATAAATGACCGACGGAATGGCAGAATAATTCACACGGTCTTTTTTGCCGAGCATATTATTAATAGCCGCTTCGCCTTCACGGTAAGCCGTATGCGCGAGCATTGATTTGCCGTTTACGTCACCTGCAGCCCATACTCCCGCAACATTTGTCTGTCCGTAATCGTTTGTGACAATTGCACCGCGTTCGGTAAGAACTCCGATATTTTCAAGTCCTATTCCCTGCGTCATCGCACGGCGTCCTATAGAAATAAGTACACGATCTGCTTTTGCGGAGAGCTGCTTCCCGCCGAGCTCATAATTTACGCAGTCGGAACCGACAGACGTAACCTTAGCTCCGAGAAGAAACTCGACGCCTCTCTTGGTATACTCTTTCTGTAGCATCGAAGATATTTCGCGATCGGTAGGTCCGCCTATGTGATCGAGCATTTCGATAACCGTAACCTTACACCCGATGCTGCAGAAATATGATGCCATTTCAAGACCGATAACTCCTCCGCCGATAACAACCAAATTTTTCGGAACTTCCTTCAAATCCAAAATCTCATGGTTAGTCATGCCAAAGCCGGATTCGACCGATTCGCGAAGTCCGGGTATCGGAGGAACCGCGGCGGTTGAACCTGTGCATATCAGAAGTCTCTTGCCGGTATACTCATTGTCTCCGGCCTTTACCGCAAAACCGTCTCCGTCGCGGCGCAGAATCTCTCCTGCATCGTTTACAACGTCAATGCCGGCTTTCTTAAGCGTCGCGCCTATACCCCCGACAAGCATTTTTACGACCTTGTTCTTGCGTTCGATTACATATTCATGGTCGATTGAGGCTCCGTCAAATTTAACGCCGTATTCGCTGCAATGCTTTGAGTAATCGTATATTTTAGCTGAATAGAGAAGCGTTTTTGTAGGAATACATCCCTCGTTCAGACACACTCCGCCAAGAGCTCTTTTTTCAATCACAAGAGTCTTAAGTCCGCCGTGGGCAGCGCGCTCGGCGGCATTGTATCCTGCGGGACCTCCTCCGAGAATAATCAGATCATACATAACAGTATATATTCCTTTCTATATAAATAAAGGCTTATTTTGCAAGCAGAAGATTAAAGTTTTCAAGATTTGCACAAAGCTCCTTGAGGAATTTCGCCGCCGGAGCACCGTCGAGAGCGCGATGATCGAAGGTAAGGGAAAGTCCCATTGCATTATAAAATACATCCTTGCCGTCGACAAGCTTTACGCGCCTTGTAATTGTATCAACACCGAGAATACCGGTCTGCGGAGGATTGATTACAGGTGTGAAGCTTTCAACGCCGAGAGAGCCAAGATTGGTAACGGTAAATGAAGCGCCGCGGAGCAAATCGGGGTTGATTGTTCCCGCCTGAGCATCTTTAATCACCGATTTTGTCCGAGCAGCAAGCTCATTCAGCGACAGCGTATCAGCGCAAAATACCGTAGGAACGAGAAGGCCGCGCGGAGTATCAACCGCAACACCGAGGTTGACATGTGAAAAATAACGCATAATATCCTTATCGTCGAGATAATTTGCATTGAGATCGCGGTGACCGAGCAAGGTTTTAGCAACCGCAAACAGAACCATGTCATTAAGCGTTATATTGTTCATACCGAGCTTCTCGCCGTTTGCCTTAAGCGACGCTCTGTAAGACATAATTTCGGATGCGTCAAACGTGGCATTAAGCGTAAGCTGCGCCATATTTGACAGCGAAGCGTGCATGCTCTTTGCAATTACACGGCGAATATTCGGAAGCTTTACATCCTCGTATTCGGCAACCGGAGCAGCCGATACAGGAGCGGCATTCTCTGCACCTGCAGGCTCCTCTTTTGCAGCGGCAGCGTTTGTAAGTCCTTTATCCAAAAGAGAATTTATATCGCGTTCGATAATTCTTCCCATCGGACCTGTAGGAACTGCTTTTGACAGATCAGCATCCGTTTTTTCGGCAAGATGACGCGCACGCGGAGAAATTCTCATAAAACCGTCTTCCGATTTTGCAGCGGCGGCAGGAATTTCGGAAGCTGCCGCGGAAGGCGTCTCTTTTGCATTTTGGTCTTTCTCGCCGCTTTGAATCTCTTCAGCAGCTCCGGATTGAGCAGCTCCGGATTCAGCAGCGCCCTCTTCTCCGAGCTGTTTTTTAGCCTCGGCGACAAGCGCGGAAATATCCTCTCCGGCAGCTCCGATAATGCACACCGGATTCAGGCACGGAACATCGTCTCCCTCCTCGGCAAAAACCTCAAGCAAAATTCCTTCGGCAGCAGACTCCTCGTCAAACGAGGACTTGTCTGTTTCATAAGAAAACAGGACGTCTTTTACAGCTACATTGTCGCCTTTTTTCTTTTTCCACTCGGTAATAACACAGCTTTCAACGCTTTGTCCCTGTCTTGGCATAATCACTAATGTTGCCATTGTATTTATCTTCCTCCATTGTTTTTATTAATTGGTACAGAATTATATATAATCGGGAAAAACATCCCGTTTCTGTTAAAAAAATTGTCAGACGCCAAGATCGGCGGCTATTATTTTTGTTCCGCTTTTCTTTGCCTCTTCTGCAATTTCCCGCGGTACAATCTTATCTGTGATAATCGTATCTATCATGCTGAAATCTGCGAAAGTATAAGGAAGTGCCTTGTCAAGCTTTGAATTGTCAGTAAGAATCACAGTCCTTCTTGCCTTTTCAATCACCAGTCGCTTAAATTCACATTCGCTGTAATTTCCGCAGGTAAATCCGTTATCAGAGGATACGCCTGACGGAACTATAAACGCAACGTCGATATTAATATCGGACAGGTATTTTACCGCAACATTGCCGGAAACCGAAATACTGTCGCGGTTCAGCATGCCGCCTATCAAATTTACAATCGGGAGCTTCTTTTTTATAAGTTCAAGGGCGATATTCGGTCCCGTCGTAGTAATTACGAGTCTTTCATCCGGCATCATTGATGCAAGCTGAAAAATAGTTGTTCCGGAATCAAGGAAAACCGATCTCTCGGTTTCTATCATTTTGATGGCAACATCTGCTATTTTCTGCTTTTCCTGAGGATGCTCGTTCATTCTAAGCGAAAATTTGCCCTCCATACACGATGTTATAAACTTCATGGAACGAGCGCCTCCGCGAACCTTGATAGCCTCGCTTTGCTTTTCAAAATAATCAATGTCACGCCGAAGCGTCATGCTTGAAACATCAGGAAACATTTCTTCGAGCTCATGCAGCGACACAAAAGGCTTATTTCGCAGCATGTCACGAATTTTTTCTCTGCGATCAAAATTCATATCAGTTTTCCTTTCAACCTCTTTTTTCAGCTGTCCAAACTGCTTATTTCATTTTCAAAATTTAAAATGAGGTTTAAATTCTTAAGTGATTCAATAAATTTTGCTGTGAAAAAATAACGTTTTTAACATTCGTATCTGTTAATAATAACATCCACCATGTGATTATAACATTTTTGATTTCCCGTGTCAATATGCAGTATTTATTTTTCACAAGTTATATTAATTGTTTACAATTTGCCGGATTCCGAATTATAACCTTCCGAAATTTTCTTTAAATCTTTGTATTCATCATAAAAAACATTAAAAATACGCTGAGAGCTTTTAAAAGCTCTCAGCGGTATCAAAATCAGCTGTGCATTGCACAATACACGGCCGTAATTCCAAATATTACGAGAAGTATGAAATGTACAAGATAAAACATTTTTAATTCCTTTTTCTTTATTTTTCTTTATCTTTCTTTAATCTATACGGCTGTTTTACTTATAGGATAAAAGCTTTGTATTTTATCCGGTCAAGCTGCAGCAGTTCCGGTAAAAGTCATTTCTCAAATGTCAGTACCGAAAAAACCGGTTTCTCCCAATTGCCGGCGACGGAAAAAGACGGATCTCTTTTACTTCTTTTTTTACTTTTTTTGCTTCTTTTTTTACTTCTTTTTTGCTTTTTCTATCAGAGCGGACGATAAAGTTATTATATCGCCGGCTCCCATGACAATTACGACGTCATCCTCGTTTGTCACCTGCGATATATATTCGCTGATTTGCTCAAACTGTTTTCCCTTTGGGATATACAACGCGCCCATAATGGCGTCCGCAAGCTGCTCCGATGTTACGCCGCTCCTATTCTCTTCTCTTCCCGCCGAGTAAATGTCGGTTATTATAAGTCTGTCCGCGTCTCCGAACGACAGTTTAAGCTCATCAAAAAGTCCGTATGTTCTTGAATAGGTATGGGGCTGAAACACACACCAAACAGTTTTTCCGAAGCTGCGCGCAGCAGCAAGCGTCGCTTTAATCTCGGTAGGATGATGAGCATAGTCATCATAGACGGAAGCTCCGTGAACACTGGTACCGCGATATTCAAGCCTTCTCTTTGTACCCTTGAAGCTCTGCAAGCCTGCTTTTACAGAATATGCGGACATTCCGTTTTCTATACACGCTGCTGCGGCTGCTACAGCGTCGGAAACATTGTGAACACCGGGAACATTTAAATCTACTGTGCAGAGGGTCTCTCTGTTATTATCCGAAATTCTGACTAAGGTAAAACGAATTTTCTCCCCGCGGGCTGTAATCTTATCCGCAAAATAATGAACGTCGGATTTCAGCGGGGAAACAGAGCTTTTTATGCTGTATGTAACAAGCTTCCCCCTAAATTCCTCGGCCGCCTTTACCGCAGGGCTGCTGTCGGTACATATGACAGCGGTGTCGGCTCTTGAAATATATTTTTTAAAGCTGTCCGTTATTTGCTCAAGACTGTGAAAATAATCAACATGTTCAAGCTCTATATTAAGAATCACAGCTGTCGTCGGGTAGAACGAAAGAAATGAATCTGTATATTCACACGCTTCAAAAATGAAATAATTTCTGCCTCCTATTTTGTATGCCCCGTCTATCGCTTCAAGTTCGGCACCGCTTACAATCGTCGGATTTGTATTTGCATGAAGAGCTATCATGGCAGTCATCGACGTTGTTGTGCTTTTCCCGTGAGTTCCGGCAATTCCGATTCTATTTACATAAGGAAGCATAACCTTTCCGAGAAAGTCTGCTCTAGAGAAGCACGGAATTCCCCGTTTCTTTGCTTCCGAAAGCTCAGGATTCCCGTTGTGAATTGCCGCCGTGTAAATCACGGCGTCACATATGTTCGGCAAGTTGCATGCCGAATGCGAATAATATATCTTTATTCCGCTCCGTTCCATTTTCTCCGTAAGAGGAGAACAGGTTCGATCGCTCCCGCAGACATCAGCACCGCCGTTTAATGCAATCATCGCAAGAGAAGACATGCTAATCCCGCCTATACCGATAAAAAACAAGCTTTTCCCCCTCAGGGAAATACTTTCATTTTTTGTTTTATCCGAATCAATTATTGTCAGCATGTGGACACCTTTCCCTAACATTTGTGCATGTGCAACAAATGTAAACAAAGTTTTTATACATTTTATCCAAAAGAATCAAAAAATACATATAACGTTAAAAGAAAAATTTTATTTCCGCAAAGCAAAATTCATAATGTTACTCTATAATTACATACATCGGTCAATGTATTTCTGCGCATTTTTGCCGGATATACCTGTCACTATCGGAAAAGACCGAGCTTATCAAATGAAAACAGGAGGTTATCATAATGACGATCACGGACATTAAATTCAGGAAATTGTTTGATAACGACGGTCCTATGAAAGCGATTGCGTCGGTAACGTTTGACGGAGCTCTTGCCGTTCATGATGTAAAGGTTATTTATGCGCGCGAACGGTATTTTATCGTTATGCCGTGCAAAAAGAACCCTGATAACACATATCGTGATATAGTTCATCCGATCAATGCAGAATTCAGAAAACTTCTTGAAGACGAAGTTATCGGGAAATATCACGAAACCGTTGCCGCTCTTGAACAGGAAACCGACGACCAGAACTAAACGCTGTGGTTTTCGGATTTTCGCGGCGATGTAAGTCGTGGATTTATTAATCGTGGATTTACAATTCAGCGCTCATTATCTATACTCCGGACATATAACATTATATGCCCGGAGATTTTTATTGTTGAATTAACCTGCAGAATTCTTATTATACCCATTATAACCATTTTATGTTATTTGTCAATGCCTTTAAAACTCCGGCGTTTCACGGCGTAAAGGTTAATTTCCCATGCAGGCAGGCATCTCTTTCTTCTCAGATATAAGCTATAACGAGGTTCCATCCGATGCAGGGCAAGAGGCAGCTCAAAAATATCCTCCGAGCGGTGATAAAGCGACAGACATATATCAGGCATAAAATTACGTATGGTTTTACTCGATCCCTCAAGAGCCTCCCGCTCCGCTCCCTCAACATCATATTTTATGTAGTCAGCCCTTTGGCCGTTTAAAATATCGTCAAGCGTGACGGCACAAACAGTATCTGAACTGCCTTCACTGCAAAGCCCGTGACGGAAGCTGCCGCTGCCTCGATTTCCGCTGCCGAAAAAAGCGAGATCCTCGCTTTGATTCCATGCGGCGGCATTGTAAAGCAAAATTTCGCACTCCCTGCCATGATTACGGGGATTTGTACATATGCTTACCGGGCGGCAGCATTCAAGTCGGGCTGAAATATCCGTATGACCGAGCGGCAAGAGACAAATTTCCGGTTTAATATTAACTCCGTCAAGTTTCAGGCTGAGCCTGTCACAAAATGAGCTTAGCCTTTTAAACGTTTTTTTGTCAGGCTCCACCGCATATATTTTCTGCAGATTCTTTGCCTTCCCCAACATTTCATATACAGTATCACCGTTATATGCTCCGAGATCGACATAAGTCCGATATTCTTCAAAAGATAAAAAATACTCACCGGGATCCTCTTTTCCGGAAGACAACTCCAGAAGAGCCGAAAGCGATCCGGTAAGTCTCGCCTCTATAATTCCGTCAAAAATCCGACGTGATTCGGCATCCGAAAAAATCTCTCTCGCCTCATCTATTTTTTTCAAATTCCGCCTGCAGAACTCCGCCGTAAAAAGCTCGCTGTCCGGACAAACAGGGACATCCGGGACGAACAGCTCCCTTTCCTCGGATATTCCGCATATATTGTCTATCACTTCCGGAATTCGGCTCGCAAAGCATAGCAAAATAACATAATCGCGGCATTTGAATTTTTCCTTTGCCTCGCTGTAGGACATTATCGTCATATCGCGGAAATATCGGCGTCTGCCGTCGCTTTTTGTTACAAATCCGTCGCTTGCAAATACTCCGAGTATTTCAATGCCGTAATCCCCGCATATATCAAAAATTTTATCCGCGCCGTTCCCGACTCCATATAATAGCACAGGACGGGATTCTCTTTTCAGGCGACTCCAAAGGTCTTTTGTATTGTTAAAATCACAAATCATTTTTCACAAATATTCGATGCCGTTTCGTTTCAATAAGAATTATATGTCGACACAAAATAGGCGGGAAGCATCTTGCTTTCAGTTATATTTTTCGGCACAAATCAGCTAAAGTTTACATTAATTTGACCGAAAAAACTGTGAGGCGTTAAAAAAAGCACAGACGTATC
The DNA here is from genome assembly GCA_948467545.1 of uncultured Eubacteriales bacterium. GTDB lineage: Bacteria > Bacillota > Clostridia > Oscillospirales > CAG-272 > UMGS911. The sequence goes on from CAOKER010000009.1 coordinate 14,027, forward strand.
CCCTCCTCGGTACGCAGAAGCCGTATTTAAAGATACCGACTTCGATTTTGAAGCTTTTCCGTTTTTCCCGTGAGTAATACGGACATCCGTACCGACCGGAACGGTAATATCTACGGTCGATAGAACCGCTGTTATATCAAGAACAGCCGGATGAGAAAATTCGGCCTCCGAAAAGGAAAGCGACATTTCAGAACAAAAGGCCGAGGCGAATGCACCGATATATGACTTATCGTACGACGAAATACCCTTGCGTGAGAAAAATGCACGGTACACCGGATATCTTACATAAGTCTCGCTCAATTTGTTGTATATCCGTCTGTATTTCAAAGTACCTTTTTTTGTAAAAAGAATAAATCCGAGCAAAATTAAAAAAACCGGAATTAACAAGGGACGGAATGCGCGAAGTGCGTCAATACACATTGACAGCAGAGCAAGACCAATAATAAGCCAAATAAACCCCGCACGACGCGATTTTCCTGAAATTATATTTATAATTGCCGGAATAATTATAAACATTGTCCAGAATCCGTCAAAAAATATCGTAAATTCAGGAATGATTTCGAGATTTTTAAGAAGATATCCGACACCTATAACGATTAGAAGAAATGCCAAAAGCGGACGTGACGAGCTTTGGCGTTTTTTGTTTTTCATCTGTCAAAAACCTTTCAGATTTTTATAGTGTTTTACCCATAAATATACATTATGTATTATATATCATACGATATATAAATTGTTAAAATATTTTCATTTACATTGTAAATTTTATTCGATTGCATTATTTACGGACATCTCCCGCAAATATTAAAAACAATTGCTTTTCTAACTCATATAAACAGATATAAAAATTGCGGAACAAAGCGCGAACAACGAAAATCCTCCTTCTGATGAGAGCATTAAATAAACAGACAAAAGCCAAAGAACAAAAAGAAATAAAGAGGAAACAAATTCGGAAACCCGATCGGCTGTATCCTGCGGAAGACACATCATAAGCACGCTTTTGAGCGTACCTCCTCCGTCAAGAGTTTTAATCGGCAGAAGATTCATCACAGCAAGCGCAATATTTGATGTCACAAATAAATTTGCAAATTCGCTTCTTGCCAACGGCAGACAGCAGACCGCGGTCACAAGGTTAACCGCGGCTCCGGCGGAAGCAGTCACAAATTCCTCACGGTAGCTCCGCATTCGTGAAAAATTTATATCGGCACCAAGCGGAAGAAGAGTAATAGATGATATATCAATCCTCATTAGTTTTGCCGCAGCAATATGTCCCAATTCATGAACCGCCGCCGCGGCAAGCGTTGCCGCGGTTACCGCGTCGGGCGCAGCAACAAACCATGCGGTAAGAAATACCACTGTAATTGTCGGTACTTTAAATTTCATATAGGTAAACCGTACCTTTCTGCTTCCGAAAGTATATGTATATTTTGAACAGTAACATAATGATAATATATGATATGAAATATGCTCGGTATGAAATCAAAAAATAATCTTCTTTTTATTTTAAAATACAAAAATTCAACCGAAAATTAACTAAGCTGCCGGCAGTTAATTACCGAAATATTTCAAGTCTGCAGAAAGTATGACGATGTTCCCGTCATATCCGCAAAACAAATAAATAACAAAGGCACGATAAAAATTACGCTTGTATAATCTTCCGCCATTTGTACAAACTAACATAGCAAGATATTAATATGCATATTTTCAATAAGGCGCAAAAAGCCGTCATGGACGACGCGGCGGAGCAGACGCCATGACAAGTTGCGCACAAAAACAGGATATTTTTTATTTTACCGTATAGTATCGTAAAAATTACAAACAATAAAAATATATTCAAAATGAATTTGAAAAACAGGAGATTATATATGAAGGCAACAGGAATTGTAAGAAGAATTGACGATCTCGGGCGTGTGGTAATTCCGAAGGAAATACGTCGGACGATGAGAATCCGCGAAGGCGATCCGCTTGAAATATATACAGACCGCGAAGGCGAGGTTATTTTTAAAAAATATTCTCCGATAGGTGAACTGAACTCCTTTGCGGCTCAGTATGCCGATACACTGCATAAAACCTGCGATCTGTGCGTTGTAATAACGGACCGTGATGCGGTAATCGCAGTATCCGGCGCTCCGAAAAAGGAATTTGCGGACAAATCATTGTCAGCAGAGCTTGACAGCATTATAAATGCACGCGGATTTTATGCTTACGACGGAAAAGGAAAGCGCATTCATGTAACCGACAATCAGGACAGCGGATATTTTGTTTCCGCCGTAATGCCGATAATAACAGAGGGCGATATAACAGGCAGCGTTGTGTCTCTCATTCCTGACGGTGAAACGGCTTCAAAGGTCGGAAGCGAGCTTGAATCAAAACTTATACAGACAGCAGCCGGTTTTCTCTCAAAACAGCTTGAATCTTAAAAGAACGGCACACTAAGAAAACAAAAAAATAGAAGTACAGTCGTTTTATGACCGTACTTCTATTTTTTGTCTTTGCCGCACTCACCGCAGTACGAGCATCCGCTGCATTTAAATCTGCGGCTGCATCCGGCACAGCGCCTTTGTATATCCGGAATATACGACGGCCGAGGATAGGAAAGACCAGAACGCATAGCCATAATATTTTGATAAGCCTTGCAAATATGATATACATTGCCGTCTTTTATAAATATATTGCCTGTTCCGCAGAATGTAAAAGGCACTCCGAACATACGACATTGATCCGAAAGTGATTTAACCCATTCGTACCGGCACGGACGAGCACCGTCGTAATTTTCTCCGTCCGCAAGAACATTTTCAATCCGGCCGCTCTCAAGATATAACGTCAAATCTACGGCTGACAGCAAAGGTGCGAGCATTACTCCCTTGTGCTTTGCAGGCAGTCCGAGCAAAATCGGAAGCCTTTCATCTGCACGCCTCTGATTTTCCGCAGTTACATTTATGTATACATGTTCCCAGCCTCCGCCCCAATCAGCCGGAAGACACTGTTCAATCCGTTCGGCTCGCTTGGTAAGCAAAAAATAGCTTATATCGTTTCTTTCTCTCATTATGTTCCAAGCTTCAGATCTCCACGCGTCCGCTTCCTCAAGAAAGAAATCCGAGGTCAAACACACATGAAGAAACGCGCCGGAAGGTATCTTCCTCTTGCCGTCCCGCGTACGTTTTAAAGGAAGATTAAAATTGTTTTTCACACGGTAAATTTCACTCCCGTCATGTCCACGTTCACTGTCAAGATAATACATATAACAGTTTGCACATCCCTCGCTGTACTTCTTACAGCCGTGCCACGGATTCCAGATGTATTCCGGCGACATAGATTTTCCCGTCCTTTTAATTACCTATTTAGTTATCTATAATAATAAAATTCAGTCAAACCGCAAAGCTTCGCGGTTTTGCCCGCAAAATCGCTGTCACTGACAGCGAAACAAAACTCGCCAATCGAAAAGCTAAGCTTTGAGATTATTTTATCATATATTCTGTTCGTCCGCAATATGCTTTTGATGTACAGCGTCCGAAATATCCTCCTGTATAAGATATACAGCACCCGAAACATCCTCACGTATAATTTGAATTGTAATTATACATACAGTTTTATCAGTCAAAAGAAGAATTGTTTGTTAATTTATCGAAAAAACCAATCATTTTTTTTACTATCTCTTGCAATTAATCTTACATTGTATTATAATAAATACATATAATTAGCCGTTTTTACATTTTGGACGACGATAACATTTCGGACAGCTTTTCTGTGTTTTTAAAATGCTTTTTGTATTACATAAAAAGAAAACGTCTGTTTCGATAAAAAATAATCGTATGAAAAGGAATATCAGTTATGATTAATCTCGAAAAAGAAATCAGAGAACAGCCGGAAGTTCTCGCTCGAATTTCAAATACGAATATGGAGGAAATTCGGAAACTGGTGCTGACAGCCAAGAATGCGGGCGTAAACAATATCTGTTTTGCCGCACGTGGAACAAGCGATCATGCTTCTATATACGCGCAGTATCTTTTTGCAATCTATGCCGGAGTTCCGTGCGGGCTTGCAACCCCGTCCGCAATTTCAAAGTACGGAGCAAAGATTTCATATAAGAATACGCTTGTAATAGGCGTTTCTCAGTCAGGACAGGCGGCGGACGTTCTCGCCGTTCTGCAAGATGCAAAGTCATGCGGTGCAATAACAGCGGCGATTACAAACAATGCCGACTCACCGCTTGCAAAAGAAGCCGACTATCATCTTTTCTGTAACGCCGGTCCCGAAACATCAATCGCCGCCACAAAAACCTTTACATCCGAGATGTATTTGCTTGCGCTCTTGTGCGCGGAATGGAGCGAAAGCAAAGAGCTTCGTTCTCTCCTTGCAAAAGTTCCGGGTGCGGTTTCCGATGTTTTGGATAATATTCCTTCACACCTCGAAACATTTATCGGAGACTATAAGAATATTGAAACCGGTGTTGTTCTCGGACGCGGAGTGCTTTACCCCATTGCACTTGAAGGTGCGCTCAAAATTCTTGAAACAAACTGCGTAAAAATGAAGGGATACCCGATTTCCGATTTTCACCACGGACCGCTTGCTCAGGTGGGCAAGGGAGATCTTGTAATTCTTCTCGCCGCAAAGGGCCCTGTATTTTCGGATTCCGAGGAAATTCTTTCGGAGCTTGACAAAATCGGTGCCGATACAATGATCATTACAGATTCGGCAGAGTTTGCGGGAGAACGCAGAAATGCCGTAGTTGTCCCCTCCTTCGGTACAGACATTGTATCACCCTTTGTTATGGCTGTCGTTTTACAGCTCATTGCGCTCAAGCTGACGGAGGTTCGCGGAATCGATCCTGACGCGTCAAAGGTTCTTAACAAAGTTACTGTTACTGTGTGACAGATAAGCAAAGCATTTATTCGGCAGGATATATTTTAAATAAAACAATTGCGCGGAAACAAAAAGGAAGGCAAAAGATGAACAACGAATTATACGGAGATCTTAGTATTATCAGCACAAAAGGCAACGAAGACTTTGCTCTTCAGGTGGATAACTGGATAAGGCAATGGAGGTACGAAGAGGCTGTCAGCAAAACACAGGAGCTTGGCGGAGGAGATACAACCCTCTTTGATACCGATATCAGTGTCGACAGCTTCTTTGATAATGCGGAAACGATCCGTTTTGCGGATGGAGAAGGAAAGTGTATCCTTCACGAATCTCTCCGCGGGCATGACGTATATATTCTGTGTGATTTATTTAATTACGGCGCCACATATAAAATGTACGGTGTTGAACATAGAATGAGTCCGGATGATCACTATCAGGATTTAAAGCGTATTATCGGAGCAATCGGGGGAAAAGCAAGAAGAATTTCGATTATCATGCCTATGCTGTACGAAGGAAGACAGGACAAGCGTTCTCAGAGAGAGTCGCTCGACTGTGCGATATCTCTGCAGGAGCTTGTCAACATGGGTGTAACCAATATTATTACGTTTGACGCGCACAACGCGAGCGTAATGAACGCTATTCCTTATCACGGTTTCGAAAATGTTCACCCGACGTATCAGATGCTAAAAGCCCTCGTAGCAAAGGTCCCTGACATTTCTATTACCGCGGAGGATCTTACGATCTTTTCCCCGGACGAAGGCGGCATGTCACGCTGCGTGTACTATTCGTCAGTGCTCGGACTGGATTTGAGCATGTTTTACAAACGCCGCGATTACACACAGGTTGTAAACGGAAAAAATCCGATTGTGGCACACGAATACATAGGGGGAGACATAGCCGGAAAGGATGTAATCGTCGTCGACGACATCATTGCGTCCGGCGATTCTATGATGGATGTCGCTCATAAGCTCCGTGAAATGAAAGCGCGCCGTATTTTTATGTTTGCCTCTTTCGGTCTGTTCTGCGAAGGACTCGAAAAAATCGACGCCGCATACGAGCGCGGTGATTTTACATATCTTTTTACTACAAATTTGATTTACCGTTCAGATGAGCTGAAAAAACGCAAATGGTATGTTGAAGTTAATCTCTGCAAGTATGTTGCTCTGCTTATCAATACATTAAATCACGACAAATCCATCAGCGGACTTCTCAGCAATGCCGAAAAAATTACAAATCTCCAGAAAGCACATCAGAACAAGCACGGCGGCGACTGATTGTCCGACAGCAAGAAAAGTTTTGCAGACTGTTTTTCCGATATCCGTAAATATGAAAATTCCGAACCGAAAAATACTTTTTATCCGGAAGTATTTTTCGGTATAAAAGCTTTTTGATTTCTTGATTTGTTTTTGTATTTAAATCGTTTTACACAAGGAGAAAATAATATGAACAAAATTTTACGTGCCGGACTTATTGGAATAGGCGCGATGGGACGCGGTCATCTCAGCAACTTCGTACGCTTCAACGAGGAGGGTGATCTGATAAAGCTTGTCGCCGTATGTGATATTGACGAATCCCGTTTTGGAAAAAGGGATGGTACGCTGAATATTTCGGGAATTGACGGCGGCGGATTTGATTTCAGCCGGTTCAGCTGCTATACAGATGTTGACGATATGCTTGCGAAAGAGGATCTTGACTTTGTTTCGATTATCATTCCGACATATCTGCACCATGATATTGCAATTAAGTGTCTTGACAGCGGGCTTCATGTTTTCTGTGAAAAGCCGATGGCGCTGACAAGCTCAGACTGTGCCGAAATGATAGAAGCGGCTAAGAGAAACGGACGCAGACTCATGATCGGTCAGTGTCTGCGCTTTTGGGGAGAATATAACGTCGTTAAGGAATATGTCGACAGCGGACGTTTCGGAAGATGTACCGGAGGATATTTCTTCCGCGGCGGAGAACCTCCCAAGGGTTCATACAATGACTGGTATATGAAGCGCGAACTTTGCGGAGGAGCTATCCGTGATCAGCACGTACACGACGCAGACATCATTCAATATATATTCGGAATGCCTAAAGCCGTCCACACCGTCGCACAGAATATTATTGAAGGCAGCGGATATGATAATGTAAGTACAAACTATATTTATGACGATCTTAAAACTATAAATGCCCAGAACGACTGGACAATTCAGGGTGTTGGTTTCGACATGTGTTTCCGTGTAAACTTTGAGGGCGGCACAATTTATATGGACCGCGAAGGTTTCCGCATTTGTCCCAAAGACGGAGAACCTTTTACACCGGATTACGACAAGGACAGCGCCTACTATAAAGAAATAAAATACTTTGCCGAATGCATTTTAGATGACAAACCGAACCTTATCGATCCGCCGGAGGATTCAATGAATACAATCCGTCTCGTAGAATGCGAAATTAAAAGCGCAGACATGGGCGGTGCGGTTGTAAACGTTTGACAGGTTTGTTTTTAATGCATCAGGCATAAAAGTGTTTGCCATGAAAGGATAACTTTATAAATGCCTGATTTTGACAGAGCCGTGACGGCTCTCGAATATGATAAGATATGCACCCATCTCGCCGACTGCGCTCATACTGACGGGGCGAAAAGTCTGGCATTGAGGCTTCGTCCGTCAGACGATCCCGACTATGTCAGAAGAGCGCAGCGTGAAACATCCGACGCGAAAAAACTAATAGGACTTAAAGGCACCCCGGCTTTTTCGGACATAAAGGATATATCCTCCGCACTTGAACGTGCCGACCGCGGAGCGTCTCTTTCCATGAGGGAGCTTTTGGATATTGCGGCGGTATGGCACACGGCGAGAACGCTGCTGAATTATTACAATACAGACCGATGCGCCGAGACAATGACAATCGACGTATATTTTGAGCGGCTTGCTGAAAACCGACGGGCGGAGATGCGTATTACCCGTTCAATCGTATCCGAAGATATGATGGCGGATGAGGCAAGTCCCGCGCTGGCCGATATAAGGCGGAGGAAAAGATCCGCTTCAAACAGAATAAAAGATACCCTGCAAAAATATACAAGCGGTTTATACAGCAAATATCTGCAGGAAAACATTGTGACTACCCGCGGCGGACGTTTTGTTGTTCCCGTGAAGCTTGAAAACAAGAACGAAATCAAGGGACTTGTACATGACACATCCGCTTCGGGAGCCACCGTATTTATTGAACCTATATCTGTTGTCGAAGCAAACAACGAGCTCCGAGAGCTTGAAATCAAGGAAAGCAGAGAGATCGACCGAATTCTTGCAGAGCTGTCGGCGCTCTGTTCGGAGCATTCCGGTGAGCTCAGTCTTAATTATTATAACATAACAGAAATCGCGTTCATATATGCAAAAGCCGAATATTCATACAGAATTGACGGTGCAGAGCCGATTATTTCGGATTCTCCGAAAATAGATTTACGCAGAGCGAGACACCCGCTGATTGAAAAAAAGAATGTTGTTCCTATTGACGTGAGTCTCGGCTGCGAATTCGATACTCTTGTAATTACCGGACCGAATACCGGCGGAAAGACCGTAACTCTGAAAACTCTCGGTCTATTCGTCCTTATGGCGCAGTCCGGTCTCCATATACCTGCAAAAGCGCTTTCCGAAATCGGGGTATTCAGTCGCGTCCTTGCAAATATCGGGGATGAACAAAGTATCGAACAGTCTCTCTCCACTTTCTCGGCGCATATGGTCTGCATAGTAGAAATGCTGAAGAAGGCCGATTCTAATAGTCTTGTTCTTTTTGATGAGCTCGGAGCCGGCACAGATCCTGTTGAAGGTGCGGCGCTTGCGGTTTCAATTTTGGAAAGCGTACGTAAGCGCGGAGCTTTATGCGCTTCTACGACGCATTATGCCGAACTGAAAGAATACGCTCTCGACGCCGACGGAGTTTGCAATGCCTGCTGTGAATTTGATGTTGAAACACTGCGCCCTACCTACAGACTTATAATAGGAACTCCCGGCAGGTCAAACGCGTTTGCAATTTCACGTAAGCTCGGACTTGACGAATCCGTTGTAAAACGAGCGGAAAGTTATGTCGGCAGCGACAGCCGGCGCTTTGAAGCAGTAATAGACCGTCTCGAAGAAAACCGCGCTTCACTGGAAAAGGAACGCGAGGAAGCGGCAAGACTTCGTGCCGAATATGAGACATATAAACGTGAGCAGGAAAAAATACTTCGTATTCATACAGAAAATACGGAACGCGAGATCGAGCGCCGACGTTCGGAAGCAATGCGGATTATAGAAAGCGCAAGAGCCACAAGCGAGTATGTACTCGAACAGCTGGAGGAGGTCAAGCGAAAACAAAATTCATCGGATTTGTCGGACTCTCTCAACAAGGCAAGGCAGAATATCCGACGGAGTTTGCGCGAGGCGGATAACAAAATCAATCCTGTCATGAACATACAGTCCGATGAGGAATATAAGCTTCCCCGACCGCTGAAAGCTGGAGATGAGGTTCAGATTACATCACTCGGAAAGGCGGGAACTGTTCTGGAGGTTTCGGACAAAAATGACAGCGTAACCGTGCAGGCAGGAATAATCAAAACCCGCGTACCGCTAAAAGAACTGCGGCTTATTGAGGGTGATTCTGCTTTCTTCATAGGAGACGACAAAAAGAAAAAATCTATACGAAGCGAGGGAAAGACGCTTTCTGCAAAAAGCTTCAGCCCCGAAATCGATCTTCGCGGAGAAAACGGCGAAGACGGTTGGTTTATTCTTGACAGATACCTCGATGACGCAAAAATGGCCGGAGTAAAATCGGTTACTGTTGTACACGGAAAGGGAACCGGCGCTCTGAAAAAGGCACTATGGCAATTTATGAAGACTGACAAACGTATAAAGTCGTTTCGGCTTGGTATGTACGGCGAGGGAGACGGCGGAGTCACGGTTGTAGAGCTGAAATAAAAAATACAAAGGTGCGTGTGCGCCAATTGAAAAGGAGAATAATAAATATGGCAGAACTTAAAATGCTCGCAATTGACCTGGGAGCGTCAAGCGGAAGAGGAATTGTCGGTAAGTTCGACGGAAACCGTCTTACTCTTGAAGAAAATCACAGATTTCCCAATGAGCCGGTAATCACGGCAGGAAGTTTTAACTGGGATATTTTGCGTATTTATCATGAAATAAAAGATTCTATAAGAAAATGCGCTCTCAGCGACGACCGTGATATTGCTTCGATTGCAATTGACACATGGGGTGTTGACTATGGATTTCTTGATAAAAACGGTAAGCTTATCGGCAATCCGTATCATTACCGCGACGAACGTACTGCCGGTGTCCCGGAGCTGGCATTTAATACAGTAAGCCAGGATGATCTTTATGGTATTACCGGTACTCAGACAATGAATTTCAACACCATTTTTCAGCTTATCGCCGAAAAACGTGATAATCCGGAAATATTTAATATCGCCAAAAGACTTCTTTTTGTCCCCGACCTTCTCAATTACTTTTTGACCGGAGTTCAGGAAAACGAGTATACAATCGCGTCTACCGGTGCACTGCTTGACTCGAAGGCTCGCGACTGGTCCTTTGACGTTATTGAAAAATTCGGAATTCCGAGAGAAATATTCGGAAAAATAGCCCAACCCGGTACAGTAGTAGGCCCTCTTCTCCCTCAGGTAATCGAAGAGGTCGGAGCAATCAATGCAAAGGTTATACACGCAGCTTCTCATGATACGGCAAGCGCGGTCGTCGCAGTGCCTGCAAAAGGCGACGATTTTGTATACATTTCAAGCGGAACATGGTCGCTTATGGGCAGCGAGCTTAAGGAACCCTGTCTCGACGGAGATGCGAAAAAGTACGACTTTACCAATGAAGGCGGCATGAACCGCACCATCCGCTTTCTCAAAAATATTATGGGACTTTGGATTGAGCAGGAATCCAGACGTCAGTGGGCACGCGAAGGAAAGAAATTTTCTTTCGATTGGCTGTCAGACGCGGCTATGGCATCAAGACCTCTCCGCTGCTTGATTAACCCGAACGATTATACCTTTAACGCACCCGGAAATATGCCGGAGAGAATTGCAGAGTACTGCCGCAAGACAGGACAGCATGTTCCGGAGAGCTATGGAGAGATTGTACGCTGCATTTTTGACAGTCTTGCACTCTGTTACCGTTGGACTGTTGATAAAATAAACAGTATAAAGGGCACCAAAACTCCGTTTATTAATATCGTCGGCGGAGGCTGCAAGGAAGCGCCTCTATGCCAGCTGACAGCAGATGCATGCGGAATTCCGGTATACGCAGGTCCTGTTGAAGCAACCGCAATCGGCAACATCTGTGTTCAGGCTATGGCTCTCGGAGAAATCAAAGATATGTCCGAAGCACGTCATATCGTGCGCAACTCCTTTGAAATTAAGTGCTATGAGCCTAACAAAGAAAATGCCGCAATGTGGGACGAGGGCTACGAAAGATTCTGTGCTCTGCTGAAAGACTGAATATAGAAGTTGATAATTTTTTCATGTACTATTTTTTAGCCGCCGTAAGCGGCATGGAGGATTAATATGTCTGTTTCCGAAGCTTATAAGAATGCCAAAGAGATTTATGCCGAATTGGGTGTCGATACCGATTCCGCGATTTCAAGAATAGAAAAAATTCCTGTATCGATGCATTGCTGGCAGGGCGACGACGTACGCGGATTTGAAAACCCTGACGGCGATCTTACCGGCGGTATCCAAACTACCGGTAATTATCCCGGAAGAGCTGCTACAATTAAACAGCTTCGAAGCGATTTTGAAAAAGCCGCTTCACTTATTCCCGGAAAAAAGAACATAAGTCTTCACGCAATTTATCTCGACAACTGCGGTCAGAAGGTTGACAGAAACGAAATAGAGCCGAAGCATTTTGAATCATGGATCGACTGGGCGAAAAAAGGAAGTTTCGGTATCGATTTTAATCCGACATACTTCTCTCATAAGCTGAGCTCCGACGGCTTTACTTTGTCAAACACGGATAAGAATATCAGAGATTTTTGGATTGAGCACGGTATCGCCTGCCGCCGCATTTCAGAGTATATCGGCCGCAAGCTCGGAACCACTGTAATCGAAAATCATTGGGTACCTGATGGATTTAAGGATATTCCTGTTGACCGTTTTGCATACCGTGAACGTTTAAAAGAATCATATGATAAAATCTTCTCGGTAAAGCTTGACAAAAAATATCTTATTGATTCTGTTGAGGGAAAGGTTTTCGGACTCGGAGCGGAGAGCTGTACGATAGGCTCGCACGAATTCTATCTTGCGTATGCCCAGAAAAACGGTATCAGCCTGACTCTCGATACTGGACATTATCACCCGACTGAGGTAGTATCCGATAAAATTTCATCGGCGCTTCTGTTCCTCGACGATGTTATGCTCCACGTTTCCCGTCCGGTAAGATGGGACAGCGACCATGTAGTTATATTTGACGATGAATTGAAATACATCGCTCAGGAAATTCTCTGGGGCAGATTTGAAAACAGAGTTCATATAGGATTGGATTTCTTTGACGCGTCTATTAATCGAATCGCCGCATGGGTAATCGGAACGCGCAATATGCAGAAGGCTTTATTGTTTGCGGCAGTCGCGCCGGTCGATAAGCTTCGTTCTTTTGAAAACAGCGGCGACTACACTTCACGTTTAGCGCTGCTTGAGGAAATCAAAACGCTTCCTTTCTCCGCAGTGTGGGATTACTACTGTGAAAAGGCAGAAGTGCCGGTACGGGATAAATGGATAAATGACGTCAAGACATATGAAAAAGACGTACTGGCTAAGAGATAAGCGGAGCATCACGGAATTTCCCGACGACGCAGGTAGTTTTACAAAACAAACTTAAATTGCACAGGATACTTTTGTGTCAGATTACAGCACCGTTAAAAATTAATGTCCCTCACCTCCATAGGTGCGGGACAATTTAATTTGTTAGTAAATGCTGATAATCTGTCTGTCATCGGCCGGTCGTTTTATCGACGACTGCAGCATAATCTTTATTTATCTATAACTAACAATTGTACAAAAGAAGTAACAGTTGACACCAACTTGTAACTATGATAATATTAACATATGATATGTAATAATATATATTCAGCACAGAACACTTTGAAAAAATAAAAAAGAATATACCATTTACTTTATCAGCGACAGTAAGTCTGCGCTCCGTAACAGATTATATATACTTTAATACAGAAGGGTGAGATACGCATATATGAAAACGGTTACACTTGGCAGTACGGGTATTACAGTTCCGCAAAACGCTTTCGGTGCACTTCCGATACAACGTGACGATATTGATACAGCTACAAAAATACTCCGTAAAGCTTATGAAGGAGGAATGACATTTTTCGATACCGCAAGGGCATATTCCGACAGTGAAGAAAAAATAGGTATCGCTCTTTCAGATGTACGAAATAAAATATACATAGCAACCAAAACTGCAGCAAAAACCCCTGATGAGATGAAAAGTCAGCTCGAAACCTCTCTGAAAATGCTCAAAACCGATTATATAGATATATATCAGTTTCATCAGTCGACATGCTGTTACCGACCGGGGGACGGCAGCGGTATGTATGAACAAATGGAGGATTTCAAGCGGCAGAGGCTTATCAGACATATAGGAATTACATCTCATCAGATTGACGTTGCCGACGAGTGCGTCGAATCCGGCCTTTATGAAACAATGCAGTTTCCGTTCAGCTATCTTTCGGGAGCTCGGGAAATATCTCTTGTAGAAAATTGCCGCTCTCATAATATGGGATTTATAGCAATGAAAGCACTTGCAGGAGGACTGATTACAAATTCCCGTGCCGCTTTCGCATTTATGTCGAGCTTTGATAACGCAGTTCCTATTTGGGGAGTTCAGCATGAACATGAGCTTGAAGAATGGCTCTCGTATTTTAATGATACCCCTAAGCTTGATGCAGAGTTGTTGGCCGTGATTGATAAAGACAAAAAAGAACTTGCTCATGATTTCTGCCGCGGCTGCGGATATTGCATGCCGTGTCCGCAGGACATTATGATTAACCAGTGCGCGCGCATGTCCCTTATGCTTCGACGCGCGCCGTCGCGCAACTGGCTGTCCGACTACTGGCAGACAGAAATGAAGAAGACCGAAAACTGCGTCGAATGCGGCGCCTGTAAAAAGAAATGTCCGTATGGACTTGATACCCCGAATTTACTGAAAAAGAACTATGAAGACTATAAAAATGTCCTTGCAGGAAAGGTTAAAGTCGATTAAACTGCAATTGAGTTCAGTATATGACAGCTATATTGCAAAAACAAATAACAAGGTCGGTAAACCAAGTTTTTATTATAACGTTTTTGGGGAAGCCGTTCTATTTAAAATTTTTAAAAAAAGCGCGTAAAAAACGAAGATGTCAACCGCTTTTACAGGTGGAAAACATCTTCATTTTGTTATTTATTTCGCACAATATTTTCAAAATTTAAGATCTCGGCTCCAAGACTCTCTGCTTCTCCGCGAAGATGCGTAATAAGCAATACGGTATCTGAATTTTCCCTGACAAGCAAAATAATCTTTTCTTTAAGCTTTTCATCAAGTCCGCGGAAAGGTTCATCCAAAAGTAAAAGCGGTCTCTCTGAAATCAGCGCGCGCGCAATTGAAACTCTCTGGCACATTCCGCCCGAAAGCTTTGACGGCAAAAAATCGAATGAATAATCAGGAAGACCGAATGCACCGAGCAATTTTTTTGCCTGTTCAATCGAATCCTTTTTATCCGATAATTTATAGCGCGGTGAGACGCAGGCTACATTTTCGGCGGCACTGAGCCACGGAAAAAGTCTCTGCTCCTGAAACACAACCGCACAATCTGCAGGTTTTGCACCCGTTATTTCGCCGCTGTCTGACTTTTCAAGACCGCAGAGAATACGCATAAGGGTAGTTTTCCCGCACCCAGACGGCCCCGTAACAGCAGTCGCGTTATGTGCCGAAATATCAAGCGTCAATTCGGAAAACACATTGACTTTCCCGAATCTTTTAGATAATTTTTTAACATGTATATCAGAGTTAAGTTTTCCCGGAGATACAATTCTAAAGCTTGAAATTTTTTCTGCATTAAATTTTTCTGCATTAAAATTTTTCGGTTCATCTTTTATACTGCATGTAAAATCTTTTACTGCATAATCACACGATACTTTGATTTTTTCTGACGCGGCATCAAAAAATTTACGCAAAAGCTTTTCAATCAGAATGCTGAGAAAAATAACCGTGGCAGTCCAGGCAAATAAATCCGGGGTTTCAAGATAAAGCTTAGATTCGTAAACATATCTGCCGATAGAATTTTTCGGCATGCAGAGAACCTCCGCCGCAACGCCGGATTTCCATGCAAGTCCGAGCGACGTGGCAAGACCGGCAGCAATTTCCGGTGCCGAAGACGGAATATAAAGAAGCATTAGTTTTTTAGGAAAAGAAAAACCGTAGGACAAACAAACTTCACGAAGCTTTAAATCGACGGATTTTATTCCTGCATCAATATGCGCCGTCATCACCGGAAGGACAATCAAAGCGGAAATAAACGACGGTACCTTTTCCCTGCCGATCCAGACAAGTGCAAGAATAATAAACGATGCAACAGGCGTCGCCGTCACCACTTTTAAAACGGGAGACAACAGTTCGCGCGCCAATCTGCTTTTATGCATCAGTATAGCAGCGGTAAAACTTGCGGCCACCGCGCATATATATCCGGACATTATTCTTCCTATCGAAGACAATGTTGATTTTATAAAAACCTGTTTTTTAACAAGTCCTATAAAACAGGTCAGAACCGACAGCGGAGACGGTAAAATAACCTCCGCATTTACAATAAGACTTGCAATCTGCCAAATAAAAATCCAAAATGCAAAAACTCCTAATTTAAACAGAGCATCACGCGCACAGTTTTTATTTGTTTTTTTATTTATTTCAGCTTTAATGCGCATATGCTCCCTCCTGTTTTGTTATATTAAGAATTAAAATTTACTTTCGGAAACGAATTTGTCCATTGCCGAAACGGCAAACATTATTACCGCATTAGAACTAATTCCCAAAAATTCGTCATAAAAATATGGCGGCTATTTGTTCAATAT
Source organism: uncultured Eubacteriales bacterium (assembly GCA_948467545.1). GTDB lineage: Bacteria > Bacillota > Clostridia > Oscillospirales > CAG-272 > UMGS911. The sequence goes on from CAOKER010000009.1 coordinate 29,967, forward strand.
TTAGGCGATATCCTAACTCAATTTTACTCCGATGAGTCATTTTCGCATTCTTTCTTATAGCAATGCTGCCGCTGCACAGAAATTTTATTCTTCCCGTGCGGCGGCATAAATCATATATTTTCAATTAACCTGCGTTGTAATAAAAATCATCTTCCGGAAGTGCACCGCCTATTGACGACGAGTTTGCATCATAAAGAACATTAAGAAATCCTGAAAGCTGTTTTTTCATTTCCGCTCCGTCAAGATACATGATGTTGCAGTTTGGCAGAGCATTTCTTGCAATTTCCGCAGAAGCTACAATTCCATTAGATGCAATAAGCTCCGCTGCCTCTTCCTGATTATCGACAGCATAACGGACAGAAGCTTCGTATTCATTCAGGAACGATTCGACGGCCTCCGGATAGCTTTCGGCAAATTCACTTCGTACTGCTATGCATCCCTGAAGCAAACTGCTCTCATCACCGGCAACATTTTTCCACTCCTCGGTAAGATTGAGGGCGATTCTCAGGTTGTCACTGCCCTTTGTAAGTGCGGCGGTTACCTGCGGCTCCGGAAGCATACCGATTGCGGCTGACTCGGAAGCAAGACTTGCAGCAAGCTCGCTGTGCTCTGCCAGATACTCGATTTCCACATCTGAAGCGGGATCTATTCCGTTCTTGCTGAGAACATAGTTCAATATATATTCGGGAGTAGATGCCTGACCTGTCGCGTAAATTTTCTTTCCGCGAAGATCTTCAACAGAATTAATTGTATTTCCGTTTTCAAGAACGTAGAGAACTCCTCCCGTGTTGACCGCAGCCGCTTTTACTCCTCCGTTGGTTTTCTGATAAAGAGTTGCGGCAAGGTTAGTAGGAACCGCCGCAATATCGTATGTGCCCTGAATAAGTGAAGGCCCTACCTGATCGGGAGCCGTTGCAACAGTGAAATTATATTTATTCGCAGTTTTCCCCTCCGTATTATCAGCCATAAGCTTTGCGGCGCCCATACCTGTAGGTCCCGCGAGAACGGCAATATTGATTTCCCGATCAAGACTGTTTTCAGGTTCTTTTAAAGCGGTCTCGTTGTTTGTGACCTCCGCGGTTGTATCTGCCGCTCCGGTATCATTATTACCTCCTGCTCTGTCACCGCAAGCCGTAAAACCGCACATTACGGACGCGAGAAGAAGCATAGAAGCTATTTTTTTCAGCTTTCCTTTTAATTCCATGGTATATTCCTTTCTTCCATATCTTTCATTATGGATTAAGCCTATAATTTATTTTTACGGAGAAATTACGCTCCGAAAAAAACTTATTAGTTTGATTTCATCTACCTATTTATCTATATATAACAGTATATCCTGATGATTTAAACAGTATATCACTTTTCATGACGCTTTTTTACCGTCGCGAAAATTAAAGCTCACCGCTTTCAGCGTTATCGCATATAATAATTTTCCCTTCTTTATTTCGTTTTATAAATCCTGAGCCTTCCAGCATCTGCAAAGCTCTGTATACAGACGCTCTGCCAAGATTCAATGATGATGCAAGCTGCGTCATCGACGGAACTATCAGACAACCGTCGGAATCGCGAGGCATTTCAAGCAGTATACATGAAAGCCTTTGCTCTGCCGTACCGGCTGTAACAACAGAAATTCTTTTATTGAGATAACGAATTCTGCCGGAAAGAAATTTTATATAATTTTCGGCAAGCTTAGAGTTTCCGGTAATCAATGACTCAATTTTGTCAGCCCCGAGCAATAAAACAACCGTTTTTCCCTTAGCTCTGATGTAGGAAATATACTCCGCACCCTCGGAACAAAAAAGAGCGGCCGCACCAAACACATCTCCCTTTGCGAGCATTCGCAGAATAGTACTGTTTTCCTCAAATTCTCCGGTAACAATTGCTTTTCCGGAAACTATAATCTGCAAGCCCCTGATATATTCATTCGGAGATGATATTAAATCTCCGCTTTTAAACAGCCTCAGACACGGGCTGCACTCATATATATTTTTTAATCTCTCGCTTTCCGGTATTCCGTCAAACAAAAATATTTTCGATGCAATTGATAAATATTCATCTGAAATCTTATTTTGCATACAGTTGCCCACCCCGCCGCTTCCGAGAAATAATAAAATATACGGTAACCCGTCAATAAAAGGCAAAGCACCGTCAAAAAGCAAAGCATCACCATATGTAAAGCACCGCTTATAGGTAAAGCGCCGCCCAAAGGCAAAGCACCGCCCAAAAGCAAAGAGCCGTCGTAAGACAATCAGCCGCGGATTTTTTCCCGCCACTGAAAAAACGGTGGAACCCGCCGCCTTAGAAATGCCTTAAAGGCGGGGAAAATCTTGCTTTAGCTATATTGAAAAACAAGCTTATACTCCTTCAGGCAACAAAAAGTGTATCATATGATACACTTTTTGTCAATAGTTACGGCAATTATTTTATAACAATTTATTTCGCAACTCCGTTTGAGATTTTTAAATTCTTTGATTTACGGCAGTTATTATATAAGAAAAGTAAACCTCTCAAGGCAAATGTAACTTCTTAACGCCACTCTTACTTTTAATTTGAAAATATATTTATATATAAGTTATAAGAAATCGTGTCAAAAACAAAAAAACACTTGAAATTTTATAAAATTGTGATATACTAATATACAGTATTATATTTAAAATGCAAGGATGCGGCCGGAGCTACTGTGTTTTTGCCGTTCAGAGAGTGACGGTCATTGGCTGGAAGCCGTCTGCGGCGTGCAGTATCTCATTTCTCCGCGGAGCATACTCGGTGAAGAATTTTCGGTAGCCGAATACGGATGGTTTCCGTTATAAAACCGTCGAGCGTTTGTCTGTGGAATCACACGGCAGAAATTAAGGTGGTAACGCGAAGGTAAACTCCTCCGTCCTTTTGTTGACAGGACGGATTTTTTTATTGTCAGATCCTCGACGGTGCCGCAAAAAAGTTTATTATAAATCAGAGTTTATAAGTTTTATATGTAAGCTCGAAGACAGGAAAGGAAGGATTTTATAAATGAAGGAGAAGCTGAAACATATACGGACATCAGCCTTAGAGCAGCTGGACGCTGCAGACAGTACAGAAAAGCTGGAACAGCTTCGGGTAAAATTTCTCGGAAAAAAAGGAGAGCTGACCGCCGTGCTCCGAGGTATGGGTGCGCTGTCTCCGGATGAAAGGCCCGCGATCGGTCAGATTGCAAACGAGATCCGCGAATCTGTCGAAAAAATGATTGCGGAAAAAAAGGAAAAACTTTCGGCTGAGTTTTTGCAGCACAGGCTGGAAAGCGAAAAAATCGACGTTACAATGCCCGCAAAACGGTTTAATATCGGACATCGGCACCCTCTTGCTCAGGTTGAGGATGAAATGTGCGGCATTTTTCGTTCTATGGGATTTGATATCGAAGAGGGGCCGGAAGTAGAGACCGACTATTACAACTTCCAGGCGCTTAACACACCCGAAAATCACCCCGCCCGTGATTCACAGGACACTTTCTATATAACCGACAATATTCTTCTGCGCTCGCAGACGTCTTCGGTGCAGGTTCATGCGATGGAGCGCGCAGGAAAACCTCCGATCCGAGTCGTATCTCCGGGCAGAGTTTACCGTTCCGATGCGGTTGACGCAACACATTCTCCGATGTTTCACCAGCTCGAAGGGCTTGTCGTAGACAAAGACATAACTATGGGAGACCTTAAGGGAACTCTTGAAACCTTTGCACGAAGAATGTTCGGAAATGATACGAAAATAAGATTCCGTCCGCATCATTTTCCGTTTACCGAACCGTCCGCAGAAATTGACATTTCATGCTTTATGTGCGGAGGAAAAGGCTGTAAAGTCTGCAAAGGAGAGGGATGGATCGAGATACTCGGCGCCGGAATGGTTCACCCGAACGTTTTAAGCTGTTCGGGAATAGATCCTGACGCATATTCAGGCTTTGCATTCGGAATGGGTATTGAGAGAATTGCAATGAAAAAATATTCAATAGACGATATGCGTCTGCTCTATGAAAATGACCTGCGCTTCCTGCGTCAATTCTGATAAGAAGGGGGAAACTTAATAATGAATTTACCTATTTCCTGGCTCAATGAATTTGTCGACGTTAAAGACATAGATATTAAAAACTATTGCGACCGCATGACCGATACAGGATCAAAGGTGGAAGGATGGAGTGTCCAAGCCGGCGACATTGAAAATGTCTGTGTCGGAAAAATTATTTCGGTCGAACAGCATCCCGACGCAGACAGGCTTGTTATCTGTTCTGTCGATGTCGGCGAAGAAAAATCGCGGCAGATAGTAACCGCAGCTACAAATGTATACGCCGGAGCATATGTTCCGGTCGCAAAAGCTCCGGCCAAGGTTGCAGGAGGCGTTTCCATAAAGTCCGGAAAGCTGCGCGGCGCTGTTTCCGACGGAATGTTCTGCTCCGTTGCAGAGCTTGGCCTGACACTGCACGATATGCCATATGCGGTTGAAGACGGCATTCTTATACTGAATGACGATCCGACACTCGGAGATTATAAGCCCGGCGATGATATAAAAGAAATTTTGAAGCTCTCGGATAATATAGTAGAATTTGAAATTACTCCTAACAGACCGGACTGCCTTTCCGTTATCGGAATGGCGCGAGAAACCGCCGCATCATTTGAAAGAACGGCAAAATATCACACCCCCGTCCTCCGTGCCGAAGACAAAAATGACAACGTTCGGAAATATTTGTCTGTTACGGTTAAAAACAGTACGCTCTGCCCGCGTTATACAGCCAAAGTTATAAAGAACGTAAAAATTGCTCCGTCTCCGCTCTGGATGCGCATGAGACTTCATGCGGCAGGAGTACGTCCGATAAACAATATTGTCGATATAACAAACTATGTAATGCTGGAATATGGTCAGCCAATGCATGCGTTTGACTATGCATGTCTTGACGGAAACGCAATCGTTGTCCGCGAGGCAGATGAGGGAGAAAAATTCCGTTCTCTTGATGATATAGACCATACCCTAAGCGCAGGAATGCTCGTAATAGCGGACGAAAAGAAGCCGGTCGCCCTTGCGGGGGTTATGGGCGGCGCCAACAGCGAAATTAAGGACACAACGTCGATTGTAGTATTTGAATCGGCAAACTTCATGGGAAGCTCGGTCCGTATAACATCCCGTGCACTCGGTATGAGAACCGAAAGCTCCGGACGTTTTGAAAAGGGACTTGACAGCGAAATGACACGTATCGCTATAGAAAGAGCATGCGAGCTTGCCGAGCTTCTCGGAGCCGGTGATGTCGTCGACGGTATAATTGACGTACGCGCCGGTGAAAAGCCGGAGGCGGCCGTAAAGTTTGAGCCTGACAGAATCAACCGTTTCCTTGGAACAAATATTCCCGAGGACAGGATGGTATCCATACTCGAAAGCCTGCTCTTCAGAGTCAACGATGGAACAGTATATGTACCGTCATGGCGTGACGACGTCAGGTGTATGAATGATATTGCCGAAGAGATAATAAGAATATGGGGATATAATGAAATAAACTCTACAAACTTCCGTTCGGGAGTTAAAACGGGTGAATATACGCCGAGAAAAGCATATTCTCTGCGTTTGAACAATCTTCTCTGTTCGCTCGGATGCTGGGAAACCTGCAGCTTTTCATTTATAAGTCCAAAATATTATGATAAAATTCGTATGCCGAACAATGATCCGAGAAGAAAATCCGTCGTAATCCGCAATCCTCTCGGAGAGGATACAAGCGTCATGCGGACGGTTCTCCTGCCATCCGTTCTTGAATCGCTCGCACATAACAACAACAGTCATGCAGAAGACACGGCACTCTACGAAACCGCGTCCGTATATCTGCCCGCAGAGGACAAAACACTTCAGCCGTCCGAGCCGCTTCAGACAGCGATCGCTTTTTACGGCGGTGATTTCTATACCATGAAAGGGATTATCGAAACGGTTCTTGACGACGCTGGAGTTTTGAATTATCGTACCGCGTCAAAATCGAATGATCCGACATATCATCCCGGACGATGCGCTGAGATAATTCTTTCGGATAAAAGCCCAGTCGCCGTCTTCGGAGAGCTTCATCCTCTTACCGCTCGAAATTACGGATTTGATATGCCTGTTTACGCGGCGGTAATCGATACGGAAAAGCTTGCTTCGATTGCATGTTTTGACCGTACGTACAAGCAGATACCCCGCTATCCTGCGGTTTCACGTGATTTTGCATTTCTGTGCAACGCGGACACTGAAGCAGGGTCAATTGAAGAGGTTATCCGCCGCGCGGGAGGAAAGCTCGTTGAAAAAATCGACTTATTCGACGTATTCCGCGGAGAAAAGCTTGGCGCGGGCAAAAAGAGTCTTGCTTTTAATGTTTCTCTCCGCTCCTCAGATCACACCTTAACGGACGATGAAGCTGATAAAGCCGCAGAAAAAATCCTGCATGCAGTGGAAAACGAGCTTGGCTTTAAGCTCAGAGAAATGTAATTATATATACAAAATTGAGCCTGCGGCATATGCCGCAGGCTCAACAATTCCCGCTAAACAGACATGAAAAAACAGTTCGTAAAACATCCTCGGTCAGTTATACTGATTCATAGCCTGCTCTGTTTTTCCGGATAAAATCAGTTCTATCGCCGGAAGCACATTCATCAGACAGTCAAAAACAGGCTTTTGATCGTCTTTTGAAATATCCATCAGAACCCAGTCTACAATACTTATACCCTGCGGAGGAGAACCGACTCCTATCTTTATTCTGATAAAATCCTCTGTTCCAAGGTGGTTTATTATACTTCGTATACCCTTTTGCCCTCCGTCGCTTCCCTTGCGCTTTATGCGCATCTTCCCTGCCGGAATTGATATATCGTCATGAATTACAATTATATTCCCCGACGGTATTTTATAAAATTTTGCCGCCTCGGATATAGCCTCTCCCGAATTGTTCATGAAAGTCTGCGGACGAATCAACAGAATTCTCTTTCCTCCCACCCTTGTATCAGCACATAGAGATTTGAATTTAAGACGGTCGGTTTTTACATCAAGCTTTTGCTCAATACAGTCAAGCGCAAGAAAACCCATATTATGATGAGTACTGTGGTATTTATCTCCGGGATTGCCGAGACCGGCCACAATATATGTGATCGGAGCAGCACTGTCTTCTTTTTTTTCTGATTCAATCCTTTTAAAAATATCAAAAATATTACTCACATCAAAACCTCATTTGTATAAAATAAAAGCACGGTAATGTAACTTTCGGATTCAGCAAGGCACAAAGCTCAGTCATAAGACAATTCACAGCGGCGGACCGTACGCCAAAGAAAAAAACGGGACAGCCCGCCGCACAGATAGCATGGGACATACTGCTTTTAGTTATAAATTCTTAAATACTATTTTATTTCCGTTATATGAATTTTTCAAGATTAATAATCTAAAGTTTCAATAAAGCTCAAAGCGCCGTCATGAACCGCTTCGATGAAGGATTATACCCGCCGAAAAAAGCCGAACAGCCCGCCGCATTAGAGCCGGCAAATATCCCGTATTTATAATTCCGTATTTTCAGAAATACAATAACTATCATTTGTTTATCAAAAATAATCTTAATATCAGTATTTATGTGTTCTGACTCGTATGCGTACACATTTTGCAGGAAATATTTTTAAATAATTGTAAATAATTCAAGTTAAGGATAGTATTTTGCAGTTCGATGTGTTAAAATATCTTTTAGACTAATTATAATATGTAATTAACTAAATTTATATGGAGGCAAAAAATTTAATGAGTACAAAGAAGTATGTCTATCTGTTTTCCGAAGGAAACGCAAGCATGCGCGAGCTGCTGGGCGGTAAGGGTGCTAACCTTGCCGAGATGACTAATCTTGGTCTTCCGGTTCCGCAGGGATTTACAATTTCAACTGAGGCCTGCACACAGTATTACGAGGACGGCAGGAAAATCAATGATGATATCCAGGCTGAGATAATGGAAAATATCAGCAAAATGGAGAAAATCACCGGTAAGAAGTTCGGCGATAAAGAGAATCCGCTACTTGTTTCTGTTCGGTCAGGTGCGCGTGCTTCAATGCCCGGAATGATGGATACAATTCTTAACCTCGGTCTGAATGAACAGGTTGTTGACGTTATAGCGGCTAAATCGGGCAATCCGCGTTGGGCATGGGACTGCTACAGAAGATTCATTCAAATGTTCTCCGACGTTGTAATGGAAGTCGGAAAGAAATATTTTGAAAAGCTCATCGACGAAATGAAAGAAAGAAAAGGCGTTGTATACGACGTTGATCTTACCGCAGATGACTTAAAGGATCTTGCAAATCAGTTTAAGGCCGAATACAAAAAGCAACTCGGCACTGATTTTCCGGATGATCCGAAGGTACAGCTTTTTGAAGCTATTAAGGCTGTATTCCGTTCATGGGACAACCCGCGTGCAAATATCTACCGTATGGATCATGACATCCCTTATTCATGGGGTACTGCTGTAAACGTACAGATGATGGCATTCGGTAATATGGGCAATGACTGCGGTACCGGAGTTGCATTCACACGTAATCCGGCAACAGGTGAAAAGGGGCTTATGGGCGAATTTCTCATGAACGCTCAGGGCGAAGACGTTGTTGCGGGTGTTCGTACACCAATGCCTATCGCAGAAATGGCTAAGGTTCTTCCCGATGTTTACGCACAATTCCAAAAAATTTGTCAAACTCTCGAAAATCATTACCGGGATATGCAGGATATGGAGTTTACAATCGAGCAGGGCAAGCTGTTTATGCTTCAGACACGCAGCGGTAAACGTACTGCCGCTGCAGCTATCAAGATTGCATGCGATTTAATCGACGAAGGAATGATTACAGAAGAAGAAGCTCTTATGCAGATTGACGCGAAGAGTCTTGACATGCTTCTTCATCCGACGTTTGATACAAAGGCGCTTAAAGAAGCTGATAATAATAATGTTATCGGTAAAGGTATTGCCGCATCTCCGGGTGCCGCTGCAGGTAAGATAGTATTTACCGCAGAAGACGCTGTTGTCGAAGGCAAGAAGGGCGAAAAGGTTATTCTCGTACGTCTTGAAACCTCTCCCGAGGATATTGAGGGTATGAAATACGCGCAGGGTATTCTTACCGTCCGCGGAGGTCAGACATCTCACGCAGCGGTTGTTGCACGCGGAATGGGTACATGCTGTGTCTCCGGCTGCGGTGACATTAAGATGGACGAAGAGAATAAACGTTTTACTCTTGCAGGCAAGGAATTTCACGAAGGCGACGGACTATCGCTCGACGGCTCGACAGGCAACATTTATGACTGTGTAATTCCTACTGTTCCCGCAGATCCTAACTCCGGATATTTCGGCAGAATCATGAAGCTTGCGGACAAGTATAAGAAGCTCGGCGTAAGAACAAATGCGGACACTCCCGCCGATGCAAAGCGCGCTGCTGAGCTTGGCGCTCAGGGAATCGGTCTTTGCCGTACCGAACATATGTTCTTCGGAGAAGGAAGAATCGACGCGTTCCGTGAGATGATCTGCTCCGAGACTGTTGAAGAAAGAAAAACTGCTCTTTCTAAGATTGAATCCATGCAGCAGGCAGATTTTGAAGGACTGTTCGAAGCTCTCGGCGGATATCCCGTAACAATTCGTTTCCTCGATCCTCCGCTTCATGAGTTTGTTCCGACAAATGACGCCGATATAGACATTCTCGCAAAGGCACAGGGTAAAACTTCAGCTCAGATTAAGCAGATTTGCACAGACCTTCATGAGTTTAACCCGATGATGGGACATCGTGGATGCCGTCTTACAGTAACATATCCGGAAATCGCCGAGATGCAGACAGCTGCAGTTATCAAGGCGGCTATTAATGTGAAGAAAAAGCATTCCGACTGGAATATTGTTCCTGAAATTATGATACCTCTTGTAGGAGAAATTAAAGAGCTTAAATTCGTGAAGGATGTTGTCGTAAAGACTGCAGACGAAATTATCAAAGAATCCGGCAGTGACCTTAAATATGAGGTTGGTACAATGATTGAAATTCCTCGTGCAGCTCTTACTGCCGACGATATCGCCAAGGAAGCTCAGTTCTTCTGCTTCGGTACAAACGATCTTACTCAGATGACATTCGGATTCAGCCGTGACGACGCAGGAAAATTCCTCCCGTCATATTATGAAAATAAGATTTATGAATCCGATCCGTTTGCACGCCTCGATACTGTCGGTGTCGGAAAACTCATGGACATGGCGGTTACTCTTGGCAGAAAGACACGTCCTACACTCCACTGCGGTATCTGCGGTGAACACGGAGGAGATCCGTCTTCTATCGAGTTCTGCAATAAGATTGGTCTTGACTATGTATCATGTTCTCCTTTCCGTGTGCCGATTGCACGTCTTGCCGCTGCACAGGCTGCAATTAAGGAAAAGAAATAATTTAAAAAGCTTTCATTATACGGCAAATCCGATTTAAAAATTTGGATAACCGAAATAAAAACCAGACCTTGCAGGAAAAATCCTGCAAGGTCTTTTTGTTTTCAACCCGTAAATACATTTACCCAGCAAAAATTCTTACTATTGAAATTAACGAATATTTTTTTCTGCATAATTGATTTGTATAAATTTAAATGGTATAATTATCTAAAATAATTGCTCATAATATAAATCAGAGTACAATAACGGCTGTGCATCAGTAAATAATCCCGAAATAAATTTTAAACTATCAGAACTTATATTGAGGAAAATCAGAATATATTAAAAAATATGTTTTAAATTAAAGTTACATGTCTTAACTGCTAAAATAAAACCCTGACATTTCAGACATGCCGAAGCTGCATAAATTATAAATACATGCAAAGGAGCGGATATTTATGAAAAAAGAAGAATTATCTATAAAGAGTGTTTATGATGAGCTCCCTCTTGGAATCAGCGTTCGTATTCCGGAGCAGTCTCCGATAGGTATCATTCAATTTGTTCATGGCATGTCTGAGCATCGCGGACGTTATCATGACGTCATGGAGTATTTTACACAGGTTGGATATATCACTGTGATTCACGACCACCGCGGACATGGTGAAAGTGTACACCGTTCGGAAGATTATGGCTACTTCTATAAAAATGGCAGCGATGCAATTGTAGAAGACGCGCATCAGGTTACACTTTACATTAAAAAGCGTTTTCCGGGACTTCCGCTGATACTTATAGGACACAGTATGGGTTCTATGGTAGTACGCTGTTATACCCGAAAATACGATAAAGATATTGACGGACTGATAGTCTGCGGTTCTCCGAGCCGCAATTCTATGGCAAAGCTCGGTCTGTTTTTGGTAAACATAATGAGCAAAATCAAGGGTGAATATTACAGAAGTACGCTTGTACAAAAAATTGCCTTCGGCGCTTTTAATCGCAATATACAAAATCCAAAAAGTGAAAACTCCTGGATTTGCAGTAACGAAGAAGTTGTCAAGGAATATGACAATGATTCTAGATGCGGATTTATCTTTACTTTAAACGGCTTTGATACCCTCTTTAAATTAATGATATGCACTTATAAAAAAACCGGATGGGCTTTGAGCAATCCGACGCTTCCGATTATTTTTATAGCCGGAGAACAGGATCCCTGTATTGTAAATCGCAAAGCCTTTGAACGAGCCGCCGCATTCATGAGTGAACGAGGATATCAGAATTGTGAGAAAAAATTATATAGCAAAATGCGCCATGAAATCCTTAATGAAACCGGAAAAGAAAGGGTGTGGGATGATATACGGCGTTGGATAGAAAAACAGCGGCTTAATTCATAAAATCAGTATAACTATCAGCAAGGCACACATTATTTAAGTTATAAATTACAGAAAGAGTGCAAAAGATACCATTGAAAAATTTGTATATAATCGGCGGAACAATGGGAGTAGGAAAAACCGCAATATGCCGAATTTTAAAAAATATGCTTAAAAACAGTGTGTTTCTGGACGGAGATTGGTGCTGGGACATGAATCCGTTTTCTGTCACCGATGAAACAAAACAAATGGTTCTTGATAACATTTGTTACGTTCTGAATAATTTCATTGGCTGCAGTACACTCGAAAATATCATATTCTGTTGGGTACTGCATGAACAAAATATTATTGACATTATAATGTCAAGATTGGATTTGACAGAAGTAAAAACTATACCAATTTCGCTTGTTTGCAGAGAAGAAAAGCTTCGGGAAAGACTCTTAAAGGATGTTAATGCCGAAATCCGTAAGCCTGACGTAATCGAAAGAAGTATAGAAAGAATACCTCTGTACAAAAAGTTAAACACATATAAAATTGACGTTTCTGATATTACGGCAGAGGATGCCGCGAAACATATCAAGGAACTTACTTAAATATATTCTGAAAGTTTGTCATAAGAATTTTCGTAAGCAATTTTATTACTGCCGAAAATTTATAAAATTTATTTAATATTCGGAGCAGCATATTAACAGCATGACAGAACAGTTTCCTCTTTTGTCAGCCATACATCTACAGCCTTCTCAGCAATACGGTAAAGATATTTCTTATGAATAACAGAATTAATAAAACGAAAAACAACATGGCTTTACATTTTATGCAAATAAATTTAGAAAGGAGTATGACATTTGAATGAAAAATTAAAGGAAAAAACCAAAGAAGCGCTGTCTGCGGCTCTTCCGATTACCGTAATAGTATTACTGCTCAGTATATTCGCCGTTCCGCTCGAAATCGGTACTATCGCGCTTTTTATGGGAGGCGCCCTTTTGCTTATTATCGGAATGGGATTCTTCCAGCTCGGTGCAGAAATGGCTATGACACCGCTCGGTGAAGGTATAGGCGGTCAGATGTTTAAGAGCAAAAAACTTGCAGTAATTATTGTAATTTGCTTTTTTATGGGCGCCATTATCACTGTAGCAGAACCGGATTTACAGGTACTTGCAGAACAGGTTCCGTCAATTCCAAATCAAGTTTTAATTTGGACGGTTGCGCTTGGAGTAGGCATATTCACAACAATTGCCGTACTGCGTGTATTATTCAAAATTCCTCTTTCGGTAATTCTATTTATACTGTACATACTTATTTTTGTTATATCTGCATTTGTACCTGAGAATTTCTTATCGGTAGCCTTTGATGCAGGCGGAGTAACAACAGGTCCTATCACAGTCCCGTTTATAATGTCTTTAGGTATAGGTCTTTCATCCGCAAGGAGCGACAAAGACGGAGCAGGAGACAGCTTCGGACTCATCGCGCTGTGCAGTGTCGGACCGATATTAATGGTCATGCTGTTAGGAATCTTCTATAATCCATCAGATGCTTCGTATACTGTAACGGAAATCCCTCAAATTAACACTATGCGTGACGTGGTGCGGGAACTTGCCGTTCAGCTTCCGCACTACGCACGTGATGTTATGCTTTCAATGTCTCCGGTCCTCGGAGTATTTCTTATATTTCAGCTTATATGCCGGCGTTATCACAAACACCAAATATTAAAAATGATCGTGGGCTTTCTCTATACAATCATAGGATTAATTTTATTTTTAACCGGAGTAAATGTAGGATTCGCACCTGTCGGAAGCTTAATCGGCGCCGGTATGGGAGAAGGAACGTTCAGGTGGCTGCTGATTCCTATAGGTATACTGATCGGTTATTATATAGTCAAGGCAGAGCCTGCCGTACAGGTTCTGAACCATCAGGTTGAAAGCATAACGAACGGAACAATCTCCTGTAAATCGATGAACACATGTCTTTCAATCAGTATTGCGGCTGCTGTTGCTCTTGCCATGCTGCGTGTACTTACAGGTATAAGTATATATTGCATTATTATACCCGGATACTTAGCTGCGTTAATTATGGCGCGTTTTGTTCCATCAATCTTTGTCGGTATCGCATTTGACTCCGGCGGGGTCGCCAGCGGACCAATGACTTCAACATTTTTACTGCCGCTTGCGATGGGAGCCTGCAGTGCTTCCGGCGGAAATGTAGTTACAGATGCATTCGGCGTTGTCGCGCTGGTTGCATTAGCCCCGCTCATTGCCGTTCAAATCATGGGACTTTTGTACAAAATCAGATTAAAACATCAAAATGTCAATATATCCTGCCATAAAACTAATGACGATGACAATGATATTCTGGAATTGGAGGAAGATTAATTATGCAGGAAAATTTAAAAAATCTCTCTCTGCGAATGATACTGGCAATTACAGACAGTAAGACGGAGCTAAAACTTCATAACCTTTTAGACGAAGCCGGTATTCCGATGCGTTTTCAATTCCGCGGCTTGGGTACCGCAAGCTCCGAAGTGCTCCAGGTATGCGGACTCGGAGAAAGCGATCGTCTTTTAACGCTTTGGATACTGCCTAAAAATATGGTATACCGGCTTTTCTTAAAAATGAATGAAGCACTGTGTCTTAAAAAGCGCGGACGAGGAATTGCCGTAAGCATACCGCTTCGCGGTGTACAGGTAAATATGGCGCGTTTCATTACAGAACAAAAAAGCAGCCTTTCAGATGAAAGCAAACAGGAGGAAAATAAAATGGCATGTGAAACCGCATACTCTATGATAATAGCGACCGTAAATCAGGGATACAGCGATGAAGTTGTCGATACAGCCAGGGCCGCCGGAGCAAGAGGCGGAACAGTTATTAAAGGCAGACGCTGCGGACTCGATGCTCCCATGCAGTTTTGGGGAATTTCTCTTCAGGAGGAGCAGGAGGCTCTTGCTATAATTGTTCCGAAAGACAAAAAACATGATATTATGACTGCAATCAGTAAAAAATACGGCTTCAACTCTCCTGCTCAGGGTATTGTGATTTCGCTGCCCATAGAAGATACATTAGGTCTTGAGGAATAGCGTAAAAATTAAGAAAATCACAGTCGGCATGTCTTTTTTCACACATCTTTTGTGCACGAAGGCACAAAGGCAAAAGATACATTAAATTGATATGCAAAATTATTCATCACAGTGTTTCTAACTATAGCCGCATTATTTTTTGTCGGCGTATTATAACGACGATGATGTGACTTTATCCAGCTATATAGGTAGGTATCATATAATTATGTAATATTGAAATATATCTTTTATTTAATTATTAAACCATTTTGCAAATCTCCTGTTTTAATTTTTATATATAGAAATTTTCATATTTTTATGATATAATTTTTATAAAAAGTTTTGCTGATTGAGCAAAATAAAAGGAGAATTTTTACTATGCATTTACTTGAATCAGGTGAAATGTATCTTGAAACAATATATATCCTTATGCAAAAAGGCAAAGCCGTTCGTTCTATCGATATAGCCGAGCAAATCGGTTATAAAAAACCGAGTATAAGCCGAGCTGTAGGCCTGCTCAAAAACGGAGGGTATATTTCGGTAGATAATTTCGGTCACATTTCTCTGACAGATTCAGGACTGGAAATCGCGTCCAAAATATATGAAAGACATACCATTCTGACAAAATATCTTATTATGCTCGGCGTGGATGAAAAAACGGCGGCAGAGGACGCGTGCAAAATCGAACACGATATCAGCGATATATCCTTCAACGCCATAAAAAAACATGTGTCAGAAAAACTTCACACAGATTCACAATAACGAAGATAAAAGATAAAAAGATAATTTCATATTTTTGTTTAATTTAACCGCACTCAAACGCCATACCAATACAGAGGCATAGTTTAGCAATGCTGAGAAAAATATTTAAATGGCTCGATAATTTCTGGTATCACTATAAATGGGTAACTCTCGTAACGGTATTTTTTGCCGTAACACTCACAATCATTGTAGTTCAGATGATAACCAAAACAAATCCTGACAGTAATATTCTGTACGGAGGGCCTGCTGTTCTGACGGCTAATCAGACCAAAGAGATCGAAAACGCATTTAATGCTCTTCTTCCCGAAGACTTTAACGGGGACGGAGAAAAAAATACATCCTTGCAGCCGATTACACTTATGACAAAAGAACAAATTGCAGCGGCCGAAGCACAGGCTGCCGAAAACAGTTCTGTTTTTTTATACGACCCGAAATCTCTTGAAAATAACAAAACCAGTTTTTCAACACAACTTTTTTCCGGTGAATATGTCATTTGTCTTCTCGATCCCGAACAGTATAAAAATGCGCATGACGCCGGCGGATTTGCTGCACTTTCCGAACTTTTCGAAGAAAACAATATCCCTGAATATGCATATGATGACTGCGCTCTGATCCTTTCCGAAACTAATTTTTCTAAATTCTTTACCGCCATGTCCGTCTTTCCGGATGATACTCTTATCTGTGTAAGAAAGATGTCCTCGGTATCCGCCATAAAAGGAAAATCAAAGGCCGAAAAGGAATATAATAATCAGCTCAGGCTTTTCTACAGCATAATAGCTTTCACATCTCCGGAAGGGTTTTCAGCAAATGAATTTGAAACAGAATCTGCAGTCACCTGAATTTAATGCAGAAACAGCGGAAGGCGTCTTCGAGTGTAAGCTGTGTCCAAGGCTATGCGGCGCAGACAGAAACAAGGTAAGAGGTTTTTGCGGAGAAACAATCAAAGTTAAAGTTTCACGGGCTGCCCTGCATTTCGGAGAAGAGCCATGTATTTCGGGAACAAACGGTTCGGGCGCAATCTTTTTCTCAGGATGTTCGATGCATTGCGTGTTTTGTCAAAACTATTCTATTTCGGAAGGAAGTTTTAAACTCACAGAGCACGCTCAAGCAGATGAAATTTCTCCGGAAAATCTGAGAGAAATATATTTCAGGCTTATAGAACAGGGTGCCCATAATATAAACCTCGTAACGCCCACCCATTATACAGACAGTATTATAAAATCACTGAAAGGAGGTCTCCCTGTCCCGGTAATATGGAATACAAGCGGTTACGAACGTGTTGAAACACTGAAAAAACTCGATGGACTTGTGCAGATATATCTGCCTGATTTTAAATATTCATCAACACTGCTCGCAGAAGAATATTCTAATGCTGCCGATTATCCGAAAAGAGCAGAATCGGCTATTCTGGAGATGATAAGACAAACCGGAAAATACAAGCTGGACAAAAACGGACTGATAAAAAACGGCGTAGTAATAAGACATTTGGTACTTCCCGGCGCAGGACGAAATACAAGAGGTGTCATTGACCGCGTAGCGGCTTTTCCCCAAAACTCTGTTATATTCAGTCTTATGTCTCAGTATACACCAATACCGGGTATTGAAAAATTTTATCCGGAACTGTCCAGACCGATTACAGAGGATGAGTATAACAATGCGATTGAATATACGGAATCCTCAGGTATTGAAAACTTTTTTATCCAGCAGCTTGATTCAGCCGGGAGTGAATATGTTCCGAAATTTTCAGGAATTTATTAAGTTCAGGTACGCAGTAAATATTAACATACAAACTTAAATTAAACCAACAACGCGCAGATTACGCTGTCATTCACGTAACCCGCGCGTTCTTATTTTTTATGTCTCGGACGTATTAGATTCTCCTGAACATTAGGATACCGAATTCAATTTCTGTGTTAAGGTTATCGACTGCGTAAAGTCTTTCCTGTCCCTTTTTGTCTGTTCTGTAAAAGTACGGTGTCATTTCAAAAAGAGATACAATCTCATCATGTAAAAGATGTATCTCAGAACGAATCTGCCGTTCGGACAAAAATTCAAACCCTTCAGGAGTTTCACGCTCTTCCTCATTCTCATACGGATTCTCATAAAGAATTTTCTTCATACCAAATAAATGTCTGGCAAGGGGTATAACTCTAATTAAAACTCCGTTCTTTTTCAAAATACGTCTGAACTCCTGTGATGCCATTGGAGCAAAAACAGATATAACAACATCAGAGCTTTCGTCCGCAAGAGGAATATCATAAACACTTGCTGCCGCGAGTAAAAGCTCCGCATTTCTTTTTATACCCGCAATAAGCGCATCCTTGGAAAGGTCTATGCCAAGTACGACAGCCCCGGAACATGCCTTGGAAACCTCAGAAGTATAATAACATTCTCCGCATCCGGCATCAAAAATTACCGAACTCATTTCCGAAACCGATTTTACCGAATCGCAAAGTGCATCACACAAGATTTTATAATGTCCGGAATTCAAAAATGTCCGGCGTGCCAAAACCATTTTTTTATCGTCTCCGTGAAGACTTTTATTTGAAAGAATTAAATTTACATATCCGCTTTTTGCAATATCAAAGCAATGCTTATTTTCACACAAATAGCTGTTTCCGTTTTTCTTCAAGCTCTCTCTGCAAACAGGACACCGCCAATAGTTTTTTGATAAAATAATACTCACCCAGTCTTCCCGTAAAATTTCAAGCACGCAAATAAAATATCGAATCGCAGTTGACTAATATTAAGTTGACTCCTATAAAAGGATGAAATAAGCTTCGTCGACTATAAATATTATAAAAATAAAATCACAGAAATTAAAGTCAAAGCGCAATGTTTCGTGTTTTTTTCTTCGCAAAACCGTCGCCGTCCCCAGCAAAACAAATCTTAACGGTGTAAAGCAACATGCTTTAATTTCATCAGACTTTATAACCGACCCGCGATACGGTGACAAAATCCCCATTCAATTATAGGTCCTTATAATTGTTTCAGCAATTTCTATCCTTGTCACGCACCTGTCCATAGCCTGCTTTTCTATGTATCGGTGAGCGTCGGACTCGGTCATTTTCAGCTGTTCTATAAGAATCCATTTTGCCCTGTTTATAAGCCTTATCTCCTTCATCTTGTCTTCCAGTGAAACGGCTTTCTTTTCCAATCCCGAAAGTCTGTTGCGCATCGCTTTCATCCAGTCAAAAGCCTGAGATACAGCCTGCTGAGAAGTTGGTTTTGAAAGAACAAAAACACCGTGTTTATTTACCTTAGCGGTAATTTCGGAATAAAGCTCATTTTTTACAAATAAAAGAACCGCTCCGCAGCCGTCTCTGCAAGCATCGGCGGCAAAATCTATTCCAAAATCATCCGGAAGCGGAGAATTAATCACTACAAGGTCATATGTTCTTTCAAGAATAATCCGCCTTGCAGCACCTTCATTATTAACAGTATCTATGGGATAATAATCAGAAACGGGAAGGAGCGGTTTAATTGAACTATTAAATTTTTCGGAAGAAGATACAATAAG
The DNA here is from genome assembly GCA_948467545.1 of uncultured Eubacteriales bacterium. Taxonomy (GTDB): domain Bacteria; phylum Bacillota; class Clostridia; order Oscillospirales; family CAG-272; genus UMGS911. The sequence goes on from CAOKER010000009.1 coordinate 49,033, forward strand.
AACACTGTATGTATAACTGTTGAAAACCATACTGCTTACCCCGGTGGTTCGTTTTTAAATAAGACGCATAGCCTCTCTATTACATTTTCCGCAAAAGAGCATTCTGCCGCCGAAAATTGAAGCATAAACCGCCTGTACATAATATATAGAGAGACCTTTTTTAACTATATTAATATAATCCGCAGTATGAATTAATCAGCATCTTAGGTAAATAATGTGAAATAAATTCACTTTTTAAAGCCTCATCACGTGCTTCGGAAATTGAGCGAGGAAGCGTATTATATTTTTTCAGCTGTTCTGACGTAGCATTATACAGGTTTATATCTGCGGGAGGCGGAAGCTCTTTACGCTCTTTTATACCCAAAAGACCGGCATATATTAGGAGCGTGTATGCAATATACGGATTAGCACCCGGATCCGGAGAACGAAGCTCAGCACGAACATATTCCCCACAGGCAGCAGGAATCCTTATAAGCTGTGACCGGTTTTCACTTGACCATGTGACATAAAAGGGAGCCTTTTGGCTGCCGAAACGTTTAAAAGACTGCGCTGAAGGATTGAGAAACACCGTCATTTCAGAAATTCTGTCAAGAATTCCCGAAATGACATACTGAAGAAGATTTTCATCTTCACCCTTTACCGAAATATTTATATGCATGCCGCTTCCGGGTTTTCCCTCAAGCGGTTTAGGAGAAAAGTCAGCATAAAGTCCGTTTCTTGCGGCGACAGTTTTTACAACAGCTTTAAAGGTAACAGCATCATCTGCAGCAGTCAGCGGAGAAGAATATCTAAAATCAATTTCGTTCTGTCCGGGCCCTTCTTCGTGATGAGAGCTCTCCGGAATAATTCCCATCTGCTCAAGTGTCAAACATATTTCCCGCCTTACATTTTCGCCTTTATCCTCCGGAGCAATGTCCATATATCCCGCATCGTCATACGGCTCATTTAGCGTCTTGCCGTCATCGTCAGTTTTAAAAAGATAGAACTCCATTTCATTTCCAAATGAAAAAGAAATACCCTCTTTTTTTGCGCCGTCTACTGCATTACGAAGTATATTTCTGACATCACATTCAAACGGCGTGCCATTCGGGTACAGTACGTCGCAAAACATTCGGACAACACGTCCGTGATCAGGCCTCCAAGGAAGTAAAGACAAAGTTGACGGATCCGGACGAAGCAGTAAATCAGAGTGAACATCTCCGCCAAAACCAGAAACGGCAGATGCGTCAAATGCAATGCCGTAGTCAAAAGCGCGTTCAAGCTCTCCGGGCATTATGGAAATGTTTTTCTGTTTCCCGTAAATATCACAGAAAGCAAGTCTTATAAATTTGACATCTTCCTCGTTTATAAATTGCATTACTTCATTTCTTGAATATTTCATATATAATAAACGCCTTTCAATAAAAAGACTCCTCATATAAATATTTAAATTAAATATTATGTTACAGTTATTAATATAACACATCTATAAACTATTTGCAACAAAAAATTTGTAAATTACTCATTTTATTACTTCCCAATTTTTTCTCCGCACAAAATTTTTGTATTGACATTTATAAAGTTTTATGGTATAATTACTATTGTAATTTTTGAATATGTATCGATATACTTCAGCTGTACCCTTAGCTCAGTTGGATAGAGCAACTGCCTTCTAAGCAGTAGGTCGAGGGTTCGAATCCCCCAGGGTGCGCCATATAAAAAGAACATGAAAAAAGATATGTTCTGTAAAAACCCCGATTCTGTCGGGGTTTTTATGTTATCTAAGGACAGGATTTCAAGCTTTATATATGAAAAACAGTAAATTCCATTCTACATATAATTTTAAATATACATATCGAATATCCGTACAGGATGCAAATAAGTCATTGAAAGTATCAAAGCAAATCATTTCAAACTGTGATAATTCGACAGACGATCGTACTATAAGTAACAAAAGTACAACAAGCATATGGGGACACAATGAAATCTAATAAATTTTTACCTCTTTTAGGAATACTTACAATAACCATTATTCTTTCTGTAAGTCTGTATTTCATTAAAACAGCAGAATATAAATATTGGACAACTGCGACGGTATAATCACTAATATGAAACAGTATCACAGCAGCGGAGGAAAATACCGCATTGGCGGAGGTCCAAAATATATTATATATTACACTTATAAAGCGGAAGGAACGACCTATCAAGGCTCTGATACATTTTCGGGAAGGCTGCCGAAGAAACACTTTATTGGCGAAAAAATAGAAATTTGGTATAACCCGGCCAATTGTAAACAGTCCATGTACACCAAGCCCGGAGCCGGTTTGTGGCCATATGCCCCGTTTATATTTGCTATTCCTATTTCCTTATTCGTATTCAGCAATAGGTCCAATTGCAAGAAGAATAATCTGCAATTAAATTAATTTGTAGTTAGCGCCATAACAAACAAAGGTATCTCTTTAGCAAAACTTCGCCTATATTATACCTTTTTGCATTAAAATAAGATGTCTTCCACTGCAGAGGTGGAAGACATCTTATTTTAGACATCTTATTTTATGATAACTATTTTACGCGATAAATACAAACATACCCAAAACAACTTATAGCAGAATTAATTTTTGTCTGCTATAAACGCCTCGGCATTTTTAATTTCCGACTAAAAGGTTTCTGATGTTTTTATCTGTTTCGTCATTGTCAAGACCTTTTGATATGAGAGGCTGTATCACTTCACGGCTCTCTCTTATATGCGGTAATGTGTCCGCAATAGCATTTGCCTTATCTTTTTTTCCGCATTTCAAATATAAAAAACATAGAACAGCGCGCATCGTAGACTTTTGTTTTTCATTATCAGAAAGCGGCAGTCCTCTCTCTGCCAAGTCAATAGCTTCCTCCAAATTGCCCTGCAATGATAATACGCCTGCTAATCCAAGTATCATTCCAGGATTGTTGGGATATGTAACTAAAGCGTCACGATAAACTTTTTCCGCCTCACTGTAATTACCGCAACGCTGAAACTCGTTCGCAGTTTTGTGAATATTATAGCGCGTTCCGTCAGCGCGTATAATATCCATACCAATAAGAGCATCTATGCTTGTTTCAAATATATTTGCAAGAGCCGGCAAAAAGGTTATGTCCGGATAACTTTCGCCCCGTTCCCATTTCGATACACTCTGCGGTGTTATATTTAAATATTTTGCCACATCATCCTGCGACAAATTTTTCATCATACGATTTCTCTTTAAATTTTCAGACAAAAATAACATTATTACTCTCCTTTTTAATTATTTTTCTATTATTATTATAATTAATTGAAAAATATAAGTCAATGGCGCCGTAGTTGTTATTGATTAAACCGGTATCGGCATGTATCAGCTCAGTATATCATCATTAAACTGCTATAAGCACTTCTGTGTTGAGTTTTAGATAGTATATCCAAAAGAAAATGTCTCCCACCTTTATAGTGGAAGACATTTTCATACGATATAATAATTTTATGCGATAATTGATTATTAATACATACCGCCCATACCGCCGTCCATACCCGGAGCAGCAGGAGCAGCTGCAGCAGGCTCCTTCTTATCTGCAACAAGTGCCTCGGTAGTGAGAACAATTGAAGCAATAGAAGCGGCATTCTGGAGAGCGGAACGTGAAACCTTAGTAGGATCTACAATTCCTGCATCAACCATATCAAGATATTTCTCATTAGCTGCATCAAAGCCATATCCGGCCTTGCCGCTGTTTACAACCTTATCAACAACAACGGAAGCCTCATGGCCCGCGTTATTAACAATCTGGCGAAGAGGCTCTTCAAGCGCACGAACAACAAGTTTTGCACCTGTTTTTTCATCTCCGTCAAGTGAATCGGCAACAGCAGCAACAGCAGGAATGATATTAACAAACGCTGTTCCGCCTCCTGCAACAATACCTTCTTCGACCGCAGCCTTTGTCGCATTTAAAGCATCCTCTATACGGAGCTTTTTCTCTTTCATCTCTGTCTCAGTAGCAGCACCAACCTTGATAACTGCAACACCGCCGGCCAGCTTAGCAAGACGCTCCTGAAGCTTCTCGCGGTCAAAATCCGATGTTGTTGTTTCAATTGCAGAACGAATCTGAGAAACACGTCCCTTAATTTCGTCCGAATTGCCGGCTCCTCCGACAATAATTGTATTTTCTTTATTAACCTTAACCTGTCTTGCATGTCCAAGCTGAGACATCTGAGCATCCTTAAGCTCAAGACCAAGCTCATCGGAAATGACTTCACCGCCCGTCAGAATTGCAATATCGCGAAGCATTTCTTTACGACGGTCTCCGAATCCGGGAGCTTTAACAGCCACGCATGTAAATGTTCCGCGAAGCTTATTGAGAACAAGTGTTGTAAGAGCTTCCCCTTCAACATCCTCTGCAATGATAAGCAGCTTCTTACCCGCCTGAACAATCTGCTCAAGAAGAGGAAGAATTTCCTGAATATTGGAGATTTTCTTATCTGTAATAAGAATAAGGGCATCGTCTATAACAGCTTCCATTTTATCTGTATCTGTCGCCATATAAGGTGAAAGATAACCGCGATCAAACTGCATACCCTCTACAACTTCGCAATAAGTGTCAGCAGACTTGGATTCCTCTACCGTAATAACACCGTCAGCCGAAACTTTTTCCATAGCGTCTGCAATAAGGCGTCCGATTACCGGATCATCTGCGGAAATTGTTCCGACTCTTGCTATATCCTCGGAACCGTTGACCTTCTTGCTCATTTTCATAAGCTCTTCGACGGCCTTGTCAACAGCCTTGGAAATACCTTTGCGAAGTACCATCGGATTAGCGCCGGCTGTGACATTTTTCATTCCCTCACGAATAAGAACTTGAGCAAGAACAGTAGCTGTAGTTGTTCCGTCTCCTGCCGCATCGTTTGTCTTTGTAGCAACCTCTTTAATAAGCTGAGCACCCATGTTCTCCATTGCATCATCAAGCTCAATTTCTTTGGCAATTGTAACCCCGTCATTGATAATAAGCGGAGCTCCGTACTTTTTCTCGAGAACAACATTTCTGCCCTTAGGTCCGAGAGTTATCTTTACTGTATCTGCAAGCTTGTCAATACCGCGAAGCAGAGCGTTTCTCGCTTCGATTCCATACATAAGTTCTTTTGACATAATTAATGCCTCCTGTTTCCTCACTAAGAAATATATCTGCTAATATAAATTACCAAGTATTATTCAACGATTGCAAGAATATCGCTCTGACGTACGATCATGTACTCAGTGCCGTCACACTTTACTTCAGTTCCGGAGTATTTGCTGGTAATAACCTTTTGACCAACCTCAACAGTCATTACTACATCCTTACCGTCGACAACGCCTCCGGGACCTACAGCTATAATTTCCGCAACCTGCGGTTTTTCTTTTGCACTTCCTGCAAGGATAATACCACTTTTCGTAGTTTCTTCAGCTTCAACCATCTTAATGACAACTCTGTCTGCAAGCGGTTTAAGTTTCATAACAATCCCTCCTGAATACTTATACTAATTTCTTTGATTATACACGATTAGCACTCTTATTACATGAGTGCCAATCACTGTTTACTATTATACACACCATTATCATTAAAATCAAGGTTTTTTTTGCTTTGTTTACATATATTTAACAGTTATATAAACAATTAAATAATAAAAGGCTTACGACAGTGCTATTTCTATCGTAAACCTTTTTCAAATACATTCCTTAACAGCCTTAATCTCCGCACTTAGCTAACGCCGTCATAGTAAGCTGCATGGAGCTCGTCTACAAGACGGAGCAGCTTCTGCATATATGCTACATGCTCCGAATTAAATCCGTCATAATCTGAAAAAATTGCCACAGCATAAGGATGCTCATCATATACAATGCCTATATCATGATATGAACCATAATCCCAGCCGTACTTATGAGCAACATCGCGGTCTTCTCCGAGCGTCATAATTAAATTAGTCTGCGCACTTCCGATAAGAGAATCTTTCATAAGGGACGAATATTCCGATCCGCTTTCGATAAATTCATATATTGATTTCATAATGCTGCACCCATCCCTTGCAGACATGTTTATTGTCGTATCATACATTGACGTCCATCCTTCTTCACGCACCAGTGTACGAAGAAGACTATGACCGTATTCTGCCGTCAGAACATGGAATGCAACATTGTCACTGTCAGACAAGGTATATCCTATCAGATCAGAAAAGGTGTATGTAATACCGTCGCCCCTCGAAGCGATTACACCTGTTCCGGTCTGATAATATTCCTTTTCCGAATAAACAATAGATCTTGTAAAGTCATAGTATGGCGCACCCAGTTCCTCCTCAGACACACCATCCGCAAGCTTTCGCTGCCTTTCCGAGCATTCGGCGGAGGCCGCCTTAAGAATCGAAAGTATGTACGGCGCTTTAACAACGCTTGCCGAATCGAACTGAAGATCTCCGTTAAACGAGAAAGTATATCCGCTTTCCAAATCAAGATAGCACAGCGACAGTTTAGGCATCCTGCTCTCTGTAACGGTAGCTGTTATAAATTCATTATCTGTTTTCACAGTTTTTTCAATTTCATCTTCAATCAATACCGGATTTGCAATAAGGTCTGACAGCTCGGAAAAAAGCCTTGCCTGATTTTTCGCATCGACAGCGTATGTCCCCTGCAGCAATTCAATATTCTCTTCAAGCCGGTTTATACAGGAGTTTTTTTCTTCGATCTCCGAGAGAAGCTCAGGGAAATCATCCGCATCAGAGTTCTCGTACTCAGACAGCCGCTTCCGAAGCTCATCCCTTTCCGAGACAGCAGCTTCAAGTTCCCCGCGCAGCACATCAGCTTCGTCCGACGGTGCAAAAGCCGCCTCCGAATCTGTTAAGTCCGTTTTTCGCTCGGACAAATACAAAACGATAAAAACGATGTTTGCCGCAATTAATACAACAGCCGCCGCAGACAATGAAAAAATCAAAAGCCTGTCGTTAAAAATCCTTTTCTTTTTTTGCATATTCTTCATGTTCTTTATACTTTATTTAGTCAGATTATTATAATAAATAACTTCATCCGGCATATGATAACCAAGACTTCTGCGCGCGATTTTCTTCACGTAGTCATCATCGAGCTCTCCCTCAAGAAGTTCCTGAAGCTCCTCGAGCTCTTCCGTTTTATCGTCAAGTTCATTTTGAAGCATAAGCTGCTCCTGACAGCAATTATTGTATGTAAATTGCTGTCCTACAATAGAAGCAATGCAAAAACAAATAAATGTAATAATAGCTGCCTTGACGAATACACTGAGTCGTTTTTCAGGCATAATATAACGGTTGCTCATTTTAAATTTCAACTTCCCCCTTGCCCTGGCGTAAATAAATTATTTCTGCGGCGTAAGCTCTCTTATCACCGAATTCGCCATATTGTAACCTCTCTCAGACGCTTTTAATTCTCTGTTATACATAATTTTCCCAACCACAGAACAAATCAGACGGCGCAAAATTCTCAACGCAATACCGGAAAGCCAGCGAAACAGCTTTAAAAGCGGGAATAACGTCAGTTTCATAACAAACATAAAAACCGTTCTTACAAACAGAATTATATACGATGAAAAGAGCATTACAATTTTTCCCACGGTAAAATAGTAAACAAAAAAACCCACTGCTGTACCAAGAAGAATAAACCATCTCGGATGCCCGGAATTAATATGAAATATCATCACCGAAATTACTACGGCACAAATAACAGAATATATTATATCCTCAATCGCAATAATAACAGTTCGAACTGTCTCGCCATGCGGCTTTTTTCCATTCGCCGCTTCGCTGCCGGTAACCGCACCAAGACGCCGCAATCTGTTTGAAGGTTCAACAGCTATCCTCAAAATTCTGAATACATCATATACAATTCCGAGCAGCACACCGACCGCGGCACCATACAGTGCAAGGGATACCAGCGCAGACTGCGAAACATGTTCCATTATTATGACCATTCCTTATGTACAAACTTACTGCATTCAAACCCTATCGAATGAAAAATACCGAATAAATGTACCCAACAGATATATACTGCTGTTTGAATTATTTTTTTTAAAACTACAGCTCAGCGTTTTCGGAAAAAACCAAAAAAACCTCCGCGTTCATCTGATTTTTCATCATCAGTATAAATAAGTCCGTTAATATTTCCGTCAATAACAATGCATCCCGTCTGAAGAGGAATATCCGCGTCTCCGTCAGAATCATCATAGTACAGTGACATACGATGAGTTTCCCCTCCCTGACTGTCCTGGGACTGACGTGCCGAAAAATTTTCAGAATTCTGCGGCGAGTTAAAGCTTACAATATGCAGGGTATCGCCGTCTACAGACAATGTTCCCATACACGTCTGCATAATAATGCTGTCCTCATCAAATGAAAGAACATCCTCGACACCGCTGATTTTTAATGATTTTCTGCCCTTCATCGTTACCGTATGACCGGTTTGTCTGTCCGACAATCTGTTTCTGTCTGCCATTTCACAACCCCACTTGTCAATTTCAGTATTTCTTTCAAAATTCTTTCAGAAATATGATATGATCAAATAATCGGATGTATTCATAACTAACGAAACAAAGACACAAAAAAGCTTATGAAATTACCTCATACATTGAAGCCGCATCAGACTTCAGCGCATGCTCGCGTACATCCTTTACACGAACCCTCAGAGAACGTTCTCCAAAGGTCACTGTAATTTCGTCGCCTTCCTTAACATCATATGAAGCCTTTACCGGCTTGCCGTTCACTATAATATGAGATGAATCACATGCCTCATTGGCGACTGTACGGCGCTTTATTATTCTTGAAACCTTTAAAAATTTATCGATTCTCATTTATAATAGTCCCTTTCCAAGGTGATTTTGCAAATAATATGTCAAACAAATCGGAATAACCGTTTTCGCAAAAAAGCAGTTAGAACAAATACTCTTTATTACAATATAATTGAGAGATTTGAAATCATATCTTTCGGCAGTTGTCTTATCAATCCGCTGCCCGTTATATTCTTATATTCTATATTCCAAAGTCATCTGACAAGTTTCCAGTTTGTTGCATTGATCTGTGCGGGATATGATTCCATAACGCTGCCTGTATAAGTTATCTGCACCACACTTCCAACCTCTGCGCCAATATCGTCAAGTTCCTTTATGCTGAAAGAAATCTCATCACTGATGCGCAATTCTTCTTCGCCTTCAGCCGGTTCTGCCAAGACGGAACTGCCGTTTATCTCAATAACGGTAGCAATAAAAGAAGACTCAGCCTTATCATTTTCCATATACCACAAATTATCAATGGATTTAAAATTTTCGGGAAAGAGATACACTTTGGTTTTGTCGTAAACGCTGTCACCGGATATACGGTTCCAATTCACAATTTTATAGGTCAGTGCCGTATACTCCCTTGTTCCCCCATCTTTATAAGGTCCGGCTGGAATGGGTACAAAAAGGACAGCCAGCAGTATAACTGCGGCAATCGGCATCCATTTTTTCTTTTTCATAAGTATACCCCTCCTATTTTCTGCAATCCGCAGCTCATGACTTTTCAGTCAGAGTAAGGCACGAAACACTATTAATATAAAGCTTGTCCATTCTCCATCGGCATATAGCTCACTTAATTCTTTCCTTCAACGTTTTTCCAATGCTAAAAGAAACATGACGCGTAGGACCTATCACCATCGGCTCGCCTGTAAAAGGATTTCGTCCGTTCCGTGAGCCGCGCTCTCTCAGCTCAAAGGTACCGAATCCGGAGATCTGAACCTTTTCGCCTGAAGCAAGAGATTCTTCAATTATCTCAAACAATGCGTCAACTGCTGACTCCGCGTCCTTTTTTTTAACTCCGGTACGCTTTGCAAGCTCATCTATAATATTTGATTTTGTCATTAAATAAATTTCTCCTCTTAGGCTTTCACATTAATTCTCTATCAGTATATAATAATTTCAGTCAGAGCACAGTGTTTCGGAGTTCTGAACTGGAAAATCACTGACGCCGCAGCATAATTCGCCGACCGCAAAGCTTATACATCACTACATCACGGTTATTCCATCATAAATTCAGGTCAAACCGACATGTTCTGCGGTTTTGCACTGAAAAATTACCGTCCCTGACAGCGAAGCAAGACTTTCCGACCTCAAAACTTTTAGCTTTGAGGCTATTATATCATCTGAAATTATATATTACAAGTGTTTTTTTTACTTTATGTGTGTCAATCTGCAATATTTAATTTAGTACCATACCCTGAAGCGTAAAAAAGTATCACTCATTTGAGCTTTCTGATTTTTCAACACGTGAAATAAGCTCATCGCACGCCTTGTAAAGCTCATGCTCGGCATCAAGCCCGGCATTTTTAGCCTCAAGCACAAGTCTGAGCATCCTATCTCCTATTGAACTTCCGTTCTGCGGAACAGCCTCGTCAAGATAACCCGCCTTTGCGGCGCGTCCAATCAATTTTTCAGCCCTCATCAAGGCAGGAAGAGATTTTGCAACACTTCTGAGCGTCTCGGCAACGGTTGTCTGATGTTTTGATTTTTGCTTTATTTTATCCCAGTTTGAAAGAACCTGCTCGGTTGTATCCGCGCTCACATTACCGAAAACATGAGGATGACGAAGAATTAATTTACGGCAAATTCCGTTTGTAACATCGTCAAAATCAAACCCGCCGTTTTCCTCCTCAATACATGAATGAAATACAACCTGAAGAAGCACGTCTCCCAGCTCCTCCTCGAGAAGCTCGGTATCGGAAGTATCAATTGCCTCGGCTACTTCATACGTCTCCTCAATAAAGTTTTCCCGAATACTCTCATGCGTCTGCTCTCTGTCCCACGGACATCCGTCAGGCGCGCGAAGCAGTTCGGTTATAGTCCGTAAATCGGAGATAAGCATTTTTTCTTCACTCTTATATTTTTCAACAATCTGATTTTTTATCGAATCCATTCTTTATACTCTCCGCAGCAATCAAAACTTATTCTATAAATTATTTATTTTTAAAAAACTTTAGCTTCTGCATAATCCCAAAAATTTTATCTCCCTTCGGAAGCATACGTATATCGTCCTCCTCTACACCGCGGATCAGGAAAAGAGCAATAAAATATACAACCGCGGTAATCAAAATTGCGGCAATCGTTGCAAGCCGCGACGGAAGAAACGAGTTCATCCCCGCAAGCGCGGCAAATGAAGCTCCCGCACCGACAACAGACGCTATGAGCGGTTTCCAAAACGTACGAAACACCGCAGGCTTAACATCTGCGTATTTTGCCATAAAATATATGTTAAAGGAGGTTGCAATCATATAACAAACGACTGTAGAAATCGGTGCTCCGTAAATGCCAATCTGAGGAATTCCTATCAAAACAAATCCGAGAATCAATTTTGCGGCAGAGCCTGCCACCAATGATATAATCGGAAGCTTTTGCTTTCCGTGCGCCTGCAAAACGGCATTCGAGATTGAAAGGATACAAATAAAAAATATTGAAATTGATAAAATTGACAGCTTCGGAGCCGCAAGCTCGGCACTGCTTTCAGACTTGAATATAAGCTTGAGAATCGGTTCCGCAAATACACACACGCCAACGGTACAGGGGATTGCAATCATCGATGTAACCTTAAGAGACCTCTTGCATATCTGTACCGAACGCTTTCTGTCACCTATCGTAAGCGTACCCTTTAAAAGCGGAATAAGCGAATACGAAATGGGATATATAAGCGCCGGCGGAAGATCGGCAACCGGTATGGCAAAACCGGTATAATTTCCGTAAAGCGCATTCGCAATATCCTGAGTATAACCGATAGACATCAGACGCCAGTTAATAATCATATCGTCAACCATTGTAGTCAGACTCATTATAGACGCGCTTATAGTAATCGGAATCGCTATGTAAAGAAGCCGCTTTACTATACCTCGGACAGAACTATGGGACTCATTTGCAAGCTTTGTTCCGTTGGATTCAAATTCGGCACAATACATATCTTCATTAAAGCGGAGCTTAGAAATCATAAGAAAAAGCATTCCGCAAGCTGTTCCTATAGTAAGGCCTGAAATTGCAAATGCCGCAACAACCGGAAGCCCGTACCCCTGATTCATAGCATAATTCGCAAAAAGAACTCCGATTGCAAGCTTTCCGGCGGATTCCAGAACCTGTGATACCGCAGTCGGCCTCATCTCCTGAAATCCCTGAAAATACCCGCGCATAGCACTTGCAACGCAGACAAAAAAGAGTGTCGGTGCTATAGCAATAATAGAAATATAAGAACCCTCAACTCCGTTCATAAATGCAAATGCTTTAGAGAAAATTATCATCAAAAGTGTACCGACTGCACCTACAATCAGAAACAGAGACATTGTTACTTTATAAATTTTGCTTATTTCTTTTTTATTGCCTCTAAAACGCGCCTCCGATACAAGCATTGAAACCGCCAGCGGAAGCCCCCCGGTAGAGATCATATAAAACCATGTATATATGTGATACGCCGAGGTAAAATAAGCCATTCCGGAATCTCCGAGCAGGTTTCCAATCGGAATACGGAAGAAAAGTCCGAGAACCTTATTCAGGATATTGGTGAATGTAAGCACCACAACTCCTGAAAAAAACAGGTTCTTATTGTTTTTTATTTTTGAAGTAACTGCCACATTCGTTCCTCATATCATATTTAAGTTTTTCTTCGTCAATTGTTGTAAACTCTCCGTTTTCATAGAGAATATTTCCGTCAACCATCGTCAGCACCACATTATCGGAGTACGCACTGTAAACTGCCGTATGACGCAGATCATAGCAAGGAATATTGTTAAGTGTTTCAAGATCGACGACGATCAAATCCGCGCAGTACCCGACAGAAATCGCTCCGCATTTTTCACGCCGCTGAGCAGACGCTCCGCTGACCGTAGCAGCTTCAATCAAATGGCTCGCTTTAATTCCCGACGGATCTCTCCTTATGCCCTTTTGCAGAATTGCTCCGATATGCATTTCTTTAAAAATATTCAGAGTATTGTTAGATGCGGCACCGTCAGTGCCAAGCGCAACACATACCCCTCTTTCAAGAAGCTTTTTCATCGGCATAACTCCGCTTCCAAGCTTAAGATTGCTGACCGGATTATAAACTGCCGTTACATGCTTATCCGACATGAGATCGATATCGTCGTCATCAACCCAAACGCAGTGAGCGGCGTTTACCGGCACATCAAAACAGCCGCAGTCAGCAAAAAAGCGGGCCGGCGTTTTACCGTGTCTTCCTATACATTCCATATGCTCGTTTTCTGTCTCCGACAGATGAATATGAAGCCCGGTATTTTTTTTCGCAGCATACTCCGCCACAGCGCGGCAGGCTTTTTCCACATTAGTATATTCGGCGTGAATTGCCATATCTATTTTTATTCTTCCGTCCGAGCTGTTATTCCACCTTTCATAAAGAGATTTCGCTTCCGCAAAACGAACGTCGGCGTCCATATCTATATTTTCGTCAAAAGAAGTAACCGCACGGCTTAAATTCGCCTTAATTCCTGTTTCGGAAACCGCCTTCGCTGTTTCGTCACAAAAAAAATACATATCGGAAAAAGAAACTATACCTCCGCGCAGCATTTCCGCAATGGCAAATTTGGACGCGGTATATACCGCATGGTCGGTCAGCAATTCCTCCGCAGGAAAAATACGGTCATTAAGCCATTCCATTAATGGCATATCCTCTCCGTATCCTCTGAAAAGAGTCATTGCAGCATGAGTATGACAATTGTAAAGTCCCGGCATGAGAAATTTATTTCTACAGTCTATCACTCGGTCATATTCTCCGCGGTAAGGTTCCTTTCCTATATACGAAATATATTTGCCGTCGGTAACAACGTTTGCTTTTCCAAAATCAATAGTTTCAGCATTTTCAAATAAAATCTTCAAAATGAATTACCTGTCCTTTCTTTTTCCGATAAACTCACGAAAAACCGACTTTTCGGGTACAAACGACTCTGAAAGATCGGGAATACGTTCAAGCTTCATAATAAGGTTCTCAATTTCGGAATAAAGCGGAAACTCACGTGCAACCTTATGCAGCAGGCCGAGAAGCGGAGCTTTTATCACGCTTGGCTCATAAGCAAGAGTCGAGTCAAGTATTATATCCGCATATTTTTCATTCGGAAAAATACTTTCTTCCTCGTTTGCTATAACATTTCTCCAAATCTGCATTGTAAATTCAACAGACGCAGATCTGAACAGATGGTCACGGAGCAGACGGCGCATCAGCCTTACCTCGCGGCAGTCAAAAAATACGTCTCCAACCCTGATTCCGCTTGCAGCGTTTGTAAAAACCGAAATGTACGGATGACCGTCAAGGAGGGCGCGGACATCCGGATACATTGCCTGAATACCTTCGAGCAAAAATACGTCATATCTGCTGCTCTCAAGCAGGCGATAGCTTATACAGCGCTGCTTTTTAAAATCAAAATGCGGAAGATAGACATTCTCACGTTTGAAAATTCCGGAGATAAATCTGCGAAGATATACTATATCGATTGCCTCCACACTGTCCAGATCAAGCTTGCTGTTTGACTCCGAATAGGTATTTATATCGCATTCCACCGTTTTGAAAAAGTCATCAAGCGATATAACAAATATACGTATTCCGATTCCGCGAAGCTCGGATATGATTTTACCGGCCGTAGTAGTTTTTCCCGAACAGGTCGGTCCCGAAAGTGTTATAATTCTCGTATCCGGAACAGCGCTTAAACGACCGGCAATTTCATTTACGGCGCGGTCAAGCTGTCCTTCGAATTCCTCTTCGCATTCGAGCACATACTCTCTGCCGGTCCTCTCTGCAAAGTCATCATTATATATTTTTATATTTTCATTTCTGCATGACATAAAATTTCAAACATGCCCTTTCTAAAAACTTATTCTGCGGGCGTCATATACCTCGGTATAAAAATGCATCACCTTATTATAATATGTCTCTTCTCCGCCGGATAGTTCGCTTTTAAGATATTCATACGGGTATTTAGGCATAAATATCCGCTCAATGTTTTTACGGTTCTTTGAAACGAGCTTTGTAACTGCTCCCGCTCCGACAGAAAAAATACTGTGAACTTCGTCCATAATCAATATATTGTAAATACCCTCATAGCCTTTTTTTGAAAATCCGACATTCTCATAGCCTCCGACAGCATTCTTCTGCTTATACATATAATACGGTATATAACCCGCACGGGCAGACCTTTTCTGCGAATAGGAAATACATTCTCCGGTATCCTTTCCGCTTCGTGAATACAATGAATTCTGCTCAGCAAAATCGGCAGCCTTTTTTACACAAAAGGTGTGTACCGTAATATTTTCAGGTGCAAGTCCCAAAACAGTATCAAAGCTGCGCTTGAAACTGTCTGCGCTTTCGCCGGGAAGTCCGGCAATAAGATCGGTATTTATGCAGGAAAATCCGACACTGTGTGCCATATCATATGCCCGAAGAAAATCCTCCGCCGTATGAAGACGTCCGATTTTATGCAGAATTTCATTGTTCGTAGTCTGCGGATTTATGCTAATCCTCGACGCTCCACCAAACTTCAATGCCCTTAGCTTATTCGGCGTTATGGTATCGGGTCTGCCTGCTTCAACGGTAAATTCTTTAATACCGGAAAGACTAATATTTTTTTCCACCGCCGCAAGTATACGGGCAAGATCTCCCGCCTCCAATATTGTAGGCGTGCCTCCTCCTATATAAACGGTACTGACAGTCTGACCGACAGATTTTATTATTTTTCCGATATATTCAATATCTCTGCAAAGCCTCTCAATATAATCGGGAATCAACGCAAGAAGTTTTTTCGTAGAATACGAAACAAATGAACAGTAAGCGCATCTCGTAGGACAAAACGGAATCGAAATGTAAAGACTGCATGTGTTTTCTTCTACCGACTGTACAAGCTCCTTTTCATTTTTAGCAACAGAGGTAAGAAGCTTCGCCTTATCGGCAGAAGTACAATAGTCACGTACCAGTATCTCCTCAGCCGTTTTACTTACATCCGGACATACCGAAAATACTCCCTTCTCGCAATCAGAAAACACGTCGGAATTACAGCCGTCACCGTTTAAAGCTTCGGCGGCTTTCATCATCAGATCATCCGCAAGCTTTGCAGGCCTGACACCGGTAAGTATTCCCCACTCGGGGCGAATGGCAAATAGTTCGGCTCCCGCCTCATAAATTGCTTTTCCGACGGCACGTTTCTTTATTCGTTCATCCGTATCAATTCCGCCGCGCAGCTCACAAGCCTCGGCACTGCCGTGTCTGCCGCCGGAATATATGTCAGCATAAGCCTTATAAAAATCAGCCCCCGATTCAAGCTTTAATGAAACGGAATCCGTCTCCTCGCCTGCCTTTTCATCCTCCGGAAATTTAGCACCGGGAAAGAATATAAGACACAGCGTCTGGACATAGTATCTCCCGATGTCTCCATCTATATAAAGTTTCATAAATTAATTTTCCGTTCTTCCGCATTAACGGCTTATTACCGCGACGCATTGTATCCGCGCGAAACATCTATCACGCTCCGTACAGATTTAAGTCTCGAAACAATCGACTTCACATGTTCAAGATTTTTTGCTCCTATAACGACGCTTATTATTACATCCCCGTTATTTTTGTTGCGTGAGCTTATCTGATAAATGGACACCTTCATTTCCGCAAGCGCCGCTGTAATATCTGCGATCAAAGAAATTCGGTCCTCGGCGCATATGGTAAGAGCGGACTCAAACAGATTCCTGATATTGTCCGCCCGGTCGTCCTTATCCCAATATGCGGACACCCAGCGGTCTGCCGTCTCAGCCTTTGCCATTGAAAGGGCTACATTCGGACAGTCCTTTTTATGAATTGAGATACCGTATCCGCGCGTGATAAATCCTATAAGACTGTCTCCGGGAAGCGGATTGCAGCATTTTGCCAGCTTAACCGTACAGCCTTCAACTCCGTCTACAATTATTCCCGATGTCCGCTTGTGAGAATTTCCCGACGAAACCGTTTGGACACGCGAAACATCGTCTGACGGATCCTCTTCATGCTCAGTTTTTATTACACGCTCTAATTCATCGCGAAGCTTGGGCATAAGCTTCGATATTGTTACTCCGCCGTAGCCAAGCGTATTGTATAAGTCGTCGGCAGTACGAATTCCTATACGATTTGCAACGGAAAGTACAATCTGATTTTTCTGCTGTTCGGTACAACCGCCTCCCATATGTCTGAACTGACGGTCTATCTCAGCCTTACCCATAGCGATATTTTCGGGACGCTGCTCTTTTTTGAACCACTGACGGATTTTATTTCTCGCTTCACCGGTCTTAACAATTTTCAGCCAATCCCTGCTCGGACCTTTCGACGCAGACGAGGTAAGTATCTCGACAATCTCTCCGTTCTGCGGAACACGTTCAATCGGAACAATCATGCCGTTAATCTTTGCTCCGACCATCTTATTTCCAACACCGGAATGAATTGCATACGCAAAATCAATTACGGTAGCGCCCTGAGGCAGAGTTATAACGTCTCCCTTCGGAGTGAAAACAAAAGTTTCGTCATGAAAAATATCAATTTTAAGCGCGCGCATAAATTCATCTGGATCACGCGTGTCATCCTCTGTCTCGATAAGCTTGCGTATCCACGTCAGCTTATCGTCAATATCCGCAGAGCTCTCCTCGCCGGATTTATATTTCCAGTGAGCGGCAACTCCATATTCCGCAATCCTATGCATCTCCCATGTACGAATTTGTACTTCAAACGGAATTCCTCCGCGCCCGATAACGGTAGTATGGAGAGAGCGGTACATATTAGGCTTCGGAGTGGATATATAATCTTTAAAGCGTCCGGGAATGGAATGGAACATGTCGTGAATTATTCCGAGAACGGTATAACATTCAAGCTCGGTATCCACAATTACACGCAATGCATAAAAATCATATATTTCATTGAAGCTCTTATTCTGCTCAAACATTTTGCGGTATATGCTGTAAACGGTCTTTACCCGTCCGTCAAGCGAAAATTTAACTCCGCATTCGGTAAGCTTATCCGCAATCTGAAGTCTTGCGCGCTCAATGAAATCTCTGTTTTGCCCGTACTTTTCCTCTATATGGTTTTCAATCTGCTCATAGCCTATAGGATCAAGATATTTAAGCGATAAAATCTCAAGCTCCTGCTTCATTCTCTGCATACCGAGACGATGAGCGAGAGGCGCATAAACCTGCATGGTTTCAAGCGCAGTCATCCTCCGCTTTGCCTCCGGCTTGGCGTCCAACGTACGCATATTATGCAGGCGGTCGCAAAGCTTGATGAAAATAACGCGGATGTCGCGCGACATTGCAAGAAACATTTTCCGAAGATTCTCAATATGCTTTTCTTCTTTATCCTCAAAAGGAATTTGAACAAGCTTGGTCAGACCGTCGACAAGCATTGAAACATCTTCGCCAAAATCCGAACGTATCTGTTCAAGATTTACCTTTGTACCGCAGTCCTCAACAGTATCGTGCAGAAGCGCGGCGCAGATAGAATCAGTATCAAGTCCAAGAGAAACAACAATCTCGGCAACTGCAATCGGATGATATATATATTTTTCTCCGCTTACCCGAAACTGTCCTTCATGAAGCTCGTCTGCAAACAAATACGCCTTTTTTATTTTATCAATATTATACTTTTTGCCTGTAGCGGAAATAGCCCTAAGCAGATTTTCTATATCCTTATACTCGGGCTCCGTTCCTTCCGGTACAAATCCGGTATCCTTCACACTCAAACCCTATTCCTCGATTCTTAAAATAAAGCTGCAAATATAACTAAAGACTGTCGAAACCTATTATCCCGCTTATTTGCGGTTTAATCTATATCTACCGTTATGCCGAAGCAGTTCTTGCCAAAAGCGACTGGTAAATTTCTGATGACAGCAAGTCAACCTTGCTGTTCATATCGTTCAATACAATCGGAAGCGAACCTCCGCCGGCAGTATAGTCCGGAATATCGTTATATGAAACAATTCCGGTCTGAACAAAGATTGCCAGAACAAAGCGAAGCTTGATATAAGCCGCTATCGATTCCCCTGTCACATGCTTCATTATTCTGTAAATATTTATCGGTCTCCCGCCCGTACACTCAAGCTCTTTCCTGATATATAAATAAACTTTTTTAAAATCACCGCGGACGGGAAGCAAATCCTTGGAAATAGAAACAGACGGATTCTCCGCAATCCTTGAATATTCCTCTATCATAGCATTTCTCTCCATGACAGTGCGTCGGCACACTTTAACATCGCGTACTATCAGCTGAACACTTCGGATTCCGCGAAACTCGTTTATGTCCGGAGTAAACATCAGATCCGCCATATCATCCTCGAAAACCGACAATTCCGAAGGAGCTCTGCCAAACATAACCGCTGAAGCATTTATTCCATCACATACGATACGAAAACGCGTATGCTTACCTTCGCCCATTTCCGACAGTCCGATTATCCTTGCACTGCGAAGCACAAAAACCGGAATCGGATTTGCTGTACCGTAAGGTTCAAGTACAGAAAGCTCCGAAACGGCATTCATTGAAAGCTCGGAAAGCAACACCTCTGCATCCGCCTCAATTGTCGGAATCATAGCCTCCGCAGACAAATTTTTATAGGCATACTCATTAACCGCACGTTTGAAATCTTCAAGAGCGCTTCGCTTCAAAGAAAGTCCGGCAGCCATCTCGTGACCGCCGTGTTTTAAAAGATACTGTTCGCAGCTTGTAAGCGCCTCTGCAAGGTTTAACCCTTTAACGGACCTGCATGACCCCCTTCCGATGTCTTCATCGGAGGCTTCGCTTTCGGTATGCCCTCCGTCAAAAGATATTAAAATCGAAGGAAGCCCGTAACGCTCCGTTATACGCGATGCAGCTATTCCTATAACTCCGTGATGCCAGTTTTCTGCCGAAATTACAATTATCCTGTCATGGGAAAAGTCATGTGTACGTTCTATAATTTCGCACGCCTCTTCTATTATAGTATTCTCATATTCCTGACGTTCACGGTTTATTTCACACAGTAAACCGGCAATTTCTTTTGCCCGGCATTTATCCGCCGTTGTAAGCAGCTCCACCGCAACCGACGCATTGCGAATTCTTCCTGCTGCATTTATTCTCGGAGCAATGGTATACCCTATATATGTAGAATTAATCTTCCGTTTTTTCTGTCCCCGGTTCTGTTCAGACACTTTTGAGTTATTGTCGGAGGCCGCACAGAGAGCCGAAAATCCGAAATTTCTTTCCTCCTCGATCAGCTTCAGTCCAATGCTGACAATAAGTCTGTTTTCCCCGAATAGGGGCATCACATCGGCAATTGTACCGACCGCAGCCAGATCACCGTATTCGGCACACACACTATGTATGTATTTCTCACCCGGAGAAAATGTTTTTTCAAGCGCGCAGACAAGCTTGAATGCCACTCCGACTCCGGCAAGTTCTTTAAACGGGTATGCACAGTCAGACCTGTGCGGATTTACAACCGCACATGCACTCGGAAGCTTCTCTCCGCAGCAGTGATGATCTGTAACGACTATATCAATACCGAGTGCGGAAGCATAATCGGTTTCAGCTACAGCGGTTATACCGGTATCAACCGTTATAATCAAAGAAGAGCCCGACTTGGCTATTTCGTCAATCGCCGCCGTATTTACTCCGTACCCGTCAGTAAGACGATCGGGTATATAGTAATTTACATCAGCTCCCTTTGAACTCAGATAAAGAAAAAGCATCGACGTCGCAGTCACGCCGTCCACGTCATAATCACCGTAAACAGTTACCTTTTCATGTTTTTCAAGTGCGGACGCAATTCGGCCGACAGCCTTGTCCATATCCGTAAGCAAAAAAGGATCGGAAAAGCATTCTTCGTCTCGCTGCAAAAAGGATCGTGCTTTTTCCGGAGTATCAAAACCCCTGCCGTAAAGCAGAGCTGCAGTGAGAGAGGATATATCAAGAGATTTCGCTATCTCAGAAATCTCCGCAGCATGACTTGTCCTGACATTCTTTACAATCCATCTTTTGTTTAAAGACATATAATCCTCCCTCTTGCTTTAACCGCGGTATACCGGCGAATAGCGCTCAATTACCGCAGACGCACATCGAAGTCCGTCTACCGCCGCACTCATAATTCCCCCGGCATAACCGGCGCCCTCTCCGCACGGATACAAATTATCAGCACCCTGCGCGGTCAAAGTATCCCCGCGCAAAATACGAACAGGAGCCGATGTACGGCTTTCTACTCCGGTCAGAACTGCTTCAGGCATATTAAATCCGTGAATATGTTTCCCGAAAAAACCAAAGCCTTCTCTCAGCATTGATACGGCGCCATCTCCGAGAACATCTGAAATCAGTGCGGAGAGATCGTACAGCCTTGTTTTGGGAACCGACGAAGTTCCTCTCATATATGTAGGCTGAACTCTTGTCGGCTCTTTTCCGCAGCCGCCTGAGAGAAAATCTCCCATTGTTTGGATAGGAGCATGATAATCACCCCCGCCAGCCTTAAAAGCTGCCTGTTCAAACCTTCTCTGCAAGGCTATCTGCGCCTCGGGAGATTTAAGAGGATCAAGCGACAGAGCAACAGCGGAATTGGCATTTCTTCCGTTTCTGAGATAATTGCTCATGCCGTTTACTACAAGACCGCCCTCCTCCGAAGCCGCCGCTACAACTTCTCCTCCCGGACACATGCAGAAAGTATAAACCGCTCTGCTTCCAAAGCGGCGGCTGATGTTATATTCGGCCGGAGGAAGTCTTCTGTCCCCCGCATGCCTTCCGTAAAGGGCAGAGTCAATATCAGACTGCAGATGCTCAACACGTACTCCCATAGAAAACGGTTTAGGAGAAAGCGTATACCCGCTTCGAATAAGAGACATATATGTATCCCTTGCACTGTGCCCTATAGCAAGAATAACCGCACCGCAGGGAATATCTCCTTGATTTGTAGAAATATGATTAACCGCATTTCCGCAGTCAGGAAGTTTTTCAGCCGTTACTCCGTATCTAATCTCTCCGCCGTGACTGATAAGATATTTTTCGGCATTTTTTACCACAACGCGTAGATTTTCTGTCCCGATATGCGGCTTAGCATTCGTCATAATATCCTCAGGAGCACCGAGCTTTTGAAGAATACGCAGCACACGGCGGCATCTTTTGTCTCCTATCCTCGTCGTCAGCTTTCCGTCCGAGAAGGTTCCGGCTCCTCCTGCTCCGAACTGAACATTTGAGCAGACATCCAGCACCCCTTCTCTGTAAAACCTTTCCACGTCGTCCCGACGCTTATCGACAGACGCGCCGCGTTCAAGAACAAGCGGACGATAGCCGTATTCGGCAAGCATTAAAGACGCAAATATACCGGCAGGTCCAAAACCGATTACAACCGGTCTCGCAGAAAGCAGCTCATCTCCGGGCTCAATAGGCTCTTCGAGCTCTTCCAATACCTTTATATCCGGTTCGCTCTCCGCATCGGAAAGAGATACGTCCTCACGGATACTGACCGCAACCGTATAAAGAAATTTTATATCATTATTATGCCTTGCATCAACCGATTTTTTATATATTGCGGAGGATAGAATACAGCTTTCGGGAATGTATCGGCAGATTCGGTGTTCCGCAATCCTCAGAGCTTCATGCGGATCAACCGTAAACGGCAAGCTTATTCCGCGAATCAAAACCTTTTTCGATTCGACAGAAGTGCTGAAATCTGTTTCCATAAAAATCCTCCGAATTGCCCGCCGCTCTGAACGGGCAGATTAAAAACCCAAAATTCTGCAGATCTAACTTATTCTCACGGGCATTGTATACTCGCCAACCTCATAAACCACTCCGCCAAGTGTGTTATTTATCGTTATTTCAACCGGCACAGTAGAGGTGCCGCTGACAGCTTTATCAAAGTTGAGACGTACGGTAGCGGTAATGGAATCCGCCGTGATATAAGTTAAAATAAAGCTTGGGCCGCGAAGCGTAACCGTGATAGATTTGTTCTGGAGCTCATACTTAAGTCCGTTTGGATTTTCAACAGTAAAATTATCAATAACAATACTTTTAAGTTCCGTTCCGATATGCTCAATACTCACTGTCGCGGTCTGATCTGCCGAAGACAGGTAAACACCGTCCGGCGGCACGATTTCATAAACTATACTGTCACTCTGAACATGCTTTTCATCAATTGTAGCCACAGAAAGCTCTGTCAGCTTATTCAGCACCGACGCTTCGCCCTTTACCGTGATCTGTGAAGGCGTAATGCTAACCTTTGAATTTGAATCGTCAAGATAACCGTACTTGAATCCTACGGTCAGCGGAAGCGTTTTTGTAATATACACCGGCACCGATACCTGAACGGATGATGTCTGCAGCTTGAGGTAAGGATTTGTAATCTCCTCGCCATCCTTATCGACAAGCACAATATTTCCCGTAACGGAAACCGAACCGGAAAGATGACCAAGATCAAGCGACACCTCAGCGGCTTCAACCGTTTTAAGCACGTCCTCAGGGCCGGATACCGTAATCTGACTTGTACTCGGAACAGCATCGCCAAGCTCATAGCCGTCGTCAAGCATGTATGTGCTGTAGCGCACTCTCACAGGAACAGAAACAGAGGTGGTACTGTCTAAATATACAAAAACAGAAGACAAGCTCTGTGAGACTACAGTCGTTCCGTCCGGAGCCGTTATATTTACGGCCACTGTATGCCTCCCCGACGTTGTAATAGCCGAAACGTCTGCGGTCGCTTTAATGTCGTCGGCTGTAACCGAACGTATTGTCCCCTTTTTTCCCTCCAGCACGACATCAACGGTATTATTGTATCCCGATATAACGGACAGCACTGTATCCGATGATTCAATCAGCTGAATCGGGATTCCGGAAACTGTTGTACTGCTTACAACCGTGTCGTTTTCGGTTGCATATACCCAAATACCAAATGCAATTACAACCGCGGCAACCCTTGCGAATATATTGAAAAATTTTGTATATCTAACGCTGTAATCGCCGTTTTTCTGCTCTAAATGCTTTCTATAATCGCTGTTTTTGTCGGATTCTTTTTTATCTCCGGCTCCGTCCACGCCTGCATTTTCACTTTCGGCCGTACCGTCCTCGGATTTTTCTGTTAGTTTTCCAGTAAAGGCAAACAAATTCCGCCACGAAAATTTCCCATTCAATTTTCTCACAGCCTTTCATTCCCCTCTTTTTCTCGAACGGATTTTTTCAATTACCGTACTTCTCACGCTGTCTGACGGCAGGTACTCACCGAGAATATCCAAAAGAGAACTATAGTCAAGATTACGTCTGAGCTTTCCTTCAAACGCCACCGAAATCGTCCCCGTCTCTTCGGAAACCACAATGACAACCGCGTCGCTGTTTTCACTCATTCCGATTGCCGCCCGATGTCTGGTTCCGAGGTCCTTAATTATATCGTCGTTTCCGGACAGCGGAAGAAAACAACCTGCCGCATATATACGAAAATCCCGTATAATCATCGCGCCGTCATGAAGCGGCGCCTTATTGAAGAATATATTTTTTATAAGAAAGGTAGTCACGTTGGCATTTACTGTTACACCGCTGCTTACAATATCTCCGAGCTTGGTTCCCCGTTCAATTACAATAAGTGCGCCGGTTTTATCCTTAGACATATCACAAACAGCCTCGCTAATCGCCTCTATCGTGCTCTCCCTTGTCTCTCTGGTATGGTCTCCGGTCATTCCTATAATATTTCTGATCGATCCGCCGCCAACCTTTTCAAGAGCACTGCGCAGCTCAGGCTGAAACAGAATAACAAGCGCAATCAGACCTATCTGAAATACATTTTTCATCAAAAAGCTTAATGCCACAAAGCCAAACAGATTACTTATCAGCTGCAGAGCAAAAAGAAATACTACTCCGAAGGCAAGCTTTCCGGCACGTCTGTCCCGGAGGAACTTGAAAACATAGTAAAACATTATCGCTACAACCGCAATATCAACTATATCCTTTATCTGAATAGACGAAATCAGATTCAAAAAATTCCCGAACAGATCGCTGATTACATTCACCTGCAGACCATTCCTTTCCTCAGCGGAGACCGAATATACGGCAATCCCCCAGCTGTATATCTGGCACAACAGCCATTCATTATATATTATCACATCATGATAAAAATTACAATTACTTTTGTACAATTTAAAGTTATTTTTTTGTTAATACACACATTCAAGCAGTCCGTATTCCCTTGGAAATTGACGGCATAATCCGATTGTCGCCGCACAATATATAAATCCTGCAGAAAGAAAACAGTACTGCAGGATTTATGAAATGATAATGAAAAACCGTCATCTTAAAATTCAGCATATTAAGATATTAAGATACGGCGTTCTATCAAGAAACTCCTCTCAATGCTCTGCTGCCGTAATTCTATTAAGCACCTCCGTCATCACAAACGTAACAGAGACCAAAGCAATCAGGTAAACGGGATACAGCGCGAGCGTCGTGTTTTCTGAAATAACTCCAAACAGCGGCGGCATTATGGTAGTCCCAAGATATGCACTTGCCATCTGAATCCCGATAATCGACTGAGAGTTTTCGGAACCGAAGTTAGCGGGGGTCTCGTGAATAACAGACGGATACACCGGAGCCGAACCCAGTCCGGCGATTACAATGCCGACGCACGGAACCGCGGTCCGCGAAACCGGTATAAGCATAAGACACAATCCCACAAATATAACCAAAAGACCGTACCTTATCATACGCCTGTCACCTAAACGATCGGCTATAAATCCGGAAAAAAATCTTCCTGCCGTAATTCCCGCAAAGTAAAGCGATGCAAGCATCGCCGCCGTCTCTTCGTTAATGCCGTGACAGGAGACAAAATAGCTGCTCGCCCATAGTCCTGCGGTAGATTCCAGCGCACAGTAAGAAAAAAACGCAAGCATAATCAACGGTACTCCGCGTATTCTAATCGAGCCGATGAGTCCGACGGGCTTATCGGCACTGATATTGCCGGAATCATCATTAGTATTTTTCATATTCTTCTTAGCCTTTTTCCACAGCGGGAGACTGAGAAAAAGAGCGGCAGTCAAAATAAACTGCGCAATGGCAATTGTCCTATATCCCGACTGCCATCCGAGTCTGCTGCGAAGGCAAAGTCCCATAATATAAGGTCCTGCCGAAGCCCCTATTCCCCAAAAACAATGAAGCCAACTCATATGACGAGAGGAATAATGCAATGCAACATAGTTATTAAGAGCGGCGTCTACCGCCCCTGCTCCCAGACCGTAGGGTACAGCAAATATACAAAGCATCCAAAATGCTCCCGAAAGAGAAAAACCGACAAGTGCGGCCGCTGTCATGAATACGCTCACTGCTGTTACCGTACCCGTACCGAATTTTCTGTTCAGTCGGTCCGAAAGCAAGCTTGATACTACTGTTCCAATCGAAATAATCATTGAAATTATTCCGGCATATGAAACCGGAACCGACATCTGCGTCTGCATTGACGGCCATGCGGCCCCAAGAATAGCGTCCGGGAGACCTAAACTGATAAATGCTGCGTATATTACCGCTAAAATCAAAGAATACATTTTATTATCATGCCTTTCTCCGCATTTTTGCCTACAGGCGCAAATGCCCGATATAGATATATTAGAATAATATAAAACAGAAAAACCATATTTCGAATAAATATTAATAAATAAGAATATAAATCCGAAATGTAAATCATTCCGAAAAACAGTCAACAAAAAAGTACGAGAACTCTGCCGCCTAAAAAAGTGCGCTTTAAAATGATACGGAGCGGCATAAAAGCTGCTCCGTATCATCCATATAATTTAGTCAGACAATTTTAGTCAGATCGCCGCAGAATTACTCCTTAAAACCAAGAATACCGCTTTCGAGAACTATTTTCATCCACTGATCAGCAATAATTCCATGACCTGCTTCAGTCGGATGAACACCGTCCCATATCCAATAACTGGGCTCCCGTATCTGACACATCTCTTCAAATTTATCCGCCAGCGGAACATATAAGGTGTGATAGTCCTCCGAAATTCTGTGAAGCGCCTCGATTTCCTCACGAATCATTTTATACCTTGCCTTATAAACATCCTCCTCAAGCTTTACGGGAAGTATAAACGGTTCGCAAACAATCAGCTTTGTCTCCGAATTATGTTCAAGAATCTCGTCAAGGAGCTGTCTGTAAATCTCTTCAAATTCCTGCGTATGATCAGGATCATCCTTCCAAATCCAATAATCATTTGAGCCGGCAAGTATGCTGAAAACATCCGGATGCTCTGCAAAAATATCCTCCTCACGGCGGTCATAAATTTGTTCAATGTTGTCTCCGGATACTCCTCTGTTTATAAACGAGATATGTTTGTCCGCATACTTAAATCCCATAGTCCCCGCAATTATATATATAAAGGTGTGACCGATCTGATGATTGAGATCCCCCCGCGCTATCGGATCTTTATATCTGTTTCCGTCCGAAACAGAATCTCCCTGAAACAAAATTATTGTATTTTCTTTTGCGTTTTCTTTTATATTTTCTTTTGTATTTTCCATCTATATCACCATTCCTTCAAAAGATATTCAAAATTATACTTTTTACTCAACCGAGCAGTACAGTACAGTGCAGAATCTGCCATTCTGTCAAGGAGTTGCCGGATTAGAGTATAAATATAACGCCTATTACACCTATAAAGCCGGTCAAATTTGCCGCTTAGATACCGAAACTACTTAATCCGCAAAAATTTCCTCTATAACCCATCCTCTGTCGAGCATATCTATCGCATCCATAAGCCATTCGGAATACTGAGTTTTTGAATAGCTTACCGGATTTGCCTGATATTCCGAAAACAGCATGCATGCAAGGTACATTTCATTGCGTGCAAGAGCAACAGGATGCGGATGAATCGACTCCCACAGCCTGTAAGCCTCGCGTGCAAACGATAAATCGTATCCGGAGCCGTCTTTCTTTTTTGCAGGAAGTATATCACGCGGGCGACTATGTGTATCAAAGCACTTGCCGTCGCAGGCAAGCCCTGTAAAACGGTCTATATACTTTCTGATAACAGGAGCTGCCTCTTTACCGTAGAAATGTACAAGCGCATTGTCCATTCTTTCACTGTATTCGTCTGCGCTCATATGCGGACGCTTAAGAAGCGCCTCCGTCAAAGCCAAGC
This sequence comes from uncultured Eubacteriales bacterium, assembly GCA_948467545.1. Taxonomy (GTDB): domain Bacteria; phylum Bacillota; class Clostridia; order Oscillospirales; family CAG-272; genus UMGS911. Next base: position 77,152 of record CAOKER010000009.1, read on the forward strand.
GCACATCACTGAATTCAAGTTCAGACTGCATACGATCAAACTGTAAAAGAACTCCGTCAACGCCGATCTCACTGTAAAATGCGACATTTTGCCTAATAATATCGAAGTTCGGGAATGTGGCAGGAAAATAATAATAGTCCGAAGTAAAATCTATCACGAATAAGCTTCCGCAAAGCTTTCTCCATGCACGGAGCTTCTTCGCAAATGCAGAATTCCGGTCGCACGAATCATCACAGACAGGATGTGACGAGCAGAGTGTACGATCCGCCACAATAACACGGACATTATCGCCGAGATAATTCTTGGGAGGCTCCAAAGTTACCGATGTTGCGGCAATTGTAAGATACGCGCCCGGGTCCACAGCCGCCAGTCTCTTTGCCGCCTCACGTACAAGCTCAAAATACGCTCCGCATATTGTTCCCTCTCTCTCAGCGGCGGCAACACATTCCGGACACTTACAGAAAACATATGTTTTTTCTCCGGTTTCGTCCTCATGATGATGACAATACTCACAACGGCACTCACCTGTTGAATTCCATATAAGCCTCTGCTCGGCAACAGCCTGCCTGATCAAGCTTTCATGATAGTCACCGCTGTTAAGGCAGGGAACGGGATTTTCGCTATAACGGTATGCTGTATGGCGGAGCATCTGTTCATAGTATGTATCACCGCAAACCGCAAACGAAAACGCCCCGTCCGGCTCAGCATTCATAAGAGGAACGGCCGCAGGACTTCCTGCAAAAGAATACTCGAAATTTCCCGGAATAGAAATCGTTTCCGTTTTTTCCGGCTCTCCTCCTCCGCGTGCGTCATAACCTATGAATGACGAGATAAAATAAGCCATTGCATTCCACAGACCGCGTGAATTTCCCGCCCTGATCTCTGCCTTGCCGTCAGATATTAGGATAGAGAAAGCGTCTCCCTCAAGCGTCATTGACGAATCCGCACCGTCTCCCGTAACAGCGATAAAAATCTCCGTCATACCGTCTTTCCTTGCATCCGGCGACTTGATCTCAATATCACAATCAGCAGCGTTTTTTATAATCTCTGCAAGAGCTGTGGCGGCTTCAAATGCATTGCTCGGATCTCTTTCGACTCCGGTAACGCAAATAATTTCAGACACAGCTGTCTTGTCTTTAACAAGATAATTCTCTTTCACAAAAATTCATTCCTTTCAAAACCGGTCAGTCTACGGCAAAACAATACAAACTGCTTACAGTTATCTTCCGGCAAAATAAACACAGCGCATAAAGCCGAGCCTTACGGCTTGTCTTTTATTCTTTATTTTTTTAGTTGCATTTTCAAAATACCGTTGAAAACACAAATATAAAAACAAAGCGGCACGAAGCGGTTATACGGATACCGCATAACCGCAGATTCCGTGCCGACTATTAATTAAATCTTTGTACCGCCGTCAAAATGTTTTAAAAGGATCTGTCGCGGTAAAAATCAACCATGGCGTCGAGGTTTGTCTGAGCTGCGTCATAGCTCGATTCAATTCTCGATACAAAATTGAAAGCATAACCGTATTTAAGCTCGTATGCCATCAAAAGATCTCCGCGCCAGGTACCGAGAAACGACCAGTCAAACGAGAGTGTATCCTTTATAATGTTAAAGCATCTTCTCGCATTTTGGTCGCGCGCGACCTTACTCTGAAATACAACTTCGTTCAGATTGTAATCGAGTGTATCAACAGAATATGCGCTCATAACCTCAAGGCATGTAATAGCAAAATCAGGATCGGTACAGGTTTTCGGAATTACGTATGCTGTAAACCATGCGGGATTTGCCGCGGAGGTATAGTTCTCCTGTGCCTCGTCGTATTTTGCGTTTGGAAGAACTCCGCAGTAGTCCTCCATTCCGCGGAGAGAAAAAGAGCTCATAAGCATTACATATCCAAATGCGAGCTGACTGTTTTCAAAGAGAGTCAGATAACCTTCCCGTCCTGTTACTCCCTCATAATACATATAGTCCGTATTTATAATATTTTGGAAGAAATACTCAACCTTGCGCACATGATCTTCATCCTTGCAGAAAAGAACAGGATAGCCTTCGTCTCCGATTTTTGAAACGGCGGTGTCAAGTCCGGTTATGTTATCGTAAAGCGTCATTCCGCCCGAACCGACGCCCCAACAGTCGTTTTCGTCATATTCGCCGTCTCCGTTGAGGTCCTGAGTGCAAGCCATGGCGCTCGCCATCATATTCTCGATTGTCCATGTGCCGTCAAAAACCTGCTGATAAGGACTCTCACAGTTATACTTGTCAAGAATATCCTGGTTAAATATCATCATTCGGTTTGAACAGTCATCCCAAATGTTAATCGCTCCCGCAATCGTATAAATCTGATTGCCGAAAAGCGTACACTGCTTTACAAATGTCTGATTCCACCACGGATGCGTTTCGTCGAACGAGGGATAATCCATAAGATTGAGAACAGCGTCATTCTGTGCGCAGTTCATTCCCTCCATAAGAGAAAGGAGAGCCGCGTCGTAATCATCTGTGCCGGCGTCCTTATCCATATTGATTTTCTCGGCAATCTCATCGGATGTTTTTCCCCATACGGGAGTTATCTCTATGCCGAGAAGCTCCTCCGTAGAACGGTTGCGCTCAAATATCGACTTCTGGAACACGTCGGAACCCGCATCCTCAAACCAAATCTCATTTGCGCTTTCACTTATTGAACCATAGCCATGCGAACCCGGCTCAAGTGCATAAATGCGAAACTTTCTTCCCGAATAGTCTGACTTCCTTGCACCATAAAGCTCCTCGACAAGTTTTTGCGATTCGGTCAGTTCTGTTTCCGAACTGCTGTCTCCCGTCTGTGTTCCGTCCTGCGGCTTATTATCATCGTTTCCTCCGCATGAAAACAGCATGGCGGTTGTCAGTGATGAAGCAAGAAGCAATGATGCTATTTTTATCTTTTTCATTCCAGCGAATAACCTCCTTTTAAATTATCGTCTTAACCTCTCAGCCTGTCAAACTGGTCAATCATGCTGTCGAGACCTGCCTGAGCTGCGTCAATAGTCGCTGCAATACGGGACGCAAGGGTAAACGACATACCCTGCTTTAAATCAAAGCATACCGTAAGTCCGCTTGTCCAATCGCCCATATCCGCCCAGTCAACAGATATTGTCTTCTTTACAATTTCGAGAACCTCTCTTGAATCGTTATCACGTGTGAGCTTGGATTCAAACAAAATATCATGAAGGCTGTAATCAAGTGTATTTACAGAATATCCGCTCATTACTTCAAGACATGTAACCACCATATCCGGTTCGGAACAGTTTTTGGGAAGTACATAAGAAGTACAGAAAGCTGTATTACTTGTAGAAGTGTAGGATGACTGCTCTGCATTATATTTAGGCATCGGGAGAATTCCGTAATCATCCTCCATGGAACGGAGCGTAAAGGTGTGCGTCAGATTTGTCATGGCAAAGCCTAACTGGCCTTCTTCAAACATAGTTTCGTATTTTTCATCTCCGTTTGTTCCTTCATTGTACAGACAATCGGAGTTTGTAACATTGTCAAACCAATACTGGCACTTTTCTATATTTTCCTCAGTGTTTGCAATAATCTCCGGTGTACCTTCACTGCCCATACGCGCAATTCCGCTCTCAAAGCCTTCGAGCGCACCAACAATTCCGCTTCCGTATGTACCGATACCCCAGCTGTCGTTTTCATCAAAATCAGTATCGCCGTTAAGGTCCTGTGTTACCGCTCTTGCACGCGTCATAAGCGCGTCAACCGTCCATGTTCCGTCGAAAACCTCCTGATAGGGAACCGTACAGTTATTTTTCTCAAGAAGATTTTTGTTAAAGAGCATTACGCCTGTCGCACAGTCATCCCAAATGTTCAGTGCACCCGCTATAGCGTATACATCTTCTCCGAAAAATGTACAGTCCTCCAGCAGCTGCTGATTCCACCACTCATGAGAGGAGTCAAATGAGCTTACATCATTAAAGTTAAGCGTATTTCCGTTCTGAGCCGCAGTCATAGCGTTGCCTATCGCAAGAAACGCCGCGTCATAATCGTCTACACCCGCGCTGACATCCTGATTTATTCTTTCCAGTATGTCCCCGGAGCTTTCACCCCACACAGGCGTAATCTCAACGTTAATCAATTCCTCTGTCTTACGGTTGCGTTCATATACGCTCTTTTGAAGAACATCCGAACCGGCGTCCTCGAACCATACCTCGTTTGCAGTATCGCTAATGGAAGTATACCATGTGCTGCCCGCCTGAAGCGCAAGAATACGGACCTGCTGTCCGTTGTAATTTCTGTCTCCGTAAAGGCTTTCGACAAGAGCGTCAGCATCGTTTTGATCTTTATCATCTCCGGATGTCGTCACAGGCGAATCAGTCTCTTTTTCCTTTCCCGACTCTTTATCCGAACACGAAGCAAAAGCCGTAACCGACATAATTGCGACGAGTCCGAAACAGATCAGTTTAGTCAATTTTAGATTTGTCATTAATATGACCTTCCTTTCTGCTCGTTATATTATTATTCGGAAACCCACTGTGTCACAGCCTAATCAGCACAGCCGCGAATATAATTCACAGATAATTTCCTTATGAGCGAATACACCGCTTTGCATATAAAACGGTGAATTTATAGAATCACACTATGGTGAAAGCTATCAAAATCAATGTATAACCGTCATTCCGGCTTAATTGTCGGAAATTCTTCTAAAATTATCAATCATTTCATCAAGCCGTGCATTTGCCGACTCATACTCAGCCTCAATTTTGGAAGCCAGAGTAAAAGGCCATCCGCTTTTTATATCGTATATTCCGACAAGATTTCCTCTCCAGTCTCCGACATACGACCAGTCAAACGATACTGTTCCCTTTAAAATTTCAAGTACCTCACGAGACTCCTTATCCCTTGTAAGCTTTGTCTCGAAAAGAATTTCATGAAGATTCCTGTCAAGAGTTCCGACCGAATATGCACTCATAGTTTCAAGACAAGCCGCGGCCATCTCAGGATCGGTACAGTTTTTCGGTATACCGTAAACCGTATACATCGAAGCATTAACCGAGCCCGCGTAGCCCTCCTGCTGCTCATTGTATTTCGCAAGGGGAAGAACACCGTACTCGTCTTCCATATTCCTAAGAGTAAACAAGGTTGCAAGATTTGCGTACATCATTCCGGACTGTCCTTTTTCAAAAAGCTCCGCATAAGATGTTTCTCCGGCAATTCCCTGCTCGTAAAGTGCGTCGCTGTTCATAACGGTATCAAAAAACGCCTGTACCTTATTAATATGATCTGATGTGTTGCAGATAATTTCAGGAACTCCTTCGGATGTCATATGTGTAATTGTAGTGTCAAGTCCAAACATTCCGTTGTAAAGCAAAATTCCTATGCCGGAGCATCCCCAGCCGTCAGAATCGTCAAATTCACCGTCTCCGTTGAGATCCTGAGTACACTGCTGCATCGTAGCACGCTGATTTTCTATTGTCCATGTTCCGTCAAAAACCTGCTGATAAGGATCTGCGCAGTTATACGAATCAAGATAGTCCTTATTAAATACGATAATATTGTTCGCGCAGTCATCCCATATATTTACAGCACCTGCAATAACATACAAATCTGTTCCGAAAAGCGTTATGTTATCTACAAAGCTTTTATTCCACCATGTATGATCAGAGTCAAACGCCTGTATATCATTCAGATTGAGCAGGTATCCATTGGAAGCCGACGTCATCATCTCAGTCAAACTGGTCATAGCCAAATCAAAATCATCCTGAGCAGTCAGAGCGGCAGCGTCAACCCGCTCACGTGTCTTGTCCGCTGCTCCTCCCCATACCGGAGTTATCTCAATATTCAAAAGCTCTGAGGTTTTTCTGTTTCGTTCATAAATTGATCTTTCCAAAACATCTGAGGAATTTTCCTCAAACCAGACCTCATTTGCCGTATCGCTTATGGTGCTATACCATAAATTTCCCGCTTCAACGGCAAGAATCCGAAGCTTTGCCCCCTTAAAATCGTAATCTCCGTAAAGAGATTCCGCGAGTGAAGCCGCAGTATCTTCTCTTTCAGCATCGGCCAAGAAGGTTTCGGCGGCAGTAATGACAGAATCCGTTTCTTTTTGTTTATCATCAGAATCACACGAGGCAAAAAGAGAAATAAGCAACCCTAACACAAGCAAAAAGGCAAATTTTCTTTTTGCGGTACCAAGATTAAATGCTTTTTTCATAAAAGCACCTCCGTTTTTAAATAACAAACCATATGAATTCCGTTTTCCGCATTACTGTATTTCCAATTCACTGATTCCCGGAAAATCGGGAAACGGAACAGTCGGCAAAGTCTGATACCAATATGCAACAGTCATAAAATCATCTCTGCGTGAGAAATACATCCCGTCGGTATAACGACCAAGATCCTGCATTGTTACCTTTAAGGTGCGATCAAAACGAATCGGATCCGGAACATGCCAACGGTACATTTGAAACCGCTGCTGCGGTCTGAACATGTCTTTTTCGTCCTTTATAACCTGAAACATTCCGGCATTATGCCCCGAATATGTTATGTATTTTCCTTTGGATTCCCAGTGATGCGCACCGAGGAAATAATCATCAAGCCCTGTTCCGCACACCGTAGGGTATTCCGTATCACCGTCTATGTAAAATTTGACCTCGCCCTCACCCCACCAGCCTCCGGAGCAGTTGATTCCGGCTGCAAGCGAAGTACCTACATATTGTCCCTTCCCTTCAATTCCGTCCAGAACAATATATTCCTCCATAAGATCAATCGGTCTGCGCTGTCGATACTGAGCATGAAAATATGCACAGTCATCCGGTACATCGGTAAGCGTATAATTAATCTGATAATAAAAAAGCTGAGGTCCGTCCGATAGATTTTCTATTGTAACACGGCATTGCTTTTTAAACGGCATCTCCCAATAACAACTAAGTCCGTCGCGCGGAGCGACCATGCACATGGAAGAGCTCATCGTAGGATATTCTCCGGTAGAACTATTATTACATTCGCAATACATATGAGCAAAAAAAGCCGGAAGCGGAGTCTCCACAGACGGAATTTTCTGACCGTCCCAGTATATGCGAAATACCAGCTTATGTCCTACATATCCCGCAAACCACATGCTCTGAACGGCGCCGGGGCCTTCAATATCCGCAATTGTAATTTCGGTATTTACCGGAAGCGTTATACTCGGAGAAACCTTCCACCCTACACCCAGCTCACGTGCGGCGTTAGCGCCGGTCGTTAAGCATTCAAAAGGATCATCGCGCCCGCCTCCTCCAACAGAACCGTCCTTATTTTCCGCACTTATAGAACGCGATTTTGCATTTGAAAGTCTGCTAAGCGTCCCGATGTTCATTCCCAGTCCGTTATACATCCTACAGTCTCCATTTTTTCATGCTGATTAAGTCCATCAGACTATTTCAAGCTCACGCTCTGACGGAAGCTTCGGGAACGGCGCCGTCGGAAGGGTCTGATACCAGTAAGCGACGGTCATAAAATCATCGCGTCTCGGAAGATACCTTCCCTCGCTTCTCCACCCGAGATCCTGTACAGTAACCTTTAAACTGCGGTCAAACCTGATCGGATCGGGAACATGCCAGCGATAAAGCTGAAATCTCTGCTGCGATGTATATACGTCTTCGCATCTGTCAACCTGATACATACCGGCATAGAGACCGGAATAGGGTACGAACTTTCCCTCCGATTCCCAACCCCATGCACCGAGAAAATAGTCCTCAATCCCGGTCCCGCAAATAGTTGGAAATTTATCGTCACCATCCATATAAAACTTCATTTCACCTTCGCCCCACCAACCGTTCGCGCCGTTAAGTCCTACAGCCATTGAGGTTCCGACATACTGACCTTTTCCCGCCACTCCGTCAAGAATAACAAATTCCTCCATATAGTCTACAGGTCTGCGCTGTCGATACTGGGCATGAAAATATGCACAGTCGTCAGGAATTTCAGTCAACGTATAATTTATTTGATAATAAAAAAGCTTACTTTTCGTCGATAGGTTTTCAATAGTAATACGGCAGTGCTTATGAAACGGCATTTCCCAATAGCAGCTGAATCCCCGCTTCGGAGCAACCATTACAAGCGCGGAATCAAGCGTCGGATATCTGCCGTTGCAGTTGCTTTCCGAACAATAGGCATGTGCAAAAAAAGCAGGCAGAGGGGCCTCAACGGACGGATTCTCCTGTCCGTCCCAATAAATACGAATTATCAGATCGTAGTTCAAATCTCCCGCACACCATATACTCTGAACCGCACCCGGACCTTCTATATCCGCAACCGTAAATACCACGCCGGGCTGAATTAAAACGGAAGGAGATACTTTCCATCCTCGGCCAAGTTCTTTTGCCGCACCGGCTCCGGTATATTTATTGTCCGACGGAACCGCTTTAGCTCCCCCTCCGGATTCTCCCGTAAAGTTTTCGGCAGAAATCGATCTTGTTTTAGCATTGGAAAGTCTCGAAAGATTTCCCGCATTCATCCCCAATCCGTTATACATACCGCTGCAAAAGATTCCCTTTCATAAACTCATCAAATCCGCACGATAAATTACTTCAACTTGCCAAACACAATTATAATATGTAATAAAAATTATTACAAATGCTTATCTGTCCATCTTGTTCAAAATAAAACGAAGAATAAGTTAAATACCGTAATTTAATAAAGTATACTTATACACGGAAATGAATATAAAAAACCATAATTCATACTATCACTATAAATACCTTTTTTCTATTATTTTTATAGAGCAATAATATAACGATTTTCACATAGATGATTTTTATATTCAATATTAAAATTCTTAATAAAACATTGAATTTATTGTACCGCCGCGGTTGACAAACATAGTCAATCATGCTATAATATCGCTGATTATTTTTGGTACTCTGTAAATATGGTATATTTTATCAATGTATCATACTTTTTACAGACCATACTTTTTAAATTCTTATCTTCGATAATAATTCACAGCAATCATATATTTTTAACCGAACATATTTATTGGCATACACATATTACATAATATTTATTTCAGGAATAAATTGTTACAGCCTTAATAACGAACATAGAAGATATATCTTATTCGTTTAGAATATTTATATTCATTGAAAGGAACAGTAATGAATATGACCGTAAAAGAAAGTATGGGAATTTCTCCTTTTCCGGAAACTCTCATTATGAAATATAATAAGCCCGCCGAATCATGGATACACGGACTTCCGATCGGAAACGGGCATATTGCCGCTCTTATCTGTGGTTCAGAACCTGAAAAGGAACGGCTCGCTCTCAATCAGGAGTGGCTTTACAAAGGAATTTATAAAGACCGGGAACCGGATGAAATTCCGCGCGAGGCTCTCGCAAGAGTAAGAAAACTGCTTTTTAATCATGAATATGAAGAAGCAACAAATCATGTTACCGATCTTGCAGATTACAGAAATCCGACAATAACAGAGAAAAATACGATTTTGATAGATCCGTACCAGCCGGCCGGCGATTTTACAATTACAGAGCTGGACAGTCTCGGAAATGTTCTGAAAGAAAACAAAGAATACATACGTCAGTTGGATCTCAGCAAAGCTGTCGCTTCAGTATCACGCATCTCCGAAGGGATAAATATAAAACGGGAATTTTTTGCTTCTCAGGGAAGTTTAAGAAATATCTGCATAAGACTCAGCGCCGGTAAGCCTATCTGCTGGAAGCTGCGGTTATCACGAATTCAGGACAAAGACTGCAGTATCTCCGCTTTTTCTGACAGCGACGAAAAACGAATCGTACTGCACGGTGAATTTGCAGGAGACAGTCATTTTACAATAGCAGTTCACATCGCTTCCACAGACGGCACCCCGGAATTTGACAAAAATTCTGCCGAAGTACTTATCAAAAATGCAAAAACAGTAACCGCCTTTTTAGCAATCGGAGCAACCGACAAATCAAATAATCCGGACATCGAGGCTTATAATTACGAGACATGCGACTTTGAAACCGTTTTTAAAGAGCACGTCAAGCTGTACAGCGAGTCATTCAATAATTGTCACGTGGATATTCGCTGTAAAAACGGTTCGTCCGAAAAGCGTGAAAGAATTTTTACAGACGAATTGCTAAGGGAATATAAAAAAGGAAAATACGAAGATATAATTCCTATTCTCTATTTCAATTACGGCAGATATCTTCTTATATCATCATCAGGAGAGCTTCCGGCAAATTTACAGGGAAAATGGAACACTCAGCTGCTTCCGCCGTGGAACTGCGATTTTCACTGTGACATAAATCTGCAAATGAATTACTGGATGGCCGAAAAGGTCGGATTGTCAAAATATACAGCTTCGCTTTTTAATTTCTGCGAAGGATTGATTGAAGAAGGAAAAAAAGCGGCGTACAGGCATTTTGGATGCCGCGGAGTGCTTTTTCCTCTGGTTGCCGACTGCCATAAACGCTCTGTAGTATCCCCGTGCGGATGTGAAATATTCGTAGGAATAGCTGCATGGCTTGCCACACATTACTGGATGCACTGGGAATTTTCTATGGACAAAGATTTTCTTATCAACCGAGCATATCCGTTTTTTAAACTGATTGCCGAGTTTTATGAGGACTTTCTCTGTGAGGATCCCGAAGGAAATCTCCAGATAGTACCGTCTCAGTCTCCGGAAAATAACTTTGAAGAATCCGGCTGCGCGCCGTCTGTTTCCGCATGTATTTCGTCTGCTATAGATATTCAACTTTGCCGTGCTGTCTTTGACTGGGTTATTTATATCTCCGATACATTCGGAGTTGACCGAAAAGCATGTGAAAAATGGATTGAAATCAGAAAAAGACTTCCTGAACTTCGCATAGGAAAAAACGGGGAACTGCTCGAATGGTCAGACGAGCTTACAGAAAGAGATCCCGGTCATCGTCATTTCTCGCATCTTATAGGAGTATATCCGATAGATATAATAACAGAAGAAAATATGCCGGAGATTTTTAATGCATGCAGGGTTTCACTTGAACGCCGTCTGAGCAACGGTGGAGGCCATACCGGGTGGAGCAGAGCATGGACTGCGGGTTTATATGCAAGATTCGGAGACGCAGAAACAGCAAATGAACATATAAGAGCGCTTATATGCGACTTTGCAACAGTATCGCTTCTCGATATGCATGATCCGAATATATTTCAGATTGACGGCAACTTTGGCGGAACTGCCGCAATTGCCGAAATGCTTATGCAAAGCTACAACGGTGTTATAAAGCCGCTTGCGGCATGCCCCAAGAACTGGAAAGACGGTCACGTTGAAGGATTTCGCTGCCGCGGAGGTTTTACCATTGATTTCGATTGGTCAGACGGTAAGCTAACCCGTGCGTTTGTAACTTCGAACTGCGGAGGTCTTTGCTCCATAGCACTGAAAGAAATGCAGGAATGCAAAATTTCATCAGGTTCATTTAAAATTGACTACACAATAGATGAGAATAAAACGCTCTGCTTTGAAACATTTTCCGGACAAAAATACCTGATAGAATTTTTATAACTGGATTACAGCGTCTCTATCGTATTTATGCCGTCCCCGGTTAAAGAACACGGCCGTTAAAATAAATATTTACATTTCAGCCGTCATTCATTTCATTATTGACAAAAAGAAAGGTATAAAAAATATGAAAAATATATCTATATATGAAGAACCTGTAGTTATAAACGGACTCCTTTCAAATTATCACAAAGGACACATGTGGAAAGTACCGGAAGAGCTTTTCGGAAAAGTCAGCGATTTTATTGATATAATGGGAATACGGGCAACCGGAGGACGTATACGCTTCCGTACCAATACAAAAAAATTATGGATTAAGTCAATTCTCCAGTCGTGTACCGCAGATGTGAATTTCCCGATTGTAGGAACAGCGTCATGCGACGTCCTTCGAGGTCGCGGAATTGAAGCGGAATATGTCGGCTATGTTGTTCCGCGTGAATTCGGAGTTCTTACGGCAGAACGCGAAATAAAACTTCCCGGTACAATGGAGGATATTACAATATATATGCCGAGAAATGAGGCAGTTGAAGATATTCAAATTGCCATTGATGATGATGCGGAAATTCTCCCTCCGACACCGTATACATTTGAAGATCCTGTTTTTTATTACGGTTCTTCCGTCACAGAAGGATGCAGCGCAACACATCCTTCATGTAATTTTGTGGCATACACCTCAAGGTGGGTAGATGCGGATTTTATAAACTTTGGTTTCTCAGGCTCAGCTTTTGGTGAACCCGAAATGGCAAAATTTATAGCCAAACAAAAAATGTCTGCCTTTGTATTTGATTATGACCATAATGCAGATTCCGCAGAGCATCTCCGCAAAACACATGAACCTTTCTTTAAAATTGTCCGTGAAGCGCAGCCGGATCTTCCCATCATAATGCAGTCAAAAGCTGATGACGACTACAAAGATGAGATGATGGAACGCCGCGATATAATACGGCAAACATATAGAAATGCTATTGAAAACGGAGACAAAAACGTGTATTTTATAGACGGAAGCGAAACCTACGGTAAAGTTGGACGGTTTTCGTGTACAATCGATATGCTGCATCCAAACGATATTGGATTCCGTCTTATGTCAGAACGTCTTTACCCGGTTCTTCGTGAAGCCCTTGAAAAAAGATACGGTAAAAAGCTGACAGTCTAAGATTCAGCAGCATTGTACGATTTTGTATTCATTACCATAAGTGCTGCATTATAATACAAATAATCCCTTGGCTGTATCAATATACAAAGATCTGAAAGACGCTGACATCTTTTTTAAAGATATGGTACATAACAGAATGGACAAGTCTCCGAATTATTTATATGGAAGCCTGTGTCAGTCTATAAAAATCAGAGGCTGACGCAATATATAAACCTCATCAGAAGCTTATTTTTTCGACGTTATGCTGTTCTACGATAAACACCACGTAATAGCTCGAACAGATTTTGTGTATTTATTTAAAACAAAACAGCTGCTGCAAGCAGCTGTTTTTACATGAAACAACAATAAAACACTCTTTCATATCTGACTGTACAGATATGAAAGAGTGTTTTTTAATTTCATAAATACGTCTGGTAAAAAATCAATGAAATACCGTCATAAAAAACTTTTATAAACGTCTGCAATATTTTTATTACGTATATAATATGTATAGAATTTCGGGCTTTATAATATCGTACTATTCAATTAAAATAAGCCGTCAAATTAAAATTACCTGCGTTTTTTTATTGCAATAAAGCATGCCGCCGCAACGATAGAGGTTGCTGCTACCGCAATCCCGACATCTCCGGTCTGAACCGCACCGTTCGACGTTCCAACGCCAATCGTTGAACCGCTTGTTCCGCCGTTATTGGCGCCATTCGAGGTTCCGGCGTTTGTTCCATTATTTGTACCGCTGTTCGTCGCGCCGTTTACTCCGCCGTTATTTGCAACGTTATTTCCGGGACCCGCATTTTCTTCCGGCTGAACCGTAGGCACACTCTCAGAAAAAACTATTTTTTGGTCGGGTTTTCCGTCTATAGGATTCATACAATCCGTATGTACCATAAAATCCGCAAGATTGTACCCCTCAACTTCTTCTCCATCAGCTAAACGCGCCTGGTCTAAACCGTACGGAGAATTTGCACCGGCATCTATAACAGCAATTCCATATTTAAAATTTCCATTATCTTTAAGGACCTTAGCTCTTTGAGCTTCACTCACCGGAATACAAATCTCAATTGTATAGCTTCCTGCGTCTGATGTCGTTGCAAAATAACCAGCCTGTCTGTTGGCATCGTGACTCGACCAGCTTGCAAGATCGCACCATACCTGTTGACCATAGTTATCCTCTCTAAATACACTAACATATCGTCCTGCACGGTCAGCTAAGATAGAAAAATACATACCCTTCTGGGTCAAACCAATGCTTATTCCATCCTGAAGCCAAGGACCCACGTTGAGAGTATCCGCGCATGCCATTGCATAGTGAGCGTCGTCAATTACTCCGACATCGGTATCGACAACTCTTACAGCAATATAAATATTATTATCATCCCAAAGAAAATACGATGTAGCCTGACAATCCCAATCATACGCAGTATTATATCCGATGCTTCCCTCTACCTTATTTCCGCTTGCATCCAATTCCAAATCGGTAAAGGCAAATTTTCCGTTGCCCCAATAATTATCGCTGTTCCTATCTGAAGGCCATTCATGTTCAATATAGAAAGATTCCATATACGCAGCATCGATTTTCCCGTCAATTACAGGCGTGTATTTAAGAACATTTTCATTATAATTAGCAGCACTTATTGGAAATGAAGCAACTGTCATTGCCGCCACCGTTGCTGCGGCAAACGCCAAACCTATTTTTTTCATTTTCAAGATTTCCTTTTCTAATTATTTTATTTTAGCAGATAAGCAAAATCTACCTGCGTTTTTTAATAGCAACAAAGCATGCCGCCGCAATGATAGATGTCGCCGCAACAGCAATACCGACATCTCCGGTCTGAACTGCGCCGTTTGATGTACCGGCGCCGACAGTCGAACCGCTTGTTCCGCCGTTATTGGCGCCATTTGAGGTTCCGCCGTTTGCGCCATTATTTGTACCGCTGTTTGTTGCGCCGTTATTTACAACGTTATTTTCGGGGCCCGCATTTTCTTCAGGCTGAACTGTGGGCACACTCTCGGAAAGAACTATTTTTTGATCTGGCTTTCCGTCTATAGAATTCAGGCAGTCCGAAAGAACCATGAAATCTTCAAGCTGGTATCCCTCAACCTCTTCTCCGTCAGCCAAACGCGCCTGGTCTAAGCCATATGGTGAGTTTGCACCTGCATCTATAACTATAAAGCCATACTTAAAGTTTCCATTGTCTTTAAGCACTTTAGCTTTTTGAGCCTCGCTCACCGGAACACATATTTCAATCGTATAGCTTCCGCCGTCTCCTGTTGTTGCAAAATAACCCGCCTGTCTGTTAGCATCGTGATTCGACCAGCTTGCAAGATCACACCATACCTGTTCGCCGTAGTTGTCTTCTCTGTACACAGTAACATAGCGTCCTGCTCGGTCGGCATGAATAGTAAATGTCATGCCTTTTTGGGTAAGAGTAATTCTTACTCCATCCTGGAACTGAGGTCCCCAGTTGATAGTGTCTTCACACGCCATTGCATAGTGAGCGTCATCAATTACTCCGACATCGGTATCGACAACTCTTACAGCAATATAAATATTGTTGTCATCCCAAAGAAAATACGATGTAGCCTGGCAATCCCAGTCATACGCAGTATTATATCCGATGCTTCCCTCTACAGCAATTCCGTTTGAGTCCAGTTCCAAATCTGTAAATGCAAATTTTCCGCTGCCCCAAAAATTATCGCTGTTTTTGTCCGAAGACCATTCATGCTCAATATAAAAAGATTCCATATATGCAGCATCAATTTTTCCGTCAATTACAGGCGTGTACTTAAGAACATTTTCATTATAATTGGCCGCACCTATCGGAATTGAAGCGATTGTCATTGCCGCCACCGTTGCTGCGGCAACCGCCAAACCTAATTTTTTCATTTTTAAGGTTCCTTTCACAACTCATTTTTGTCTAATAAACTAAACTCCGGATATATCGGTACTGGGCCAAATAAATATTTCATTCATACAGAAAGCATAAATGGAATTACATGATTTTGCTTTATCTTTCTGTATGTTAATTTTATGTAGTAAATAACACCGATATAACTAAAAGCAAGCTATCCCGCGTCTAAAGCAGGATTCACGTTTTTCATTGGCGGTATAATCCGCCGCGACGTCTATTATAACGGCGCCCTGCGCCTTATTGGGTCTGTTATATGTATATGCATTATCTTCGGAAATGTACTTCCGGATAAAATTTTTACCCGACCCGTCTGCTTGACAGACAGATCGGGTATTATATACATAAGTATTTATAATTTCAGATTCTTCTCAGAAATTATTTTCTCTTCTTTACTGCTACAAAGCATGCTGCAGCTGCAAGTGCTACCGCTGCTACTGCGATTCCTGCGTCTGCTGTCTGCGGCGCTGTCGGATTCGTCGGCTCGGTTGTTCCCGCTGTTGTAACCGGTGCTTCCGTTGTGTCGCTCGTTGCCGGCTCCGTTGTGTCGGGCTCAGGTGCTACGGTAGGCTCTGTATCAAAGATTACCGAAC
>CAOKER010000010.1 GCA_948467545.1 uncultured Eubacteriales bacterium
TTTTGCTGCTGGTGTCCCGGGCATAGAGGTCATTCATGACATTTTTCAGAATCACCAGCATCTCATTGTTTTTACGGATGGTGTCAACGCCATCGTTGAGTGCGATGAAACGGCAGCCGAGGGACGGAAACACAAAATCCGTATATTTTCCAGCCTCAATGTAATCACGGCCCAGCCTGCTGAGATCCTTGCAGAGTACCAGATTGATTTTTCTGTCCGTCGCATCCTGCACCAGCCGGTTCAGCCCCGGACGGTCGAAGGTTGTCCCGCTCACGCCATCATCACAGTAATAGTCGTACAGTGTCCAGCCTTGCTCCCGCACATACCGGGAGAGCATTTCCTTTTGGTTTTCAATGGACACGGATTCCCCGGCCCGCTCATCGTCGCGGCTCAATCTTGCGTAGATGCCGACCATATAATTTTCCTGCATATTCTTTCTTTAACCTCCCGAAATGCAGTGCGTATGGCAATCAGAAATCATGGTTCCATTATACCATCGCACCGCCGAAGATTCCACTGGGCAATCTGCCGGGATTCACACCTCCCGATTGAATTTTTCCATAGAGAGCGCGTCCAGCATCTCCCCCATCTGCATTTCCTCCGCAAAAAAGCTGCGAATATGATAGACCGTCCCGTCCTCCATATATAAATCCAGTTGGTCAGGCAGACGCAGCTTCTTCCTGCTTGGACAGGCGTTATCCAGCCTATTCCTTTCTTGTGCCATCGAAACACCCCCCTTGAGGGCTGCGCAACTCTGCGGAGTTGCGGAAACCGCCGATGGGAAGCAATTCCTACGGAATCACTTCCCATCAGCGGTTGAAATGGGGGAACGGTATTCGGAGGGAGGTGCAGCAAGGCCGGGAGTACGATACAAGAGAATAGCAAGCAAATCAAGTGTCCGTACACTTGAAAAACCGGTGTGGATGTAACCGGATTAGCTTGCAGAAGAGCAAGCAAATCCGGTGGGTACCCACACCGGAAAAATGAGGGCAAGACCGCTTTCCAGTCTGCCCTCATTTCTTCTCGTGGGGAATCCCCACACCCTATTACTTTTCATCATTTGATTGATAGAGCCGCAAAATAAATTTTGTTGGTGCTCTTTAGTAATTGCTCATTCGGTTGATATAGTCACAAATCAAATTCGCAGAGGCTTCTTCTCCCATGGAGGCATCAATGCATAATTCGTAGCCGTGAGGGTCTCCCCATTTTCGGCCAGACACGCTTTTATAGTAGGCGGCTCTGGCCGCATCAGAGCGGGCAATACTTTTTTTGGCGGCATCCGGGCTGTCCCCATACATCTCCATTACTTTTTCCGCGCGGTAGTCCCTTGGCGCATAGACAAAGATGCGCACTACATTCGGATAGTTTCGCAACACATAATCCGCCGACCGGCCAATAATCACGCATGCTCCCGCATCCGCGATTTGTCGGATCGCCTTGTCTTGCGCAACAATCGCGCGCTCGACGGGATCGGACGAAAGATAAAGCTCGCGCATCACGGCATTTTCATCCGAATTGATCCCGGAAATAAATTCCTTTGCCAAGCCGCTTTCCTGCGCAGCAATCGCCACAAGTTCTTTGTAGTAACACGGAATATTCAGTTTTTTAGCGACCAACTGACCAATCCGTTTACCGGCAGATCCATGTTCCCGAGCAATCGTGATAATTGCCCCGTTGCAGGAGGGCTGGATTGCCACCGGCGGCTCATCTTTCTTGTCCTCTTGGGATAGTTCTTTCCAGACATGGACCATGACAGCAGTTGTGACCAAAATAGCCAGTACATCAGCGATAGGCGCTGCCCAAAAGATGCCTGTAACACCCATGGCAACGGGAATCAGCAGAGACAATACAATCAGCAGCACATCACGCAGGATAGATAACGGAGCGGCAGCCTTGGCCTTGCCAATGGATTGCAGGAAAATAGCGCATACCTTTTGCAAACAGGTGAACAGAATCAAAGCCAGATAAATTCGCAGACATTGTACGGCAAATTCAAAATAGGCCGGGTCATTCGCGGAACCAAACATGCAGATGAATAAGCCGGGGAGAAGTTCAAACAGCGCGGTGCAAATCAAGCCGACAATTACAGTCCATTTTATCATCAATTTCAGCAGTTGCCGCACACGGTCATAGTTCTTTGCGCCGTAGTTATAACCAACAATCGGCTGTGCGCCAGCCGCAATTCCAATCGCCACATTCAGTACGATTTGGAACAGCTTCATAATGACGACAAATGCCGCCAAGGGAATGTCTGCGCCATAGACCGATATGGCACCATACTTTACCAAAAGGATGTTATTCACTACGGTAATGATCACAATGGATAATTGTGTCAAGAGGCCGGATGTTCCCAGTGCCATGACTGGCTTCAAAAGGGATACTCTCGGCTTAAAGCTGGAAAGACTGATTTTGAAGGTTTTGGGATGCCGCAAATACGCTGCGCAGATCAGGAAACTGATGAACTGGCCGATAACAGTAGCCCAAGCTGCGCCTTTAATTCCCATATCCAACACAAAAATTGCCACGGGATCGCCAATGATATTAAAAATTGCACCGGTAAGCATTGCGGCCATGGCATATTTAGGGCTCCCGTCTGCCCGGATGATGGATGCAAGGGTGTTTTGCGTCATAGCGAGAGGCATCATGGCGAAAATAATCACGCCATAGTCGTGAGCCATTTGAATATTTGCGTCCGTCGCGCCAATCAACCGAAGCAGCCCGTCTCCCCACAGGTAGGCGATGGCGATTACAATCAGACCGGAAAGCAAGGAACTGATGATTGCTCCGCCAACACTCCTATGGATTTCTTTCGTTTCACCGCGTCCGAGAGAAACGCTCAGAGAAGCGGCGGCTCCATCTCCAAAGAACAAACTTAGCCCCCATCCTATCACAGTGATCGGGAAAATCACGCCGGTGGCAGCATTACCAAGATACCCAACGCCATTTCCTACAAAAATCTGATCAACGATGTTGTAAAGGCAAGAGATGATGAGGGAACAGATACACGGAATCGCAAACTTTCGCAATAGCGTCCCCACTTTTTCAGTACCAAGATAGTTGCTATTTTCCATAATGACCTCCTTGTTTTAGGCAAAAAAATGCACATGCGATTGCATGTGCCGTAATCAATCTACCAACACACCACGCATCTGTACCCGTAATCAGACTTACGCGCAGATGCGCTGCATGTGTCGTTGTCGCCTATTTAATTCATAGGTATTATATCATAGCCTTTCAGATTATTCAAAGTGATTTTTGAACAAACTCGTATGCATAAGGGTATTGTGCAAATTTACTAATTGAGCAGAATGCCGGGTATAGGAGCAGACAGGGCTGCAAAGATAAAATAATATGGCTTATATCAATTCTTACTTATGACATTCTATCTATCCTATCTGTCCACGCCGCTATCTCGACAAAAACACTGGAAAGCACGATGAGACTATATCCTCTTGATTGATAGATGGATAATTTATAGAGTCAGTAATTGTTTCTTTAGTAATTACTTAATTAGTATTTATTAGCATGGGCTTTTCCGATAACGCTTTTCCCGTTGACGGATTCCCCGTTATCGGGTTTCCCGACAACGGATAAGACAACAACGGCAAACGGTGTGCTACTAAGCGTCAGCATAAAAAGGGTGGAAAATCGGCCTTTATTTGCGCGCTGTTCTGTTTCCCTTGCGGGACGGGAAAACATACGGCCAGCATTTCAAACGCCTCTTACAGGGCAAAAAATCTCTGTTTTTCAACCCTTATCACGACACTTAATCCATCTATCTGTCCATCTCCGGCCTTACAATAGAAAACCGAAACCGATTCTGACGGCCTATGAGAAAGGCCACATCCTGATGTGCTGGATCACCCAGTCACCGGAATGTGGCCTTTATGATTTCTGATTGTCTGCACCGCTGTTTTTCTTGTCATGCTTTATGCAAGGTTGTAATTGAACAGATTTTTGAAAGGCGCAAGGTCATTGTCTTTCTGTACATTGCTGTCCACATCATCATTCACAGCGATAAAGTGAATATCTTTGTCGGGGAAGATAAATTCTGTATACAATCCCACTTTGATATAGTCACGCCCGAATCTTGACAAATCTTTACAGATAATACGTTTTACAATCCCTTTCTGTGCGTCCTCAATCATTTGTTTGAATTGTGGACGTTCAAAATTCGTACCGCTGAATCCATCGTCAATGTAGAATTGATAAGGCGTGTAACCGTTCTTTTCTGCATATTCTGCGAGAATTTTCTTTTGGTTGACGATACTGTCCGAATCCCCTACATTTCCATCGTCCTGTGACAGTCGGCAATAGAGCGCTGTGAGTTCTCCATATATCCCCTTTACCGGGGAAGTGGTAAAAGTATTTCCTGTGATAACTGACTGTGTATCATTTCGCATAAATCCCTCCTGTTCTGACAGTCACACAGGCAATGCTTGTATATCTTAAAGATAACACAAGAACTGCCTTTTGTCTGCCTGTTTTGAAGATTTTGCCAGAATCACCTTTCCGTCTGCCCGTTACGCCTTGTATTTCGCTGAATCAGACGCTTTACGGTGTCTTTTGGTTCTTCTTTCGTCTGACCGTTTGATGTGGACTTCACACGGTAAATCGTGTTGCCGATACGATATTCCCGTATCATTGACGTTTCTGCGGTTTCTGTCATTCGATTCCCCCTTTCTTTGTTGGATTTTGAAACAGTCAGACGGTATCTGCCAATACCCACAGGAATCCCACCTCCGCATGGTTCTCATGCAGCCGTACCTATTGCGTGCGACGCTTTTAACGCTCAAGCTGTAGCTGTACGGGAGTATCATTATCTGACAGGACAGGTCATGGCAGGGGAAATAGCAGGATTCCCGTTATGGACGCTGACAGGGGATCGCTCGCTTGCAAGGTCATGGCGTATCAGCCCATAGGCTCACTGTCTGTCAAAAGTATCTGACTGTTTTTATGAAATTTTCAAAGTGCAATGAAAAAGAAATCTTTTTCCTGTGCCTAACACTCGTCAGCCAGAGTGGATTTATTGCAGAAAATAAGTAATATTTTCTCTGCTGATATAACACTCAACAGCAGTCCGCTTTTTGTAACCCAATTCAGAAAACTCTCTTTTCCGCACAGTAGCTGCCCACAGGCAACGGATTTGTTGCAGAATGGAGACATTTTCTCTCCACGTCCAACACTCAACAATGGACAGCGTTTTATTGCATTTACAGAAAAATTCCATTAAAAAATACCGTCATTCCCATGATTGGGAAAGGCGGTATCAATCCTGTCCTTGATATTTGTCTGTTCTAATTGCAGTAAATGTTTATGCTTTTCCTTTAGCTCCGTATGCTCTATCATATCTTTCAGTATGGTTGTGTGGTTCTGCCTATCCAGTTCATGCACCAGCTTTAAGGTCGGGGCAACCTGCCTGTGCAGCCAGTGTATGGCACGCTCTAAAGTAAAAGGCTCCGGCTGTGTTGTTAATTTCAACCGTTCCCTGTTCTCCCCGATGAACCACGCCCACTCTGCATTGAGTTTCCATTTGCTTTTCGGCTTATCATCTTCCCTGTCCACAAAACGCACATAGTGGTTGATGATAGAAAATGCGGTATGCTCTGCGTCATGGTAAGTCAGCAAATCTATGACCGCATGATAGGCTCTGTCATTTTTCATCCGTATCTCAAAACGGTTCTTGACTTCCGTATCTTCCAAATCCGTACCATTTTTAACATACTGTTCATAATTTTTCTGATAGATACACATATGCAATTCGCTGTTAGTAGAGCCGAGATAAAGTGTATCGCCTGTCTTTTCCGGAAAATCTTCCCCTGTTTTTGTTGTCCCGTCATACCCTTTCTGACTGCGGAAGTAGGAGATACATTCGCCATTTCTATATTTTTCCTTTAATTTTGGAATATCCAGTATTCCCACCCTGTCATTCACAGCAAGGTCAAGGCGTTTCATTACGCCGCCGCCATTCAGACAATCAAACATAAAATCATACCATGAGCGTTCCTGTGCAGTCAGATAACTTTCCATCTGCCGGCACCCTTTCCCTTTTAATTCCAGCAAAACTCCAAGCGAAAGGTTCTGTGAGACCATAACGGATATATCCCCGATTACATACTGTTCCTCATATCCGTAACGCCCGTATTCTTCATGTAACATATATTGGGGATTGATTTTTAAAATGTCTTTGATAACGGTTATAGCGTCTGTCGTAGGAAAACGGACACGAAAATAATCAATCAAAAGGAACAGCGGTTCTTCGGGATTGAACCGTTCTAACTGTTTGATGATTTTCTCTTTTAATTCCTCGGTAGGCTCTAATTTCCCGTTTTCTATGCGGTTCAGATGTTCCCTTGAAATACCGCAGGAAACCGCCAGTTTAGCCTGCGACACTCCGTAGTCTTTCCGTTTTTCTTTTAATTCTCTGATAAATTCTTTATTATCCATGTAATGATTCCTCCAATCAAAATTTTTGTAAAAAGAGGACAGCCAATCTTTAAAATCAACTGTCCTGCGTTTCAACTGTTCTGTTTTTAAGTCCCTGTTCCTATGTGACAAAGTAAGATTCCCGTATCACATACCTCGAAATGCCGACGCTCCTCATAAGTACAGGATATTTTATACCTTGTGGAATACAGATTCCAGTTTTTTATGCCCCCCTTGTTAGATAACGGGGGCTTTTCAAGGCTCGCTGACGCTCGCCCGACTCCGCTTTCCTGCCAGCAGGAATGCTCTGGAAAATCTGGGGATTTTCCAGCACCGCTCCGTCGGCTGCTGTGAGAGAAAGCCTTTTGATATTGATAAAATATCATTTTACTTTCAGTTCAAATCTCAGCATGGCGTTTATCAGCCTTGTCTGGATTCTCCCTTTTAACTCCATATCCACAGCCATGTGAGCACTGCCTGTATCTCCATACATAGGGCGTAAGCAAGACTTCGATATGTAAGCGTCATAGTATTTTAATAATTTCATAATTGCAGACTTATCACCGCTGACCGCCTTGCCAATCAGTTCAAAAGAAGGACACTTATCTATCTGTTTCATCATTCATTTTTCCTTTCATCAGCATTTTCAGATTGTTTAAAGCCTTTTTCCTGTTACGGTAAACAGCAGAGCGTGAGAGCTTGTATATCATGGCAATTTCAGTGTCCGGCATATCAAGATAATAAAACAGCAGGACGATATTTCTCTGTCGCTCGGATAACTTTTTTAACGCCTTTCCCAGTCTTTCATCAGATACAGGAATGATATAGCTGAATACGGAAAACTCTGTATATTCACTGGAATAACGGTCATATTTCCCGATTTCATCTAATGAAAAATCCGGCTATATCGCAAAACGGTCTTTCATGTTTGGAACGCCGGAAAATTTCCCTGTAATAAGAGATTATCGTTCTTTGAATCACCAATTTCATCAAAGAATCAAACTGCATACGGATAATGCTCTCGAAAGAAGATGTAGTCATAGAATCACCTCCTTTCGCCACAGACTGCAAAAGGAGAGGAACATAAAAAAGCACAGGAACAAAAAATGCTTGTCCTTGTGCTGTAAAAATTGTTCCTGCTCTATGATGTGAAAAACCATATAAGAGAGTAAAAAAATTCTTACAATCAGTAAAGTTTTTTTGACAAATTAAACAGAATATTCTGCCTATTATGATTCTTTTCCATGTGTACCTCCTACATTGTCTTATTCCTCTCGTTTAGAGCGAATGGCAACAGAAATAATCATAATAAACAAATCCTGCCAAATTCCTTGCATAATACGTTTTTGGGGCAATATAAAACCGTAGTCAGTATCACAGGATTGTGAATCATAACTACGGTTTTTCTTCGTTGAATTTATAACCGACACCCCATACGGTAATAATGTATTGTGGATTGTCTGGGTCAGGCTCTATTTTGGTTCGTAATTTTCGAATGAATGATGTGAGGTTTTTCCCATTTGTCACATCGTCATATCCCCACACCTGCTCATAAAGCTGTTCTTTCGTAAATACCTGCCCTTTATGAGAGTAGAGAAAGTATAATAGGTCAAACTGTTTTGCGGTTAAGAATATGGAATAGCCTTTCCCGTCAATGACAGTACGGGTGTATGGATTCATCACAAATCCTGTATCCGTTTTTCTGTAATGGACAGATTTATAAGATAACTTCGAGACAAGTAATTCCATAATCTGCTGATAAATTTGTTCTTCGCTATTTTCAAATTCTATAACTAATATTTTCCCATGTTTCAAACCTCCTGCTGTTCTATTCTAATGTATTCAAGAACCGGCAATAAATTTTTCTTATCTATCCAATCACAAACCTTTCCTTGTGAATACAGTAATTCTTTCATCCATGGTTCACAAGAAACGGTGTCTTGTTTAGCAATCATTTTTTGCAACAGTTTACACATAGTACGGTCTTTAAAAGTCATGCCGCTTTCATTCCATGCACCCCTTGCATAGAAAAAAGGAATACCTTTTAAATCTTCTTTTAAATTATGCGTTTTGACTTCCTCGATTGCTTTTTCGTCAAAAGGTGACGCACCTACACATAATATAATAATTTTTTTATGCTTTATATTTTCATAAATTTTTCGTAGGATATTTAAACCAGCTATTCCACCTGCATAGATTGCTCCAGCAAATATAACGCAATCATACCTTTCAAACAGAACCTTTTTGTAATCGGCAACATTATAAATATCGCAGGATAATTCGTCTCTTAACATAGTGGCATATTTTTTTGTTGCTCCATATTTAGATTTATAAAGAACTACAATCTTATTCATATTTATTCACTCTCCTTTTTCTATCGCATTTTCAACCGCTTTCAGAATACATTTGCTACTTACTGTTGCACCAGACACAGCGTCCACGTCTAACGATTGATTTTTTACTATATCCTCAGTGATACTTTCTGCTGAACTGCCCAATCCATTATCATGTTCTAATATGCTTATATTTGTATATTCGTGATTTTTTACCGTAACTTCTACTTTGACATGGACAGGTGTCAAAGTATATTCACCAACATATGTACCATTTTCAATATTTGTCATATTGAGATTTGAAATAGTAATACTATTTGCGTTATCAACCATCCTGTTCAACGTGATTTTTATACCTATGAAAACCGGTATCATTACGCAAAAAAGTATAATGAATATTTTCTTTTTCTTCATTATCACTCCTCATAATCTAGCGCCTGTTTTAAGAACGCTTCATATGCAATTTCTTATTGTGTGTATATTTCATCTGTCAAAATCCCGGGCGTTGTCACTGAAAAAATAGTACCGATACCGATTGTATAAATAAGCATATTCAAATGTAATTGCTTTGCTTTTGATAAACTGATATGTAATTTATCAGCAATATATTTTGCGATATTCGGATTTGTTTCAGATTGATACAGGTCATTCAATGAAGAAATTCCTTTTCGCTGGTGTAATATAAAAATCCTAAACAAATGAGGTTCTTCTTTAGCTAATTGAATATAGGATTGTCCCGAACTACGGAACAAATCATTTTTATCCATATGACTTGCAACATATTCCTGTATAAAACAGTTTACTTTCTCTGTTACGTCTTGACGTAACCCGTCCATATTTTTACAGTAGCTATAGATAGGTTGGACGGAACAACCTAACTTATCAGCAATGTTCTTTACCATGACTTGTTCTATACCACTACTTCTAGCAATTTCAAAGGCAGCATTAACAACCATTTCTTTTGTAATTCTTTGCTTTGGCATTATTTATCCCCTTTCTCCATAATCAAGTTATATAAATTATTTATATAACTTGATTATACTAAATTCTATAAGATGTGTCAATTTCTAAAAACAAAAACACACCTGTTTCTGAATCAGATGTGTTTTCTATCATTCAATATTAAATTTTCTGCAAGCCTTGCCTATGACTGTCTATAAACCTTTATTTTTAACAATCCTTATGACAGCCTGCATTTTTCAGGGTTCTTTCGGTTTTTATATCCAAAAACACAGTGAAAATCAGGGGCTGAAAGTCTTCTCTGATTTTGCGGAGTTCTAACGGGTTTTTGAGAAAGTCTATTAGAATTTTTTATAGAACTACGCCTATTTTCACCCCAAAATCACCCCTTTGGCAGTGCATAAAAAACACCGGTTGAGCCGGACAACACCCAAAATCGTGTAGTTTAATTCGTTTCAAAAAGCGAATTTTCACCGAATTTTCACTTTTTCCACTCTTGAAAGTGAAAATTATTTTACACACTGATAACACAAAGCCCCAGCTAAAATATAAGATTTACTCATTTCAGCTGAGGTTTTTATCTTATCTCTTTGAAATGTCATAATATTAATCGCAAATAAATATTGAAATGTCATTGTTATTGTGCTATAATACATTTGAAAAGTTTTGACGGAGGAATTTTTATGCTATATCGTAAGATAGAATCTCTCATTGAAGAGCATTTAAAATCTGATTCTAAAAAGATTCTTTTAATCGACGGTGCCCGTCAGATTGGCAAAACATACATCATTAATCATGTAGGTAAAAAACTTTTTGAAAACTATATAGAAATCAATATGATTGCCGATTCTTTGGGCGACCGCCTTTTTGAAAATACTAAAACCGTAGAAGATTTTTATCTGCAAGTCAGTATGCTTGCAGGAAATAAAATGAAGAATAAAGAAAACACTCTGATTTTTATTGATGAAATTCAGGCTTATCCTCATTTACTCACTCTTCTCAAATTTTTGTCGCAGGATAATAAGTTCACTTATATTGCAAGCGGATCGCTTTTAGGTGTTACGCTATCGCAAACTACATCAATCCCAATGGGCAGCATTCGAAAGGTTAGAATGTTCCCGCTGGATTTTGAGGAATTTCTTTATGCTAACGGAATGAACGAACTTGCGATTTCCTCAATGCGCAAAAAGTTTGAACGATTTGAAGCATTAGATGAGTCCATGCACAATAAAATGCTGGATTTATTCCGCAAATTCTTGCTTGTAGGCGGATTGCCCGATGCGGTTAACGCCTATCTTGAAACAAAAAATATTCAAGCAGTCCGCGATATACAGGATGAAATTCACGATTACTATGCTACAGATGCTTCAAAATATGATGATGAAATGAAATTGAAGATTCGTAGAATTTATGACCTTATCCCCTCTAATATGGAGAATAAGAAAAAAAGAATTGTCGTACAAAGCATTGAGAATAAAAGGGGCAAGACGTTCAATAATTATGCAGATGAATTCGATTATCTTATATGCGCAGGTATCGCACTGAATGTGCAGGCGATTTCTAATCCGACGTTCCCCCTGATCGAATCTACCGGAAAGAATCTGCTGAAACTTTATCTGAATGATGTCGGTATTCTTACGGGTATTCTTTACGGAAATAACATCCGAGCTGTGCTGAATGATGAGAGAAGTATCAATCTGGGATCTGTTTATGAAACAGTTGTTGCGAGCGAATTAATCGCTCACGGTCATAAACTCTTTTATTATGACAATCGAAGTAAGGGTGAGGTTGATTATCTTATTGATGATTATGACAGCCTTTCTGCCGTACCGATTGAAGTAAAGTCCGGTAAGGACTATACCGTGCATAGCGCATTGAACACATTTGTTCAAAACGAAGATTATCATATCAAAAAAGCATTCGTTGTATCTAACGAAAGAAATGTCACACAAAACGGCAAAATAACTTATATACCAATCTACTATATTATGTTTTTTAACGCTGATTGGGGCAATAAAAATTTGCAGTTCTAAAATGAAAGTGTTATCGGTAAATCGCCTTTGGTGCTCGGCACATCCGCTGTGCTCTGCATGAGCGCCTGCCTCTCTGCCCTTGACAGAGAAAACATCATCGTCCCGATTTGGATGATATAAGGAAATATTCTAATGTAAATTTAGCATTTGAGAATGCAAATAACAAGGAAAATTAATTTTGTCTGGAATACAAAAGAAAATTGAAAAAACTCGTAAAGTCTTTTAAATCGGACACAGAAATTTGTATAATTAGAGTAAATTTATGCTTAATTGCCAAAGAGAAGCACAGATTTTTACGGAAATACAGAGATATTAATTGGAGGAACAAAAAATATGAGTATTACAAATCAAAACGCTAAAGCAGTGCAGTTGCAGGCACTTGAGATGGCAAGAGAATATATTGAAAATAATCAAGAAATACCGAATGAAATTTCTCATATTCTTTTTCCACCTGAAAAACGTGAGTATGAATTGACATATTGGGGAAAAGAAAGCAGAGAACAGATTTTGTCAGAAACTATTCCTGTGCCGTTGCAAGAAGATAGAATTTTCCCTCCAAATGCAACAGTTAATTCTAACGAATGGATTAACAAATTGATTTTCGGAGAAAATCTGCAAATTTTAAAAACCCTAATTCAAATGAAAAAAGACGGGAAACTTAAGAATACAGATGGAACAGATGGCGTTAGATTAATATACATCGATCCTCCGTTTGCTACAAAACAGGAGTTTAAAGTGAATGGTGAAGAACAGGTGGCGTATGCTGATAAATTGTCTGGTTCGGAATTTATTGAATTTATTAGAAAGCGTTTGATTTTAGCAAAAGAACTATTGTCAAACGACGGTGTAATTTTTGTTCACTTAGATCAAAAAATGGTTCACTATATCAAAGTAATAATGGATGAAATATTTGGAAAGAATAATTTCAGAAATGAAATTATATGGAAATATTTTGGCCCTACCTCAACCGAAAAAAATTTTCCTAGAAAGCATGATATTATTTTGTTTTATTCAAAGTCATCTGATTATTACTTTGATAGCAATGCTACATTAATTAATTATGATGAAAAAGCAATTAAAAGATATGATAAGGTTGATGAGAACGGAAAAAGATATAAAATATACAAAAACAAAGACGGATCTGAACGTATTGCCTATATGAAACAAGGTAAACCGACTGAAGTATTTGAAATACCTTTTGTGCAGGGAACATCGAATGAAAGAATTGGATATCCAACACAAAAGCCTGAAAAACTATTGGAAATATTAATAAAAGCCGTGACTAAACATGGTGATTTAGTGATGGATTTTTTTGCCGGAAGCGGTACAACGTCTGCGGTAGCTGAAAAACTAGGACGTCGTTGGATAGCTGTAGATGTTGGTAAATATTCTATTTATACAATCCAAAAGCGCTTGTTACAAATAAATAATATTCGTCCGTTTATGTTGTATTCTGGCGGTTTATACGATGCTAAAAAATTAAACAAATTTGATAATGAAAATTGGAAATTGTTTGCACTTCAATTATGGAATTGTCAAGTGATAAAAAATACAATTCGGGGATTGGAGTTTGATGGAGAGAAAGATAATTGTTTAGTTAAAGTATATTCACCTCAAGAATTAAAAAAAGACAATATGAAGATTTCATATGAAACAATTAGTGAAATAGATGTAATTCTTGGCGGTAATGTTGGTAATGAGATTTTCATAATAGCACCACAAGGACAGTTTACATTTGCCGAAGATGAGGTAGAAATAAAAGATAGAATATATCATATTTTGCGTGTTCCATATTCTATGCTCGCCAAATTTACTGAAAATTTCACTCCACCTAAACAGCCTCGTGATAGCGATTCTGTAAATGAAATTGTTGACTCTGTTGGTTTTGATTTTATTCAGCCACCACAAGTGGATTTTAAAATAGTTAAGAACACTTTACAAATTAAAAAATTTAGGAGCAACAGTAGAATAAAGGGTGAACAAAAAACAGAACTTGCAATGGTTTTGATCGACTATAATTATAATGGTGAAATATTTGATATTGACGATATTCTTTATAACAAGGATTTATATGTAAAGAACACAAAAACAAAAGAAAGTCAGTTGAAAAAATCTATTAAGATTAAAACCATAAATAAAAAAGCCATGTTTATTTTTATTGATAACGCAGGTAATGAAAAGAGGGTTGTAATTGATGGAACAAAATAAAATTAAAATCAAAGAACAAGATTTAGTATTAAATGTTGGTAATAATGTTGATTTAAGTAAGTGGGATGAAAGTAAATACGATAAATTTGTTTTAACTTTAACAGATGGTCGAAAATATCAAGAAGAAGCTATTTATGCAGCGTTACGATTTATGTGCGGTAATCAATATAGGAATATTGAAGATTTAGCAAAAGAAAATTATTCTAATAATTATCATCTTAAAGACAAATATTCAACAGAGAAAAATTTCATTAATAAGTTATTTTTTAAGAATACTTATACTGCAAACTTGGATTTAGCAACAGGCACAGGAAAAAGTTGGGTATTATATGGACTTGCCACAATAATGTTAAGTGCAGGATTTGTTGATCAAGTTCTTGTTCTTGTACCAAGTATCACTGTAGAGCGTGAGTTAAAAAACAAATTTGAAACTTTCGCTGCTGATAGCAAATTAAATAGTTGCTTATCCACACCTCTTCCTAGAATTATTGCTGGCGATGAAAGTGTTGTCAAAGGATGTATCTGTGTAGAAAATAGAGATGCTATTTATAAAAATTCTCGCAGTTCAATAACGGATAGTTTAATCGGAAAGGGTGAGAAAACACTCGTTTTGAGTGACGAATCGCATCATATTTATTACACAGAGCAAAATCAATGGAAGAACTTTATAGAAATTATTAAACCTAAATATAATATCGGAGTATCGGGTACTTGTTACTATAAAGATAATGATTATTTTGTGGATGTAATCTATCGATATTCTTTAAAGCAAGCAATAGATGATGGTTGGGTTAAAAATGTTTCATATATTATAAAAGAAAATATGCCAACTAAAAAAGAAGACCAATGGCAAGTTATTATCAATTCACATAATGAAATTAAGGAAAAATTAAGTTCTAAAAACATCTTGCCTATTTCTATTGTTGTAACCGAAAAAACCTCCTCGTGTGACGCACTTGCGAGAAGATTTAAAAACTACCTTAAGGATAACTTTAAATTATCTGATGATGAAGTTAACGAAAGAGTTTTAGTTGTTCATTCCAAACCGAATGTAGCTGGTGACAGGGCAAGATTGAAAGATGTAGATTCAAGCACATCTAAAGTTGAATGGATTTTTTCTGTTTCTATGCTTACAGAGGGTTGGGATGTTAAGCGCGTATTTCAAATAATTCCTGATGAAGAAAGAGCGTTTAATTCAAAGTTATTAATTGCTCAAGTTTTGGGTAGAGGACTTCGTATACCATCAAACTGGAATATGATGTTTGGCAAGCCTGAGGTAATAGTTTTCAATCATGAAAAATGGTCACTTGCAGTTAAAAAACTTGTTGATGAAATATTGGAAATAGAACGCCGTATTTCAACGAAAATTGAACCTAATTCGGAATTTCATTTTGAAATTTGCAATTGTGAATATAAAAAAGATCCTATAGCTTCCCCTAAAAAGAAGGAAAAGGTTGGCCTTTATAATTTGTTTGATAAAGGTTATATAACATTACCAACCGTATCACCGGAAGAAACAGTTGAAATAGAGCTTTCTAATCTAAAAAATGAAAGCAAAATATGGAACACAAAACTAAAACATAAGACTATTAGCATTGAAGATATGGCTTTAAAAATGTGGGATAGATTTAGAGATGTTCCGGACGACGAAGGTTTGGGGTTGGCAGAACAATATCAAGAGAAGTATTCGATTGAAAAATTAGAAGAAATAATTAAGCGCTCGTTAGAAGAAAGTGGCAATACTGTAATAACAGATTCATTGTCTAACAAATTTATTTCTGCTATGTCTACTGCTTGGCGCCAAGGCTCAACCTATGTAACTTATAGTACAAATCCGGACAAATACTTTGTTGTATCTACGAGAGATATGGGCAGTGAATCAACAAGTGCCAGTTTATTAAAAAACAGTAATACATTATTTTGGACTGATGATACAAAAGGATATTTGTCAGACGAAGAAACAGAGTTTTTTGATGAAATCATAGACACGAGTAATGGATATAAACAGAAAAAGGTGTCAAATAAAAATAAATTTAAAACCATAACCTCGTTATGTTTTTCGAATCATGATCCGGAAAAGAAATTTATTGATGGATTAATAGATAATTCTGATATGATTACTGCTTGGATAAAGTCCCCATCCAAAAATTTCTATTCCATAGATTACTCATGGAAGAAAAATCCTAGGCATGGAGAAGCAATAAGGTATGACAAATTTAATCCGGATTTTATTCTAAAAATCAATGATAATATAATAATTGTTGAAATAAAAGGCGATGAAGAAATACAATCGCCACATGCGGAGAATATAGGTAAGCACAATGCAGCTATTGAGCATGTTAAGTTGATTAATAAGTATCTTGGCGAAAATGTTTATAAATTTACTATGTTGACGCCTAAAAATTATCATGCTTTTTTTGAAAGCATAAAAAATAAAACCTTCTTGAAATTTAATAGTGAATTGGATGTAGAAATTCAAAAAGGTCAGAGCGAATAAAAATCTGGATTTGTTGCCTCCTTTGCGGTATGTATTTGTACTGCAAAGGAGGCAATTTTTATGACGACACTTGAAGATTTATACTACGGCAACATTGGTCCACACGAAAGGTATATCAAGAGAGGAACGAGAGTGGATAAGCTTGTTAAGCTGATATGCAAAAACGAGGCAGAACTTAACGCCGGTCTCACGGAAAAGCAGAAAGAAACTTTTGAAAAATTTAAGGACTGCACAAGCGAACTGTCCTGCATCACCGAGCGTGAAGCGTTCAGTTCGGGATTTATCCTCGCAACACGAATAATGATCGAAGTAATGGAAGGCTTGGAAACAGTGGAAGAAATATAAAAAAGCATAAAAACACCCACTGGGTGCGGCGGTTTAGCACGAAACCTTGCCACAATATCCGGTGGATAATTTATTGTTTTGCCGTTGTAGGCGTTTGTTTCATCTGAAACGATCTACGGGTCGATAAAACTATTTTTGTTCGATTATACGGGGCTTTTTATAAAACGGCAACTTGGGTTTAGCGTTATGCTTATGCACTTTGGATAGTTCCTCCAAGGGAATTACATAAAACTTTTCTTTAATAAAATTACCGTTCATATAGCCGATAATTTTTGTAACTTGTTCAGCGTAAGCACCAGTCATATCAAACTCTGCAAGGCGAATGACCTGAAGGCGATGTCTACCAATGGCGGTATGAATGATTTCTCCGGCTTCGCCTTCTCCGTAGGGAGTATAGGCGTAGGTTACCGACTGCACCTTTTTCTCACCGTTTTCTTTAACAATAACCATATCAGTTTGCTTTAGGTAAACACCGTCGCAGAAGCTTAATTCACACAGTTCCTTGGCGAACTTCTCAATAGCGGTTTTGCGTTTTTTCTCGATGCTCTTTTCACCCGAAGCACCTTGCTTCATAGCAATCTCTGCATAGGTGCACGGTTTGAAAATACCGAAGCAATCGAAACAAACACCGAGCGACAGTGATAATATTTGCTTATCCTTAGGTGAAATTTTATCGACAGCGGCGCGGAAATAATCACGGCAAATATTCCGCCAAGCCTCTTGAAACAGAGATATAGACAGATCTTCAATAAGCTCATCCGAGATAGCACCGTTGAGTTCTTCCTCGTCATCTTCTGTCGGTACAATGCCGATGGGATACTCGGTAGCCTTGCCGATTGCAATAAGCTCGGTGACCTTCTCCTCGGTAAACCCTGTTTCTTTTACGATGAGAGCAATACGCTCATCGGTAAAAAGCTCAGGATTGTTATTATAAATGCCCATAACCTTTCGTAGCTCGTTATAACCGTTTTGCGTTGGCACACTACAGGCATTTTTGGTTGTGCGGGTATAATCAAGAAAAGCAAACCACAGTGTCTCTAAAAAGATTTGTTTGATATCCTCGGCATCGTTCTCATTCAAGCCGTAATGCAAAACAAAACGGTTGGCACGATTTTAAAGCACAGACTCGTAAGTTTTGATAAATGCTTCAAAATATCCTTTATCACGGCTCTCAAGCGCCTTAATAAAATATTCGTTCAGGTCATCGAACTGCACACCGCTTTTATCGGTCTCGGTAAAGGTAGATGCGAGTTCGATTTTTTCTTTGCAGAAATATTTTATACGCATAATTTCATCGTTAATTTTCCAAAGCCGAAGTCTGCCAGACCGAACAGAAGAAAGAATATCGTTCCATATTTCAGGCTCACGCAACCGCTTGTCCGTAATACCGCAAAGCAGTTTGTTTGCAGCTTTGGTATATTCTGTGTTCACACTCGCACCTCCTTTCCAAGAAATAAAATAGTATTATTATTTCTCCAGCGCCGCTTTTGCCTCGGCAATCAGGTTGAGCAAAATCATATCCTGCTCGTACTGATTTTGCGCGTAATCAAAATCGATCTGCGCATCTTCATAATGCCGTTTGGCAAGCTCCATTGCCTTTTCGCACACATCAATATCGTATTTGGCAGATGGCAGACCGTTCTTTGTTTTGCTTTTTTCATTGCGCAGGGAGTTGTATCTCTTCTACCAAATATCGTGACCGAAGCCATCCTTCTTCTTTTGCTTCGGCATATTCAGTTTGTTTTTTGAAACATAGGCGCAGGGAACACCATACTCCGGATTGACGGTACTGCAATAGAGTTGGTTGTGGGCATTTGTTATAAAGAAAAACTTATGACAGATGTCGCATTGCCAAGAGTAATGTCCGGCGGCAAGTCCCTCAAACATATCGGTCACATAAAAGTTGAGCATGCGGTCGAAATGGATTCGGCGGCCGAGCATAGCCGAACCGTCTTTATTTTCAAGTGCAACGGGCGCCATCCAAACTCCCGGCTCAAGCGTAAAATTGTGTGTGATCTCGGTGGCATTTAGCTCCTCAATCCACTCTAAAACATCTTCACTTCCGAAAAACTCCTTGGTGTATCCTGCAATCCAAATCTTATCACGATAGCCGTTCTCGGTAAGGTTTACAAAATACATCATCGCAACCTTATAAAAATTAAAGGTGTCAGCGCAAAGATAAATATAGGATTTTATAAACTCGGCAAGAACAATAACATGGTCATACATTGCCGTGCCTTCGGAAACGGAATTGATATTGGGATCGGCATAGATGAAAAACTGCTATTCCACTCCTTGATTTTTTCATCACTGAGAAGCAAATCAATATGTTCGTATTCGCCCTTGATATTAAAATAAGAAAATGGCTTTATTTTCTTTATCTGTTTTATTATTTTTTCGATAATCTCTCTAATATTTATAAATAGTTCATCAGAATAATTTTCTGTGTTCAGGCGGTTATATAAATCATTGAGTTTGTCACCCGTCTCAAAAATAGATATCAGCTTGTCTGCAGGGATATTTAATATATCATGAGCAATGATTCCAAGCGGTAAAGTTTTACCGCCTAAAATAAAATCATCGCCTACAAAGTCAACCGAGAATTTATAAAAATTAGCATCGCCGACCGGTTTTGTTTCTATCAGTCTTATGTGCCTTCCTCCGCACTCTAATTCTAACATCTTATCTGTACCATAAACCGTACTCTGCGATAATTATATCATAAAAAGTTTTTTCTGTCATTAGAAATTACAAATAATTCAGAAACAAATTTTTGCGTTCACAGCATTTTATGTAATTTTTGAATTTTCAGCCATTAGGTAATTAGGAGAGCGAAAGCACCGGTTCCGCCGCCGATGTTTTCGCTCTTACTTTTTTATGAAAGGGGAAATTCCTATGGCTGATAAAAAAGCAAAACTTGCTGTTATTGACGGCGAAACCTTGATGGATATGAAACTGCCTCCGACAAAGTTTTGTGTAGAAACTTTGTTGCCGCAAGGCATGTGCATCCTCGGCGGTGCTCCCAAGATAGGCAAATCGTGGTGGGTGCTGGATCTGTGCATTCACATCGCAAAGGGTGAACCGATATGGGATTTAAAAACCAACAGAGGAACGACCTTGTATCTTTGTTTTGAAGATACCCTGCGCTGTGTTCAGAATCGCCTTCTGTGCATCACGGATGAAGTTCCTCCCAATGCGTTCTTTGCTACCTCTGCCGGAACTTTATCAGACGGGCTGTGCGAACAGATTCGTGATTTTGTCAAAGAGAATCCCGATACGGTTTTTGTTGCCGTTGATACTTTTCAAAACGTGCGCAACAACAATATCGATACCTCTTACGCAAATGACTACGATGAAATTCGGTTGCTGAAACAGTTGGCAGACGAACTGAATATCTGTCTTCTGCTTGTGCACCACCTTCGTAAGCAGGGCGACAGTGATCCGTTCAATAATCTGACCGGCACCACAGGTATTGTAGGCGCAGTCGATACTGCTTTTGTTCTTGACAAGAGCAAGCGCAATGCTGACAGCGCCACCCTCTACTGCACGGGGCGTGACGTGGAAGACCGTCAGCTCGAGCTGCAGTTTTCCAAAAAGGATTTCGTTTGGAAAATGCTTCATGACAGTATGGAAAACCGTGAAATGCTGCTGCCGAAAGAGATGGAACTGCTGATTGATTTTATGAAAATAAAAAAATCATACAGTGGCAGTAACACCGAGTTCTGTGAAATGTATAACACGCATACCGAGCAGTCAATATCTCCGAGAGGACTCAAGCGATTGATGAACCTTTGGGAGTACAGTCCCATTGATTTCGGTTTGAGTTTTCGCAGTCACCGCAGTAACGGAGTCAGGCTCTTGGAAGTAAATTATTCTTCCTCTGCCAGTGACGATAGTGTCGCTCATGACGAATAAAAAGGGGTGTCCCAAAACATTCGTCCCAAGCGTTCCTTTCGTCCCTGTGCGCGATTTGTAGGCGATTTGTGGGGCATTTGGCAAGAGGAAGGTAAACACCTCACTGAAGATTAAAACGCAAATTTGGGGCGGTTTCGGAAACTGCAGGTTTTCATTTCCCAGACTTTAGTCTGGGGCAAGCAGAGCGTCCGGCAATCCACCGAAACGCTTAAATTACGGGCGGTAGTCCGAACCCACTATTATTACGAAAGGAATGATAAAAATGAGTGAAAAAAGGCGGCATGATAAAACGCTAACTATTCGGCTTACTAAATCCGAAAAAGAACGTATCGAGCGAAACGCAAAACGCGCCAAGCGGAGTATTACCGACTATATCGTTTTACTTTCGCTCGAAACACCCATCCATGTTGCAGAGGATGTAAAGCCGTTGCTGATCGAACTCAAGCGCATCGGCAACAACCTGAATCAGATTGCAACGAAGATAAATTCGGGTGTGTTTCAGTCGTATGATTTTCAAGATGTGGTAGACGAACAGAAGAAAATCTACGAACAACTATTAGAGATTGCGAGGAAGGGATAATGGCAACCGTAAATTTTATTCCTGAATCCAATCAAAGTATCAGCGCAATGAAGGCGGTGATAGATTACTGTTTGCAGCACAAAAAGGTTGAAGATGAGGACAGCGGTCGCAGACTTGTGGGCGGTGTGAATTGTAACGGTGAGCATTCTTTTACCGAGTTTATGGTGACAAAGAATGCTCATAAAAAGAAGGGCGGAATTACTTTTTATCATTACGTGCAATCCTTTTCACCAAAGGAAAATGTCACCGCCGAGCAGGTTTACAAAATCGGTTTGGAGTTCGCAGAAAAAGCGTGGCCCGGTCATGAAGTTTTAGTGACAACCCACACCGATGCCGAGCACCTTCATAATCACTTTTTTATAAACTCTGTGCATTATGAAAACGGAAATAAGCTCAGGCCGAATCCTGGAACGCTGACTCGGTTGCGAACTCTCAGCGACAGTATTTGTAACGAACACGGCCTTAGTGTTTTAAAACCGTATAGAAAAGACGGTGCAAATATCTCAAGCTGAGAGTACCGTGCCGCATCCAAGGGCGAGAGTTGGAAGTTCAAACTAATTTCCGACATTGACTTTGTTATGAACCGAAGCGGTAGCCGAGCTGATTTTATAAGAGAAATGAATCGGCTCGGTTATCAAATCACATGTACAGATGAAAGAAAATATATTACTTTCACTTGCCCAAACGGAATGAAGTGCAGGGACATACGACTGCACGATGACAAATATTTGAAAGGAGTATTAGAGTATGAGTTCACAATCAGGAAACGGCTCACAGCAGAACATGGCGGGATATGCTGAAGCAGAAAAAACACACGGATACTATCCGAACTGGAGCAGATTCCGTATCAGCCGCGGGTGTATGCGATCCCAATAGAACAGCGCAAGCGGGAGAGCAAACTGCTAGAGGACGCGGCGGAGTTTCAGCCGAAGCTGTATCAGCTGATAGAAGAACTGGCGACACGGGAAGAACTGACCGACCACTGCACAGAGATACAGAATATCGAGACGGAGTATATGGAGAGGACGGTTCAGGATGTGGTGAATACCAACGCGGATACAGTGGCTCAGATGCAGACGATCGTAGAACAGGCTGGGAATAATCAAGAGCGGTTTATTTTGGATTGCTCCGAAACCATTTCCAAGAGTACCAAGACTCTGGACAGTTCGATAGAGAAACTGCAACAGAAGATTATGAAAATAATCATTGCCACAGCGGTGTCGGCGGTAGCACTGTCGGTGTTGGTCTGCGTGGTATTCTGGAAGCTGGTAGCATAATCGACAGCACATCCGAAGATCCGGAGGAACGCCGAAAACGAATCGAAGCACAGGAAAACGCTTCAAACCTCGGTGCGATGATCGGTCTCGCCGTCGGCGCTATCGCCGCCATAAGTGAGGCTGATAATACTGAGGACAAAACTACAGAAGAAACTGAAACACCTACAATGAAGATGTAGGAGAAAGGAGTTAGCCTATGACTAAAAAAGAGCGCGAAAAAGAATTGCGCTGTTATCCGGCGGCACTGACCGCCGCTGAAGTTGCGGAGATACTGAGAGTTAGTATCAAAACTGTCTACAAGCTTATCAAAGAAAAAACTCTGCCGGCGGTTAAGGTCGGCAGAGAAAATCGCATTGCCAAATCGCAGCTGATCGATTATTTACAGCAAAAGGACAGAACAAGTTCGAACCCTAAGGTCTATTATCTTGAGAAAACTTCCGATAATGTCTGGACTTGCAAACCGACTTGTGATATTGTTCGTGTTTGCAAAAACAAAAAAGGAGTGATAACAAATGGATGCCAAAACCACACTTGCCGCCAGCGTACAGGCTAAAAAGGGTCGCCTCTATGCCGTGATACAAGTAAAGGAAAATGGTAAGACAAAACCCGTGTGGCGCGCCCTCGGTCTTCCAGAAGGCACAAACAAATCAAAGGTGAACAAAGCCTACCGAGAGGTAGTAAAAGCCTTTGAAAATGATTACGCCGAGCAGCTTGCCCGAAATGCAAAGCCTGCCTCGGATATTCCGATCTTCGATTATATGTGCGCTCACTATAAAAAGATCGAAAAGAATATCCAAAAGAGTACCGCCGAAAGCTACCATGGAATGATCTACGGTAGAATTCGGCGGTATTTTACTGCCCACAGTAATCTGACGGTCGGCAACATCACCTCAAAGGATATCGAGGATTTTTATGATTGGATGTTCGAGTCGGGTGTCGTTGCTAACACCGTCATTCACTATCACACCGTCCTGCACAGTGCCTTCAAAAGAGCGTTCAAGGATGAGCTGATAGATGCTAACCCCTTCGACCGCATCGACCGACCGAAGAAAAACAAGTTCACCGGTGAAAATTATTCCGAGGACGAGCTGATAACAATGCTCGGACTCCTGCGCGGCGATGTTATCTATCCTGCGGTAATGTTAGCGGGTGGCTTAGGGCTACGCCGAAGCGAAGCCTTGGGCGCCCGTTGGTCGAGAGTTGATTGGGATAAGCGTACCATTCTGCTCGACACTAAGGTTATCGAGTACAGAGAAAACGGCAAGGTTATCGTAGAGCCTGTAGAGGAAATGAAAAACAAATCAAGCCGCCGAACCCTTCCTCTGCCGGATCCCGTCTACGAAATGCTGTGCGAGGAACGGGAGAAGCAAGACCTGTATCACCGAATGTTCAAAGGCAGCTATAACCGCAAATTCGATGACTATATCTGCGTAGATCAGCTCGGCGAACTGCTAAGACCGAACAGAGTCACCCAACGCTTCTCTGCTCTTATTGAACGATACGATCTGCGAAAGATTCGCTTCCACGACCTACGGCACACCTTCGCAAGTATCCTTATCAATCAGGATGTACCCTTGCTGAATGTGTCGACCTTCCTTGGTCACTCCGACCTTGCAACAACGGCAAATATTTATGCCCACCTTGATAAGTCCAAGAAACAGGAAAGCGCTGATGTTATCAGCAATATCTTTAATAAAGCAAAGGAATGATGCACCTCGGACAGAGGTGCATTTTTGCTAACCGAAAGGATGATTTAATATATGGCTGAAAAGAAATATATGAGCGGATGTAAGCTTCGGCAGTACCTGCACATCTCCGCACGGAAGATGAAATATCTGATGGATCATAACTATATCCCACACGAAAATACCGGACACGCAACCCATAAGTATCGGGTGCTGGTAGAGGATGCAGAAATGTTCAAAATTCGTATGGATACCGAGGTGGGTTTTCTATCAGAGCTGAACGGTCTGTTCTCAAACCGAACCGAGTGGCATCCGCGCCCGTTACTCGAAGTCACCGAAGAAAACTGTGAAGCGTTCAGACTGTGGTTAGAGGTGCTGTGGGCAGAGCTACCCGAAGCTCTGCCCACGCAGACGGCGGCGGAACTTGTCGGACATAACCCACAGCGCATACATGAACTGATAAAGGAACAAGCACTGCACGGTATAAAAATCGGCAGCACCCAATACTGCGTGAAGGAAGAATTTATATGCTATATGGCATCACCGCAAAAGCTATCCAACCCACGTACCGAAAGATATAAAGAACTCATCCGAGAATTTAAATACAAACAACGCCGAGAGCGTGAAAATGAACAGCGTCGATGCAAATGAAGAATAAAGAATGCTGATACATAACCTAAGCCCCACCGAGAAAAATCGGTGGGGCAGCATTTTTAGTTTTCCAGCGTGTTTGAATCCCAACCCTCGTTAACGCATAAAAGATTTTTAATCAAGTATGCTCCAACCGGTGCTTTTAAAAATACATAAAACCTATGCCGACAAAAATAATTCTAACGACCTGAAATACGTTACCTTGAAAAAAGCCCTATTTTATACGGTTTCAGGGCTGTTTTATTCTAATTGCGAACGAGTTTTATAAGCGTAAAATGTGCGAAAAAATACGGATAAAATCATAAAAAACACCGCAGAGGAAAATTCCGAAGATAGAGAAAACCCTTGAAAACACTGTGCTTTCAAGGGTTTTTGGCGGAAGCGGTGGGATTCGAACCCACGGTACCGTTAGGTACAACTGATTTCGAGTCAGTCCCGTTATGACCACTTCGATACGCTTCCGTATTATTATATAAAATTAATTAATATCATACTCTATTATTTTACCATAAATAAATCTAAATTGCAATACTTTTTCGGAAATTAAGAAAAATATAATATATAATGTTTCCGCCAATTAATTAAAGCATTTCAGGGGACTCATTATAACTTAGTCTATAGGTGTCCTCTGCTGCTAAAGGCGGCGGGTGACAATCTTCATTCAGTGGGAGTACAATCTCCCGCTGAATGAGAAATGAGCGGCTGCGCTGAATTTGCAGAGCCTGGTGACGGGAAATATTTTTTATTGAACGAATTTTACGCTTTGCAAATATTCTTTTTTTATCGGCGACTTTCGAATAGAATTAATGAAACATATGATTTTTCACTTTCATTCTGTTTAACGCCCGTGCCATCCTTGCCTGAGCTTGGTAATAATCGCGTATACTTCTTTTTTGCAGCATTTCTTCTTTTGCTCTGTCTGCATTGCGTTTTGCACGGTTAATATCAATCTCTTCCGGTAGTTCTATTGTGTCGACAAGAACAAGTACATTTCCGTCTTCTACTTTTACAATGCCCTCTGACACAGCTGCTATAACGGTTTCTCCGTTTTGCTTTCGCATTTCAAGCATACCCGGAATTATATCTGAAATGAGATTTCTATGATTTGCCCATATACCGTAAAGACCATCGCTTGTCGGTATTACAATAGATTCGCATTTACCGCTGAAAAAAGGTTTGTCTGCGGCAAGAACTGATATATCAAAGCAATTCATTATATCTCACCGCTCTCAATTTTTTTTGCTTTTGCGACCGCATCGTCAAGTGTTCCTACGTTATAAAATGCGGCTTCCGGATATTTGTCCATCTCCCCGGATACTATTGCATCAAATCCGCGGAGTGTTTCTTTAATAGGAACATATATTCCCGGTATTCCGGTGAATTTTTCTCCGACATGGAAAGGCTGAGACAAAAATCTCTGTATTTTTCTTGCTCTTGAGACGATAAGCTTGTCGGATTCTCCCAATTCGTCAATACCGAGAATTGCTATTATATCCTGAAGGCTTTTATATTTTTGAAGGATTTCCTGAACGCCGCGTGCAATTTTATAATGTTTTTCTCCCACTATATCGGCTTCAAGGATTCTTGAAGTCGATTCCAACGGATCGACAGCCGGATATATCCCCTGTTCCGCGATCTTACGGTCAAGGACCGTCGTTGCGTCAAGATGAGAAAAGGTTGTGGCCGGCGCTGGATCAGTAAGATCATCGGCAGGAACATAGACAGCCTGTACCGATGTGATTGAGCCGCTTTTTGTCGAAGTAATACGTTCCTGAAGAGTTCCCATTTCTTCGGCAAGAGTAGGCTGGTATCCGACAGCGGACGGCATTCTTCCGAGCAGAGTAGAAACTTCGCTTCCCGCCTGAACAAATCTGAATATATTATCGATAAAAAGCAGTACGTCCTTGTGTTCCTCGTCACGGAAGTATTCCGCCATTGTAAGTCCGGACAGCGGTACGCGCATACGTACACCCGGAGCCTCGTTCATTTGCCCGAAAACCAAAGCGGTTTTTTTAGATACGCCGCTTTCCCGCATTTCGTTCCAGAGATCGTTTCCTTCGCGCGAACGTTCTCCTACGCCGGTAAAGATAGAGTATCCTCCGTGTTCTGTCGCTATATTATGAATAAGCTCCTGAATGAGGACTGTTTTACCGACGCCGGCGCCTCCGAAAAGGCCTATTTTACCACCCTTGGAATACGGCTCAAGAAGATCTATGACTTTTATTCCGGTTTCAAGAATACTTGCTTCGGTGCTTTGCTCCGAAAATGACGGGGCCTTGCGGTGAATATCCCAATACTCTGTGTTATCATCGATTTTGCCGCCTCCGTCAATAGGTTCGCCGAGGACATTGAACATTCGTCCCAGTGTGGATGTTCCGACAGGAACTTTGATATTAGAGCCGGTTGCGGTTACGGTCATATCGCAGGAGAGACCTTCACATTCCGCCAGCATTATACAGCGTACGGTATTATTTCCGATGTGCTGTGCGAGTTCCATAACACGCTTGCTTCCGCCGACTTCTACTGTCAATGATTCGTTGATTTTTGGAAGATTTCCGGATTCAAATTCTACATCAACGACGGAGCCTGAAATTTGAACTATTTTACCGGTCATATTATGTCTGCATCTCCTTTGTTTTGGTCTGTTTTAATTTCTGAGCTTTAGCTCCTGCCGATATTTCCGTAATCTCCTGCGTAATTGCACTCTGGCGCATATGGTTATACTGAAGGGACAATTCATCAAGCAGCTTCTGAGCATTTTGTCCGGCGGAATCCATTGCTTCCATTCTGGCGTTCTGTTCACTGCAAAAACTGTCTACAAGCGCGCTGTATATATACCCTGTCACGTAGCTTGGTACAATTGTATCAAGGATTTTATTTACCGACGGTGTAAATTCAAAGGGTTCTGTAACAGCCTTTTCGTTTGAGTGAGTTATAAAGCTTGCGCGGTGAAACGGAAGCAGACGCGAGGAGCATGTTTTGGTATGGAGACCTCCGCCGTAATCGGTGTAAACAACAAATATTTTTGTCGTATCTCCGTAGAGAAATTCATTGAGAAGAATTGATGAAATATCTCTTGCACGCTCAAGAGTAGGATTCTGAGCGGTATATAAAAAGCTTTTTTCAATCGGTATTCCGTGGGTTGTATAATATGTTCTTCCATACTCTCCGACAACAAATAACTTATTTCCGGGACGGTTACCCATGATTC
This sequence comes from uncultured Eubacteriales bacterium, assembly GCA_948467545.1. Classification (GTDB taxonomy): domain Bacteria; phylum Bacillota; class Clostridia; order Oscillospirales; family CAG-272; genus UMGS911. Next base: position 28,122 of record CAOKER010000010.1, read on the forward strand.
GCTGAGCTTCCTTAATCACATTCTGATTGTATGCTCCCGCAAGACCTTTATCGGCGGTTATAACAAGATACGAGTACGATCCGCCAAGATCATGATTTTTTTCATCCGCCGGGTAGAAATACTTGCTTTCCACAGTATCTACCGTTCGGAAAATACGTTTGATCTCGGCTTGAAGAGCGTCGAAGTACGGACGCGTCCGGTCCAAATTCTTTTTGGCTTTTCTCATTTTTGTCGACGCGATCAGATACATTGCGCCTGTTATTTTCTGAGTATCTTTAATGCTGGCAATATGGTTTCTTACTTCCTTAATACTTGCCATATATTATTGCTCCCGGCTTATAAAATTTGCTGCGGTCTGTTTTGCAAAATTTATTATTTCACTCTTGTCGTCATCCGTCAAAAGTCCGAGTTTGTCAATGCGTTCACAAATTTCCGCATGAACTTCCTCGAAATTTTTTAATAAATCTGTCAGAAATACGGGTATAATTTCTTCCGGAATATCAATCATTGCATGGCTGAGCGCAGTTACAAGCGCAACAACCTGTTCGTGCAGGCTCATCGGATGATACTGCGCCTGACGAAGCATTCTCATAAGCCCCTGTCCGTATATAAGCTGTCGCTTCGTCATGGTATCAAGATCGCTTGCAAATTGTGTAAATACTTCCATTTCACGGTACTGTGCCAAATCGAGACGGAGAGTACCGACAGCTTTTTTCATGGCCTTTGTTTGAGCGTCTCCGCCCACACGGGAAACCGAAAGGCCTACATTTACAGCAGGACGCTGACCTGAAAAGAATAAATCACTTTCCAGGAATATCTGTCCGTCGGTAATTGAAATTATATTTGTTGGGATATATGCCGAGACGTCTCCGGCCTGCGTTTCTACAATAGGAAGTGCGGTAATACTGCCTCCGCCGTACTCGTCCGAGAGATGCGCGGAGCGTTCAAGCAGTCTCGAATGAAGATAGAATACATCTCCGGGATATGCTTCACGTCCGGGAGAACGGCCGAGAAGCAAACTGATTGAACGATATGCAATGGCATGTTTGGACAGATCATCGTATACAATTAGTACATCTTTTCCCTTTTCCATGAAATATTCCGCAAGTGCCGTTCCGGAATAAGGCGCGATATATTGAAGCGGAGCCGGATCGCTCGCAGAAGCGTTTACAATAATTGAATATTCAAGAGCTCCGTGTCTGCGCAGTGTCTGTGCGAGCTGTGCTGTCGCGCTTGCTTTCTGACCTATGGAAACATAAATGCATATTACATTTTTTCCCTTTTGATTCAGAATCGTATCAAGGGCAAGCGCCGTTTTTCCCGTCTGTCTGTCTCCTATTATTAATTCACGCTGTCCCCGTCCTATCGGAAACATGGAATCAATTGCAATGAGCCCGGTTTCAAGCGGAACCTTTACAGGCTGTCGGTGAATTATATCTGGTGCAGGGTGTTCAATCTGACGGTATTCTTCAAACGGAATGTTTCCAAGTCCGTCAATAGGAACACCCAGAGAATTTACAATCCTTCCGATGAAAGCGTCTCCGACCGGAATACCGGCAGTTTTTCCGGTTCTCAGAACGCGGCTTCCTTCGCGTATTTCGTTGTCGTCGTCAAAAAGTATACATCCGAGTTCGCTGCGGTTTATGTTCTGAACGAGGCCACGTATACCGGAGCTGAAGATAAGAATTTCGCCGTAAGCGGCGTGCGAAAGTCCCTTGACGGTAGCGATACCGTCTCCGACTGTGAGAACTGTTCCCGTCTCCTTTTCAAGAATCTTCGGTGTCCAGTTATTTACTGTCTCACGTAGAAGCGGAACTATATTATCGGATTTTCCGACTGTGTCGTATAACAGTTTTTTTAGCTGGCCGAATTTTTCTTGAAGTCCCCATTCATATGTTTTAGAGCCGATTTCGAGTCTGAAACTGTCATTTAAGTCTTTGTCTTTTATATAAATAAGTTCAAAGTCAGCTCCGAATCTGTCTTTTATAAATTTTTCCAACCGTTCCTTCTGTTTATCGTCCGGAGGAGCAGATGAATATAGGACAGCTTTCTTCGCGTCTTTTTGTTCTGCCATATTAAGCCTTTCCCTTTCTGAGGATTAAAACGCCTGTAATTGTAGTAAGTCGGCTGTATTATTTATCCGAAATACGACTTTTTTCCGCATTTTCGAGGAAGTCGTTATAAACGTCCGGAGACGAGCAGACAACTTTTTCCGCAGCCGCCGTTATTATTTCGGCAATATCCTTTTGTGCGCTGTCGATAATTTTCTTTTTTTCATTTTCCGCAACACTTCGTGCGGTTTTAATTATCGTATCTGCTTCAGCTTCTGCCATTTTCAAGCGTTTATCCGCAAGACTTTCCGCATTTTTTTCAGCTTCGGCTTTCCTTTTTTCAATCTCAGCGTCGGCCGACTGAAGACGTTCGGTATATTCGGCCTTTATTTTTTCCGCTTCGTCCAGCTTTTGCTTTGCCGAATTATCCATTTTTTTGTATTCTTCGGTACGTTTTGCCATAAACTTTTTAATCGGATTATATAGGAGAAAATACAGAATTGCAAACAGGATTACAAAATTTAACAGGTGCAGCAAAATTTGCTGTAAATTAATATTGAGCGGCATAGCTAATTGTCCTTTCATAAATATTCGGTGATTTAAACGGTGCTTACCGGCGTACAATCAAAGAACAAATATAATTAATATAGCCACGATCAGCGCATATATAATGAGTGTTTCGATAAATACAAGACCGAGCATAAGGTTTGTACGTATATTACCTGTTGCTTCCGGCTGTCTTGAAATGCCGTCGGATGCTTTGCCGATTGCGATACCCATCGCGATTGCTCCGGCCGCTGCCGCAAAACCGACCGCGAACGCCGCAGGCCATGCTTTTGATTCATTTGCCTCTCCCGCGGCGGCTTCATCGGTTTCATTTGCCGCGGTAATTTCCGAATCGGCAGCTTCGTTTACGGCGATTACAGGGACTGAAATAATAAATGCAGCGATTGCGGCAAAAAGAATTGCCATAATTTTTTTCGTTTGTTTTTTCATCTTGAATTCCTCCGAATCTGTTATTGGTATATAATTTTATTTAAAAGATTTCTTGTTATTCTAAAAATTTACTGATTATTAATCTCGTGTGCTTTTATACGCGGTTCCGATACTTCACCGTAAAAAAGTGCGGTCAGCATAGTGAGGACATATGCCTGAATAAGCGCGTGCAGAAGAGTGAAGAGTATTCCCACAATAACGGGAATTACGTAGCTTGTCAGGGAGTAATAGTATACAAGATCTGAAACCAGCGCACCGCTCAGGAGTGCGCCGAAAAGACGGAAGCTCATTGAAATCGGGAGAGAAAAATCTTTAAGCGTACTTCCGACGCCCTTTAATCGGTTTCCGACTATGCCTCCGGATAAGATTATAAGGTATGACAGGCAGCCCAGAGCAATTGCTCCGTTTATATCCGAAAGCGGTGCCGGCAGAGTGACCGATATGCCGTCCGGAGTTACTGCCTGAACGCCGAAAAGCTCAAATAGAGTTCCTATGCATATGTAAGTTCCTGCGGTAAAGATATAGGCTCCCAAAAATTTGTTTCTGTGAGGACTGTTCGATTTTGCCAGATTGTCAAACATTCCTACGGCCTGTTCAAGAAGCAGCTGGAGTTTTCCCGGAATACGTTTGAACTTCGGTATAAAGAATATTCTTATAATAAGAGAAAATATGAACAGTATCGCGGTTACGGTATATGCGGAGACAAGCCCCGGATTCACGTATAAGATGCCGAAAAGACTTACCTTTTCAGCGTCGTGAAGAACAGCGTCTTTCATAATTTCCTGAATAGTCTCGGACTCTTTATAGGAGCCTCTCGTCAGTATAATCCCGGCGGTCAGCAAGGCTATGATTGCAGCAAATATGGTCATGCTGATTATTTTATTTTTTTTACTCATGATAATACCTCGAGTTATTGTATAAATAATCAATGTATATTTAGGTAACGTCGGGCCCGTATCGTATGGTTTTCACCGCATTACCGGCGGCGGATTCGTTTTCCGGACAAATATTTTGAACGCTTCCGAATGCTTCGGATGAGATGGGTATCCTGTCCTTACTGCCGTCAGAAGGCTTGTGAGTATGGTTTTTAAACGCGAGCTTTAGAAGAATGGGACAGAGTATGGATGAGAGAACAATTAAAAGAATTGTAGGAACAAGCGGATCGATTCCCGCAAGACTGCCGTTTTCATAATAAATCAGGCTTTGCCCTGCCGAATATACTGCAAGAGCGACTTCGCCGCGCGCAATCATTCCGCATCCGATTATAAGAGATTCGCGTTTGCTGTACTTAAAAACCCTTGCTATACCTGAACATCCGACTATTTTTCCGATAACTCCGAGCAGAACGAATACCAGTGCAAAAATAAGTCCGGAGAACTGAAAGTGACTGAAATCCGCCGATATACCGATGTATGCGAAAAATATCGGCGTAAAAATCATGTAACCGCTTACTACAACCTTTCGGTCCACATATGACGTATCATCAAGTCCGCTCAGCATCAGTCCTGCCATATACGCGCCGGTAATCGACGCGATACCGAAGAATTTTTCTGAACAGAAAGCGTACATAAAACAGATGACCAATGCAAATATTCCCGTTCTTCGCTTGTGGGGATATTTATTTACAAGCCTGCGGAAACTGATTCTTATTATAAGACCGATTCCAATGGCAAATATAAAAAATCCGACAGCCTTGAGAAGCGTTATACCGATATTTCCGCCGCCGTTTATTCCTGTGATTATACTGAGCGCAATAATTCCGAGCACGTCGTCAATAATTGCTGCGCTCAGTACGGTTGTGCCTACATGAGAGTTCAGCTTTCCGAGTTCCCGAAGCGTTTCAACGGTAATTCCCACACTTGTAGCGGAAAGGATGCATCCGACAAACAAGGCGTTCATCATGATTTCATGTGTTGCGGCCCTGCCAGGCCAACCCATGAACAGAAGCGCTCCGACCGTTCCGAGAGCAACAGGAACGATAACGCCCAGTGACGCGATTGCGGTTGCCGCGGCTCCGCTTTTTTTCAGCTCCTTAATATCTGTTTCAAGTCCGCTGGAAAAAAGAATGAAGATTACTCCTATCTGTGCAAAGCTGTTCAGCACGTCCATTTCTATATCTGTAGGACTGATAATTCCGTTAAAATTGCCGAGATTCAGTCTTCCGAAAATTGCCGGTCCGATCAAAAGCCCGGCAATTATCATTCCCACGACCTGAGGAAGTCCGAGTTTTCTGGTCAGCATACCGAGCAGTTTAGTAGCAAGCAGAATGACGGCGCAGTAATATATTATGTTGCTTACATCGAAGTCCATTGAATAAAATCACCTTGATTGAAATAAATTATCATCTTTAATAAATTCATATTATATCACAAAGAAAATACTTTTTCAAGCTATTTACCCCGACGTATTACATTATAATATAGTTGGAAAATTATTTTTTTTTGTGAATTGTGCAAACAGAATTAAAAACAAATATAATGTAAGGTAAAATGTCCGTTGTGTAAAATACTCTTATAGGCAAGTGTTTTCTTTTTATGGCATGATAACCGTGTAGATGCGGTATAGGTGAATACTTCGTTTTGGGTGACAGAGCTTTCGCTCAGTAAAGATCCGTAACATCAAGGTTTGCTTTAATTTTATAGCGTAATACTTTTTGACAGGAATTAAGATACGTGGTAAAATAGATATATATTTAAAGAACTATAGAAATATATTTAAAAATCTTCAGAAAAATTGCGATTTACGGAATATAGTTTAGCCGAAAAGGAATATAAAAGATATGAAATATAAAAATGTCGAAGGGTTTTTGCCTCTATGCCGTGAAGAGGCGAAAATGCGCGGATGGGAAACACCCGATTTTGTTTATGTTTCCGGTGATGCGTATGTAGATCATCCAAGCTTTGGAACTGCTATTATTACAAGAGTCCTTGCCTCGGCGGGATATTCTGTTGCGATTTTGGCTCAGCCGGATTATCACAGTTCGGAACCGTTTAAGGAGTACGGACGTCCCAGACTCGGTTTTCTTGTTTCGGCGGGAAACCTTGACTCTATGGTAGCAAATTACACAGTCGCGAAAAAAAGACGAAAATACGACTATTATTCTCCGGGCGGAAAATCGGGGCTTCGTCCGGACCGAGCTGTCATCGTTTACTGTAACCGTATCCGCGAAGCATATGGAAATGTGCCTGTAATTATCGGCGGTTTGGAGGCTTCGCTGAGGCGGTTTGCTCATTATGACTATTGGGACGATGCTGTCCGCAACAGTATTCTTGTTGATTCGGGAGCAGATTTGCTTACTTATGGGATGGGAGAAAATATTATTATCAGGATTGCGTCTCTGCTTGACAAGGGTATTCCTGTCGGGAAGATTCATGACGTCAGGGGAACGGTATATCTTACAGATCCGGACGATAAGCTTCATTATGAATCGATCGGGGGATGGTCGGCTGACGAACTAAAATCCGACAAAAAGCTGTATGCCGAAGCTTTTGCGGTTCAGTATGCGGAGAATGACAGTATACGCGGACATGCTGTTGTGGAAAGATACCGAAACAAGATTCTTGTTCAAAATCCGCCGATGCCCCCGCTTGATAGGGAGGAGCTTGACCGTGTGTACGAGCTTCCGTATATGCGTACATATCATCCTGTATATGAAAAGGAAGGCGGAGTTCCGGCAATTAAAGAGGTGCGTTTTTCGATAACGCACAACCGCGGATGCTTTGGAGGATGCTCATTCTGTGCCATAGCATTTCACCAGGGACGGGCTGTACGTTCTCGGAGTGCCGAAAGCATAATTCGCGAAGCGGAGCTTCTTACGAAACTGCCGGATTTTAAGGGTTATATTCATGACGTGGGAGGTCCGACGGCGAATTTTCGGGGCCCCGCATGCGATAAACAGCTAAAAGACGGCGTGTGTGCCGGCCGTCGGTGTCTGACGCCTGTTCCGTGTAAAAATCTTATAGCTGATCACAGCGAGTATACGGCGATTCTTGACAGAGTGGCTTCTCTTCCCGGAGTCAAACGCGTGTTTATTCGCTCCGGCATAAGATTTGATTATCTTCTTGCCGACAAACGAAACGACGTCTTTTTTCACAGACTGGTTGAAAATCATGTCAGCGGTCAGCTGAAGGTTGCACCGGAGCATTGTTCGGACAAGGTGCTTTCACTGATGGGAAAACCTAAGATTGCGGTATATGACGCATTCCGTAAACGCTTTGAAAAAATATGTGCAGAGATCGGCAGAAAACAATATCTTATACCTTATTTGATGTCGAGTCACCCCGGAAGTACGATTGAGGATGCCGTAGAGCTTGCCATATATCTTAAAAAAAACGGTTGCGCTCCGGATCAGGTTCAGGATTTTTACCCTACTCCGAGTACAGCGTCGACAGTCATGTATTATACAGGGATAGATCCCATGACGGGAAAAAGTGTTTATACGGCGGATACAGCGGAGGAGAAAAGAATGCAGAGGGCGCTTCTTCATTATAATCGAAAGGAGAATTTCAGTCTTGTTCGTAAAGCTCTTATATCGGTCGGCAGAGATGATTTAATCGGATACGGACGGGATTGCCTTGTTCCTCCGGAGAATAATTATCACGGAAAAAATAACCTCGGTACCGGACGGAATAAATCGGTACAGACAAGCGGTAGATCGGATAAACCGAGGCGTCGTGACAAAAACGAAGCTTCACGCCGAATTGCGCGTAAGACGCGTAAGAGAAATATTAAGCATTAATATAGTAACCGCGGAACGGCATGATATTCCCAAATATACGGAAAACATACCGGACCGCGGTTATTTATTATTTGTGTGTATTTAATCATAAAGCATGACGACTATCGCCTCAGGAACGGCGGGCTGTTCCGTTTTTTTCGGACGTCGGATCGGTCCGATGCCGGACTCATGACGGAGCTTTGCGCCTTATTAAATTTCTGGGTCTTTATCTTCGGACCCGACCGATTTACTTTCTTCATTTTTATGTCCGAATGAGCCGAAAAACTCAAGGATTTTGAATTTAAGAACATATTTTGGCTTTTCTGTTTCTGTCAGGACTTTTATTTGTCCCGGAGTAAATCCTGCGTCTGTAAATTCTTCATTCGGTTCTGCCGCCGAGCTTGTACACAGGACCGGAAAAAGGACGCACCACCAGTTATGTCCGGCTCCTTTTCCGATAATCACGCGCAGAGAGCTGTAGGTTCCGGCGGGAAGACGAACGCCTTCGTATATCCGTGTAGGATAATATTCCTTTCCGATTTCGATTCGCACATTATCTTCGGAGCCTCCTTGACGCAGTGTTTTTTCTGCGGCGGCGCACAACTCTTCTTTTTTGTTTTCTGCTATTGTTTCTGCCTCTGACCTGTCTGCGCACCCGCCGAGCTTTTCTCCGAGTTTGTTTAATACCGTATCTCTGACGGCGAGTTTCAGCGACTGATCGGCGTCGCTGTCCGAATTGGCAATTACATGAAGCCTCAGTATTTTGTCATAAATGTCGACGTCTTCATCTGTCGGCAATAGTCCGAATATAACCGATGCAAGCAAGACAAGAGCCGAAAATATTGCGATTGCGCGAATAAATATTGATTCTCCGTACAGAATGTCGTCATTACCGTATAAATGTTTTAATTTATTTTTGAATTCCATATTCTTAACCTGTCCTTTTTATGTATTTTGCTTTTCTGTAGCTATTGTGAACAGGAAAAATATGTTTTATTCTAATTTTATATTTTTATAGCATAAAAAATATGGCAGTTTCGTTTCGGCATGCTTTACATAAAGAATTTATCTGCGATTTGTAAGTGTCAGTAAAACGTTATCTTAATTAAAATAATCAGGCTCTGTCTATCTTCAGAAAGTTAGTATACGCCTTTTTTACCTCGCTTTTTTGTGCGCGCGAAATTTTGAGCCTAAAACCTCCGAACAGTTCTAAATTATCGGCAGAAATTGAATTAATATATTTCATATTGACGACGATGCCGGAATTTATCTTTATAAAATAAGACTCCGGCACCGCTTCGAGAAATTCATGTATTGTTTTTCGGTATTTATAATTATTATCTGTGCTGTGTATGTTAATATAATTTGTTGTTTTTTCCTTTTCCGCAAAAATAATTTTTTTGATTTTAACGGGAATAAGCAGCCCGTCTGATTTTACCGTTATATAATTGATAATTTTCAGCTTTTTTTCGATAGCGGAATTCAGGGCTTCTTTCAAGTGTTCTGTATATGTTTTCTTGCAGAGAAATCTGAAAGGGCTGTAGTGCAGAGATTGATATACAAGCTCTTTGCAGTCCGAAATGAAAATAATAAGGGTTTCCGGGAACTGTTCATAGCATATTCGGGCTACATCAAAACCGTCAATCTCCGGCATTGAAATATCGAGAAATAATATATCAATATTACTGTAACTGGAGTCATGGAAGCACTGATACATTAAAGCCTTGGGGGAATTGTATTTATATATTTGAAAATCGATAATATCGTAATCATATTGCACAAGAATATCAAAGATATTTTTATATAAACTTTCAACAAAGCATTTGTCGTCATCGCATATGGCAATGTTCATATTTGCCTCCTTATATGTTGAAATTGATTTAATATTATTTTAACATATAAATAAGAAAAAATCAACTATGCGAAACAAAACTTATTATTTTATATACTAAAATGTCGAATAATAAATATAGGTTGTTTTGTTTTTTTGAATATGGATTTTATATTACAAAATATCATTGCAATATATACCTTAAAATGTACATTTTATACCTAAAATTTTATTTTGATATTTTTTATGGTAAAATATTTTAATGCTAAATGCTTTAATATTCAGGTTCCGCTTTGCCGCCGACGGCAGTTTTGAAAAGCAAAATCGCGAAAAATTGCTGTTATTTCGGATTTCATGGTACATTGACCATAATCTTTTAGCCTTAGCGAAATTAAAAATGAACAGGAAAGGAAAAAGCTTCAAATATGAGAAAAAAGATAAATGCTCTGAAAAAAGTAAAAGCAAAGTCGAGCGGAGAAAGATAAACTTTCTGAAAAACGATTTTATGGCTTTTCAGCTTGCTCTTAAGATATATCCTGAAAAGACGATAACTATGTTTGTCGCATATGTTGCATATTCGATTTTGACATTTTTCTCATATACATATATGCTGAACTATGTTGTAAACGGACTTCAGCTTGGAAAGCCGATTTCACAGCTTCTTACGTATGTTGCCGTTATGTCGGTGTTGGGAGTAACAGGCGAAATCCTTTTCAGCTTATATAACAGATACTTTCTGACTATAATCAATAAGCGCAGTGAGGTGCGTATAAATAAGATAATATTCAAACGCTCCGTCGAGTCGGATATAGCTAATTATGAAGATCCCGCCATGTATGATCTCTACAAACGGGTTGTTACAGTCGGTATTGCTTCTATAGACATGATAATTGACTCTATTACAGGAGTATTGATAAAAATTGTTAATATTGGAATGTCTGCGTGGCTTTTGATGAAGATAGATCCTGTCCTTATCTTTTTTGCAATTGTACCTATTGCAATTAATCTTTTGCAGAGCATTATTGTAAAACTACAGCGTAGTTTTAATGTAGAATCATATGCAGTGCAGCGCAGACGTGATTATCCTCAGCGTATATTCTATGAAAGAGATTTTGCTAAGGAAATACGTCTCACTAAAATACATAAGGTTATGATGCGTAATTTTAATGAGGCGATAAAAGATTACAGACATTTGTTGCAGACAAAAGGATTAGCGGTTGCTTTGTTGAATCTTCTTTTGAAAATCGGAGTAAATACCATTTCAATAGGCGGTGCTCAGATTTATGCCGTTTATCATGCACTGGTTACGGGAAATGTTTTAATAGGAGATTGCCTTGTAATTTTTAGCGTTATCGAAAATTTTTCGGTAAACATATTGCATATAGCTGATAACCTTTCTACTTTCCGAACGATAGGATATAACTTTCAGGATTATCGCGATTATATGGAGCGAAGAGAAAAGATAAATCAAAACAGGGGAGGACCAATCGCTAAAGACAATGGTGACATTGAGCTGCACGAAGTAAGCTTTCGCTACAGCGGCGCGCCCGAGGATACGCTTCATAATATAAGCATAACAATACGCAGCGGAGAAAAGATTGCTATTGTCGGAAATAACGGAGCAGGAAAGACTACTTTGGTGAAACTTCTGATGCGGCTGTACGATCCTACCCTTGGAGAAATAAAATATGACGGCAGGAATATAACAGAATATGATCTTGCGTGCTATCGGGGCAGATATGGAGTTGTATTTCAGGATTATAAGCAGATAGCAATGTCGGTTGCTGAAAATGTGCTTGGACGTCCATATTGTGAGGAGGACGAACAGACGGTCATTAATTCTCTTAAAAGCGCCGGTATATGGAATAAAATAGAGAATCTTCCACAGGGGATACATACTTGTATGACTAAGGAATTTGATAAAAACGGTTTGTTTCTTTCAGGCGGCGAGTCGCAGAAGCTTGCTATTGCGGGAATATATGCGAAGAATTGTTCTGTGGTAATACTTGATGAACCGTCAAGCGCGCTTGATCCCCTGGCGGAGAGCGAAATGTACGAGCATATGTACAGCGCGTGCGAAGGAAAAACCATGATATTTATCTCGCATAGGCTGTCCTCTGCCGTAAGTGCGGATCGGATTATACACATGGAGGGCGGACGGATAATTGAAGAAGGAAGTCACGAGGAGCTTATGAGGCATGGCGGAAGTTATGCGCGGATGTTTACACTGCAGGCTGAAAATTACAATTAAAAGCAAGGTTGCACAAACAATTTTTAAGGATTTATTTAACTTGCGATTTTGATTTGCTCGGGTTGAATTAAAAGACCGAAAAGCGGCCGCAGTTTTTTAATAAAGCGCAAAGCGCCGTCATGGGACGATTCGGGGGCGGATTGTACGCCGCTGAAAAAGTCGCTGAAAGCCGCTGCGAAAGAAGCGGGGACATCTTGCTTACGGTTATAATTTATAAAGGCTAAGGTATGGTGATTATTGTGTGGAATAAGAAAAAACGCGAAAAAAATATATCATTAAAAAATATAATTATAAACAGCTCCTTTTCCTTTAAATTTTTATGGTTAAATGCAAAGCTTTACCTGTTTTGTATTTTGCTTAATACAGTTATCGGTGCATCTGTTGCTCCTCTTACTCTGCTGCTTACCAATAAGCTGTACGGACTTCTTGAGATTCATTCGTTATTTTCGGATGCTATAGTCGTTTTAATCAGTATTCTTGTTATTAATGCCATTTCAATGGGATGGTCTCAATTATACGGGGGATGTGTTCAACCGTCGCTGTCGGAAAAACTTCGTCAGAAGGTTCAGACCGGACTTTTTAAAAAGGTTCTTGCCACCGACTTGTCGAGATATGACGATCCGGAATTTTATAACGACTTTATACTTTCTATGCAATATACCGATGTATACGCGTCGGGAACATTCATAACCGCAACCAATTTTATAGGTAATGTACTTAAGTTTTTAACAACTATTTCTCTGCTCGCGTATGTAGATATATCGGTCCTGATCATTCTTCTTGCAAGCGCCGTGATTTCAAGTTTTATCAGCACAAAGGACAATCTGATAGAGGTTGAATACAATGCTGCGATTACACCTGTAAACCGAAGGGTGCAGTATCTTGAAGGAATATTTAAACGGGTAGATTATTCAAAAGAGCTGCGGCTCACCGATATATATGAAAATGTTGAGCGTGATTACGAGGCTGCGGCCAATGAACACGTAAACGTGACAAAAAGCTTCGGACTTCGCCGTATAGTTCTTACTACATTTGAAATGATCAATACAAACGGGGTATACATGGCAGTTATTGCGCTTATGCTTTATAAGCTTGCCGTTCTCGGAACGGTTACGATTGCGGGTTTTGCCGTTGTTGTAAATGCCAATTGGCAGATGCGCGGAAGTTTTGTTTCTCTTGCGTCGTCGTTTACAAACCTTCCGCAGCAGAGTATGCAGATAGATAAGGTACGGTCGTTTATGGAGTACAGACCGCAGAGTGAAATAAAGAGCTTGTCTCTGCCGGCTGCCCCGTTTGAATCCATTGAAATGCATAATGTATTTTTCGGTTATACCGGCGGAGATGATGTCCTTCACGATGTTTCATTTAAGATAAAAAGAGGAGAAAAAATATCTATAGTCGGATATAACGGTGCGGGAAAATCAACATTGATAAAGCTGATTATGCGTCTTTACGAGCCGCGCAGCGGTATGATTATGTATAACGGACGTCCCGCGTCCGATTATGACGTCGAAAGCTACCGAAGCCGAATTGGGGCGGTATTTCAGGATTACCGAATTTTTGCGGCTACCATTTCGGAAAATGTACTCGGAGATGAATTTACCGAAGATGATCGTCCGCGCGTGCTTGAGGCGCTTCACAGAGCTACATTTGACGATAAACTTGCCGGACTTGAGAACGGTATTGATACGGTATTGACACGGGAGTTTGATGACAAAGGAACGAATCTTTCGGGCGGAGAGGCACAGAAGATTGCAATCGCGCGCGTATTTGCTGGAAATCACGATCTGATTATAATGGATGAGCCGTCCGCATCTCTCGACCCTATGGCGGAATATGAGCTGAATAAGCAGATTGCTGAATTTGCTTCGGATAAGACGGTTATCTTCATATCGCACCGTCTGTCAACCACACGCCATGCCGATCGGATATATATGTTTGAGGACGGCAGAATAATTGAACAGGGAAGTCATGACGAGCTTATGAGAATGAACGGAAAATATGCGGAAATGTTTACGGTTCAGGCCGAAAAATATATAATCAAGTGAAAATAACTCTGTCATTATTACGGTTTTAGTCGTGAAGGAGCTCGGCTGTTAAGATATTTGACTCCGCAGGAGTTAATCTTTCTTATTTTTCATTTTTGTGCGTCAATGCAGTCAGCCGCCGAAACGCCATATGTCAGGTATTAGATCTTTAGCAAAGCAGCTTTTTATTTTTCTAATATTTTGTTTCTTCCGGTTTTATGCGGACTGTTCAGGCCAGCAGAAAATAAAATTGTTAAATTTTATTTTTTATATTGAAAAAATCTATCCATCAATGTATAATATCCGTAAAATTACAGTCGCCTTTTTCCTGAACCGGGGAGGCACAGAAAACGGAGGATTTATAATGTTTAAACAGACACCGCCAATGGGATGGAACTCATGGAATACATTCGGCGCCGATATAAATGAAAAGCTTATTTATGAGACGGCGGATAAGATGGCCGACAGCGGACTTCTTTCACATGGTTATGAGTATCTTGTGATTGACGACTGCTGGTCCTTGAAAACGCGTGATTCCAATGACAGACTTGTGCCGGATCCCGAAAAATTCCCGCACGGTATGAAAGCCGTTGCCGATTATGTGCATTCCAAGGGACTTAAATTCGGTATGTATTCGTGTTCCGGCAATCTTACATGTGCCGGATATCCCGGAAGCTATGAGCACGAATTTGTTGACGCGCAGACTTTTGCCGAATGGGGCGTTGACTTTCTGAAGTATGACTATTGTTTTCACAGCAATATAGTTCATGGAAAGTATTTGTACCGCCGTATGGGACTTGCTCTTGAGAACTGCGGCCGTGATATCCTTTTCAGTGCGTGCAGCTGGGGTATTGACGAGACGCACAAATGGATTAAAGAAACTTCGGCGTCTATGTGGCGTTCAACGGGAGATATTGCTGACAGCTGGGAATCAATCAAGGATTTGACAAAGCAGCAGAATGATAAGTTTGCATACGGCGGCGTAGGATGCTTTAACGACATGGATATGCTTGTTGTCGGTATGTACGGAAAAGGTCATGTCGGATTGAGCGGGTGCAGCGATGTGCAGTACAGAACTCACTTTTCAATCTGGTCAATGTTCGGTTCTCCGCTTATGATCGGATGTGATGTCAGAAATATGACCGACGGGGCATACCGCATTTTGACCAATGACGAGGTTATTAAAATCAATCAGGATCCCGCATGCCGTCAGGTTGTGAAAATAGAAGGCATTTGGGGAAATGATGACTACCCGGTGTATTATAAGCAGCTGACCGGCGGAGATATTGCAATAGGAATATTTAACTTTAAAGATGAAAAGGTATCGCCGACATTCAATTTGGATGAACTCGGTCTCCCGCACAGCACCGGAAAGACGCTTGAAATGCATGAGCTTTGGACGGGAGATACGTTCACAGTTGAAAACTCCAATGTAAGACGTACGATTGAGCCTTACGGCTGTGAATTATTCCGCGCAAGGATTGTAGACCTTAAATGAGCATTTGTATAAAATGCGGCGGAGAGCTTACATGTGATGAAATTGCGGTTTATAAAAAGATGGTAAACCGCGGCAGCATGGAATTTATGTGTAAAGTTTGTTTAGCCGAGCATTTTGATGTATCCGTAGATTTTATTGACAGGAAAATTGAGCAATTCAAATCTTCGGGATGTTTATTGTTTGTTGATTAAAGAATTCGCATTTAAACATATCTGCGGAAAATGATAGTTTAAAAACAGCATGGCGTATAGGCGACAATCATAGGGTGGTGCTGGAATTTTATAGGACAGTGTTGCAAATTCGTATGACAACGTTGAAAATTCATACGACAGTGCTGGAAATTCATAGGACAGTTCCGAAAATTCATAGGGGAGTGTCGAAATTCATAGAACAGTATCGGAAATGTTTTCTGAAACGGCGTAGTTTGCAGACTATGCCGTTTCTTTACTTTTTAGAATTTCTTTAATCAAAATCAGGCTGTACGCCGTCGGTGAAGCTGTGGCTTTTATCGGCCTTTTAGGTGGCGATAGTTACCGCGGCTACGCGTTTCGGTTTTTATGTTCTGTTGAATATAGGTATGAATATATGCTCAAATGCTCACGGATATTTCTGATATTCGCTTTCTAAAATTTCTACCATATCCTCAGGGCTTTCCTTGCAGCCGTTTTTCAGCCATAACTTAATAATTTTTGTAAGCCCGCTTTTAAAAAATTCTATGTGGTATTCTATAAAGCGGTTTTGAAATCGTTTTTGCGCAAGGTCAATATCGTAGTAAATAATTTTAAAATTATCATCGTAACCCAATTTAAAATAGGTTTTATAGAATATTTGGTTTTCTTTTATATGACGAAACAGCTTTAAATAATCGTGGCTGTTAAATCTTTGTGTGATTTCTTCTTCATACAAATCGGATAGATTGTTTTCAAGCTTATCTCTTATTGAGTCCGCTAACGCATAAATGTCGGTGTAATTTGCATAAAAGGTTGTACGGTTCAATCCGGCCTTTTTACAGATTTCAGATACGCTGATTTGGTTTAATTCTTTAAATTGAATTAGGTCGATAAAAACTTTTTCTATGAGTTCGATAGATTCTCTTCTTCGTTTATTGTTTGGTGTATTCATAGTTATTGATCCTTTATTCCAACATTTTTACCTAAATTGGTGATTGTTTTTTCACTGTATGGATATTATACTATATTTAGATTAAAACAACAACAGTTGGTTTAAAAAATGTTTGGAGGTATTTTGCATGAAAAAAAGCAGTTTTGTCGCAATGCTGTTGGGGACCGTAAGCGGAGTGCTGTTTGCGCTGGGAATGTGTATGGCTTTAATTCCGGAATGGAGTGCTTTTATGCCGGGAATCGTTTTTGGATGCGTAGGACTGTTTCTTGGTCTGATTACTTTGCTTGTATGGAGAAAAATGGAGCATAAGGCTCCTATTCGGGTTTCCGGAAAAGCAGTTTTGACAATCGTTGTCGGAATTATAGGCGCGTTGGCCTTAGGAGTAGGAATGTGTTTCTGTATGATATGGGAGAGAATGGTTGTCGGTATTGTTATCGGTATTGTCGGAATTGCCATTCTGCTTTGTTTAATTCCGCTGACGAGGGGAATTAAGGAGTGATGCCGAAACAGACAGCGGTATCCCTGTTTTTGGGAAGAAAAAATTTCGGCGGGATTTCAGACGGACAGCGTTACCGCATGATTATGTCGGCGGCCGTTGCCTTTGCGTTCAACCTTTTGTATGCAATATATCATGTTGCGGTTGGCATAATCAATATGTCTTTGTGGTTTATTGCAATGGGTGCGCTCTATTGTATTTTTGCTACTATGCGTTTTTCCTCTGTATTGTGCGCCCGCAGGAATAATATCTCGGCTTCTGATGATACAGAGTATTTTGTAATGAAACTGACAGGCGCTTTATTAATTGTGCTAAGCTGTATTCTTGCTGTCGTCATATATATAAGCCTGTTACAAAACATAGCTGCGAGGCATGGCGAAATAATTATGATAACCATAGCTGCCTATACTTTCCTCAAAATTACAAAGACGGTTGTCAGATCTGTTAAACAACGCAAAAATTTTTCTCCGCTGCTTTCGGTTATACGCAGTATCAGCGGAGCTGAAGCAGCTGTATCTGTTTTGACTTTGCAGCGTTCTATGCTTGTTTCTTTTGGCTCAATGAAAGCGGAAGAAATTCTGACAATGAATATACTGACGGGAACGGCAGTCTGGCTTTTCGTTCTGATACTCGGACTTTTTTTGACAGTAAAGGGAATTAATCGAGGTAATAATATTTTATGTCCCGAAGGCAGGGGGAAACGTCATCTCCAATGAAATAAATTCTGTAAAACTTGAGATATATATAAGAAAGGGTGATAATTACGGCAAAATCAAAGCTTGTGAAAGCAAACGAAAAAATTGCGGAAAAGGTCGTAGGTACCTTTGAAAAAATCGAAAATACTTTTGTAAGCGGCTACACGAAGATTGAAGATGCTTTTGTCGACCGGTATCTTACAAAAGACGGCGAAAGTGTAGAAGAGGCAAAGAAAAGATTGAAGCGCGAAAGAGATTCTTAAAATAATATATATTGCCGACAAGCCCGTGCATTTTTTGTTGCACGGGCTTGTCGGCATATAATTATGTATCGGGAGAATAGAATCGGAATAACTTTTATTCTAAATTATTAATCTCTTCGATTACGCATTTAATTAAGTAGTTTATATTTCCATTCTGTGCTCCGGCAATTATATTATCACATTGATTTACCGGAATCAAAATACGTTTTGCATTGCTTCTTCCAATTGCAACGGCCATCTTTTCGGTGATTTCGCCGTAAAGAGAATCCGTTATAACTATCCCTATGGGACCGATTATTAAATCGGCTTTTCTGCATCCTACCACGACGGCATTTTCTCCGGTTGCAACGTGATCGGCCCCTGCTTTCAGCATTGCGGCAGATGCTGTACTGTTGGTGCCTACGGCGGTTATTTCGGAGTTCGGAATGCTTCCCTTAATAGAAGAAACAAGCTGTTTTCCGATACCGCCTCCCTGAGCGTCAATTATAAGTATATTCATAATGGCTGACCTCCGTTTATGCTTTGGTTTATTGGTATGACCGCCTTTAACTTCTATTGAAAAATTATAGCATAAAGAGATTTATAAATCAACAGTATAACTGTATGAAAATATTTATAACTGTTATGTTATAGCTTAACCGTTATTTGTAAGCCTGCGGATATGTGTAAATCTATAGTTATGGTACAGGCAGCTGCCGTGTGTAGTTCAGGTATCATTTTTACAGACGGAAGGGGAATGTCAGAGTGTCTTCAAGACGCCCCATGTTTGGGTGGTAAATGCCGTAAGCGTCATCACTTACGGCTGCGATTGGGATTAAGCCGACGTTTGGTTCTTTTGACGGAGGATACTGTAATTTTACGGAGCCTCGGACAGTATCTTTATGGGGTCAAAATTTTTTTTATATGTTTTCGTCACTTACTTAAAATATAAAAATATGTATAAAAACTGCGGCTGTATAAAAAAAGAATAAAAAAACGAAATTTTACAAAAAAGAATAAAATGGATAGTATTGAGGTATTGACTTTTTTAATAGAGAAAGTTATAATATTATTAATAATTATTAATAATAATTATTTTTTTTGTTCTATATACGAACGGTCAAAGCTTTTGTGAAAAATAATAAAAATTTTTTTGCTTTTATATGTCAGTGAAAACGTTATTTACTGCTTTATGAAACCGACTGATTAAAAATAATAAAATCGGACAAGACTGCGGAGATTTGAAAAGTCGAACAGGGCTTCGGGAATATGAAAAATTGGACAAGGCTTCGGGAACGTGCAAAAGCTGTGGTCATAAGTATGTAGGGTAAAGGATTATAAGTTTTGCGGTGAAAAGCCGGTATTATATAGGTATTATATATTTTTTAGAGATAGTATGAGGATTTACAATGGATTTTCGAAAACTGTTGACCGGAAAAAGCAGAAAAATTGTGCTGTTTGTTTTTGACGTTATATGCTTTGCGTTAATCGATCTTTTTTATTATATTTTTGCAGCGCACAGTCATTATATAAACGTTTCCGACGGCGGTTTGTTTATCAGGAATTCTATTCTTTTAATTGTTTCCGTTTTCTCGGTTCGTGTGATTTTCAGGGTGTATGTCAATATCTGGAGATATACGAATACATATGCAAATCTGAATCTTGTAATGTCGGATTTTTGCGGAACGGTTCTTGCTCTGCTTCTTTCGGCGATTATCGGAACTTGGGAAGGCATGTGGCATATAGCATTTGTCTCCTCGGTTAATTTAATTGCCGCTCTGACATCAAGGTTTTGTTATCGTCTGATTTACAAGCATATAAACAGAAACGAACCGGATCGCTTAATGGAAAACGTTGCGATTGTCGGCGCGGGCCAGCTTGGAGCTTTTCTTGTAGACGATCTCAGACTTAACTCTCATTCGATTTATAGGCCTGTATTCTTTATAGATAACGACAGAACAAAGGCGGGCAGCCGTATTTCCGGCATACCTGTTTTTCATGACGGGGATGATGTTGCCGCACTTATTAAAAAGTATTCGGTAAGTGAAGTTTTTATTGCAATTAATAATCTTGACAGCGATCTTGCATCATGGCTATATAATTTTTACAGCAAAACAGGCTGTCAGATTAAAATTTATGATACGCCAGTCCGTGAATTTACCGGGAAGCCGAAGAAACGTGTTATAAGGGACTTTCAGATTGAAGACATTCTTTTCCGCAAGCCTTTAAGCTTGGAGGATTGTGCCGTAAAGGATTACTATGCGGGAAAAACCGTGCTCGTTACGGGCGGCGGAGGCTCTATCGGAAGCGAGCTTTGCCGTCAGATAGCGGCTTGCAGTCCGAAAAAGCTTATAATTCTTGATATTTATGAGAACAACGCTTATGATATTCAGCAGGAGCTTTACCGTGACTGGGGTGAAAATATAAATCTTACGGTGGAAATTGCCTCGGTTCGTGACAGAAAGCGCCTTAATTGTATATTCAAAAGTTATCATCCCGATATTGTTTTTCACGCTGCTGCTCATAAGCATGTTCCTCTTATGGAATACAGCGGATGTGAGGCAATAAAGAATAATGTAATAGGAACGTATAATGTTGCCGATATGGCGGAAAAATACGGAACCGAAAAATTTATTCTTATATCAACCGATAAGGCTGTCAATCCCACTAATATAATGGGAGCTTCCAAACGTCTGTGTGAGATGATTGTTCAAAGCCGCATTGACAGCAAAACCTCGTTTGCGGCCGTTAGATTTGGAAATGTACTCGGCTCCAACGGCTCTGTGATACCGCTGTTTAAACAGCAGATTGCGGATGGGGGACCTATTACAATTACCGATAAAAGAATCATACGTTATTTTATGACGATTCCGGAGGCGAGCCAGCTTGTAATGCAGACGGGTGCTATGGCGAAAAAGGGCGAACTTTTTGTTCTCGATATGGGTAAGCCTGTCAGAATTTATGATTTGGCCGTAAATATGATTAAGCTTTCCGGTTTGGAACCCAATATCGATATTAAAATTGAAGAAATCGGCCTGCGTCCCGGTGAAAAGCTTTATGAAGAGCTTCTTATGAAAACCGAGCATCTTACCAAAACCGAAAATAATATGATATTTATCGAAAAGGATGTAGCGCTTTCACGTTCTGCGGTAGACGAAAAAATCAAAATACTGAATGACGCAGTTGCCGCGGTCGAAGCCGGGGCGGAGAGATCTTATATAAGGTATGCGGTAGCAAATGTAGTCCCTACTTTCCATGAGCCTGATGAGATTAACTGTACGGCCGAGAGCTCCGCTGAAATGAAAACGATGCAGATGAGTATTTGATGCGGAAAGCATAACATTATGTAAAATTGTATAAATTTCACCTCATTTTATATGCGGTGAAATTTTTTACTTTTTGTGTAATGGGGTATTGATGGATATTTATAGTTTTCGTATAACAAGAAGGCTGGACTTAAAGATGAATGTTACCATTTCAAAAAAACAGATTGACCGCGGAGCCCGCAAAGTATTTTTGCTCTGCGTGCTTGCTTACACTGCCATATATGTCGGAAGAAAGAACTTTTCCGTATGCCTTTCCGCGATGATTTCAGAGGGATTTATCGACAAGGTTGCGGGAGGCGCGGCAGGAACCGCGTTTCTCGTCGTATATGCTGTCGGACAATTTATAAACGGAATGATTTCTGACCGTGTTTCATCATCATTTATGATTACTGTCGGATTGCTGGGAGCCGGTGCGGCAAACATAAGTATGGCATTTAATCGTTTTTCTCAGATTGTTCCGGTTATATGGTGTATATGCGGAATTTTTTGTTCTATGCTGTGGTCTGCGGTAATAAAATGTATCGCTCAGTGGCTTCCCTCGGAACGTGTTGAGCGTGCAGGCGTGAATTTGTCGGTTACCGTGCCTCTCGGCTCGGTAATTACATATCTGATTGCAACGTTTTCTCTTCGCTGCGCCGGTTGGAGAACTGTTTTTTTGATATGCGGCTCTGTTTGTATTATTTCCGGATTTGTTTTTATATTTTCGGTAAAACACATGGCAGAATATATTGAATATATTTCAAGAGGCGGCGGAGAGTACCGCGGAAAGTCTGATATTTCGGCGTCAGGTACAAATAGTATGAGTTCGGGCTTGATTTCCTTAATATTTTCATTTGAAATGCTTCTAATAATCGCTTCTGTAATGTGCAACGGTGTTTTGAAGGATGGACTTGACCTTTGGACGCCTACATTTATCAGTGAATACTTTGAAGTATCGGCGTCTTTTACGGCCTTGCTTATGTCTTTAATTCCCTTGCTGAATGTAGCCGGGGCATATCTTTCCGAATTTTTTTATTCTAAAATGCATCTTGATGAGATGTCTGTGACTGCGGTTATGTACGGAATTGCCGTTCTGTGTTTTATACCTGTATGTATTTTTACGGCGGCAGGTGTAACAGGCGTTTTTGGCAGATGGGTATCTGTTATATTGCTTGCATTTATTATGATGACAACGACCGGCGCGAACACTATGCTTATGACGTTTATACCTCTCAGATATAAGCGTAGCGGAAGGGTATCCGGTATATCCGGAATGCTTAACGCCTTTTCATATGCCGGCGCGGCGTGCTCCGGCATTACCGTCGGCTTGATTTCCGAGTACGGCGGATGGAGCGTTACAATTCTTTCTTTCGCTGCAATTTCTTTGCTTGGCGCTGCTATATCCGCAATTTGTATCAGATTGTGGCGAGGTAAAATATCAACGCTGTAGTTTTTTACTGAATGTTTTAGTTTTAAAATCAATCTCTTACCGCTTGTTGAAACAAATTTAAAATAAATCGGCATTCCCTTAAAAAATAATTTCGGGAATGCCGATCTGCTTTATAAAATTATCTTTCCTCACGGAAATATGCTAAACCGAGACTTGCCGGCGGTTGATTTTCACGCTTTTTTCTGATGCTTGTGGCTACCAATACCACAATTGTAACAACATACGGAAGCATTTTAAAAAGTTCCTGAGAGCTTCTGCTTAATCCCGGAATAAATAGATATACAATATAAAGTCCGCCGAAAAGGATTGAGCCGATTATGCCTATATCGGGCTTCCAAATTGCGAAAATTACGAGAGCTATCGCAAGCCATCCCCTGTCTCCAAAGCCGTTGTTGGACCATACGCCCATTGTATAATCCATTACATAGTAGAGACCTCCGAGTCCGGCAATTACGCTTCCGACGCAGGTGGCAATGTATTTATAAAAGCTGACATTTATTCCGGCTGCATCGGCAGTTGCGGGATTTTCACCTACGGCACGCAGCTGCAGTCCGATTCTCGTGTGCTTAAAAAAGAAAGCGGAAAACAAAGCTATGATTACGGCAAGGTATGCAAGAAAACCGTACGAAAGGAAGATTTCTCCGAACCAGCCGAGCTTTTCTGCGAACGGCAGTTGTGCGCGGAAGAAGTTGCTTGTCTTTATAAGAGAAACCGAAGCGGTCTGGCTTCCCGTAAGACTTGCAAGCGAACCTCCGAAAAAGTTGCCGAAGCCGATTCCGAATGTGGTGAGCGCAAGTCCTGTGACGTTTTGATTTGCTCTTAAGGTAACGGTTAAAAAACAGTAGATGAGTCCCATCAAAACGGATCCGACTATAGATGAAAGAACAGGAATTGCAATTGCAAGAAAAGCATTTAGAGGCTCTGCAGAGGGTACGGACTGCTCGTAGAGGAAAGCACCGATAACTCCGCATATACTGCCTACATACATGACTCCGGGAATTCCAAGATTTAAATTTCCGGATTTTTCGGTGATAATCTCTCCGGTCGAACCGTAAAGAAGCGGTATTCCCTGAACAATTGCACGCTGAAGAACAGTTGAAATAATCATTTATTTTTCCTCCTTATGAGCGCGCCTTACAAGCTTATAATTTATAAAGAATTCACTTCCGATTATGAAAAACAGAATAATCCCGGAGATTATATCCGCAAAAGCTTCGTTTAGACGAAAAACGGTTGCAATTTCACTTGCTCCGCGGTCTAAAAATACAAGAAGAAATGATGTCAATATCATATAAATGGGATTGAATTTTGCAAGCCATGATACCATAATCGCGGTAAAACCGCGTCCGTCAGCCGTTGTGGTTGCAATTGTGTGATTAGTACCCGCCACAAGGATGAGGCCGGCAATTCCGCATATCGCACCCGAAAGCGCCATTGTTCGTATAATTGTTTTTTTCACGTTGATACCGACATAGCGTGCGGTATTTTCACTTTCTCCGACGACCGAAAGTTCGTAGCCGTGTTTGCTGAAATTTAAGTATACATACATTATAATCAGGATTGCAATAACAATGAGAATATTTATGGTATAGTCCTGTCCTAAAAGTGAGGGAAACCAGCCTTCATGACCGGACTGATTTATAATTCCGATTTTGCCGGAACCCTTGGGGACCTCCCATTTTACAATAAAATATTGGATAAGCTGCATTGCTACGTAATTCATCATTAATGTAAAAAGCGTTTCGTTTGTGCTCCAGTTCGCTTTGCATACGGCGGGAATAATTCCCCATATTGCGCCTGCCGCAATCGAACAGATAACCATAACCGTCATCAGCAGCCAAGCGGGCAGCTTGCTTCCGAGTGTAATCATACATGCTGCCGCCGCAAGGCCTCCTATAAGTACCTGACCTTCCGCGCCGATATTCCAGAAACGCATTTTAAATGCGGGAGTAACGGCCAGCGCAATGCATAGCAGAAGCGCAACGTTTTGCATGAGCTGCCAGATTCTGCGAGCGGTACCGAATGCGCCCTTGAACATTGTGGCATAAACTTCGAGCGGATTTTGTCCGGTCAGCATTATTGTGACGACGGCCGAGACGATAAGCGCAAGCAAGACAGCCGTTATTCGGACAAGCCATGACTGCCACCACGGCATTTCGTCGCGTTTTGTGATATGGATAAACGGCTCACGTATTTCTTTTTCGGCATTTTTAGTTGCTGCCATCGGATTCACCTGCCTTTATCGTCTTTTCCGGGTGTGGGCTTTCCGCTCCGGAATTATTTTCGGGGCAGTCTCTTTTATTTTCGCTCAGACCGCTTTTCTTGTTTTTTGTCATAAGGAAACCTATTTCTTCCTTTTTTGCATTTCTGCCGTCTACGATTCCGGTAATTCTGCCGGAATTGATTACCATAATTCGATCGCACAGCTCAATCAAAACGTCGAGATCTTCTCCGACGAATATTACGGCAACACCGGATTCTTTTTGTTTTGTGAGCAAATTGTATATTGTATATGATGAGTTAATATCAAGCCCGCGGACGGGGTACGCGGTCATAAGAACCGAAGGCGCAGAAGAAATTTCGCGTCCGACAAGCACTTTTTGCACATTTCCGCCGGATAATTTACGTACGGGAGTATAAGCGCTCGGAGTGACGACCTGTAAACTGTCGATTATCTGATCCGCAAGACTGTGGGGATTTTTTCGGTTAAGAAACAGCGATTTGCCTTTTCGGTAGCTGCGGAGCATCATATTGTCAATTATATTCATATTTCCGACAAGTCCCATACCGAGGCGGTCCTCAGGGACAAATGACAGTCGTACTCCGAGCTCGCGTATCTGAATCGGTGTACGGTCACGCAGATTTACCGAATTTCCGCTTTTTGGATCTGAATATAATATTTCACCGTCGTCAAGACGCTGAAGCCCCGCAATAGCTTCGAGCAGCTCTCTTTGACCGCTTCCTGCTATTCCCGCTATACCGAGAATTTCGCCGGAACGTGCCTCAAAGGATATATCGTCAAGAATTTTTAGGCCGTCTGTTCCTGTGAAGCTGACATGCTTTACTATAAGGCGGTCGCAGACGTTTTTCGGTTCGGTGCGCTCGATGTTTAGCGTTATTTTTTTGCCCACCATCATTTCCGTAAGCTTCGCTTCATCCGTTTCGCGGGTTTCGACCGTCGCCACGTGCTGCCCTTTGCAGAGAACGGCTACGCGATCTGAGATTTCAAGTACCTCATGAAGCTTATGTGTAATAATTATTACAGATTTTCTTTCGGAGCGCATTCGCCTAAGAACTGAAAACAGACGGTCGGTTTCCTGCGGAGTGAGAACCGCCGTGGGTTCATCGAGAATAAGTATATCGGCGCCTCGGTACAGTACCTTGATAATTTCTACCGTTTGTTTTTCAGATACCGACATTTCATATATCTTTTTGTCCGGTTCGAGGCTGAAGCCGTAACGTTCGGTAATTTCCGCAATTCTCTTTTTTGCCTCTGAGATCGAAAATTTTTTTCCGTCGTCTATTCCGAGGATGATATTTTCGGCGGCCGTAAATACGTCGACAAGTTTAAAATGCTGGTGAATCATTCCTATTTTATAACGGAATGCATCCTTTGGAGAGCGAATTACGACTTCATCTCCGCCTACTAAAATCTGACCGTCGTCCGGAAAATAAATTCCGGAAATCATATTCATAAGTGTGGTTTTTCCGCTTCCGTTTTCTCCCAAAATGGCAAGAATTTCACCATTTCGGACGTCAAGGTCTACATTATAATTAGCGATAACATGTCCGAATTTTTTCGTTACATGCTTTAGCTCAATAGCAACAGCATTGTTCACACCGTTACCTCCAATTTGAAATTCTTAATGAATCGGACTGTAAAATTAATTTAAAAGTAAAACACACCGTGACGATGTTTTGTCTATTATAAATTAATTTGTCGGTTATAAAATCAAAAAAAGGCGGGGCAGTCGCCCCGCCCTTGAAAAAACAGTAATAAACCGCATTCGACGCGATTTATCTGCTCAGGCATTATAATCAAAACGCTTCGTTAAGGCACTCGATACCGTCTATTCTTATATCGAAGTAAGGAGCGGAACGGAATTCGGATTCATGGAAATATCCGTTGATTACAACCTTTGTGTCGGGCGTGTAATCTGCGTCGGTATCAACGTCAGCCATATGGTCATCGGAAAGCTGATTGCCGTCAACCGTGAATTTTGTAACGTCAAATACATGAAGCGTTCCGTTTTCAAGACTTTCTTTAACTTCTGCGAGCTTTTCGGCTGTACCATCAGCTGCAACGGCGGTATTGATGTCAGAAAGAACTACGGAATCTGTAGAAATATCTCCTACCCAATCAGTGTCGATTTTGTCTCCGTTCATAGCGCAGTTTATGATGTACTGCATGTAGGGAGCCCAGTTAATTGCAGAAGAAATGATAAACGTATTGGGGCATGCATCTACTGTGCTGCCGTTGTACGAAACATTGGGAACGCCTGCCGCTTGGCATGCTGTCGGAGCGCCCATCGAATCGGCATGCTGCGAGATAAGCTTGCACCCGCTTGAAATAAGAGCGTTTGCCGCTTCTTTCTCAGCGGCTTCGTTGTACCAGCTTCCGGTAAACTGAACCTTCATGGTTGCCGTCGGGCAGACTGACTGAGCGCCGAGGAAGAAAGAAGTATAACCGGATATAACTTCCGCATATGTGTAAGCTCCGACATATCCTATAACAGCATCTGCAGCGGAAAACTTACCGTCTTCAATCATTTCATTGAGCTTGAGTCCTGCCGCGACGCCTGCAAGATAACGTCCTTCATAAATAGATGCGAATGCGTTATGGTAATTGTCGAGACCTTCTGTGTGAGCTCTTGTACCGGTAGCGTGGCAAAATTCCACATTCGGGTATTTCTGAGCTGCCTCTATCATATAGGACTCATGTCCGAAGCTGTCTGCAAATATAAGCGAACAGCCCTGATCTACCAGGTCTTCGCATGCTTCAAGGCATTCCTGTCCCTCAGGTACATTTGTTTTCAGAATAACCTGAGAATCTGTAAGAGAAAGAGCTTTCTGAGCTTCTTCAACGGCGTTTATAAAGTTAAGATCGTATGTAGAGTTCTTGTCATGAAGAAAAATGAACCCTACCTTGAATGATTTGTCGCCGTCATCCGCCTTGTCGCCTGTCTCCGCTTCGCCGCCGGGCGTTTTGGAAGAACAGGATGCTGCCATAACCGCAACAGACGCGATCATGACAAGCGCAAGGGCAATTGAAAATATTTTTTTCAGCATTTGTTTTATCCTCCGTTTTTTACAAATTGTGATGATAATACTGCAGTAACAGCATTAAAATAAATTAACACCGAACAAATACAACATAGATTATGTCGGTATTGCGCATGAAGTATTGCGAGTCACACTGACAGAAGATGCATTATCCGATGTAAATATGTACAGCGGCGTAAAAACCGCTTACTGCTTTAATAATACAACTTTTTCAAGCTTTTGTCAACAAAAAGTAAACACTGAAACAATATTTTAAATAGTATATTGTAATTTGTTTTCAAAACAAATAGCGTGCTTGTGTAAAATGACAAGACGAATGTATAAAAGTAATTAAATTAACTTGAATTGATTTACGTCAAATACACCGAGTGTGGTAAGACGGAGAGAAGGTATTACCGGAAGACTTACAAAGGACAATGTCATAAACGGATCTATATTATTGCTTACTCCGAGAGAATGTGCGGCGGAACGGAGATTGTTTATTCGCTCCGCTGTCTCATACGCCGGTAAAAATGTCATAAGTCCTCCGACGGGAAGATCCAGTTCGGATATTATTTTACCGTCATCGATTACAACCATACCTCCGCGCAGTTCTTTAAGTCTGTTTACGGCGGCGACCATGTCCGAATCTGATACCCCGGCGACGATTATATTGTGAGAATCGTGCGCGACGGTTGTCGCGACCGCGCCCCGTTTCAGTCCATATCCGGAAAGCAGAGCCGTTCCTATGTGACCGGTCGCTTTAAACCGTTCGATAACGCTCAGCTTTATTATATCACGGCTTATGTCGACGCCGGGGGCTTTGCCTCCGTTTTTTGTGATTATCTGCCACGGGGTAAGCTGTATAATATATTCCGGCGTTCGTTTGAGCGCAAAGCTTTCCTCATTAAGCGGGGCGGGATTGACTGTGTTGGTGATTCTTTCGGAGAGAGCGGAGTCGATTACAGGCGTTTTCCATTCGCTTATGCTCTCAGAAGTTATTAATTCTCCCCCTTTATATACTTTTTCTATTTTTACTTTTTGGAGGTTGCTTATTAGTACAATGTCAGCCTTATATCCCGGAGCGATGGCGCCCGTATCTTTTAATCCGAATCGCTGTGCTGCGCCGAATGATGCTACAGCATATGCCGTTTCGGGCTTTATTCCGAACTGAATTGCGCGCCGAATGATGTGGTCTATATGGCCTTCTTCAATTATGTCGGAGGGGTGCTTGTCATCGCATGAAAAGACGCATCTTCCGGGATATTTGTTCAGTACGGGAATCAGAGCTTCGAGATTTTTGCAGGCGGTACCTTCACGTATCATAATCCATTGACCGCGCCTAAGCTTCTCGAAAGCTTCCTCCGAGGTGGTACACTCGTGATCTGAGCTTATTCCCGCGGCGCAGTATGCTGACAGCTGAGGACCTGCAAGACCGGGAGCATGTCCGTCAATTTTCTTGTCAAATTCGGCTGCGGCGGAAATTTTTGCAAGGACTTCTTCGTCGGCGGAAAGCACGCCCGGATAATTCATCATTTCGGCAAGTCCGAGTACGCGCTCATTTTTCATATACTTTTTTATTTCCGTATGTTTAAGTACGGCGCCTGTTTCATCTACATAGCTTGCAGGAACGCAGGAGGGAATCATAAAGAATATATCTATCGGAAGGTTTTCAGTTGCCGCAAGCATGTAATCGATTCCGTCCGTGCCTGCGACATTTGCAAGCTCGTGAGGATCTGTGATGATTGCCGAGGTACCGTGCAGAGCCGTGATTTTAGAAAATTCTGACGGTGATATAAAAGTGCTTTCAAGATGAATATGTCCGTCTATAAATCCCGGCACGGCATAATTTCCGCCGGCGTCCTCAACCGCTTCCGCTTCCGCATTGTCCGGCGCATGGGAATCCGCAATATATCCGTTTACTACCGATATATTGGATTTTTCAAATTCGCCTGTAAACACATTGAGCGCCATGCAGTTCTTAATGAGAAGATCGGCTTTTTTTCGTCCGACGGCGGTTTCTATGCAGTCTTTGATATTTTTTCTTTTCATGTGTATATCAATCCTTTACCGAAAATTTGAAGTCTGTATTTATGGTCCGACCGATATTATACCATAATTTGCGGTCAAACCGCAATGCTTTGTGGCTTTGCTTGGTACAATCGCTGTCTGTGACAGCGAAACAAAACTTGCTGATCGAAAGGCTTTGGCTTTGAAGTTATTGTATCACAAATTTACGGTTTATTCAATGCCGTTTAAGGTAAAAATTTATTTCAGTTTGAAATTATATAAATTTTATTGACACAATAACACATAATATTTTATAATTAATTAATAATTAAAAACAATTTTATAAAAATAAAATATCAACTGATTTGAAAGGAAGTTATTGGATGAAAGGGAGCAAAAAGATTTTATCACTGTTTGTTGCCTCTGTGATTATGTTTACGTCGCTGCGACTGACGGAGATAACGGCGGCGGACAGTTTTTTTAGCGGTTCTTATACTTATACAGTAGGTGAAAAAAACGAAGCGACGATAACAGCGTATAACGGAAATTCCTATTATGTTGACGTTCCGGAGGAAATCGACGGATATAAGGTTACGGCAATAGGCTTGTATGCGTTTGAGGAAAAATCTGTGCGGAGTGTGACATTGCCCGATACGGTTGTTTCCATAGGATATGGCGCGTTTCGGGACTGTAAATTTCTTTCACAAATAGAAATGTCGGGCGGTATTACAGCAATTGATGGATCCGCGTTCAGCGGTTGTACTTCTTTGACAGACATAACGATTCCAGACAGTGTTACGACAATAGGAGACGGAGCTTTTGAACGTTGTACTTATTTGAAAAATGTAAAGCTGTCAAAAAATCTTGCATATTTGGGCGGCGGAGCGTTCGGAGAGACGGCGATAGAGAGCATCGAGATACCGAAGTCGCTTGACGAGTGCGGAGCTTGGTTTAAATATGATTGTGAAATTAACGGAACAACGTATAGCTCGATAAGCTGCGGACCGTTCTGTTTCTGTGATAGCTTGAAAAATGTTGCTTTTGAGACGGGAGTTACTAAGATACCGCGGTATTTATTTGCCGGATGTACAGGGCTTGAGGAGATAACCGTGCCTGACACGGTGACGGTGATTGAATGTGAAGCTTTTAATGACTGCCTGAGTCTGAAAAGCGCTGCAATCGGGAATGCCGTTACGGAGATTCAAGACAGTGTTTTCGGGTGGTGCATATCTTTGACAGACATAACGATTCCCGACAGCGTTACGACAATAGGTGAGAATGCGTTTGATAATTGTATCTCTTTGAAAAGCGTAAAGCTGTCAAAAAATCTTGCACATTTGGGCGGCGGAGCGTTCGGAGCGACGGCGATAGAGAGCATCGAGATACCGAAGTCGCTTGACGAGTGCGGAGCTTGGTTTAAATATGATTGTGAAATTAACGGAACAACGTATAGCTCGATAAGCTGCGGACCGTTCTGTTTCTGTGATAGCTTGAAAAATGTTGCTTTTGAGACGGGAGTTACTAAGATACCGCGGTATTTATTTGCCGGATGTACAGGGCTTGAGGAGATAACCGTGCCTGACACGGTGACGGTGATTGAATATGAAGCTTTTAATGACTGCCTGGGTCTGAAAAGCGCTGCAATCGGGAATGCCGTTACGGAGATTCAAGACAGTGCTTTCGGGTGGTGCATATCTTTGACGGACATAACAATACCCGACAGTGTTACGTCAATAGGACACTCTGTATTCAATCAGTGTACGTCCCTGCCGAAAGTAACATTGCCCGACAGTGTTGCGTCGGTCGGAGAAAGTGTATTTGAAAACTGCACGTCGCTTGAGAGTATAAATTTACCGAATGCGATTTCGCTTATAACTATGTCGATGTTTCAAGGCTGTTCAGCTCTTAAAACAGTCGAGCTGCCGTCATCCGTTTCGGAGATAGACGTTTCCGCATTTGAGAGCTGTACGGCGCTTGAAAGCGTCACCTTCAAAGACGGCAAAGCTTCGCTTGCGACGATAGGTTACAGCGCGTTCCGCGGCTGTACGGCGCTTAAAGAAGCTCCGCTTCCTGAAACGGTTGTCGAAATAGACGGGAATGCGTTTGAAAACTGTACTTCGCTTATAAGAGCATATATTCCGCGGTCGAAAATGACAATAGGTTCCGGAGCGTTCAAAGGTTGTTCATCCTTGAGCGACCTGAAATTCTCCGATTACAGCATTGCGGCGGTAAAAAGCGATACTTTTATGGACTGTCGGGGACTTGAGGAGGTTATACTGCCCAAAGGACTTGCGGCAATCGACAGTCAGGCGTTCAGAAACGATACTTCACTTACGTCCGTCACAATTCCGGAATCCGTTATAAGCATTGACGGTACGGCATTTTCCTATCCTGAAAGGACAACTGTTTACGGCGTAGCGGGCAGCTACGCGGAAGTCTTTGCAGG
Source organism: uncultured Eubacteriales bacterium (assembly GCA_948467545.1). Classification (GTDB taxonomy): domain Bacteria; phylum Bacillota; class Clostridia; order Oscillospirales; family CAG-272; genus UMGS911. The sequence continues at coordinate 60,521 of CAOKER010000010.1, forward strand.
CGAGGGCGGATTTAAATTTAACGGCGTCGGAATTGAGGCCGAGGGAATAGCTCCGTCGAACGGTGTTGAAAGTATAATCTTAGACGTCGGCGAGATGTATCGCGCGGAATTTGAGTGTTATCCCGAAAACACGACCGATATTATTACTTTAACGTCATCCTCAAACAGCGTGACTGTAAACATGCACAATATATATGCGGAATATTCCGGAAACGCAGTTGTGACGGCGTGTGCAAGCAGCGGCGTGACATGCGAGTTGTACGTTCATGTACGCGGCGTTGAAAAAATTTCCGTTACGACTACCGCCGACAAGCCGACATATATGCTCGGTGAAGAAATTGACAGAACGGGGTTTTCGGTCTGGGTTATCTATGACGACGGTTCGTTCAGGGAAATTACCGATTATGTAATAAGCGGCTTTGACAGCTCTGCGGAGGGAGTTTGTCCCGTTACGGTTTCGTGGACGACGGCGAACGGTTATACATATGAAACTATTCTGGAGGTTTTGATAGTTGATCCCTCTCCAAAGCTTACCGGAATTTATATAAAGACGCTGCCCGAAAAACGCGAATACGGTCTCAGAGAAACGCTTGATCTGACGGGAATGACGGTTGAAGGAACCTATACCGACGGTTCTGTCAAAGTAATTCCGCTGTCGGAATACACTGTAAACGGATATAATGCTCTGAAAAACGGAATTCAGACGATAACAGTTTCCTGCGGCGGTTTTTCGGATACGTTTACCGTTGCGGTAGGACAAGGCTTTGACGAATGCATACATACGAATACGACGCATTATGACGCCGTTGCGTCTACCTGCAGGATACACGGTCATGCTGCGTATACGGTTTGCGACGAATGCGGAGAGGTGATTGAAGGTTCGGACGCAGAGCTTCCTTTGTCCGATCATACCGGAGGCGAGGCAACCTGTAATAAGCGGGCGGTGTGCGCAGCCTGCGGCGAGGAGTACGGACAATCAGACAGCCTGAATCACGCGGGAGGCATAGAAGTGAGAAATTCCGTTTCCGCGTCCTGTGGCGCGGACGGGTATACCGGTGATACATATTGTAAGGGCTGCGGTCAAAAGATTATGACAGGCGCCGTCATTTCGGCGACCGGTGAACACAACTATATAGAAAAAGCAAGCATAGAGTATCTGAAATCTCCGGCTTCCTCCGATAGAAAAGCGGTATATTACAAGAGCTGTTCCGTTTGCGGAAAAAAATCTTCGGAAACCTTTGAATACGGTGAAAAGCTTCCGGAGGACGGTTCGGCACGCATTGCGGTTGAGAGCAAAACCGTTTTGAAGGGTACGGAATTTACCGTCTCTGTTGTTATAGAAAACAATCCGGGCTTTGCATATTTGGAATTAACTCCGACATATTCGGACAGTCTTACACTTGTGGGTGTGAAGAACGGCGGGCTTATCGGTGATCTTACGCAGGGAAAGCAATACGTTTGGGTTGCGGATAACGATGTTTACGGCGCCGGGACGCTGATGACGTTTACGTTTACAACGGCGGACAGTATCGGCGCAGGCAGTTATGAAGTGGGCTTTGTATTGAGAAGCTGTGTAAATTATGACGAGCAGAATGTGAATATTTCGATTGTGAACGGTACGGTGGAAGTTGTTGATTTCACATACGGAGACGCGAACGGAGACCGGGCGGTAAACGGGCAGGATGTTGTGCGGATTAAAAAATATCTTGCAAATTATGATTACGAAACACAGACGTCTGCCGTAGGCATCAATGCGGGAGCAGACGCAAACGGCGACGGCAGCATTAACGGACAGGATGTTGTACGGCTTAAAAAATACTTGGCTAATTACGATTATGAGACAAATACCTCTACGATCGTACTTGGGCCGCAAAACTAAGGGGGTATAGACTTGAAACGAGCCTTGTCAGTTATGCTTTGTTTGATACTCATGGTAATGTCGGTAAATTGGACGACAGTTTTTTCGTCAGCGTCGGAAGTGCCGTCCGTTATTTGCGAAAGCAGGGAATGCGTTCCCGGCGATACTGTTACGGTGGACGTGAACTTGATAAATAATCCGGGAATTATGTATTTGGAGATAACGCCCGTATATTCTTCCGAGCTTGGTGCTCCGACTGTTCGGAACGGCTCCGTTATTTCGGATTTGACAATGGGCAAACAGTATATCTGGACGGCGGACAACGATATAAATGCAAACGGTACGCTCGTAACTTTGACTTTTACCGTTGACGAATCGGTTGCGCCGGGGGACTATTCCGTAGGTTTTATCTTCCGTTCGGCCTATAATTACAATGAAGCTTCGGTTTCTTTCACCGTGATACCGGCGATTGTCAGCGTAAAAGAAAAACCTGTTCCCGTTACCGGTTTGGAGCTTGATAAAAAGGCGGCACGGGTTGAAACGGGTGACGAAACTCTGACCTTGATTCCGATATTTTATCCGGATGCGGCGACCGATAAAAATCTGAGGTGGAGCAGTTCCGATGACAGCGTTGCGGCTGTTTCCGGCGGCGTGGTAAGGCTGCTCAAAAAGGGAGTGGTGACAATTACCGCGGAGACGGAAGACGGCGGTTATACGGCTTCCTGTATTGTTACAATCAGCTGCTCTCATCGCATGGGTACGGATTATCCGTCCGAAGCTTCTACCTGTACTAAGCACGGTCATGCGGCGTACACGGTCTGCGGCGAATGCGGAGAGGTGATTGACGGCTCGGACGCTGAGCTTCCTCTGGCCGAACATACCGGAGGCGAGGCGGCTTGTAATAAGCGGGCGGTTTGCGCAGCCTGCGGTGCTGAATACGGAGATATCGATTCAAAGAATCATAAGAATATAGAATTTCGCGGCGAAAAGCCTGCTACCGCTGCCGAGGCGGGCAATATTAATTATTATTTCTGTAAAGACTGCGGAAAATGTTTTTCGGAAGAAAATTGTACGGAAGAAATCAGCAAAGAAAGCACCTTGATTGATAAGCTTGCTCCGGAAATAATTGAAGGCGTGGGTTTAAAGGTCGGCGAAGGCTCTGCGGCGGAGCTGTCGTTTAAATCTAACGCAGCCTTTGACGATTTCATCCGGGTTGAGCTTAACGGTAAAACTCTTGATGAAAACAGCTATACGGTGCATGAAGGCAGCATCGTTGTTAAGCTCAATTCCGAATACGTTGCCTCATTGCTTGCGGGAGAGTATACTTTAGGGATTATATCGGTGAGCGGTACGGCTTCTGCCGTTTTTACCGTAACGCCAAATAAACTTTCGATTATCGGCGATGTTAACGGCGACGGAAGAATGGATACCAAGGATATTGTCCGACTTATGAAGAAAATATCCGGACAGGATGTAACTGTTACGGACGCTGATATCAACGGCGACGGCAGAGTTGATGCAAAGGATATTGTAAGGCTTATGAAAATGATTGCCGCGGCAGATTAATCCGTTGGAAGTTTTGATAAATATATCGTTAGAAACAATCGAGGACAAATTGGAACTGAGACGGAAATATTATGAAAAATGCGGAAATCTTCAAATCACCGCATACTTTTTCACGTCAGAAAGGCATGGTAATTCAAATGAATAAAATTAAGCGTGTCTTTTCGGCAGTATTATCTGTTTCCCTGCTGTGCTGTACGATTCCTTTCACAGCAGTGACGGTTTCTGCCGCAAACAGTATAAAGACGCAAGCCGAGGCTGTCGCGTGGCTGAATTCGCAGCAGGACGCCGAGTATAATTTTGACGGTGCATACGGCACACAATGTACGGAATTTGTAAAAGCATATGTTAATTATCTTATGACCGGTAATCCTTGGACAAATTGCGGGTATGTTGTGAATCATAGTGGCGGAGATGTATGGAAAAGCTCTTTTTGGGCGGAGAATGGCTGGACGGTTTATGAAAATACTCCTGATTTTCTGCCCCAGCCGGGAGATATTTTCTCTGCCGGACTTTCCGGACATGGACACACGGGCGTGGTAATTTCCTCAGATATTTATACGGCGGTAATTGCCGAGGCAAACGGAAGAGATGATATTGTCGATAACGGAGACCCTGTATGGATACGCACTATCAACTGGAGAGGCTCCGATGTTAATTCGCCGTATGGCGCAACTCATTATATAAGACCGAACTTTGCTTCCGGTACACATGTACACTCATATAATACATTTGTATTTTTTTGGAAATCTCATCCTCATTATAACTGCTATAAATGCAGCTGCGGAGATATAGAAGCCAATACCGCAGAACCGATATTTTATGACTTATGCGAAGAATGCTTGAAGACGGTCAGACCTGAAAAAACCGCTCTTGAAACATTGAAAAATAATTACTTGCCTGATGAAGCGATCGATTTTGTATGGAAGCAAACTCAAAATACGACGCATTTCAATATCTGGTTTTATCGGTTTGACGGAACTGACTATGTGTTCTATGAAGATATATTTGAGTATAAAGACTTGAGTCTGTCAAAAAGCTTTCCCGAAGGCTCCTATAGAGTACGTGTTGATTCATATAATTCAAATTATTGGGAGGCGGATAAATCCGATTGGCTTCATACATCGGGAGATGATGTTTACTTTTCTGTAACGTCAAATAATATTTGGATTATCGGAGACGTTAACGGCGACGGAAGCATCGATACCAGAGATATTGTGCGGCTTATGAAAAAAATATCCGAACAGGATGTTTTTGTTACCGATGCTGACATCAACAGAGACGGAAAAGTCGATGCAAAGGATATTGTAAGGCTTATGAAAATAATCGCCGATGGGGACTGATTTGTTCGGATGTGATCTTGGATATGATTTAAGATAATTACAGGTGCGCGTTCAGGTTTGCAATAACCGCAGAGATATGATTTCTCTGCGGTTTTTTTGCAAAACTGCTTGCAGCCCCTAAGATAACAGAGCAAAAATAAAGACTTGTATACGTTGAAAAAAGAAAAGCTCTTGATTTTTTATTTGTATCCTGTTATAATAGTCTAAAAGGAGACTAATTATGAAGGAATTGAACAGACCAAAAAATTTAAAACGGTTTTATCTGTCGTGGCAGAAGTTAAATCATGTCTATGAGGAATATGCTAAAAAATATAATCTGACTTATATTTCCATGTTTGTATTACAGTTAATAGACGACGGAACAACACAGAAGGAATTGTGCGATACCTTGTATTTTCCGAAGCAGACCGTTAATAAGGTTATTCTCTCTTTCGAGAAAAAAGGATATTTGACGTTGACGGAGAGCCGTAAAGACAGGCGATCCCGTTCAATTATACTGACCGACGAAGGACGTGCGTTTCAAAAGGAAGTCATTTCATGGATAGAAAAAGCGGAACTTGAAACATATGCGTCTTTAACCGAGCGGGAACAGCAGACGATGACGGACCTGTGGGAGAAATACACCGACATATGCACAGATAAAATCAAAGGAATATAAACGTATTAAAACGGGGGAAAACATATGAAAAAATTAGGTTTTGGTCTTATGCGTCTGCCGCTTGTGGGAGGCGATTTTTCTATTGTAGATAAAGAGCTGTTATGCGATATGATTGATGCTTATTTGGATAGAGGATTCCGATATTTTGATACAGCGTGGTTTTATCACAACGGGCAGTCGGAAGCTGCTGTAAAGGAGTGTCTTGTGAAACGGTACCCGCGGTCCTCGTTTTTGCTTGCTGATAAAATGCCTCTTGTTCTTATTCATGAAGAGAAAGAACTTGAAGACTACTTTGATACCCAGCTTGCAAGGTGCGGAGTAGATTATTTTGACTACTATCTTATTCATGATATGGGCGGAAACAGAATTAAAGCTGCGGAAGATACACACATTTTTAATTTTCTCAGGGAGAAAAAATCCGCCGGGCTTATAAAATATTTTGGATTTTCCTTTCATGACACAGCCGACGTATTGGACCGGCTGTTAAAGGAGCATCCGGAAGTCGATTTTGTCCAGATACAGCTTAATTATCTGGATTGGGAAAGCGACGCAATCCAATCACGAAAATGCTATGAAACTGCGAAAAGGCACGGAAAACCGGTTATTGTTATGGAACCGGTAAAGGGAGGAACACTTGCCAATGTCCCGGAAGAAGCCGAAAAACTTCTTCGTTCGTATTATCCCCGCATGTCGGTTGCTTCATGGGCAATTCGGTTCGCAGCAAGTCAAGATAATGTCATGCTGGTATTAAGCGGCATGAGCAGCATGGAGCAAATGATAGATAATCTGTCATACATGGAAAATTTTGTGCCGTTCACAAAAGAAGAATATGCATTGGTTGAGAAAGCCGCAGACATTATCAACAGCAGAGTTGCCATACCGTGTACCGGATGCTCTTATTGCATTAACAACTGCCCCGTAAACATTGCTATTCCGAAATATTTTGATCTTTACAATGCTGATGTGGGGGAGCTGGAAACAAAAACGTGGACGGCACAGACCATGCTGTATAATCATTTGTCGGAGCAGTTCGGAAAAGCAAGTGCCTGTATCGGGTGCAGACAGTGCGAGAAAATGTGTCCTCAGCATCTTCCTGTCAGGCAATGGCTGAAAGAAGTGGCGGCGAGATTTGAAGGAACTTTATAATTGAATCGAATGAGTGCATAAAATTTTGTAGATATTCTGATATTTGAGGCTTTGTAAAACGTATGATAAAATTACATAGGATACAGAGCTTGGAAATTTTATATATGAGAGCGCAAGCGGGTTTCCCGCTTGCGCTCTCATTTTGTTGAATTATGAAAAAAGTTTCGACGGTAACTGACACACCGAAGAAAAAGCAGGTGTAACTGCCGTCTTAGTGGCGGGGAATATATTAATTGATGATTTCAGTTATATTTTTATGCGTAGAAAGAGTTATTTAATAAATTTCAGTGATTTGTTAAGGCATGAGATTGTAAAAGATTTCTGGGCAATCGCCATTTCACCGTCAAGCGTCCACACGGTTTTACTGTCTGTTTCAAATTTTATATTGCTTGCCTGCGCGCGTACAAGTCCGTATTTCGGATCGTTGGGAGAAAGAAGACTCTTGGCAATTGTATCCGCATCCTTTAGGTTTTGCGGATTTTTTATTAGAATAAGCTCAAATAAACCGTCTGACATGTCAACGCCGATTTTATCTATTTTTATCATTTTTGCGACGGTTGTGGAATTTGAAACAGAGGCGAAGATATAATCGTCCTCAAATACCCTGTTACCCGCGGTAATGCACATATGAATAGGCTTGATATTTCCGAGGTGTGTTATTCCGTCGAGTATATATGCCATATATCCGATAGCGTTTTTTGTTTTCTGCGGCGTTCTGTACGACGCGTCCGTAAATGCGCCTGTTGCCGCAGTGTATGTGAAAAAGTTATCTCCCTTTTTGTTATCTCCGAATTTTCCGATATCAATATCCACTATTTCGGGATTGGTGATTCTTTTTACCGATTCTGCCGGATTTAATGAAAGTCCGAAATTTTGAGCGAAATCATTTGTTGTCCCTGCAGGGATGTATCCTAACAGGGGACGGCTTTCAGCCGGTATGCGCTGCATTCCGCAGACAACCTCGTGCAGCGTTCCGTCTCCGCCGCAGCATACGATGTATTCAAAGTTCGCTCCTTCCTCACGGGCAATCGAGATTGCGTGACCGGAAGACTGTGTTATTCTTATACTTACGTCGAAATCGGCGGCGCATAAGGTATTGCAGATTGAAAATAAATTGTCTTTTCCTTTCATTACTCCTGCATGGGGATTCATTATCAGTAAAAGTGTTTTTTTCATTTTTAATCTGCTCCTTTTTCGGAATTTAATTGAAAAACATTTGCTGCAGATGAGTATAATTTAATTATGCTGTTTTTATATTTATTATAAAAATTATTTGTTAATTTCGTGTTAATTGTAATGAAGCGTTTTGTAAAACAGAATATTATATTGAAATAATTAAAAAAAAAGACATTTATAACTAAAAAAGAAGGTGTATATTTAAATTACCTCTAAATTTTAATGTATCAAAGACAGAAATTATCAGCATAATCGGAAGTTCATGATGACCGAAAATTTTTTCCGCTCATTTTTTGTACTTTTTTCCGGCATAGCCGAATTTTCATTGCTGTCATAGCTGTATAGCTAAAAACAAGCTGTCCTCCTCCTCTGAGACGGCGGGATCCGTTGTTTTTCGATGAAGGTATAAAATCTGCAAAATCCGTAAAATACACAAAATCCGTAAAATTCGCCGCCGATCTTCTCATGACGGCGTTATGAGCTTTATTGAAGCTTTGAAAATGTACGAAAGGGAAGGTCTTGTTTATGGAGAGAAAATTAAAAAAAGACTTTGTTTTATTTGACGGTGTTTCAAAAATATATAGATCCGGAGACAACATTATCCGCGCGCTTGACGGCGCAAGCTTTGAGGTATCTGAAGGAGAGTTTTGTGTTGTTTTGGGGCCGAGCGGTGCGGGAAAAACAACTCTTTTGAATATTCTCGGAGGAATGGATTCTCTGGACGAAGGAAAGATCTATCTTGACGGTGCGGAAATTTCATCATATAATCAGAAGAAGCTTACTGAATATCGGAGATATGATATTGGTTTTGTATTTCAGTTTTACAATCTTGTACAGAATTTGACCGCGCTTGAAAATGTCGAACTTGCTTCCGAGATATGCAAAAATCCGCTTGACGCGGCACAGACATTGGATATGGTAGGCTTGTCCGAGAGGATGTATAACTTTCCCGCACAGCTTTCGGGAGGAGAGCAGCAGCGTGTTTCAATTGCCCGTGCACTTGCAAAAAATCCGAAGCTTCTTTTATGTGACGAACCGACAGGAGCCCTTGATTATAATACCGGCAAGAGTATTCTTAAGCTTTTGGAGCAGACCTGTCATCAAATGAATAAAACCACGGTTATTATTACTCATAATTCTGCGATTGCGGCTATGGCAGACAGGGTTATAAGAGTAAAGAACGGAAAAATTACGGAGGTTACCGTCAATGCTGCGCCTGCAGCCGCGGAGGATATTGAGTGGTAATGGATATGCATAAAAATTATCGGAAACTTATGCTTCGCAATCTCAGAGGCAGTCTAAACCGCTTTTTGTCGATTCTCGCTATAACCGCTCTCGGAGCAGGATTTCTTGCCGGAATTATATCTACTACGCCGGATATGAAGGATACTGTATCCGATTACTTTGAAAGGATGCGCGTGTATGATATTGACATCAAGGGGAGCGCCGGGATGACAGATGATGACGTCGATGCGGTACGTTCATACGACGGAGTAGAGGACGCTGCGGGAATGAAAACAGTTGACAGTTCCGTTAAAGATAAAGAAGGAAATTCTTATGTGGCGAGAATTTATGAGACGGATGTCTCCGAGATTGTCTGCGGAGAAGGCGAAAATTCATCTATAGGTATGGTGGAGCTGTCTGAGGGGAGATTGCCGTCTTCTGCCGGTGAATGTCTTATAGCTGACTGCAATTCATATGTGTCAAATCACGGGATTGGAGATATTATAACGGTTGACGATGACGGCTTGCTGGCGGTGAGAGAGTTTACCGTCGTAGGAATCATGAAAAATCCGATTTCAATGTCAATCAAAGGCGAACCGAGTACGGTTGGTACGGGAACCGTTTCACTGTATATAATGGCCGGAGAGGGTACTATTGATACGGAGTTTTTTACCGATATATATGTGCTTGCTGAGGGCGCATATAATTATGATATTTTCGGAGATGAATACGCGGATTTAATTGAAAATCTTGCGTCGTCGCTTGAGGGGCTTGCAGATACTCGTTCGGAATTAAGATATAATGAACTTTACGGCGATGCCCGTGCAGAGCTGGACCGCGCGTGGTCGGAGTATAACAGTAATTATAATGACGCAAAGGCCGAGCTTGACAAAAGCTTTTCCGATATGTTTGAATCTATGTACAGCCAGTATATGCAGTTATACGGAGCTATCCCCGACTATACCGAATCAGCCGAATATAAGGAGGCGGTATCGGAGCTTGAGAACGGTTTTTCCAATGCCAGGCAGGAGCTTGAGAAAGCAGAGGCTGAGTTATCGGAGCTTGAAGTACCGCGCTGGTATTTCGGAGACAGATTTTCAAATACGGGTTACACTACCTTTTCCGGAGATGTTGAAAAGGTGGAGGCGCTGTCCAGGGTATTTCCGGTTTTCTTCTATCTTGTCGCCGCGCTTGTGTCGCTTACTACTATGACGCGGCTGGTAGAGGAAAAGCGCGGTGAGATTGGAATCCTGCGTTCACTTGGATATTCTATGTCAGACGTGATGATATACTATATTCTGTATGCCTCGCTTGCATCTTTGTCGGGCGGAATTCTGGGAGTAGCGATAGGATTTAAGATTTTTCCGACGGTAATCGGCAATGCATACAGAATGATGTATAATATTCCTGCCGTAAACGCAGTTTTCAGACCTGTTTATGCGCTTGTTATTGTTGCTTTATCTGTGGCAATTGTAGTTTTGACAACATTTTTGTCATGCCGTGAAACACTTGCTGAAAAGCCGGCCGCACTGATGCTTCCCAAGGCTCCGAAGGCGGGAAAACGTGTATGGCTTGAGCATATCGGAATTGTTTGGAAGCGGATGAAATTTACGCATAAAATTACCGCGCGAAATTTGTTCAGATACAAAAAGCGGTTATTTATGACGGTCGCCGGTGTCGCGGGATGCTGTGCGCTTCTTGTGACAGGGTTCGGAATTAAAGATTCTATAGGAGATATCGTTGACAAACAGTACGGGGATATATACCGTTATGATTTGTCGATTACTCTTGACGCCTCAAATCCGGGTGATGAATTCGTTTCGCTTATGAACGATAACGCTGTAGTTGAAAAATGGGGTTATTTCAATATGGAGACGGGAACGGTTAAATCGCATAATGGAAAATCCGGAGGTGTGCGTATCGTCGTACCGCAAAACGACTGCAATATTGATGACTTTATAAATCTCAGGGAACGAAAAAGCGGAGAGGCAATTCAGCTCGGAGACGGAATTGTTCTTACGGAAAAGCTGTGTGAAACTCTTGAAATTTCTGCTGGAGATACGGTTACATTGATTTCCGAAAAGGGAGAAGAGGCGGACATTCGGGTAAGTGCCGTTACCGAAAATTATGCAGGCGCATATGCATATTTAAGCGCCGATGTTTACACAGAGCTTTTCGGAGACTATTCCTGCAAAACCGTGCTTGCAGTTTCCGGAGATATCGGTTCGCAGGAAAAGGAGGCTTTTTCGTCGGCCTTGCTTGAAAATTCATCGGTATCGTATCTGACATTTTCCGATTATGTCAGGGATAATTTTTCAAATTCGGTGAAAAGCATTGATTATATAGTTGTCGTGTTGATAATTGCATCGGGCGCGCTTGCGGTAATAGTTCTTTATAATCTGATAAGCGTCAATATATGCGAGAGGCGAAAAGAGCTTGCGACAATAAAGGTCCTCGGCTTTTATAACCATGAGACTGCTTTGTATATTTATCGTGAAATTATGATTTTGTGTATTCTCGGTACATTTGCCGGTTTTATAGCAGGAATGTTTCTTCACTCATTTGTTATTCATACCGTGGAGGTAAACGATTTGATGTTCGGAAGAACAGTTAAACCTTTCAGCTATGTAATATCAGGCGTTATGACGCTTGGTTTTTCTGCGGTCGTCGATTTAATTATGCTGCCGAAATTAAAGAAAATTGATATGGTTGAATCTATGAAAGCAAATGATTAGGCATATAAGAAGTGTGCGGCTGAATTTTTGTCAGCCGCACACTTCTTTTTTGACATAAACCATTTCAGTGACATGACAGTGTGAAAATTATTGAAGAATTATCGACTTTTGTTATGGAAAAATAGCAAAGCAAATATATAAAAGAGGATGCTTGTTTGTCTCTAAAAAAGAGAACTATTCTTTATTACGATGATACGAAACAGTCGTGATAAAAACTCATTACGGTATTTAATTTCCTATTTAATCTTATGCGGTTGTTTCTTCAGAGGTGTCGGTATTGTTCTCGTTTACTCTGACGTTGATTTCATGTGCCATAAGATCGTCTGCCTTTGTTATGGTTACGGTGAGATTTTTATAATCAAAAGAGTGTCCCTGTTCGGGAATATCTCCGATCATCTCTGTAATCCATCCGTTTACCGTGGTCGCGTCGGTCTCTTCTTCGGGTTCGATTGAAAAGAAATCAAAGAAATCCTCTATAAATGTGGAACAGCGTACAAGATAGGTATCGTCGTCGAGTTTTATAATATCTTCAATAGCTTCGTCGCATTCATCCCAGATTTCGCCCACGATTTCCTCCAGAATGTCTTCCATTGTAACAATGCCGGCGGTCTCGCCGTATTCGTTTACGACAACAACAATATGATTATGTTCCTTCTGCATGTCCTTGAACAGAGAATCAAGGTGGGCGGTTTCGGGAACAAATGTAGCGGGGAACATAGCCTGCTCGATATTAAAATCGGGGCGGGAGTGTTTTAACAAAAAGTCACGGGCAAATAAAATTCCTGTGATATTGTCCGTAGTTTCCGAGTATACAGGAATTCTCGAATATCCCTCTTTTTCGATTATTTTTAATATTTCCTCTTTTTCTGCGTCCTGCGAAACAAGAACGATTGATCTGCGCGGGGTCATAACGTCCTCGGCAGTCATACCGTCAAGCTTGAACACATTTTTTATGTATTCAATATCATTTTCATTAATAGAACCGTCTCCTGCACCGGCATCAAGCATTAAAACAATATCTTCTTCCGATACCGGCTCTTCTTTATCATGAGGATCAATACCGAAAAGGCGGAGCACTCCGTTGGTCGATACGGTAAGAAGCCAGATAATCGGCTTAAGAACAGACGCGAGAACAGAGATTATTCCGCATACACCCTCAGCAAGCTTTTCCTTATGTTTCATTGCTATTCGCTTGGGAACAAGTTCTCCGAGCACAAGTGTGAAGAATGACAGAATAATCGTTATAATAATTACAGCTACAGTATTAATAAGTCCTGCATGGATTTCCGAAATGCTGAATGTTTTAATAATAAATCCTGACAGACGTTCAGCGAAATTATCTGCTGCAAATGCGGAACCTAAAAATCCGGCAAGAGTGATTCCGATTTGTATGGTCGAAAGAAACCTTGTAGGTTCTTCAATCATTTTTAGCATCTTTACAGCCTTTTTGTCACCGTCATCTGCTCTGGCTTTTATCCTCTTTTCGTTTAGTGATATAACCGCGATTTCTGTTGCGGCAAAAAAAGCATTGAGCAGAATCAAAATGACCTGTAACAACAGCTGTTGAAATATATCGGACATAGATAAATAGACCTCCAAAATATAATAAATGTGTTAAAAGTTTTGAGAATGGAATACTCAGTTTAAATCGACATCGACAAGATATAAGCTAATCCAAACACATTTACCGTATCTTAAAGGCGCTCGAACAGTGATATACTTGCAACTTCGGGGAAGCGGATCCACAAAACCATCTCCTTTTTGAATATAAATATAATATTATTATATAACACATCGGTATGCTATGTCAAGTATTTAGAGCAAAATATATATCGGCATCATTACGGATAAAGTAAAATAAGTTGTGTCAGCAGATCCTGCTCCGAAGAATCAATATATTTGATAAGTTTCGTCATTGTTTTGAGTTTGTTTTTATGACGGGTATTTTTATAATACAAGGCTAAGCTCCAGAGAAGTTTCGCTTTATAGGCGACTAAGCTGTAAGCAGAACTTACGGAATTACCTAATCCGAAATATTCTTCAACTTTTTGGATGCGCTCAAGCATAATCTGTTTGTGTTCAAGTATCATTTTAAACGGCTTTATATCGAAAAAAATCAGGTCAGGATCAGTGTTGCAAATTATATCAATATATTTAAGCATATATTTGTGAGTGACGATTCCGAAAGCCGTGTGGCTGCCTTCTATTGTGTTGTCTGTGAGCTTAGGATCAAGATGATCATTAATTTTATTTTTTACCGAATACGGATCAAACTCTACATTCACAGGCAGAGGTTTCATTGCCGTAACAAATCCGCACATACCCATTTTTTCGGTTGATTTTCTTGCCTTTTCAAAGCAGCTTTGAGGTGTTTTGAATACGCCGAGCCTTAAATGCAAATCGTATGCATATATGCTGTAAGTCATATCATTTTGGTCATAACCGCATATCATGCCGTCGTGCATAAAATGTCTTGAGTGGTAGCCGTCTTTTCCTTTCATATAGTAATCATCCACAGCTCCGAAATAGACATAATATCCCTTGTCAATCATATTTCTGATAACACGGCTTATGCAGCCGTCAAGAAATGTGAACAGCAATTGTCTGTGTTCTATGTACGGGTTGTCTCCGATACCTGACTGGCATATATCTACGCAGGGGGTAAAATATCCGTTGACATTCTGATCGTTTACAGATAGGACCATTGAATTGTTGAGATACCAGTTTCTTATACTATCATTACCGCAGAAAATTGCAGATGAGAAAGCCTGTCCGTGATTTGTGGAGTATACGGGCGGCGCTAACGGGAGTTCGATTTTCTTTTTCATTTTTTGACCATAACTTTCTGATTAGTAAAGGCGGCAGATATATTGTATTTGTGTAATTTCATAACATGTCCTCTGTAATAACCAATAGTTATTAAGACACTTTTGTATATTATATATGTAATTATGCCATATATATAATATTTTGTCAATATATAACTTTATATAATTAGAAATATAAAATGTATTTTATATTGAGTATAAAACTTTTTAAAACATTGCATTCTGTATATTATTTGTCAACTTATTTTTTCAATAATTATATGCCGTGATTAATCGGTTATATGATTTTAACTGATTAATTTACGTTCGAAGGCGTTGACAAGGGAAGCCATAATATGATATAATCAGTCGACACAATAAGTCAAATACGATGGATTTATACGGTTATATATGTGAATAAGCTAAAGGAATCCATGTCCCGCATTTTTGCTGTACTGAGAGACAAAGGGTACACGGGCAGACCGAAGAGGTGCCCATTGGGTG
Source organism: uncultured Eubacteriales bacterium (assembly GCA_948467545.1). Taxonomy (GTDB): domain Bacteria; phylum Bacillota; class Clostridia; order Oscillospirales; family CAG-272; genus UMGS911. The sequence goes on from CAOKER010000010.1 coordinate 75,535, forward strand.
TCTTTAATAGGCATTTAAGGATTGATAAATATGAAAAAATATGACTATCTTGTGGTTGGCGCCGGCTTATACGGGGCCGTTTTTGCCGAAAGGGCAGTAAAATTCGGCAAGAAAGTATTGGTTGCGGACAAGCGTCCATACGTAGGGGGCAATGTCCGCACCGATGAAGTGGAGGGAATACATGTTCACAAGTACGGCGCTCATATCTTTCATACCAACAGAAGATATGTGTGGGACTATATAACGGGTTTTGCGGAATTCAACCGTTTTACTAATTCTCCGGTTGCTAATTACCGCGGAGAGTTGTATTCTCTGCCGTTTAATATGTATACGTTTAATAAGCTTTGGGGCGTGACTACGCCATTAGAGGCAGAAAAAAAGATTGAAGAGCAGCGAATATCTGCGGGGGTTTCAGAACCTAAAAATCTTGAAGAACAGGCTATAAGCTTGGTAGGCACCGACATTTATGAAAAGCTTATCAAAGGTTATACTGAAAAGCAGTGGGGACGGCCCTGCAGAGAATTGCCGGCTTTTATCATTAGAAGGCTTCCCGTAAGGTTTACATTCGACAATAACTATTTCAACGCTCGTTATCAGGGGATTCCGACAGGCGGTTACAGCAGAGTGATTGAAAAGCTGCTTGACGGAAGCGATGTCATATTAAATGCCGACTACCTTTTAAACCGGAAGGAACTTGATAAAATTGCCGAGCGTGTAATATATACCGGACAAATAGACGAATATTTTGATTACAAGCTCGGATATCTTGAATATAGGTCTGTCAGGTTTGAAACGGAAATACTTGATACCGATAATTTTCAGGGGAACGCGGTTGTCAACTATACCGACTGCGAAACGCCGTGGACACGAATTATTGAGCATAAGTGGTTTGATCCTTCTGAACAGCCGAAAACGGTTATAAGCCGTGAATACAGTTTTGAATGGCATCCGGGGGATGAACCGTATTATCCTGTAAATGATGAAAAAAACGGAATGCTTTACGGAAAATATAAACAGCTTGCATCTATGGAAAATAATATTGTTTTCGGAGGAAGGCTTGGAGAGTACAAATATTATGATATGGATGAGGTAATAGCTTCCGCGCTTTCTGCTGCCGAAGCCGAACTTAAATAAAACAAATTTCGCGGCAGCGGTAAAATAATATATGAATTGTAAAATGCGGCGCTTTGCGTCACGGTCCCCAGGAAGGGTATGGATGATTAATATGAATGATAATAATTTTGATTTTAAAAGCGCAAACGAGAGAAGACGCAAACGCAGGTTAATTTCTGTTTTGGGTATTATCCTCTCGGTCGTTTTTCTTGTATCGGCCGGAATATTCGTATATCTGGCAATCAGAACAGAGTTTTTGGCGGAAATATTTCTTATTATCATAATAGCTCTGCTTCTGCTTCTTTTCGGACTTGAAGTTTTTCTTACCTGTAACAGCAGAAAAAAGGGGCGCTGTATTACCGGTATAATAATATCTCTGATATTGAGCCTCTGTCTTGGGTGGGCAAGCTTTATGGTTGCAAAGACATACGGAGTGCTGAACAGTATTACAAATCCGATAAGTCAGATTACTCACATCGGAGTCTTTGTGCTCGGTGAAGACGAGGCGGTCAATATTGCGGACGCCTCAGACTATACTTTTGGTATTCTTAAGGAAATGGACCGTGAAAATACGGATTCGGCTATAGAAAAGATAAACACGGAACTTGACAAAAGTATAAAGACTAATGAATATACCGGAACAATCGATATGGTAAATTCACTATTTGACGGAGATTCCGGAGCAATTATTCTTAATACGGGATATCTCAGTCTTATTAAAGAAACAGAAGGCTATGAAGATATTGAATCTAAGATACGGGAAATTAAGACGATTGAAATCAAGGAAAAGAATGATAATAAGAACCATTCGGAGGATGATGAAGAAGAGGTTAAGGAAGTCATTACTGTCCTTATCAGCGGAATTGACAGCCGCGTAGGCCTCGTTGAAAAAAGCCGTACCGACGTTAATATAATTGCGGCTGTCAATACAAAGACAAAACAGGTGCTTCTTGTTTCCACTCCGCGTGATTACTTTATTCCTCTTTCGATATCGAACGGGGCGAGAGATAAGCTTACTCACGCCGGAATTTATGGAATAGATGTATGTATGGACACACTTGGTATGCTGTATGATATAGATATTGATTATTACTTCAGAGTAAATTTCTCGGGCTTTGAAAAAATTATTGATAATATCGGAGGAATTACGGTTTATTCCGATTACGATTTTTATTCATACTGCAGTTATGATGAAATAGGCAAGAGACTGCATTATACCCGCGGGGAGAATGAGCTTGACGGAACCGGAGCACTGTATTTTGCCCGTGAGAGATATGCATTTCCTACCGGTGACAGGCAGCGCGGTGAAAATCAGATGCAGGTTATAAAAAAGGTTGCCGAAAAGCTGCTTTCTACAGAAATGCTGAAAAATTATTCTTCTCTTATGGAAACTGTCGAGGACAGCTTTGAAACAACCATCCCGTACAGTACAATATCTTCAATTGTCCGTAATCAGCTTAAGAAAGGCGGAGAATGGAATATTGTATCTTACAGTGTGGACGGTTATGGATCTACAGAGGCGCCTTATTCTCTCGGCGGAGCATATGCTTCTGTTATGATTCCGAACAAAGAGACAATCGAGACGGCAAAGGAGCTTATCGGTAAGGTGGTGTCGGGAGAAACGGTAAGTGTCGAGACCGACGATGTATCTAAATGACGCTTTGCACCGCGTTTGTTATAATAAAAATATCAGCGGCCGAGAGGGAATTACCTCTCGGCCGCTGATATTTTTTATATATTAAGGAGGAAATAAGCATTATTTAAGTAAAAAGAAAACATAATAACTCTATATAATATTATTCGTCGGCATCATAATTCGACGGCAAAACTAATAATTACTCTATCCCGCTCGATTACGAATATTTATTTGAAAGCCTGAGATTATCTGCTATCATAGCTATAAATTCGCTGTTTGTAGGCTTTCCGCGGTTGTTTTGTATTGTAAAACCAAAATACGAATTTAATGTTTCAACATCTCCGCGGTCCCATGCAACTTCAATTGCGTGTCTGATAGCACGTTCGACTCTTGAAGATGTCGTCGCATATTTCTTTGCAACCGTGGGATACAAAATCTTTGTGACAGAATTAATAATGTCGCTGTCTTCAATTGTCATAAGAATAGCGGTTCTCAAATATTGATAGCCTTTAATGTGAGCAGGAACACCTATCTGATGTATTACTTTAGTTACCTGTGTCTCAAGATCACTGCCTGCAAATACTTCGTTCACCGGCTGAGCGCGTTGTACGTTGTTGGGGGAAATAATGCGTTTGGAGGCACAGAGATTGGAAATCCGTTCTGCAAGACTTTTATAGTCGATCGGCTTCATCATTATGTAGTCCGCACCGCTTTGTGTCAGCTCGGACAGCATTGAAGGCGTCATTGACTCAGAAACTATTATAAATGCAGGAATCGAATCAATACCAAAATTAATTATGCGGCAGGCTTTTATAAGTTTAATTCCGTCAAGCTTAGGTAGCCAAGAGTCGACAATTACGACGTCGGGATGACTGTTTCCGATTTTGCTCAGTGCGTCTTCGCCGTCCCTTGCTTCAGAAATTAAACTATAACCGTAGTCTCTGAGACGTTCACGGCATTTTAGACGAAAATCGTCATTAGCATCTGCTATAAGGATATTGATGTTTTGTTCCATTTTGATACTCCTATACATTTATATTAAAGTTTTTTGTACTTGATATATTCTGCACCAAAGCGAGTACAGACTGTCAAAGAGAAGAAACATTTGTAAACTTGTCTCTCTTTTTGAGCAAATATAGTTTACCATAAATTGGAAAAAATATCAAGAGGTAAATGTGTAAAAACATTTACATATTTTAACAGTTGGTTTTAGTACACTTTTTACAATTATTGTTAATTTTGCTATTTTTGGATATATAGTAATATATGTTTTAGTATCGGAAAATAATGGGCAATATATTAACTTTGATGGAAATATGAGGAAACATCGACTTAGCAAATTAAATAATAAAGCACGGAGCAAATTCGATTTACCGATGCCCCGTGCTGTAGTTATATTAATATTGCTTGGCGCTTTGAATAAAGGTGAAAAAGACTGAAATTATATCGCCGACGGTCGAGACGTACAGTTTACAGACATTAGACTGACAGACGTTCTTACGTTCTTTAGGCGGCGGATTGCAAAAAATCATCCGCTGCCGATGTGTTATTACGTATTTTCAGGCTTTTATTATAAAGAAGAGAAAGAGAAAGCTACCTTTTTTTGAATTTGATTTTGAATACCAATTTGTCAATTACTCCCGAAAACCACAATAATGCTGTTATAACCGCACCGATAAGAACGACATAAGCGGCGTTTATGCTATGGTTTCCGTGCATGTCAAATCCGGCTATTTCTTTGTTTTTCTTTTTATTATAAATTCCAAAATGACTGTTGTATTTTGCCGTCAGAAAAACCGGGCATGTTTCTTTTTTCTTTGTGAAAAAACTACATATTTTTTCACAACAGCCTATCATGTTATTGTAACTCAACATAACTGAATGTCCTTTCATTTTGTTTATATATAACTAAAATATGGTATTTGATGCCAATATTACGCTGACAAAGAATACCAATCAATAAGTGTCAATTTAAATGCGGAGGATTTCCTTAACTTTTTCAGTTTATAAATCCGTCGACGAAACACTTTATAAATTATAAAAGAATTATAGTCTTTATTGAGTATAGTTTGTCCCGATGTCTCTTATATATGCACCGCAGTTTTAATCGAAATGTATCTGTCGGCATTAAATTACTTATTGTGAAAAACTTTATATTTTTTATCATATATAAATATAACATAATTTTTTGTCTGAGTCAAGCATAGCAAGCAAAAAAATGGAGAATTTTGCCATGAAAATTATTTTTACTTTATAAAAAACTTTGTCTGATATTTATTATCAGAGCACAAATGTTAATAAAATCAAAAATATTTCACAACAAACTATTGACAAACAAGAAAAATATGGATATAATATTAATATAAAGCTTACTATTCTTTTAAGCTATACCGTTTTATGATATTTATAACTGCGAATGAGCTGATTTGTTATGATGACCATAGAGATAGATCCTTGCGGCGGATAAGTTTTTCACGGTAAGCAGGGTAATTTTGTAATACAATAGCTTTAGGACATGACGATTTAATTAAAATATTAAAATATAGAATATAACTTGGAATATAAGAAGGGAGAAAAACGGATTTTTTATTTGAATGAAAATGAAATATATGAGATATAAACTGTATAAATAAATGAGAAAGGAGGAAAAGCGTGAAAAAAGTAGTTATTTATATTACGATATACTTTTATCACGCTTGTTTTTCTGATATATAATGCCGAAAACAGTATACGGACAGCTTAATAATTTGACCTCACCGGGATACATGCCGCAGGTATACAGCCTTACATATAACGACATAGGTCAGAAGACATCTACAAAGGTGGGAGACAGAACACTTGCGACATATGTATATGACGCGACGACGCATAATCGAAGTGAAATAACATACGGAAACGGAGGCTGTGTCAGATATACATACGATAATCTTAACAGGGTAAAGACCGTAACGTATCAGGATACACTGACGATTGTAACTTATGATTACGATTATCTCGGAAATATCGCAGGAGCAAGGATTACACAGCTTGGCAAAGAGCTTGCCGCATATAAATTTGAATATGACACTCTCGGAAGACTGATACGATGCGTACAGACTGAGAAGAATGAGGTCATACAGCAGCTTGAGAACAGCTATGACAGCAAAAACAGACTGACAAGACATAAATATTATGACGGAGAAAACGGATGTGAGGGAGCATATACCTATAACGACGGAGGTCAGCTCACAGGATATTCAATTAAGAAAAACGGAGTAACGGATGAGTCGATATTTTATAGATATGACGCGCTTAACCGCTGTACCTACAGAAACGCGAAGCTTAGCTCGCCGGGCTATCTCAGCAGGACATATACGTATATGAAGCCGGAGCGTCGGAGAATCAGACAACATCGAAGATAAATAATGTGAAATACAACTTCACGGCAACGCAGCAGCAGTCGCAAATAAGCTACGGATATGACAATATCGGAAATATATCCTCGGCGCTGATGAGAATGCCGGGAGTAGGCAATTTGATAAACAGCAGGTACCAGTATGACAGATATAATCAGTTGGTATTTGAAAGCAGAGACTGCTTTGGGACTGACGCGAGTACAACAGTTTATGAGTATGACAACTTCGGCAATATAACGGCTGCAAGAACATACCGCGGAAACGGATACGAGGGAGTAGCGGACGTCATAAATAGAGGACCAAACGGAAATACCATGTCCGTAGATACGTATACGTACGGAAATACAGAGTGGAGAGACTTGCTTACGGCGTTTAAAGGTCATGAAATTACATACGATGAGATAGGAAATCCGCTGTCATACTACAACGGAGATGAGTATGAATTTACATGGGAGAACGGAAGAAGACTTAGGAGAACACAGGTAAACGGAGAAAATCTGTTATATGAATATAATGAAAACGGAATACGTACGGAGAAGAGGTCGGTAGGAAAATATACCGACAGCTACCGTTTAGACGGCAGTAAGGTAGTTGAGCTGAAACGCAGCTATAATGGTTCCGTACGGACGGACAGATATGTGTTCTACTATGACGAAAGCGGAACGCCGTATGCTTTCGATGCATATGTAAACGGGGCGGATGTAAAAAGGTACCATTATATAACCAGTTTGCAGGGAGATGTATTGCAGCTTTCGGACGAAAGCAACAGGATAATCGCATGCTACAGCTATGACGGTTGGGGAAAGCTGTTTGCCGTGACTGATGAAAACGGAGATGAAATAAGCGACCAAAGTCATATAGCGTATGCCAATCCGATACGTTACAGGGGATATTTCTATGACAATGAGACTAAGCTTTACTACTGCGGAAGCAGGTATTACGATCCGCAGATAAGGAGGTTTATCAATGCAGACGGGTATGTTTCAACAGGAGGAGGATTCATTTCATACAATATGTTTACATATTGCAACAATAATCCGGTGATGTATAATGACAGTTTTGGTTCAAGACCGATATTGAGTACGTCTGTTCAAAATGAAACAAAAGCGGAGAGAAGCGCTTCCTTTGCGTATATGAAAAAAATGTCGACGTATATTCCACCGGAAGAACCTGTACAACAGCCTGAACCGGAGGTGATTCCGGCTATAACTGCTCCGGTGATGCCGATTGAGGGAGGAACTCTAATAAATGATTGGCCGCATTATGTGGGAACAGAAATATCTCATAGAGGAACTGATATAGAAGCGGATGAAGGAACGCCCGTTCACAGTGTATGTGCCGGTACGGTTGTGGATTTATCAACTAAGATTAATTATAATGCATACGAAACGTCTCACGGTATGGACACATATGGAATTTATATAAAGATAAGAAGCGAGGACGATGATGTGGTAATGATTTACGCACATTTAAGTGCTGTCAATGTATCTGTCGGTCAGCAGGTTATGCCGTGGGATGTCATCGGCCTATCCGGGAATACAGGACATTCCAAAGCTCCGCATCTTCATTTTGAAGTGAATGACGCTTACACCGGTGAGATTTTGCGTCCTTTTGATTATTTGCCGTAGCGGGTTTCTAAATTTTCGGCAGCTTAGATAATATAGTAGTATAATGAAGCGTG
>CAOKER010000011.1 GCA_948467545.1 uncultured Eubacteriales bacterium
CTCGTCGGGCTCATAACCCGGAGGTCGCAGGTTCAAGTCCTGTCTCCGCAACCAATGAACCCTTGCAGGTGGTCGCTTGCAAGGGTTTTCCCTTTCTTTGCGGTCTGGATTTTGCGGAGGGAAATTTTGATTTACGGAGGGAAATTTCAGAATTGTGTTCCGTTTCTTCTGCTTTTTACAGATTTGCTGTAATTTTGCTTTCCCTCCCGTTTCCCTCCTAAGCCGCATAAACACCTCATTTTTAACTGATTTTCTCATGATATTCAAGCACATTGTCAAGCGTGTTCGCCGCTTCTCTGTCTTTGGATTTCAGCGCATGGGCATAGATGTTTAACGTCGTTGCCGTGTTGGCATGTCCGAGTCTCCTTGAAACAGTACAAACATCCGTACCCTCTGCAATCATCAGCGTTGCGTTTGTATGCCGTAAGGAATGCAGCGTTACATACGGAAGCCCGCTTCGCTTGATGAACTTTGAAAACCAGTCCGATACGGTATCAGGGTGAATCGGTTTCCCGTTCCATGACGTAAACAGTCTGTCGCTTTCTTCCCACCTGTCTCCGACACTTAATTTTTGTTCCAACTGCCAGTGTTTGTACTTTTTCAAAAGGATGCAGGCGTGAATACTCAGCGAAAAGTGGCGGATTCCCGATTTTGTTTTCGGTTCTTTGGTAATCATGGTTTTATTGCCTATGTACTGAGCAGAACGGACAACATGCATGACCTGATTTTCAAAGTCAATATCTTTCCATTCCAAGCCGCATAGCTCTCCGCGTCTGATACCCGTATAGACAAGCAGAGTAATCATAGTTTGATACTGAATCGGCTCCTTTTCAAGAAGAGTCAGCATTTGACGGACTTCCTGTTCGTTCAGATACGATATTTCTCTATGGGGTACTTTCGGCGGATCTGCTCTCATAGCTACATTCTTTTCAAGCAATCCCCACTTAACCGCAGTAGATAAAATCTTTGATATTACTCTGTGGTGGTCGAGAATCGTTTTCGGAGCAAGTTTGCCGTTGTTGATTAAATCTCCGTTTTCGTCATACCGTTTCCGTTGATTGATTCCGTCTGCCTCTAAGCTTCTGTAAAAAGCATTGAGCTGCAGAGGCGTGATGTCTTTCAGTTTCAGATGTCCGATACCCTGATTGATACGTTTTAAGTAGATTTCATATCTCGCATATGTCTTGATTGTCAGATTGACTTTTGCGTACTCGTCCATCCACCTTTTAGAAAAGTCAACGAATCGGATTTTGTTGTCGGGACAAATTCCGTTTTTTACCTCTTCTTCAAAAAGCACCTTTTGACGTGCAAGCTCTTTTTCAATCTGCTTTTGCGTCATACCCTCGTCAGGTATCCATGTTTTCGATTTTCCTAATTTCTTGCCGTTGATATCAATTCCGCAGGAGACACGGATTTCATATCCTCTGCCTTTCTTTCTTGCTGTTGACATTCAATTTACAACTTCCTTTCCATATCGAAAATTTGTCTCCCTAAACTAATTATTGCGCAAATTTTTGTAGATTGCAAAACTTTTCCTCTGATAAACGTAGTTTTTTCTCTTTTTTCCTCGATTTTGCTGTGTTTCTCTCGGTTTTTCTATATTTAGGGCTTGTAGTATAAGCTCTGGCACTGTCTGAACAATGCCAGAGGCCTTATACTTTTCAGCTTTACATGATGTTAGGTATTGACGCTTAGATATTCAATCAACGCATCATAGTTGATAAGCGTTTTTCTGCCTATCTTCGTACAAGGGATTTTTCCCTGACGGACAAGATTTCTGAGTCCACTTAGCGTTATCGCCGTGTTCGGATCGTCTTTTTTGATTTCGTTAAACGCTTCTGAAATCAATCTCATTCTCGGCATTATGTAATCTCCTTTCAATCATTCGGGACTATGCCCCCTAAACTTATTATTGCTCCGAATCTCTCGGATTGCAAAACAAATCCTCTGAGATTCGTACTTTTTTCTGAAACAGGCTATAACATTGTCAATTATGTTTCTTCCCCCTCAGATTCAGGTATTATGAAATCAACTGTTTCTGCTTCCTTATACCTCTGAATATCATTGCCTACTGCAACAATCTTTTCATACAGTAGGTGCAGAGCTTTTCTTAACAATTTGTGTTCTGCATTAGTTAGGTAATGATAATGTCCTAACATATGACGAGCTTTGCTTAGCTCGTCAGTGGCAGAACAAGCGGAATTGTAAATATCCGCAAAATACGTTTTGTTTAAATCCATAATTTAATCTCCTTAATTTATAATTGTGCTTAACACTCATGAAAATTCCGTCATTGCTCTCTACCTGCTATAAAATCGGTGGAGTTTCTTTGACTTTCTTTGTTCCATCTCCATTATAATGTTCGCGAATATAGGTGGGAGATTTTATATCTACAATTTTATGCCGATAAGTCAATTTTCCATTGTCTCTGAACGGAACCAACTCAAGTATCATACCAATGCAAATTTCATTAAAACTTTTTCCATTGGAATCAACGTAAATTTCATGGCATTCTGCAAGTTGAATAAACTCAGCGAATCTGATATATTCGCTAAATTTATTAAGGTCTAAGTCATATTCTAAACATGGATGAAGATATGCATCATCTAATGGAAAGAACGAGTTCGCAATGCTAAAATATTCTGTGAATATTCCTTCACATATATCAAATATGATATCAATATATCCGCTTCCATTACTTAAAATATCGCATGCTCTAAAGACATATCCTCCAGTTGGGAGAATTTGTTCTATTGTTTCTGTACTTTCAATATCATCTAAAATATTTTTCTTTGACATAATTATAGACCTTTCTTATTTTTAAGATTTAAATTGTATTGTCGGTACTCAATAGCATTTAACGTATGCTCTGTACCGTGTTCATCTACTGAAACAATATGTTTAGCAGATTGTCGAACTGGCTGACTATCCCCAACTATCTTTTTAACTTCACTGAATGGGAGTGTAATCGGTTTAGGTTGTTTAATACCCTTAGAACACCGATAGATTTTAAGATTAGGGGGATAGTAGCGCAATCGAGCATTTTTGACTATCATTTTTGCAGACGGATATTTTTTCTGAATGTCCATGTTCTCGAAGTAGTCAAGATTTGTAAAGTACGAACAAAAGTAAGCTCCAAGATTATCCACATCAGTAATCCGCCTTACATACGTTCCACCATGTCTCCATAACTGGTCTAACTGTTGCTTAGGAACAAACAGCATGGAGCCGTCTCTTGTTTTTACCAAAGCATGTATATGATAAGAGCCGCTTGCCTGAGGTTCAATAATTGCTATATACTCCGATGGAGGAAAATGGTATTTGAATCGTAGCCAAAACTTGCGGAAATCCTGATACAACTGTTCTGGATTATCCATATAGGTGGAATAGGTGAGAACTAACATAAGTTCGGAATGTCTGCCAGTGAAATTGTTGTTAATAAGGCGTCTGAGCTTGGCAAACGTATCTTTTAATGAATGGTAACGTTTATCATGCTTTTGATACTCAAATACCTCTCCGCTTTTCGTATTACAATAAAGAGATTTAGAAATCTTTCTGTAATTAGAAATGGAAGAAGAACGCTTTTGAATACTGATAACGTCTATAACATGGTTACACTGGTAAACAGTACATAGTTGATTGTCTGGAATCTCAGCAGTAGGGCTACCGCGAGAATAGAATTTGTTTGTGCTACTCAATAATGACATCACCTCAATTCAATTTTGATTTTGTTGATGTACCCTAAAGAAATAAAGTAAACAGACCAATACTCTATTCTTTAATCTGACTGCATATATGCGGTTTCCTTGTCGACAATTATATGTTATCATAGAACAAACTAATAAAAAATGTACTTGTTACTTTTGTTTTCGATTATTTGCAAAAGTAACATTTTGGGAGAAAAATATGTCAAGTGGATTTATTTATTGCCGTTATAAAAATAGAAATGATAGTAAGATATACGAGTGTTTAGTGCAAACCAAAGAAAGTAAAGTAGTTAATAAAACTGATGATTTTGAATTAGGCACACTCCTGTTTAATACTTTTGAGTTCTTAGTAAATATAGATGATATGTTAGAAACAAAAGAAATCACTAATGAAAAGCCTATCGATGACGTTTTCACACAATTCCTTTTAAATAAATTTGAGCTTTTAGAGGAAAATGTAATTCTTTTGAATTTTGTAAATTATATCAAGCTGTGTCTTGAGAACTGTAAAAATTGTTCAACAGAATCATTGTCAATTTTTTGTGCTACTATAGGGTTCCCTCTTAAATTTGGTAATAGTATTATAATTAACTCTGATATTAAATCTGATAATAAACCACTATCAATTCAGCAAATACAAAATGCATTAGATTCTACTGTATCTCCGGGAAAAGGAGAATTGTTTTACGAAAGAAAAAACGAGAATGCTCCTATTGTGAATGAGTTAGTAAATGTTTATGTTATAGATACAATGGCAGATATTCTATCAGCAAGTTTAAATGAGATTTTCAAAGCTAAATTAGTTATTAAGCAATGTAAATTTTGCAATAGATTTTTTATACCTTTCAGTCATAGAAAAAACTCTTTATATTGTGAAGAAATTAGAAGCGAGAACAATGGTAAAACATGCTACCAAATGAACAACATTAGAAATCAAGCTATAAGAGTAAAGAACAGCAAAAGCGCATTAGAACATGACAAAATTAGAATTTCATTCAATAGAAAAGTAAATTCTACCAAGCTACCCTCTGAGTACGATATTCTTTCTGATGAATATGAAGATTTTTTGAAAAAAAGTAAGAAATGGAAAAAACAAGTTGAATCGGATTCTATGAGTGAGGAAGAATACATAAATTTAATGAAATCTTATTGGGAAGATGTCAAGAAAAGGGCAAAACAAAGAAAACGCGAAAATCGTCATTAAAAATAATATTTAATCAAAATTTGAACTTTAAATTTTTCCTGCCTGAATTGTTATAAAAAGCAAGGAAGGAGAGAGAAGCATATGCTTGAAATCGTGATAGCTGATCCTGTCGAAATGTTATCAGACATTCGGCAAGCCGTTTCGGATTTGCAAAACTGTATTGGTCACGATATGAATGACAACATTCGGGAACAGTGCAATAAAATGGACAGAGCCATAGAATCTATTCGGTTTGCGTTCAAAAAGCTCGGATATTATGACAACTGAGCCTTTGCAAACGGTCTTTTTACTCTTACACAATCTATCGCACGTCTGTAACGCTCATAGAGCCGTTTATTTCTGTTTTGCGAAGCGGTGCCCCCGTAAAAAAGAAAAGGCCCTCTATGAGCCTGTATAGCCGAATAGCGGGCAAACAAAAAAGACGCTGAGGTTTTAGCCTTAGCGTCCTTTTTAAATATGTATAATCAAAAGATAGTCATAGAGTTGTCATTTTTTAATTGAATGATTATATCTGTCATAATCCCGTTGAGCATCATTCCAGATACGGTTTGCTTCTTTAATATCTTTTTCCTTTTGCTGTCTTTCTTCAGCTTTTTCGATTGCATCATTAATCTCTTCGTCTGACATTCCTAATGCCTTAGCAAGAGATATAACACCGCCAAACAAAATAATTGCACCTACCACTGCCATAAATCCTGAAGCACCGCCAAAAGCGTCATGAAATACAGATAAGTAAGTTATAAGGCCACCAATAATTGATATAATCAGCGGAATTATAAAAGTACCATGTTTTTCATTTTTCTGCTGTTGTTCATTAGGTTTTGAATTGTTAGTTGCTACAGTATTACACTTAGCGCCACACTTAGAGCAAAAATTGCTCCCATCCTTGATTACTGCATTACATTTAGGACAAGTCATATATTTATTCTCCTATATCATTAAAAGTGTGATAATCACAGAAAATGCTATTATAAGTAAAAGCACAACTACACCACCAACAATGGTTTGTCTAAATACCTTTTTACGAGCCTTATCGTTAAGATTAGGATAATGCACTATATTCCAAAAATAACCTGACAAATGTTTTCGAGCTTCAAGAATTTCTTTTTCCTTATATTCCGTGTTTTCTTCATCTTCTTGTTTAGCACCACAAGAATTACAAAACAGTGCATCATCTTCAAGACAAAATCCACAATTAAAACAATATTTCATTTTGCACCTCTAATTAGGTTTAAAACCTATGAAGCCAGTTTCCAAAAACATTATACAACAACTTTGTCGAAATTGCAAGTAAAATTTAATTGCAATACTGCATATATTTTTCTGGTCGAATATGCAATATAATTTAACGTGTAGTTGAGGTGTAAAAATGGACGATCGTATATTTAAAATAAAGAAACCGCAGAGTTCAAACAAGACAATCCGTATGCCTGATGAGCTAATAGAAAAACTGCAAAAACTTGCAACTTCTAATGATGTTTCTTTTAATCAGTTAGTGGTTCAATGCTGTGAGTTTGCTCTTGAAAATATGACTGAAACGGATAAGCCGTAGATTTTTCCCTCCGATTTCCCTCTTTCTGAATTTGTATAGAATTTTATAGATGAAAAAACATGAGCAGGGAGACTTGCTCATGTTTTAATATATTGCGCTTGCTTTCATCACAATTAAATTGGAAAAATTTGGGAGTTTGCGCTCATAACCCGGAGGTCGGAGGTTCAAGTCCTTCTCCCGCAACCAACGAACCCTTGCAGGTAGCCGCTTGCAAGGGTTTTCCCTTTTCTTGCGGTCTAATTTTTGCGGAAGGAAATTTGGATTTACGGAGGGAAATTTCAGAATTTTGTTTCGTTTCTTCTGCTTATAACAGATTTTCTGTAATTTTGATTTCCCTCCAAAGCCGCATAAACACCGCGTTTTTAACTGAATAGTGAGCAAACAAAAAAGGACGCTGAGGTATTTAAGCCTTAGCGTCCTTTTTAACATATTAGTAGTAATTATTTTTTCTCAGCAATACTGCTTACAGTTGAAATGAGTTTGGCTTATCTGTAAAGTTCATTTTTAACGTCCATACTGACATATGTAAATACCTATTTTGTGTTTTCTTTTATTATACATCTACTAAAAGAAAAATACAAGAAGATTACCCTTTCTATTTATGTCGTTTTAAAATACACTTTTTTGAGATTACGAACAGAATAATTCCTGACATTGATATTAGAATAAATAATAAATACAAAGGAGAATTGTCATCTGTTTGAGGACTGGTCGTAATTTTTGTATTATTTGTAATAGAGGTTGCGCTGTCAGTGTTATCTACAATAGATGTTGTACTACTGTCAATTATAGATTTTGCGTCTTCATCAGCAACAACATAAACACCTAAATATTCCAACTCTGCTGTTAGTGTGCGGGACGCTTTGTCAAAAGTAGAATTTAATTTATTAACCGTTCCATTAATATCAACATGGTACAATGAACAATCATCGCTATATTCGTTTGGAATAGAAAACGTAACTTTTACTTTTCCGTTAGGTTGAACTGATTGTCCATCTTTGGTTGCGGAAAAATCGTACACAGAGAATTTTTCGGCAATATTACTCATTGCGTTTTTCGTCTGTTCATACAAATCACCTGATGTAATGGATTCAGCTTTTACTATTGTTCCATTACTAAAACATTTATTATCCTGTATAGATATACCATCAGAAACCTCATATTCTACAATATTATCAATAGGTTTGTCTGGGACGGATTCAGTATCAGGTTTAATTATGTTTTCAATATCAGGTATGGATTCTATTTTTTTAGATTTAAGGTATTTCACATTACTGCCGTCAAATTCCACATCAAGTAAATGGTATCCTTCTACGGGAAAATACCCTTTAATATCAGAACTATAACTCAGACCGTCTATAAAGACAATTTCACCTGTATAACTGCCGTTGTTGACACATTCTTCAAAATTTTCTATTTTCTCATAAAATTCTTCTAATGAGGAACATGATTCGATAAACCAATCTATCTGTTTCATATACACACTATATGTTCCGTCACTGTTTTCCGTATACCCGTATATCATGTAACCCGGACCTCCGCCATATCCGCCTATAAAACAATCATAAGTGTTCCGGGCAGGATTATATATTGTTGAATGATATTCGGATTCATCCGTCTTACTGCGCATATCGTCTATTTTAATGTTAAAAAAGGTTGTCGCCCACTTTTCAAAAATCTCGGCAGGAAAACTATAGTTATCACCACCAGTAGCATAATCGTCTCTATTTGGAATATGCCTTGCGGTATAGTCCATCCTTCCTAATATAATATCCTGACCATCAAGGAGATTGTTTTCATCAATTGGTTCTGCAGAAAGTAAATATTCTGCGCATGCCTCTTCAAATATATCGCAATAATTTGTAAAATTTTCGCCGGCACCGAATACGTTTACGCTGCATAAAAGACATATGCAGACCAAAACTGAAATGCGTTTAATGAAATTCATATGTATACCTCTAAATTGTTTTTTCTATATTATAATACACAAATTTAGTTTTGTCAACCCTATTTGTGTATTCAGATGAAATAGTAAAGCTTCTCCTGTAAAATATTCGTAGAGGTGATGAAATGAAATTTGGAGATATACTTAGAAACCTTATCAATGATAGAGAAATAACTCAAAGACAGCTTGCCGCTGATTTAAATATAGCTCCTTCTACGCTTGGAAATTATATTCAAGACAGCCGAGAACCTGATTTTCAAATATTGAAAGATATTGCAGCGTATTTCAATGTGACGGTTGATTATCTGATTGACTACCGCAGTCCTTATACTAAGAGCAGAAATGAAGAAGAGATATTAAGAATTTATCGTTCCCTATCGCCCGAACAGCAGGATTTATATTTGGAGCAGGGAAAAGCGTTCTTAAAAATCAATTCAAAAGAAAATGCAAAATCCTCGAAATCGACTTTACAAAATGGCGGTAAAGTCGGATAATTTCCCTCCGCTTTCCCTCTTTCTGCATTTGCATAGAATTTTATAGATGAAAAAACATGAGCAGGGAGACTTGCTCATGTTTTAATATATTGCGCTTGCTTACATTACGATTTTATTGGTGGAATTTGAGAGCTGTGCTTACAATCAAATCCGGCGCGGCAGATATAGGTTCGATTCCTGAGGCAAAATGTGCGCCATGATTTTAATGTCGGTGCGTCAGAGTCTGAAACCGTCATAGTTTCTGTAATTTCTTTGATTTTTGCTTGGAATTCATAAAATTTAAAATATCAGTATTAAAAATAAAAATTTACCGAATCAAAACGAATTTCTTCGACTTAATAAGTGAAAGCTTTCAAATGAGGTGAACCTTTGGACAAAGAAATTATACAAAAATATACAGAGCTTTTATTTCGCGCCGCTCTGAAAAAATGCGGGAATTTCAGCGATGCGGAGGATTTAACGCAGGAAACACTTTGTTGTTATTTCCAATGTAAAAAGCCTATCAAAGAACCTATAGCATGGCTGAAAACTGTAATGTATCGTAAATATTATGATTTGCTGCGTCGTAAATACAAATTACCGACGGTGAGTTTTGATCTTGTACCGGAATTTTCCGAGAATTGTTGTGATTATAGCAATGGGCTGAACAGACCGAATGAGGAAGAAATTCGGCGCGGGGTTGCATATCTTTCCGAGAAATACCGTGAGGTTATTGTAAGTCATTATTTTTATGGTGAAAAAGTAAATGATATTGCAGCAAGGCTTGATATTCCGAGGGGTACGGTACTTTCCCGGCTTTCGGGCGGCAGGGAACAAATGCGGAAAGGATTTGAAGATATGAATGCTTATGAAAAACAAAGCTATCAGCCGGAATGTTTAGATATTACATGTAATGGTTCGCAAGGATTTCATGATGAACCCTGGTCGCTTGTACATGACGATCTTTTAAAACAAAATATTCTGATTGCCGCTTATAATAAACCGCTTTCGGATACCGAGATTGCAAAATCCTTAGGGATTCCGACTGCTTATGTAGAGGCGGCTGTAAATGATTTGATAAAGTCTGAATTGATGTGTAAAGCCGGTGCTAAGGTCTTTACGGATTTTATGATTATAACGCCGGAGGATTTATCAAGCTCATTGAAGCCGCAGATAGAATTTACAAAAACCTACTATGCGGATATGCTTAAAATAGTTATGAAATTTATCAATTGCTTTGAGAAAGTATCGTTTATGCAGGAACTGTCAAAATCAAAGCAGAAGAAATTAAAACACTTCTTTTTATTACAGTTGCTCAGTACGTCAATATTTACAGCGGCAAAAAAACTTGTTCCGGATGAAGAAGTTTTTCCGCAGCGACCGGATGGCGGCAGATGGATTGCTCAGGGTATAAGATATCCGAAAGGCTATAATTTTGAAAACTCCGATTTCAGACGTTATTCTTACGGCGGTGAACGACGCTCGGTTTATGAAAATACACTCGGCGCAAAGATTATAGATTTGCATATTTATGATACGCAGCCGGATTTAAATAAATATAATAAAGGACCTCTTGGAATCAGCGACCAAGCTTTACCGTTAATCTTATACGTACTTTTATGCGGAATACCGTTTGAGACTACAAGTATTGATATTTCTTTACTCAAATCCATACCGTATCTTTGTGAATGCGGTATTCTTAGCCAAACAAACGGTAATCCGCAAGTAGATATACCGATTATCACGATGGAAGAATACAAGGAAATTGAAAGTTTTCGCATATCGGTGATGTATGAGATGGCTGAACTTCTGTACCCTAAGTTTATATCTCTTTTTCCGAAGATAAAATTCAATATTCCAAGGCATTTAGAAGCAAGAGTTGCAAAATTTCGGAGATACTATTGTTATGCCATACCAATGACGTTTATGGAGGAGTCGAAAAGATTGGGTGATCTTGATATTCAAAATGCTGCTCCGCCGATGGTTTTGGTAGTCGATGACCAAAACAGGGGATTAAGGTGATTACATTCCCGAAATACCGTACAACTCAATATCGTACAAGAGAAGCTTCATCTATTGCAGCGGCAGAGACTGCATTTTCTGTACATGAAGAAGCCCTATGTTCAGAATAAGGCTTCTTCAGCTCTGTATTCTGTATTTTGAAAATCTTACGCGTTTAGTCCTCTTTAATCTTTCCGTCCACTGTAAATGTTACAACATGCCATGGGATAAATTTCCCGCTGTTTTTCAGTGCCGTAACGGCTGCATTTTCCAATCCCCCGCAGCAGGGAACTTCCATTCTCAGAACAGTGACGCTTTTAATATCGTTTGCTGTGATGATTTGCGTCAGCTTTTCACTGTAATCTACATCGTCGAGTTTCGGACAACCGATAATTGTGATTTTTCCTTTCATGAATTCTTCATGCACTCTTGCGTAAGCATAAGCCGTACAGTCAGCCGCAATTAAAAGCTTTGCTCCGTTAAAATAAGGAGCATTTATCGGAACCAGTTTGATCTGACACGGCCACTGCCGAAGTTTCGATTGTGTTTTGACAGTAACGTCCGGCGTACTCTCTTGTACATCCCTGTCAAATATATGCAGGGCGTGTCCCGGACATCCTTGATAAATATTATTTCTGATATTTTCTTTCTTTTCCATTTTTGCATATTCTTTCTTTTTCTTGTTTTCTGCAGCGGCGTTTTCGTCATAAGCGGCAGCTTCACGCTCGGTAAAGGTAATTGCCCCTGTCGGACATTCCGGCAGGCAATCGCCCATGCCATCGCAGTAATCATCGCGTATCAGCTTCGCTTTACCGTTGATCATCTCAATGGCTCCTTCGTGGCAAGCGTTTGCGCATGCTCCGCAGCCGTTGCATTTATCTTCATCAATGTGAATAATCTTACGTATCATATTTTTGTTCCTCCTTGATTTCTGTAATAATTATATCAATATTGTCCGATTGCTTCGGTGGTTAAAACAACGAAGCAAAATTTATTCTAAAAAATACCCGGATGTCTTGAATTTATGCTTTAAGTATAATACAATACAGACGGCGAATAGGTGGTTATAACCGCAAAAGGAGAGTGCTATGAAAAATATTTCTTCTCCGTTGTTTCGGAATCTTGATGAATCTGAGCTGAATGCTATGAAAATTTTTTCGCGTATGCGAAACAGCGCGTTCATGAAGGGCGATGTTATTTTTCGTACCGGAGATATTGCTGATGAGATTGGAATTGTGCAGAAAGGCAGTGTTAATATAGAAAATATCGATTTATGGGGGAATAAAAGCATTTTGAGTAATTTGACGGAAGGACAGGTTTTTGGCGAAACCTATGCTTTGTGCCGCGAACCGATGATGGTGGATGCTGTAGCGGCCGAAAATTGCGAGATATTATTTATGAATTTTAATATGCTGATAAATAATCGGAATATCAGTCAGTCATGGTATAGCAAAATACTTAACAATATGCTTCAAGTATCCGTTCAAAAGAATTTGGTGTTATCCGGCCGTATTTTCTGCACATCGGCAAAAACCATTCGCGGCAGACTTTTGATATATCTGTCTTCATTGTCTGTCAAAAACGGAAGTACAACATTTCAGGTGCCGTTCGATCGTCAGCAGATGGCTGATTATTTAAATTTGGATCGAAGCGCATTGTCAAAGGAGCTTGGAAAAATGAGAGATGACGGTTTGATTGAATTCTATAAGAATACCTTTAAACTAAAGCTGTCTTTGAACGATAAATCACAAGAGAAAATTTAAAATACCCGTAAAACAGCTGTTTAAGGCGGCGTACGCAACCCGACGGGTATATGTATAAAATCCGGTTTATCGTTTAAGTTAAAAATATCATACTGCCTATTTATTATTTTTTCCAATAGTTATAGTCTGCGTTTGTGCTATGTTATGAGATCACTCTTATACGATTGGTTAATGCGGAGTTTCACAGAGAGGCAGAACTTAAATAAAAATATTTTCGGAAATTTGAAAAAAGGTATTGACAAAACAAAAATATTGTATTATAATAATTGGCAGAAAAGGCAAAGGTGTCTTAGAGATGAAAGTCTCTGCGACACCTTTGTCTTTTCTTATTTTATGGTTTAAAGGAGATTTCGGAAATGGAAACAGTTTCAGATTATTTCGGAAGTTTGGTCTTTGACGACAGAGTAATGAAAGCAAATCTGTCGGCGAAGGTTTATCAGTCCCTTAAGAAAACAATTGATGAGGGGGCGCCGCTTGACAGTAATGTGGCAAACGCAGTTGCTTCCGCTATGAAGGACTGGGCGGTAGAACACGGTGCGACACATTATACACACTGGTTTCAGCCGCTGACCGGAATTACCGCAGAAAAACACGACAGTTTCATTTCGCCTGCACCGGACGGCCGTGTTATCATGGAGTTTTCAGGAAAAGAACTTATTAAAGGCGAGCCTGACGCGTCATCTTTCCCGTCAGGAGGACTTCGTGCAACATTTGAAGCAAGAGGCTATACGGCATGGGATCCGACCTCGTATGCATTTATTAAAGGAAAGACGCTTTGCATTCCGACTGCGTTTTGTTCATACGGAGGAGAGGCGCTTGATAAGAAAACTCCGTTGCTTAGGTCAATGGAGGCGCTTAACAAACAGGCGCTTCGAATCTTACATTTGTTTGGAAAGGATAATGTAAAATGTGTTCGTACGTCGGTCGGTCCCGAACAGGAATATTTTCTTATAGATAAAGAACTTTACGATCAACGCAAGGATTTGATTTTCACGGGACGTACTCTCTTCGGAGCGAAGCCTCCGAAAGGACAGGAGATGGACGATCATTATTTTGGAGTAATTAAACCGCGCGTTGCAGAATATATGGATGATCTTAATAAAGAGCTGTGGAAGCTCGGAATACTTGCAAAAACAGAGCATAATGAGGTTGCACCGGCGCAGCACGAACTTGCACCGATATATTCTACAACAAATATTGCAACAGATCACAACCAGCTCACAATGGAGATAATGCAGAAGGTTGCCGCAAGGCACGGACTTGTATGTCTGCTTCATGAGAAGCCTTTTGCGGGAGTAAACGGAAGCGGAAAACACAATAACTGGTCAATTGCTACAGACGCGGGAGTAAATCTTCTTACACCGGGAGAAACGCCGTATGAAAATGCTCAGTTTCTTATCTTTCTGTGTGCAGTAATCAAGGCGGTTGATGATTATCAGGATCTTCTTCGTCTTTCTGTTGCGACAGCGGGAAATGATCATCGTCTCGGCGCGAACGAAGCGCCTCCTGCGGTAATATCTATATTTCTGGGCGACGAGCTTACTGCGGTTCTTGACGCGATTGAAAATGATAAGCCTTATGCCGGCTCTGAGAAAACTCAGATGAAGCTCGGTGTGCCTTCGCTTCCAAGATTTTTCAGGGACAATACCGACCGTAACCGTACATCGCCGTTTGCATTTACCGGCAATAAATTTGAATTTCGCATGCTCGGTTCGTCTAACAGTATTGCATGCGCAAATATAATGTTGAACTCTGCTGTCGCTGCTTCCCTTGAACAGTATGCGGATGAGCTTGAGGGTGAAAAGGATTTTGACGCAGCGGTACATTCACTTATAAAAAGAACGATTAAAGATCATAAACGTATTATTTTCAACGGAAACGGATATGACGACTCTTGGATTGCGGAAGCGACGGAAAAGCGAGGTCTTCTCAATCTCAGAACAACTCCGGACTGTATGGGAAGACTTCTTGACAAAAAGAACGTCGACATGCTTATGCATCAAAAAATATATTCTGAAGCGGAAATTGAATCGCGGTATGAGATCATGCTCGAAAATTACTGCAAAGCGGTAAATATTGAGGCACTTACAATGACGGATATGACAAGAAAAGAAATACTTCCTGCCGTTGAAGCTTATACTGCAGAGCTTGCATCCGCTGCGGGTGCGAAAAAGTCGATTGATTCTGAGCTTGATTGCGGTTATGAAAAGCGCCTTATAAGGAAACTCTCAATGCTTGCCGACAGAATCGACTGTGCTGATGAAACGCTTGAAAAGAAGATAGCCGAATACAGTACAATTACAGATATTACAGAAGCTTCATGCTTCATCCGTGACGATATACTTCCTGCGATGGCAAATCTCCGCGCTGCGGCCGATGAAGCAGAAACGCTTACTGCGGAAAAATATTGGCCGTTCCCGACATACGGAAAACTTCTTTTCGGAGTTCGCTGATAATACCGACGCATATTTGGTCAGGAGGGGAATTTTATTCTCTCAAAAATTTAATTATAAGGAAGTGGACACATTGACAGTCGAATTTTGGTTTTTAATCGGAGCTGCACTTGTATTCTGGATGCAGGCAGGCTTTGCTATGGTTGAGACAGGATTTACCCGTGCAAAGAATGCAGGAAACATTATAATGAAAAATTTGATGGATTTCTGTATAGGAACAGTGGTATTTTCCTTGCTTGGCTATACAATTATGATGGGTGAAGATACGTTATTCGGTTTAATCGGTTTACCGAACATGGATCTTTTTACAAATTTTAAGGAGTTTATAGCAAGTCCTGCCGACGGTTCGTTTACAGGCGCGTCTACCTTTGTTTTTAACCTTGTGTTCTGTGCAACAACCGCGACGATTGTATCCGGAGCTATGGCGGAGCGTACAAAATTTTCCGCATATTGCATATACTCAGGTGTTATTTCTCTTGTAATTTATCCTATCGAAGCACATTGGATTTGGGGCGGCGGCTGGCTGTCACAGCTTGGTTTTCATGATTATGCCGGATCCTGCGCAATTCATATGGTCGGCGGTATTGCCGCGCTTGTCGGAGCGATCTTCCTTGGACCTCGTATCGGAAAGTATGTAAAGGATAAAGCCGGAAAGGTAATCAAAGTCAACGCAATTCCGGGACATTCTATAACTCTCGGAGCACTTGGAGTATTTATTCTGTGGCTTGGCTGGTATGGCTTTAACGGTGCTGCCGCAACATCTGCGTCTGAGCTTGCTTCGGTATTTCTTACAACAACAATAGCTCCCTCGGTTGCCACATGCGTCACTATGATATTTACATGGGTTAAGAACGGTAAGCCGGATGTTTCAATGTGTCTCAATGCGTCTCTTGCAGGTTTGGTTGGAATTACGGCAGGCTGTGATGCGTTGGACGCGGTCGGTGCCGCTGTGGTCGGAGTTGTTTCCGGTATTCTTGTGGTTGTCGTTGTAGAGCTGCTCGATATTAAATTACATATAGATGATCCGGTCGGTGCGGTTGGCGTTCATATGGCAAATGGTATTTGGGGTACAATCGCAGTGGGGTTACTGGCAAATCCCGACGCTCCGGCCGGATTGGAGGGGCTGTTCTATACCGGCTCTTTCAGACAGCTTGGACTTCAATGCCTTGGAGTAATCAGCGTCGGAACGTACGCTGTTGTAATGATGACAATTACATTTGCCGTTATCAAAAAGCTGCATGGTCTTCGCGCGTCGGCAGAGGATGAACTTGCCGGCCTTGATATTACCGAGCATGGTCTTCCGAGTGCATACCCTGATTTTGTTCCTGCGGTTGACAAATATACTTCTACGGGTATTGGGGATGATATTACAGTTGTTACGGGAGATGTTCCGGAAGCTGAAGCTGTTCCTGTCAAAAAGCTTCCGACTTTCTCTGATGAAACTCCTAAGTTTACGAAGATTGAGATTATTTGTAAAGAGGGCAGATTTGAGGTTCTTAAGGATGCAATGAGCAAACTCGGCATAACCGGCATGACAGTTTCACATGTAATGGGATGCGGTGTTCAAAAGGGAAAACCCGAGTATTACCGAGGAGTTCCGGTAGAAACTAATCTTCTTCCTAAAGTTCAGGTAGAGGTTGTTGTAAGTAAAATACCTGTACGCAGTGTAATTGAAACTGCCAAAAAAGCTCTTTATACGGGACATATCGGAGACGGAAAGATTTTTGTATACGATGTAGAAAACGTTGTTAAGGTTCGTACCGGAGAAGAGGGTTACGACGCTCTTCAGGATGTGGAGTAAAACCGTAAATTTTTTACAATGTACCTTGATGGTCGTGAAGTTTCATTAACAGTTTATAAATTTAAAAGCATTTGAGTCCGGAGAAGTAGGACGGCACACCGGCCTAAAGCGATCGCGGGACGGTGAGAGCCGCGAAGTGAGGCGCCGTCAGAATAACACCGGGCGAAGCTGCAAGCTGAAAGGGAATACCGAGTAGGTGCGCCGTAATATCGCGCGTCAGACGAGCAGGCTTTCGGATGGGAGCCGATTATCATAAGGCAAACCGTCCGGTGTTTGGACTCCGGACGGATTTGTCTGTAAAAGAGAAGCAAATTAGGTGGCACCGCGGGCAGCAGCGCCCGCCCTATTAAAGGCTGATAATTAATACTGCTCAATTATTGGGAGCATACTTTCGGAGGATTATCAATTATGTGTTCTATTATGGGGTACTGTGACGTCGGAGCCTCTTTTTGTGACTTTAAAAAGGGCTTTGACCGTACGATTTCAAGAGGTCCGGATGACAGCCGTATAATCGACACCGGAAAAGGACTGCTCGGCTTTCATCGTCTTGCAATTATGGGGCTGCATCCGGAGGGTATGCAGCCGTTTGAGCTTCATGGCAGTTATATAGTCTGTAACGGAGAGATATATGGTTTTGAAAAATTAAAAAAAGAACTGTCAGCGGATTACACGTTTGTGAGTGAATCCGATTGTGAGATTCTGCTTCCTATGTATGAAAAATACGGTACCGATATGTTCGGCATGCTGGACGCGGAATTTGCAATGATTATCTACGACGCGAAAAAAGAATGTTATATTGCGGCGCGTGATCCGATAGGAATACGGCCGTTGTATTTCGGTTACGATAAAAACGGCGTAATTATCTTTGCAAGCGAAGCCAAAAACCTTGTCGGACTTGCCGAAAAGATTATGCCGTTTCCTCCGGGCCATTACTATGCTGACGGAAAGTTTGTATGCTATTCCGATATAGCGTCGGTTAATGCTTATTCGGAAGATGATTTAGAAACCGTATGCGGTAAAATTCATGATAAGCTTGTTGAGGGTATACGTAAACGTCTTGTAGCGGACGCCAAGGTCGGTTTTTTACTTAGCGGCGGTCTGGATTCTTCGCTTGTTTGTTCGGTTGCCGCAAAGCTGAGCGGAAAACCTATACGTACTTTTGCAATCGGAATGAGTGAGGACGCTATTGATTTGAAGTACGCAAAACAGGTTGCCGATTATATAGGAAGTGAGCATACAGAGGTAATTATAACTAAGGAGGATGTACTTTCATCCCTTGATAAAGTCATTCATCTTCTCGGAACATTTGACATTACAACAATCCGCGCGAGTATGGGAATGTATTTGATTTGCAGGGCTATTCACGATAATACGGATATACGGGTGCTTCTTACCGGAGAGATTTCGGATGAGCTGTTCGGTTATAAATATACAGATTTTGCTCCGTCTGCGGAAGCCTTTCAAATGGAATCGCAGAAGCGAATAAGAGAGCTGCATATGTATGATGTTCTTCGTGCGGACCGGTGTATTTCGGTTAACTCTCTTGAAGCACGAGTTCCATTCGGGGATCTTGATTTTGTAAAGTATGTAATGTCTGTAAATCCGGAAATGAAACTGAATAAATACGGAAAGGGAAAATACCTTCTTCGTCATGCCTTTGAAGGGGATTATCTTCCTCATGATATTTTGTTCAGAGAAAAAGCCGCTTTTTCCGATGCTGTCGGACATTCTATGGTAGATTATCTTAAGGCGTATGCTGATGCATATTATTCGGATTCCGATTATGAGAAAAAACGGAAGAAGTATATACATGCTGCGCCGTTTACCAAAGAATCTCTTCTTTACCGTGAAATTTTTGAGAAATATTATCCGGGACAGTCGGACATGATAGTCGACTTTTGGATGCCCAACAAGGCATGGGACGGCTGTAACGTGGATGATCCTTCAGCGCGTGTACTTTCAAACTATGGAGAGTCGGGTAAATAACGATAAACGATAGTACAGAGCAATTGGAGCTTTTATTAAGGAATAAAAGAAAGATGTCTGATGTCTTCTCCCCTGAGGCGGCGGGGAGGCGGGTTTCGCCGGGTGTTTTCAGCGGCGGATTATACCTGCGTCACTGAAATACCTTATGGCGCTCCTTTGCCCCTTATTAAACAAGTACCTGTATACCGAGTTAAAATTCGGTATACAGGTACTTGTTGATTTTTGACACGTTTGCCTGACAATAATCTTGCTGCAGTATAGGAAATCATAATTTATCGGAAAGCATATATCCCTTTCCTCGTACCGTTACAATCATCGGTATCCCGAATACCGCTTCAAGCTTCTCTCGGAGAAAACGAATGTAGACATCGACTATGTTGCTTTTTTTGTCGGAGCGTTTTTCATTATAAAATGCATATAAAGCATTTTCGCGGCTTACCGGAGTTCCTTTGCTTTGAACAAGCAGTCTGAACAGCCTGAATTCCTGATCGGTAAGTACAGCACTTTCTCCGCGGAAGTGTACACATTTTTCCGTTTCATCAATTTCTATGCTGTTCTGATTTATTTCTGCGGTTATATTGCATACTGTTTTGCGGAACAGCATAATCGAAAACGGTCTTTGTAAAAAAATATAGTTATCAGTATCAGCGCGGTAAGCATTTCCTGCGGCTTCGGGAGAAATTCTGTACAATTGTTTTTTAGAAAAAATTATAACCGTGTTGGTAAATTCCTGTGCTTTATGTATTATATCTTTTCCGGATGTGTCGGCATCGGCAATCAAAAGAGAATGTGTGTCCGCGGGGGAAAGGGCAGTTTTGATTTGCACTTTATAGCCCATTTCGGAAAGTTCAAGCCGAAGCATCTGTGAATACAGAGAATCCTCCGAGAGAATAACAGCATTCATTACTTCGGCCTCCGTTTCTCTCCTTGATTTTTTACTTATATTTTTTACTTATATAATGTTAGATATCCGTGATTTCCATGCGCGCTTCTATTCCGGCTTTAATATCGGGCTTTTCCGTATGCTTTGTTCGGAAATAATATATTCCATTTGTGTCCTTGCCGCAGTATATATCGACTTTTTCTCCTATTCTTGCTTCGGTGATAAATGATATTGAAAGTGCCGATACGCGTTTTCCGGTAAGTGCCGGACGGCTGTCCCGATGTATTGTAAAGCCTGAATCCGCGATTTCTTCATTTGTTTCTTGGGATTGCTTTGGGAGATAGTTGCAAAGCATGTTAGGGTATACCGTATTATGCATATGCCCGTTTATATCCGCGTCGCTGTAAGTTACCGTATGTGTACCGTTTTTATTAAGGGGAAGATCCGGCGGAATGACAAAGCGAATCGGAACCCTTGGATCGATCGGCTTGTCTTCACCGAACCCTAAAGTAAGTTCATCGACCTTGCATAAACGGCGTGTTTCAATATCAGCAAGCGCCCAAATTGACGACAACTGCACAACCGGCTCTCCGTCTTTGACTATATCCGCGCATCTGTAAAGCGAAAAACCGGAGCTTGGACACGCCCAGCTTTCGACATCTATTTTGTCGCAGGCATATAAAGGTTTTATTAGCCGCATTGCAATTCTGCTAAGTATATAAGCCCTTCCCGATTCTCTGAGAGAATCGAGGGAAGGGCCGCAGTAAAAGTGCTGATTATATGCCGCGTCCTGTAGATATCCAAGTATAGCGGAGGCGGAGGCAATACCGTTTATATCTGTATCGTTGGGCCTGACATAGGTATGATCTACCCACTTAGATTGATCTGTCAATTTCATTTTACAACCGGTTCTTTCGTGAAAACTATAGCTGATTTAATTAGATGTTTTGCTGTATTAAGCTGATTTTATGCTTTGCCGTTTGATCCTAAAACATTGACAATCTTGTGTGTCACCATCTTTTTAACCTCTTCGCGGGCAACCTTAAGGTATCCGCGCGGATCAAAAATAGTAGGATCCGCTTTCATTACGCGGCGGATGCCTGCGGTAAAGGCGAGACGTATGTCAGAGTCGATATTGATTTTGCAGACAGCCATTGAAGCGGCACGGCGAAGCAGATCCTCCGGAACGCCCTTTGCACCGTCGAGATTTCCGCCGCATTCGTTGATTTCCTCAACGAGTTCCGGAATTACGGAAGACGCTCCGTGAAGGACAATCGGAAATCCGGGAAGTCTCTTAGATACTTCTTCAAGTATGTCAAAGCGAAGTTTAGCTTCACCCTTGAATTTATATGCGCCGTGACTCGTACCGATAGCAATTGCGAGAGAATCCACACCGGTTTTCTCAACAAATTCTTCAACTTCTGCAGGATTTGTGTACATTGCGTCATCTGCGCTTACGTTTACGTCGTCTTCAATTCCGGCAAGTTTACCGAGCTCGCCCTCAACGACAACGCCGTGAGCATGAGCGTATTCGACAACCTTGCGTGTAACAGCGATATTTTCCTCGAAGGAATATTTTGAACCGTCAATCATAACTGAGGTAAAACCGCCGTCAACACAGGACTTGCAAATTTCAAAGCCGTCGCCGTGGTCAAGATGAAGAGCAAGATCAATGCCGGTGTCTTTAACTGCTGCCTGAGCAAGAGCCATAAGGTATTCATGTTTAGCATACTTTCTTGCGCCTGCGGAAACCTGAAGAATTACAGGCGATTTATTTTCTTCACATGCTTCTGTGATTGCCTGAATTATTTCCATATTGTTAATGTTGAACGCACCGACCGCGTATCCGCCTTCGTACGCTTTTTTGAACATTTCTGTAGTAGTTACAAGGGCCATATTTTTCACTCCTGTTTCTTAGAATGTGCCGGTATCCCCGGCAATTGCTAAATTTGATTTATGACTATAGTTTAACGCATTAGGAGGAAAAAATCAAGTCCTTTTCGACAAATAATGTAAAGAAAGTTTTCGTTTTCAGCCAAGCATGAGTTATGAAAATTACGTTCCGCTGCCTCGTTCGCCCAGAAGAGTAGAGGCGTAGATACTTTCTTCTTTATCTTTGCTTGCTCCTCCGACGGTTTTTGTCTTTGATTTTTGTTCTCCGGTATGCCAGCCGGCAGTGTTTTCATATTGTTTTGTTTTTTCACGTCCGCCGGCATCAGACTTAGATCTTACAGTGGCTCTATGTCCTGCGTCAAGCTTTATATTTTCATGCCTTTCGGCATTTTCTTCATATTTATGAGATTTTATGGTACCCGCGGTATTTGCTTCGGTTTTTTGTATGCTTTCATGATGGGCAGTTGCTGAACTTTCGTATTTTTTGCTGATGTAATCGACGTCCTGTTTTGAAAGTCCGAAGCTTATAGTGATTGCGTTGTCTACTCGGATCATCATGCTGTCGTCAAGATGTCCCATTTTCTCTTTGAGTCTTTGCTTGTCAAGCGTTCGTATCTGCTCAAGAAGAACAACCGAATCTCGTGAAAGTCCTGCGTTTTCCGTTTCGCCGGGAGCAGCTTCACGAAATACCTCGATATGTGTCGGCAGTTTAGATTTTCCAAGCTTGCTTGTAATTGCAGCAGCAATGACGGTAGGACTGTATTTGTTTCCCACATCGTTCTGTATTATAAGAACAGGCCGGAGACCGCCCTGTTCCGAACCGACGACGGGAGAAAGATCAGCATAAAAAATGTCGCCGCGTTTTATTGTCACTTGATTCACTCTCCATTATTTTATACGTTATCCGGTTTGTGCACAACCTGTAATTTTATTTTTACCGGGAGATATACCGTTTAAACATCCGACCCAAAAAAGAATTGAGTTGGTGTCACTTGTATTTTATGCTTTGGGGTGATCTAATGTGAGACGGCTTAGACTAAATCATGTGATTTCAATTTTTGTAAATTTTTAACATTTAATCCTTTGTCTGCGAAAATATTAATACTTTTAACTTTACATTTTAAGTGAGATATGATATAATAATATTAAGTTCAAAGCTTTGAGATGTGCAAATTTTGTTTCTTCGCAAGCTCGGAGGCAAGTCTCGTTTTATTGCAGTTACAGCGATTTTTATGAGAAAAAATGCACCTTTCGGTTTTCTTGAAATTTACGGAATTATAAAAACGACAGAAATGTAAATCATATGGACAGCCGGTATAAACAGAACGGCAGGTAAGAAGGATGGTTACTCATAAATGAAATGTCCTGTTTGCGGTTATGAAGACAGCAAGGTAATAGATACAAGGCCTACGGAGAACGGAAGTATACGCAGGCGCAGAGAATGCTTGAATTGTCAGCGCCGTTTTACCACGTTTGAGATAATAGATACGGTTCCGGTACTTGTTGTAAAAAAAGACGGAAGCAGAGAGGTTTTTGATAAAAATAAACTCTTGAACGGAATAATCAAAGCCTGCTATAAACGGCCGGTAAGTTCAGAGCAGATGAACAGAATGGCAGACAATATTTCACAGACGGTTTCTAATTCTCTGCGGCATGAAATTCCATCGTCAGAGCTCGGTGGAATGGTAATGGAAGAGCTGCGTGATGTTGATGAAGTTTCGTATGTCAGATTTGCATCCGTCTATAGGGAGTTTAAAGACGCCGAAACCTTTATGGAAGAGCTTTATAAACTCGGCGGCTGCCGGATTTCGGAATCCGGTCAAAAGGGAAATATTTTTGAAGAAGGCGAAAAAAATAAAATCGAAAAAAAGAAGATTTAACCAATATTAGCATATATAACATAAGTGGCTGCGGAAAAGCTTTAAATATATTCCGCGGTTTTTATTTTTTTATTCGCAGTACCTTTTTTGCATATAATTTCAGCTAATAAAAGTCTGATTTTGCAGCATACTGATATTGTGCAGTTTTAAACTGTAATTTATAGAAAGGACAGGATTTTTAATATGCCACTTATAACTTCCAAAGAACTGACGGCGATTGAGGATATACTCGGAATGGAACAGAACCTGATTGAGAAATACCGTAATTACGCGGAAAGTACAGGAGACTGTAAGCTTAAGACGCAATTCGGTGAAGCGGCGTCAAAGCATCAGAATCATTTTGACGCTCTTTTTGCACTTTTGAAATAAGCGGGGTATAGACTGCAAATTCAGCAGAGGTACAGAACCGATACGGAAAAGCCGTTAAATAAATAAGTTTAACTGTTTTTGCGTTTATCAGTTTTTGATGCATGTTAAAAGAAAGGTATGGTGATTTGAATGGCACAGGTAGTATGGGATGACAAAGAGAAGATGACCGATGCTCTTACATCGGAAAAATATCTTACCGAGACTTATAATTCGTATACGTCGGAGACTGCGACACCTGAGGTAAAAAGCTGTTTTCAAAATATTTTATGCGAGGAGCATGATATTTCGTACGGACTTTTCTGTGAGATGAACGGAAGAGGATGGTATCCTGTCGATAAAGCGGACGAAAACAAGCTTCAAACGGTACGCAGCAAATTTGCGGTAATGGCGTAACCAAATTGCGGAAATGGTGTAATTAAAGATTAAAAGACAAGCGGCATATAAAGTAAGTATGCCGCTTGTCTTTAGTATTTTACGGTATTTTAATAAATATATTATGATATTCAATAATATAGAGGTTTTTATTTAACAGTGAATTTTACAGGAGAGACTATTGACGGTAAGTTTGAAAACACTTACGGAAGACAATGCGCTGCTGTCAAAACTCCAGCTGCCGCTTCCGGTGTAATGCTGCATAATGCAATTAAGACCGAAATATTTTTCGTCTTTATCCTCGACAAAGGATATTACTCCGTTTCCGGTTATACTTTTATATTTTGCCGAATAACCGCACGGGGTTTTTCCGCATGTGATTTCTCCGCTGTCGTCTATTTCAAACCCTACCGCGGGATTATTTTTAATCAGGTCTATTTTGCAGCCTTCAGAGGCTCCGTGAAAATACAGAACATAATTTTCTCCTGCGTCCGAGTATCCGTAATTCATAGGAATTATATAAATTTCTCCGTTATCGTAAAATCCGATACGGCAGCAGCTGCACTTATTAAAAATTTCGGTTATTTTTGCTTTATCGGTGATTTCGCGGTCTTTTCTTCTCATCCAAATTCCTGTGCCTTTCCAAATTCTTTTATACGTTGAAAAAGTCCGTGCAGCGATTTATTTGATATTAATGAACATCTAAAATTTAAATTATAATAATCCTGCTCGATAATACCGCACTATAATACCGCACTATAATACCACACGATAATCCTGCACGATAATCTCGCTCGTACTTTTCCTTTTTATTTTTAAATCCCAAGCAGAATACGTGCGACATTAAAATATATAAGAAGTGATACTGCGTCTACTATCGTTGTGATAAACGGGCTTGCCATAACTGCGGGATCGAAGCCGATTTTGTGTGCAATCAAAGGAAGAGTACAGCCGATAAATTTTGCTATTATTATCGTGCATCCGAGTGTGATACATACTACAAGAGCAACGATGGGGGCTATATTACTTCCCATAATCAGATTGTCAACAAGCTGAATTTTTATAAATGTTACAAATGCGAGAGAAAGGCCGCACATTATCGAGACGCGGAATTCCTTCCACATTACCTTGAAAATATCAGAAAATTCGATTTCTCCGGTCGATATACCGCGTATGACGGTAACCGAAGCCTGACTTCCGGAGTTTCCTCCCGAATCCATGAGCATCGGTATAAATGCTGTAAGTATTGCCTGAGCTGCAAGTGCGGTTTCAAATGAGGAAATAATCATTCCGGTAAAGGTTGCCGATACCATAAGGAGCAGAAGCCATACTATGCGGCTTTTCCATATATCGAAAACCTTAGTTTTGAGATACGGCTTTTCCATAGGAATCATAGCGTTCATTTTGGCGAAGTCTTCCTCCGCTTCATCCTGAATGACGTCGATAGCGTCGTCGACCGTAACAATTCCGACAAGCCGGTTTTCACCGTCTACGATCGGAACTGCGAGAAGGTCATACTTTTCAATCAATTTACCGACATCCTCTTTGTCTGTAAGCGTGTCGGCGCAAATGACGCCTGTATCCATAATTTCGGAAATCATAACGTCTTCGCTTTCCGCAGTCATGAGGTCTAAAGCTGTTACGAGTCCCTTCAGCTTTTTATTTACATCGGTTACATAGCATGTATAAACAGTTTCTTTTTTCAGTCCCGTACGTCTGATTCGCTTAAGCGCGTCGCCTACCGTCATTCCTTCGGTAAGATCCACATATTCGATAGTCATTATGCTTCCGGCGCTGTCGTCCGGATAATTCATTATTTCGTTGATAAGTTTACGTCTTTGAGGCGTAATGTTTCTAAGAATTCTGCGAACGACATTTGCAGGCATTTCCTCAATCAAATCTACCGTATCGTCAAGAAACATTTCGCTTATGACGTTTTCAAGCTCTGCGTCGGAAAAAGCGTCGATGAGGACGGCCTCTTCATCTCCGTCCATTTCAACAAAAGTTTCTGCCGCAAGCTCTTTCGGAAGAACTCTGAATATAAGAGGAATTTTATCCCTCGGAATCTCGCTGAGCATCTGTGCGATATCCGCCGGTTCAAGTTCTTCGAGCGTCTGTTTTAGCTCGGAATATTTTCTCTCCTCAATTAATGAAAGCGCAAAATTACTTTTTTCCTCTACATCTTCAAGCGTAACCGGATCCTGACTTTCATCGTCGCTGTTCATAAAACTGTCATTTGGTTTGACTTTAGAATCATTCGGTGTGTCCGAAATCGGGAAATTTTTTTCTCTGTTATTCTCTTTGTTATTATTTTCGTAATTATTTTCGTCTGAAAGCTTATCTTTCGGGATGTTTTCGTTTAATGTATCTTTTTCGGTGTTTTCCGGCATAATAACCACCCTTTCTGATTGTATTTTACTGAGCGGCCGTTTTATAACTGAAAGCAAAATATCCCCGCCTCTGAGGCGGCGGACGCGGGTTTCGCCGGGTGTTTTCAGCGGCGGTAATCGCCGAATAGCCTAAGACGGTGCTTTACATCTTATTGAAAGGCGCCTTATAAGGTGTTCGGCTGAGTTGTCGCATATAAAGCAGACCGAACCGACAGTCTCAAGATTGGCGCTTGGACGGACAACAATCGTTATACGGCGGACTCTATCTGCAGATATTTGCTTTGAAATAAAAAAGCAGCTGAGTAAACAGCTGTACAGAAATAACCGACAGCTGCCGTTTTCGGATTACAAAATCCGATATTTACACAAGGGCATAGCTATAGTATGCCCCTATACAGCGGCAGAGATGTACATAATTCAGTCGGGCAAGTATTCAGTTTGCGGAAAAACGTCATGCTTCGGTGAATAAAGGTACCGGAGCGGCATTTTTGCAGACTTTGCTACTTCGCCCTGGAACTGTACGTTTACTACCTCCGGCGTCCATTTAATTCACCATCCTTTTTATTTTTTATAATTATAATAAAGACTGAGTGCATGTCATATGAACTTTCGGTGACTGTTTGCAGCGATTCCGAAGAATGAAAAAAATCAGAATAATTAACAGATGCACCGTGACAATAACACGGAAGTCTTCATTTTTTTATATTAATTCGTATATATTAATATTATATACCCAAATGGCAATATTGTCAACTTTTTTTCATGCGGCAGAGCTGTTTCATACGGCAGACTTATTTCATACGGCAGACCTGTTTCATGCGGCAGCCCTGTTTGTTTGAATTCTATTATATAGTTATTATCGGATATATATTAGTATCTGAAAATATACGGGACGGCTGGTTTTGTGCCGTTTCATGAAAAGGTTTGAAAATTTGCCGAAAAAGGTTGACAGCATATATAAAATATGGTACAATAAAAACGCCGCATGAAACAGGCAGGGATATTTATGCCGTGAAATCGGTTTTGTGTATTTATATCCCGTAAGCACAGCGCCTGCACAGCGAGTTCGGGACAAAGATCCCTTTAAGAAAGTGAGGTGCTTTTCGTGTTTGCAATAATCGAAACGGGCGGAAAGCAGTATAAAGTAGCCGAAGGCGACATCATTTTTGTTGAAAAGCTTGATGTGGCTGAAGGCGCAACCTATACATTTGACAAAGTTTTGGCACTCTCAAAGGACAATACCTTTAAAAGCGGTGCTCCGTATGTTGAAGGAGCGTCGGTGACTGCTAATGTTGTCAAGAACGGCAAGGGTAAAAAAATTACTATTCTCCGTTACAAGCCTAAGAAGAACGAAAAAAGAAAAATGGGCCATCGTCAGCCTTATACCAAGGTTCAGATTGGCTCAATAGTCGGCTGATTGTCAAAGAAAAGAGAAAGGAAGGTTTCCGGTTTGATTTGTGTGCCGGAAAATTAAAAGGTTTATCTTTCTCTGATTGATTTGTTATGACAAGGGTAACGTTTTACAAGAAAAATGGCGTTTATTACGGTTTTCGTGAAACAGGTCATGCCGGAATGAGCGACGGTATCGGAGTGGATGAGCTGTGTGCGGGACTTTCCGCAATGACTATGCTCGTAGTCAATACGATTGAGGTCTCATTTGCCGGTACTGTAAATTATATGTATGATCCGGATACGACAGATGTTCAGGTCATTTCAGAAGATGCTTTGCCTGATTCCGGCGCAGATGAAAAAAAGCGGTTTGCTATATCCGGATTGATTGAAGGATATTATTTGCAGCTTTCGGACATGCTTGAAGATTATTATGATTTTCTTGAGGTAAACGAAACCGATGACGCCCCGCCGACAGATATTCGTTGAATATCTGCTTTTACGGTAAAATTGAGAGAAATAGTTTAGAAGGAGAAAAACGACCATGCTAAGATTAGGTTTGCAGTTCTTTGCACATAAAAAAGGTGTAGGTTCAACAAAAAACGGCCGTGACAGTGAGTCAAAGCGTCTCGGCGTAAAGCGTGCTGACGGACAGAGCGTTATTGCAGGAAATATAATTGTACGCCAGAGGGGTACACATATTCATCCCGGCAATAATGTCGGAATTGGTACCGACGATACTCTTTATGCTCTTATTGACGGAAAGGTTAAATTTGAGCATATTTCCGGTGGACGCAAGCGCGTCAGCGTATATGCCGGCTGAAGCCGCCCCTGACATTAAAAGCAGACGGGAGAGTATTGCCCGTCTGCTTTTTGATAAATTACAAAATATGCTAATCCCATAAATATAGGGAAATGTCTAAGCAAATAAAAAAAGGTGCTAAATGAAATTATGCTTAGAATTTTGAGTGTTTTTTGTCATGAAGAATATTTCTGTGTCATATTGTCGTACTTCAACTTGAAATTCATGGAAATTTATCAAATAAAACACAGCACTGCCATATTTTTATGATATAATACAAATGAAATAAATTATAGGTAAAATTTATTCATTTATTTTTTATAAACAATTAATGATATTTGTCGAATATATATTTTACCTTGATTATATATCCATTTTTGAAAGGATGTTTACCCCACATGGAAATTACCGATATCAGAATAAAGAAATTTAATCAGACCGGACCGATGAAAGCACTCGTGTCTCTTACCTTTGATAATGCGATAGCGGTGCATGATGTTAAAGTTATTTATGCTCAGAACCGTTATTTTGTTGTTATGCCGAGCCGTAAGAATTTTGATGGTACCTACCGTGATGTTGTACATCCTATAAATAAGGAATGCCGTGCATATCTTGAAAAGTATATAATCGACGCTTATATGGAGCTGTCGGATGATGACGAGGCGGATAGCAGAGAGTCTTCGTCCGAAGAAAATACGGAAGAATCGGCAGATGAGTAAATTTGTATATAATTACAACAGGACGTCAGTTTAAATCGGCGTCCTGTTTTTATTTGTTTTTTTGAATTTTCACCTTAAAAAACTGCAGATTGCTTTTATATATTAACGATACGGCCGGAAGAGTAGCATATACTTGATTTTCACGTCGGAATATGTTATAATTAATTTAAAGATGTTATCGCAATTTTATGGCGTATGACAGGATATTGTTTTTTAGTTTTATAAATTCATTTTTATATGACGGAAAATATGCGAACAAAATACCGCGCGGCGGTGTTACATGATTTATTGAATGTAATTTTTAGATAGAGTAAGACTGTTTAATGCAAATATCCGACCGATAGCGAAGTGAAAAAACTGTGAAGGGAATGTATCTGAATGAAAATCCGAATACTCACAATCGGCAGTTCTTCCATGATAACCTCTGTAATACTCGGCAAGTTTCCAAATCCCGGACAGGCTGTGACAGCGGAAAAGTATGCAATGCGTCCCGGCGGGCATGGACTGCTGACTGCAATTGCGATTTCAAAACTTGGAGGCGACAGTGTTTTTTGCAGTGCGGTCGGCGAGGATGGGTATGCCGGGGCTATTCGTGATATTTGCCGTGGCTACGGTGTTGACACAAGATTCGTAGCCTGCAAAAACGGGGTAAGAACAGGAGCGTCATCGCTTATATACAGTGACGGAGGAGTCTGTACGCCGATTGATATTCCCGGATCGAATCTGAATCTTGATGAAGAAGATATTGAGGACGCTTTTACATGCCTTCCGGATGCTTTGCTTATACAGGGCTGCGGTATTGCGCCTTCATTAATTACCTATGCTGTGAATGAGGCCGGACGCAGGAAAATACCGGTTATTGCCGACCTTTCCGGAGCGGACGGGGAACTTCCGCTTGAAAATCTGACGGAAACCGACATAGTAATTGTCGATTCGGCCTCCGCGGAAGCGTTTACCGGCATTTTGCCGTCGGGAGAGCAGACATGCCTGCGGGCAGCCGGGATAATCGAACAGCGTGTTAAAACAAAATATACAATTATTCTGCTTGATGACAAGCGCGGTATTTTTCTGAGCGATAATAAATATCATGAAATGTTGTCTCCGTTTTCCATCATTCCTGTTGATTCATCTGCGTCTGAAGAATCATATATCGGAGCTTTGACGCTCGATTATATTCGCGGCTCAGTTGACAGGGGACGGGATATTAATCATGCCTGTACCTATGCGGCTCTTGCCAAGGCATGGACGCTGGCGACTAAGGGCTCTGCGTCGTCTATGCCAACGTCTTCAGAACTGTTTTCTCTTGTGAAAAACAACGGTATTGATTTCGCGTTTTACGATTGATGTAGGATAAATTAAGGGTATTTTAGTTTGGTTTTGACTGCGGGGTGGATGTATGGGATTCGGAAGAGTGCTGGGGATAGATTACGGGGATGTTAGGACAGGACTTGCGCTCAGTGATGAAAGCGGGTTTCTTGCCAGCGGGCTTTGTACATTAGAGGCAGGCGGAGAAAAGCGATTGATTGAAAAAATCGTATCTGCAATAGACGGAAAAAATATTTCGGAAATTGTTGTGGGAGATCCGGTAAATATGGACGGAACACATGGCGAACGAAGTGAAAAGGCGTCGGCATTTGCAAAGAAGCTTGAACTTCGTACGGGAATCCCTGTGAGAATGTTTGACGAGCGCAGGACTACAATAGTGGCGGGTATCTTTATGAATGAAACGAATACGCGCGGAAAAAAAAGAAAAGCTGTAGTCGATACGCTTTCGGCTGAAATAATTCTGCAGAATTATTTGGACTTTAAGAGAAATACGTCGCATTAAGCTTGAGTTGAAAACATCTTAAGCTGTCGATGGCTTTGCTGTCCGAGCGTCGATTGATAGGCGCCATGTTTTGATGACGGCATAATATGTCTTGCTTTGACATTGACGTGTATAATTAAATCAAAGTGTACTTTACTGTGTTATCCATTATGCCTATTATATGAACAGATGTAAAATGCTTGCTTTTGAATTGTTGTGTTCTTCTTCGTTTTGTGACAGCTGAATTAGCAGTTCATAAGTCTTGTGACGGGCTTTCGGTTTTATATTAAAAAATCGTCATCTCAGATGACGATTTTTTTGTCTTTTTCAGCTGTTTGCTTGGGTATTTTTAGGCTTTTATCATTAGGTCAACGATTATGGCTATTCTTTAATATAGCTTTTGTAGATAGTGGCGGCGTCTTTTGCATTATCATATGTGGAGTTGGTACCGTTTCCTGCTCCGAATGTGACAAGTATATAGCTGTCTGTTCCGCTGACATAATAGGTTGCAAGGCATTGGCGGGCCTCCGGAGTATATCCTGTTTTTCCGCCCTTTATGTTGTTCATATCTATACCCGCAGATGAAAACGCGGAATAAACCGTACTTGTAAGTGTAATTCCGAACGGATGCTGGTCTGTCGGTGCAGTGTAGTAATTTGCCGAGGTGATTATATTTCTGAAAGTTTCATTTTCAAGAGCATATTTGAAAATTGTTGCAATGTCCTTTACCGTTGACGTATGCTTAAGATTATGAAGTCCTGTAACGTTGGTAAAATTTGTGTCCTTGCAGTCAAGCTCGTAGGCTTTTGTATTCATTTTTGTTACGAAAGCTTCTTCGCTTCCGGCAACATACTCTGCAAGTGCGGATGTTGCTTCGCCGCCGGATGACAGCAGACATCCGTATAGCAAATCTGTTGCCGAAACGGTCTCTCCTCCGGCAAATCCGGCCATGGAGGAATTTTCCACTGTCAGTCTCTCGACAATTTCTTTGCTTACTGTAATCCGGGTATTGTCCGGATCGGGTATATTTTCAATTGCAATAATTGCAGACATAATTTTAGTAAGAGAGGCGGGGTATGAAACAGTGTCGCTGTTTTTTTCACAGATAACTCTGCCGGTTTTCAAATTTATTAGTATGGCGTTTGAGCTCGATATGTTTTCGGTTATCTCAGTGATTTTTCCCTGTCTCAGTACGGGATTGCTTTCGGAAATTTCAATTGTCGGATTTTGAAATGAACTGTATGAGGGAGTATTGTCTTCCGGCAGAAATTCCGGCTTGTCACGTAGTGCAGCAAAGGATGCGGCAGCTATTGTCAGAAAAAGCAGGAGAGTAAATATTTGCGGCAGTGCAGACGGAAGAGCCTTTTCTTTTTCATTTTTCGCGATATTTCGGCTATATTTTGCCGTTTTATATCTGTTTTTATAGCTTGATTTTGTGTTCTTATTCACAAAAATAAATTCCTTTCATTCAATTAGTGAAAAGTAAATTCCAAGTAAACTTACGAAATAATCTACTTATTTTCCGAAGTATCTCCGGGAGATTTTACACCTATTTGGGAAAGCGGGTTGGCATCCATAGCTTTTTCCATCTGCTTGTTGCTTACATGCGTGTATATTTGTGTCGTGTTAAGCTGTTCATGACCGAGGATATCCTTGAGAACTCTGACGTCTACTTCACCTGAACGATACATCAGCGTGGCCGCTGTATGACGAAGCTTATGAACAGAGTAGTGTCCGTTAGAAAGTCCTGCCGCTGAAAGATACTTGTAAACAATTTTTTGTACCATTGTATTGCTGATACGTCGGTGATGGCTGCTTATAAAAAGTGCTTTTGAATCCTCCGGTTTAATTTCGGTGTCAAGTGCGCGGACATGAATATATGCTTTAAGTGCATTCTGAGAGGCGTCGTTAAGATAAACTGTCCGCTCCTTTGCTCCTTTTCCGAGAACGCGCAGAGAACGGAATTCATCGTCAATATCGGTAATATTGATTCCGGTAAGCTCTGACAAACGTATTCCGCTGTTGAGGAACAAAACAATTATTGCGTAATCTCTTACTCTCGTTTTTGATTCCGTATCAGAATTTACGGCATTTATTAGAGCCAAGCTTTCGTCGAGAGAGAGAAAACGCGGCAGGGTATTTTTTTGAGGCGGAGTTTCTATATTGGCCGCGGGATTTTCTTCGAGGATGTGTTTTGAAACAGTGAGGTATTTAAAAAATGATTTTATAGATGAAAGCCGTCTGGCAATTGCATGAGATTCATTGTGATCGTCGCTTTTTTTATGGTATAAAAATGCAAGTACATCGTTTGACGTAATAGTTTTAATAAATTCAAAATCGATTCCCGAAATATCGTATGTTTGATATTCTTCTGTTCCGGGTTTTAAGCCGTCACGTGTTGCGGCAACATGGCGCAAAAACATACAAAGATCGTGTTCGTATTTTGCTGTTGTTTGAGCGGTACGGTTTTTGATTACCCGCATATATGTAATGAAATCCACTACGGGTATCGGTGATTTATTCATTTATACGGCCGTCTTTCTGTTCTTTATAATTGTATTGATAATCGTATTGTAAATTATAGTCTATTTTAGAAAGCTTGTCAATACTGCTTAGGCCCTGAGTTATATAAATTCGTTTATATTTGATGACCGAAAAAAGCTGTAAAAAACACTTGACAAATTATACAGACTCTGATATAATACAAAACGGTATACATCATGTAAATTGTATTGAGCATGCTGCTATGGCTCAGTCGGTAGAGCACATCCTTGGTAAGGATGAGGTCATCAGTTCGATTCTGATTAGCAGCTCCAAGGCTTGTCGTACGGACAAGCCTTTTTTGTAATTAAATGTATGTGTCTTCCGCTTCTGTGTATATGGTTAGCTTTTTTAAGTTTTTGTCGTAGCTATAATTTGTCGTCGGAACGCCCAATTGCAGACTTTTTGTCCGACAGGAAGAATGTTGACGTTTGAAAGGCAGATTTTCTCCGACGGGAAGCGCGGTGTCATTTCGATACAGTCAAGCCGGCAATAATTTCAAGTATATTCAAGTGTATATGAAAGGCATTGTGATAATTATGAGAGATAAAACATGTTGTTTTACCGGACATAGAAGAATCCCGGCCGATTTAAGAGCTGTGATTGCAGTCGAAATCGAAAAAAGAGTAACAGAGCTTATCGGTCAGGGATATATATTTTTTGAAACAGGCGGAGCATTGGGATTTGATACTGTTGCGGCTCAGGTCGTGCTTCGTGTCAGAGACAGATATCCGTCAATTCATCTTGTGCTTGTATTGCCGTGCCGCAATCAGACAGACGGATGGAGTGAACATGACCGCAGAATGTATAATTATATTTTGAACGCCGCAGATGATGTGATTTATACATCCGAAGAATATGCAAGAGGATGTATGTACAAACGAAACCGAAAGCTTGTTGATGACAGCAGCGTATGTATATGCTGGCTGAAACATCCGAGCGGAGGAACTCTCTATACAGTGAATTATGCAGAGAAATGCGGTATAAAAATAATCAATATTGCGGATAATTAATGCCGGTTCTCATATGGTGTGTAAAAATTGCTTAAGACAAATCAGCCTT
The DNA here is from genome assembly GCA_948467545.1 of uncultured Eubacteriales bacterium. Lineage (GTDB taxonomy): Bacteria > Bacillota > Clostridia > Oscillospirales > CAG-272 > UMGS911. The sequence goes on from CAOKER010000011.1 coordinate 34,993, forward strand.
GTCATACGTTATTATGGCAGGGCTGATTTTTATGTATATAGGAATATAGACAATTATAAAATTTATTGTATCTGTTATTTGACAATAACACACAAATAAATATTGACTTTTATGTCTATTGTTGATATAATGTGGTAAAGAAAGTTTAGGCAGATAATATTTATAGCTGAAAGCGGTGATTCCGTTGTTTCGGTTTTTATGACAGGATAGGATAATTTTATCGGAACGGTTTTATTAAATACGTCATGTAAACAAATGTTGTTGAAAGGTGTGGATTTGATTATGAAATATGCTAAAGTTTTATCGCTGTTAATGATTGAAGCGCTTACTTTTACTGTGCTTTTCGGATGTTCCGGTGATATTGGCAAATCGTGTCCGGAGACTAAAGCCGCCGATATTTATCAAACAGAAGACGATTTCGAGACCGAATCGGCCGCAGAATACGGAAACGGCATACATGTTGATCATACGTCGGTATTAAATCCTGTAAATGAAAATTATATAATTGCTGAAATTTCCGGGGAAGGCGTGCAATGCGGCGAATTTACAATGTTTGAGTGCAGTGTAAAGAGGAATATGACAGATGAGAGTTCCGCATGGCTGAAAAAAATATATGTTCCGAATTCCGCGCTCGGAAGTATCAAGGGGTACACTGCTTTTCTTGCGGCCATTAAAGCCGTTTCTTATGAGGACGGTCTTATCTCTGACGACGGACGAAGCTATTCCGTTAATATGAGAAATGACGGAAGTCTTTGCTGTATACCGTTTGATGAAAACGGAGCCGCTGTGGTTGACGATATGCATTATCTTGATTTAAGGTACGGCGATGATTCGGAATATATGGTAAACGGAGACGCAACAACTCCATACCAATACGTAGCGGCAGTAAGCGCGGGAAGAGAAAAACGTGGAAGCACCGGTGATAATGTTGAAAATGTCTTTTATTCGACGAAGAGAAAGTGTGAAGATGAGTATTATACAAAATTGTTGAATGTGCTTCCGGACTACTTGATTCAAAATGGGACTTCCGAGGAGGATATTGAAAAGTATTTTGATGCCCTTGAGAAGGCCAAGAAATTGGAAGATAATTTATTCGACAGAATAGATGAGGCGGCTGTTGAAAATGGAATTCTGATTTGTTATTAGTCTTATATAAGGTCAAGTCTTCTTATAATGAATGCGCCTTTATATGAATAATTGACTGCAGTTATTAATCGACGATTTTTTAATCTGAATAAAGGGCTGCCGCAGAAAATATCGCTTATCTGCGACAGCCTTTTGCCGTGATTTTTTTGTTTATATTAACTATAAAATAAAGAAAATACAGCATAAGAAAACTTTTTGTTTGTCAAATATAAATAATTTTTTATACAGATACGCAACACATATAAATTTATTCAATTTAATGTTGACAAATTCGTCATAATATGGTATATTATAGGTAAGTAAATTCGTAAAGAGCATGCTTAAACGAATCCCCGTAAGCCGGGAGAAAAAAATTAAGGAGATTATATGTTATGAAACGTATTTTTTCTATCGCTGTGGCTACCTTTATGCTATTTTCTGTTTTTTCAGTATCTGCTTCGGCGGTATCTAAAGTCACTTTTGTAAATACTGTTCCGAAGAATATCGGCACTCTTGTTCTTAAGATGGGGGCTAACTCCACTGACGCGGCGGAAGTGTTTGATAAACAAAATATTTACAGTCTGTATCCGGCGCCGGAAGGGACAAATTTTTGTCTTAAAGGCAATGCTTGGGCGCGCTATGATTTTGATTTGGAAACGAGCGGCCGCTACGCGCTTGCTTTTGAGTTTGTCGCAAGAACCGGTTCAGACAGAGCAATTGATTATGCTGTGGATAATCCGGATGACCGTGTTTTTGTAAAGCTTGATCCATGTGCAGACAACGATGATCACCGCATAGCTATTGTTGAACTTGATCTCACTGCCGGATCGCACAGCGTCTGGTTCTGTTCGCCTACAGGTTTTGATGACAGTACAATCAAAAGCTGTGACTTTTACGGATTTGAGCTGTATTTAAAAGAAGCTTCCGGTTCTGATGAAACTTCTTCCTCCGAGACTGAAGCAAATCCGGCGGATAAGACTAACGTGTCTGCAGCCGGCGAGACCGAAAATAATATTGCCGTATCGACAAATAAAACAGATGGCGGAAGTTCCGATAATAATTCCGATAATGGTTCTGATAATAATTCCGCTGATAAAAACCCGCCGGCTCCTGATACCTCTGATGCTTCAATATTGCTGTTTGCGGCGGTAACTATTTCATCGGGCGCAGTTTTGGCGTTAAATCGCCGTCGCGGCTGAACTTTTGTCCGTAAAAATTTTTAATAATTAATAACCAAAAGCAGGATGCTCATGTCTTTTAAGGTGTTTGCATCTGCAGGCGGCGTGATCCGCTTACTTTTTCCGGCGGCGGAGTCTTAATTCACCGCCGGAATGCTTTATTACGAAGATATGCTCCTTATTGAGTTAATATCTGGCCGAATCAAATGTCAGATTTGTGTTTGGCTGCAGTTTGTTTTTATAAATATATCTAAGTAAATACTTATAGGTTTTGTGTGATAAACAGGACTTATAATATAATATCAGGCATAAAAAAGACCGGTCCGAAAATACTTTGAGACTGGTCTTTTATGTCTTTAATTATAAACTGTATAGAAGATAAATTGTCAGGCTGTGTTTTAATTATTTTTTTGAAACAGTATTTTATCTCCGTCTAACCGGCATTGTATGTTGTCTCCGGCAGCTATTTTCCCGTCAAGAATTTCGGTCGATAAAGCGTCTTCTATTCTGCGCTGAATTTCGCGGCGCATCGGACGCGCGCCGTAAACCGGATCGGTTCCTTCCTTTGCAAGAAGTGCGATTACGTCGTCGTCAAATGAAATGGCAATGTTCATAGCGTCAAGGCGTTTTTCAACGCTTTTAAGCATAAGTGATGCAATCTGCTTTATTTCATTGTCCGAAAGTTTTGAAAATACAATAATTTCATCTATGCGGTTAAGAAATTCAGGTTTAAATGTGTCTCTCAGACTTGCCATAACGCGCTCATGAATACGCGCTTCTTCGGATTTCGGAGTATCGTCTCCTCCAAATCCAAGCGCGGACGCTTTTTGTATGAGTCCGGACGCTCCCACGTTGGATGTCATTATAATGATAGAATTTTTAAAGTCAACGCGCCTTCCCTGAGCGTCTGTAAGAATTCCGTCCTCAAGAATCTGAAGCAGGATGTTAAATACGTCGGGATGTGCTTTTTCGATTTCGTCAAAAAGAACTACCGAATACGGATGGCGGCGGATTTTCTCGGTAAGCTGACCGCCCTCGTCAAAGCCTACATAACCGGGAGGAGATCCTATCATTTTGGAAACGCTGTGCTTTTCCATGTACTCGCTCATATCGACGCGGATCATTGCGTTTTCATCTCCGAAAAGAATTTCGGCAAGCGCCTTGCAAAGCTCGGTTTTGCCTACGCCGGTGGGGCCGAGGAATATAAATGAACCCATTGGTCTGTGAGGATCCTTGAGTCCCACTCTTGATCTGCGTATTGCTCTTGAAACTGCGCTTACCGCCTCACTTTGGCCGACAATACGCTTGTGCAGCTCTTCTTCGAGGTGCATAAGGCGTGTTCCTTCATCTTCCGTGAGACTTTTAACGGGAATACCTGTCCATTCGGTAACAACCTCAGCGATTTCGGGATCGCCGATTGTCAGGTTATCTCTGTTATTTCCTTCTTTCCATTCTGTTTTTGCTTTTTCGATTTCATCGCGGAGCTTCTTTTCCTCGTCACGAAGCTTTGCCGCGCGTTCAAAGTCCTGACTTCCTATAGCCTCTTCCTTTTCCGAAGAAATCTGTTTTAGCTTGTTTTCAAGTTCTTTTATGGAATCGGGAGCAGTAAATGAGGAAATCCTGAGTTTGGAAGCCGCTTCATCGATGAGATCTATTGCTTTGTCGGGCAAATATCTGTCACCGATATACCTGACTGAATATTTTACTGCCGCTTCTATTGCTTCGTCGGTTATTTTAACCTTGTGATGAGCTTCGTACTTATCTCTGAGTCCTTTGAGGATAAGAATCGCCTCATCCGGAGAAGGCTCTCCTACCATGACTGACTGGAATCTGCGTTCAAGGGCGGCGTCCTTTTCAATATGCTTACGATATTCGTTTATGGTTGTCGCGCCTATTACCTGCATATCTCCGCGTGCAAGCGCGGGTTTAAGAATGTTTGCGGCGTCGACAGCGCCTTCTGCCGCTCCTGCTCCTATAATTGTATGGATTTCGTCGATGAAGAGTATGATGCTTTTATCCTTCATTACTTCACTCATGACGCCTTTCATACGTTCCTCGAATTCGCCGCGGTATTTTGCACCTGCAATCATTCCTGGAATATCGAGCGTAATTATTTTTTTGTCTGTAAGCGTTTCGGGAACGGAACCGTCGGCGATACGCTGAGCAAGACCTTCTACCACTGCGGTTTTGCCGACTCCTGGCTCACCGATAAGACACGGATTGTTCTTTGTACGTCTTGAAAGAATCTGAACAACGCGCTCGGTTTCGGTTTCACGTCCTATTACCGGATCTATTTTACCCTCACGCGCAAGAGCGGTAAGATCCCTTCCGTATTGGCTGAGCATAGTTCCGCCCTCTTTTCCGGTCGCGCCGGGACGTTCACCCGAAAAAGCCGACGCTGTTTCTTCTCCTCCGGCGCTTGCTGTCGATTCTCTGAAAAATGCAGTGAGATCCTCGGCGATGTCGCTTGTCGTAACGTTTTGCAGCGAAAGAAGCTTGATACCAACGCAATCAGGTTCATTCAGCATTGCGAGAAGAATGTGCTCAGTGCCGATATAGTTTTGGCCAAGGCGCATAGATTCCCTTGCTGCTATCTCAATCAGTCTTTTTGTTCTCGGAGTCATATCGCCGGGACCGACATCGCTCGGTTCTCCGGTTCCCGCTATTTGAGAGACAAGCTCACGCGTTTTTTCAAGTGTAACTCCGCGGTTAGTTAGGAGCTTTGATGCGACTCCGTTTTCAACCGAAAGAAGACCAAGAAGAATGTGCTCTGTTCCGATATAGGTATGACCGAGAGTGCGCGCGTTGCTCATAGCGTTGTTGAGTACGTCGCTTGCGGCCTTTGTAAATCTATTTGGCATATAAATCCTTCCTTTCTTTTCTGTTATAACTTATCTTTATATTATACGGATATATTTTATTTAGAGAGAATATCGCGGAGGTATTTGGCCCTGCATTTGTCCCGTTCGACTTCTCCGAGATGTTTGCCTGAACTGAGTGTAAGAGTTGCGGGCATTACATGTACCATAATTTCGTTCAGCTTTTCATGTGTAAGCTCATCTTTGGGCAAAATACCGAGTGAAAGTCCGAGCCGAACATATGCAAACAGACTCAGAAATTCTTTTGAGCTCATGAGGTATGAGCTGCGCAGCGTTCCGAGCGAGCGGTAGGCAAGGTCTGTCATGCGTTCTGGATTGTCTGACTTCATTGCATTGCGCGCTCCTCGTTCCAGCTCCATAATCTGAGAGGTGATTTCTTCTAACTTTTTAATTGTATCTTCTTCTCCGATACCCAATGTGGTTTGGTTGGATATCTGATACATATACCCGTCGGAATCCGAGCCCTCTCCCCACATTCCGCGGATTGTCAGACCGAGCTTTCCGAGAGAGGATGAAAGCGCGCCGATTCTGTGATTCATTGAAAGAGCAGGGAGGAATACCATGACCGACGCGCGCATAGCGGTGCCGAGATTCGTGGGACAATGTGTTAGAAAACCGAGCTTTTCATCAAAAGCTATATCGAGCTTTTCGCATAGAACATCGTCGACTTGACGCGCCGATTCAAATGCGTCCTCCAAAGCCAAACCTGCGCGGACACACTGGAGGCGTATATGATCCTCTTCGCAAATCATAATTCCGACTCCGTTGCTTTCATTTCTGAGATAACCGTGCGGAAGCTTCGATTCGATAAATTCCGGACTCACGTCATATCTTTCAACGAACGACTGCGCTTCTTCGTCCGGCAGCTTTTCAAAGTCGGTATAGCTCCAACCGCCATCTTTCTCTATTGCGCCGCGTACCTGTGTTATAATGTCCTTTGCTCCTTCTTCACTCAAACGTGACATAAACGGTTTATCTGCGATATTTCTTGCAAAGCGGATTCGGGAGCTGACAACTACATCGCTCTCTTTTCCGGTTTCATCATACCAATACATATTGAAAACTCCTTTTTACTTTTTCCGAATAAAAGTCAAATTTGTAATATTTATAATAAAAATATGTTGAATAAACTGAGATTAATCTGCTTCGCCGTTTGAATTCTCCTCAAGCTGTTTAATTTCATCGCGAAGTTTGGCCGCTTCCTCAAATTCCTGTTTTCCTACGGCAATCGAGAGCTTATCCTTCAGTTTTTCAATCTTTTTTTCACGGCTCATATGAGAGATAAGCTTTTTGGGAACTCTGCCGGTATGTTCACGATGACCGTGAATTCCAACGATCGTGTCTGATAACTCGCTGCGGAACACATCATAGCATTTTGCGCACCCGGCCTTTCCGCTTTCCGCAAAGTCACGGTATGTTGCTCCGCAGAACGGACACGTTTTTGCAGGTGCAAGTCTTTCTGCCGGTCTGATTCCGAAAAGAGAACCGAGAAGATTCATTTCTCCGAAGCTGTCATTAAAGAATGAACCCAAGTTTTCTCCGACTGTGTTGTTGTACTGTTTCCTAATCTCTGCAGCACAGTCGCCGCAAAGGTTATACTCGGTGATTTTTCCGTTAATATTTTGTTTGTAATATACAGTAGCTTCCTTTTTTCCGCATTTGGTACAAAGCATAATAGTTCACATTCCTTTCGTTTTTCTTGTGAGTTTCTTGAATATTTCTCTTTTTTTTCACTGCATACTTGTTTGTCCGCAGTGTTATTTTACTCCATTATGGTAAGAATTATCTGTCGAAGCATGTCTGCTCTGAAATTGTTTTTTTCGATATATCCTGATGCAGTGTGAAGCATTTTAGCTTCGCGTGATGACAGGAGACCGCTGTCATGCAGATTAGAAACAAAGGTGTTTGCAGATGCTTCGTCGATTTCATCTCCTATGGCATGGAAAACATGCATCAGATATTCATTGCGGTTCATCTGTTTTTTTATTATACGAATATATCCGCCTCCTCCGCGCCTGCTCTCTATGATATATCCTTTGTCTGCTGTGAATCTGGATGTAATAACATAGTTGATCTGGGACGGCACGCAGCCAAGCTGTTCAGCGAGATCGTTTCGTCGGAGTACCGTTTTTCCGTTTCCGTCCGCGAGCATTTGTTCAATTAAACAGGCGATAGTATCTGATATACGCATTACTTCGCTTCCTTTCTTTTTTGCTGGTTATATTATACATTTAAAGTCAAAGAAAGTCAAAGTCAAATAAAGTCAAATTTAATTTATTAAATCCGATTTAGAGCGATTATTTGGAATTTTCTATCTGTTTTCTAACTGCTGCTAATTTTTTTGACCATTTTTGACTTTTGTGTTCCGTGGTATTTTTTAGAATATGAAAATGCGGACTGGTTTAAGCAGCCCGCGTATGTAAGATTAAATTTAGAATATTTTTCGTTGCTAATGTCTTATGCCATATATCTGAGAACTCCGTCAAGCGCCTGAGCGGCTTCTGCCCTTGTCAAAAGGCGTCCGGGAGAAAATGCACCGGATTCGGAGCGAAAGATTCCTATGCTGCAGACTGCATGTACAGAATCTATCATGTCGGTTTGAATTGCCGCTTCGTCTGTGAAGGCCTGATTTGTCAGAGATGCCGGTATCTCTATTCCTGCTATTTTAGCTGTCATGGCTGCCGCCTCTGCCCGTGAAACAGGTTCGTCCGGTTTGATATACAGTCCGGTTTTGGTTTTTTCACCGCTTATAAATCCGTTTTTGTAAGCGTCCTCTATGCATTGAATTTCTTCGTTTGAGAGGGTGTCAGTATCACTGAAGGAACTGTTTACGGAGGAGGAAATGCTTCTTCCCGCAGCTTTATAGAGCATTAGAAGATATTCACATCTGCTTACCGAAGCGTCGGGATTAAAGCGATAGATACCATTTTCTGAGCTTGCGCTCATGATTCCGTTGTTTACTGCATTCAGTGCGCAGCTGTATTCCTCGTTTTCCTGCATATCACTGAATGATAGTACGCTTCCGGTATTCAGAATTGAAATATTAACTTCGATTTCAGGCGTAAAATTGCCGTAAAAATCTTCGGCAATATATGAGAAACTGTCTTCTCCGCTGAAGCTTCCCGAAGGTATATATTTGTAGTTTCCGTTTTCGATATCTTCGGTTACAAGTATACCGTGGGACGGATATTCGGTTATACGGTATGTCATACTGTCTCCGTCAGGATCGACCGCATGTATTGTACCGAAATACGGTATATCACTATAGGTTGTTACACGAGTGAATGATTTGTCGCAAAGCTCTGCAGATGGGGAAAAATTGAGACCGGAAAGCATATAAATACTGCATTGGCATTCATAAGCTTGATTTCCTACTATTCCGATGCTGAAGCTTGATTCGGATACAGAGTCTGAGGAAGGGGTAAATGTCAGATCGGATAATTTTGATCTGGCAATAGTGATTCCGCATTCTACAGCTTTACCTTCAATTGTAAGCACTCCTGTTTCCCGATCGGGAAGGGAAATAAAGGTTACGGACGGAACGGAAACTCCTATTATTCTGTCGAAATCGTCGGTATCAAATTCAACCTCGGTTCCGGTAAGCCCGCTTTTAACAAGCGTCAGATTTTCTGACAGCACGGACAATGCGGGAGATATGGGAAAAAGCTTTTTGTCAGCTGCATTAATACCGAGGTTTGAGAGCGCATTATATGTTATAATCGCTGCAGACATTAAGCATGCGGTAATCTTTATTTTTTTCATAACAGCTTTGTTATTTCTCATATAAATAACCATACCTTTCTGATGTGAAAAAGTATAAATTAAGGACTTTGGAGCTTGAATTATTAATACTCTTTATGCTATAATAATAAAATATATTGATAATTAAAGGACAGATAAATGAGATATAAGATTTCGGGGACGCACGACGGTGAGATGCTGAGAAATTATCTTTATAAATATCTCGGTTTGTCACACTCGACAGTAACTCAATTAAAAAATCGGGAAAAGGGCATTATGCTGAACGGAAAGCATGTCACTGTACGTGCATATTTGAAAAGCGGAGATGTTCTTGATATAATGTATGAGGACAAATTCTCCGATATGAATGAAAAGCTTATTTCTGTGAAAATGCCGCTTGATATACTGTACGAAGATGATTCACTTATTTTGTGTAATAAACCGGCATTTGTTCCTACGCACCCTTCTCACGGACATACCACAGATACGCTTGCCAACGGCCTTGCTGCTTATTTTGAGGAAAAGGGTATTCCTTTTGTTTTCAGGGCGGTAAACCGTCTTGATTCTGATACAAGCGGAGTTGTTCTTGTGGCAAAGAACAGACCTGCCGCGGCGGAGATGTCACGCCGTATGGCGGCCGGTCAGATAGAAAAAAAGTATATTGCTGTACTCCGGGGTAAATTTGAGGACGCTCTTGCAAATACGGGGGAAATAGTGGCAAATATAGGACGATGTGAAAAAAGCGTGATTTTCCGTGAGATTAAGCCGGAAGGATGCGGCGATTTTGCGGTTACAAAATATAAAAAAATCATCGAATACGAGCTTGACGGTGCAATATACACTCTTGTAAGCGCCTCCCCTGTAACCGGACGCACACATCAGCTTCGCGTGCATTTTGCCCATATCGGGCATCCGATTGCAGGAGACCGGCTGTATGCGTCGGGATTCGGCCGCGAAAGTTCGGATGTAGATGAATATAATGTTATATCCGAAAGAAAGATAATAGGGAGACAGGCGCTGCACGCATTATCTCTTAATTTTGTTACCTATAGTGATAATAAAAGTATCGAGGTATATGCTCCGATACCGGATGATATGAGAAAAATATTGCCGGAGAGCTTTAGTTTAGAGAACATATGAGAAACATATAAGATTTTGGAGAATTGAGTTTAATCGGATTTTGAGTATTATATTTTAATAAAGGAAAAAACAATGGGAGAACAAAATACAAAAAATAAAACCGAGAGCATATTTTCAAAGTTTCGGAAATATTGTCCTGTACCTTCGATGATTTTTTTCGCGGCAGCCGCCGCGGCTCTTACAGTCCATATAACATGTATTTGCAGCACAGAGTTTTCGGATGCTATGAATAATTCGGTTTGCAGAGCAGTCAGATTTATTCTTGCGAAAATCACAGGCTGGTTTCCTTTTTCACTTGCAGAAACTCTCTTGCTGTGCCTGCCTCTTATTTTTATTCTTATGATACGGTATTCGGTACACATAAGCCGTGACGCTTCATCGCTGCGTACGGTAAGATATTTATGCGGCGTATTATCGGTGGTGACGCTTCTTTATTCTTTCTTTGTTTTTGGCTTTGCACCTGCATATCACGGAAGTACTCTTGAAAAAAAGCTTGGCATTGAAAGGCGTGATGTTTCCGCGGAAGAGCTGTACGAAACCGCTGAAATATTAAAGACAAAAGCAGAAGAGCTTGCAAATAATGTCGAATTTATAAACGGCGGCGCTTCGGTTATGCCGTACACTGCGTTTGAAATGAACGATAAGCTGAATTACGCATACGATTCTTTTTGCGTCAAAAACGATTTTGTACAGAAAATGAATACCAAAATTAAACATATCGCATTCAGCAAGCTTATGACATATACTCATATTGCAGGTGTATATACCTATTATACGGGCGAAGCGAATCTCAATACTAATTTTCCGTCATATACGCTTCCGTATACTGCCGCGCATGAGCTATCGCACCAGCGAGGTACAGCACGTGAGGATGAAGCAAATTTTTTGGCTTTTCTTGTTTGCATGGAAAGCGATGATGAATATATAAAGTACAGCGGATATCTCAATCTTTTCGAATATGTAGCGGGCGCGCTTTATAAAGCCGACAGCGGTCTTTATTCATCTCTTATGTCAAATCTTGATATGCGAATATACAGCGAACTTTTTTCGTATAATAATTTTTTTGATAAGTACAGAGATTCGGTTGTTTCAAAAATCAGCGGAACTGTTAATGACACTTATCTGAAATCACAGGGACAGGAAGCCGGAACTGACAGTTACGGAAGAGTGGTTGATCTTGCTGTTGCATACTTTATTCCGAATTAATTTTCCGAAATGTAACAAAAAATTATTCAGTGAATATATTTTTAATATACGGATCGTTGTATTTGCGGTTGGTAAGGATATATTATGCTGTCCTGCTGTAATTACAGTATAGTTGGATGCAAAGACATTGTTGACAAAAAATACCCAACTGATTATGGAATTAACCGTCTATATTGCACAAAGATTGGTATGCTGTTGAAAAAATAGCATAAAAAACCTTTTCAAAAGTATAAATGTGTGGTATAATAAAAGTGTGTGAAGCTTTCACACCAATCGGATTGATGAATTTTTTTGTTTTTATTTTGCAGCACATAACAGCTGGTTTATAATTTTGTGCGGATAGTTGTATACTATCGCATGTAATATTATTTTATTATAGTAAGATTATCGCCAATCTTTTTAAGAACGGTTTCTATATTTTTTATATACTTCTTATATACTTCGGAAACTGTCTTGATGGTTTTTAATCAATATTGAATCGTATTTTTGTTTAATCAATTTGTGCATACATTGTTATTTTTTATATCTTTACGAATTTTGCACCGCAGTCCGTGGTATTAAATGTTATGAAATGAGGCCATAGTATAAATTATGGATAAGTATATAATAAACGGAGGAAAGCCGATTTGCGGCTCGATTGAAACGAGCGGCATGAAAAATTCAGCTGTTGCCATACTTTTCGGCTGTTTGCTTATTAACGATACCTGCATTATCGAAAATGTTCCGGATATAATAGACGTAGCGGTATCTCTTGAAATACTTTCCGGTGTAGGTGTAAGGGTACGCAGAATCGGAAAGAATACAATAGAGCTTGATTCTACATATGCTGTCGGAGGCACATCATCTTATGAGCTTGTAAGGAAGATGAGAGCTTCTTATTATTTAATGGGAGCGGAGCTCGGACGTTTTTCTTCTGCATATGTTGCATATCCGGGAGGCTGCGATTTCGGAGTTCGTCCTATCGATCAGCATATTAAAGGATTTGAATGTCTCGGAGCTACAGTTAATGTAGAAGGCGGATATGTCGAAGCAAATGCACTCGGAGGACTTCACGGCGGAAATATATTTTTTGATGTGACAACAGTCGGCGGAACAATCAATGTGATTCTTGCCGCTGTAAAAGCAGACGGAGTTACTGTAATCGAGAATGCTGCCAGAGAACCTCATGTTGTTGATCTTGCCAACTTTTTAAATACATGCGGGGCAAGAATCAGCGGAGCGGGTACGGATACAATAAAAATACGAGGAGTTAAACAGCTCCACGGCTGTACATATGCTATTATTCCGGATATGATTGAGGCCGGTACATACATGATTGCAGCAGCGGCAACATGCGGAAATCTGAGAATTACAAATGTAATTCCTAAACATCTTGAGTCAATATCAGCAAAGCTCGTTGAAATGGGTGTTGACGTTATTGAAGATGACAATTATGTAATTGTGTCGAGGCGCGGACCTCTCGACCGGGTAAATATTAAAACTCAGCCGTATCCCGGATTTCCGACTGACCTTCAGCCTCAGATTTGTGTTCTTATGTGTCTTGCCAACGGTGTCAGTTATTTAAATGAAAGCGTTTGGGATAACCGTTTCAGATATGTATCGGAACTGAAACGTATGGGAGCAAATATTCGGGTAAACGGCAGAACAGCTATAATAGAGGGAGGAAAGCCTCTCAGCGCGGCGGCTTTAAAGGCTTGTGACCTTCGTGCGGGCGCTGCTATGATAATTGCAGGCTTGGCTGCTTCCGGTACGACTGAAATTGATGATATTTATTATGTTGAACGCGGATATGATGACATAGTTGGAAAGCTTAACAGCGTGGGAGCAAATATTGTGATGCGTACCGTTCCGGATGTTGTTTCTTTCAGCAAGGCTACATGATTTTTAGATTAAATTTGTTTGCGCATCAGACTGTGTAAGACTGATGCGCAAATAAGCTTAAATCTTAATTAAATGCGGGCTTAATTGATTTTTCGGCGGGGATATAATCCGCTGTTGCATTCCATTCGCTGCATTACGATGCTTTGCGTCTTGGGGAAAAACCAGTTTAAAGTTTTTGACTGTGTTTGTGTCTCGGTTGATATAAGATTTTAATAATTTACAACTAAAATGAATTTCGGGGTGTGGCTCAGTTGGTAGAGCGGGTGGTTTGGGACCATCAGGCCGCAGGTTCAAGTCCTGTCACTCCGACCAAAATCCTCTGAAACGCTTAATTTCAGAGGATTTTTTGTTTTGTAAAAGCCTTTTTGTCTACTGCTTTTCAGATTTTGAAAAAGTGACTATTTCGGTTGTTTATATTGCTTTTTATTTTCTTCGTTCGGATGTGTAGAAGAAAAAATGCTAATTTTAAAAAAATTTATAAATTATTTAACCGACGCGGCCGAATAATTTGCAAAAATAAAAAAATAGATTTATTATTTTCACTGAAATTTATGCGATGAAAATTCCCGTTTATTTACGGATATACAAAGGCAAAGGAACTGCATATTATTATAATAACCAATATAGCATATAGGGAGAATGATAATATGAAACGATGTGTTCCATTGGAACCCGCAGCTGAAGCTGTCTGTAATCAAAGTTCCGTTCCTCCGCTGATTTTTCAGTTACCGCCGGTGCAGGGCAGAAAGGTATTGGAAGAAGCTCAGGATACGCCCGTATATAAATATCCTGCAAATATTTCATCGGATTGCATACACACCGGAGCATGGGGAAATATCCCGGTGTATTTTATTGTCCCCGAGGGTGAAAAAATCAGAAATATTATATTCTACATTCACGGTGCCGGCTGGGTATTCGGCAGCTTTCACACTCACGAGAAGTTAGTCAGAGAACTTTCGGCAAGAACAAATTCACTGGTCGTTTTTCCGGAATACAGCCGATCACCGGAAGCAAAATATCCGACAGCGATTGAACAGTGTTACTATATCTTATCTCATCTAAAGGAAATCATTGAGGATCGCTTTTCGTTTGTCAAATGTCCTACTCTCACAGTTGCAGGCGACAGCGTTGGCGGAAATATGGCAATCGCAATGGCTCTTATGTCATCTGCGCGGCATGGTACGAGTATTGATAAACTGTTATTGTATTATCCGGTAACAAATGCCTGCTTTGACACACCGAGTTATCGTGAATTTGCAGTAAATTATTACTTGTATCGAGAAGGAATGAAATGGTTTTGGTGTCAATATACACCTTCTATGAAGGATCGAAATAAAATAACTGCATCTCCTCTTCGGGCGAGCATAGATTGTTTTAGAGGCTTTCCAAAGACGATGATTATCAATGGACAGGCGGATGTATTACGCAGTGAAGGAGAAGCCTTCGGAGAAAAACTTAGATGTGCCGGTGTGGAGGTAACTGCTGTGCGGATACAAGGAATAATTCATGATTTCGTGATGCTTAACTCACTGGATCAGACCAATGCCTGCCGTACCGCAATGGATGCATCAATTGAGTGGATTAACCGCAAAAATTAATTCTCTTTTTCGTTAAATCGTAATTGTAATTGATTCCGTATTTCTTTAACTTATCAGTACCTTGTATTGCACTTCAAAAACTAATTGGCTTTTCAGACCGCTTTTTAATTTTTGAAGACAACAATTTATAATAATAAAAATTACCTTTAAATCGCCTTATCTAATCGAGCGTCAAGAGCCGAAGATGCTTTTCAATACGGCGTGTATTTGAAAATTACATTTGAAGGTGACAAGAAAGATGACATGAAAGATGACAATATGACAATAAAGATGACAATAAAGATGACAAGAATGGAAGAAAATATTCTTGATAGAGATACGCAAGGGCCGGCGGCTTTAATGGCTGCTGGCCGAAAGTTATCAGTCTTTCCTTACGGTCCTTAAGGAAAATCTATTTTATAAAATCAAATTCAAAGTCGTATATCGAAACCGAATCTCCGTCCCTACAGCCGCTTTCTTCTAATTTTTCTATTACTCCGCTTGATTTAAGTATTCGCTGAAAATAACGCAGTGAATCGCGGTCCTCGAAGTTCACGGAACCTATAAGTCTCCAAAGCCAGTCTGCTTCTACATAGAAGGTATTTCCTTCGCGGCGGATTTCCACCTCGTGATTTTCGCGGTCGATAACGTTTTCCGCCGGCTGACCGACAAATTCTGTTTCGTATATTACTACCGGAGGAAGCGTAAGCAGACGTTTTTGTACCGAATGTATCATCTGTGTTATGTTTTGTTTTGTTGCTGCGGAGATAAAAATCAGCTCAATATTTTTATCTGCGGCGTATTCCTTTATGCGGTCGGCTGTAGTCGGATCGGTTACCGAATCGCATTTGTTTGCAATCAATATCTGCGGAAGATTTGCGAGCGCCCGGCTGAAACTGCGGAGCTCTCGGTTTATTTTTTCAATATCATCTATCGGATCGCGTCCGGTAGTTCCGGAAATGTCTACTACATGGAGGAGCATACGGCAGCGCTCAATATGACGCAGAAAATCGTGTCCGAGACCGGCGCCGTCCGCGGCTCCCTCTATTAGACCGGGAATATCGGCTGCTACAAAACCGGGACCGTCGGGAACGCTTACAACGCCGAGATTCGGAGACAGTGTGGTAAAATGGTAATCGGCAATTTTGGGACGGGCTGCCGATATTACAGAGAGAATTGTAGATTTTCCGACGTTGGGATAACCGATAAGCCCAACGTCAGCAATCATTTTGAGCTCTAAAATTACGTCGCGTTCTTCGCCGCGGAGGCCGCTCTTTGCAAAGCGCGGAGTTCTGCGAGTGGGCGTTGCAAAATGACGGTTTCCCCACCCCCCTCGGCCTCCGCGGCATAATACAAACCGCTCACATCCGGTCATATCCTTAATTACGAGTTCGCTTTCTGCGTCCTTTATAACAGTTCCCGGCGGGACTTTCAGGACAACATCGTTTCCGTTAGCTCCGTGAAATTTTGAGCCTGAACCGTCCCCGCCTTTTTCGGCGGCGAATTTTCGGCGGTGTTTAAAGTCCAGAAGAGTATTTGTACCTTCGTCTACGGTTACAACGATATTTCCGCCGTTTCCTCCGTCCCCGCCGTCCGGTCCCCCGTGGGATACATACTTTTCACGCCGGAAGGATACTGCTCCGTTTCCGCCGTCTCCTGCTTTTACATGTATTTTTACGTTATCTATAAGCATTTTGCGGCCATGCCTTTCGTATACTTAAATTTCGATTCAATCAGAACCGATTCAGGTAAATTATTTCGGAATGTTCGGAAATTCGGAAATTCGGATAAATGTCCCTGAATGCAGTCCGTGACTTTTAATGATATTTTCTCATTCTTTTTATTTTCCTGCCATTTCGATAAGCTTTGCCTCGTCTATTATCTTAATTCCGAGTTTTTCTGCTTTATCGAGCTTACTTCCCGCTTTATCGCCCGCAACGACAAAATCTGTGTTTTTTGAAACCGACGCCGATATTTTTCCCCCGAGACTTTTGATAATACCGGAGGCTTCAGCCCGTGAAAGAGACGGGAGGGTTCCGGTAAGCACAAATGTAAGCCCATCAAATGCAGTACCCGATTTTGTTATTTTATCCGAATCCGTTCTGACACCGCTGGCGGACAGATCATCTATCAGCAATTTAGTTTGAGGGTGCGAGAAAAAGCTTATGATATTTCGTGCGGTAATATCTCCGATGTCGTTAATTTCGGTTAGGTCTTCTTCGTCGGCTTCAAACAATGACAAGATATTTCCGAATCTCTCTGCAAGCGTTTGTGCCGCCACAGTCCCTACCTGCCTGATTCCAAGTGCGTAAATGAGTCTGGCGGCTCCGCGGTCCTTCGATCTTTCGATAGCTGATATCAGATTTGCTGCGGATGTCTTTCCCATTCTTTCAAGAGGTTCAATCTGTTCTGCTCTGAGCTTGTAAATATCAGCTATTCCGTTTAAAAGTCCGGCTGAAATCAGAGTTTTAATTACGCTCGGTCCCATTCCGTCGATATTCATCGCGTCGCGGGAAGCGAAATGTATAAGTGTTCTTTCAAGCTGCGCTGGACACGCCGAGTTTGTGCAAACTACCGCGGCTGTGTCGGGTTCTCTGAAAACAGGCTCTCCGCACGACGGACACAGCGCGGGCATTTTAAAAGGAACAGACCAATCGGGTCTTTTTTCATGACAAACCGATACAATCTCCGGAATTATGTCGCCGGCTTTCTGAACGATTACGGTGTCGCCTACCCTTATGTCTCGCTCCGCAATGAAGTCCGGATTGTGAAGCGTAGCACGGCTGACGGTGGTTCCGGCAAGCCTTACCGGGGTAAGCTCTGCGCCCGGAGTAAGTACGCCGGTTCTTCCGACCTGAACGGTAATAGCGGTAAGAACCGCCTCCTGCTGTTCTGGCGGGAATTTGTATGCAACAGCCCATTTAGGCCGTCCTGCCAGTGAGCCGATTCTTTTCCTTGCCGCGATGTCATCTGCTTTTATCACAACTCCGTCGGTATCGCAGGGAAGAGAAGAACGAATCCGGCTGATCTCTTCAATATATTCTTTGATTTTCGTAAGAGATGATGCCTGACGTCTGAAAGGAATTACTTTGAAGCCAAGAGATGAGAGAAAATCAAGGCTCTCGGAGTGGCTTTCAAATTGTTTGTCGCAGGCCTGAACGTTGAATATATAGATATCGAGTTCTCGGGAGGCTGCAATTTTTGTGTCCAATTGCCGCAGAGATCCGGCTGCGGCGTTTCTTGGGTTTGCAAACGGCCGCTGTCCCTCTTCATCACGTTTTTTGTTTAGCTTGGCAAAGGTTTTTCTCGGCATGTAAACCTCGCCGCGTACTTCGAGCATGCCGTCGTATGGTATACGGAGAGGAATACTTCTGACTGTTTTCAGATTTTCGGTTACATTTTCACCGGTTGTTCCGTCTCCGCGTGTTGCTCCGCGTATAAACAGGCCGTTTTCATAGAGCAGTGAAACTGACAGTCCGTCTATTTTACACTCTACAGACCAATTTCCGTTATATACGGTTCTTTCGAGATATTCTTCAAGCTCTCCGTAACTAAAAACATCCTGGAGACTGCCCATCGGAACGTTATGAGTAACCTTTTCGAAGCGTTCGAGAAGCGCACCTCCCACTCTGAGCGTCGGAGAATCGGGACGCCTGTATTCAGGATATTTGCTCTCAAGCTCTTCGAGCTTACGGAACAGAGCGTCGTATTCTCCGTCGGTGATTACCGGATCATCCTCGACGTAATATTTTCTGCTGTAATAAGAAAGACGCTCTGTAAGCTCGTCAATCTCTTTTTTTATATTTTGAGACTGCTCTGTGTTTTCTTTATCTGTCATACGTTAAACCTTTCGTTTTCGTAAAGAGTAAGATATTTTTTATCCGGTCGGTATTGCGTAAAGATAAGCCGGCGAACGGCTTTTTACACTTATCGAAAAGAATTCTGAACTTACTTTCAGTAGTAGGTAATCCTATTGACAAAAGAAAGCGATAATGATATAATAAAAACAATAATAGCCATATAAGGCTTATATTATACTTTTTGATATTTACTATATAATTATACTCTGTTAATCTCGAATCAGTATAACATATTTTTCCCGGTAATGCAAGTATATCATGCTGTTTGCGGCTGTATTTTATGTTTGCTCAAAGCTATGTCCTGTATTTGTTGTTTTCAGCCGAGGACAGAATGGGAATACAAAATTCCGGTCTGAAGGATTTTTCTTTCAGACTTATGTATTTAAGCTGATGAATTTGCACAGAGGAACAGAATAAAAAGGAGCGGTTGAAAATGAAAACTAAAGCAGTAAGAATTTACGGCAAGAATGATCTTCGTCTTGAGGAATTTGAACTTCCTGAAATGGGCGAGGACGAAATTTTGGCGCATGTTATCTCGGACAGCGTATGCATGTCTTCCCACAAGGCGGCACTTCAAGGACCGGATCATAAGAGAGTTCCGAACGATGTAGCTGAAAATCCTACAATTATAGGCCATGAATTCTGCGGTGAAATTGTAAAGGTCGGTTCAAAATGGGCGGATCAGTTTAAGCCCGGCGATCGTTTTTCAATTCAGCCTGCAATGAACTATAAGGGCAGTCTTGACGCTCCCGGCTATTCATATAAATATGTGGGCGGAGATTCGACATATGTAATTATACCTAATGAGGTAATGGAAACAGGATGTCTGCTTCGCTACGGCGGAGAAGCTTTCTTCTATGGCTCGCTTGCTGAGCCGGTGTCCTGTATTGTCGGAGCATTTCATGCCAATTATCATACGACGGCGGGAAAATACGTTCATGATATGGGAATCAAAGAAGGCGGCTGTCTTGCGATTCTTGCCGGTGCGGGTCCTATGGGACTCGGTGCAATCGACTATGCAATCGGATGCGACAGAAAGCCGTCCCTTGTGGTTGTAACGGATATTGATGACGCACGTCTTGCCCGCGCCGAGGAGATTCTGTCCGTTAAAAAGGCGGAGGCTCAGGGCGTTAAGCTGATATATCTTAACACAGGCAAGCTCGACGACGCAGTCTCATATATGATGGAACTGACAGGGGGCAAGGGATATGACGATGTATTTGTGTACGCTCCTGTAAAGCCGGTTGTAGAAATGGGAGATAAACTGCTTGCCCGTGACGGTTGTCTTAATTTCTTTGCAGGTCCGACAAACGCAGCTTTTTCGGCAGAGTTCAATTTCTATAACGTGCATTACGGCTCTACTCATATTGTGGGAACGTCCGGAGGAAATACCGATGATATGATTGAAGCTATCGGCATGATGGAAAAGGGACTGATTAATCCGGCAGCTATGATTACACATGTCGGCGGTCTTAATACCGTTATTGACACCGTAATCAATCTACCTGAAATTAAAGGCGGAAAGAAGCTTATATATACAAACAAGGATATGCCGCTTGTCGCAATCGCTGATTTTGAAGAGCGCGGAAAAACCGAGCCGTTTTATGCGGATTTGGCGGAAATCTGCAAGAGAAACAACAATCTTTGGTGCCTTGAAGCAGAAAAATACGTACTCGAAAATGCAAAGGATATCTGATCTGAGCGATTGAAAGGCCGATATGTGATATAGCTGAAAGCAAAATGTCTCCTGCCTTTACGGCGGCGGTTTCTATCGGCTTTTTCAGCGTCGCTTTAATCCGCCGCCGAAAAAGCTTTATGGCAGTGACTTGCGCACTATTTGGAATTATGCAGAACCGGCGGCTACGTCGGTTCTGCAGCGGATTTATACGGAAAAACGATTAATGAAAAACGATTAATGAATAAGGAAGGGTAATCGAAATGTTTGAAAATGAACTCACTGCGCTTGCCGAAATGAGCAATAAATTCGGTTCTGACGCCGATTATGTTCTTGCGGGCGGCGGAAATACATCCTTTAAAAGCGATGACTGTCTTTTTGTAAAAGGTTCGGGAACTGCGCTTGCCACAATAAAACCGGATGATTTTGTAAAAATGGACCGTCATGCTCTCGAAGCAATGTGGGATAAGCGTTATCCCGCGGGGGAAAAGGAACGCGAAGCTGCTGTTCTTGAGGATATGATGGACGCAAGAGTAAAGGGCGAAACGCGCCGTCCGAGCGTGGAAACACTTCTGCATGAGCTTTTCCGGCAGAGATATGTTCTTCATGTTCATCCTGCACTTGTGAATGCTCTTACATGTTCGGTCAACGGCAGAGAAAAAGCGCTTTCGATGTTTCCCGAAGCGGTTTGGGTTCCGGCATGCAAGCCCGGATATATTCTTGCATTGAACTGCCGCGAAGCGATTGCAGAGAAAATGAGGACAAACGGCGGAAGTTTTCCTCAGATTCTTTTTCTTGAGAATCACGGTATTTTCGTTGCCGGAGATGATGCTGACGCTGTTGGAAAGCTTGCAAGCGGTATACTTTCTCGTATACATAGTGAGATAAACGGAGGCGAGCCGTTTTCCGATTTTGATCCGTCCGATGATTTCGATATAGACCGTGCGGTTTCAATAGCTCCGGTGCTCAGAATGCTTTACTCGGATGGTACATCCGAAGCGGTTGTAAAGTTTGAATGCAGCCGTGCTGTTCTTGATTATGATCCGTCTGTAAAATCGCTTACGCCTGATCATATTGTTTATACCAAAGCCGCTCAGCTTGTACTTCCTTTAGAGACAGATGAAGCCGGAATTCGCTCAGAATTTGAAGCGTTTACAGAGAAAAACGGATATAAACCGCGTATTGTAATTGTAAAAGGACTTGGAATCTTTGCATGCGGAAAAAACGCCAAGGAAGCTGAGACTGCAAGAGAAGTATTTGTAGATGCCGTTAAAATCGTATACTTTGCAAAAGCGTTTGGCGGTGTAAAGCCGATGACACCGGATTTAATTGACTTTATTGTAAACTGGGAGGTTGAAAGCTACCGCAGCAAAGTAAGTCTTGCGGCAGGTGCGGGCAAGCGTCTTGAGGGAAAAATTGTTATCGTAACAGGAGGGGCTCAGGGCTTTGGCAAAGGAATTGCCGACGCTATGGCCGCTGAGGGTGCGAACATTGTTATTGCCGATATGAACGCGGATGGAGCCGAAAAGGCAGCGCGTGAGTATGGTGTACATGGTTATTCTGTTGCGGCAAACGTAACTGACGAGGATTCTGTCAAGAATATGGTCGACCGTACGGTTCTCGCTTTCGGCGGACTTGACGTATTTGTAAACAATGCGGGAGTAGTTAAGGCAGGAAGTCTTGAGGAAATGACAAAGAAGAATTTGGAGTTTGTAACTGCTGTAAACTACACAGGCTATTTTCTCTGTACAAAGTATGCTTCTGCCGTAATGAAAATTCAGCACAGAATCGCTCCGTCATATATGATGGACATTATTGAAATCAACTCAAAGTCGGGACTGGCGGGTTCCAACAAAAATTTCGCTTATGCCGGAAGCAAATTCGGCGGAATCGGTCTGACGCAGTCTTTTGCTCTTGAGCTTGTTCCGTATAATATCAAGGTTAATGCGGTCTGCCCCGGAAACTTTCTCAACGGTCCGCTGTGGAGCGATCCCGAAAAAGGACTGTTCGTTCAGTATCTCAATGCCGGAAAGGTTCCGGGCGCCAAAACGGTTGAGGATGTCCGCCGTTTTTATGAGAGTAAGGTCCCGCTTAACCGAGGCTGCGAGACGCTCGACGTTGCTCGCGCAATTTTCTATATAATTGAGCAGGAGTACGAAACCGGTCAGGCTGTGCCTGTAACCGGAGGTCAGTCTATGCTGAAGTAATAAAGCGGCAGGAAAGGATTTGAAATAAAAAATGATGACACTTGACGAGCTTCGCAGAATAAAGGAGGGCGTTGATAAGGGGCAAATTCCCGCGCCGCCGGATACATATTATGTAAATAATCATATACACACAACTTATTCATTTTCGCCGTACAATCCGGCGGAGGCTGTGTATATGGCGTGGAAGAACGGTCTAAAAACAGCCGGTATTATGGATCATGATTCCGCAGGCGGAGCAAAGGAATTTATAGAGGCCGGAAAAATCATCGGTATGCCGGTGACCTGCGGTATAGAGTGCCGTATCGATATGTCGATGACTTCGGTAAACGGAAGAAGAATAAACAATCCGGACCAAAAATCTGTTGCTTATGTTGCTATGCACGGAATTCCGCATCAGAACATTGATTCGGTTGACAGATTTCTCGCTCCATACCGTGAAAAACGCAATATCAGAAATAGGAAGATGTGCGAAAATATAAGCGAAATTGTAAAGCCCTACGGCTTTAAGCTTGACTTTGATACAGATGTTCTTCCGATTTCAAATTATGCGGCAGGCGGCTCGGTAACCGAGCGTCATATACTGTTTGCTCTTGCGAAAAAGATAACCGCAAGATATAAAACTCCGGCCGAGGTACTGTCATTTCTTGAAAACGAAATGAAGATAAGCATTTCTCCTAAGCTGCGCGGATTTATTGCCGACGGAGAGCAAACGCCGGAATTTTATGAGTATGATATTCTCGGAGTACTCAAAAGCGATCTTGTTGAGAAATTTTATATCCCGGCAACCGATGAATGCCCCAAGGCACCGGATTTTATAAAAATGGTTCATGATAACGGAGGTATAGCGGCTTACGCGTATCTCGGAGACGTCGGAAATTCGGTTACAGGGGATAAGAAAGCGGCTAAATTCGAGGACGATTACCTTGATGAGCTGGTCGGTGTACTTCTTGAGCTTGGTTTTGACGCGATTACTTATATGCCGACAAGAAATACCCTTGCTCAGCTTCAGCGTATAATGAAAATATGTGAAGACAACAAGTTCTTCCAAATATCGGGCGAAGATATTAATTCGCCGCGACAGTCATTTATTTGTCATGCGCTTGATGACGAGCACTTTAAGCATCTTATTGACAATACATATACGCTTATAGGATATGAACAGGCGGCATCTGAAAATCTTGAGGCTGCCAAAGAAAAGTATTCGTTTATTTTCGAATAAGAATAAGTATATAATTAAAGCGCCGCAGCCGCAACGTTGAGAGCAAGGGGGTGAAATCCTTTAATCTTAGCTTATGTTCGCCGCGGCGCTTATTAAATGTATCTCCGAGGTGATTTCCGGGATTTTTGTTTTCCGATATTAAGATGTTATTATACGAAATTTCGGTCTGAATTGTTTAAAAAGATAAATTGATTTTAAAGCTGGCGGAAATTTACTTTTTTGTCTGGATTAAATGTTTCGCGAAAGGCAGACTTTTATGAATATTATTATAGCGTCTTTTAATTTTATATCTGAATATTCGGATTTTTTTGTAATTTTCTTTGTTTTTATGAATATTATAACATTAGCCGTTTACGGTGTGGATAAGCGAAGCGCACAGGCAGGAAAGCGCCGGGTAAGCGAAAGTCTTCTGATTGCATTTTCCGCCTGTTTCGGAGCAGTCGGTGCTTTTATTGGAATGAAAGTATTTCATCATAAAACCAGAAAACCGAAATTTCGGATTTTAGTTCCTGTTTTTATGATGATTCAGATTTTGTTTTTTATCTGTTTGATTATATTTGAAGGAATCCCTAAAAGTTAAGATAAAAAATCGGTACTAAAATTACAGTCGCATATATTAATATCAGGTTGGAGGGGTAAATTTTTCATTTGCAGTACTTTTTTGCAGAAATCTATTGACAAAATGAGCAAGTTATGATATTATATTAAGGTAATCGAATAGATGCGCCCGTAGCTCAGCGGATAGAGTACTCGGCTACGAACCGATTGGTCAGAGGTTCGAATCCTCCCGGGCGCGCCAAAACAAAGATCCCATTGATGTATGATGTATATCAATGGTTTTTTTGTATTTATTATCAGTTTTGAATATTCGTTAGTGCAGTTTTTTTGTGAAAATATACTTGATTATGAGCAGTTAAAATAATTCAGAGCTTTTGATTTACAGCTTGATCAGCGTCAGCTGCTTCCTTGCCTTTTTATCTGTTATTTTTGTCACTTCCCCCTATAAATACCGCCAGAGTGAAAACTCCGAAAACTCCGCCTGCGATAAAGCTTATAATACACCCGGTCATTTATGAAATTCTCCTTGTTCTGATAAATCTTATCCGCATGTTTTATTTATGACTGTAACGACATAATATATTTTTAACTTTAATTTGAAAATTAATCACAATTTTTGAGCTTGAATCTTCTTCATGCTAAAAAATTCAAAAAATATTTTCAAAAACAAATAGTTTGTTGTTGACAGGAGGATAAGAAAGTGATAGAATGATAAACAAGGAAGATAGAGGCGCATTTTGTCATCAGTATACCGGTGTAAAAAGCGGTGCTCGCTGTTGCCGGTAGAAAGGGACGAATGCCGAGGGGGAATTTTTGCACAGATTCTTTCCGGGCAAGCAAAATAAGATTTGTTTGACTGTCGCGTGAGCGGAGGACTATCGCAAAATAAAGATACACGTCATGTATAATTTATATTTGCATGTTATAGTCATTACGGCCGATACTCTTCTGAGTATCGGCTTTGTTGTTCTTCTGATTTTCGGCAATAAATACTTGTAGTCCGGGGAGATAAGAAGATCCCGGCAAAACGGAAGGCGTGAATTTAATAGCTTTCCTAAGAAGAAAGGAATCGTTATAACATGAAAAAGACAATTTTTGAAGGAGTTGCGACTGCGCTTATTACTCCGTTTAAGGGCGGAGAGGTTGATTTTGAGGCTTTTGGACGTATAATAGATTGGCAAATAGAATGCGGTATTGACGCACTTGTAATTTGCGGAACGACGGGAGAGGCTTCTACTCTGACAGATGAAGAGCATCAAAAGGTGATTGCGTTTGCTGTAGAGCGGGCGAATAAGCGGATACCGATAATAGCCGGAACTGGTTCTAATGATACCGCATATGCTCTTGAGCTTACAAACGCAGCATGCAGGTCAGGCGTCGACGCTGTTCTTGTTGCCACACCGTACTATAACAAGGCTACTCAGCGTGGACTCATTGAGATGTATACGGCCATTGCAGACCACAGTACTGTGCCTGTAATTCTGTACAACGTGCCGTCAAGAACCGGGGTTAATATAGCTCCTGCCACATACCGTATTCTTGCAGAACATCCGAATATAGCTGCAATAAAAGAAGCGAACGGAGATATTTCAAAGATTGTTGAGACAATGTCATATGTGCATGAAAAGCTGGATCTTTACAGCGGAAACGACGATCAGATAGTTCCGCTCATGTCGCTTGGAGCTAAGGGAGTAATATCGGTTCTTTCAAATATCATGCCGAGGGAGACAAAGGAGATTGTTTCATCATTCATGCAGGGAGATATAAAGCGATCCGCGTTTTTGCAGTATAAATATCATGAACTTATTGACGCTTTGTTCTGTGAAGTAAATCCTATTCCGGTAAAGGCTGCGATGGCAGGTATGGGATTTTGTGAAAACAGTCTCAGACTTCCGCTGACTGTAATGTCCGAAGAGCCGATGAACAAGATGTATTCCATAATGCGCGGTCTCGGACTGATAAATTGAGCGTGTGATACTGAAATAGATTTGCAAAGGAAAACGGATTTGTAAAATGAGATTTATTGTAAACGGTGCTTGCGGCAGAATGGGGAATGAGGTTATAAAGCAGCTTTCGGAAGATGAGCTTGCTGCCAGAGTTGACGCATTTTCCGAAGATGACGGCGTTATACGGGATATAAATGAGTTTAAGGGCAGAGCGGATGGAATCATTGATTTTTCATCTCATCTTGGAACGGCAGCGCTTTGCAGCTATGCATCCGATCATAGGATACCTCTTGTTATAGCTTCTACCGGGCACACTGATGAAGAAAAAAATAAAATAGAGGAGACTGCGGAGAAGATTCCGATATTTTTTTCATATAATATGTCGGTGGGGATTGCGGCTTTGTGTGAAATGGTAAAAATGGCTGCCTCAATTTTTCCGGAAAGTGATATCGAGATTGTCGAAACTCATCATAAGATGAAGAAGGACGCTCCGAGCGGAACTGCAATTATGCTTGCAGGCGCTGTTTTGTCGGTCAGAGATGGTAAAATTGTCTGTGGACGGGAAGGAGAAAGCCTTCGTTCGGACAGCGAAATCGGAATTCATTCTTTGAGACTTGCAAATGTTGTGGGTAAGCATGAGGTTATAATATCGAACGGTTTAGAAACATTGACTCTGACCCATGAAGCGCACAGCCGTACACTTTTTGCGCAGGGAGCCGTAAGGGCTGCAAGGTTTATTGTCGGTAAGCCTGCCGGACTGTATAATATGCAGCAGCTTCTGAACGGCAGCCGTTAGCCGGAATTTCACAACAGAGAAAGGAACAGGTGTTGCAAATGAAGATACCTTTTACAAAGATGCAGGGCATAGGGAATGATTATATTTATGTCAACTGTATGTCCGGAGAATATTTTGATCCTGCGGAGCTTTCGGTTAAAATGTCTCCGAGACATATGAGCGTCGGCGCCGACGGATTGGTTTTAATCTGTTCGTCCGATGTCGCGGATGCAAAGATGAGAATGTTTAATGCGGATGGAAGCGAAGGAAGAATGTGCGGAAATGCGATTCGGTGCGTCGGCAAATATTTGTATGATAATGGAATAGTGAATAAAAGTAATATCTCCGTTGAGACATTGTCCGGAATAAAATATCTTACCCTTACCTTGAAAAATGGAAGGGTATCTTATGTAAGCGTTGATATGGGGAGAGCTTCTTTTGTACCCGACAGGATTCCCGTTGTGTCCGATACCGAGGTGATAAACGGTCCGATAACCGTTTCGTCGGGCGAGTACCGTTTTACTGCGGTTACTGTTGGAAATCCGCACGCGGTTATTTACGCCGAGGAGCTCGATTCGCTTGATCTTGAAAAAATAGGTCCCGAATTTGAGAACAACGAGTTGTTTCCTGAGCGTATAAACACGGAGTTTGTCAAGGTGATTTCCGGAACACACCTGCAAATGCGCGTATGGGAGAGGGGAAGCGGCGAAACATGGGCGTGCGGAACGGGAGCGTGCGCGGTTGTCGCAGCATCGGTAAAAAACGGAATATGTTCTGCGAATACCGAAATTACAGTGACTCTTATCGGTGGAGACCTGAAAATCACCTGTTCCGATGATTACAGACTTACAATGAGAGGCGCGGCTGTTAAGGTTTATGACGGCGTGTTTGACACAGCGGATTTTGATATGTAATACGAAAGGTATGTTGTAGATATGAAAATTAAAATTAACGAGAATTTCAGGAGCATGAAACAAAGCTATCTTTTTTCCGAAATCGCGTCACGGGTAAAAAAATACTCTGCCGAACACAGCGATAAGAGAATCATTCGTCTTGGAATCGGGGATGTAACGCTTCCTCTCGGAAAGACGGTTGTCGGTGCAATGGAAAAGGCAACCCGTGAGATGGGTGTAAAAGAGACTTTTCGCGGATATGCTCCGGAGTACGGTTATGATTTTCTCCGCGAAAAAATTGCTCGGAGCTATGAAAGACATGGGGTTACGCTGTCCGGAGATGAGATTTATGTGTCAGACGGAGCAAAGAGCGACGTCGGCAATATAGTCGATATACTCGGAGACAATCCGATTTATATTCCCGATCCGGTTTATCCGGTATACATGGATTCAAATATGATGAGTGGGAGAAAGATATATTATTTGGAAGGAAACCGGGAAAACTCATTTCTTCCTATGCCTTCGGAAAAAATGCAGGACGGCGCCGTAATTTATCTTTGCTCACCCAACAACCCGACAGGCGCGGTATATTCTTATAAACAGCTTAAAGAATGGGTTGATTATGCAATAAATTCAGGGTCGCTTATTATCTTCGACGCCGCGTATGAAGCATTTATTTCCGGAGATTATCCTCATTCAATTTATGAAATTGACGGCTCAAAAGAGTGTGCTGTTGAAATCTGCTCATTTTCAAAAACTGCCGGATTTACCGGTACACGCTGCGCATGGGCGGTGTACCCGTCTGAGTTAAAGGCAGGCGATGTTTCGCTTGGAAAGTTATGGACGCGCCGTCAGGCAACAAAATTTAACGGTGTGCCGTACATTGTTCAGCGCGGAGCAGAGGCTTCTCTTTCCGATGCAGGGCGTGAAGAAAGCAGAGAAATGATTGCATATTATATGGAAAATGCCGGCAGACTTGCATCGCTTCTTGATGAAAAGGGGATTTTTTATACAGGCGGAAAATCCTCTCCATATATTTGGCTGAGCTGTCCGGGCGGAATGTCGTCTTGGGATTTCTTTGATTATCTGCTTGATAATGTTCAGGTTGTAGGTACTCCGGGCGCAGGATTCGGCGCCGCGGGAGAGGGATATTTCAGACTGACGTCTTTCGGTACAAAAGAGGACTGTGAGGAAGCCGTAAGCCGTCTTGGAAAACTGCTTTAATGTATTGATTATTTCCGCCGTATGGCGGCAGAATGGAGATTTAAGCATGCTGCACGAAAATATAGGAATTAATAAAAAAGGACACCTGACATTTGCAGGCTGTGATACTGTAGAACTTGCGGATAAGTACGGAACACCGCTGTATTTGCTTGATGAGGATAGGATACGCTACAATTGCAGAGTGTATATAGACGCTATGCGTGAATTTTTCGGCGGAGACAGCGGTCCGCTGTTTGCAAGCAAGGCACTTTCATTCAGAGGAATTTACCGTATTATGAAAGAAGAGGGAATGCGGTGCGACATTGTTTCTCCGGGGGAACTTTATACTGCGTCGAGTGCGGGTTTTCCGATGGAACGAGCATATTTTCACGGTAATAATAAAACGGACGCGGATATTTCTTTTGCGATGGATGAAAACATCGGTTATTTTGTAGCTGACAATGCAGTTGAGCTTGACAAGATAGCTGCTGAGGCTGAAAAGCGCGGAAAGAAGCAGAAGCTTCTTCTCCGCGTCACCCCGGGAATAGATCCTCATACCCATGAGGCTATCAATACAGGAAGAGTCGATTCAAAATTCGGAGTTGCAATTGAAACAGGACAAGCTCTTGAACTTGTAAAGCATGCGCTGTCTTTAGAGGGAGTATCGCTTTGCGGTTTTCATTGCCATATCGGATCGCAAATTTTTGATCCCAAGCCGTTTCTTGACGCAGCGGAAATTATGCTTAAATTTATTCGCGATGTAAGAGTTCAGACATCTTATAACGGAGATATTTTAAATCTCGGCGGAGGTTTCGGCGTACGTTATGTCGATACTGATCCGGTGATTGATTATCGTGAAAACATAAGAGTGATGTCCGAGCATATGAAAAAGCTTTGCGCGGAACTGTCTGTACCGTATCCGACGATTCTTATGGAACCCGGACGCAGTATAGTTGCCGATGCGGGAATGACGCTTTATGAGGTAGGTACTACAAAGGTGATTCCCGGTTTTAAAAGTTATGTTTCGATTGACGGCGGAATGTGTGACAACCCGCGGTATGCACTTTATCAGTCTCCGTATTCCGTGTATCTCGCGAACAAAATGAATGAAAAACCGGACTTTACCTGTACTGTTGCAGGCCGCTGCTGTGAAAGCGGAGACTTAATTCAGGAGGATGTAATGATTCCTAATCCCGTACGCGGAGATATTCTTGCAGTTGCGGTGACCGGAGCATATAACTATTCTATGGCTTCAAATTACAATCGGATTCCGAGACCTCCGATTGTGATAATTCGCGGAGGAGAGAGCAGAATTGTGGTACGCCGCGAAACGTACGAGGATCTCTGTTCGCTTGACGCAGAGTGAGATCAAGATATAGACTTACCCGTATCACCGTCTGACTGCTGCCGTCAGGAAAAGGAGCGGCAGGAAATTTCATATAAGGGCTTGCCGAGGGTACCGTTAATTACGTTTTCAATCTGATTTGGACAAAGAGGTTTGCGCATAATAAGATGATATGTTTGCTTTAGACAGAAGGTATGTGAAATATGCGGCTCTTTTGATGCGGAAATAAAACAAAAAACAGTCTGAGGATTAATTCCGCAGACTGTTTTTTTGTTTTTGCGATTAAAGTGAAAGCAAATTTGGCTTTCACTGCATTATCGGGCGTTTATAGCTTTTTAATTATATTATTAATGCCTTAAGAACCTTAAGATATTAAATAAGATTAATATATCTAAATTAATTTTTGTTGATTAGAACTCGGGATAAAAACTCACGTGTTCTTTGTTTTTCCGGCGCATTAAAAATAATTTCGGGAGAGCCCTCTTCTGTTATTATACCGTCGCTCATAAACAATACTCTTTTGGAAACGTCACGGGCAAATCCCATTTCGTGAGTTACAACAAGCATTGTAAGTCCGGAGCTTGCCAGCTTTCTCATAACCTCAAGAACTTCGCCGACCATTTCGGGATCAAGAGCTGAGGTCGGCTCATCGAATAACAAAACTTCCGGATTCATTGAAAGAGAGCGTGCAATTGCTGCCCGTTGTTTCTGACCTCCCGAAATCTGTCTTGGCTTTGCGTTTATATATGGAAGCATCCCTACTTTATCAAGATATTCCTTTGCAATTTCAGAGGCGTCTTTTCTTGAACGGTGTAATACCTTCATTTGACCGATTACGCAATTTTCAAGTACGGTCATATTATCAAAGAGATTGAACTGCTGAAAAACCATGCCGGCTTTAGCACGGTATTCCGAAAGAGAAAAAGAGTTTTCAAGTATACTTTTTCCGTGGAAAAGTATATCTCCGCCGGTAGGTCTTTCAAGAAGATTAATACACCGCAGCATTGTACTTTTACCCGAACCGGAAGATCCGATTATACTGATAACCTCGCCTTTTGATACATCGAAGCTTATATCCTTGAGAACAAGGTTTTCTCCAAAGCTCTTTTCGAGATGTTTAATTTGCAATATTGTATCTGCCATATTAATTTTATGCCTTCCTAACGTGAAAAGAGTAATTTGGAGTAAGTTTTTCCCCATTTTTCACGCCAATTTTCATCCCTCAAAGCAAGGGCGGTCAACTGTTTATACAGGCTTGCTTTACTTTCTTAACTGCCTTCCTTTTTTACATGGATTTCGGCATTAGAAGCAGTCTGGGAACCAAAAATTGTATAGCTTTCTTTACCTTCAAGAAGTTTTTCAATGAGACGGAGCAGTCGGGTAACGGTAAATGTAAGAACAAAATAAATTGCGCACGCTATTACATAGCTTGCAAAAATTTTATAGCTGTTTTTTGCAACTGAATTTGCATAGAAGAACAGTTCGGTAACACCGATAACATTCAGTACTGACGTATCCTTAATATTTATAACAAACTCATTGGATACTGACGGGAGAATATTTCTCATTACCTGAGGAATAACAACATAAACCATTGTCTGAAAATGACTCATACCGATGGATGAAGCCCCCTCAAATTGTCCCTTATCAATTGAAATTATTCCTCCGCGGACAATTTCGGTTATATACGCACCTGTATTGATTGACACGATAACAATACCTGCAGGTATCAGCGCGAGAGTATCGCCTCCGGTTGCATACGCGTATCCCCAGTATATAATCATTGCTTGAACCATCATTGGGGTGCCGCGGAATATCTCAACATATGCAGAAATCAATACGCCTATAATTTTTTGAATAACACTGATAAACGGATTCCCCGATTTAGGTATAGTTCTGATAATTCCGTTGATGAGTCCGATTATCAAACCGATTATGGTGCCGAGCATAGCTATCAGCAATGTATTTCCTACCCCGGCCAGCATCTGACCGCCGTAGTTATTCCAAATTTTGACCAAATCCTGAATAAATGACATTATATTTCCTCGTGGATTCAATAAAGCAGAATATCCCGCTTTAAAAAGATATTTTTAAACGCTTTGTCGGACAGAGATTCCGATGCTCATTACTGCAGGCGCAAAACTTTTATGTGAAATAATACTTATTCCTCAGGGGCAAGCTCAACCATCTTCATCATGAGCTCATTGCGCTGTTCGATTGAAATACCGTCAATGATTTTAGAAATTTCGGCATTTGCGGAGGAATTCTTTCTAACGCCTACGGCGATGGCAGTGTCCTCTTCACTGCATTTGAATCCGGTATCATTATTTACAAGTGCCGCATATGTAAGCGAGTCGTTTGAGGCGCAGCGGTCAAAAGCAGTCGGTTCTTCCGCGATATATCCGTCAATGGTTCCGGAAGTAAGAGCGGTATAAAGCAATGTAAAATTAGCCAGAATGCTTGACTGTACATTTTCGATCTGACTTACTGCGTTTGCGTGAAATGTTCCGCTCTGAGCGCCTATTTTCGCTCCGGCAAAATCAGCAAGACTCGATGCGTTTGCATAGCTGCTGTCCTTGTTCATGATAATTACCAAATTTGAGATATAGTAGTTAGAGGTAAAATCAATTGTATCTTTTCTCTCCGCTGTCGGACTCATACCTGCAATGATACAGTCGAGTGCTCCGGATTCAACTGAAGGAATAAGAGCGTCCCATTCATATACATATATTTCGAGCTTGACGTCGAGACCGTCAGCTATTTGTTTTGCTATCTGAACATCATATCCGTTTGCATAACCGTCGGCATTAGAGATTTTAACAGCTCCGTTAGACTCATCCGTCTGCGTCCAGTTAAACGGAGCATATGCACATTCCATTCCAACCTTTATAACGCCGCTGCTTTTTATTTTGTCAAGATCATGCGAAGGATCCTTTGACGAACATGATACCATGAGTAAAGAACTCAGAACAAGCATTAACGCTGTTATTAAACAAAGAAATTTAGTCTTTTTCATTTTTTGTGACCATACCTTTCCTATATATGCATACAAAAATAAGCGGTCTGCGAAATACCCGACCGCTTCAAATTACATTCAACAGGTAAAATAAAAACGAACGATAGCACTCCGCTCACGCGACAGTCATTCCGGTATTTCCGAAATGCCCAGTATATTTTTCTGCCGAAAAAAATATACTTCGGCAAAAATGCCTTTTCCGTAAGTTCTTTGGCTACGGCAACCTACAAACGGTACTGATCATTTTTGCGCCTCTATCAAAATGTTAGCATATTTTAAATTAAATTTATTTTATCATACACAATCTGTAATGTCAATCCCTTATGATAAAAAATTCTATTTTGTTATATTTCATTGAATTTTTTTATTTGTTATGGTACAATAACCGTAAGGTAAAAGTTTTACTGTCAGAAATTTTCGTTTTGATGCCTGCAGAAGTAATTATGCAGCGCCAATTTCGATACGCGGAGATTCCGTCCGCTTATTTGCCGTAACCGCGAAGCTTTACGGTGCAGGCTGCATTTTGCCGATAACGGCGGTTATTTCAAAAAGCAGTACAAAACTTTGCAGCGGCTTAGAATAATAACGATATAGGTATACTAAGGCTTGATTATTGCTTTCACCGTTCTGTCCGGCTTTGCTGATTGCAGGTTGTATTTGTTCAATTATGTTGATAGTTTTGCAGTTCTTTGGATATTGTAAGATAATATATGTGTGCAAATGGTTTCATATTACAGAATATAATTAAAAAGAATATATTATGTATGACGAGGAGAGGCTGTATTTTTGAGCCTGTCTCTATTGCCGAGACGCGTGTTTATTTATTTGAGGAGGCGGATAGAATGGCGGAAAAAATTCCAATCGAAGCAGTTACTCGCGGCGTATATAACTTATTTGACTAAACTGAGTTTAGATTTACATTGTAATGCCTTGTAATGGCCTTGTTCGTTTTTTCCGTCGGGGATTTGAGCAGTTATGGCGTTGGATGTCATTGCGTTATCAGTTTGTCTGAAAGTCGATAACTTATTTATATGTTATATGTAATGAAAGGATATTAAGCTATATTATGAAAAACAGTTTTTATGCAATACTTTTTCGTCAGCGTTATATCAGGCGTTGGGGACTTATGAGAAATACAAGGGAAGAGTCGCTTGAAGAACATGTCGCCGAAACCGCAATACTTGCACACGCTCTTGCTTCTATAGGAAATGAAATATTAAATATTCCGGCAAATGCTGACCGTGCAGTTACACTCGCTCTGTTTCATGATGCTGCCGAAGTTTATACCGGGGATTTGCCAACTCCGGTGAAGTACTACAATCCGGAAATCAGTAAAAACTACCGTCATATTGAGGAAGAGGCGGCACGCAGAATTTGTACAACTCTTCCGGATCAGCTTCGGCCTACATACGAAAGAATTATGGGAGTTGGTGATACACTCCCCGACGAAGAAGAAAATCATCTGCGGAGACTGGTGAAAGCCGCTGATAAACTCTCGGCTTATATTAAATGTTTAAGCGAACAGCGTTCGGGAAATAAAGAATTTGATTCTGCGGCACAGAGTATAAGGAAAGCAATTGACGAATACGGCTCTCCCGAACTTGACTGGTTTATGGAAAATCTTTTAGACGCTTTTACGGTTACTCTTGATGAAATCGGTTTTTAATATGCATTGAACGCGGATAATTTTAAAGGCGCAATATCTTTTGGATTATATGAGGTTCTCCATAGTTATAAATAATTGCAATTTGAAAACCGCAATTTTGTAAGCGGTTATTGCTCGTCATAAAAAAATATGCTGACATGATATGCATAAATCGGCATTTTTTAAATCGGCGAAAAGTTCAATTACCAAAAGTATTATGAGGCAGGTAATTAAATGAAAACTATTTCTGTAAAAAATAAAAATAATGATTATCAAAAATTTGAAGTATTGAAGAATAATCGAAATAAAAGATACAAATATAATCAATTTATTGTTGAAGGCGTTAGAAATCTTAATGAAGCAGTTAAAAATAACTGGAAGATTATTTCTTTTATTTATGATAAGAATAATCTGTCCGACTGGGCAAAATGTATGATAGAAACAGTAAAAACACAAGTCAATTACACTCTTACGGCACAGTTACTAAAGGAATTAAGCGGAAAAGAAGATACTTCTGAACTATTAGCTGTTATTGAAATGAGAGAAGATAAATTAGAAAATGTAGCATTATCCCAAAATCCATTTATTATGTTATTTGACAGACCTTCTAATAAAGGAAATTTAGGCACGATGATTCGTTCGTGTGATGCATTAGGAGTAGATATGTTAATTATTACCGGACATGCGGTTGATTTGTATGAACCGAATGTAATAGTCTCATCGATGGGTTCTTTTTTCAATCTTCCGGTTATTCGGATCATTAACAATGAAGATTTATATAAATTCATTGAAAATCTTAGAATAAAATACCATGACTTTAAGATTATAGGCACAACAGCCCACAAAGAAAAGCCTATCTATAGTGAGGACTTGAAAAATCCGGTTATGTTAATGATGGGAAATGAAACGATGGGATTAAATAAGGCATTTAAAGAATATTGCGATGTTTTATGTACTATTCCTATGGCAGAAGGTTCATATGCCAGTTCTTTCAATGTCAGCTGCGCTGCATCTATAATTATGTATGAAACAATAAGACAACGAATGAATTAAACCGCATAAATTTACGCTTGAGTGAATCGGGACTGCGCTCTGTTTCGGTCGCTGCTGAACAAACACCGCCGGTGCGCTTAGCAACCCTGCAAGGTAAAAATAAATATGTCCGCAGTTCAATATACTGCGGACATATTTTTTAGTTAAAGCTTACGATTTTATGGGCAATTCTATAGAACATTATGCTTAAACTCCGTCCGAATCTGCCCGGAATGCAAAGAAAAACAAGAAGTTTGTTATATTTAAGCTTTTTTACGGTGTTTGGGTATTTATTCTCGCATCGCTGCCACATTTCAAGCATTTCTTTGTCACATTCGTCGCTGTTTCCGAGTCTTGTGAAAAGTGTTCCGAGAGACATCATAAGCCATAACTCATGATACATAAAAGCACCGAGCTTAGGATTGTCTTTTATTATTTTATGAACATCATACAGTTTAAATATCTTCTCGGTAACAATTCTTTGGTTTCCGGCTTTTTTTATAAGCTGAGATTCGGAAACAGATTGACCTTCTCTTCCAATCAGATAACGGTAAAGGTCTACGTCAAGATAACAAATTCGTTTTACCTCAGGCAGCGGAACATAGATAAAAAGATTATCCTCATATGAAATGTGTTTTGGAAGCTTATAGTTCTGTCTCTTGAGAATTTCCGTTCTGAAGATAACCGAATGCAGCGTAAGATACTGTTTTAAGCCGAAGCGCTTAGTCTGATTCCACGATACAACCTGACCGACGTCGGGAAAAACATTTGCATATCTGATTCGTTTGCTTTTGCGCCCGTCCTCGTATTCGTATACATAATTAGATACAAGCATATCGGCTCCGCCATGCTTTTCTAATCTTTCAAGACTATCAAGAACGGTGAGGAGAGCCTCTTTGTTAACCCAATCATCAGAGTCTACCACCTTGAAATAAATTCCCTCGGCATGTATAACTCCCTGGTTTATTCCTTCTCCATGTCCGCCGTTTTGCTGATGAATTGTCTTTACAATTTGCGGATATTTTACCTCGTATTCATCGGCAATTCTTCCGGTGTCGTCTGTTGAGCCGTCATCTATGATTATTATTTCTATTCTTTCTCCGCCGACAAGCAGGCTGTCGACTGAACGCCGCATATATGACGCTGAATTATAACATGGTACAGTAACGGTCAAAAGCTTCATGCCAATCCCCCATGCTGCCTAAGGCAGCCCTAAACAATTCATATTTTATATTGTGAAACGACCAATAAGACAGCCTTGAGAATACACACAAATATATATGTATGATAACACGATAACAAAAATATGTCAAGACCGTTACTTCTGTATTTACATTTACGGAAAATTCATCTTTTGCAGTACGGGCCGATGAAATGTACCGGACTAAAATAAAAATAATAATCTATTGATTTTTGCTGCATAATATGGTAGAATAAAATAAAAAATATGAGAGGTATGAATTGATGCTCCTTGCCGTGAATATCGAAAACTCGGAAATTGTTGTAGGATTCATACAGGGGAGAAAGATTCTCTGCCGCTTTAATCTCGGCGTAGACCATTCAAGAACAGACGACGAATACTCTCTGTTGTTATCGAGAGCTTCGGAAATGAACGGAGGCTGTCTTGGCGATGTGAAGTCGGTTATAATTGCCTCTGTTGTTCCTTCTGTGACCGAAAAGATTATTCGGGCTGTTTCAAAGCTTATAAAAGTGCAGATAACTGTGGTTGGCCCGGGAATAAGAAGCGGATTTTCAATCAAACTTGATAATCCTGCCGAGCTTGGCGCGGATCTTGTTGCAAATGCTGCAGGAGCAATTGAAATGTTTGGGTATCCTGTAATAATTGCGGATTTTGGGACTGTAAACGCGGTTTCTGTTGTGGACGGACATAAAAATTATATCGGCGGCTGTTTGTCTCCCGGAATTCGTATGAGCCTGAACGCACTTTCTACGGCAGAGCTTTTGCCGGGTGTAGAGGCGGAGGGCGGTGTGTCTCTTATAGGA
The DNA here is from genome assembly GCA_948467545.1 of uncultured Eubacteriales bacterium. Taxonomy (GTDB): domain Bacteria; phylum Bacillota; class Clostridia; order Oscillospirales; family CAG-272; genus UMGS911. The sequence goes on from CAOKER010000011.1 coordinate 73,098, forward strand.
AAAAATACATGCAGCTGTATGCGTGCCGGGGTAATACGTGGAGCGGCGCTTGCAGTAAACGGATTTGTCAGTGAATATAAAAAAGAATTTTCACTGCCGGAGGATACTTGTACAGTAGTTACGGGAGCTCAGGCTAAAAACGTACGTCAGTATCTGTTACCGGGTGTAAGATATGTGCCGGATCTGACGCTTATGGGACTCGCGGCAATTAATGATATAAGCCGCAGAAAATATTTGAATTGATTTTAATTCGGTAATAATTGCCGAAAGGAATGAAAGTATTGCAAGTGCAAGCTTTACATTTGATATAACGGCATATTACATATATTATTTTATTTGCGCCGTATCCGCAGGTTATAGCGGAACGACAGTAAGGAGGCTTGTATGACGACAAGCAAAAAAGGATCATCAACCTTAAAAATGGTGGAACTTGCCATTCTTTCGACAATTATAATTGTTTTTCAGCTTTCTGGAACTGCGATTAAGCTGGTGGCATTCGGAGGGACCAGTATTAGTCTTGTTCTGATACCGATAGTGCTCGGTGCCGCTCTTCTCGGACCTAAAGCCGGAGCATGGCTCGGTTTTGTATTTGGTGCAGTGACATATTTTATGGGTGTATTCGGTGCAGATCATTTTACATTTGTTCTTTTTACCGATCATCCGTTTCTTACTGCAGTTGTTTGTTTTGGAAAAGCGATTCTTGCCGGCTTGTGTGCCGGACTTGTATACAAAGCTCTAAGTGTCAAGCACCCATATTTGGCAATATTTGCATCAGCCGGAATTGCTCCTATAGTAAATACAGGATTATTTATTCTCGGTGCGCTTACAATGAGCGATACGCTGTCCGCAAACTTTGTATCGGAGGGAACGACTGTAATATATTTTCTTGTGATAGGCTGTGCCGGAGTTAATTTTATATTTGAATTTGTGCTGAACATGATTGCGTCGCCGGCTTTGCACCGTATTATTACGGCTGTGTCAAAGCGATTAAAAATATAGGAAAATTAATAATATGTCCCTCGCCTTATAAGGCGAGGGACATATTATTAATTTTAAAATGATTTTATCGATTATAATGAAGTATAAAACCATTTTTTTACAGCTGATACTGATATTGATTTATGATATTTCCGTTCATGTCCTTCCATAAAAAGCTGTCATTCTCATATATCATATAACCATGATAACTGTTTTCCTTTGGAATCGAAACAGAACCTGGATTCATGTAGATATAATCCTTATGAATCGTATATCTGGGAATATGAGTGTGTCCGCATAGAAGGATATCTCCCTTTGATAGCGGAGGAAGTTGTTCTTCATTATATTTATGGCCATGTGTCATGTATATTACGGATTTACTGCCGTTTACAATTATTGCATAATCTGAAAGAATAGGAAACTCCAAAACCATTTGATCGACTTCCGAATCACAGTTTCCGCGAACGCATATGATTTTGCTTTTTAAATTATTAAGCATTGAAATAACTTCCTCCGGAGAATATTCTTCCGGAAGGTTATTTCTCGGTCCGTGATATAGCAAATCACCCAAAAGCAATAATTTATCTGCTTTTTCGTGCTGATACCTTAACAATAATTGTCTGCAGTACAAGGATGAGCCGTGGATGTCTGAAGCGATCATAAATTTCATCTTTAAATATAATTCCTTTCTTATAGATTAAAGCTGATGCGGGAAACTGTTAACTGTCAAAATGATTAGCCTTCCTTAGGCATATCTATATATTCGACGACAGTGTTTTCCGGTAGACCGGCAAGCTGAAGCAACTTTATTTCATGATATCTGTTCGATTCCTGATATGTCATAACATAGCTGTATGTACTGTTATTTAGCTTATATAGAGTGAGCGTTCCGTTTCCGTCGTAATTTTTAATTATTTCACGGTTTAATTGATGTACCTCCAAATTGTCATAGTAACCATAGGCTACCGTAGAGAACTGAGAAAGACAAAGTGCGGCCAAAAGAATTGCCGGAATGTTTTTTAAAAAGTTCCTATTATGCTTAACAAGCATTAATAATGTTCCAATCAGTGTAAATAGTACGAAAAAGATTTTTAAGAAATTTCGAGAGATTATATAGTCAGGTATAAGATTATATGTTATTAATAGAAGTATAATATATAAAATAGTTCCATATATGTTTTTTCTGAGCTGAGCTATTCGCTGTACTATGGGAACTGTAAGCAAAATTGCAGAAATCGCGATGGTTCTTCCACCGTATTGCGGAGAAAAAATCATTACAAATTGGAGTGTAACTGATCCGAAAAGGAAAAACATATCATCCGGATCGCCGCTTTTTATCCATTTAACAACAGAATATGCTAATACGCCTATCATTACAGGTAGAAATATTAGAATAGTTTGTGAAATTGTAAATGATATTTTATCAGGAGATGTTATCCAAATAAAGTATATAGTACCTGATGTTACGGTAAGTAAAAATAAAATTGATATTAAAAAACAATTTATTACTTTGTTAAATTTCCCTTTTTTTGTGTCAGCAAATAAGAATTGAAAAAATTTACGTATAAGAAGGACGGATAGAACTGAAAAGCCAAATAGAATTGTTGAGCACATTCCATTACTTCCTACGGTTACAGTAACAAAACTTTCAAAGTTATATTTGAATTTCTCTATAAGTGAAAGACCAAAAAAATCAGGATAATATCCGCTGCGTACAGTATTTCCCGGTGCGAAGAAAACTGTTGCCGCTCCGACAGAGGATGCAATTAAGCAAAGCCAGTATGATGCGTGGGGCGGTTCTCTTTTTATTACAATTTTTGTAGTTATAAAACAAAGTACGACTAAAACTGCAAGAGCAGATGCCTGTTCTGTGGTTATGCTTGCGATAAGTGAGGGAATAATCAGCCAAAAACTTTTTCTGCTGCTGCCTTTATCATAATCTTTTTTGAACAGTAGGTATAAAAGTAATGTTGCCGCTGCAGGAAACAAATAATTCATCGCTCCGGTTGCAAAGTAAAAAGCTTGTTTGAGTATAGCAAGATCAAAAACAGATATTACCGAACATGCCGCTATTATAGAATTTTGGTATTCTGTTTTTTTTGAATTTATAGTTGTACTGTAATCATGTGATGCAAGCTTAGATATAGTAATTACAATTGCAGCTAATACTATTATATTGAAAATTCGCCAAGGCCAAAGTCCAAAACCTATTAAAATTTCATCAAGTATGTGTACAAATGCTCGTCCGTTTGTTATTTTATAATGTAAAAGGTTTTCCGAAAAAAAGTATTTGAAACCATTTCTTAAAAATCCTGCGTAATAAAAGTCATCGCCAAAATATGTGGTGGAAAAACATGTAACTGCGTGAATTATAATGAAAACTAAAAAAACAAAATGGTGCAGTTCAAATTTTAATTTACTCTTCATATAAAACCTTTCTTTATCGATGTGGAACAATAAGCGAGAGTTTATTAAAAACAAGTATTCTAAAATTTATCTATATATTAGCAGTACCTTTTCAGAAAGTTATCTCCGAAAAGGTACTTGTTTAATTTTGAGGCTATATAATTAAATGTATTATTATTCATTTTTAATTAAAGTCGTTTTCCTTGCGCGATTTGCGGTGTTTAAGTCGGTTTTGTCTTGCATTTTCGCGTCTTATCCGTTCGTTTTCCTTTTCCTTTTGAATACGAAGCTGTTCTTCGTAGTCACGCCGACGAATATTATAGTCGGAATTCGGATTTATGAGTTCACGCCAGTCAATATCTCCTCTTTCAATTCCTCTTATTATTACTTCGGCGGATGCTATATTTGTTGCAACCGGAATATTATGTATATCGCATAGACGCAGCAGCTCGTTGGATATTTCGTTTCTGCTGGATTCTACTGACGAATCCCTGAAAAAAATTACTACGTCAACTTCGTCGTAGGATATGCGTGAAGTGATTTGCTGAACGCCGCCGTGGGAACCTGGAAGGAGACACTCTATTTGGAGACCGGTCGCCTCTGATACAATTTTGCCTGTTTTTCCCGTTGCACAGATTTTTTGCTTACTGAGTATTCCGCAGTATGCTATACAGAGCTGATTTAGAAGCTCTTTCTTTTTATCTTCTGCAATTAATGCGATTTCCATGTGAAAAGTTATTCCTTTCCATAATTTTATTAATATAAATTAATTTATATATAGTTAAATAATTAAAGAGCTTCAATATACCGTTTTTTTATCGCATTTGCAAAGCCATAGAACAGCGGAATATCATTCCCGCAGATACGCGATGCGATATTTGAAAACGCGGATTTACATTCTGTAAGATCCGTTTGACCGATAAGAATTCCCTCTTCCTGATACCGCTGAATTGCTTCATTGTATGGAATTATGCCTAAAAGGGAAATACCTGCGCGGTCGATAATCGAAAGTATTCCCGGCCTGTAACCCAGGTGAGTTTCATCGTAAGAAAAATTGTTTATGACTAAATTGCATGTACTTGTTCCGAATTCTCTTACGAGAGAGCCTGTCCTTTCAGCCGCACGCAGAGAGGCGGGGTTGTGTGTCGTAACAATTACGGTTATATCCGAAATCGATGATGCAAGCGAAAGAACCGGATATGAATCTCCGGGAGAGTCTATGATTATGTAATCGTAATTTCCTGATTCGGAAAAATACGACAAAAGGTTGTCGAACTGACTTTTGGAAGGTATTTCAAAATCGGAATACGGTGCTGCGCACAGAAAAAGGGAGGTACATCTCGGATCTGAAATTATTGCTTTTTCAGGAGAAACAGTCCCCTTCACTGCGTCTCCGAAATCATAGACCACTCTGTCTTCGAGTCCCATTATCAAATCGAGATTGCGGATATTAAAGTCACAGTCTATAGCAAGAATCCGTTTTCCGGTTTGTGCGAGAGTGAATGCGAGATTTGCTGTAATTGTAGATTTTCCAACTCCGCCCTTGAGCGATGTAACCGTAATGACCTTGGTTGATTTTTTGTCCTCAGATTCTGGCAAAACGATACATCTCCCCTTTTTCGTAGATTTAATTAAAATTATTTTTATTCGGCAAACAATATGTAATATGGTAAATCTATTCAAGCTATTTTATCATAAAGAAATATAATTTGTCAAGGCGTCAAAATGTAAAATATAAGAAATTCACTCACAAAATTGAATTTTATTATGTATTTAGAGAAAAACACTTCATATTTTCTTCATTGTTTTTCTCTTAAAGCCTGCATATATTATCTTAAATAAAGATATTACATATAAAATTATAGTAAAAGCTGTTATTTTGCACCTTAATTTTCGTTTGCATGTACATTGTAACATTTTTTAAAATTTGAGGGAAAACTATTGCGGTATGAAAAAAAGTAAAGTATAATAAAATATAATA
>CAOKER010000012.1 GCA_948467545.1 uncultured Eubacteriales bacterium
TTGCGTTAGCCCACAATGCCAAGTTTCTTCTGTTCCGAACAGAAAAATGTTTGCCCTCGAAATTAACTTATCCGGTCTTGCCGTCTGTTCGGCGCGATTTTTCGATTGCGTTTATCGTTTGGTGCGGCTTGACCGGATTATTTTTTTATTTTCATCAAATACTATTGACATAAATATTCTGCCATAATATAATGCTTTTGATACATAATATATTTAGAAGAAAAAATCAGTCCGAAAAACGGCGCTTTAATTTCACACAATATATTCACCTAAATATTATATAATCATCCGCAGGGCGATAAATAAAGATTTTAATCTAAAGCATTCACCTGACGGAAAGGAACGGTTACAAAATGAATAAAAATGTCAATTATTATAAAGAATACAACAATAAAACATATTCGGATTTCGCAGACTTGCTCTATCAGTCCGCACGTGATTATCCGTCCAAAGACTGTTACAGATTTATACGCGACAAAAACGAATACAAAATTTCTTTTTCAAGATTCGTAAAAACTGTATACGGTTTCGGACAAGCTCTTGAAAAGCTCGGTTACAGCAAAGGGCACACCGCTGTTATCGGTGAAAAATGCTTTGAGTGGCTCGCCTCTTATTTTGCGGCCATCATTTTCGGCGGAGTTGCCGTACCGCTCGACAAAGAGCTTGCACATGACCAAATCAGAAATTTTGTCAATTTTGCAGACTGCGACGCCGTAGTGTACACAAAAAAATACGCCGACGTCTTTGTCGGCCATGAATCCGAAATGCCCGGAGTAAAGCTGTTTATAGAAATAACGCTCGGCGCTCCGGTAAATATAAGCTCCGACAGAAACGGCGCCTTGGTTCCGGAGGGCAATCACACCACATTTGACACGCTGGTCACTTGGGGAAATTCGGATATTCTCGAAAACGGCGTTTCGGCAGCTGTAAAAAACCAGGACACCGAAAAGATGAGCATAATTATTTTCACCTCCGGGACAACCGGAACAAGCAAGGGGGTAATGCTGTCTCAGAAAAATGTTCTCTCCTGTCTTTGCAGCGCGCTCAAGCTCATTGACGTTTCATCCGACGATGTTCTTGTCTCCGTTCTTCCGTTTCATCACACCTACGAGATGACAGCCGGAATTCTCGCCGCGTACGCAGTCGGAGCGACAGTATGCATAAATGACAACATCAGAAATACAACCCGTGATTTCAAATACTTTAAGCCGACAATTCTTGCGCTTGTACCGCTGTTTGTAACGACACTGTACAAAAAAATCATGGATACAGCCCGCAAAAAGGGGCTTGACAAAACATTGCAGCGTCTCATGAAAACCGACAGAATGCTTCGCCATGTCGGAATTGATCTCAGAAAAGCGTTTTTCTCACAAATCACTTCGGAGCTCGGCGGAAGACTGACAAGAATCATCTGCGGCGGAGCTCCTATGCCGCCGGACATGGTTGAAAAATTTGCTTCTTTCGGAATTTCGGTTTCCGAGGGCTACGGTATAACCGAATGTTCTCCGGTAATTGCGGTCGCGCCCTTCGAGTATACCAGACGAGGAAGCTGCGGACTGCTGCTTTCAAATATGCAGCTTTATATCGACCGCGACGACGTTCACGACGAGACGGGAGAAATAATCGTCAAGGGCGACAATGTTATGCTCGGATACTATAAAAATGAAACGGCGACGGCCGATGTGCTTTCCGAACGCGGATGGTTCCGAACGGGAGACTGCGGATATATCGACAGAGACAATTATCTTTTTATAACAGGGCGAAAGAAAAACGTAATCGTACTCAACAACGGAAAAAATGTTTTCCCTGAAGAAATCGAAGAATACCTCGGAGAAATCGAGCTGATTAAAGAATGTACCGTCGTCGGCAGAAAATCGGAAAAAGACGGATCAATAAACGTAACTGCGATTATCTACCCCGACTATGAAAGAGCAAAAGAGGAAAATACAGCGACAGACGAAGAAATAAACATCTATTTCAGAAATGAAATCGCAAAGTTAAACAAACGAATAGCTTCCTTTAAGCAGATAAAAGGGATTGAAATACGAAAAACTCCCTTTCCAAAAACAACAACGCAGAAAATTCAGCGCCATAAGATAGACAACGAATAATTAAATTTAACAAGGCATCAAATACCTTGGCATTAACCTGAGCATTGACCTGAGCATTAACCTGAGCATTAACCTGAGCATTGATATAAAACTCATGCTCAGGCATTTTTTTATGCGCGGCAAAACGCGGGAAATTACTTAATATCGTTATGTATTCAAAATAAGCGGATTTCGTCAAAAAGTCTGCACAAAATTATTCCGTTTAACATATTTTAATGAATAGAGAATAAAGCCTAAAGGAGATAAATCATATGACAGATGACAAAACCCGGCTGACAGAGCAGACCATCAGCCAAAACAATGAAAATCCCGATAACAACTATGATTTGAACATCCCGAACACTAACCAAAATTCAAATATTTCAAATGACGGCGCCATGACGGAAAATCCGGGCGTAACAGTTAATCCCAGCTACACAGGCTTTGGAAATCTTATTGTGCAGGTATCTGCGGCTAAAGGCGCATACCCTATCGCAGGCGCGCTTGTGACAATCTCGGACAATGACTCCGGAATTATCCGCGTTCTTGAAACAGACAGAAGCGGCAAAACTCCGGAAATATCACTTCCGACTCCGAGCATATCCGAAAGTATGACGCCGGGAAAGACAGCATACAGCGTTTATAATATAGATACCGACGCAGAAGGATATTACGGAGCAAGAAACATAGGAGTAGCGGTTTTTCCCAATACTACCTCAATTCAGAGCGTATCTCTTGTACCTGTTGCGCCGGACTATACGCCAAGAAACGGAAAAACTATTTTCTTCAATCAAAATATGCCTCAAAACAAGTAATCAATTATTAATCTCATAATCTTTAATTAAATCGGAGAAAACTTATGCCTACAGAAGCCCAAAATCCATTAATTCCGGTTATACCCGAAACTATAACCGTTCATCTTGGCTCTCCGTCGTCCAACGCTTCAAACGTGACCGTCAGCTTTTCCGACTACATAAAAAATGTCGCTTCAAGCGAACTCTACCCTACGTGGCCGGAACCGGCGCTCAGAGCCAATATACTCGCCCAGATTTCATTCGCGCTGAACCGTATCTATACGGAATATTACCGCAGCCGAGGGTATGATTTTGACATAACCTCGTCTACAGCAATCGATCAGTCATTTGTAAACAACCGCGATATATTTGAAAATGTTTCGCATATCGTCGACGATCTGTTCGGAACATACATAAGGCGGATAAACTCGGTAGAACCGTTATTCGCACAGTATTGCAACGGAACAACCACAACCTGCGAGGGAATGTCTCAGTGGGGATCTGTCGCCCTTGCGGAAAGCGGACTTACAGCGTTTGAAATTTTACAGCATTATTACGGAGACGATATAGAACTTGTCGAAAATGCCCCGGTAGGATCTATAACCGAAAGTGTTCCGCCGCTGCCGCTGAGACTCGGATTCGGCGGAAATTCCGTCGCACTTTTACAGACACGTCTTAACCGCATCTCCGTAAACTACCCCAATATTCCCAAAATTGCGAATGTTGACGGATTCTTCGGTACGGACACCAGAAACGCGGTTATCGAATTTCAGAAAACATTTAACCTTGTCCCCGACGGCGTAGTCGGGAGAGCAACCTGGTACGAAATTCTTCGCGTATACAGCGCGGTAAAGAGACTTAACGAGCTTAATTCCGAACAGCTTACCTTCAGCGAGCTGCCTCTTATATATCCTGTTGATCTCCGCGAAGGAAATACAGGCTACGGCGTAGAGCTGATACAGTATTATCTCAGTCTGATTTCACTGTACAACAATACCATTCCGGCGGTCGCTATAGATGGAATTTTCGGACCGAGAACAGCAAATTCCGTTTCCGCGTTTCAGCGTGCATATGATCTGCCGGAAACGGGTATCGTGGACGCGGATACATTTTTCAAAATGTACGATGTGTTCCTCGGAATTATAAATTCTCTGCCTGATGTAAATTATTCATACAATGCACGGCCTTTTCCGGGAACAAGTCTCTTAATCGGCTCAACGGGAGAATACGTACGGCTTCTGCAAACATATTTGAATACCCTTGCAACCGTTTATCCCGAAATCGGAACGCTGGCTGTAGACGGAATTTTCGGAGAAGCAACCGAAAACGCAGTAAAAACCGTACAGAGAATATTCGGCCTGCCGGAAACAGGCGTGGTAAACCTTGCAACATGGAATTTAATCGCGGCGCAATATGAAAGTATTTTAACAGGAAACACACGTTCCGAAGGTCAATGGTCGGAATAATGACAAAACAAATATACAAGAGAGGAAAAGTAAGTCATGGAAAGTAAAACTTCAAATGAAGACGTTATACGGGAAGCGCAGAAAATTATTGTTCGGCTGTCAGGCTTCACCGACAGCATAAGTCCTGTTCAGGCAGACGGAATTTACGGTCCCGAAACCGAAGCTCAGATACGCAACTTTCAAAAATACGTCGGGCTTCCGCCGACAGGAATCCTTGATCAGACAACATTTGAAAGCCTTGTAGACGCAAACAGCGCAATTGATATTATCACCGGTGCAAGCGTTCCCATCTCACCATATGAGAGAAATCTCTCCGGACGGATAATCTCAAAAGGCGAAATACACGATCTCGTTACCATGCTTCAAATCATGCTTCAAACTATCAGCGTTGCATCAGATGATATATTATTCGTCAAAGTCAACGGACAGTTTGATGAAAATACACAGGCGGCAGTAGAAAAAATTCAGGAACTAAACGGTCTGCCTCAAACGGGTGACGTCGATCTGATTACATGGAACCGCCTTTCACGTCTCTACAACAAATATGTGGACAGCGAAGGCATCTGAAAAATAAAAAGCCGAAAGCGAAAATACGGTCTTTCGGCCGATAAATATATAACATACAAATACAATACATCCGCATGTCAAAACGCCTGTATGTTAAGGAAATCGTATCAAGAGGGGCCGCCCCGAATTGTACTTACAGCACAATTCGGGGCGGCTCAGGCAGTATGTATACATTTTAAGTGTTTTTAATGATTATTTGATATATGACGTCGGCGGCATGCTCACAAAGATCGCAGCATTCCTCAAGACAGTCGCATATCGCCTTGTTTCCGATAAGCTTCTTAGACTCGCTTTCTTCGCTGAAAAGAGAATATATCAGCTCCGAGTAAGCCGCGTCCGCTTCTCCCTCAATTGTATTAACGTCAACAAGCAGCGAGCGCAGCGTTTTGGATTTCTTGAAGTTTTTAAGCTCCTTAACCGCTTCATGCAAAGCTTTGACACAGCGGCATACAATATTGGAAAATTCGGGTATCCCTGCCGGTAAAGCATTAATATGGAACATATAACACTCCAATACTACCTCGTCAAGCGCATCGGTAACATCGTCGATTATCTGTATTAAGCTAAGTATGTCCTCCTGATCGATCGGAGTGATAAATTCAGCCGACAGGCGAGTTAATATATCATGATGTATCTCATCGGCATCATGCTCAATATCGTGCATTTTGTCGCGCTGAACCGATAATTCCTCCGCCGAGTATCCGCAAAGAATTTCCTCCAGAAGCTCTGCAGCTTTAACACAATATTCTACCTGCTGCTCAGCTAATTTAAAATAATCGTTTTTATGCTTCGCCATTTTAATCACCGCATTCCTTTAAAAGCAAAGGTTTCCTTTCTTCAGCACTATGCAAATAAAACTATAAACAATTTCGCCATAATATAACCGAGAATACCGCACCCCGGAAATGTAAAAACCCATGTCAGCACAAGATCTTTAACAATACTCCAATTCACATTTCTGATTCTCCTCGCCGCTCCCACTCCCATAATTGCAGTCGTTTTTGTATGCGTTGTACTCACAGGGATACCGGTAAGAGAGGATAAAAGAAGACAGAGCGTAGCAGATAAATCCGCCGCAAACCCCTGATACGGTTTCAGCTTGACCATATCCATTCCGACCGACTTTATGATTCTGTATCCGCCTATAGATGTTCCGAGCCCCATTACCAAAGAACAGATAACCATCAGCCAAATAGGAACGGTAAAGGTCGATGTATAAGCCTGCCCGTTTGCAAAGGCAGCTCCAAGCAGAAATATCGCCATAAATTTCTGTCCGTCCTGCGCACCGTGCATAAATGCCATCGCGGCTCCTCCGGCTACCTGAGCGCCGGAAAAGAACCTTTCGGATTTCATTCTGTTCTGATTTCTGAATATAAAAACAGTTATCTTTGAGGTGATAAATCCCATTACAAAACCGAGAACAGTCGAAAATACAATACCGTAAATTACCTTTATCCACTCAGCACCGTTTATCCCGCTAAAACTATTGTTAATTGCGACTGCCGCACCCGAAATACCTGCAATCAGCGCATGACTTTCACTTGTCGGAATTCCAAAATACCATGCCGCGGTCGCCCAGATAACTATAGCCGCCATAGCGGCGCAAAGCGCAATCAGCGATATTCGGGCGTCTCCGCCAAAGTCCACCATATTATATATCGTCATGGCAACCGAGGCATTGAGCGCGGTCATAACAAGTACGCCGAGAAAATTAAACACCGCCGCCATAATTATAGCTTTTCGCACACCGATTGCCCTCGTGGAAACACATGTGGCAATTGCATTCGGCGCGTCCGTCCATCCGTTTACCAGAATAACGCCTAATGTAAGCACCGTCGATACCAGAAGCATAGGATTATGTATCATCTGACTAATAAATTCAGCAGCCGACATAAATTCACCCCAATTTTTTATATTAAAGCCGATAATTTTATTATATCATATAATAGGTTAAGATTGAGTAAAGAAAACATTTTTTATGAATACTGTCAATCAGGCTCGCCGTAACCTTTATCCGTTTAAACAGGGAGTCGCGGCGGATTTTCCGGAGCTGAAAAATCCGGGTAATCCGCGGCATCAGAGGCGGCGTCTTGATTTTTAAAAAAGAGCTTGATTTCGATTTATTTGCCCAATATATAATTATGAGCATTATTCCAAAGAATGTCTTCACGTTCTTCTGCGGTAAGCGGCAGTTCTTCAAAGCGCTTAAGCTCGTCACCGCAATACTTTACCGGATAATCTGTCCCAAACATTACTCTGTCCGGGCCGAACGCCATTATAAGGTCATGCGCATACTCAGGCGTAATAAGCCATAGGGAAGATGAACAATCTACCCATATATTTCCGAATCCCGACAGGACATTTCTTCCCTCCTCAAACACTGAATATCCGCCAAAATGGGCGGCACAAATACGAAGCTTCGGAAAGTCCTTTGCAACTTTTGCAATCTTTCCGGGCTCCGAATACCGATACCTCGGTCTTACATCTCCTACGTGAAAACAAATCGGTAAATCTAACTGCTGCAGCAGCTCATACAAGCAATACAGCCGCGGATCAAGCGGATCAACCTGCTGAATATCCGGATGAATTTTAACGCCGCAAAGGCCTTTTTTCACGCCTCGTTTTACTTCGGATTCTATATCCGTGATCTCCTGATTTATTCCCATAAATCCGTATGCGTCAAATCCGTCATTGCGTGATTTCTCAATAAAATCGGCAATAAAATCATTAACAGCCGGAGTCTGGCGGGCATTTGTCGCAACACCGAGGATTAAAAATCCTCCGCATCCGGCAGCGGCGGAGCTTTCAATATAATCATCCGTTGTTCCAAGACCGTCGGGAGTAAAATCATAAAAATTACCAAGCGAGGTTACCGCCTTTTCGGCAACAGCAGACGGATATATATGCGCATGCGCGTCAAAAATTTTCATATTTAAGTATTCCTTTTGTATATTCCAAAGCTTTAAAAAGCTTAATATCCATAAAATAAGTTATGCTTGACATGCAAGACACAAAATCAAAAATAACAAATATATTGCTTATATAATTATTACACAAAACTTGCATAAGTTCAAGTGGCTGTCAAAAAATTATTATATTATTTTCATTATCCGCCAATGCAAAAGAAACTGTACCGCGGCACTCTTCGCAAAGAAGTGTACCGCGGTTTTGTTTTAGTTCTATTTCACACCTGTTTTGATTCTTTAAGCTGAAAAAGATTTTTGAAGCTGAAAAAATAAGTAATTTACAGTTGTGTTTCATTTGATTTTTATGCGATAGGTCATCAAGTCGGATAAAAGGCGTTTAACTCTGCTGACAGCTGAAAAACGTTGACGCTTTGACAGCAAATTTTCCGCCGTAATTCTGAATTTAAAATACTTTTACATTTATTAAAAACCCGTCTGAACAGAAAATATCTGTACAGACGGGAATTTTTTCATTAATTATTTGAATCTCTTCTTTGCTGAATATGTCGTATGAAGAAGTTCATGAGCTTTATGTGAAAGAGGCTTACCGAGATAATCATCGTACAGCTGTTTAATCTGAGGATTGTTATGAGATTGTCTGATAACCTGACGTTCATCCTCGCTGTAAAGCGCTTTTGCTCTCTTTTCCTTATAAGTATCAAGAATATCTATATCCTCATTCGGAAGGAAACAAGGCTTAACGTAAGGCTGACCGCCTCCTGCAACACAACCTCCGGGACATCCCATAATCTCAATAAACGCATATTTCGATGTTCCCGCACGAACTTCATCCATAAGGACTTTTGCATTCTTCATACCGCTGGCAACAGCAACCCAAATCGTCTTGCCGCCTATTTCGATACCCGCTTCCTTAACGCCTTCAAAACCACGTACCTGTTCAAATTTGATAAGCTCGTGTTCCTTGCCGGTAAGAGAAAAATATGCGGTACGCAATGCAGCTTCCATAACGCCGCCGGTAACACCGAAAATAACTCCGGCTCCCGTATAATCTCCGAGAAGGTCACTGTCAAATTCCTCATCGGCGAGCGCGGTAAAGTTTATGCCGGAACGCTTGATAAGGTCTCCAAGCTCACGGGTTGTAAGAACGCAGTCGACATCCTTAAGTCCGTTAGTAACAAGCTCTTCTCTTTCCTTTTCATATTTCTTGGCCGTACACGGCATAATTGAAACGACAAATATATTCTGCGGATTGATATTGTTCTTTTCGGCATAATACGACTTAACAATAGCTCCGAACATTTCATGAGGAGATTTGCAGGAAGAAAGATGATCGAGCTGATCTCCGTAATAATACTCGGCATAGTTTACCCACCCCGGGGAACAGGATGTAATCATCGGCAGCACACCGCCGTTATTCATTCTGTCAAGAAGCTCGTTTGCCTCTTCCATAATTGTAAGATCAGCACCAAAATTTGTATCGTAAACCTTGTTGAAGCCAAGACGCCTCAGTGCAGCAACCATTTTCCCTGTAACAGGGGTGCCGATCTTCATTCCGAACTCTTCTCCCAAAGCTGCGCGAACGGCAGGCGCTGTCTGAACAACAATAAACTTTCCTGCTTTCTTCGCCTCATCAAACTTGTCTATTTCGGATTTCTCCATCAGCGCACCGGTAGGACATACACTTACGCACTGTCCGCACATGATGCAGGGAGAATTTGCAAACGAACGGTTTTCCGCCGGAGCTACAATAGCCTTGAATCCGCGGTTTTCATAGCCGAGCACTCCAAGTCCATGTGCAGATGAGCATCTTGCTATGCAGCGTCCGCAAAGTATACATTTAGAAGTATCGCGGACAATAGACGGCGTCAGCTCGTCCAAAGTAACAGGAGTTTTTTCACCCGTATACTTATCTTCCCTCGCGCCTGTGATTTTCGCGACGCGGAGAAGCTCGCAGTTTCCGTTCTTTGCACACTGCTGACATTTCATAGAATGATTTGAAAGAAGAAGCTCGACAGACGTTCTCCTTGCCTCGACAGCTCTCGGAGAGGATATTGTTATTTCCATTCCTTCCGAAACAGGATATACACACGATGCCACAAGGCCTCTTGCACCGGTGGCCTCAACAAGACATACACGGCATGAGCCCTGATTACATTCGCCGTGATTATATGCACAGAGAGAAGGAATCTCATATCCGCACCGCTTTGCGGCCTCGAGAATCGTTATCCCATCTTCAACCTGATAGGGGTAACCTTCTATTTTTATATTGATTAGTGCCATTACCGTTTTCCTCCCCGGTTATTCCTTAGAAATAGCTTTGAATTTGCAGGACGACATACACATACCGCACTTTATGCACTTTTCCTGATCAATTTCAAACGGAGATTTGATTTGTCCGGAAATTGCGGAAACAGGACATTGACGCGCACAGAGAGAACATCCCTTACACTTCGCAGGATCAATCTTATACTGCATAAGCTTCTTGCAAACCTTTGCAGGACATTTCTTATCCCGGATATGAGCAATATATTCATCTCTGAAATGTGTAAGCGTCGATACAATCGGATTGGCAGACGTCTGACCGAGTGCGCAGAGAGAGTTTGTCTTTACTGTACGGGCAAGCTCTTCAAGCGCCGCAAGGTCCTCCATCGTACCCTTTCCTTCCGTAATTTTGGTCAGAATTTCAAGCATACGCTTCGTTCCGATTCTGCACGGCGTACATTTACCGCATGACTCGTCGCATATAAACTCCATATAGAACTTTGCAACGTCGACCATGCAGTTATCCTCATCCATAACTATGGCGCCGCCGGAACCCATCATAGACCCTTTGGCAACAAGGTTATCAAAATCAATAGGCTCATCAAGATACTCTGCTGTCAAACATCCTCCCGAAGGGCCTCCTGTCTGTATAGCCTTAAACTCTTTTCCGCCCGGAATTCCGCCGCCGATGTCATAAATAAGCTCGCGGAGAGTTGTACCCATAGGTATTTCAACGAGTCCGACATTATTTATTTTTCCGCCGAGCGCAAACACCTTGGTACCCTTTGATTTTTCGGTACCGAATTTTGCAAATGCAGCCGCGCCGTTGCGCAGAATATACGGAACGCATGCAAGCGTTTCAACGTTATTGACAATTGTAGGCTTTTGCCACAGACCTTTAACCGCCGGGAACGGAGGACGCGGACGCGGCATTCCGCGTTTGCCCTCAATAGAGTTCAAAAGAGCGGTCTCCTCTCCGCAGACAAATGCTCCCGCACCCAACCGGATATGTACATTAAAGCTGAATCCGGTTCCGAGAATGTTCTCTCCGAGAAGCCCTTCCTTTGTAGCCTGCTCAATTGCGATGCGCAGTCTTGAAACAGCTACAGGATATTCGGCACGAACATAAAAATATCCGTTTTTGGCACCGATCGCATAGCCTGCAATTACCATACCCTCAATGACCGCAAGAGGATTCCCCTCAAGAATCGAACGATCCATAAATGCTCCGGGATCTCCTTCATCACCGTTGCAGACAACATATTTTTCATCATTGTCCTGATTATAAGCAAACTGCCACTTTCTGCCCGTCGGAAATCCGCCGCCGCCGCGTCCGCGGAGCCCGGACGCAAGAATTTCATCAATAACCGCCTGACGTTCCATCGACAGAGCCTTGACAAGTCCGGAGTATGCACCGAAACCAAGCGCCTCGTCTATATTTTCGGGATCAATGGTTCCGCAGCCGTACAGCGCAATTCTATGCTGCTTCTTGTAAAAATTAATATCGTCCTGTTTCTGAACCTTCTCTCCGCTTGCAGGATCGACATACAGCAAGCGTTCGACAATCTCTCCGCCTACAATATCCTTATCGATTATTTCTTCCACATCTTCAAGCCCTACAAGCCTGTAAAGCGTGTCCTCGGGGAATATCTTTACAAAGGGGCCCTGCGAACAAAATCCGAAACAACCGACCTGATTCACGGTAACCTTGTCCCCAAGTTTTCTCTCTTCTATGATTTTTTCAAACTTTTCTCTTATCTCTTTAGAATTTGAGGAAAGACATCCGGTACCTCCGCAAAGTACGATTGCACGTTTACCGCATGTTCCGTCAAATTTGCCGGCAAGATACCGAGAATTCTTTTCTATTCTCTGTCTGAGTTCTTCAGGTGTCTTAATCATTTTATCTTAAGCCAATTCCTTTCATATATTATACAGAGTTTTTTCAGGCGTTCCTGTAGGATTCGATAATTCCGGAAACATCATTGACCGCTACCTTCGGATATACCTTACCGTTAATTGTGACCGCGGGCGCGATTCCGCATGCACCGATACATCTGAGCGCGTCGAGAGTGAACATTCCGTCATCAGTCGTTTGCCCCGGATTAATTCCAAGAAGCTCCGAGAACTTGTCTATTACATGACTTGCGCCCTTAACATAGCAGGCGGTTCCGAGACAGCAGCCGATTATATATTTGCCCTTAGGCATAAGAGAAAAAAACGAGTAAAATGTTACTACGCCGTATATCTCCGCAACCGAAATACCGGTTTTTTCGGACACGCGCTCCTGAACTTCAAGGGGTATGTATCCAAATTCATTTTGGATGTCACTGAGAATCATCATCAGCGGCGTGTTTTCATCGGCGTATTTTTCACATATTTCGTCGATTTTACACAGCGCCTTTTCCTGGATATGGGCCATAAGAAACCTCCTATACATTCCTGTATATAATAAAATTAAATGAAAATGTTCCCACCGTTTTACGGAGAGAGCCGTTAAAGCGAACAACCGCCGCCGAAACGCTTTATGACAGGCTTTGTCTTACTGAATAGTATGCATCCTTATCCTAATAAATTCAAATCGGAAATATTCTCATTTCAAATCTGCAACGTCGATTTCTCAACTTACAGCAAAATATCGCGAAAGAAAATATTAAAAGCTCTCCGCTCTGCAATGTGCAGACGCGAAAAAAGATGCGGACTGAAGTCTGCCGCATTACTTGTATCATTAATTATATCACAATCAATCCGTTTTTGCAATACTATTTTCTAAATATAAGCCGATTTTTCTTCCAATTTTTTCCTTTTATGGATTTCATATGCAAAAAAAGACTTCTCATTTAAAATAAAGTTCACATTTTATTTACCCCATTGCCTTGAAAATTATTTCCCGATAGTTTAAATTGGAAACCGACAGGTTTTAATCAGCCTTATAAAAATTCATTTTTTCCGGCTAAACAGCCTAATATTTTATCAGTCCATCGCGCTGCCCGTCGGAAAAATTGAATCATCAGACATATTTTTTTATGCCTGAAATTCCGTAAAAAGGGGGGACCTGATGAACCGAGTCACACCGATTGACGACGGAATATTTTTTGACAACAGCTTTCGGAAAGCCCTTCGCTCTCCGACGTACTCAATCTGCTATGTCAAGCGCAAATATTTATTTCGTCGAACCGAACCATATTCCGAACCGCAGGCAATGCTGTGCGATACGCTTTGCATTCCGGTTCGGGAAACAGGTCTGAGTTCTCTGAACGGTATTCTGCACCGCCGTAAAGTAACCGAAGCTCCGACAGACGTAATTATGCCTGACCACTCCGGAGAAAAAGCGAAAAGGCGTACTGAAACCCGTAAACGGATCGGTATCCGCAATGTCTCTTTCGCAATTATTTATTCGATTTTTGCTATATGTATTCTCTATACATGCATAAACCATATCAGTTCGGACTCTGATATAGGATTATCGCGGATCGTAACTCCAAATTCTTCTGAGTATGAAACATCCGGCAAGGCATTCTCATTTTACAGTCCGACCGCATATATAAATCTTGAATGTGAATCGCTTGGAATCAACAATCTCGTCGCAGCACCTGCCGCGGCAGCGCGGGAATTTGTTAAAAGCCTTGGCCTTGGTTTCGACGATGACGACATTCTCAGCTGCGCCGACGATGTAATGGTCACCGACGGTATGACCATCTCCGTCGACATTGTTGAGAGTGAAACAGTCGAAATTACCGCCGAGGTTCCGTTTTCCACTCAGACCACACACGTACAGACTATTCCGAAAGGAACAGTCAATATAATCGAAGAAGGACGAAACGGAAGCAGCGTCCAGCTTGTGAAGCAAACCTACATAAACGGAGAGCTTTCAAAGTCGGAGGTTATATCCGAAACCGTCACGTCGGCACCGATACCGCAGATTTGCGAAGAGGGCGTGGGAGGAACCGTTACAATCGGAGGAAAATCCTACAGCTACTCTTATTACCGTGACGTCGAGGCCACTGCATACGGAGGTCCTGAATTTGAAAATGGCCGTACCAGCTCAGGAAAAGTAGTCGACGAGGGTATGATCGCCGTTGATCCCGATATTATAGCGCTTGGTTCAAGCGTCTATATAGCAGGAAAAAACGGTTACTCTATGTACGACGGTTTTTACAGGGCTGAGGATACCGGCGGACTGATAATCGGAGACCGCATTGACGTCTATACCGGCGGCGATATAAATGTTGCTATAAACTTCGGACGAAGAGCAATGCGCGTCTATATCTTTGAATAAGATATTTTGATATATGAGACATTCCTTATCGGAATGTCTCATATTAATTAACTGCCTTTCTTTGTATATTCGCTTAAGAGAAAAGCAAAAAAGCGTCACATTTTATCAGATTATTCGGAAAGGAATGATTAAAGTTATGAAACACAAATACAAAACGCGCGGCACATGCTCCTCGGAAATAGAATTCAGCCTCGACGGCAACATCGTTTCCGATATCGCCTTTACCGGCGGGTGCAACGGCAACCTTAAGGCAATTTCAAAAATTCTCGACGGTCAAACCGTTGAATTTATCGTAGACAAGCTTTCGGGAAATACCTGCGGATTTAAAAACACCTCCTGCGCAGACCAGCTGGCTTGCGCCGTAAAAAGCGCCTACGACGAGGAAAACGGTATATAATATGCATTCGGCAGCGGTTCTGTTTATGCAATTTTATTTTTGTGCAAAAAAATTATCAATATGTCATTGACATTAAATACTCATTGTGCTAAAATGTCACTCGAAAAGCGGAAAAAGTCATTACATTAACCGCAAATAAATTTGTTTTCTGCTAAAAGGAAGGACATACCGATTATGAAATCAAACAAAATCTTTGAACGCGAAGGCGCAGAATGGACAAATTACTGGTGGGATGAAGCCGGTTTCTTCGACAGAGACAGAGTTGCCTGCATCGGCGATTCTATCACACACCATTATCGTCCCGAGGTTCAAAAGCTTTTAAATGACAGAAAAATTTCTGTCGACCAGATGGCGGGCTCACACTGTGCAGGAGATCCGGCATATATCGCAGGGCTTGAATATTTCTTTGGAATGCATCAAAATTATCTTTACGATGTTATTCATTTTAATAACGGTCTTCACGGAGACTGCAATGATACAAAAATACCTTTTGACATCTACTGCCAGGGAATAAAACATGCAATTGCGGTAATCCGCCGTCTCCAGCCGCAGGCAAAGATCATAATAGCAACCTGTACTCATATGACCTACGGGCAGCCTGATAATTCAAAGCTTGACTTAGAAAGAAACGCTGTCGTTATGAAACGAAACGAATTCCTCAGACAGTTCGCCGCCGAAAACGGATATATGCTTAACGATCTTTTCCCTCTTGTTGCCGGCAAGGCCGAATATCCTCATATAGACGGAATTCATTTCGGGCCCGAAGGTGTAAACTTACTTGCTCACACGGTTGCAGATAAAATTCTTGAGGCGCTCGGACAAGAACCGCTTGACAAGTAAAAATATCTTTACAAACATAAATAATATAAATTAAAAATTAAATTAAAGTTACATTAAATTAAAGCTCCGCATTTCAGCCGATATAATTCTCAAAATAAATTTTATCGAATATTCACGGCTGACAAAAACGGAGCTTTTATCGTGAATCAAATCCGGCTCAGCGATATTCGGATTTGACCGTATTATCTTTATGTATTATCTTTATACTTGATGTATTATCTTTATACTTGGCAAATACTTGACAAAAATATCCGCAGGTGATATAATATTAACATAGTATTTTTTTACAATAGATAACGATATGTTTTACGGAGGATAATCGTATGGTAGTAGCCGGTGATTTCAAAAACGGCGTTACATTTGAAATGGACGGGAATGTGCTTCAGGTACTTGAATTTCAGCATGTTAAACCAGGTAAAGGCGCTGCATTTGTCAGAACTAAGCTCAGAAATGTAATTACCGGTGCAGTTGTTGAAAAGACCTTTAATCCCACAGATAAATTTGAAAACGCTTATGTGGAGAGAAAGGACATGCAATATCTTTACAGCGACGGCGATCTCTATTATTTCATGGATATGGAAACCTATGAGCAGCTTCCCATCGGAGAAGACAAGCTTTCGGATAATTTCAAATTCGTAAAGGAAAACATGATGTGCAAAGTTATTTCCTACAAGGGAAATGTTTTTGGGGTAGAGCCTCCTATGTTTGTGGAGCTTGAGGTAACCGACACAGAACCCGGCTTCAAAGGAGATACCGCTACAGGCGCTTCCAAGCCTGCAACCCTTGAAACAGGCGCGCAGATCAAGGTTCCGCTGTTTATAAATATCGGAGACGTACTCCGAATTGACACCAGAACAGGTGAATATCTCGAAAGAGCATAAACGTTCGTCTGACGAAGATACTTTTTACGTTTTTTAAAACGCTTTTTCACGTTAGAAAGGTACGGTAATACAATGAAACTTACAGAAAAGGCAGCCTATATCAAAGGATTTATGGAAGGCATAAAATTTGACGATTCCTCTTCCGACGCAAACAAGCTTCTTGTAAAGCTGACGGAAATCGTTTGCGATATGGCCCGCGATATAGAGGCGCTTGAGGAAAAAACAGACAAAACGAACGATTACGTTGAGGAGCTCGATTATGACCTCGGAGAGCTTGAAGAGCTTGCAGACCTCGCAGGTCTTTCAGATCGTGCAGATGACGACGATTGCTCTTGCGGATGCGATTGTGACGAGGACGATTATTGCTGCTGTGAAGACGGCGACGAAGATCTTTATGAAATTGAGTGTCCGAAATGCCATGATAAAATATATGCAAGTGAGGAAATGATCAGCGATTCGCTCAAATGCCCTAACTGCAATGAAAGCATTGCAGATATTACAACCGAGGACTAATTGCTTAATTGCTGTACAGACAATTAAAAGCTTCGCCTGCGGTACTGTACTTATACACTGTATAAGTCTGTATCCCGTAAGGCGAAGTTTTATTATTTTATTATTTTATTATTTTATTATTTTATTATTTTATTATTTTATTGTTTTAATATTTTACTATTTTATAATTTTATCATTGTTATTATTTTATCAAACGATACATTGTTTACTCTTGATTTTGTCTATACGTATTTCAGTTCGAGTTTATTATCGAATAACAATAAATATTTTAATTAATTCATTAAAAACATCTTGACAAATGATAAATAACGTGTTATTATACCATTCAGTTTCAAGTGAATTAATATTGGTCTGAAATGAAATCTATCGGACTATTTCCGAAAATAATAATACGGCAAACAAATCATGCAGGTTCTAATCAGATGTTACAGATTTTGTGTTATTCAGGCGCGGTTACTTCCGACGTTTCATTTCTAAAATTCAAATAACACTTGAGTACATAAGAAAGGAAAGGTTATAAATATGCATATCGGCAACGAAAAATTAAACAAAGCATCGGTTATACTTGCAAAAATCATCGAAGTGTTTCACTGGGTAGCAACCGCATTGCTCGGAGCGAGCCTGTTTATATATTTTTTTAATGACAGTCTTCTCAAATATCTTATAAATGTCGGAAACGGAGAATTTTCATTTTCGGGATATTCCGTCAATATCCTGAATAAATCCGGCAGTATTATCACAGGAGCATTCGTACCTGCTCTCACGGCGGGAATAATCACATGCGGAATGACAGCTATGATTTTTCGCAATATATACTTGATTTTTAAGACAGCTGACGGAAAGACAAAATTTTCGGAAGGCGCAACTCCTTTTCAAGCGAACAATGTAAGAATGTTAAGAGAAATCGGAATTTTCGCTATATCTATACCGATTGTAGAATTCATCTGCGATATAATCATAAAATTAATTGTCGGCGTGGATTTAATCGAATCAAGTATTTCCGTAACAGGAATTGTACTCGGAATCGCAGTACTTTGTCTTTCTCAATTTTTCGTATACGGTACGGAACTTCAGCGTGATTCTGACGGATTACTCTAAAAAGTACGGTAAAGTCAAAAAAGGATTTATAACTATATACAAAAGGTGTAAGCGTATAAATGGGAAAAATAATTCTAAAGCTTGACGTTGTTATGGCAGACCGACACATGTCTTTAAACGAACTTGCCGAAAGGGTAGGCATAACAAACGTCAATCTTTCAAAAATAAAGAACAGTAAGGTCAGTGCAATTCGTTTTTCCACACTTGCCGCGATTTGTGAAACACTTGACTGCACCCCCGGCGATATTTTAAAGTATACGGAATAATAAGCCGTCTCCGCAAAAAAGATATTCAGCAAGACGTAAAGCGCCGTATAATAAGCGGCGGCGGAGCGGACCGTCACATAAAAAGTACAGGACAGCCTGACGGCGGAATGGCGGGGAGCAATTTGCCTTTAGTTTTATTTAACAAATGCGGACTGCTGACAACAAACGAAAGTAAATTACAAGAAAAATCCGGAGATACAGGTATATCTCCGGATTTTTTATTATTAAATTTTTCAAATTATTCGGCTTACAATTCTGACGGTCACAATTAAATTCCGCCGTAATTATCCGTCTTCATTATCCGCCGTTATTGTCACCGTCATTGTCTCCGTCATTGTCTCCGTCATTGTCCGCCGTCTATTCATCCTTAATTTTTTCCCAATACGCTTTTGCAGTCTGCTCGGTCTTATTTTCACCGTACTCATAATAATGATTTCCGGCAATATCATCCGGAAGATACTGCTGTTTAACATAATGGTTTGGATAATCGTGAGGATACTTATATCCGTCATATCGATCCGACGGCCGAAGATATTTGGGCAGCGACAAACCGAGTCCGGCTTTATAATCCTCCAAAGCCGCGTCGTAAGCAAGATATGCACTGTTTGATTTGGGCGCAGTCGCAAGCATTATAACAGCGTTTGAAAGCGGAATTCTCGCCTCCGGCATACCAAGCTCCTTTGCAGAATCCACACAGGCACGTACAATCGCCGCAGCCATAGGATACGCGGCACCGATATCCTCCGAGGCGATAACCTGAAGCCTTCTGCACGCCCCAATCAAATCTCCGCCCTCCAAAATTCTGACAAGATAAAATATTGACGCGTCGGGATCAGAACCCCGTATTGATTTCTGAAGCGCCGAAAGCAAATCATAATGCACCGTTCCGTCTCGGTCAAAATTACCTGAATATACAGGCGCGGCAGTCTTTGCGATTTGCACCGTAATTACAGTTCCGACGCATCCGAAATAAGCGGATTCAAGAATATTAAGCGAACGTCTCACATCTCCGGACGCTGCTCTGCTTATATAATCAAGCGCTTCCGGCGTAATTTTTTTAACATTTGTATCGTCATTTCCGTTTTCGCTCCCCGTCTCCGCATCAATTTTCTCTTCGAGAGTTTCATCAGATGCCGAAACAGCGCTCTCGTCCGAGATGCCGTTCTCCCGTGCGGTAACCTCCGAAGTCTCAATGCCAAATTCCTCATAATTCAGTCTGCAAAGTCCCCTCAGCAAAACCGGCGCTATATCGTCTGCGGACAGAGACTTAAATTCAAAAACGACAGAACGGGAAATCAACGCGTTATAGACATACATATACGGATTTTCCGTAGTTGACGCAATTAACGTAACTCTCCCGTCCTCAAGCGATTCGAGAAGAGACTGCTGCTGTTTTTTATTAAAATACTGGATTTCATCAAGATATAAAAGAGTTCCTTCGCTGCCGAGAATCGACTGTGACTGCGCTATTACCTCTTTAACATCTGAGGTTGAAGCACTCGTCGCATTAAGTCTGTAAAGCGACATTCCGGAACGGCCGGCTATAATTCCGGCGGCGGTTGTTTTTCCGGTTCCGGGCGGTCCCCAAAAAATCATATTTGGAATATAATTTCTGGAAACCATACGCATAATAGAACCGTTGCTGCCGAACAGATGCTTTTGTCCGGCAATTTCGCCGAAATCCGTAGGTCTTAATCGATCTGCAAGAGGTTGTCTGCGCATTTTTTATCCTTTCCGCGCCCTGTAAGGTAATAGTTAAATACCGATTACGGGGAAAAAATAAGCTAAAGCTTTTCCGACTCCGAGCTTTCGGAGTTCCCGGTTTCCTTTTTACCGTATCTTTTTTTGAAAAAATTATCAACACGTCCGGTAATGCTATTTATTCGGTCGTCCCTCTTAAGTCTGGGAAATGCAGACAAAATACGCTTAGCCGAAAAGCTGCGCCCGCGCTTCATCAGATTTTCATATTTTTCGCGAAGCTCGGCAAAATCCACAGCCGCACGAAGCTTCTCACCGTATTTTTCACTGTATTTTTCACTGTACTTCTCACTGTATTTTTCCCTGAGTTCAGTCAGCTTTGCCTCACCCTTTTTGCCGTTTTCAATGGCAGAAATTACAGTATCGCTTATATTTTCTCCTATACGGTCGGATATATCATGAAGCCTATCGTCAAACTCATGAACAAGTCGAATTGTTTTCTTAAACCGCAGTACTCCGGCAAGAGTACCGATAAAGTCTACTGCGAAAACCGTAATAAATATCGCAAGGATTATGCGACCGAGCATAATCGGAATTAAACCGACTAAGGCTTCAACGGCGGGCTGGGCTAAATACATAACAGCTATACATCCGACTCCCCAAAGCAATGAGAAACCCAAACAAACATATCCTTTCAGGTTAAATTTTGAATTTGAGTAATCCCACCATTTCTGATTAAAAAAGCGCTCAAGAAGCCATCCCGTGACAAATTCAAGAAGAGATGTAAGCAATACAGCACCTATATAAAGTAAAAAAGGATTATTTTTAAGCGGTGTAAGACACAATACGACAAAGCAAACTCCGAATCCATATATAGGACATATCGGTCCGCTCAAAAATCCGCGGTTTACAAATTTACCATGTACAAATGCTGCGTAGGAAACCTCGGCGCACCATCCGATAAAAGCGTATATAAAAAAGTAAAACATCCACGTATATAAAGATAAATGCGGCATATCTATGACCATACCTTTCGTATATCGTAAAACTATTATAACATACTGCGTCAGTAAATGCAATAAAAAAGTCATGCGCAAAACGCATGACTTATACTTGTTTAAAAACAATAGGTGCAAAGCTACATGCATATTATAAATACGTTTTTACCGAATTTCTCAGTACTTTAACGTATTTCTCAGTATCTTTACCGCATTTCTCAGTACTTTAACATATTTCTCGGTACCTTTAACATATTTCTAAGTGCTTTTACCGTATTTTCGCCGATATTATTTCTCCGGAACGGGCAAAGAACCGCTCGATCGAAGTATTCTGTCCCCGTCAGCCTGAACAACCGAAATAAAAGAATTCTCATCTAAACGAGCTTTGACATACAATGTGTTTTCATCAATATACTCCGTTGTCAGCAATTTCTTTCCGGTATACCCGCGGCTGAACGGAGTAAAATTACATCCCTTTAAAATGTAATAATCACCGTCGTAAGAAATTTCGTCAAGTATGATATTTTCTGTGCCATACACAATATCCGACGGCTGATAATAGGATGTTCCCTTTTCTCCAAGCGTGTAACCGACTCCGTAAAGCGTATCATATTCAAGAAGTCTCAAAATTTCAGAATAATTTTCAGTCTGAACAAGATAAGCCTCAGTCTTTGCAATATTTCCGAATGATGACATATCAAGCCCGATATTTTTACATACATAAGCGTAAAGCTGATATGAAGTTAACGAGACGCCTTCAAATGTTTCATCTTCGCTCGCGGATTCAAGCATCTCGGACAGCGGCGCCGCATTTCGGCTGTCCCATATAACATAGTCGGTTTTATACAGGCTGTCATTATCCATATCGGTATTTGAAAAACCGAGCTCCGGAATGTGATCTCCGAATAAAACAACTACAGTATCCTCCGGCATTTTTTCAAGACGGGATATAAGTTCTCCGATAAATGCGTCTACCTCTTTAAGCTCCTGAATATAGTAAGAAACAGCGTCAAGCCCATCATAGCTGTCATCGGCATCAAACGGTTTATACTCAGCGGAAATCTTTCCGTCCTTAAAATCATCCGGATATTTTCCGTGTGTCTGGACGCTTATAGCATAGATAAAATCCCGTTCTTCCGTAGACTCCAACAGCTTTTCAATCTCGGACACCAAAACATTGTCCTTTGCCCAGCCGATTGAATTATACTCTACATCCTTCATAAACTCTACAGATGTAAAGCTGTCAAACCCAAGTGAAGCAAATACTTTGTCTCGGCTGTAAAACGTAGCATTATTATTGTGAAGAGCGTGAGTTTTGTAACCCAGCAAACCTAAGTTTACGGCAGCGCTTTCACACGATTTTGTCCGGAGCACCGTGTCGTAAGGAAATTCTCCGGAGCCAAAATCATCGACTCTCATTCCGGTCAGCACTTCAAATTCGGTATTTGCCGTTCCGCAGCCGGTAACCGGAACCAAAAGCTCTCCGTGCTTACAATTCTTCCGAAGCGCCGTAAAAACAGGCTCCGGATTTTCTGATAGCTCAAGTCCTTTTATATGGCTCATATCCATAAATGACTCAAGCTGTACAAAAATCACATTCGGTTGTTCCTCCGCCGTCAAGGCACTGTATGCAGCTGAACTCTCCGCATCATCAATTAACTTTTCCGCCCACTTCATTCGGCCGGGAGAATAACTGTCGGGCATATCGACGCCACGGTCAAAAAAGGTTGAACAAAAACTGTATGTAAAACCGTTTTTATCGTAATCATCCGCAAGGCGTCCCGTTGTCTCTGCAAAAACAGAATTGACTGCGGAAAGAGCAATTGTAATTCCTGCGGCCGCGGTGCATGCAGCCGCAATCTTAAGAACCTTTTTATATCCGCGTTTATCCGGCCTTGATTTAACCGCAAGCACAATAATACCCACCGCGGCCGCGGCAATAGCCGCAATAATAAGTACAATCTGCCATACCGACAGATAATAACCGATTATGCTGAAAGTTGATTTCAGCAATATAAGATCGATTGCACAAAGCGGAGTAACTCTGAAACACAGTATTACGCAATTCGCTATCGCTATTCCGAGCCACACAAGCATTATAAAAACATATACTATCTTCCGACGCGCAAACAAAAAGGAAACAGCAAGCGACGAACCGATTATAAGCGTGCCGAGAAAAAACTGGGCCGGAGCTCTGAATACAAATAAGACCGCGTCTGTAAGCGAATGCCTTCCGAGAGCTTCAACAGTAAAATTAAGCAAAAAAGACGAAATAACAAGCTGCAATACAGGATGAGTTTTAAAAAAATTTAATATTCTTCCCAAAAAACTGTTCTTTATATATTTCATATACTTCCCGGAAACATTTGATTTTCCCGTCAACTCATTCATCAATATCAATCCTCCATTCCGCTCAGCGGATCAAACAGAATATAAAAAATTGCGTGCTGCCCGGCGGCAAAAATATTGTATATGATATTTTATCAGTATATTATGAAATCAATTACCATATTTTAATAATAAATTATTTCTCAATTCATAAGATTAGATATGCGGAAAATTGCGTCTTCAAATCGTTTTACGAGCTGTTCCGATGTAAATCCGCATTCCTCATAAAGCGATTCTATACTTCCGTGCGATATAAAACGGTTTTCTACGGCATGAATAACAACATGAGGCAATCTTTCACAGTCCTGCATATCCGACAGCAGCGGAAGAACGGCAGCCGTAATTTTTTCGGCAATTCCGCCGCTTTTTATTCCCTCTTCAAGAAGATAAAGCACCCTCGTCCCCTCAACATACGGAAGCAGCGTTCTGCCGTCTGCCGGATAAACGCGGCAAAGCCTGATTACCCTAACAGAAAATCCCGGATTTCCATTGCAAAAGGATACC
Organism: uncultured Eubacteriales bacterium; assembly: GCA_948467545.1. GTDB lineage: Bacteria > Bacillota > Clostridia > Oscillospirales > CAG-272 > UMGS911. The sequence continues at coordinate 23,966 of CAOKER010000012.1, forward strand.
GCTGCCGCCGCAGCTTCAAAGCTAACCCTTCCGTATGTTATTACCGTTATATCTGCACTGCTCCCCTTTTTAACTCCATAATCTGCCGCCGCAAAGCTTCCGTCCTCACAATAGGAATAGACGGATCTGTCATAACTCTGCTCCTCTCCGCGCGGATACCTTACAGCAGCCATAACACCCCGTTCAAACAGATTTTCAAAAACCTTTTTCATCTCATCATAGCTGTCCGGAGAGTATATCTCCATTCCCGGTATGCTCGACAAAAGAGAACAGTCATACAAACCCTGGTGCGTTTTTCCGTCACCGGCGACAAGTCCGGCACGGTCTATTGCGAAAATAACGGGAGACGACTGAAGCGCAACATCATGAAAAATTTGATCGTATGTTCTTTGCAAAAATGTCGAATACACAGCAAAAACCGGATGCATTCCCGAAACACCGAGTCCGCCCGCAAAGGCAACCGCATGCTCTTCTTCAATTCCTACGTCAAAAAATCTGTCTTTGTACTTGTTTATAAAATTATCAAGTCCGGTACCGACGCACATCGCCGCGGTAATAGCGCACAGCTTTTCGTCTCTTTCCGCACATTCGCACATAATATCTCCGAAAACAGACGAAAACGTCTTGCTCTCCTTTGTCAAAACACCTACGGCAGGATCAAACGGTGCAACCGAGTGGTACCTTTCAGGCTCCGCCTCAGCCGGATAATATCCCTTTCCCTTCTTAGTAATCATATGCACTACGCATATCTGTTTTTTCGTCTTCGCCTCATTTAAAACAGATTCGAGCTTTATAATATCATTTCCGTCAACCGGGCCGAGATAATCAAGTCCCATACATTCGAATATACTGTCCCCGATAAGCGCGCGCCTGATTCTGTCTTTCGCTCCTCTCGTATGTCTTCTGATTCGCTCTCCGACAACCGGAATTCTGCCGAGAAATCTTTTTACGGAATGCTTAAATGCAAAATAATGCTTGCTTGTCCGCATTTTTGAAAGATGGCTTGAAAGACCTCCGACCGTTTTAGAAATCGACATCTTATTGTCATTGAGCAAAATTATCAGGTTTAATTTACGGCCTATACAGTTATTCATAGCCTCAAATACCATTCCGTTAGAAAAAGACGCGTCACCGATTACAACAACCACAAATGCGTCGCTGCCAAGCATCCTGTTGCGCTCGGCTATTCCGAGAGCCGCGGAAAGCGACGCGCCGCAGTGTCCCGCAAAAAAGCGGTCGTGTTCGCTTTCATCCGGAGAGGTAAAACCCGATATTCCGCCGAAGCTCCGCAGCGAATCAAAACTCTCACAGCGTCCCGTAAGCAGCTTGTGAGCATAGCATTGATGACCAACGTCAAATATAATACTGTCATGAGGTGATGAAAAAACTCTGTGCAAAGCAATTGTAGCTTCAATCATTCCGAGATTTGACGCGAGATGTCCTCCGTTCTTCGAGGTAGTCTCTATAATGGCCTCACGCAAATTTTCCGCGAGCCCGAGAAGTTCCCGCTCCGACATATTTTTAATATCGCCCGGATTTTTAATTTCCTTTAATATGCTGCTTTTATTATCTAAAAAGTCCGACATTTTTCCGTCCTGTCATTATTCAATAAGTATCAAAACGCCTGCCGCGTCATTTTGTCTGCATTTAATTTGCAAGTTCATATTTTCGTAAATAGTATACCATAATAATTATGTCATGTCAATAAAGCGTCGATTTCCGTATATTTCTGATTTTAAAAACATAGATTAATATGAATTATTATTGCAAAAAATAAATAAACATGTTATAATTATATAGAAAAAGCCTTGCTGCGCAATTCTTTGCTGCGTAAGCGCACGGCGCCGAACAGGCTGCGCAGCTGACGGTTTCGCAAAAATGCCGCTGCAAACAAGCATTTTTGCTTCATGGTATAATAAAATACTGCGACATGGGACCACATGAAACCACATAGGATCACATAGGGACCGCATGAAACCACATAGGACCTCATGGAGGGTTGTCGCGGTTCTCTGTTTTCTCTCGTTGAAATATTATAATCTCAAAATCAAAGCTTTTTGATCATCAGATTTTGTGTTGCCGATACGGACGATGATTTTGCAAAGCAAAATCACAAAAAATCGCGATTTGATTTTGATTTTGACTTATAAGTATTTATCTTTAAAACCACTCCTTAATATACAAAAATCAAATAATTTACACGCTTACAAAATAATGAAAGAAAGGAATTATAAGCGATGTTCGCAGATATTATATCTAACATAAATTTAATATCGGGGTTGCTGCTCGCAGCCGGTCTCGCTCTTTTAACCGCCGAATTTATTATTCCGGGATTCGGAATTCCCGGAATAGCAGGATTTATAATGTTAATAGTATTTACCGCTATGGTAGCGCAGTCTCCCGCACAATTCCTTGTCATAGCAATAGTTCTTTTGTTAATCATCTCACTGATTTTTATAATCGTAGTAACATTTGTGTCAAAAAAACGTCTTCCCCGCAGCATAAGACTTGACGATACAATGCAAAACAGCGAGACCGCAGGTTTGTCTGTTCAAGCCCCTGAAATCGGTGAGGAAGGCAAGACGTTAACAGCTCTGAGGCCAAGCGGCCGGGCGGAATTCAAGAATATTCCGATAGAGGTTCAGACAGAAGGTGAATACATAGATTCCGGCAAAGAGATATCTGTTATAAAGACAGGTATTGACGGCCGTATCTATGTAAGACTGAAGGAAGACTGATTTTTAATAATGCGAATTTCACTGTTATGGGATGTTTGAGCAGAGACTTTGCCGTCGAAAAATGATAAAAAATATCGCCTATGTCGTTAAGTCTTCTAATAGCTGTATACCCTATCTGTTTCACAGTATTATTTATCGGTTTCTCCGCAATTCAGCCGCGTTATTTTCATTTCTTCAATAAGGTTTGAAACGACTTGATGGGCGATTAAGCGCAGAATTTCAACTCCGCTGAAAAAGCCGGCGGAAATCGCCGCATCAAAGACGGGATACTTCTTGCTTTTAGTTATAAATCAATAACCGCCTGTACCAGTGCCGGCGGAATAATACTTTCCCTCACAGGGAGAACAGGAGAAAACTCTAATGGAACCAACAATATTAATAGCTCTCTTCGCAATACTTTTATTTCTGATTTTGTTTTTCAACTTTGTACCGTTCGGACTTTGGATAAGTGCTCTTGCGGCGAATGTTAAAATCGGAATATTTAATCTTGCCGGAATGCGTCTCAGACGTGTGACTCCGTCGAAAATTGTAATTCCGCTTATCAAGGCCACAAAAGCAGGTGTATTAGTTCCTATAAATAAGCTCGAAGCACATTATCTTGCCGGAGGAAATGTCGATAACGTTGTAAATTCCTTAATCGCCGCACAGCGCGCAAATATTCCGCTTGAATTTGAGCGCGCCGCCGCCATTGATCTTGCCGGAAGAAATGTACTTGAAGCTGTTCAGATGAGCGTCAATCCGAGAGTAATCGAAACTCCGATCATCGCTGCAATAGCAAAAGACGGAATTGAACTTCGCGCAAAAGCAAAAGTTACTGTCAGAGCAAATATAGACCGGCTTGTAGGAGGCGCGGGAGAACAAACCGTTATTGCGCGCGTAGGAGAAGGTGTGGTTACTACGATAGGCTCATCGGAGACACACAAGGATGTTCTTGAAAATCCGGACGCAATTTCCCGCATGGTCCTCAGCAAAGGTCTTGAAACAGGAACTGCATTTGAAATTTTATCAATTGACATAGCTGACGTAGACGTCGGGCGTAATGTGGGAGCACAGCTTCAGACAGATCAGGCTGAGGCGGATAAACGAATCGCCCAGGCAAAAGCAGAGGAACGCAGAGCAATGGCTGTTGCCCGTGAACAGGAAATGAAAGCTTCGGTTCAGGAAATGAGAGCCAAGGTTGTGGAAGCGGAAGCAGAGGTTCCGCTTGCTCTTGCCGCAGCACTTCGTGACGGCAAACTCGGCGTTATGGACTATTATAATATGCAGAATATCCTTGCGGATACAAAAATGCGTACTGCAATAAGCGACAGCGGAGCAGAACAGCAAGGAAACATAGGTACAAATCAGAATGACAGACAAGGCCGATAATCAAGATTAATTTTCATGTGACGGCCAATCTGCATATTTCATGCATATTTCAGACGAAAGGAAAAACCTTCAATGTCAGGCATCGGTAATTTAATGGAGCTGATCTCAGACATTTCAGAGCTGTTTGACGAACAAAGCAGTATACCCATGCAGCGGCATACTGCAGCCTCTCGGAAAAAAAGTTCTGTGATCGGTTCTAAAAAGGAAAATCAAAAAAACAATCCCTCAAACGACAAAATCAAGTCTGCGGAAATATTAAGAGACGGGGAAAGCATACTCGGCAATCCACCTGATCATTCGTCCCATATACGCGAAAAAGCGGAGGACGACAACATTCGGCTGAGTGCGAAAAAAACTCAATCTGTTTCAATCCCATATAATCTCAATTATAAAAATCTGAAAAACGCCATTGTTCTTTCCGAAATTTTATCTCCCCCGCTCGCGCTCAGAAACAGACGATTCAGATAAAATTTGCTGCTGTTTTTGCATACGACCAAACTTAAGGCAAAGTCTCTTAAACGTGACTTTGCCTTTATTAATTTCTTTAGCTTTGCCTTTGCTAATTTCTTTGGCTTTATTAATTTCTTCAGATAATTGAGCGCAAAGGCATTAATAAAAATCGTTCAGTTTTCGTCTGACGCATAAAATGCGTCGGTGCGAAAACCGAACGATTTCTGACTTTGAGGTAACGTCATTATATAATCCCGGAAATTCAAACAAGCCCAAACAGTCTTGCGAAGGAAGCAAGAAGTATACAAGCAGCCATTCCGACAGCCGTAGGGATCACCGCCGCAAGCACAGTCCATTTTAAGCTTCCGGTTTCACGTTTAACCGTCAGCAGAGTTGTTGAACACGGAAAATGCATTAGTGAAAAAAGCATTATACAGACGGCAGTCAGCCACGTCCAGCCGTGAGATACAAACAGCTCCCTGAGCGAGACAAGACTTCCTATCTCCGCAAGGCTGCCCTGCGCGGTATATGCCATAAGAATAATCGGTAAAACTATCTCATTCGCCGGAAAACCAAGTATAAAAGCGATAAGTATTACTCCGTCAAGCCCCATTAGCCGTCCGAGAGGATCTAAAAAATCAGCGCAGTGCGAAAGAATACTTGCGTCTCCAATCGTTATATTCGCCATAAGCCATATAATAACCCCGGCAGGAGCGGCAACCGCGGCAGCTCTTCCCAGAACAAAAAGAGTACGGTCAAATACGGAATGAACAATGACGCGCCCAATCTGAGGACGTCTGTACGGAGGAAGCTCCAGCGTAAAGGATGAGGGAATTCCGCGCAAAAGCGTCGATGATAAAAATCTTGTGACGCCAAAAGTTACAAGAACACCGAGAACAACAAAAAGCATCAAAATAACTGCCGATAAAACCGAATTTACAAAAGACGCAGATTCCGAAACTACAAAAAACATTGTAATAACAGCGATTAAAGTCGGAAAACGTCCGTTGCACGGAACAAAATTGTTTGTAAGTATTGCGAGAAGGCGTTCTCTCGGAGAGTCAATTATTCGACAACCGACAACCCCTGCCGCATTACACCCGAATCCCATCGCCATACACAGCGCCTGTTTACCGCATGCATTACATTTTTTAAACGGTTTATCAAGGTTATAAGCTATACGCGGTAGATATCCCACATCTTCAAGAAGCGTAAACAGCGGAAAGAAAATTGCCATCGGCGGCAGCATTACGGCAACCACCCATGATAAAACACGGTAGGCACCGAGAACTATTACGCCATGAAGCCATTCAGGGGCTCCGATTCTTTCAAAAAAGCCGCTTAACACTCCCTGAAAGCTCATAAAAAGCCTTGAAAGACAATCGGACGGATAGTTAGCTCCGACAATTGTAAGCCAAAATACCGCCGTAAGCATCAGAAGCATAATTGCATACCCGCTCACACGGCCGGTCAATACGCGATCAATTTTCCGATCCGAACTGTCGTAATTTTTTTTGCTGTATGTTACTGCTGATGAACATATTTCGGCAGCGCGTTCGTTTATAGATGATACAATTGCGTCATGAAGTCCCTCATTGGGATAAATTCGCGCAAGCTCATCCTTAGCCGCCTGCGAAACAGCCTTGATCTTTTCAATATCGCCTCCTGCAAGCCCAAGCAGCCTGTAAATTTCTTCCGCGATAGCTTCATCTCCTTCAAGCAGTCTCAATGATGCAAAACGCGTTTTAACTTTTATTTTTGTATCTCCGATTGCATTTTCTATCTGCGAGACAGCCTTTTCAATTGCTTCCGAATAGTCAACAGGAACCACACTATTTTTATTTCTGCCTCGTGCAAGCTTATCCATCACATTCAAAAGGGACGATAAGCTCTTTTTATTTCTTGCCACGCACGGAACAACCGAAACTCCCAATTTCTTAGAAAGCTCATTAAGATTAACATGTATTCCTTTTCGTTTTGCCTCATCCATCAGATTAACACATACAATTACATTATCGGTAACCTCCGCGACCTGAAGAACAAGTCCAAGATTACGCTCAAGACATGTAGCGTCGCATACAACAACGGTTATATCGGGGGAGCCAAAACAAATAAAATCACGCGCCACTTCCTCTTCTGCCGAATGCGCCATAAGTGAATATGTTCCCGGAATATCTACCATAACGAATCGAGTATCTTCGCTTCTGCATCTTCCGTATGCACTGCTTACCGTTTTTCCCGACCAGTTTCCGGTATGCTGATTCATTCCCGTAAGTCCGTTGAAAACCGTGCTTTTCCCGACGTTCGGATTTCCCGCGAGCGCAACAACAATCTCTTCTTCATCAAAGCAGATAGCCGGAGATACAGACTCCGCGCAGTGAACGCCTACCGAGCTGCCCGTTAATCCCATGTTCCCGCCTCCCGATATTCCTTTATACATACCGTCCCGCCGTCTTCGGCGCGGATTGCTATAACCGCGCCGCGTATAAGATACGCGCTCGGATCTCCAAGAGGACTTTTCCCGACACATTCCACTACCGTATTTTCTGTAAGTCCTATATCAAGAAGTCGGCGGCGCATATCCCCTTTTGTTTCAAGATGTCCTATAACCGCTCGTTCACCGGGAAGTATGTCACTCAGATAACTTACTTTTCTCTCTTTCATTTTAATTAACGAACCTTTCTTTGCATTTGCGCCTGTCGGCACAAATGGAGCGTGAAAAAGGTGTACTGTAGGTTATGATTTTCTAAATTTTCACGCTATTCTCCATTCCGCCGCACCGCGGCGGTACAAATATTTAATGAAACTTACCGTTCAATAAAGGTCAAAAGCTTGCCATGACATGCTATGTCTTGCCATGATTTGCCATGCATTTTTTAAGCGGCAAATTTACATGCAGCTTCATAAAGCAGATCCGCCGATTATAAAGCCTAACGCCTTAAATACCGAATACTCCGGGATGCGGAAGCATGCCGCTCGGCACCGAATCACTGCTGCTCTTTTACGGTCAAATTCTTAACAGCATTCATAAAGCATAGTAACAGTAGAAACAGCAGCAACAGTGAAACAGCAGCAATAAACAATACAGCTTCATTTTTTCAAAATATTTCAGACACATACTGTCATGTCGACAAACATAATTGACAGATATATCTCATTACGCATTTTATTCCCCGGTTAGCCGTTTGGTTACTTTAAAAACGATAAAAAAATTTGTGAAAGCTATTGACAAGATGTATCGTTTATGATATAATAATACTGTTGATTGAAATGCGAGTGTAGTTCAATGGTAGAATTCCAGCCTTCCAAGCTGGTTGCGTGGGTTCGATTCCCATCACTCGCTCCATGAAGGGTTGACAAGAGATTGTCAGCCTTTTTTTGTTATTTATATGACATTGCAGAATATAATTAAAATATAAACTGCTACAGGCTTTATCATAATCTTTAAATTCCAAAAAACTTTTTGAACATTGGAGTCTATATATAACTAAAGGACTGCCGCATTGTATTTCTGCAATACGGCAGTCCTTTAAAAACATTATTTAACTTATATCCCCCGATGACAACTACTACATAAAAACGTATGCAATCATATATACCAAGCAAAGAATTGTAAAATAAGTTACAACCAGAAAAAGATGCATAAGAAGCGTTTTAAGTCTCGGCTCTATATCCCCGATCGTGCTTTCTCTGTTCTTATGTATAAATTCAAGGATTTTCACAGCAAGTATAATTCCAACCAACGCGGCAACACCTATCAGCGCAAGCAGGAATATAAGAAATATGTCCATAAATATCCTTCCTTAAAAGATCCTTAAAAAAGCAATTACAACTGCAGTCTTACCTCAGCGTTAAATCCACGCAATTAATCGATTATAGGATATTATACACGCAAAAATCAAAATTGTCAACAGTTTAACATCATTTTTACCCGGACTTTACATACATAAACCGAACAGCGGCTGCTTTTTATGTCGTAGGAAGGTCTGCTCAATTATTTCGAAGTATTCGGAAACAGTAGGCGCAATACTGATTAACAAAAAATTATTATTCAGCCATAGCAAAATTCTTCATGAAACGTACTATATCTTTAGCATTTGTAACGCCGTCGCCATTTATATCCGTATCCGCAAATATGTCAACGCCATCTCCGTCAGCAGAAATATATTTCATCAAGCGTACAAGGTCTTTTGAATTAACGCTTCCGTCTCCGTTTAAGTCGAACGGAGCTTCTGCAATCCTTACCGTTCCCGGCACGACATCAAAGTTTACATTTTCAGTGCCATGAATCTCCTGCGCATATGACAACAGCGAAACCTCGGTCGTCCCTGCCTTTGCAGTGTCAAGCACCCGGAAGTTCAGTGTCATAAACACTCCGTCCTCGCAGTTTTTCTCACATCCTGTAAAACGGTTATCTATATCCCATATGTGATAAGTTTCTCCGTTTTGCGCGATTCCTTTCAGTGTTCCGCCCGGGAAAAGCTCAAAGTTGTAATCGATGCCGATAAATTCAAGTACCGTTTCATCATATACAGGATTAAAACCAATCGTAAAAATTCCGGGGTTATTTTCAACCGAAACATCAACCTTCATAGTTTCTCCTGTCACGGCATATACAGAAGATACCTTAAATTCAGGTATTTTTACTATTTCAACCGAAGCTTTTGCAGCGGAAGTATCAAATTCTATAATATCTTCATTGCTGTTCTGAATAGCGCCTTCCTCGCATAAAACAGAAATTTCACTCGATCTTGCCTCTGCGGTATCAAGGACCTTAAAAACAAGCGTCAGAAAAATTCCGTCCGATTCATTGTCTTTAGAAAAAGAGGCCCACACTATTGTGTTATTTTCTGCTAATGCATTACCGGCAAAGTCTTCAAAATTAAAGCGAACATCGGTGAGCTCAAATACCGACTCATCATACACCGGCGTAAGATCTACCGCTGCTATTCCGGGATTGTTTTCGAGACATACCTTACATTCTACCGTGTCGCCCGCTTCCGCGCTGTATACATTTGAAAACATACTGATAGCAGACTCGGTTGTTCTTACGTTTACCGCTCCCGATTCTACAGCAAAGTTAATATTTTCTTCCTTCCTATTGACAATATCTCCTTCCTCATACAACAGCTCAACTTTACTTTCGCCTCTTTTTGCAGTATCAAGAACACGGAAAACAAGTGTAAACAGAACTCCGTCATCGTAATAATTTTCTAAAGGTTCAGATGCCCAAACGACTAAATTCTCGCGTGTATCCACCATGCCCGTCCCATTAATATCAGCTTTCAGCAGTTCCAAAACCATATCATCATATACCAATTTAAAGCTTGCAGCCGCTATTCCGGGATTATTTTCAATTAATACATCAACATTAACTGTTTCTCCGGGAACAGCCTCATATGAAGACACCTTGAGCTTAGGCGCCGCAACCTCTACCGATCCCGATTTAACCCTGAAACTTATATAATCTTCATTTTTATTAGAAATTCCTCCGCTTCCACGTGACAATGTAACTTCGCTTGTTCCGGCTTTGGCGGTATCAAGAACACGGAAAACAAGCGTAAATAAAACCCCGTCAGACGTTTTATCTTCAGAAAATAGAATTACTATCCTATTGTCTTCAGTTATTTCTATACGTCCGTCAAAAATCTCACTATTCAGTTCAACATCAACAAGCTCCAATACCGTATCATCATACACCGGGGTAAGCAACGCCGACATTATTCCGGGGTTATTTTCAATTGATACATCAACTTTAACTGTTTCTCCGGAAATAGCCTGCGAAGACAACACATTAAGTTTAAGACTATTTATCCCCACATTGCCCGATTCAATATTAAATTTTAAATAATCCTCATTCCTATTGGCAATATCTCCTTCTTCATACGACAACGTGACTTTGCATTCACCGTTTTTTGCGGTATCAAGAACACGGAAAACAAGTGTAAACAGAACTCCGTCAGACATTTTATCATCTAAAAACCCACATACTACCTTACCGCTATCGGTTAATTGTATCATGCCGTTAAAAAGTGTTCTATTCAGCTTAACATCAACAAGTTCAAGCACTGTATTATCATATATCGGTGTAAGCGCTGCCGAACCTATACCGGGGTTGTTTTTCACTGAAACATCAACTTCCACCGTTTCGCCCGGCAAAGCTTCGGGTGAAGATACAGCCAATGTATACGGAGTTTCTTTAAAAATGACTGCTCCGGACTCAACTGAAAATTCTACATTCTCACCTTTGCTGTTGACAATCGAACCTTCCTTATATGTAAATGTAACCTCAGTCGATTCTGCTCCCGCCGTATCAAGAACTTTAAACACATATGTAACAAAAATACTGTTTTCGGCAATATCCGTATTACCCTCGGACATCCATATCACACCGCCGGTGCCGGTTTCCCCGTTTACTCCGCCATATTCGTAATGATTAAAATCAATTTTTATCAGCTCAAGAACATTCTTGTCATAAACAGGCGTAATTTCCGCGGCCGCTATTCCCGGATTATGTTTTAAAGATACATTTACTCTCGCTGTTTCACCCTGCAAAGCATATGCAGAAGATACCTCAAATTGAGGTGTTCCCGGAATTATATCCACCGTTCCCGATATTATGCTGACATTTGTATAACGGGATTTTTCACCGGCTATATATCCCTTAGGACATGACAGCGATACTTCGCTTTCTCCTGCCTCGGCGTTTTCGAGAATTTTAAAAACAAGTGTAAAAAATACGCCGTTTTCCTTATTATCTTTCTCGGCGGATTTCCACCGGGCATATGTACCGTCAAATCTTTCTTCGCCGGGAAATTTATCGGTGTTGAACTTGACATCAACAAGTTCAAGCGAATCTCTGTCATATTCGGGAGCAAGAGTTGCAAAGCTTATTCCCGAATTTCCGGACAATTCTACATCCAACTCAACGGTCTCACCTACTTTGGCTGAATTCGATGAAACAGTCAAAGCAGTATCATCGGCTGCGAATATTCCGATGAAAGACGACAAAATAATCATAGTGACAGCTAAAAAAGTACAGAAAAATTTTTTCAAAACTTTCATAATATTCCTTTCCTATTATTCATAGCTTATAAATTAAACAAAAAACAAATTTCCCAACAAGCAATATGCTGTTTTTAATATAATAACACCAAAACATATAAAATGCAATAGTTATTTTATAAAATATTTATTTTTAACAAATTTTTTTAGTTGAATTGGCAGTATCTATTTATTGTACTTCCGCAAGACATTTCATAAGACGGACAAGATCTTTAGCGTTTGTAATTCCGTCGCCGTTGATATCCGTACTTTCAGATACTTCGATACCTTTTCCGTCCTCCGAGATATATTTCATAAGACGAACAAGATCTTTTGAATTGAATTTTTCATCACCGTTTAAATCGAACAATAAATTCAAATTAACCTCAGCAATAATATAAGTCCCATTTTGCTTAGCTGTAAAAATCATATTACCGTTTATATAATCGGCATTCTTATTTTCAATGTTTCCGTTTTCACAAAGCATCACAGCAAAACATCTTTTTTCGTCAAGTTTATCAGGAACGGGAATTATAAATGTTACTTCACCGTCAGGCTGTACTTCATCTCCATTATATTCAAAATAAAGATGGTAAGCGGCCGCGCCGCTTCTTTGAACGGCTTCGGAAACAGCTGTATTTTCCAAACTAACGGGAACCGCATAAAAAACAGCTTTCTCGTTTATCACGTCAAACGGAGCAATGAAAACTACCTGTTCAGATTCCTGTATATTAAGATAAATACGGTTTGCATATAAAAGAAACTCATTTTCCGCGTCACTTATTTCAATGTGTTCCCACCTATCCTCTGTTCCAAAATAATATACATTTTTTAATGCATAACAAGATGAAAATGAACCATAACCGATTACTTTTACACTATCCGGAATAAATATATTAACCAAGTTTCCGCAGCCACCAAAAGCAAAGCCATCAATTATCTCCAAACTAAACGGAAATACTATACTTGAAAGACTGTCGCAACCAAAAAATGCATTTTGACCGATATACGTAACCCCATCAGGTACTGTTATATCGGTTAAACTAACACAATTGTAAAACAACTGCTCACCGATAGAAGTTATATTAGCTTTAATAGTCACGTCCGTAAGACTTCTGCATTCTGCAAATATACTGTCTCCCATCGTTTCAACACTCTCCGGAATTGTAACGCTCTTCAAACTAACACAACCTCTAAATGCCGCTCTTCCTATAGACCTCACTCCGTCCGGTATATCTATATTTTTCAAAGACGTACAGTTATCAAACGCTCCGGAACCTATCGAAGTTACACTTTTAGGTATCACTATACTTGAAAGTGTATTACAGTTATAAAAAGCCCCCGTTCCTATAGAAGTTACACTTTCGGGAATGGATACAGACACCATATTTTTAAAACCGGAAAACGCGTAATCGCCTATTGATTTAATTCCGTTCTCTATTTCAACATATTCAATATCACATATATATTCATTCCAGTATAAATTATCATAACTACCATACATCTCCCCTATACCGCTTATTTTTAACGTTCCGCTGCTGTCCAGCGTCCAAGTTATATTATCCCCGCATACCCCTTCTGCAATTATCTCGGCAGAAGCGGCAATTTTATAAGGATATGTATTAACAAAGACCGTACATATTAAAAGTACAGACATAAACAAAGAAAACATTCTTTTCATAAACAAATTCCTCTCGTATTAAAGCTGTATTAATTTTCCAAACAAAATAAATGTCGTGAATTTTGCATTATAACTTATATTTCGACATTGTAATATTTCAAATAAATATATACAAAATATCATTATTTCATATAATTACAAACAAACTGCAACATTATATGACTTTTCTCCGCAAAATAGCTGTCTTCGACAGAGAAACAAAGCTTGCTAATCTAAAAGTAAAACTTTGAGGTTATTATACTGTAAGTGATTATAATCATTTTCCGGTAATTCATCTCTACATATGCATTCTGCGCGATATTTCGCTCACGAGAGAATGTCCGTGAAAGATTAAAAGCGCACTGAGAAAAACCGCACTAAGGGCAATACAAACAACCGAAGGAATCACACTGCCGACAACTCCTGTAAGCAGCAGAACAAGAGATATGGCGCCGATGAGAATATCAATCAGCATATACGCAAGATAATCCTCTATCTGAAGATGTCTGACCCGCGCAGCTATAACCATTGCAAGCATAGCGGTACAGCAGCATAGCGGCATAACATAATCAACGGACCAGCCGCTGTATTTCGTCGCAATATCCCAAAGAATCGCCTCAGATACTGCGGCCGCCGTTGTCCACAAAATACATTTTGCAATCATATACCGCATTTTAGCAATAATATTCAGAATAATCCAAATCGAAACCGCGGCCGCGGCGGCATAAATCCAAATTTTGCCGCCCCTTACAAGGTCAATGGAAAGACATATGATAACTGCAAATACAAGCAGAAAAAGTACAAATCGCATCGCCTTGGCAAGCCGGCTCATTTTGTTCGCAGTTTTCGGATAAACACAGCGAAAATCACATTCTCCGGTCAAATCGCCCTGACAAAGAGGACACACCGCATGATTTTCTGACACGGTTACACCGCAGCGTTCACATTTAAGCATAGCTATGTCCGTTCCTTTCACTAAAAATTAAAAGACCCTGTCATCTTAATTGACGCCATTATCGCCGGCCTTAATTCAAGCGGCTGAATCGCTTTTGTCAATCAAAGACCGAAAATCCGTTAGCGATCGTTTCTGCGTTTGGTTATATCCGCCTAAGTTAAGCTTAAATAAAATACAAAGCAACCTCGTTCGGAACCGCGGCGGCGTATTATACCGCTAAAGAAGAAAAAGGTAAAAAGCGCCCCTCAGATGCGGAAATTTTAGTTATATCCACCATTCGGGAGTAATTTCTCCGAGCGTGATAATCCTTTCCGATTTATAATCAAGAAGTATTTCAATGGTCCGATAACTATCCGGCATAAGCTGAACCATAAGTTCCCGGCAAGCACCGCACGGAGCGGCTGTTTTTCCGTCAGTCATAATCGCAAGAACCTTTTTTATTTCATGTTCACCGTTCGTTATCATGTTAAAAATAGCGTTTCTCTCGGCGCAAATTCCCAATGTACAGCAAGTATCTACACAAACTCCCGTATATACTTTCCCCGATGACGACAATACAGAAGCCGCAACTCCGCCCGCCTCTGCATATTTGGATATTCGTCTGCCGTTCTGAACTGCCTTTGCCGCCGAATACATTTCATGCCATATATTCTCCAATTTAATCTCCCTTCCGCGTCCATATGCCGACAAAAACGTGATAGCCAGCCGCATTATCACGAATCCTCAACGATTCTCTATGTGCATTTCTCCGCCAACCGGCAAATCTGATTATTGATACCTAACAACAAATCGTACCGCACTAAAGATTTCCGCCGTTTCCGATATTCGACGTTATTTCAACGTCTGCGCCCATAGATGTCAGAAGCCTGAAAAAGCGGCGCTGAATATCGGTACTCAAAAACGGTGATGAAAAACCGATAACTAAATTGTCCATGTATGAGCATATACACGCCTGAATCTTATCTGTAGAACAAAGAACTCCAAATTGCCTCACATACTTATTTATATCTTCAGGAAGACTTACAACGCCGATATTCGACAGCGCAGCTGTTACACCGCGATTGTTTTGATTATATGCAAGCCGCAAAAAAAAATTTTTTACAGTAATAGGGGCAATTCTTGCGGCAATCGCACGTTCATACGAAGCGAGACGATTAAAACGCTGTCCGAGTTTTTCCGCCGTCAGCTCGTTCTTAAAGTAAGCTCCGACATATGCGGCAATCTCCGACAGCTCTCCGCTCTGCTCCGAGAAATTATACGGAACGTCGACCACACCGAAAAAATTCCGCGCCGACTCGGACGGAAAGTATTTGCGGAGATTTACCGGAACCGAGATTACGACAGGCTTTGAATGTTCCCTGACAGGAAGTCCGTCGCAGATAGAACGAAAAAGAACAGCACAGAGAAACGCCGTCACCGTTACGCCCATAGAGCGGGAAATGCCCAGCAAACTCTTTACGCTTACTCTTCCCTCGATAATTCCGAGGCTTCCCACAGGTAATTTTTCCTCATGGACGCGGTATGCCACAGCTGCCCTTTTAAGCTTATATGGTTTAGGCTTGCAGTAATATTTAGAAAAACTGTCGTCTCGCTTCTGAGCTTCCGACGCGTCATAATCTATCAATGCCGACGTTCCCAATTCATAGCGGCGAACAAGATATTCCGATGTTAGCGTCTTGAGAAAATTCATTGCGCCCGTACCGTCGGTCAAAGCATGATACACCTCTAAATTTATTCTGCATCCAAAATAAGACACATCGAAAAGTAAATTTTTTCTGTTCGGATTATATATCTGTGAGCACGGAGGCCTGTTGTCCTCGTGCACAGACGGTTCAATCCGACTGTCCTCAAAATAGTACCAAAACAGTCCTTTTTTCAGCACCGAACGAAAAAAAGGAAATTTTGCAAGAGAATGCTTAAGAGCAAGCTGAAGCGGCTCCGGATCAACGGCGTCATTTAATTCACAGTAAAAACGAAAAACCTTAGTGTCACGCTTGTTTGTCGTAGACGGAAATATTTTTGCTGCATTTTCAAGCTTAGTCCACCTCGCCCGTCCCTTTTCAAAAACCATTTGAATCCCCCAAATCCGGCATATTCCGATAACCAATCTGCAGAGCCGATTACATTAATCCCTAAGCTCAGAATACAGAACAGTAAAACCACAGTTAAATCATACGCCTCACCGTTTCTCAAGGAAACGGGCTATAAGCTCATATGTTTTTCTCACCATTTTAAAATGAAGTCTCAGAGAAATATATCCGTGAAGCGCATCCTTTATGCGCAGAATTTTAACCCTGTTGCCCGCCGCCCTGAGTCTGCGTCCGTACTCTTCTCCTTCGTCCCGAAGCGGGCAGTATTCTGCCGTAATAACCAAAGTCGCCGGCTGAAAACGAAAATCATCCGCAAGCAGCGGAGCAAGATACGGACTTCTAAAATCTTCTTCGGATGAGGCATAAAGACTGAGATACCCTTCAATCTGCTTCGATGTCAAAAGATAATCTGTTCCGTTATCTCTTACAGAATTAAATTCGGACGTGATCGAATGGTCATTTCCGGCAGACGGATATATTAAAATCTGCTTCTGCGGCATAAATTCGCCGCGGTCACGTGCAAGCAGCGATACTGCAGCCGCCAGATTTCCTCCGGCACTATCTCCCATAAGCACAATATCATTTGAAGAAAATTCAGGCAAAAGCTTATGTGTACATACGGCATATGCCGCCTCATAACAGTCCTCAAGTCCTGCCGGAAACTTATTTTCAGGCGCAAGACGGTAATCTACCGAAACCACAGTACGTCCGAGCATCTCTACAATATCCGTACATACGCCTGTATAGGTGTCGATATTGCCGCACACCCACCCGCCCCCGTGAAAGAAGACTATAGCTCCTGAAGAGTTCTTATCAGACGGCGTAAAAATCCTAACCGGTATGTCATAGCCCCGTCTGCCTTTTATTATATCGCTGCGTATAACGGTATCCTTTTCCCTCTCTGCTTTTGCCTTTGCCGGTTTATTTGCAATCGCCTCGACCTGACGCTTAAGCTTGTAAGTCTGTGTAATGTCCGGCTCAGGGTATGAAAGAGCTTTCAGAGCAGCGCGCATTGCCTTATTGATCGCCACAGTATTACTCCTATAAAATCCTGCATCTAAAATAATTTATTAATCAGAAATATAAATAAAACTAAAGCAGCCGTCCTTTAAACGCTTTCATTTAAAAGACGAATTATATTTATTTTTCCCGATGTCAACGCTTTGTAACAACACTTAAAAAATCAATATTATTATAATACCACAAAGTCCCCTCAAGTTCAATACAAAAACTAATCTATTATTTATTTTATTAAATTTTATTTCTATGTAATGAATCTCATAACAAACAATAAATATAAACCGACTCGACCGCATATATACCGTACGTAAAATGAAGATGTCCCGCGCCGATAAAAGCGGAGGACATCTTCATTCGTTATAATATATCCAATCCAAGTTAAATTACAGCAATCTAAGTTCAGTGCTGCGAATATGTTCGTACCTGCTGAGGAGATACCCCGGAACGCGACGGCTTATACATTGTCATATTAAGCCTTGCTTCCGCGCGTGCATAAGCTTCGGCGTCGGGAAGATAACCGCTCTCCTCTCTATACTGCTTCCTTCTTTGTTTCTCCTGATTTATCCGCACAAGGTCGAGAACAAAAAATACTGTAACAAAGAGAGACATCCAAAACATTACCATAAAAAAGATATGTACAGCCCTATGAGTTTCACCGGATACAAAAAGCATCATAATAAATGAGAACAATGATATTGCGGACATAACAAAGGTAATTATTCTGAGTCTGCGCACAAGCACCCATCTGCCTTTCTATCAATAAATTCGGATATAAACCCGTTCCGGAATCTCTGCGTTACTTTCCGGAAAGTCTATACAGATATGCTAAAATATGCATACCCACTTTATACAGTATAACATATTGCAAGGCAGTTTGTCAACAAAAATATAAATAATATTGTATTTTTTTATAAAATTATCAATAAAATGATATATTATCATAACATTACGGTCGAACCGCGATGTTTCGAGATTTCGCTCCTCAAAACCGCTGTCAAATAATGTCCGCCATCTCAAGAATAAGCTTTTCTGTTTTTTCCCAGCCGAGGCAGGCGTCCGTAATTGATTTACCGTAAATTCCTCCGCCGACCTTCTGTGCGCCGTCCTCTATATAAGACTCCACCATAAATCCCTTTACGATTTTTCTTATATCATCAGAATATCTGCAGTTTGCAAGAACTTCCTTTATGATTCTACCCTGTTCAAAAGGATTCTTTCCGGAATTAGCATGATTGGAATCAATAATAACCGCAGGATTAGAAAGCGGTTTTTCGGCATAAAGCTCGCAAAGACGTATCAAATCCTCGTAATGATAGTTCGGCATAGACTGACCGTGCTTATTCATATAGCCGCGAAGAATCGCATGAGCATACGGATTTCCCTGAGAATGCGCTTCCCAGCCGCGATAAATAAAAGTATGCTTATGCTGTGCGGCCGTAATAGAATTCATCATAACCGAAAGGTCGCCGCTTGTAGGATTTTTCATGCCGACCGCAAAATCAAGTCCGCTCGCAGTAAGCCGATGCTGCTGATCCTCAACCGAGCGCGCTCCGATCGCAGAGTAACAAAGAAGATCATCCATGTATTTCGTATTTTCCGGATAAAGCATTTCGTCCGCACAGGAAAAACCGGTTTCCTCAAGCGCGCGCATATGCAGCTCGCGAATAGCTATAATACCCTTAAAAACATCGGGCTTTTCATTCGGATCGGGCTGATGGAGCATACCCTTGTAACCGTCGCCGGTCGTTCTGGGTTTATTCGTATAAATACGCGGAATTATAAAAATTTTATCCTTAACCTGCTCCTGAACCTTAACAAGTCTGGAAATATAGTCAAGCACACTGTCCTCATTGTCTGCGGAGCATGGTCCGATTATAAGCATAAGCTTATCGGATTTTCCGCTGAGTATATCTTTGGTTTCAAGATCTCTCGCCTCCACAAGCTCTGCCATTTTAGCATTCAGAGGGTACATTTCCTTAACCTCCATCGGAATGGCGAGCTTCCTTTCAAACACCATATTCATCATAAGTTAAAAATCCCCTTTTCTGGTATTGTCAAATACCGCGCGTCTCGCGGTTGAAATTCTCATTTTCTCTTTCATTCCCTCGGCGTCCTCCGCCGCAAGAAGATCTCGAAAGAGTACAAATTCACGAAGAAATATATCCATTTGTTCGAGCAAAGCGTCCTTATTTAACAGGAAGAGCTCGCTCCACATATTTTCATTAATCCTTGCAATCCTTGTAAGATCCCTAAATGAATCACCCGTATAACATGCAAGATGGGTATTATCCGAGCATGTCATAAGAGTTACGGCTATACAGTGCGTAAGCTGTGACACAAAGCCTATCATTTCATCGTGTTCCTCAGGAGAAAGAACCGAAATCCTTGAAAAACCAAGCTCTTCTCCAAGCCGCCGGCAGGTGAGAATTGACTCGACGCTGTTTTTGTTTGTCGGAACGACTATGAAATTTGCGTCACGAAAAATACGGTCATCACTGTTTTCAACTCCGTAAACCTCCCGCCCTGCCATCGGATGAGACGCAATATATTCGACGTCATCCCGAAGCATTTCCTGAATCTTATATACAATACAGGATTTAACGCCTGTCACATCAGTGACAATTGCTCCGGTTTTGAAAAGATGCTGATAATCGCGGATCCAATCTAAAAAAACCTTCGGATAAAGTGCAAATATCACCATATCCGCACACCCGACCGCCTCCTCGTCAACATAATCATATCCCTCGTCGACAATCTCTTCCTTAAGTCCGTATTTTATGGATTCGGGATTTGAATCAATAGCGGTTACATAAAAGCCGCGTTTTTTCAATCCCCTTGCATAGCTTCCGCCGATCAGCCCAAGACCGACAATCATAATACGCATATCTTTATCAAGCTTCATAATATCTGATCCTTGCCCCTAACTTCTCAATTTTTTCAAAGAAATCCGGCATACTCTTTGCTACCGCTTCGGCCCCCCTTATTCGGCCCCCGGTTCTTGTAAGCAGAACAGAAAGCGCCATGACGATTCTATGGTCGCCGTGTCCGAAAAGCTCCGTTTCGGGACGGTGCAGCTCCGCCCCGTCGGCCTCTATCCTGTTTTCAAACAGCCTCAGCTCCGCACCGAGCTTTGAAAGCTCTTCCGCCATAGCGGTTCCGCGGTCGCTTTCTTTGATTTTCAGCCGTCTTGTATCAGTCAGAACCGCACCGTGTTTCGCGGCGGCCGCGGAAAGAAGTATCGGTCCGAGGTCAGGACATGAAGCTATCGAAAGTATCGGATTGCCTTCCTTAATCGCCGAAAAATACTCTTTGTATACGCGGTCTCCCTGTAAACTATCCGGAGAGAGACCGGTAACGGTTACATCGCCTCCGATAAGATTGAAAGCCTCAAAAAACGCCGCGTTTGAGTAATCCCCCTCAACCTCAGTCATCTGAGGTTTATAGCTCTGTCCCCCCGGAATTACTATTTCATTATCTCCGATAAAATCAACCGTTACGCCAAACCGTCGGAGAGCAGAAACAGTAAGATCAATGTAGGCGCGGCTTTCGGTACGTCCGATGATTTTTATAATACTTTCACCCTGTACAAGGGGAAGAGCAAAAAGAAGTCCGCTGATAAACTGACTGCTGATATCTCCGGGAATATTGTACTCTCCGCTTTTAAGCCGGCCGCAAACATGAATACCGTCAGTTTTTCTCTCAAAATTCAGCCCGTACTGCGCACAAATATCTTCGTAGACCGACATCGGTCTCTGCATCAGGCGTTCACTTCCCGTAAATACTGCCTCGCAATCCGAGAAAAGCGCAAGCGGGACGAGAAAACGAAGCGTACTGCCGCATTCCCGGCACGGCATAAGCACTTTACCGCGATTTAAAAGATCGGTGCCGATAATGCGAGCGGTTTCCGCAGCCTTTGTATTTTTTTCATTTTCACTTTCACCGACTCTTTCCAAACCTGTGCTTTCTTTTTTTCCTCGTTCGGTATCATTGCGGCTTTCTGAAGAAAAATTTTCCGAGACACATGTATTTTTTGAGCCATACTCAACCTCGGCTCCAAGAGCCCTCAGACAGTCAATCGTGGCAAGCACATCCTCCGACGGCGAAATTCCCGAAATAACGCTCTCTCCGACGGCCAGTCCCGAACATATCAAAAGACGGTGCGCCATGCTCTTCGACGGAGGAGCCTTGATACTTCCGCGAAGCTCTGACGGAAAAAATTCAACTATCATTTGATTTTATGCCCATATCCTTTCATACATCTTGACAGATATAAAATTTCACGCATTATCAATCAGGAAATCAATAGCCTCAATATAACCGTCCGTACCATGCCCGCAAATTGTCTTCATGCACGCGCTGCGCACATAGCTTACCTGACGGAAATCCTCGCGGGAGGATACATCGGATATATGAACCTCAACCGTCGGAATGCCGACCGCCTTAAGCGCGTCAAGCAGAGCCACACTCGTATGGGTATATGCAGCGGGATTAATTACAATTCCGTCAAATTTCCCATATGCACTTTGAATCTTGTCAACGAGATCACCCTCGTGATTCGACTGGTAAAGCTCGGCCTCGGCTCCGACTGTTTCACAGTGACGGATTATCTTATCGCAAAGTCCCTGATACGTCTCCCGCCCGTATATATCAGGCTCCCGAATTCCAAGCATATTGAGATTCGGACCATTTATAACCAGTATTTTTTTTATTGTTTTTACTTTCATATTAATAACCGCTCCTTTTGTATGCTTATGTACATGTTACAGCCTAAAATGCCGCTTTTCCACAGCTTTAGCATTCTGTAAAGCGTCCTCCGACATGGAAATCACTTCATCGGCAGATGACAAATAGAGCGGAAGTCTTTCTTCATATCTTTTATGAATTGCCTCCGCGCTGTCGGCAAGAGGACGGTCCCGCGTAGGAACAAGCATATTGACGGGACGATCAAGAAAATAAATTCTGCCGTTCATTCTGAGAGCGTCGACGTTTTCACTCCGAAGCACAGCACCGCCGCCGGTGGCAATCACCTGACCGTTCTTTTCGGAAGCTTCCCTCACGGCTTCGCTTTCAAGCTCGCGAAATCTGTTTTCTCCGTATTTTTTAAAAATATCACTGACAGCCATCCCGGTTTTTTCGGTTATCATCGAATCAGTATCCATGAACGTTTTTCCGGAATTTCGGGCAATCAGTTTCCCGACTGTAGTTTTTCCGCATCCCGGCATACCGATAAGTACAATATTCTGCTTTTCATAAAGCAGCTCGGAATAAATCCGATCGGCAATAACCGCATTGTATTCTCCGCCAAAAAAATGTCCGTAAGCAAGTACAGCCTGCACCACAAGCATATATAAACCGCCGCAGGACGGAATTCCAAGTTCTGCCGCGCGCCTTACAAGCCCGGTTGAAAGCGGATTAAATATAACGTCGACCACTCCCGACAGCTTTGAAAAACGCGCTGTGTTCACAGGAACTCCTTCGGTATTCGGAAACATTCCGCATGGAGTAGTATTAATTATAATATCGGCGTCACTGTGCTCGGAATACGCCTCATCATATGTAACCGAACCGTTCCTTCCGCTTCGGCTCACGCGAATAATCTCTGAGGCTTCAAGGCTCTGAGCAACAGCATATGCGGTTTTACTTGTCCCGCCGCTTCCGAGTATCAATACCTTTTTGCCGCAAATATCAAGATTGTTTTTTATTATAAGAGCCCTCATTCCGCCAAAATCCGTATTATATCCGAATAACCGTCCTCCGCGGTTAATAATTGTATTCACCGCTCCGATTTTTTCCGCAGCCTCATCAATTTCGTCAAGATAAGGTATAACCGCCTGCTTATAAGGTATTGTCACATTAATTCCGATAAAATCCCGCTGCCGCATAAAGCTGTCAAGCTCACCGGATGAAATTTCCGCAAGACGGTAATCATAGTCACCGGTAACCGTCCGGTCATATCTTCCTATCCGTCCGTGGATATCCGCTGAAAAGCTATGGCCAAGCTTTTCTCCAATCAATCCGTATTTCAAATTAATTACCATACCTTTCTAAAGTTAAAAAAGTTCACCGCGGTTTGCAGTTATCCTTATTTTCACACTAATCTCCATATTTTCGCACTAATCTCCATATTTTCACACCAATCTCCATACCATTCCCGCATATTATCCGCATTTCAATTAACACAGAAATAATCCGTACCGTATCGTCCGGCAAGAAGGTCGCAAAGCACAATTGCGGTAATGCTGTCTACCACGACGCGGGCCCGATGAATTATTGCAGGATCATGTCTGCCGCGCACTCCGATCGACGCATTTTCACGCTTGCCGAAATCTACCGTTTTCTGCTCCTTGGAAATAGACGGAGTCGGCTTTACCGCGCAGTCAAATATAATCGGCATTCCGTTTGTAATACCGCCGTTTATTCCGCCGTTCCGATTGGTCTCCGTAACAATTCTGTCTCCCGCCATTCTAAAGCTGTCGTTAGCCTCGCTTCCAAATAGCTCCGATAAACCGAAGCCTTCGCCAAAGCTCACTCCTTTGATTCCCGGTATTCCGAACAATGCATGGGAAAGCATGCTCTCAACCGTATCAAACCAAGGTTCTCCTACCCCGTCGGGCATGCCGTACACAGCCGTCTGCAGCACGCCGCCGACCGAATCTCCGGAAGCCGCCGCC
The DNA here is from genome assembly GCA_948467545.1 of uncultured Eubacteriales bacterium. Lineage (GTDB taxonomy): Bacteria > Bacillota > Clostridia > Oscillospirales > CAG-272 > UMGS911. The sequence goes on from CAOKER010000012.1 coordinate 47,962, forward strand.
CTCTCAATTTCCGCACGCATAAGCGCACCCTTTTCGCAGTCAAGAACGGCAAAATTCATTTCTGAAAGCGCAGCTATATCCTTTTCAATGTTTTCAAAGCGTCGGTCGCAAATCCCATGAACGCTTTTAATATGTGTTCCAATCTTAATACTTTTAGCGGAAAGCGCAGAAAGTGCAATAGCGCCGACCGCAACCAAAGGCGCGGTAATTCTGCCGCTGAAATGACCTCCTCCTCGGTAGTCCTCAAAACCGTGATATTTGCAGTGCGCAGTGTAATCCGCATGTCCCGGACGGGCAAGCCATCTTGTACGGCCGTAATCTTCGCTTTTTGTGTTTTGATTCGGAATTGTAATACATATCGGCGTTCCTGTAGTTTTATCCTCAAAAACACCGCTGCAGATTGTAAAATCGTCGTTCTCATGCCGCGGAGTCGAAATTTTCCCGACGGGCGCACGTTTGCGAAGCTGCGATGAGATAAACTCCCTGTTTACAGGAATCCCCGGCGCCATTCCGTCAAGCACCGCTCCGATCTGAAATCCGTGACTTTCTCCGAAAAGTGTGACAGAAACACTTGTTCCAAACGAATTCTTCATACTCAATATGATCCCTTCCCGATACTTACAAACAATACATTTAAGCAAACATCTCAAGCCTTTTCATCAGCTCGGAATGCGTTTCCTCATGCATCTCAAATTCTCCGATACGCGGCACCGTAACCACAGTCACACCGTCGGATCCCGACTTTTTGTCATGCTGCACAGCCGAAAAGATCGCGTCCAAATCTCCGTGATATTCAACAGGCAGACTGTATTTGCGCAGCACCGGAATAAGTTCTCCGCGCACAGCTTCACTGCACATCGGAAGCATGCCAAGCGCAACGCATTCGCCATGATATAAACCGTTCGGCTGTTCCGCCGACTCGATACCATGACCTATGGTATGTCCGAAGTTAAGAATCCTCCGAAGTCCTCCCTCGCGTTCGTCTCTCTGGACAACATCACGTTTAATTTTAATCGCCCCGGCTATAATACGGTCAAGCTCCGAGCCTGTTCCCGACGCTATCAGCTCAAAAAGCTCAGGATCTGAGGTAAGGGACATTTTAATGGCCTCCGCCATACCGCTTGAAAACTGTCTTGGAGGCAGACTTTCAAGCACATCGGGATCAATCAAAACCGCCTTGGGCTGACTGAAAACGCCGACGATATTCTTTATTCCTCCGAAATTAACGGCTGTTTTACCTCCAACCGACGAATCCACCTGAGAAAGCAAGGTTGTCGGAACATTATAAAAGTCCACTCCGCGCATATAACATGCCGCAGCAAATCCGGAAAGATCCCCGACAACGCCTCCCCCGACCGCTATAACGCAGTCACCGCGATTGAAACCGCAGTCAAGCATTCTCTTTAACAAAAGCGAATATGTATCCAATGTTTTGCTTTTCTCGCCCTGCGGAATTACCGCAGTCTCAGGATATGCACACTGAGAAGCTATCTGCTCCGCGTACCTCGAAGGAACACCCTCGTCGGTAACAATAAGTACGCGCCTCTGCGTATTAATCAGTTCGGCTATATGCGAAATCAAGCCATGCTCCAATGTAATATCGTAGCTGTTTGATCCAAGTTCAACACGAATTATCATAATAATTAATATACCTTTCTTTTAATTCGCACCGACAGGCACAAATAGGGCGTGAAAAGAGACAGGTTATGGTTTGCGGATTTCCCTATCTTCACGCTATCCCTCAAATTCCGCTGCGGCGGCTTATATTATACGCTCAATATGCTCGATATGCCCAATACGCTCAATACGCCCAATATGCTCGATACGCCCAATACGCTCGATACGCCCAATACGCTCGATATGCTCAATACGCTCGTCGAAACAGCTCTTAATGCAACGCCAAGCCGAAGGGCTGCGGTCATATCCGTTTAGTCTGCAAGGTCAATCTCCGACGAAAAATGTCCTACAATTTTCACCGAGCTGCATTGTTCGGAAAGCTCAGCTATCATGGCCGCCCCTCTCTGTGACGTTATATCTCCCTCGGCTTCAACATAGAAATAATACTGCCATGCCCTCATTTTTATCGGACGCGAACGAAGTGATTTCATATTATATCCGTATTTTCCTATTACATTGATAGCCTCCGCAAGCGCGCCTGCAACGTCGCTCACAGTAAAAAGAAGAATAAATTTGTCGTTCCTGCCATGCTGAGAGGTATTTTCAGAGCGTGAAAATACGGCAAATCTCGTCGTATTCGTATGACTCTCGTTTATATCATGATCAAGAACGGTCAAACCATAGAGCGGAGCCGTCTCCGCACTTGCAATCGCAGCCATATGTACATCGGCAGTCTCCGCAACCTGCTGTGCGGCAAGAGCGGTATTTTTGGCCTTTATCTTTTCATACCTGTGCTCCTTTATATAATCACAGCACTGGCTGAGAGCCTGAGGATGACTTATGACAGTACGTATCTCTCCGGCCGAAGCACCCTCTACGCCGAGCAGACAGTGAGATATTCTGAGATTGTATATCCCATTTATATAGAGACCGCCCTCAAACATAAGATCCGTAACCTGAACAACCTCTCCGGCGAAACTGTTTTCAACCGGAAGTACACAGCAGTCACACTCTCCGCTGACAACAGCTTCGTAAGCCGAGGGAAAATCCGAATATGACACAGTTTCTCCGTCAGGAAAGATACGCGTTGCGGCTATATGGGCAAATGCTCCCTCAACTCCGCTGTAAGCAATCCTTAAACCGGCAAGCAGGCGGTGCTGATACTGCTTCGACAGCTCTATCACAGATTTGAGAAAGCCGGTATAATAAGAGCGAATATCCGATTCACCGATATATTCTAAATTTCGGGCAAGCAAATCCGCCTCTCTCGACGCGTCAAGTATAGGAAGACCGTGCTCCTTTTTATAACCGGCGACCATTCGGACGGCGTTCATTCTCTCACAGAAAAGCTCCGCCATTTTTCTGTCAACGCTGCAAATTTTCTCTCTTGCTTTTTCCAATCCATCTTTGTTTTCGTTTAATTCCATAACCATTTCATCCCTCGGTCTGCAGGCCAACCGTTTCCGAAAAATATCCGGTAAATACACCCGCATATTACCAAAAAACCACCGCTGATAAATTCGCACACGAAAATCAGCGGTGGTTATTGAATTTTACATATCTTTGCCGAAGTCAGGCGGCAAGATTACGTACAACGCAACAATCCATCGCTTCTGTAAAATAAAAGTAATAATAGCATTTAAAATTGTTACGCATCGTAAAAATCGCTCCTCAAAACTTCGTTTTAGAAATTATACGCCTATCAAAAGCGTTTGTCAAGACTTTTTATAAAAAAATTATGTAATATACACTTTTCGTTGTATTATTGACACTTTACGGCAAAATAACCCGCATTAAAAAGAATTACGGAAATTAAAAAAAGGAAAAAGCAAATTTTATCACAATATCTTTTCCATTCCTATTTTCTGAATTTTAAGACCGAGCTTTTCATAAAATTTTACAGCATTTATATTATCTGCCCATACGTTAAGCGTTACATTATAGTAACCGTTCTTTCCGGCATAATCCAAAACATACTCATAAAGCGATCTGCCGATACTTGTCCCTCGCGCAGTCTCGTCAACGCACAAATCGTCAATATACAGCGTTTTTACATCCGTCATATTGCCGTTTATGCTTTGCCGATGTATGCAAAATGCATATCCTAAAACAACCCCGTTTCTTTCGGCTACAAAAACCGGTCTCCCGTTATCCCCGAGAATTGATCTCAGTTCATCATCGTTATACTTTTTGGCACCCGCTTTAAACAAATCAGGTCTGACATCGCTATGGACTTTATGCACCTCATACAGTAATTTATTGATAACGGGTATATCGCATTCTTTTGCGCGGCGTATATTCAAATTTTCCATATTTCACCGTCTCCTCTTTTGTTATACATCTGTGCCCTTTGTTCTATCCGAAAATTCCGCCCAATTTAAGCATCTTTCTCAGTTTCCTCTGATAGAGCGTTATCAGCTGTGTCAGCAGATAATCATATGCTACAAGCATCAGATTTCCAAGCACATAAATTGCCGTATCAAGTCCGATTTCATCCTCCGGAAGATGCAGAAGGTATCGTCCCATAAGCATAATCAGCGTAAACACAACATTGAAGAATAGAAGCTTGGCAGCTGCGGAAACAATTCGAGGAAGCTTTTCCGCGGCAGATTTAACCATCGGATAAAGACCTGCAAAGAAAATATAGAGCAGAACCGGATATTTGTTCGGCAAAATCAGAGCCGAAAGAAACGACGTTGCTGCATAAATCATCCACGGAATTCCTCCGCCGCCCTCCATAACCGCAAGTACGATTATAAGTGAAGAAGCCGCAGCAGCCGTCAGATCAAGAAAATCAAAAATCGAGCCTATATACAGAAAGGCGACTCCGAGTGCGCTCAAAACCGCCGCCATCGTAATCGTCCTTGTGCGTATTCTCTTGGTTTTGCTTTTACTTTTCATAATCCGCCTGCACAATCCGCGCACCGTTCAACAGAGCGGTTAATAACACGCAGAAAATTTCTCAAATTACCATTGCTCCATAATATTCCCGTCATATACTTATTTCCGTCAGTATCAGACCGGTCAATCGAAATTAATTAATAAGCATCCGAATCAGCAGCATCTGATCAGATCTCCGCCCATCATTTCACAGCAGCAGTCTGCGCAGAGAAGCGAGGTACAGAAATCAACTCCGGAACCGCCTCTTCCCGAAGCCGTGCGGTATCCGCGGCTGTAAGATGCCGACGTCCCTCTCACGCGGTCAAGCGCTGAGCGGTATTCCGAATTATTCGGAGCCATATAACACGCGGTTTCAAAAAAGCGCTGAGCTTCAAAATACCAGCCCCGCTGCATCAGCACCTGCCCCTTAAGATAGTTCCATTCAGCCCCGCGGTCAGAAGAAGAATATCCGTCAAGAATTATCTCAGCTTCTGAATACCTTCCGTTGTTTATAAGCGAACGCACCTTGACAAAATCCGCATTAGTACCGGCACCGCCGTTGCCTGAAGCAGAACCGCTATAATTTGAACTGCTGTAACCACTGTCACCATAACCCGAACGTCCGCCGCCGGAACGTTCTTTCTGAATCATTTCGTAAGCCTCGTTGATCTCTTTCATCTTTTCTTCAACAAGGTCTGCAAGAGGATTTCCGTTATAATTGTCTGGATGGTACTTTCGAGCAAGCTCTCTGTACGCCTTTTTTATTTCATCATCTGTGGCGTCCCTTGAGACGCCGAGAACCTTATAAGGATCATTAATCATCAGTATATATCCTTTATGCCGGATTTACGGCGCAGTTTAAAGCTGTACCGTTGAATAATCTTTACAGCGCAATTTAAAGCTGTGCCGTTGAATCATCCTAAGATCGAACTTTTTATCGATTATTTGCTTTTTTACCATTTTTACGGCTGAGCACTTCTCCCGTAACCTTTTCGGTTCCAAGATAAAGAATATTTTTTATAAGCTCAGAAATCTCGGCTCCGCAGTCGTCGGGCAATAATCCGACAGCCGTCTCCGTCGCTGCCGTCTCCGAGGTGAGCGCCGCACAAATGGCTTCATCGGACGGAAGTCCCGAATCCATGAACGGGGAAAACTCTCCCCTTTTGATATCTTTATTATAGTCATCAACCGCATCAATGAGATATACCCACCGCCCTACATGATAACCTATCTCTCTTGAAATCCGCGCCGCGCTTCCGGAAAGACCGCATTCAAAAACATCCGCAAGAATCTCTCCGGAAAGATCGGCAAGCTCATCCGCCACGGCAATATCCTTTTGTTCAAGCTCGCGGATACGTCTAAGCTTTCCCGCTACCGTCAAGTCGAGCTCTTCCATTTCTCCGTAAGTTTTTTCGGCAAGCCTTCTGGCATGGGAAAGAATCGGTTTTAATACAAGTAACTTTGCCTTTCCTGCGACTCCGTGCGTATCGTATAAATCGTCGTCCAGCTTGTAATAACCCAAAACAGCCGCAGCACGTGCCGCATAGTCAAGCGAACGGCAGGAAGCGCACACCGGCCGGCGCCTGAACGGATGCAGTAAACACCGGCCGGCCTCTGCTTTCGGATTTTCTCCTGTCAAAGCCATTCTCACCAGTGCGAGAAAAACAAGATCATAGCTTAGTGCAAGTCTCGAAACACATCCTGTACAACGCCCCATGCTCTTGCATAAACCGCAGTAAACGCCTCTATAATATTCATATTCCCGGAGCCGAAGCTCCGGGGTATAACATTTAACATAACCAAACAATACGCTCACCGATATATATAATAGTATTGTCGATTATAGCTTATCAAATTTTCACGCCGATAAAATAACTGTAAACATTTTGCAAACACGCGGCGCTTTATTCAACGGCCCGTCAGAATTAAGACAATTCTACTCCGAACCGTTTGTCTGCCGTCCGTCGTTCTTAATATCTTCATCCTTAATATCTTCACCACGCCTTTCCGGCTGAAGTATAGGAGAAGACTCCTGCACAAAGCCCAGGGACGGAAGATCAGCGTCCCCGATAACTCCCGACTCTTTCGACTCCCTCACTGCTCCAAACTCTCTCGCCGCTCCAAACTCTCCCGCTGCGGCCGACTCACCCGTCGCCCCCGCTGCAGACAAATTTGAAAACTCGGCAGAAGAATTGTTGTTTCCCGATGTCTGCGGATCCTTCGGAAGCCGCGTATATGCAGCATATCTGCCCAAGGAATAAATTACTCTCGTATCACAGAGACGGTCATGAAAGCCGCGCTTTTCAAAATCGCATCCGGCTGCTATATATCCTATTAAGAGAATTCCCGTAAGAAAACGCCCCACAGTCTCACGATAGAGCACGCGGAAAAAACACAGCTGAGTTCCGTCTTCCGTAACAACGGTAAGCTTCATCAAATATTTACCAAGCGTTCGGCCGCTTTTCCATGTAAGAAGTGTAAAATACAGTGCGCCGATTATATAACACACGACGTCTAACGCAGTAAAATTAAAAATAACATTCGACAGTCTTGTACCGCTCACAAGCAAGGACGCCCAAACGGGAAGTTTTACAAACATGCACAGAAGCGCGATTACAAACTTGTCAATTATATACGCGGCCGCCCTCGGCCAAATTCCGGCATAAATAAAATCAGTCGGCTGCTTTTGCATAATACCATACCCCACTCTTAAGCTCGGACGCAAGATCTGTCAGAACTTCGCTTTCCGATTTCGATTTTAACTCTGATACTGCACCAAAGAGCGATGAGAAAATTCCGGAATATATGTCGGAATCAGGCTGATAAATGTAGCTGCAGTTAAGTACCCCGCAAACATCCGAAATATAGTCGTCATAACCGCATATACCGTCTATAAGACCGTTTTCAAGAGCACCGGACGCAGTATAGATTCTTCCGTCCGCAAGCTCCCTCACAGTATCGGAGTCAAGTCCGCGCCCTTTTGAAACAATTTCGACAAACTGCTCGTATGACTCGTCGACATATTCCTGCAGAATCGCACGCTGTTCATCTGTAAGTTCCTGTCCCGATGATCCCATAGATTTGTTTTTCCCGCTTACAATATCTACTTCCTTTACGCCAAGCTTATCATACAATCCCGTAAGATCGTACATCTGCATTATTACTCCTATAGATCCTGTCATCGTATTGCGGTTAGCATAGATTTCATCCGCCGCCATTGCAATATAGTACGCACCTGAGCAGGCAGTAGGTCCAAAATAACAAAAAACAGGTCTTCCGGTTGCCTCTTTGTAGTATTCGATTGCAAGATAAAGCTCATCGCTTGCATAAACCGAACCTCCAGGAGAATTCATATACATAATAAGTCCTGTATTATATCTGCTTTCAACAAGTGCATCAATATAATTAAGACTAAAATCATGCGAATATGAGCTCGAATATGTCCCGTCCTCAGATATAGTTCCGGTAACGTCGAGGTATGCGATAAAATCTTCGCTCGGCAGCTTTATATTAAAGCTTTTCCCGGAAAGATAGCTGCCAAGATTTTCAAGCATCGACGGGCTGTTATCTTCCTCCGTTTTTTCTCCTCTATTTACCGCGGAAGTAATTAAAAATGAACCTGCGAGAAGAACAAAAGCAAGCAGAAGTCCGAAAAACTGTTTTTTGTTCATAAATTATGACCATACCTTTCCTTATACTGCGCCTGTCTGCGCAATTTTTTTAACCGTTACAGCACCAATCTCCCTGTATAATACTGATACATTCGTCCACCGTGTTTTTGTCATACACTAAGCACAATTCAATATAAAGCTCATCGTAATTTTCGACGGGATTGCATTCATTATCGAAAAGCTGCCATGCTTTTTTGTAAACGATCTGCCACTTGTAACTCTCAATACATGAATCAACTCTTTCCTGATCGAAGTCCTCACAAATTGCGTCATAAAGCCCGCTGTAGTTCGGTACGGGAAGACCGTCCTTATCAAAGAGCGATTCAATTCTTTCATAAAAAGACATATCTTTATAAATTTCGATTTCGTTATCGACACTGCACTTACCGTAATCGTCACAAAGCTCCGCATAAAGCTCATTATAATTTGAAACAGGTTTGTAATTTTCGTCAAAAAGCATCTCTACTCGAGCGCCTAAACACCGCCATTTGTATAATTCAATTGCATCGTCGGTTTCTTCCTGTCCGTATATAAGACAAAGCTCGAAATACTGTTCGTCATAATCTTCGACGCGATGATATTGTTCGTCAAACAGGGACACGACCTTGATATCTAAAATTCTGCGTTTTACAAACTTCAGTTCTTCATCGACGTCATCTTTCCCGTACACTTCGCAAAGCTCTGCATAAAGCTCACTATAGTTCACAACCGGATCTCCGCTCTCATCATACAGAGCGTTAACCTCGATCTCCAAAATGACCCAATCATAGGAGAATGCATCATATATGTTATAAGACGGACCGAATGTAATTTTTTCATCCGATGTATTCAAAACAAATTTCGATGAAGAAGAAACGGTAATTTTATCATCTATTAAGCCATCATCCAAACTTAATTCACATCCGCCGTTAGAGAATCCCCCGATATATCCGCCGTCTTCAGATATGATCGCCGAAAACTCAAAGCCGTCAAGCTTAAACAGCTCTTCAATTATTTCAGCCGAATCCGACTCGTCAGAGTTGTCGGCAATATATTGCAGAATATCCGAGGTTATCTTATCTGCATTCGCTTTGTAAACAGCTCCGTATTCGGAATTATCAAATGAATAAACCGACAAATTAAAATAATCGGCAATCTCATCAAGCTCCGCCGGATCTCTCATAGATAAAATACGGTCGAGATATGCTTTGTTTACACATTCGGTATCGTTGGATGTACTGTCCGTAATCGTAATATAGAGATACCCGCCGCGAAGAATTATACTGATAAGAACGTCACTGTCGCTGTAGGACGGAGCAAACATATATACATATATCTCCGCTTCCTCCGCTTTTCCGTCCTCACCGCGGTTTACGGCAAGCGATAGATAGCCGTTTAACTGGATTTCTTCTCCCTGCAGCGATTCAGTCAGTGTAAACTGTAATTTTAAATTCACAGAAACGGCTTCGAAAAGCTCCTGATTCGCCTTTTCAATTATCCGTGCCGCTTCCTCTTCCGATACAGGAACGCCGGAAATGGTATCCGGAATCGCATTCATAAGATCTTTGTCCGAAAAAAAAGCAAAAGGATTATCTATTTCAGGCGCGGCGGCATTCCCTGAAATAAGCTTCATAAGTCTTACAAGGTCTTTGCTGTTGACCTTCATATCCGAATTGAGATCAGCATAGTACGCAGTACCATAGTAAAGCTCCATATGTGCCCCGGCTATATACTTCATAATCCGTACAATATCCTGACTGTTGCATTTACCGTCATTATTGATGTCTCCGTATACAAACAGGGGATCGGCAGTTATATCTCTCTCGTAAACGGCAGCACACGGCAGGACCAGAGAAAGAGAAAGAATACCGGCAGTTAAAAATGAAAGCGCTTTAGTTAACCTTGACATAGTAAAAAATCCTTTCTTTTATATAATTTACCTTTTTAGGTATTTTAACACATTATGTCATAATAATCAAGTACTTTTTGAACATTTGGCAAAAAGAATAATTAAATATGTCAAAGACTAAATATAAATTAACTCTTACCCAAAATCCTTATTCGATTTTCTCCCGAATATTTTTCTGCTTCCCTCACCCTCGCGAAAATAATTTTAATACAATAAACATCAATGTGTTTTGAATATAATGCAGTAATTTCCAACGTTAATGTAAAAAAACAAATCCGAGCAATAAACAGCCCGCGCAGGAAACTGCTATAAGCCGTACTTAAACGAGATACAGCCTGTTCCCATGCGCGGGTATTTATTATATAACGTATATGTATATTACAGCTTTGCCCAAAGATGAATAAAAGCATTACGCAAAAAAGTTATAGGACATGTTGACATGTCAGTTGCAGGAAAAATAAAGTTTTATAATTAAATCGCTGATATATAACGGCATTATAATCAGCCGGTAATACTGCTGATAAATGAATCAACTACATCCTGCCCGTATACTCCGCAAAGCTCTGTATAAAGCTCGTCATAATTTTCAACAGGATTTCCATTTTCGTCATAAAGCGATGAAATATCTATAAATATTATAAACTCATCAACGCATACAGCGTCATACACATTATATGAATTGCCGAATACGACTTTTTCCTCCGAGGCAGTAAGGATAAATTTCGCGTCAGCAGAAACCGCCAAGCTTAAATCACCGGTTTCATCTGACAAATTTACCTCAAATCCGCCGTTAAAGGTTCCTCCGATATAATTGCCGTCAGAAGACGCCGCAGAAGAAAATTCAAGGGCACTGAGTTTAAACAAATCTGCAGGATTTTGAACCTGAATAAGATCGCCGAGCTCTGTTTCGATAAATTGGAGAATAAGTGCGTTCACCTTCTCAAGATTAGCCTTGTAAACAGCATTATAACCCGAGCCGTTTTCGTTTTCAAAAGAGTAAACCGCAGCTGTTATGTATTCCGCGACTTTATCGGCATCTGTCGTGTCGCCGTCATTCATAAGTCTGTCCAAGTAAACCTTGCTGACGCTTAACGTCTGGCTTGCGGCGTCACCGGTCTGTGTAAAATACACGTATCCGTCGCGGAGCATAAGGCTTACAAGAAAATCACCCATTTCCGGAAAAGCAATATAAGCATATATCTCTGCTTCATCGGCAGCTCCTGTTTCATCGCGGTTTATATCAGCCGATATATAACCGTTAGCGGATATGCTTTCTTCACCTAAAGAAATATTGACATTAAACTCAGACCTTGCGCTTACGGAAGCTGCGTCCTCAAGCGCTTTATCAGCCTTTGCAAATGCTTCGGCAGCTGTTTCGTCAGTTACAAGAGTACCTGAAGCCGAATCCGGCAATGCGTTCATCAGATTCTCGTCGGCAAAGTCAGAAAAAGGATTTCCAATCTCCGGAACATCTGCTGTTTTTGCAATAACCTTCATAAGTCTGACAAGATCCTTAGCATTAACCGTCATGTCGGAATTAAGGTCAGCGTAAGACGCAGTCTCATTGTTTCCGCCTGCTATATACTTCATAATTCTCACGAGGTCGCGTGCATTGCATGCTCCGTCGTTGTTTACATCGCCGTATACAAACAAGGGATCAACGGTTATATCTTTGTCATACGCGGCGGCGCACGGCACAGCCATCGACAGAGATATTACACCTGCAGTAATAAATGAAAGTGCTTTTGTAATTTTGAACATAGTATAATTACCTTTCTTTTTCTTTAATAACCGCCTTTTAATGATAGGCTTTTGCTATTTTATCACATTTGATTATAAATTTCAAGAGTTTTTTGAACAAAATATAATTGGAATTATCTTACATTCGGTAATTTCAATCCGCTTGCAAATCTGCCGAAAAAATGATATAATATCTTCAGTTATAATTTTGAAAGGAACAAACAGTGATAAAGCCTAACGACAACGAAAAAGCTGCCTGCAAAAAGATTGAAATACCTGAAATGATTATGTTCGATTACGGTCACACACTGCTTCAGGAACCCGGATGGAATCCAAGAAACGGCATTAATGCTCTGATGAAATATGTCAGCCGCAATCCTTACGGCTTAACCGTTGACGACATAATGCCGTATGTAAACAATTTAGTTAAAATAGATCTTCCCGAAATCAAACGCCGGGGATATGACGTAACATGGAAAAGCACAGCACGCTTTTTGTCCGAGCTGCTCTCGATCGAATTATCCATAAATTTAGAAGCGGCAGAAATTATTTTTTGGAACGGCGAAACACCCGGAGAAATAATGCCGAATGCCGACAGTCTGCTTTCAGAGCTCAAGAGTATCGGAATAAGAACCGCTGTTGTCAGTAATTTAACAATGTCATGCGGCGCACTCAAGGAAAGAATCAATCGCCTTCTTCCGGACAATAACATAGAATTTGTTATTACCTCAGCCGACTATATATTTCGCAAGCCAAATCCGCTTATATTCAAGCTCGCACTTAATAAAGCAAAGCTGCCGCCGGAAAAAGTATGGTTTTGCGGCGATAATCCCTGCGCAGATGTAGAGGGCGCGAACAGCATCGGAATATTCCCCGTATGGTACGACAGTGAAATCGATTGCCCTTACCGCGACAAAGAAAGGGAAATCATCCCTTCGTGCAAATATTTACATATAAAAAATTGGAATGAACTTCTCGCTGTTCTTAAAAATCAATAATTTAAGGAACAGAATCCGTCCATACAGAAACCCATATAGAAATCCACATAGAAATATGAGAATTTTGAATAGGCACTGTCTTCGAACAACTATATCCGCATTAATATCCTACTGCCAAAACCGACGGTATTTTCATTGCAGACAAATCAAAATAAATAAGCCAAAAATTCACGGTTATACTGCACTTAAGCAATATAACCGTGAATTGATTTACGGAATAAGCGATAAGCTTCGCAAAACACCGTGTTTATCAGCACGGCCTATCTCCGTATTTATAAAGCATATAAATTTATTTGCATCCCTCGCTGTAGTCCATAGAAAGAAGCGTAACCGGCTTTTCATCTTCTTCAATTTTCGGAAAACGACCGGTCTTTTCATAGAAACGATTGTCAATACGGTCGTCATTCACCTTTGATACCTCTCCGAGTAAAACTTTGCCGCCTTCTGCCCAAAAGCAGTGATAGCTTCCCGGAAGAAGCGTAATGCTCTCACCGGGTTTAACACGAATTTTACTGCCGGCAGGCATCATAAAATTGCGTCCGTCCATGCTGATATGTACAGGTGTATCCGCGAATTTCTCTTTTTTGTCCGCATTATATATCTGAACTATAAGATCCGCACCTCCGCGGTTAATTATATCCTCCATTTTCAGGCGGTGAAAATGGTACGGAGTCACCTGGTTTTCTTCGGTTATCAGCATTTTTTCCGCATACGGCTTTGTATACTTATCTATACCATAATTTCCGTTGCGTATGGTAAACATAAGCAAACCGATTTTGTGATAATCTCCGCTGCCGAAATCGGTAATATCCCATCCGAGCATATTATCCCTAATCTCGTCATATTCCTCGTTATCGGCAACCTCAGCCCATTCCTCAGGCGTCCACCGTGCAAAAGGAGGGAGCTTAAAACCCATTTCATCTGCAAAATCAAGCGCATCCAAAATAATTTTATTGATTTCCGAACGTTTCATAATAATCTCCAATCCGCCGCAAAACACGGCAAGTTTTATCAATAAGGGCAAAACCCTTTATTTACATTGTCCGCAAAATATATCAGCACCAAGAGCAGATAAAGCATAACTCAATTCAAAACCGGTTAATTTATGCTTTTGGATAACGGACATAACACAGCCGAAAGAGGTTTTGATAATTGAATGATTGTACCGGCAAGAAAGCGGGCAAACACAGCCTCAGCGGCAGACACAGGCTCAGCGGCAGATACAGGCTCAGCGGCAGACACAGGCATACGGCGATTGCTCTGCAGTGAGCATCACAAGAGGTTGCCGCTGAGACGACCGAACAACGTCCGAACGACGGCCGAGTAACGATCGAACGACGACCGAACTGCTTATTTCAATTCAATTAGGCATAAAGCGCCGTCATCAGACGACTCGGCGTCGTATTGTGCCGCCGATGATAAAGGCCGGTGAAAACCGCCCGTTTAGGTATCGGGCATTTTACTTTCAGCTATATTGTAGCACAATATCTGCCGCATTTCAATAGCATAGCCTGAATTTAAATAAAGGGTTATCTGATAAATATGCAGTTTCTGAGATGAAATTCAGTGATAAAATTAATAATCTTCCTTCTTTCATGCTGTGCAATCAGAAACATGAAAACTGATATTATGACAATGGAACGAGATTTTCAAAGTCTTCGGCGTTTTCCCGAAGCTTTTTTGCATTTCCGAGCGTACACCTGAAATCCTGCGAGAGAACAGCGTCAATCATATCCGCCGAATCGCGCAGCTGCCGTGCTGTCGTTTCTATAATTTCCCGTCTCTCCCGGCAAAGCTCCTCGTAGGATATGCCTGACAAATATGCAGACATTGACCGCGCGGCACGGTCACGGAAAGACAAAGGACGGTCAAGCCCGCTGAAAGTTCCTATAATATATCTTGTAAGCGCCTTATCGTCAGGGTCAAGAGCTCTAATAAATTCGCCTGCATTTCTGTAAACGGATTCGGTATTTTTAAGATGCGGATCACGAAATGAAGCAAAGTAAACGTTTCCCGATGTACCGGCAAACCGACAATTACAGCCGTACGCTCCTCCAAGCACCCGCACGGAATTGTAAAGATATTCACAGTTAAGAATATTTTCAAGAACCTTCAGAGTACCGCTGTATTCATAGCCGGCTTTTTTAAGATTTCCTCCCATTCCCACAAACTGTACCTGAGAAGACAGCATAAATCCCTCGTTAAGTTTAACAGGCGTTGTCATATCGCCGTCAAGACCGTCAAAATATATATCGCTGCAGGTTAAAGAACCGTTAAGCTCCGACGGCAGTTCGGATGAAAGCCTTCCGGCAAATTCGGGAAGTACAGCACGAAGCACCTCAATTCCCTTTTCTCCGCTGCAAACAGAGGCAAACATACGCGATTTATTAAATATAAGACGGCAAATCTCTGAGAAGCCTTCAGCAATCCTGCCGGAATTTTTATCGTAACCGTCAAGTACTTTATTTATAAATGAATAGAAGGAAATTCCGCCGAGCCACTCATTCTTCAGTGCGTGCCGGGAAAAGTATGAGAGAAGACGCCCGACGGCCACCGCGTTTCCCCGATTATTAATTTTACTCTGGATATCCGAACGGCTCTCGGCAATCAATTCGCGAAGACGCTTCACATCACCGAATTTTGTAGAAGATAAGATTTCCGCTGCAAGCTCAAGTGATTTTTCCACTTTATCTTCAAAGCAGGATACGGAGACCGTAAAATAGAGCTTGCTTTCATCTGCCGTTCCGTTCTTAAGCGCTGTTACAGGCGCGAAACTCATTCTTCCGACATTTAGCTTAACCTCATTTGAAAGCTCATTATAGCTGTAATTCGCAGTATCCATACGTCCGAGAAGATCTCCGAGCTCGCCGAGATAAGGAAGCCACTTATCGGAAAGATCATTTATATCAAAATATAAAGTTACATACGAAATACCGTTTACATTACCTTCATGAAGAACCGTTTTCACCCCGCCGAGCTCAGTCTCGATATTCGAAAGCGGCATCGCGTCCGGCTCAAGCTCATTCCTCGTAAGACAGGGAATACAATTCTGCTCCTCTTTTGTAGAAGGAGCGCTTTGGTACTCATGCAGCGCTTTAGTGTCAAGAATAATCTGATCAAGCTGCTCGTCGGTAAGAGATTTCTTATAATCGGCAAGCTTCTTTGAAAGCTTTTCACCGATTTTATCTACCAATCCCGGAACAGGCTCGTAAGAAAGAAGAACGGAGTGCTGCGAATTCAAAATTCGCTTTTTGATAAGCTCCTCAAAGTAATCCGTGTCGAGTCTGCTTCGCAGTCCGGCATATATTTCCCCGCCGTGCATATAGGTAAAAGCAGCTTTGTCGTCATACAGCCAGCTCTGAAGCATATCTAAACCGCAGCAAAGCCCCCGCGGAGTGCTTCCGTAGTCCGCCTCACGATATGAAAATTCTCTTGAATTGATTGACGCCTCAAGAGCCTTGCGGTCTATTCCATGCGACGCTTTCTCAAGACCGTCCATGACAATTTCATAAAACCGTTTTTTATCATCCGCACATGCGTTCTTTGCCATAACATAAAATCCACTCTGACGCAGATGATCAAGAATGCTTCCATAAATATCCTGACCGATACCTGCGTCAGTCAACGCCCTCCGAATCGGCGCTCCGGGTGTATTTACAAGCGCGTCTGCTATTATATCCCATGCAATACATTCCTCCGCGTCAAGAACAGAACAGGTAGACGCCGCAAAAGCGAGATATGTCCTTTCGTCACGTCCCTCATTTTTATCATCGGGCTCAACCGAATAGTACGCCGTCGCCTCATGAAGCCGACCGAAAGGTTTTTGAGTTTTTATCTCTGTCGGCGTCACATCTTCCGCAGAATATCGTGACAGATAATTTTCATCAATCCATGAAAGTCTTTCTTCAATGTCAACATCGCCCCACAGAAAAATATAACTGTTCGACGGATGATAATGCGTTCGGTGAAAATTCAAATAATCCTCGTATGTCAATTCGGGAATATGCTCCGGATCGCCTCCGGAATTTTTCCCATAAGAAGTATCCGGATACATTACCTTGCAAAGCTCATCAAAAAGCGAGCTGTCCGGAGACGATAGAACGCCTTTCATTTCATTGTATACAATACCGTTTATTTTAAGCTCGTCTTCTCTGCCCTCAAGCTCATAATGCCATCCCTCCTGCATAAATATTTCTTTATACTTATATATGTTGGGATGAAAAACCGCGTCAAGATAAACGCTCATAAGATTTTTAAAATCATGATCGTTGCAGCTCGCAACGGGGTAAACCGTCTTATCGGGATATGTCATAGCATTGAGAAATGTATTGAGCGATCCCTTAGCAAGCAGCATGAACGGATCCCGCGACGGATATTTTTCCGAGCCGCAGAGGACGGTATGTTCAATTATATGTGGAACTCCCGTATCGTTTTCAACCGGCGTACGGAAACCGATATAGAATGTCTTGTTTTTATCATCATTGGAAATCACACAAATCCTTGCCCCTGATTTTATGTGACGAAATACAAGACCGCATCCCGAAACATCAGGAAGATACTCTTCATATTCCAACCGGTATCCTGAAACCGTACTCAACTCACTGCTGCTTTTAATACTTTTAGACATAAATTAATTATCCTTTCCTGCGGAGCAGACTGGCGCCGCTCTCAAAATGAGTTTAATAAAACCTTTAATGCATATCCCGTACCCATGTACTTACGGAGTATTTCATTCAGCTATAAATTTTGTTCAGTTACAAAATTTCGGAAAGCCTCTCAAAGCCTATAGCGGCCGATGCAATAGGATCCTTGGCAACCGTTACAGAAAGCGCCGTTACCTCCTCCAAAAGCTTTGGCAGTCCGTAAAGCAGACTTCCGCCCCCTGTAAGCATTAATCCGTTTACAGCAATCTCGGCCTTTTTATCCTCGGAAAGCTGATTTAAAAATGTTCTGACTGCTATTGCAAATTGTTTCACATGAGGAGCTATTGCAGCAAAAATCTCTTTTGAACTGATCTCGGCGGTATTTGGTAATCCGTCAGAAATATTTGTTCCGACAACCTCGCTTTTTAATACGCTGTCCCGCTTCCAAACTCCGCCAAGCTCGATTTTTATTCGCTCCGCTTCACGAAAATTGATGCGAAGCCCACGCTTTTCGGCAATATACCCGGCTATAGCGGCGTCAAGCGTATCACCTCCGATTTTTATCTTATGAGACAATTCACAGCTGCCCTTGGATATCAAAGCAATTTCCGACTGAGATCCGCCAATATCTATAATTATATTATAATCATCACAATCGGCAGCTATTCCGCAACCTACAGCTGCGGCAATAATTTTATCTATAACCATAACATCTTTAATTCCGTGACGGCGGACAATATCATAGATACGGTTTTCATCATCCTCAGATATATCAGCCGACATGCAGAAAATCAAATTTGGATGAAAAAGTCCTTTTATTTCCGCATTTCTCAGCATATACGCAATAAAAAATGAAAAATACCTGCTTTCTACATCAATACCGGCTCTAAAAGGATAAATAATTTTAGCCGCGCCCGGAATGCGGCCGCAAAGAATTTCGGCATCGCTTCCGGCCGCAAGAATTTTTCCGGATACCTCGTCTACCGCAATCACAGCAGGCTCTTTGACTATTTTACCGCTCTGTGACAAATACATCAAAGCTGTCGATGAACCGAGATCAATTCCAATATTTTTACTCATTACTTATAACCATGCCTTTCCGACGTGAAAAGATTAAAACCGATGACAGCTCTCTGATTTTCACGTTAATTTCTTATGCCGCCGCAAACGGCTCACTCTATATGAAATCATACAGAAATAATTCATTAGGATACATACGGGAATACATACGGGGACACATACGGTGCGGCGTCCTTTAACGAAGAATAGTCCCCGCGGAAAAATATAATAAAACCGAACGATTATAAAACTGACGTCCGAACCTAAAATCACAACTCTGCGGTTCCTGCAAAGCTCATACAGAATACCCTCGATGCTCCTCCCGAAAGCAGAGCCTGACTGCATGCCTCAAAAGTAGCCCCTGTCGTTGAAACATCGTCAATAAGCAAAACATCGCGTCCGAAAATATCGGATACGTATTTGCGACGATTCTTTATAGAAGTTGAAACTCTGACAGCTCCCGCCGATGCCGAATTACTCTCTTGTATGTTTTTAGAGGTGCCATACTCTAATCCGCAAAAAATTCTTTTGTTTTTTTCTTTCATCATATAGGCGCCTGCCGCATTTTCAAACCTGTGCTTATAATCAAGTTCTTTCTGTCTTATATTTCCGCGATGCACAAGACACGGTACATATTCTAAGCCGGTAAGCTCAGAAAGAAAACACGCTATGAGCTCTACCTGATCAAAACCGTTCTCCCTAATTCCGCGTCTGCTCCTCGGAACACCGGTAATAACTGTATCTGCTGATATAGGCAGCCATTCTAATGCTGTGTACATTTCGGAGGCGATAAACCGCGCGGCATATTTAAGCGGCTTGCACTTTAGCTTGAGCAAAACAGTCTTTCCTATTCCGCCGTAATTGTCGTCTGCATCATATCTGCAAACCGTCATTACCTGAAATGCTCTTTCCGTACCGGAATGAATTTCCTTAATCTGAAGCTGCTTTTCATTTTTCCAGCATATCAGACATTTCTCACACAGCGCAAGCTCTTTGCTGACAGGAGATATAATTTTTCCGCACGCCGCACATTTGGGAGGAAACAAAAGATTGGCCGCCGTTTCAATGCTCATCACAATTATATCACACCCCGTAAACAATAAATCCGAATAAAAAACTTCCGGTCACTGTATATCGTTTTCACGAATCTCTTCATAAAGACCGGTATAACGGTTGGACAGACGGTTATTTTGAATCATTCCGGCAACCGTATCCTTAGTACCGACAAGAATTACCATCTCCTTGGCCCTTGTCACGGCAGTATAAAGCAAATTTCTCGTCATCAGCCTCGGAGAGCTCTGATACAGCGGAATAATAACAACCGGATATTCGCTGCCCTGACTTTTATGTACCGTTATTGCGTATGCGTGCTCGATCTCGTCAAGCTGTGAGTAATCATATACGGCGATACGGCCTTCAAAATTGAGAACAACAGTTTCTTCTCCCGGACGAATTTGTTCTATAAACCCAATGTCTCCGTTAAAAATACCTGTCCCCTCCGTTACAGCTCCGGTAATTCCGCTTTTCTCCCACTCCAATTCGTAATTATTGCGTACCTGCATAATTTTGTCGCCTTCTCTGAAAACAATATCACGGAATTTTTTTTCTTTCTTTTTTTGGTCGGGAGGATTCAGCCCACGCTGAAGCAGTACATTGAGGTATTCGGTTCCTGCCGGTCCCTTGCGCGTGGGAGCAATCACCTGAATTTTGGAACGAATTTTCTCTCCGTAAGCATTCGGAAGCCTTGTGCGGCAAAGCGCGGCAACGGTGTCCGCAATTTCAGCCGCGCTCTTGCGCGTCATAAAGAAAAAGTCATTGTCCTTTATATCAAGGTCGGGATATTCTCCGTTGTTAATCGCGTGAGCATTAGTTATAATCAAACTTGCCCTCGCCTGTCTGAAAATCTCCCGCAGCATTACCGTATTATACCGTTCGCTGCGTATTATATCGCTCAAAACATTACCGGCTCCGACAGAAGGAAGCTGATCCGAATCTCCTATAAGGAGAAGCCTTGTCCCCGGTTTTATCGCCTTACACAGCGCAGTCATAAGAAGAATATCAATCATAGAGGATTCGTCCACTATAATTACATCTGCATCCAACGTATCGTTTTCGTTCTTTTTATATACAGGCTCCCGTCCCTCCGAATACTCCATTTCAAGCATTCTGTGAACGGTTCCCGCTTCGTGCCCGGTAGATTCCGATATCCTTTTTGCAGCACGTCCCGTCGGGGCTGAGAGAAGAACCTTCATTTTCATATCCTCAAAAAGAGAAATAACCGCACGAATTACCGTAGTTTTTCCGGTACCAGGACCTCCGGTCAGAATCATAACGCCGCTCGTAAGAACATTTACAATCGCTTTTCGCTGTGCTTTTGCATAGGTTATTCCGTTTTCGGTTTCTGCAAGCTCGATAAAACGTTCAAGATCGGCCACATCAATTTTCGGACACACACGGTCAAGCAGATCAAGCTTTTCGGCTATATAATGTTCTGCCTCATAATATCTGCTGAGATACACACATTCTCTGCCGCAGCGGCTGAGAATCTTAACCTGAGCCGCGCCCTCAAGACCTTCAAGCGCGCTTTTCGCCTCATTTTCTTCGACAGAAAGCAAACGCACAGACGCGGCAATCAGACGGTCTTTCGGAATATAAGTATGACCGTTTGAATTTGCGTTATAGCTCAGAAGATATTTTATCCCTGCCATTATCCGCTCCGGACAATTTCCCTCAAATCCAAGAGATACCGCCATACGGTCTACACGTTCAAAGCCCATTCCGTATATCTCGTCGCAAAGCAGATAAGGATTATTTTTTATTGTATCGATAGAGCTGCCGCCCCACTTTTTGTATACCTTCATTGCAGCTGCCGGTCCGATATAATCATGACAGAACATCATAACCGACCGAACTCCAAATTGCTCTTTAAAGCTTTCGCTGATGACTTTCGCCTTTGACGAAGAAATTCCCGGAATTTCTTCAAGCCATTCGGGATGGTTTTCGAGAACATCAAACGTATCGGCACCGAATTTTTCAACGATTTTTTTCGCCGAACTCGGCCCAATTCCTTTGACCGTACGCGAAGAAAGATAACGAAGAATAGACGCTTCACCGGAAGGAAGCTCCTTTTCATAATATTCAACAGAAAACTGTTTGCCGAAAGAAGGATGAACAATCCATTTCCCCGCGGCACGAATAACCTCGCCTTCTGCAATAAACGGCATAGTTCCGACAAGCGTTATTAAAATTTCGCCGCCTTCATCGGAAACGACAGACACTTCACAAACCGTATAACCATTTTCTTCATTTGAAAAAACAACTCTTTCGACGACCCCGGAAATTCTGTCATTCCTGTCATCCGCGGATTGTACTTCTTCTTTTGACGCCGCATATTCAAATGATTTTTCCTCTCTGTTATCCATATTCACCCTATTTTCTGTTTATCTTCCGAATTACGATACGACTAAAGTCAAAAACAAATATAATACAGATAAAGCAGTGCAAAGCAAAATCCTATAATGCATTGCACTGCTTTGCAGGTTAAAGCAAACTATATTAAATACGAAACCCAATCCATAAAATGCCTTCGGCTTTTTTAAAAACAAGCAAAACTAATTTTTACAAATTTATGAAATGGACGGAGCCATATCGAGATTTTCCCAAGGAGCTTTAAGATCCTCGCGTCCCATATGACCGTATGCCGCAAGCTCTTTGTAAATTGGCCTTCGAAGATCGAAGCGCTCAATAATTGCGGCAGGACGAAGATCCATATTTTCAGAAACACGTTCATATAGCTCAGCCTCGCTGATTTTAGCTGTTCCAAAAGTATCGAACATAACCGAAACCGGTTTTGCAACTCCGATAGCATATGCAAGCTGAACCTCACATTTATCTGCAAGATGCGCTGCTACAATATTTTTTGCAAGATACCGAGCGGCATAAGCGGCGGTTCTGTCAACCTTAGTCGGATCCTTTCCGGAAAAAGCTCCTCCGCCGTGACGCGAATAACCTCCGTATGTATCAACAATAATTTTCCGTCCGGTAAGTCCGCTGTCTCCCATCGGACCTCCGACAACAAATCTTCCGGTAGGGTTTACATAAATAACCGTATCATTATCCATAAACTCTGCGGGAATTACCGGCTCTATTACATTTTTTATAAGGTCTTCACGAATCTTTTCCATTGCAACATCGGGTGCATGCTGCGTGGACACTACTATCGTATCAACACGAACCGGCCGGTCGCCGTCATATTCTATCGTAACCTGAGTTTTTCCGTCAGGTCTGAGATAGGGCAAAGTTCCGTTCTTTCTGACTGCGGTAAGCCTCTTGGCCAACGAATGAGCCATTTGAATCGGCATAGGCATAAGTTCCGGCGTCTCATTACATGCAAAACCGAACATCATTCCCTGATCTCCCGCCCCGGTATCAAGACCGTCGGTAATAGAACCGCTCTTAGCTTCAAATGCCTTATCGACCCCGAGCGCAATGTCAGGCGACTGCTCATGTATCGAATTTATAATAGCGCAGGTGTCACAGTCAAAACCGTACGATGAATTATTATATCCGATTTCACGAACCGTATTTCTGACAACTGACTGAAAATCAACATATGCCTCCGCAGTAACCTCTCCCATGACCGAAATAATACCGGTCGTTGTCGTAGTCTCACATGCAACACGGGACAGCTTGTCCTGACGCAAAAATTCGTCAAGTATCGCGTCCGAGATTTTGTCACAGATTTTATCAGGATGTCCTTCGGTAACAGATTCAGACGTAAAAAGCTTTCTCATTATAATAATTACCCTGCCCTTGCAGCGCAAAGGCTTCCTTTCTCCCGGAATAAAATCAATAAATACATATTTTTATTGTATATTGAAAAATATCTTTATAATATACCCAAAACAAATCTATTATAGTATATCATAGAGGAATTGTATATCAAAGCGCCATTATATGTACAAATTGTAAATATAATGACATCTATACTTACTAATTCAGTAAAATATTCTGCAAAAAAATAACGATGGTATTGCCATTGAAAACAAATATTTAAAAAAAGCAAAAACTGTTTATTATAATACTTAAAATAAATCAAACCGCTGCTATATAAGAAACCTTAAGAAATCGATAAATCCATAGCAAATGAGAGAAACAAGAGTTGCGGCGGCAAGCACGCCGGCAAAAATCGATATTAAAGCCTTGCTTCGCTTCATATTAAGCAAAGACGCAACAAGCGCTCCCGTCCATGCGCCTGTACCCGGAAGAGGAATTGCAACGAACAGAAAGAGTCCCCATGTCGCATACTTCGTAATTTTGTCTTTATTCTTGTCCGCTTTTTTTAAAACAAAACCTGCTGTTTTATTGAAAAAACTTATTCGGGAATTACTCATAAAATGCAAAATCTTATTAATAAATATTAAAATAAACGGAATCGGCAGCATATTTCCGATAACACTTATAATAACGTTTGAAAAAATCGGAAAACCGAGCGTATAACCGACAGGAATCGACGCCCGAAGTTCGAGAATGGGAAGCATCGAAATAAAAAATACATAAAGGATATTTGACATTAGAATCACCGTATAATGACCGACGGCCACATAATATTTATATTTACAAAAAAACTTGCACGCCTGTATCACTAAGAAAGTCCCTTAGCCTTACGCATAAGGGACTTTACAGAGTGAATCAGTTTAAGGAATTTAAACAAAGATCAATAATTACTCAATAATCTCTGTTACAACGCCGGAACCAACTGTTCTGCCGCCCTCACGGATAGCAAAACGAAGTCCCTTTTCCATAGCGATAGGAGTAATAAGATCAACTGTCATATCAACATTATCGCCGGGACGGCACATATCAACGCCTTCAGGAAGACTGATTATACCGGTAACGTCTGTTGTTCTGAAGTAGAACTGAGGACGGTAGCCGGGGAAGAACGGCTTTGAACGTCCGCCTTCCTTTTCGGTCAATACGTAAACCTGACCAACGAATTTTGTATGAGGATGAACAGAGCCGGGAGCGCAAATAACCTGTCCGCGCTCAATTTCATTTTTCTGAATACCGCGAAGAAGAACACCGATGTTGTCTCCTGCTTCTGCCTGATCGAGAAGCTTGTGGAACATCTCAACTCCCGTAACGGTCGATTTCTTCTTCTCGTCCGAAAGACCGACAATTTCAATTTCATCGCCAACCTTAACAGTTCCGCGCTCTACACGGCCTGTTGCAACAGTTCCGCGTCCTGTAATAGAGAATACGTCCTCTACAGGCATAAGGAAAGGAAGATCAGCCTTACGGTCAGGAGTAGGAATGTACTCGTCAACCGCATTCATAAGCTCAAGAATAGAAGCGTAAACGGGATCGCTCGGATCCTTGCTTTCGCTCATAAGAGCCTCACGCGCAGAACCGCGGATAATCGGAACATCATCACCCGGGAAGCCGTACTGGCTGAGAAGGTCGCGGATTTCCATCTCTACAAGCTCAAGAAGCTCGTCGTCATCAACGAGGTCTGTCTTGTTGAGATATACAACGATTGCGGGAACTTCAACCTGACGAGCAAGCAGAACGTGCTCGCGTGTCTGCTGAAGAGGACCGTCGGAAGCTGCAACAACAAGAATTGCACCATCCATCTGAGCCGCACCGGTAATCATGTTCTTGATATAGTCAGCATGGCCGGGGCAGTCAACGTGAGCATAGTGACGATTAGCCGTCTCATACTCAACGTGACGGGTATTGATTGTGATACCTCTTGCCTTTTCCTCAGGCGCGTTATCGATCTGATCATAAGCGAGGAATTCGATATTACCGTTGGTAAGTGAAAGCGTCTTTGTGATTGCAGCGGTAAGAGTTGTCTTACCGTGGTCAACGTGACCGATTGTTCCTATGTTGACATGGGGTTTTGTACGTTCAAATTTTTCCTTTGCCATAACATTAGCCTCCTAATTTTATTTTAATGTTAATTGTTAGCACGCTTGGAAACAAGTGTTTCCTGTATTGATTTAGGCACTTCCGCGAAATGACTCGGCTCCATCGTATACTGAGCGCGTCCCTGTGAACGCGAACGAAGCTCGGTGGAATAACCGAACATTTCGGAGAGCGGAACAAATGCAAAGATCTGTTCAGCGCCTGAAACCTCTTCCATACCCTGAATCTGACCGCGTCTTGAGTTAAGATCGCCGATAATATCACCCATATATTCGGTAGGAGTGATAACATTGACTCTCATAATCGGCTCGGTCAATACCGGGTCTGCCTTTCTCATAGCTTCCTTGAAAGCCATAGATCCGGCAATTTTAAATGCCATTTCAGAAGAGTCGACTTCATGGTAAGAACCGTCGTAGAGCGTTACCTTTACGTCAACTACATTGTAGCCGGCAACAACACCCGCCTGCATTGCACTCTGAATTCCGGCATCGACGGCAGGAATATATTCCTTCGGAATAGCTCCGCCGACAATCTTGTTGATAAACTCATATCCCTTGCCCGGTTCGTTAGGTTCGATTGTAATCTTACAATGACCGTACTGTCCTTTACCTCCGGACTGTCTTACATACTTGGTATCCTGATCTGCGCTCTTGCGGATGGTTTCCTTATATGCAACCTGAGGCTTACCTACGTTTGCCTCAACCTTGAATTCACGCAGAAGTCTGTCAACAATGATTTCAAGATGAAGCTCTCCCATTCCGGCAATGATTGTCTGACCGGTATCCTCATCCGTATAAGTACGGAAAGTAGGATCCTCCTCCGCAAGCTTGGAGAGGGCAATTCCCATTTTTTCCTGGCCTGCTTTTGTCTTAGGCTCAATCGCAACCCTTATAACGGGTTCCGGGAACTCCATAGACTCGAGTATAATAGGATTCTTTTCATCGCAGAGCGTGTCTCCCGTTGTAGTATTTTTAAGACCAACGGCAGCGGCTATATCTCCGGAATATACACAGTCAATATCCTGACGGTTATTGGCATGCATCTGGAGAATACGTCCGAGACGCTCCTTGTCATCCTTGTTGGAATTATAAACCGTTGAACCTGTCTGGACAGATCCCGAGTAAACACGCATAAAGCAAAGCTTACCCACAAACGGGTCTGTCATAATCTTAAACGCAAGAGCCGCAAACGGCTCCTCGTCGCTTGAATGACGCTCCTCTTCCTGCTCTGTATCGGGATTTATACCCTTAATAGCCGGAACGTCCAGCGGGGAAGGCATATAGTCGACAATAGCGTCAAGCAGCTT
The DNA here is from genome assembly GCA_948467545.1 of uncultured Eubacteriales bacterium. GTDB lineage: Bacteria > Bacillota > Clostridia > Oscillospirales > CAG-272 > UMGS911. The sequence continues at coordinate 74,691 of CAOKER010000012.1, forward strand.
CTGCACTCCCTTGTTTCTGTAAGAGGTTCCGCAGACTACAGGAACGATTTTATTTGCAATCGTACCCTTGCGGATTGCGTTTTTAATCATATCTTTGGAAATTTCCTCGTCCGCGCAATAGAGCTCAAAAAGCTCCTCGTCGCACTCGGCAATTGCCTCGATCATCTCTTTATGATACTTTTCGGCGATTTCCTTCATATCATCAGGAATATCTTCCACTCTCATATCTTTTCCGAGATCATCGTAATAAACATCGGCTTTCATATCGATCAGATCGATAATACCGCGGAAAGTATCCTCAGCTCCGATAGGAAGCTGAATCGGTACGGGATTCGTTTTAAGACGATCGCGCATCATCTGAACAACATGGAAAAAGTCAGCGCCATTTATGTCCATTTTATTGACATAAGCCATACGCGGAACTCCGTACTTATCCGCCTGTCTCCAAACGGTTTCGGACTGAGGCTCCACTCCGCCTTTGGCGCAGAAAACCGTAACAGAGCCGTCAAGAACGCGCAGCGAGCGCTCTACTTCAACAGTAAAGTCAACGTGACCGGGTGTATCAATAATATTGATACGATGCTTCGGGTACTGATTATCTTCACCGCTCCAGAAACAGGTTGTTGCAGCTGATGTAATTGTAATACCTCTCTCCTGTTCCTGCTCCATCCAGTCCATTGTTGCCGCGCCTTCATGAACTTCTCCGATTTTATGCGTACGTCCCGTATAGAACAGAATACGCTCGGTGGTAGTAGTTTTTCCAGCGTCGATATGCGCCATAATGCCGATATTTCTTGTTCTTTCAAGTGTATATTCTCTTGGCATTAAATTGCTCCTTGCAGTTTTATATAACTAATAAATTAAAAAACAAACATCAATTCAATCAAGTTCAGGCTGAAAATTCAAATTGTGAATAATGCACAAAAGCAAAACGCTTCCAACCTTTTTAATCTTTCTGAAATTAATATCTGTAATGTGCAAAAGCCTTGTTTGCTTCTGCCATACGATGTGTCTCGTCCTTCTTCTTTACAGCTCCGCCGGTATTGTTGAGAGCGTCCATAATCTCTCCCGCAAGTCTTTCCGACATTGTTCTTTCGCTGCGAAGTCTTGCGTAGCCCGTAATCCAACGGAGTCCGAGAGTCTGACGGCGTTCGGGACGCACTTCCAGCGGAACCTGATATGTTGAACCGCCCACGCGTTTTGCCTTTACTTCCAGACTCGGCATAATATTGTTGAGTGCTTCGATAAATGCGTCGAGAGGATTCTTTCCAAGCTTTTCCTCGACAATTTTAAAAGCATCATAAACAATTTTCTGTGCTACGCCCTTTTTTCCGTCATACATGATGTTATTAATAAGCTTGGTAACAAGCTTGGAATTGTACAGCGGATCCGGCAGCACATCTCTTTTTGATATCTGACCTCTTCTTGGCACTGTTCTTCCCTCCTTCATAAGAATATGATATCATCGGTACTCGAAATCACACCTTGATAATGTTTCGTTAATGCTGAGGCCGCAGTTTACTGTTCGTATAGGAAAAGTTGCCGATACAGCTCGTTTTCATTCTACTGTAATGCTGAGGCCGCACCGAAAATACGGTACTTTTCAACCTAACGCTTCAAGGCTTAGGATTTCGGTCTCTTGACGCCGTATTTTGAGCGTCCCTGACGGCGGTTCGCGACGCCCTGAGCGTCCAGCGTACCGCGGATGACGTGATAACGCACACCAGGCAGGTCACGAACTCTTCCGCCTCTTATCAAAACGACAGAGTGCTCCTGAAGATTATGTCCGATACCCGGAATGTAAGTTGTCGCCTCCATACCGTTAGTAAGTCTTACTCTGGCAATTTTACGAAGTGCCGAGTTAGGCTTTTTAGGGTTAACTGTAGTAACCTTTGTGCAGACTCCGCGCTTCTGAGGTGCGCTGGCATCTGTACGTACGTTCTTTATAGAGTTAAATCCCTTCTGAAGCACAGGTGACTTTGACTTATAGCTCTTGTCCTTACGGCCTTGCTTTACAAGCTGATTAAAGGTTGGCATACTTCTCCTCCTTCTTCAAAAAATAATTAATATATGTGAGTGAAACTGCCGCGGCAAATAATGCGGCAGTTTCACAGCCCACGCGGTATATTATATCACTTTATTCCTATAATTGTCAAGTCCAAAGCGATTTATACAAAACTTTCGTCTTTTTGCACAATCGGACAAAACACGAAAATCACATCAAATAAGCGGAGATTCTTCCTGCTCCTCATCATATTCGTACTCATAATCTTCTTCCTCTTCTTCATCATCATAGTCATAAATTTCAGGAAGATTTCTGTGTTCAATTTCAACATTGCGGTAACATTCCATACCGGTTCCGGCAGGAATAAGCTTACCTATA
>CAOKER010000013.1 GCA_948467545.1 uncultured Eubacteriales bacterium
ACGGAAATACCGGCCGCCGACTCTGTCGAGTCGGCGATTCTGATATTTCCTCCGACAAAAAAAAGGGGGGAAATAAAAAAATATACCCCCAAAAAAGTAAAGTATAAAAAAATATAATATCGGCTTTCTATTGACCCATATTTCTTTATGTATTGTTTTACGGCTTATTGTCATATTATTATTGCCGGGTGCTTTTTCAATAAAAGCCGATTGCCGCTGCGAGTGTTCTGTGATGTATCGTTCTTTTGTAAAGTAAAACGTGTTTTACGGCATAATTATGGCAGGAAAGCTTAGAAACGGTTATATATACAGACTGTATTATTGATTTCGCCGTATGTTATCCGTTTTCGTAACTGTGCATGTCTTGGAGGCGGATTTATATTTGGCAAAAACAGAGCATTCCGAGAAAGGTGTTTCGATATGGACGATAAAATAAAGAAGAATACAGTGTCCGGAGATTATGAGCTTCGTATAGTCCGCTCCCGTGTCCCGTATTACGGAGCGCTTGTTACGGCCGTGCTGTGTGCGTTTCTGTTATTTTCATTCTCCGGAATTTCAAATTATTATAAATGTATTATTTGCGTTGTTTCTGCTGTTATGGTATATTTTCTTTTAAGATGTGTATTTCCGCCGGCTCAGATAAGAGTGGCAATTCCTCATATTGTTGAGAAAAGCGGTAATTTGGATATTGACCGCCGTATTAATGATGCTTATTCATATTTGTATAGTATCGAAGCTTCCGGAGGAAGGATAGTATCGTTTTCCGATTCTCTCGCCTCTGACATTGCGGATCTTACCACAGATATAAGAGTGATATTATCGTATCTTGAAAAACATCCTGACAGAATATCGCTTGTAAGAAGATTTATAGACCGCGTTATACCCATGCTTGATAAAATATGCAGGGCGTATATTGAATTTGCTGAATCTGATACAGGGATGGATACAAGGGCGGAAATAGAGGATTCGGTAACTTCGATGAAGCAGAGCTTTAAGCTTCAGATTGATAAGCTTTATGCAGACCGTGAACTCGACATTTCATCGGATATTGCCGTTCTCGAAAATATACTCGGCCACAGCGGATCCGGCGATAAAAAATAGGTGTCGTTACCTTTAGAGGCGGGGACATTTCTTGTCTGAGTTATACTGCGTCAAACGGCAATTTCTGAAATACAGATTTGCAACGCATGCCGTTTTGCGCCGTTTCGAATATGAAGATTTTGAGTTTTTCGCTTCGGCCGAACGGTATACGAAATATTACAGAATATAGAGCTAATCGTATTTTGAACATACAGATATTATTATATGAAAGGTATGGTAATTACAATGGAAAAAGAGAATTATACCGGCGGGGCGGAGTTATATCCGGAGGTTATCCTGTCTTCAAACGCCGAAGATAAAAAAGGTCTGACTCAGGCAGAATCTTTTAATGACAGTCCTAAGATAAAGGAACGTCAGCTGACAGAAGAGGAAAAAATCGCTGTTGCCGATATTGAGGAGCAGATTAATCTTACGGATTCTGCGGCGGTCGCGGGTTTTGGAGCCGGTTCTCAGCAAAAGGTCGCCGATTTTTCAGATTCGGCTCTTGAAAGCGTCAGAACAAAAAATCTCGGTGAAATCGGAGACGTTGTTACCGATCTTATGGGAAAGCTGCAGAATTTTGAGGAAGACAAGGGCGGATTCAAGATATTTCGCAGGGCTCAGAGCAGGATAGAAAATATGAAAGCAAAGTACGGTAAGCTTGAGACGAGCATAGACGGTATATGCGAGGCGCTTGAGGAGCACCAGCTGCGTTTAACCAAAGATATTGCCGTACTCGATAAGCTTTATGATGTCAACCTTGCAAATTACAAGGAGCTTACGCTTTATATTATTGCGGGCAGAAACAAGCTGAAGCGGGCGCGGGAGAATGATCTCGCCGAGATGCTCAGACATGCGGAGGAAACCGGACTTCCGGAGGATGCTCAGGCTGCAAATGATTTTTCTTCTCTGTGCGATCGTTTTGACAAAAGACTTCATGATCTTGAGCTTACCCGTACTGTGGCGCTTCAGATGGCTCCGCAGATACGAATGATTCAGTCCAATGATACTGTGATGACGGAAAAGCTTCAGTCAACGCTTGTCAATACTATTCCGCTTTGGAAAAGTCAGATGGTTATTTCGCTCGGGCTTGCACACTCCAAAAGTGCTCTTGACGCCCAAAGGGCGGTAAATGATGTAACAAACGAGCTTTTGCGTAAAAATGCGGAGGCACTAAAAATTGCAACAGTTGAGACGGCAAAGGAAGCCGAACGCGGAGTGGTGGATATTGATACGCTGAAATATACGAATGAGATGCTGATATCGACACTTTCCGAGGTTCTTACGATACGCAAGGAAGGCGCGGAGCGAAGAAGAAATGCGGAAATTGAGCTTGGTAAAATGGATGAGGAACTGAGAACAAAGCTTCTGACAATTGAGTAGATTTTTTTCGGTCTGAATATTTTGCAGAAAAAATTTTGCGGGGATTTTCGCTATAATGAGGATTTATAAATCAAAATACAGGAAGGCAAAATTCCGGTTGATCTGGTTGATTATATCTCTTTCGGTATTGTTGATTACAGGCTGCCGCGCGGTTAAGCCTGCATCTGTGCCGAAGCCTTCCGACGGATTTTATACCGGAGATTTCGCCGGTGTTATATCTTCCGAAACCGAACGGTATATATGTTCTTACGCGGCTGCTCTTGAAAAGCTTACCGGTTCACAGATAGTAATTGTAACGGCAAGTGAACTTAACGGATTTGCTATTGACCGATATGCGTCTGATATTTTTAACAGCTGGGGCATAGGATCTTCAAAGGAAAATAACGGTGTTTTGCTTGTAATGGCCGTTGCCGAGGAGCAGTATTGGATCATACAAGGCTCTGGACTGGAGGAATATCTCAGCAGTGCGGTTTTGAAGTCGATGCTGAATGAATATCTTGAACCGTATTTTGCGGGCGGAGATTACGACAGCGGAGCCAAAAATATGTTTGACGCAGTTTATTCGAAGCTGTGCAGCTATTATTCGGTAGTTCCTCAGACAGAATCTTTGTCCGATGTTTCGGAAAGTTTTCGGGATTCGGCACCGGGTATATTTTTTAATGTTTTGTTAGCTTGCGCATTATTAATAATCGTAATTATACTTTTCCGCAGGATATTGAGAAGGCCGCTCAGAAAAACAAGTCGCAGAAGAAGGCGCGGAGCTGTTCGGAAGTACGGGACGCATACCGCTCGTCCATCAAATCGTGCTGCTGCGGACGCGGGGTACAGACGGAATTCTGTTCGTGAATCGGATGCGGTACGCAGATCGGACAGAGGGCTTTCGCATTCGGAGACAAGAACAAAAAAAATCAAAAACAGCGATGCTTATTCCGGTAGGGCTGACAGCGGCCGAAGGATAAACCGACGCTGATCCCCGTATAATGGAAATCGCATGACGAGATACCATATAACTAAATTTAAGATGTCGGTGCAGCATTACGGTTTCCGATAAGATGTCGGCAATTTGTTTTTTCGGCGGACGGTTTAATGACCATTGCCTTTTACAGGATAGAGGTTCAGATTGTACCGAACGAGGTCCCGCTGTTTTCCAAAATGACGTTAAAAGAACTTTGTATATGTTGATTACAAAAGATAAGACTTTTTACAGAACTATGGTGGCATTGGCTATTCCGATGGTTCTGCAGAATTTAATTACATATTCGGTAGGACTTGCCGATAATATTATGATAGGCGCTCTTGGCGACAGTGCCGTTTCTGGCGTATATATGGCAGGGCAGATTCAGACGGTTTTGCAGGTGCTCAGCGGAGGTATTGAAGGCGCAATTCTGCTTCTTTCATCACAGTACTGGGGAAAAAAAGACCGTGAAAGTATATGCCGTATTGTATCGGTGGGTATTTGGTGTTCGGCAATTATAGGTATTGTTTTTTCATCTGTTTCAGTCTTTTTTCCTCATGAGGTGCTTTCGGTTTTTACAAACGAGGTATCTGTTATAGAAAGCGGTATGGAATACCTTTCTGCAATATGCTATTCTTATGTTTTTTTCTGTGTTACGCAGGCGTTGATTGCTTCGATGAGAAGCGTTGAAGCCGCGGGAATCGGTTTGTTTGTTTCTTTTTGCTCGCTATGTATAGATGTTCTTCTCAATTATATTTTGATTTTTGGAAAATTCGGATTTCCCGCTATGGGTATAAAGGGTGCGGCGATTGCTACGCTTGCCGCAAGAATTTGCGAAACGGTAATAATATTTATATATGTCAGGTGTGTTGACAGAAAACTTCAATTCAGGCTTAAAATGCTTTTTAAGATCGACACGGTCTTTTTACATGACTTTTTCAGATACGGTTTGCCGATTATTGCAGGGCAGCTTGTCTGGGGAGCAAATCTTGCCGGCAGCTCTGTGATTGTAGGACATTTTTACGGAGAAAGTGTTATTACGGCTGTAAGTCTTTCGGGTACCGTCAACAATCTTATGTATGTCTGTATGAACGGTCTTTCGGGCGCGGTCGGCATAATAATAGGCAAGACGGTGGGAACGGGAGAGCTTTCGAGAATACGAGAGTACTCACGTACGGTTCAGATAATTTTTATTATTCTCGGGTTGCTTACAAGCCTGCTTTTTGCAGTAATTTGTTCTCCTTTTATTGGACTGTATGCAATTACCGCCGAGGCGGCGGAATTTTCAAGGCAGTTTATTCATGTTCTGTGTTTCACCTGCGTCGGAACCTGTTATGAATGCGGTTGTTTGTTCGGACTTGTGAAATCAGGCGGAGATGTGAGCTTTGTCTTTATAAACGATCTGATTTTTGTTTTTCTCGTTGTTCTTCCGTCTGCTTTTATATCAGCCTCGTTTGGCCTTGCGCCGTGGATTGTATTTCTTTGTTTAAAGTCGGATCAGATTCTTAAGTGTATTGTCGCATTCTTTAAGATAAGAAAATATAACTGGATGAAAAATCTCACCCGTGAGAGCTGAGCAAAAAACGGTCAGCTTAAAATTTTCTGATTCCGCAGGATCTGTGCGGCTTTATTTGTGATAAAAAAATCATTAAATTTGATAATATAAAACTGTAAATCCGCATAAATCGATGCGGATTTTTTTTGCAAATTATTATATTCGTTATTTGAGAGATGATTATATTTGACGTCTGTAACAATAATTTTCCACTTAATAAAAATATTGAGTAAACTATTGAATTTTATACAGATTTGGTATATAATATTTATAGATAGAATTTAAAATGGGGGAGTATAGCGAACACTATATTTCCATGACGATAGAGCAGTTAATCAAATATAATATTTTTATTAGAGAAGGGTATTTTACGATACCGAGATCTCTATTTGTTAAGGACTCGTTGTCATATAAGGAGGATGATTGACACAGAATGGAAAGACTAAAAAGACAGGCGTCCTTCGGACTTCCGGAAAAAAAGTCCGCAGACAACCGTGCGGCGTCTATTATCAGAGGGCTGTTCGGTGCTACATTTGTTGAGCTCGGAGCTTATCACGGCTCACGGGACGCAGACGGAAAACCTGTATTGTGCAATACTCTGACAGGGTATGGGGCTGTCGACGAAGCTCTTGTATATGCTTTTGCTCAAGACGGATCGGATCGTGACGGGGCGGTTTCGGCCGTTTCTGCCGAAAAGATAGTTTCAATTATAAATAGGGCAAACAATGAATGTGCTCCGCTTATAGGATTTTTTGACAGCTGCGGTGCTCAGCTTTACGACGGTATGGCAGCGCTTTCGGGATATGGCAAAATTATGCATGCCGTAGCAAAGAAACGCGGACGAGGCCCGATGATAGCTGTTATAACGGGAAGCTGCACCGGGGGACTTGCCGTCATTGCCGAAATGTTTGATGTCGTAATAGCGGTTCATGATGCCAAGTTTTATGTAAATCCGACTTATATTGCGCGGGACGCTCTTAAGGAACAGGGAATTTCCGCTCCGGAACTGGGAACAGCTTCCGCAGCAGCGATGCGCGGAGAGGTTTCGCTGCTCTGTAAGGATGCCGACGACGCAATTTCTTCTGTTTCTAAGCTGCTTCGCTTCATTGCATATCATGAAGGAGAGACCTCCGACAGCTTTGACAGACTGACTGAAAAAGCTGCAGAGCTTTTTGCTTCTTCTGAGTATGATTCACATGAGCTTATAGAAGAAATATGTGATAACGGTGATTATTTTGAAAGTCATCCGGGTTATGCAAATGAGCTTTTGACTGCTTTTGGGCGCGTTTGCGGAGACACCGTTGCTATTGTGTCGTCAAATCCGTCGCATCATCACGGGTTGCTTTCTGAACGTGCCGCAAGAAAAGCAGCAAATTTTATAAATTTTGCGAACTCATTGAAGATACCTGTAGTTACTCTTGTGGATACCGAGGGATTTGACACTACGGCGCACACCGAGCTTGAACGAACTGCGTCACATATGGCTTCGCTTGCATATGCTTATGCTTCCGCCGCCAATACTCATATAACAGTTGTTACCGGACGGGCGTACGGAACGGCATCTGTCATACTTGGTTCACGTGCGCTCGGCGCAGATATATGCCTTGCTGTTGAAAACGCCGACATGAGCATACTCGATCCGGATACTGTTGTCCAGTTTATATACGGAGACGAAATCGATTCATCTTCAAATCCGGCGGGAGAGAGACAGAGAAGGGTAGACGAATGGAAAAAGGTTCATGCCGGAACGGTTGAAGCCGCCATGTACGGAGACATTGATGACGTTATTGCTCCCGCGGAGCTTCGCGCGAGAATTGCTGCGGCTGTTAAGGAATGCAGACAGAGATTTTAGTGCGAAATTTAATATATTTGAAAGGTATTGGAGCTTGATATGATTGAGTTAATGGCCGCGGCGTCCGGCGGAGGCGTCTCATCTTCGATTGACCGCGGAGTGCCTATGGCAGAGCGGCTTCTGCTTGGACTGCAGACAACTCTGCTGGGGCTGGGAACGGTCTTCAGCGTACTGATAATACTTATGGGCGTGCTGCTTTTGTTCAGACTTTTCTTTTATTCTATTCCAAACAGAAGATGTAAAGACAAATCTGCGGCAGAGCTCTCCGTTAAGAACAAATCTGAAGCGGCAGTATCATCATTGCCCGTGTCAGACAACGACGGTGAAATTATCGCTGCGATAACCGCGGCGGTGTCGCTTTATCTTGAGGCGGAGTCGGCGGAACATGGAGCGGAGGAAAAAATATCTTTCCGCGTTGTAAATTTTCGGCGCAGATAAGAATTGCGTATTTGAATATGTGAAAGCATTATTTCTTTTGAGCTGCTGCCTGCGGTATGGCTGATTTTATTGAAAGGAACGATAATAGAAAAATGAGAACTTTTAATGTTAAAGTAAACGGTGTGTCTTATGAGGTTGAGATTGAAGAGACTGGAGCGGAGACATCGGCGGTTTCTTCGCCTAAAGCTGCGCCTGAAATGACCAAAGCGGTTTCTTCGGCTTCTCCGAAGACGGGGGCGTCTGCGGCAGGAAATATTAAAGTTAAAGCTCCGATGCCGGGTAAGCTTGTGAAAATCAACTGTAAGGCAGGGCAGAGTGTCAAGCGCGGCGAAATTTTATGCCTGCTTGAAGCGATGAAAATGGAAAATGAGATTTTTGCTCCCTGCGACGGAACGATAGCTACGGTTGAGGTTTCACAGGGAGATACGGTTGCCGGTGATGCGCTTCTCTTTACTTTAAACTGATGTGCCGGTTTATACGATATTTATTTAATAAAAACCGGACAGAATGGACTGAAACATATGTTGGAAACTATAAAAAATTTTCTTGAAACAACCGGAATAGCAAACATGGTGAAGGGCGATACGCCGGTTTATAAATATCTGATTATGTATGCTATAATCGGAGTGCTGTTTTATCTTGCTGTTGTTAAAAAATTTGAACCCTTGCTTTTGCTTCCGATAGCTTTTGGAATGCTGCTTGCAAATCTTCCCGGCGCAGAGCTTTTTCATATGGGATTTTTTCTTGAAGAACATCCGGATTATGGGATGATACTTCAGCAGGGCGGGCTTCTTGATCTTTTGTATATAGGCGTTAAGCTCGGTATATATCCGTCTTTGATATTTATGGGTGTGGGCGCGATGACTGATTTTACGCCGCTCATTGCAGATCCGAAATCGCTCCTGCTCGGAGCAGCCGCGCAGTTTGGAGTTTTTGCCGCGTTTACCGGTGCTCTTGCAATCGGATTTACTTCTGCGGCAGCCGCTGCTATCGGTATTATAGGCGGTGCTGACGGTCCCACTGCGATTTTGGTTACTAAAATTCTTGCGCCTCAGCTTCTCGGAGCGATTGCGGTCGCCGCGTATTCGTATATGGCGCTGATTCCGGTTATACAGCCGCCCTTAATGCGTGCTTTTACAACCAAGAAGGAACGCCTTATTCATATGGAGCGTCTCAGACCGGTAAAGCGTATCGAGATTATACTTTTTCCTATTGTTGTAACGCTTGTTGTGAGCCTGATAGTCCCTTCGGCGACTCCGCTTGTCGGTTTTCTGATGCTTGGAAATCTTTTTAATGTATCAGGTGTTACGGAAAGGCTTTCAAAGACCGTTCAGAATGAGCTTATAAATATTGTTACGATAATGCTTGGCGTTACTGTCGGAGGAACGGCAAGTGCCGAAAACTTTCTTTCCTTTGAAACGCTGTCTATTTTGTTTCTCGGTCTTGCGGCGTTTTGTCTTTCTACAATCGGCGGCGTGCTTCTCGGAAAACTTATGTGTTTTCTCACGCACGGCAAGGTTAATCCGCTTATAGGAGCTGCCGGTGTATCTGCTGTACCGATGGCGGCGCGCGTTGCTCAAACTGTAGGTCAAAAGGAGGATCCCACAAACTTTCTTCTCATGAATGCAATGGGACCGAATGTTGCCGGGGTTATCGGTTCGGCTGTGGCTGCGGGAGTTTTGCTTGCGCAATTTGCCTGATAGCAGGATTATAACCTATTATAACCGTTGTTATGAAATATCTGTAAATATTCTCATAACAGACGAGACATTTTCATTTAGTTATATTTGTTATGCCGCACGAGTAGGCATAGAGATTAGCGTGGAAAATTAAGCGAACTTATCCGAGCAATTTTTCACGTCGGAAAGGCATGGTATTAAAATGTCAGAAAAACGTAAGATAAAAATTTGTGAAACCGCACTGCGCGACGCGCATCAATCTCTGATTGCTACAAGAATGAGAACCGAAGAGATGCTTCCGGTGCTTGAGACGATGGATAATGCCGGTTATTATTCACTTGAGGCGTGGGGAGGAGCAACATTCGATGCTTGTCTTCGGTTTCTCGGAGAGGATCCGTGGAAACGTCTGCGCGTTCTCCGCGAACATGTAAAAAAGACAAAGCTTCAGATGCTTTTTCGGGGACAGAATATTCTCGGATACCGCAATTATGCAGACGATGTTGTGGAGTATTTTGTTCAGAAATCAATTGCCAACGGAATTGATATTATCAGAATATTCGATGCTTTAAATGATCCGCGAAACCTTAAAACCGCAATTGATGCAACAAAGCGTGAAGGCGGTCATGTTCAGGTGGCGATTTCCTATACGACCAGTCCGGTCCATACGAGCGATACTTTTGCCGAGTATGCGCGGCAGATTTCCGAAATGGGAGCCGATTCGATTTGTATAAAAGACATGGCCGGACTTCTCGGACCGTATCAGGCTGAACAGCTTGTGAAGGCAGTCAAGGCCAAAACCGGACTTCCGCTTGAGCTGCATACGCACTATACTGCGGGTCTTGCTTCAATGACTCTTATCAAAGCGGTAGAGGCGGGTGTGGATATAGTCGATACAGCTATCTCGCCGCTGGCGCTCGGAACAAGTCAGCCTTCGACCGAGGCAACGGTTGCGGCTCTGGCCGGTTCTGATTACGACACAGGTCTGTCTCTTGATAAATTGGAGCCGATACGTTCGCATTTCGCGAAGCTTCGTGAAAAGTATATAAAGAACGGAAAACTTGATCCGACAGTGCTTCGTGTTGATGTAAATGCTCTCCGGTATCAGGTGCCAGGCGGCATGCTTTCAAATCTTGTTTCGCAGCTGAAGAATGCCGGACAGCTTAAGATGCTTGACGCTGTTCTTGAGGAAGTTCCGCGCGTGCGCCGCGACGCGGGTTATCCTCCTCTTGTAACTCCGACATCTCAGATTATCGGAACACAGGCCGTATTTAATGTTTTGAGCGGAGAACGGTATAAGATGGTATCTAAGGAGTTTGTCGGTATTATAGCCGGTGAGTACGGAAAAACTCCGGCTGAAATTGATCCGGAATTCAGTAAAAAAATTCTTGGAGACAGGGAACCGATTACATGCAGGCCGGCTGATATGCTTCAGCCGGAGCTTGACAGACTCCGCGGCGAAATTTCATCTTATATAGAGCAGGAGGAAGATGTTCTTTCGTATGCACTGTTTGGTTCTGTGGCTGTTGATTTCTTCAAGCGCCGTCAGTCGAAAAAATATCGCGTAGACGATAATGCGGACCGAAAGAACGGGGTCCATACGGTTTAATAAATTATGGTGTAGCTTCGGGTTTTATTGAGATAGGGCGGTATTGCAGAAATGCTGTACCGCCGATTCTTTTTACTCGGGTTATCATATAATTATGCGGGATAATTAAGCAATTTAAAAAAAATTGTTTACATTATTCGGAATATGTGTTATAATGTGTGAAAATGTTTAGCATTATTTTTGAGACGGTTTTACATAAATTTTGATAAAACGTATGCTTACAGGTAATATATATGAGGCGCCGATGTTTTTGGGTTTACGCGAAAGTGAATTTTCAGAGAGGTTTTTGCTTCGGAGCGCCGTTGATTTGAAAGGAAGGATCATTAATAGTGAAAGCGATTATCATGGCGGGCGGAAAAGGAACACGTCTTTATGACAGTGAAAATCCGAGTCCGAAGGTTTTAAGAAAGGCATGCGGACGTCCGCTGATTTCGTATGTGTTTGATTCAATAGATTTTATCGACGAAAAGGATATAACGGTTGTTGTAGGTTTTATGGCAGACGCCGTAAAAGAAGCTTTTCCCGAAAAAAATTACGCTTTGCAGGGTTCTGACGGGTATGGAACCGGGTATGCGGTAAAATGTGCCATTGAACAGTTCGGACTTGAGAATTATAAAGGAGATATTGTAATTCTCAGCGGAGATGTTCCGTGCATTAAAAGGTCAACGGTGGAAGCATTGTGCAGTCAGCATCAGAGAGAGGGAAACTCATGTACGCTTCTTTCATGCGTCAGCGAACAAAGGCTTCCTTTCGGAAGAATTATCAGAGATTCCGATGGAAGAATTTCTGCGATTAGGGAACATAAGGACTGCACTCCGGAGGAACGGGAAATAAAGGAGCTTAATGTTGGACTTTATGTATTTGATTGCGCAAAGCTTACAGCGGCGTTGGGTAAAATCAATTCCAACAATGCCGCCGGCGAGTACTATCTTACAGATGTCCCCAAAATTATGCTTGATTCCGACGAAAAAGTCGGAGCATACCAAACTGACGACGAGAGCGAGCTGTGGGGAGTTAACACGGTTGATGATCTGCACGCGGTTGAAGAGATTCTTCGTAAGATGAAATGACAATAGGTGAAATGACATTAATGATTCTGCTTCAAAAGTCTGAAAATAGAAAAATTGAATAATTATTTTAAAGGACGATATTAATGAGTCAGAAAATAAGCAATCCCTCGTTTCGAACATCTGTTCGGGGATATAATAAAGATGATATAAATAAATATATAAAGGAACTCAACGGAAATTTTGTTTTTGCGACGCGCGATTACGAAGACAAAATCCGAGCGCTTAAGTCGGTTGTTTCGGATAAGGAACAGATAATTGCAAGGCTGCAGAAAGAATTGTCCGATTGCAGACACGAGCTTGCGAAAGCGGTATCGGATAAACAGGAATTACCGGCGGAAAGTGACACGGAAAAGCCGGAGGAAAATGCCAAGATTTCGGAGTCCGAAGCTCTTATTTCGGCTCTCAGAGAAAGATGTGAGGATATGCTCGGCAGACTCAAAACCTTGGGTGATGAAAAAATTAAGGCTGAGGTCAGAGCATCCGAGGCACAGACAAGGGTCAGACAGCTTGAAGCAAAACTTTTATCCGCATCAGAGCTTCAAAAGCTGCCGGAGGACGATGATCTTATACATAAGGCTGAAATGTACGATAAAATATCAAGTCAGATCGGTCGAATAATGATTGACGCCAGAGAGAATTCGGATATAATTATTTCCGATGCAAAGAATCGGGCAAAGAAAATACATGAGGATTCCGAAGAAGTGCTGCGCCGTGCGGATGCAGAGGCTAAACTTATTAAAGAGCAGGCTGAAAATGAGCTTCTCAGATGCAGAAAAAATGCGGAGGAGTATCTTCGCAGTTTAAGCGGAACGTTTGCTTCGGTTTCTGCGGGGGCTGCAAAGCAGGTTGGCACAAAATACGGTGAGCTTGTTTCACTGATATGTGTTCAGCTTCATGATGCGGCTGACAAGGCTGCACGGCAGTCCGATGAGCTGGCTGAGGTTCTCATGAAAGATTGTTCCTCGGAGCTTGAAACTGCGGTAAAAAAAGCGATTGTAGAAATGACTGATAATATGGATTATAATAAATTCGGTGAAACGAAGTCCGGAGATATGCTTAATCGCCTTGACGTTCAGTCCGGAGCTGTAAATGATATTTCCTTAGACTTTGGCGCTGCCGATTGACAGTATTTAAATATTTAAAGGGAGACACCGTATAATTATTTGCGGTGTCTCCAGAGCTTTTCTTATACATTTGGAAAAAAATTACTGTTGTGAAATTAGAATTACAGAACTGCAAATTGAAATGAGAGGACGGCTGGAAGTGACGCTCGGTGAGAGAATAAGGTTAGCAAGGAAAAGTGCGGGAATAACGCAGACAGAGCTTGCCGGAAATTTTATTACAAGAAATATGCTTTCTAAAATTGAAAATGACTCTGTGTATCCGTCTCTTCAGACATTGCTGTATATATCGGAGCGTTTGCGGATACCTGTCGGGGAGTTCTTTACCGATGACGATTCGAATTCGGCTGAGACAAGATTCCGCGAGAGCGAAATACGCCGTCTTTTTCTTGAGGGCGACAGTGATTTGTGTATCGCGGTTTGTGAGAAATATCCCGAAGCTGCGTCTGATGAGATGAATCTTATCCGTTCTATAGTTTATCTGCGCAGAGGAGAAAACAATTATCGGAACGATAAAATTGACTGTGCGTATAAGGACTTTAAAAGCTCTCTGTTTTATTCCGCAAGAACAGCTTACGTATCTGCGGATTCTGTAAGGCATGCAAAAATTATGATTGACGAAATTGAAAGAATCAAGCCGTTTCCTGACGGACTTGGTACGGCAGAGGGAAGCTTAAACGGAATTATACCGTTGCAAAATACGTTTGAACAGATTTTTGCCGAGCGTGTAATCGAGAGGACTATTTCCGAAAGAAATTTTGCCGCCGCCGAAAAAATGATAAATGATATTCTTCCGTCGGGCAGCATATATAAAAGAAAGATGGGCGCTCTTCTGGAAGCGGAGAGCGGAGATATGAAAAGCGCTGTAATCCACCTGCGTGAGCTTGCCGAGGATGACTCCGTATGTGCTGCCGAACGCTATATCATATGGGGACATCTTGAACAGCTCTATGCATATATGCTCGACTATGACGAAGCGTATCTGTGTGCAAGAACACGTTCGGATTTACTCGGATATCTTAGGAATAAAAACAGGTAAATATAATTTATAGTGTTGACGTCAAAGATAACCGAGTATGTATGTGTACCGGTATATTTGATACGGTAAAAGCTTGCATGAAAGGAAGTTGTCTTAATATGGAAAGTAATTCAGAGAAGAAAAAACCGGTAATAAGCAATGATCTTTTGAAGCTTTTGACACGTCATGAAATTTCGCCTGAGAAAATAATCTATTCCGCAAAGCTTGACAGGAACCGCGAGGGGGTATACCTTGAAAATCATATACTTTTTACTGCGGAAAAGGTATATTTGATAGGTTACATAACGGAGATAGAAAAAAGCTTTATCAAACGTGCTTCAGGCATGTTCGGACGTATATACGGCAGTATATTCGGAGCTCATTCCGATACAGCGGTTTGTCGGATTAATGAAATCTCGTTTTATGAATATGATATTGACGAGATAGACGAAATTCGTACCGAGGAAATGATTTCCGGATTTTGTCTTACTGCCCGCCGTAGAGATTCAAGGGGCGGGCCTTATGACGGAAATTATGACGGGCCTTATAACGGGCCTTATGATAATTATTTTATTTTAAGCTATCTTACATGCGGTGCAAGAGAAGCCGCAGAATTGACGGCGCGTGTATTTAATGCTTATAAAAAGACGGGGGAACTTCCTTCGGAGCCCGCAGACGATGACTTCAGCGACGGAGAATGTCCGCGCTGCGGAAGAAAGCTGAGCAAAAGGCCGGAGCAGGATATAGCGGTATGTCCGAAATGCAGCAGGGCGTCCAATGTTGTAATGCGCTTTTTGTCTTTTTTGGGAAAATACCGTTATAAGGTAATAGCAATAGCTTTGTGTTTGTTTGCAAGCGCAGGACTTTCCGTAGTTACGCCGTATGTCAGTACCGGATTTTACTACGATAAGGTATTGACCTTGGGAGGCGAATTTTACGGCAATCTTTTTCTTGTTGTTGTTCTTCTGGTTGGAACCCGTCTGCTTACTCAGCTTGTTGAAATTGCCAATGGCGTCGTCAGTACAAGAGTAGCAGCGGATATTATATATGATCTCAAAAAAACAATTTTTTCTGCATTTGAAAGACTGTCGGTTTCATTTTTTACGGGGAGACAGACCGGTGGTTTAATGCAGCAGGTTGACGGGGACTCGAACACAATTTACTGGCTTTTCTGTGAGGGGTTTCCGTATTTTTGCATAAACGTTATAGAAGTTGTGGCTGTTTTCGTTATAATGCTTACTATAAATGTGCGTCTTACGCTGTTGTCGGTTGTTACAATTCCTGTAGTCATAATATGCTGGAAGCTGATATATTCACGTATAAGATCCTATAATGCGAAAAGCTTTACGGCGTCACGGACTCTCCGGGCTCTTATAAGCGATCTTCTTACCGGTATGAGAGTTGTTAAAACATTTGCAAAGGAGGAGGAAGAGGGAAAACGATTTGACTTTCACAGCAAGGATCAGGCGGATGCGGAATACAACGCGTCATTTTTCTGGCAAAAGACCTTTCCGCTTTCTTATGTTCTTTTGTATGCCAGCAATATTGCTGCGCTCGGGTTTGGAGGCTGGTCGGTAATACAGGGAGGAATGACGTACGGAAGCTTTTTCACATTTATAACATACATAAATTTTCTCTATAACCCGATGTTTTATTTTTTCAACGTTTTAAGTGCTTTTTCCGATTCTGTAAACGCGATGCAGAGAATGATGGAAATTATGGATGCCGAACCTGATGTTGTTGAGGACGAGAATCCTGTTAATATGCCTCAGATAAAGGGTGAGGTCAGCTTTGAGGACGTTAGCTTTGCTTATGTGGGAAGCAGAAAAGTTTTAGAGAACATTTCGTTTCATGTAAATCCCGGAGAAACGCTCGGAATTGTAGGACATACGGGAGCCGGAAAAAGTACAATTGCGAATCTGCTTATAAGACTGTATGATCCGGTTTCGGGCCGAATTACAATAGATGGTGTTCCGACAAAGAAAATCGCTCTGAGCGACCTTAGGAGAGAGGTGTCGATAGTTTCTCAGGAGACATATCTTTTTGTCGGTTCCGTTTATGATAACATAGCATACGCAAGACCTGATGCAAGCCGCGGCGAGGTTGTAAGTGCGGCAAAAATAGCCGGTGCACATGATTTTATAATGAAATTGCCTGATGCATATCAGACGCGTGTCGGTCATGGATATATGGAGCTTTCGGGAGGAGAAAGGCAAAGAGTTTCGATTGCAAGAGCGATACTCAGAAATCCCAAAATTCTGATTCTTGATGAAGCGACAGCCGCAATGGACACTCAGACCGAGAGAATGATACAGTTCGCACTTGAAAAGCTTTCACATGGGCGTACGACAATAATAATAGCTCATCGTTTGTCAACGCTTCGGAATGCTGATAAAATAATTGTGATTGACGGAGGAAAAATTCCGGAAAGCGGGACGCATGAAGAGCTTATCGGCCGGAACGGAATATATTATAAGCTTTATAAATACCAGCTTGACGCTCTAAAGAATATTGGAATTGAGGAGTGAAATTTTGTATCTCACTGATTTTACGGCAGCTGTATAAAATTGAATCGGGGGGATTTTTCTCCTGTTATTAGGTCGGGCTGTTAATACTGAATGAAAAAGGAAGCCTGTAAGGATAAGATAATAAGGGTGGTTTCTAAAGTGATGGGTAATGTTAATGAAAGTAAATTAAAGGCAGTTACGGATAATAATTCCCTTGATTCTGCCGCCGATATTTTATTTCTTAATTCTGAAAATGCGGAATTTGAGGAGGCCGGAGATTTTGTCTGTCTCAGACTTTCGGAAAATGCCGCTGCGCATCTTGCGGCAAAAGCGGCGGAGGATTTTATTGCGGCTGACGAAAATCTGCCCGAGGCCGATGATTTTCTTTATTTTCCGAGAGTATTATTTCACAGAGCCTTTCCGTTTGACGCACCGGACAGTTATATATCAGTCTATGATACGGAATCAAAGGAAATCGGAATAATAAAGGAGCTTGACGGGCTGAACGCTGAGCAGAGAAATCTTGTGAGGCGGGAACTTGAAAGAAAATATTATGCTCCGCGCATAAGTAAAATTTATTCTATAAGCGAGCGTCAAGGTTTTTCAATCTGGAAAATCGAAACCGAAGCCGGAGTATTGGAACTTACGCTGCGTGATAATTTCAGAAGCATAATACATGCGGGAGGAGACAGAATTTTTATTGCGGACAACATTGGAAACCGCTATGAAATTGAAAGCTTGTCCGCTCTTGACCGCGCCAGCATTAAGAAAATTGAAATATATTTGTAATTCTGAATCGGTGATTTTGATTATTAAAGCCGCGAAAGCGGCATGAGGTATTTTAATGGAAACAAGGGAGATTCTTACACGGCGCCTTTCGGAGGCAGACAAGAGGTTTGCAGAGGATTCGCTCCGCTCGGTTGTTGCTTTTGGATTTAATCTTCCGAAAAACGGAAGCTGTTTTGTGGATGGAGCCGTGTCCGTTGTCAGAGGCGGTCCTTCAGATTCAGGATATATTATTATCTTTCCCGATTTGCACGGAGTAGGAAAATCGGTTTCTCCGGAATCAAGTTCGGATGGCAGGGGAGGAGTTAAAAAGAATTTTAAACACGGTGAAAAAAGCTGTGTTTTCGCGGAACAAGCGGAACAGACGGTATATATTGCGCTTGATTCTGTAAAAAGCTTTGATTATAAAGACGGAGTCGGCTGCGTGATGATGGAATATACGGACGCAGACGGACGTTCTCATTTGCTTTGCCGTGCAAGCATGGAATATGCTCTGCTGTATTCATCTGTCTCTAAGCAGCTTAACCGTTGGCTTTCTGTCGGAAAGTATGATTATCGATACGAATCATCTGTAGAAAAAAACTGTCCGAAATGCGGCCGTCCGTATAAGCAGGGTTCGAATGTATGCCTTTCATGCACAAGCGGTAAGCAGTATCTGAAGAGGCTTTGGAACATAGCAAGGCCGTACAGGGGATATATTTATTTCTCGGTATTGCTGTATTTTTTCATATCGGGACTCGGACTTCTCTCTCCTATGCTTACAAGGATACTTACGGACGATTATATTAAGGCTGATGAACTGCCGCGTTTATCGGGATATATTGTTACGGTTTTCATGATATTTGCCGTTTCGCTTGTTTCCAATATAATCGGGGCAGTTCGTAATATTGTAATTTCTAAGACCGGAAGCCGGGTAATTGTTGATTTGCGCGGAATGCTTTTTGACAAAGTGGAATCGGTCAGTATTTCGAATATCAACAGACGTACAGTCGGGGATATTATGTCCAGAATTACCGGAGATACGGGAAATCTTCGCAGCTTTATTGTAAACGATCTCGGAAGGGCTGCCGAGATGGTTGTGACTTTCATAGGAGTTTGCGTTTTTCTTTTTGTATATGATCCTTTGATTGCATTTATTGTATTGCTTCCGATGCCTTTTGTTTATTATCTCAACAGTATTTTTAGGAAGTATGTGAGGAAGCTGTACCACCGCAGCTGGAAGGTTTCTTCGAGGGCAAGGACTATAATGCACGATATTTTTTCCGGAATACGTGTTGTTAAGGCATACGGGAGAGAACATTACGAATGCGGACGGTATGACCGTGCCATAAATCAGGAGCGTGAGGCGACGAAGCGCAGTGAATATACATTTTCCGTATTTATGCCGCTTTTGAGATTTATAATGGGCGTCGGTGAATTTTTTGTAATATACTATGTGGGAAGTCATATTCTTGACGGTACGATGACGCTCGGATATATGCAGCAGCTTGTGTCTTATGTAAGTATGATATACGCGCCGCTTTTTTGGTTTTCCGGACTTATGCGGAGACTTACAAATACGCTTACCTCGGTTGTTAAAATATTTGAAATACTCGATGAGGAGAGCGATATACAAGAAAGAGATAATCTGATTTCGTTTCCGATTGAAGGCAATATAAAAATTGATAATGCCGCGTTTGGATATGGAAATTCGGCAAGTGTCCTTAAAAATGTCAGTCTTGAGATTAATAAAGGTGAAATGGTAGGAATTGTCGGACGCTCGGGAGCGGGAAAAACCACACTTATAAATCTGATTCTTCGTCTTTATGATGTAGAGGACGGTAAAATTACAGTAGACGGAGTTGATATTAGAGATATATCACAGAGCTCTTTGCGTTCTCAGATAGGAACGGTATTGCAGGAGACGTTTCTTTTTACGGGTACCGTTTACGAGAATATCGCATACTCTAAGCCGGGCGCGGGATACGGCGAGGTGATTACCGCTTCAAAGCTTGCAGGAGCGCATGATTTTATCATGCGTATGCCTGACGGATATAATACGCTGATCGGAGAGCGCGGAATGACGGTATCCGGAGGAGAACGTCAGCGTATATCAATTGCAAGAGCGCTGCTTCATAATCCGAGAATTCTTATTTTGGACGAAGCGACAAGCGCACTCGACACCGAAACGGAACGCCAGATACAGAAATCTCTTGCGGCTCTTACCGCAGGGCGGACTACGATTGCAATTGCGCACAGACTATCGACGCTTAGAAATGCAACCAAGCTTGTTGTTCTCGATAAAGGAACGGTTGCCGAAATCGGTTCACATGATGAGCTTATGAGAAAAAAAGGTATCTATTACGGTCTCGTAATGGCACAAAGGCAGATGGGAAAAATCAGCCGTCGGTAATGACGGTTTGTTTATCTCAGCTGCGATACTATACAATCGGTATAATAATGCTGCAGTATTTCTTCTGCGAGAAAGCCCTGTGCAGCCATGTCGTCGGCGCCGTATTGACTCATTCCCACACCGTGTCCGGAGGCGCGCCTGTCCTTTTCGGATGTCGGGACGGAACAGAGATATGCGATCGGACTTCCCCAAACGTCTTTTGCATTTTTGGTTTGATTTACCGAGCTTGAATGCCATACGGCACAGATACAGCTTCCGTTGTAGGTTATAACTTTATTTTCCGTATCATAAACTGCGGCTTCTGCGGTTTGAATAATGCTGCTGCCCGATTCTCCCCATTTGTCATAGCTTGAAGATTTTGGTGTATATGCGCAGCAGTGTGAAGTTGCGTCGCAGAGGTATATTCCGGTATGTTCGCTTGAATCCTGACCGCTGATGATTTTATAAATCGCATATGTTCGTGCTGCAATTGCCTGAGCACGTATTGCTTCGGTTCCGAAGTATATCGGCATTTCAGAAGCAACGACACCGGTTACGTAGTCGTGAAGTGTCATTTGAAGTGTTTGACTGCTGTCATGAATATAGACGGATACTATACTGCAGTCGTTGATTCCGCAGCTTATCTCAGGACAATAAGTATACTCGGATTCCCAAGATATATTGTTTCCGGAATTTGCCGCCTCAGGCTGTGAGGCTTGTGTTTCCGTGCTTTCCGAAACGGAATTTTCGTGAGCTGTTTCGGACGATACATCGGAGCCGATTTGATTGTTCTGTATACTTCTGTCTTCTTGAGTATTGCCGTCGTCTGTTTGACTGTCAATGTCATTTGTCGGTTCATCTTTTATTGTTTCGGATATAAATGTATGATAATCTGCTCTTATTGCCTTAAATGCTTCTTCCAGTACAATATCGGCGTACGACGCTTCATCGGTTTGTACGTTGGTATTTTCGGATAGCGCGGGAAGCATTTCCGTTTCGGAGTCACATGTTTCCGATTCTTCCGGCGCATTTGTGTAATCTGTTTCTGACGGCAGTGAAACCGTATCGGGAATAAAAAGACATATTGAAACAGCAGTTATAATAATCATAATTAAACTTGCTCGCATAAAATCGTTTTCCTTTCGTTTTAAAAGGTTGTCCTGAATGATTTTTTTATGGGTTTTGTAAAAAACTATGCAGCAAAGATTCTTTTTATGATTGACCTTTAGCACAGGCCTCATTCAGAGAAATGCTGTTCATGCAAAGTTAACTGATAGTTCATCTGATTGTACAGAAGTGAATTTTGTTAAACAGTACAATAATATTTATTGACAGCTTAATGCTGTGTACAGCAAAAAAGCTAATTATACCCGCAATTTTACAGTGTAAAATCGTGTACGGTGTATTTTTATTTTATATTTGGTACGGATATTTAATATTACAGCTATATCTAAAGGATGGTTATATTTCATTATGAAAATACTTGTTGGAATAAACGGAGATGCGGAGAGCTTTGTGGCAGCAGTAATGCTGAAGGAGCAGGGAAATGATGTTATGGGCGGTGTAATTAACTGTACGGGGGCAAATGTTTCTTCTGCGGCCGCAGCGGCTGAAAAAGCAGGAATAACCTTTGTTACTGTTCCCGGAGAGGGTGTGACAAAATCAAAGATCGCGTCCGTGCTCTGCGCTTATGCCCGTGAGAACGGCTTTGATGCTGTTGCAACCGGGCATTATTGTCGAATTTTTAAAGATGGTGAGAAGCAGTCAAAAGACAGTGCAATAGGCTGTGCCGCAACCGTTGCATGTGTCGAAACTGCCGTATGTAAGGAGCTTGACCAAAGCCATTTACTTTCCGGTCTTTCCGCGGAGGACGTTAAAATGTTTATCTGTCCGGCAGGAACACTGTATAAGGAGCAGGTTACAGAATATGCTTCGGCTCACGGATTTTATAATGCAACTCCTGTATATTGTGACCGGCCGTGGATAAGCCCGGTGCCTGCTAACTCCGTAAGAATCGGAAGTATTACTGTTCAGGGGTATGAGGGACCGGACTTTGACCGAGGATATTCAAGCTATATTTGTTCGTCGGTACTGAAAATCGGAGATGACGGCAGGACCGTAAAAGGTCATGTATATATTCATAAGGTTGTCGACGACGAACTTGTGGCAGATATAATTTTCTTTACAATGGGAGTCTCGGTAAAAATCGGTGAGAGTATCGCAGTTTATAACTCCGACGGCAGACTTCAGATTGGCGGAGTAATTAAAGAGATTCTTGACTGAGCTGTGACCTGATTCCGAGCTGTCTTATTTTTATACTGATTAATTTGCGCGGTCAGCTTATCTTATGCACCCGCGCATTTTATTTTTGTATCCGAATGAGGGGAGAGAACGCTTCAATGAAAGATAACGGTAAACTTAATATTATGTCATCTTCCGATATTCGTTCGGCTGTTAAGAGCGGGATAAACGGTATCTATATATTCTGCGGTCCTGAGGAGTATATGCTTGAAAGCTGTCTGAAAATGGTTAAGGATAAGCTTTTGGGAGAGGACGAAGAAAACGGTGTTTTTGCATATACGAGAATAGACAGTGACGGCAGTGGCGGAAAATTGAATTTCAAGGAACTTATAAATGCTTCCTCTACGGTTTCACTGTTTTGCGAAAGACGTCTTATAGAGGTGCGTTCTGTGAATTTCAAGCTCATGAATGCGTCTGAAACCGATAATTTTTGTATGTTGCTTGACGAGCTTTCGGAAAATAAGGATAATGTGGTAATTTTTTATGCAAGAGATGAAGAAATTGATACCGGAACGCTGCCGAAAAAAGCGTCTTCGTTTATCACCCGCGTTGCGTCACATGTAAGCGTCGTGTATTTTGAAAGACAGACGCCGTCAAAGCTCTCGGTATGGATGTTAAAGCATTTCGGTGCGTTCGGTGTAACGGCGTCACGGGAGCAGTGTTATAGGATTATGGAGCTTTGCGGAGGCTCAATGCGTCTGATTGCGTCGGAAATAGACAAGCTTTGCGCATATATTTTATCCTCCGGCAGACTGGAGGTTAGGGCGGAGGATATAGATGCCGTCTGCTGTATTTACAACCCCGAAATGCAGCCGTTTGCGGTATCGAATGCTATTTTGTCAGGAGATAGGGATGCGCTTTTCGCAGCATATTTTGATATGAAGTCAAAAAAGGTAAGACCTGAACAAATTCTTGCTCAAATTTCTTCTGTGTGGTGCGACCTTCAGACGGTCAATGTGCTTGCGGATTCGGGAGAAAACAGAAAAGCGATCGCGTCGGGACTTGGAATGCATGAATTCAGAGTGGGCAAATATCTCGAAGCCGGACGTATAATCAGCCGAGAAAGGATTGCCGTCACGGTAGAGAAGTGCGGAGAGGCTGACAGGCTTATTAAAAATTCGCAGGCAGACGCTTATCTTATACTTGAACGTCTGATTGCGTTTTTATGAGGGATTTTATAATGAAAAGAGAATTGATTAAAGTCCCGTATCCCGTTATTGTAGAGGGAAAGTATGACAAGATACGCCTTTCCTCCGTAATAGACGCGCATATTATTACCACCGGAGGCTTTTCGCTGTTCAGGGATAAGGAGAAGATCGAATATCTCAGGAAATTGTGCGACAAGCGGGGGGCGGTAGTTGTATTTACCGACAGCGACGGGGCAGGACTTGTCATCAGAAATTATCTTAAAAATGTTCTTGGAGAGGGGCGCAGGATTTATAACCTTTATACGCCGCGTGTAAAGGGCAAGGAAAAGAGAAAAAGGATACCGTCTAAGGAAGGTGTTCTGGGCGTAGAGGGAATAGACTGCGGCAGTCTCGGAAGTATATTTGAGACTTTTCTCGGCAGAGTCGGCAGCGAAAGTGAAGAAACGATAAACAATGCTTCCGGAAGAAAGAACAGAAACAGCGATAACGGCTTCCGTCAAATTGATAAGTCAAGATTATATTCTGACGGTCTTTCGGGAGGAGAAGGCAGCCGCGATAAGCGTGCCGCGCTGTGCAGAGTTCTCGGAATACCGGAAAACATATCTGCGGGAGCGCTTATCGAGGCTATAAATCTTTTGGAGGCCGCGGACATATACGATAAGTTTGTTTCGGATTATTCGGAATAATTTATTTCAATTGATATATCTTTGCTTTTTGGTTATAGAAAGGTTGCTGTCGTAATTATGAAAAAGATGATTGAATTAATTAAGAAATACAGAGAGCTTATTGTATATGTCATCTGCGGAGGGCTGACTACAGCGGTAAGTTTTGCGTTTCAGGCTTTTGCGGGATATTTTTTTGCCGGTGATAATTATACTGAGCTGAGAACCGCAATATCATGGGCAGCCGCTGTATTGTTTGCATTTTTTGTCAATAAATTTTTCGTATTTAACGATACGGAGAGGGAAAAACATACGTCAGAAAACGATGATGCTCATCGTGGCTTTATGCAGTTTGTTTCATTTGTGGGAATGCGTTTGGTTTCGCTCGGACTCGAAATGATAATAATATCTTTCGGCGTCAGGGTACTGCACATGAACGATTTTATTCCAAAGCTTTTTGCTCAGGTTGTTGTAGTAATTTCTAATTACTTTTTTAGTAAATTTATAATTTTCACAAAGAAAAGATAAAATACGGTAATATATAAGAAACGAAAATGTCAGTTATAGATATATATTTCTGATGAAAATTGTTAAAATTCATACAATGCTATTGAAATTCATGCAAAAATAGTGTATTATAATATTCACAGATATTTGCAATATGCTTGTCTTATCCCGAATTCAATGTGATTTTACTCTGGCTGTTGTAAAAATCATACAAAAATAAAAAAAGAGTTTTTTGGAGGGAGGAGTCTTAATGTCTAACAGATTATTTCAGACGATAATACATCAGTTTAAGGATGTCGTCGGAGATAGAACCATAGGCGTTTTAGATGACAACGATGTAATTATTGCCTGCAGCGAGCTTGGCAGAATCGGAGAAACACGGGTAGGAATCCGTGAGACCGCCGGCGTTGAGAACGGACCGTTTTCGAGCGGAGGATTTACGTACCGTTACATAGAAGGCGGAATAAACCCGGAATATATTCTTTTTATTGAAGGGGAGGACAGAGGGGCCGATCGGATTCTTGCGATATTGTCCGTCTCATTTGCGCATATCAAGCATTTGTATGATGAAAAATATGATAAATGTGCATTTATCAAGAATGTCATTCTCGACAATATAATGCCGAGCGACATTTATATTAAATCCAAGGAGATGCATTTTTCAACCGATGTTTCGCGGGTTGCAATGCTGATTCGTTTTTTTGGGAAGACAGATACTCTTCCGTATGACATTATTCAAAGTTTATTCCCGGACAAGCAGCGTGATTTTGTAATTTCCGTATCGGAGCGTGACGTTGTTCTTGTGAAAGAAGTTGAAAGCAACGCGGAGACCGAAGAAATCGAAGCGGTTGCGCAGAACATAGCGGACACGTGTCTTTCCGAGTTTTATGTAAAAGTTAATATAGGCATAGGCACGGTGGTTGATCATGTCAAAAATCTTGCAAGCTCATATAAAGAGTCTCAGGTAGCTCTTGAGGTCGGAAAGGTGTTTGACATTGAGAAGACTATTCTCAGCTACGAGAATCTTGGAATAGGGCGTCTGATTTATCAGCTTCCCACCACTCTTTGCGAAATGTTTCTTAAGGAAGTTTTCAAGAGGGGCACAATTGAAAATCTCGACAGAGAGACGCTGATGACAATTCATGCGTTTTTCGAGAACAATCTCAATGTATCCGAGACATCGAGAAAGCTTTTTGTACATAGAAACACGCTTGTCTACCGTCTTGATAAAATCAAGAAGATGACCGGACTTGATCTGAGAGAATTTGAGCATGCAATCACGTTTAAGGTCGCTCTTATGGTTCACAAGTATTTGACGCAAAAGCCTGTTAAGTATTGAGCTTTATGGTTATAGCTTATTTTTGTGTTTCAGACTGTCGCGGCGGCAATCGTGTTAATGCTGAAATATAGATTTGAAAAGTGTGGTTCAACATAATGATAGAATTTGAAAATGTAAGTATGACATATCCCAACGGAACTGTAGCACTTGATAATGTCAATCTTCAGATTGGCGACGGCGAATTTGTGTTTGTTGTCGGTGCCTCAGGAGCCGGTAAGAGTACGCTGATGAAGCTTTTGCTCCGTGAGGAGAAGGTTACAAGCGGCCGTCTTACAGTTGATGAATTCGACCTTACCGATTTGCCTGAGCGGCGGATACCGTATTACCGCCGAGAGCTGGGGGTTGTATTTCAGGACTTCCGGCTCTTTGAAAACAAAACCGTATATGAAAATGTGGCCTTTGCGATGAGAGTAATCGGGGAGCCGATGCGGGTAATTCGCAGGAGGGTTCCGACGATTCTCGGCATAGTGGGATTGCAGGATAAATACAATCGTTTTCCTAGCGAGCTTTCTGGCGGAGAAAAACAGCGTGTTGCACTTGCGCGTGCAATGGCTAATAATCCGAGAATGATTATTGCCGACGAGCCGACTGGAAACATTGATCCTCAAATGAGCCTTGAAATAATGAATTTGCTCGTAAAAATTCATCGTAAAAACAAGACGGTCATAGTTGTAACTCACGAGAAAAGTCTTGTTGACTTTTTCCGTCAGCGGGTTGTAACTATTAAGGAAGGTCATGTTGTCGATGATAAGATCGGGGGCATGTTCAGTGAATAAGAGGAAAAAGGTCAGCATTCTGTATTTTTTGGAGCAGAGTATAAAGGGGCTGTGGCGGAACGGAGTTATGACGTTTGCGTCTGTTGCGGTGCTGATGTCCTGTCTTGTTGTACTGGGCACGTTTGTGCTGCTTCTCTATAATGTAAACTACAATATAAACAATATAGGAATGCTGAATTATATACTTGTTTTTGTAGATACAAATTTGGATCCTGCGGTATCAAACGCAGAGGCGGATACGGTTGCGGATACGGTTGTCAATACGGTATCTGATACAGGGGTGCAGGCCGATACGTCCGGCGGCTCGTCGCCCTCTGAAATTGTGACGGGAAGCGCGTCGGATTCGGCGGGAGGCAATACGTCCGGCGGCACATCGCCGGGGCTTATAACTGTCAGGGGGCTTTGGGACGGACTGAGCGATTCGGAGATAGCGGATATTGCCGCTGAATATACGTCAGGCGACACGGCTGCTCTGCTGAGCGAAGTTGAAGCTGATATTCCCGAGCTGCGTAATTTCTTTGATCTTTCCAAAGCGCGCGTAGAGGTAGACCGAATCCGCAGTGTTCTTGCTGCGGTCAAACTTAGGACAGGCAGCCTTGACGGTGATACTATCGGAAGATATTCTACCGCTGAAGAGAGTTTGGGCGTCGAGTACAGGCGTATTACGGCTCTTGCCGACATTGAGATGCAGATTCAGCAGCTTGAAAATGTAGAGTCGGTTTCATTTACGTCCAAGGCTAAAGCCCTTTCCGAGATGAATGAGAAGTATTCGGAATACACGGATCTTTTTGCAAGACTTGAAGACGGCGACAACCCTCTTACCGACCAGTTTACGATTACATATAAGGAAAACGACGATATTTCGGAGCTTCGGTATAATCTTGAGCATATGACGGGGCTGATATATCGTGTAGACTGTCGGGAAGACATTGCCGATACGATTGAAAATGTTCGTTCGGGTGTAGTGTTTGTCTTTGTGTGGTTCCTTGTTATATTGCTTGTAGTTAGTATGTTTGTAATAATAAATACAATCAAGCTTGCTGTATTTTCGAGGCGGCAGGAGATTGCGGTCATGCGGTATGTCGGAGCTACGAATTCGTTTATCACAATGCCGTTTATCTTTGAGGGAATTCTGATCGGCCTGTTTTCGAGTATTGCGGCATACGTTGTGGAGTATTACGCTTACATGTATATTCACAACGTTGTCATGAAGAATTTTGGATTTATATCTGTCATAGATTTCGGTACGGTAAACGGTCTTGTGCTGTTTGGATTCATCGGCATAGGTATTATCTGCGGTATTTTGGGCAGTGTAATCTCACTGCGTAAATATCTCAAGGCGTGACGAAAAATGTGGCAAAATCTTCATAAGAGCGTTCGTAAGAGCGTCCGCAAAAGCGGACGATGAGAAGCTGTTTTGCATGGTATTGCTTATTTGAAAGGAACCTTTATGAAAAAACGCCGTATAAAATTGCTTGCCGTTTCACTGCTGATCTTTGGTTTTACTGTTTCAGCGTCTGCGGAGCCTCTTAAGGCGGCTTCGTCTTCATCGGTTGCGGAAAAAGAGAATGAGCTCAGCGAAATTCAGGGAAAAATAGATTCATACAATGATGCAATCAATGAAGCCAGAGCGGAGATCAACGGTGCATATGAAAGAAAGGAAAAGCTGGACGAAGAAATTCTGCTTGTAGAGAAAAAAATAGAGGCTACCAACGAGCTGATAAGCGTATATGACGCGGAAATTCAGAGTAAGAATTCCGAAATGATTGACATGGACACGGCTGTTGACGACAAGTATGAAAGCTTTAAGAGCTGGCTTCGTACTATGCAGGTGTTCGGAAATTACAGTTATCTTGACATGATTATGTCGTCGGAAACCTTTGTCGAATTTCTTGAAAACGTTGATAGGCTCGGAACTCTTATGGAATATCAGAATTCCACGATGGACGAGCTGCGCGACGACATCTCAATGGTCAATATGCAGAAGCAGGCGATTGATACTTTGAGGGGAGAACAGCTTGAAGTAAAAAATCAGATGGAAGCCGACAACGCGCGTTTGCAGGAGCTTCGGACGGAAGCCGAAAACTATATTTCGGAGCTTAAGAAAAATGAAGAGCAGTATGAGAAATATTTGGAGGAAGCCCTTGCGGCCGAGGAAGCTCTTGGCAATCAGATTGCGTCGGAGCTTGCAGCTATAGCCGAAGAAGAGGAAAGACAGCGGCAGGCAGAGGAAAGCAGAAGACTTGCCGAAGAGAGCAGACGTGCTGCCGAAAACAACGCAGGCTCTGCGTCAAACGGAGGCAGCGGAAGCGGAGTGAGTACCGAACCGCCGATTGAACCTCCGGCCTCGTCTGGAGACATTCCTTCGTTTACATGGCCGGTTGACGGAAAATATGTGATAAGTACAACCTACGGTTATGTAAGGCGCGGAGAGACGCCGCACCGTGGAATTGATATTCCGGCTCCGCACGGCACAAATATTTATGCTGTGGAAAGCGGAACAGTCATTACAGCCGGGTATCATGGAAGCTTTGGCAATTATTTGATTGTCAACCATGGAAACGGCTATGCCTCTTTGTATGCCCACTGTTCTAAGCTCTATGTATCTGAGGGACAGACCGTTTCGAGGGGTGAATGTATTGCCGCTGTCGGTACTACCGGTAATTCCTACGGAAATCATCTTCATTTGGAGATATACATAAACGGCGTTTTGACCGATCCTCTGCCGTTCTTTGCATATATGTCGGATCGGTATTCTATACAGATTTACGGATAAACCGAGTGCGTTTGATTGTATTTCGGAAAGGAAATGCCAATGAACTCAAAAATAAAAAGTATAACGGCTCTCGTAATTGCACTTGCCGCAGTTTTTATGTTTGGTTCCTCCTCCGGCTTTGAACTTGCTGTTTCAGCTGCCTTGACCGATAACGGAGAAAGCCGGCTGAGCGATCTGCAGCGCCAGATTGACGAATATGATAAGCAGCTGAGCTCGATGAATTCCGAATTGTCAGGATTGCTTGAGAGGAAGAATCAAATAGATGAAGAGATAGAGATAATCAGTCAGAAGATGGTTAAGACTAATGAGATGATTGCTCTCTATGATGATGAAATTGCCGATGCAAATATAAAGATTGAGGAACTCAATAAAAATATTGATGCAAACTATGAGCAGTTTAAGGACTGGCTTCAGATGACGCAGCTTTTCGGCGACCTGAATCCCTTGGAGATGATATTTTCGGCAGATTCATTTGTGGAGTTTCTTGAAAATATTGATCGCGTCGGAACGATAATGGAATATCAAAACGATGTTATGGATACGCTTAGGGAGGATGTTGCGGCGCTTTCCGAGGAAAAGTCGAGACTTGACTCGCTGAAAAATGAGCAGCTTGATGTTATGTCAGCCCTGAAAAGCGACGGGGAAAATCTTGCTTTGCTGCGTGAAGAATCCGAAAATTATATCTCAAATCTTGAGTCGGATATAAATAAGTATGAGGCGCTGAAAAGCGAAGTTAAGGAGCAGGAAGACGCCCTTAATGAGGAAATTGAAAGACAACTGAGAGAAATTGCCGAGCAGGAGCGCGAACAGGCGCGTATAGCTGAAAGCAAACGAATTGCCGAAAGCGAGCGCGCGGCCGAGGAATCACGCAAAGCCGCGGAATCGGAACAGGCCGCAGCCACAACACCCGTTAAAGATTCGATAACGGAGCCTGAAACCGAAGCGCCCGATGTTCCCGATACGCCGTCTGACGTCGGCGATTTTCTGTGGCCTGTTGCCGACAAATTTCTTGTAAGTACGACATTTGGTTATGAAAGACCGGGCGAAGCGCCGCACCGCGGCATTGATATACCCGCGCCGGCAGGGACGGCGATCCGCGCGGCCGAGAGCGGAACTGTGATAACGGCGGCTAAGCACTCAAGCTATGGCAATTATGTTATAATCAGCCACGGCAATGGATATGCAACGCTTTACGCGCACTGTACGGCGCTTTATGTGTCTGTCGGTCAAACGGTAACTAAGGGACAGACAATAGCCGGCGTCGGTAGTACTGGATATTCATCGGGAAATCATCTGCATTTTGAAGTACGTCTGAACGGAGTTTTGACAGATCCGCTTACATATTATGATTATATGAAAGACAAAATTGTGATTCAGATATATAATTAAAAAAATCCCTCACCTTTATGGGTGAGGGATTTTATGTTTCGGCGGCATTGTCCGCCGCTGAATTGTCTCACAGCCGAATAACTCACAGCCGAATAGCTCACAGCCGAATAACTCACAGCCGAATAACTCACGGCCGAATTATCTCACAGCCGAATTATCTCGCCGCCGAATTATCTCGCCGTCGAATATCTCGCCGTCAAATTATCTCTGTTGCTGAAGTGTATACTGCGGCAGATAAGCCTTTTCCTCGTCTGTATATTTTCTGAGTGTATTAATCGTTTCGCCGTTGTTCCACTTGCGGTCTCCGACGTCCTCGGCGGTTCCCATAACGGTAACATTGAGCTGTCTGTGACGTGCGCGCACGTGGTCCCAGTCAACGAAGTAAATGTGTGCAAATTCTCCGCCGTCGAGAACTCCGTCCTTTATGGTCATGGTTTCGCTTCTGCCGAAAAATACACTGCGTAGATGGCCGTCTGTGTTCATAGAGGTATAATCACCCGGCTCATTTACATATCTGCCGAATTGGGCATGAATCGGGCCGGGATGGCGATACTGATGCTCTTCCGCGAAATCGGGTATCATCTTGCGCATGATGTCAAGCAGATCATGCTGGAGATACTCGATGTCAAATGAATCAATGTCGTGAGAGCATTCCTGAATCATTACAGAACATGTAGTGTGGTGAGAAGCGATGCAGACTGTGCCGTTCTTTACACCGGAAGCCTGAACAATTTCGATTATTTCTTTTGAAACATCGTGAAATGTAGGAATCCAGCCTCTTGACTGAAGCTCAAGCTCTTTCTGAAATACTTTAAATTCCATAATAAACCACCCGCCTTTGATGTGCAAAGGCTTCCTTTCTTTTTTGGAATTTGTGCCTGCTTCTGCTTGCTCTGAAACATATATGTAAAAACAGCAGGAATGCAAATATTTGCACATTATTCCATATTATCATTGTTTTATGCATGCGCATTTACAATATTATAGTATATCACATTTATGTTATAAAAGCAATGATAAACGTAAAAAAAGTTATTTTTAAAGAAATAAAAGGGAGATTGCAGCACCGCAGTATTACGCATCTCCCTTAATGACCGGTTTTTCTGTTGTCCGCCAACGCTCTGGTCTTTACACCCAGCATCACTTCAGGTTTTTCTGTTGCCTGCCAACGCTCCGATCTTTTCATTCGGAATCAATTTCGGATTTTAGGTGCCGGTCCACCGATGGGGATAAAACCATCACTTCAAAGATAAAATAAACTTATCTTAGAATTATATTATAAACGATAAACATATCTTTATCAAGAGCACATAAAAAATATTCGGTTATAAAGACCTCAGAACACAGCGCCGATTTAAACTCAAAGCCGAAAGATAAATAAACCTGAAAATTAAAAGATAAAATAAAACCGGAATCTAAGCTGAACAATTAAATCGGTACAATTAATTATAATTATAATGATAATATGAGATTGCCCGAAAGTAAAAAAATAAAAATAAAAAGGTTTAACAGTAAAAATAACTGTTAAACCCAAGAGGCTTAAATTAAAGACCGAACGGCCGAGCGGCCGAATCTTCGGTGAGTCAAATTACATCGTCGGCACTGCCGAAAAAAATAATAAAGTGCCGGCAGTAAATCGGCTTGTCAGGGACCCATTTACTGATGTTTATGCGGCACATAAACATGCAACTGGAATTCGTTTGACCGGCACTGTCTATATTATATCACAAATTTCTAAAAATGCAATAGGTTTAGCAAAAAAAAATAAAATTTTCTTTTTTCAAAAATATACTTATATTGACATTTAGTAATAAAAAATTCTAAAATAAGACAAAAATAACGAAAAAGCCTGTTTGTTTCGGCTTGCGGACAAAAAAACAATAAAATAAATCGGCGAAAAGCTGAGATAGGAGTAAAGCTTTTTTGAATGTCTATGTGCGCGACCGCATAGATATTCAACCGTAAATCGGCGCCGATAAGTTATTATATCATAATTTTCGATAAAATTCAACTAAAAAACCAAAAATAGCGATAACTAAAATAAAATTGCTTTGTAAATAAAAAAACGGCAGAGAAAAACAAAACCGCCGTCGGCGGAAATAAAAAAATCTGTCGTCTGTATGGCGAACCCGTGAATTGCAAAACTTACCCGCAATTTTGCCGCCCGTACCCCCCGCACCCTCGCAAACTCGTAAACCTGCAAACCTAAAACCCCACAAACTCACAACCCTGTAAACCTGCAAGCCCACAAACTCGTAAACCTGCAAACTTACAAACTCGTAAACCCACAAACCCACAAACTCGCAAACCCGCGAAGCCGAAAAGAAAAATCAGCAAAAACAGAAAAACAAGCAGAAAAGGTTTCTCCGACGCTCCGCAGGCGGGAAACTTTCCTGTTATGGAAATTCTCTGCGCCTTGTTTTTAGGAGCGAACAGAACCTGATTCTGCTTGTCTTTCCTGAAAAAAAGTTAAAAATGGAAAAAAATTTTGTTTTCCGATGGACAAAAATGTTTGCGATATAAGTTATCTGGAAAACATGCAAGTCTCTGCGCTGAGACTTTAATGAGGCCGGCGGGAAGCGTGAGGTACCCACTCACCTTCGCCTGAATGTCTATGTGCAACCACACATAAACACGCAACCGGAATCCCGGCGCCGGTGAAATGTATTATAACATAGTTTTCGATACATTTCAAGGGGGCTGATTCATTTTTTTTATATTTTTTCTCAGAATTTTTATTTCTGCATTAAAAATAAAAAAAACAAGCGGAAAAAGGACCTGCGGCGCTCGGCGGGCGGGAAATTTTCCTGTCATGAAACTCATGGAAGTCATGAAATTCATTAAACTCATGAAACTTATGAAACTCATGAAACTCAGAAACCTTCTCCGCGCCTTGTTTTTTGGAGCGAATAAACCCTGATTCTGCTTGTTTTTAAGAAAAAATTCGAAAAAGTAAAAAAAATTTATTTTTGTGGTTGACTAAACGAAATATTTGTGATATAATTTTGTCAGTTCAATAATATACGTCTCTCCGGCGAGACTTTAATGAAGCCGGCGGGAAGCGTGAGCTACCAACTCACCCTCACCTGAATGTCTATGTGCCACACGCATAAACACACAACCGGAATCCCGGCACCGGCGGAATGTATTATAACATATTTTCCGATACATTTCAAGGGGGCTGATTCGTTTTTTACATTTTTATCTCTGTTTTTTTGTTATCGGATCGGACAGTTGACTTTAGCCGTTTTTGGCTTTGTCGGCGCCTTGCGGATTCTTGATTCTGTAGAGAAGGAATTGACCTGAGCTTTTTATGGTTTTCGGCGGTTGAGTTTTCGATTTGTAAACGCAAACCGGAGTATGTGTTGTCACATACCCCGGTTTATTTTTCTGTCCGTTGAAAAGACGTCGGAAGTCCGTCGAAAATTCATTGAAAATTATCGAAAAATTATTGAAAAATCTGAAAGGATGTGTTCAGCTTGTCGGACGCAAGTGGTAGTCTGCGTAAAACGTGCTTTCCAAACCGAAATCCTCCGAAGCGGGGCTTTTCGGTCGCACCCCTTTTAAATCAAAGCATTACGACCGAATCCATACATAAAAAGTTTACAATTGAATAATCGACTGCAGTTGTCTGCGGAGATTCGCTCTCGTTAAATCAGCCGTTTTTAAAGCTTTTGAACAGCTTTAAAATTCGTGCTGACCAAGTTACGGGTTAATCTCCCGGAAAAAAAGTAGGTCACAGTGAGCATTGAGAAGTAGGAATTCTCAATGCTCGAACTCAGGGTTGACACAAGCAACACCTAAGTCACTACTGTGACGTCTATTATGATAACACATTTTCTCATTTCTGTCAAGGGGTTTACAATTCCTGACATTGAGTATTTTCGTGTGTTTGACGTCGCGGTGTGTGCTGTCGGTTATACTAGTCAGGCTGACAGTCGATTATTCGATAACGTGTTGTGGGTGAGCGCACCTACCATAAGCATTTTTGCTCAGCGCGTTGTGTGCCGTGAAATCCTGCGGATAAACGGCGTGCAGTAGCCCACGGCCTTGAGTTCCCGCTGTATATTGTTCGTATCATCAGTATTCCGGGAGTTAACTATCGGTTTTACGGTATTATTACGGCGTTTTTTATCACTTTGAACTTGTTCGTTATGAACTTGAACGCTTTGAACTTGATGCTGTATAATGCGCAAGCCGCGGCTTTATTTAAATTGCGCGCCGTATTCCGATTTATATAGATGGGCGCATTGGCTTTTTGCCGATGTGTCCGAAAGACGCGAAAAGACAGACTGCATCGACGGGTGTAGTCTGTCCTTTTTGCGCGTTTATTTGTCATTTGGATTTTGACTCTTTAAATCAGGCGCTTCAAATCGCGCTTAAGCTTTTGCACTTTAAATCCGCGCTTAAGCTTTTGCGCTTCAAATCGCGTTTAAGCTTTTGCACTTAAAATCCGCGCTTAAGCTTTTGCGCTTCAAATCTGCGCTTAAGCTTCGCCGCTTCAAATCCCGCGTTGTATTTTCACGTCATACGGCGCCGATTGGAAAACGGAGGTTTTATATGCTTAATTTGATTCATTAGCCGAGACGCCTTCGGGTGTATCGCTCGGCATATCCTCCTTGCAGAAAAATGATCTGTAATACAGGAGAATTTTCATCAGTGTGTCAAGCTGATACTCGCTTTTGGAGCTGAGTATTTCAAAAGCCTCGGAGCTGCTCAGCGGCTCTGACTCCTCCGAGCTTTGAAGTAAATCGTAAGCCGAAACGTCTAAACTTTTACAGATGGTGCCGAGAACGTCGGAACTCGGAAAGTTGCGCGCATTTTCGAGTCTCGCATAAAAATTCGCGCTGATGTCCACCTCCTCGGAAAATCTTTCCTGTGTAAATTCGGACCTCTTTCTGTAAAATGCAAGCCTTTTGCTTAAAAACTTTTTCATCTCGTTTGCAATGACTTTTTCTTCTTTTGTCTTGCCGTCAGGTGTGAAAATGTCAATTTCATTCTTAATTTTCATGGTTTTTATGCTCCTCTCGGAATTATTTCTTTGACATTCGCTCTCTGTCTCTCATGACGCTTTGTAAAAGCAGATTGATTAAATCCTCTTTTTCCTTTGTGTTCATGCTGTCAATCAGGATATTGATTGCCGTGGCCTTGAAATATTTTTCGTCGCCGATCAGAAACACATCGTAAGGCACATGGTAGAGATTGGCAAGTTTCAGTAAATTTCCGGCTTTCGGTCTCCTGTAGCCGCTTTCCCAGTGATAATAATACTTGACCTTTTCACCTGTGTATTGAGCGATTTGCTCGGCCTTGATGTTGAAAATGTGCCTGAGCTGTTTTAACATGTCGCTGACTTCCATGGTTTTACTCCTTTCAAGCCTCTTTTATAGGTTTAAATTTTTCATCATTTTAGATTTTTTTCCGCAGAACGGAAACGTAACGCTTTTTAGACTTCACTCGGAATTTCACGTCTTTTTAAACTTTTTCAACTTGCATATCAAAAATATGAGTTGTTTTTACTTTATAGCAGAAAAGTCGTTGCAGTATTTTGGCGAATATAGACAATTGTATTTACACATAGTCGTATTTGTTGGTTTTAGGTATCGTTTTGCGAAACGGCCTGCATTTTAAAGTCTTCAGCTTTTTCTGAAATTTGTTTATCGCTTTTCAAAATGCATTGTGTCGTTTCTCAA
Source organism: uncultured Eubacteriales bacterium (assembly GCA_948467545.1). GTDB lineage: Bacteria > Bacillota > Clostridia > Oscillospirales > CAG-272 > UMGS911. The sequence goes on from CAOKER010000013.1 coordinate 36,010, forward strand.
ATGATATATATACTCCTTTCCGAGTATTTTTGGTGCTGCGGACGGGGGCTCTGCGTTTCGGGTAAGTCATTTCTCCGAGTTATCCGAATCTTCCTCAGTCCGCCGCGCTGAAAAAATGCTTTATGTTTCACTTTGATTCCTCCTCGTCGGGTATTGTCAAATCATAATTTGGTTTCAGATAATCCCTTATTTGACGGTCCAGCTGTGCTTCGGACCAGTTTGGTAAGGCATCGCGGAATTTTAAATAATGATCGGTGTCGATTTCCTTGTCTGTCTGAACAAGAAAGAACAACGGAATGTCAAACAGCTCGCTTGCCGCTTTGGCGTGATGTATCGTCATGTTTCTGTTGCTGTTTTCAATTCTCTTCACGTTTTCCCAAGAAATACCGCTGAGGTTTGCCCGCGTATTTGCATGCGTTTCTTCGGGATTATGTGATTTCTTACTCATGATTTCAGACAGCTTGATAGAAAGCTCGACTTGACTCATATTTCTCTTGATGCGGTAAAATTTTAAATTGTTGCAGAAGAACGAATTTTCTTTGTAGTTTATAATTTGCGGGATGCTTTTGTTTTCGGGCAAAACAGCTTTTTCCCCGATGTTCCTGTCTGTTCCGTAATAAAATTGGTTATGAATTTTGATTTTTTCTAATTGAGTGTTTAGGTCGGAAAGCCATATAAAAGAATATAGGCATTGCAGTTTGAATTTTCTGCTCTTATCCGAGAAAAAGTAGTCTATCGGGATTTTGTACAATGTTGAAATTCTCAAAATTAATGACAGGGAAATAGCCATGCTTTTGTTGCCTTCTTTTAAATCGGTTAAATCGGTGTTCTCAAACTCCGATATGTGGTGTACGCTTACGCCGAGAAGCTTCGCTTCCTCTGTCTGAGTTAAATTGTTTAGCTCGCGGATCTCTTTGAATTTGTTCTTTACTTTCTTTTTCATACTTATACCTCCTGTAATTTCACATCAATTACAAATTTTGTAATGCCGATAAAACAAATTAGAGTGACATCCGGTAAAAGTTTTATCGGATACTATTTTAATTAAAATCTGCTGAATATTTGGTAAAATCAAGTCAGAAAATAGTACTTAGTTTCACTGAAGTTATTTGTAATTATGTGATGATTGGTTTTTTATGTCCGAAAATTGTTTTCAGACATATAATTATGTAAAATATGGTAATACATACACGCAAAAGAATATGTCGTAATTTATGATTTAACATAATTTTTTGCGGATGCTAATGTACTTTTACGAGTACATATTATTTATTATATTCCAAATTCAAGCAAATCAAAGTTTGATATTAAAATAGCATCGGCAAAATTACATTTTTTAACTGGGATTATTTATAAGACCATAATTTGGGATAGCTTTAAAACGCAGATATGGTTATAGCTGCGGTATATAGAAAGCGGTAAATACAGTATATAAATACGGTAGTACGGTATATAAATACGGTAAGTACGGTATATAAAATACGGTATAAAAAACGGAATGGAACTCCGCCCGGTTATGGCTCTTTTAAATAATAAATTTTGTTTATGCCGTGACTTGTGACATCTGTTCGGAAAGTTTACGAGGCTTTGACAGATTCCTGTCACGGCTTATAAATAATGGTTTATTAAGCTGTAGTCTGTGGGGATTTGATTTAATGAGCTTTGGTTCATTGGACTTTGATTTACTGAACTCTTGTTCATTGAACTTTGATTTACTAAGCTTTGGTTTAATGGACTTCGATTTATTAAGCTTTGGTTCGTTTGACTTTGATTTTCTAAGCTTTGGTTTAATGAATTTCGGTTTATTAAGCTTTGGTTCGTTTGACTTTGATTTATTAAATCTTGTTTTATTTCTCATGGCGTGTTTCTCCTATTCTTGTTTTACGGTTTTTCAGGTCTAACAGCGTCAGGAGCAGGGACTGAAGTACGTCGTCGTCAAGCTTGTTAAGCTGTTCGTACACATCGAAATTCTTGTAATCGATCTTACTCTGATACAGGAAAAACATGGGCGTCTCAAGAATTTGGCTGAACTTTTTGAGCAGCTCGACGGATGGCGGCTTAGTCGTTTCAAGCTCGGTTTGATAATGGTTTGAAATTCCTGCGGCTTCCGATAAAGTCGCTTGCGTGTAGCCCTTTCGCCTTCTGTACTTGGCTATGTTGCTTCGATGTCTTTTCCTCCGTCTTGGACTGTTTTGACTTCCCGTTTGGGAGGGTTCATAATTACTGCCCGTATTTAGCCAATCATCCGCGGTATTGGGCTGTATCTCGGAAGCTGATTGACTGTCGTCCTGAGCCTGAATTTTTAATGACTTTTGCAGGCATTGAAGCCCCTCGATAAGCTTGTCTATCTCGCTTTTCTCCGAAAGTGAGCTTAATGCTTCGATTGAATAGATGAGAAATCTTCGCTCGTCGCAGAATAGTACGTCTAAAGGAATTCCGTAGGCGTAAGAAAATTTGCACAAACCTTTTAGTCTTGGAACTTTGGTTCCCGTTTCGATCTGACAAAGATAGTTTGCTGTGACTCCGATTTTATCGGCTCCGTCTTTTCTGGAGTCAAAAAAGAAATTTCTGATCCATTCAAGTTTACTGTTTACTTTAATACTCATCTGATTCTTCCTTTCTTTTGAAATATTTACCACATATACACATAAGACATTTCACATTCATTTTCGTTTTTAAAAGTATTCATTTTTCACGGATTTGTCTATTTTTGGTTCAAGTTTATCTATTAACCCCCTTTTTATTATTTTTTTCTTAAAGTTATATCACGAATAAACGAGAATATTATCGTGGCATTCTGCATCGCCTCCCTTAAATTCCGAATGAAGTGAAAAAGATCTTAATGAAGTAAAATCAAGTACTTTTTAAAAATTTTTTTTAAGAGAAATTAAAAGACAATTTTTTCATTTTAGACATATATATAGAAATTATCCTAAATTTTAGCACTTATTAAGTACTATTATAAGTCAAAAGGTCTAAAATGGGAATATTCTCAAAAGTTTTTATTTTTTATCTTATGGCATATATTGTTATTCTACAAGATATTAAACATAAATAAAATAGCATATATATTATAAAATCATTATAATCTGAGAAAAATTACCTATTAGGTATAAAATGTATATCTTTCTGGATTTTAATTCGCGGCAAACGACACGTTTCTACAAATTTTGCAACATTCTTGTGTTATAATAAATAAACTAAAGTATTACTTTGTAAGTCTTTGAGACTTTACGCGGTGTGTTTTTCGCGCTGCGGGATTGAAGGATAAAATGCTGACAATCTTTCTTTCATTTATTGATGATGAAGATGATAAAGAATTATTTATGAAGGCTTATAAAAAGTACCGCGAGGGCATGATCAGATTTGCTGCAAAATTTTTGAGAGACAATGCCTTGGCGGAGGATACTGTACATGACACTTTTATTAAACTTGCAAAGGGTATCAGTCACTGGAGGTCGTTTTCGGAAGCGCAGCAGAAAGCATACATCTTTGTTTCGGTAAAATATCAGTGCATTTCTGTTTATAATAAACTTAAAACAGAACAATATAGTTACACTTTTGATGAAAATTCTTTTTGTTACGGAGATTTTATTCAGGATTATTGTGACGAACAGGAATTTTTGGATTTTCAAAAGTCGCTTTTTGCGTCTTTGCCCGATGGCTTGGTTGACGTATTTGTTCTTAAATACTCTCTTAACTATAAAAACAAAGAGATTGCCGAAGTTTTGAATATCTCATGCAACAACGTTCGTCAAAGAGTTTTCAGGCTGAATAGCATTTTGAGAAAGACTTTATATGAACAAAGGAGCAGGAATAATTTCGGACAAGCGGCGAAAACCGAATCGGCTGCCGATACGGAATCCGATACGCAGGCTGCTATTGGGTCTGATGTGAGGTCCGATATACGCATACGCCGCGCAGACTGACTTTTAATGACTGATATGAGAAAAAATAAAAAAATTTACACGGAGACTGCCAATCTCTATGTAAATGTGCTTTCGGGTATTTTTGGTGAATATATGTCCGGCGAGAATATCGGCGTCAATAAAGTTAAAGAGGCCGAATTCTTTAAAAGGTACAGAAAACTGAAAAGAAAAGCCTTGATAAAAAAAGTTCTTGTCATCTCTGTGTCGGTGCTTACGGTCTTGGCTTTATTTGCCGGATGCTTTAATCCTATTTCGGAATTTATCATTAATATATATGATAAGTTTGTAAATCTTTCCGTGTCAGGTTCTTCTGATGCTGAATTGTCAATTGAGGAGGTGGTCGTTGGTTATATCCCTGATGGTTTTTCTTTGACTGATACTGTTTTCGACGCCGATATTAAATTTTGTAGGTACAGCAATTCTGACGACGGAAGATTTTTTACTATTAGTATCGAAAACGGTAAAAATTTGATTAAAGGAGTTGATGTGGAAAGCTCTGAATACGTATATAACCCTTATAGCTTTATTACGAATAAGGGAGATTCTGTGATTCTGATTGTCTGCTATAAAAATGTGACTATTGAAATCTTTGGTCAGATTTCCCGTGATGAAGCTGTCAGAGTTGCTGCTGGATGTACTCAAAAGTAAGCTTTTCAGGCTTGCTGCCGCGCAATATCGTTCTTGGCTGTTTATCTTGGTTTGTATGGTCCGAAACTCTGTTGAAGTTTTTGATTTTTGCCCCGTAAAATGATTTTCATTGTTTTGCGGATTATTAATGGAAGGGAGTATATTAGAGTGAAGTTATTAAAAAAAGTATTTGTTATGCTGCTTATGTTTGCAGCAGTCAGTTCGTTTGTCTCGCTGAATGCAGCTGAGATTACACCTTATTGGACGGATGTGGGTACCGTTACGAATAATTTGACGATAACGGACGGTACGGCCTCGATGAGAGTCTACGTCAGGGCCTACAACCATATTGATCGAATTGAGGCAACTGTAAGTTTACAGAGATATATTAACGGTCAGTGGAGAAACGCCGTGAACAGTTATTTTCCGTCAAATGACGACTGTTATCTTATTTGGTCTGCCACTGCGTCAGATCTGAAGTCCGGTTATCATTACAGACTTCATACTAAAATTAATGTATATGATCTGTCAGACGACGGTACATATGTTTTAATGGAGACAATTACCAGAATTACAGAGTATGACTATTAATATGACTGTTGATTTTTGAGATTTGTTTTTTGGATATACGCCGAGATAACCGGGATATTATTGGATGCGGCGCATTTTGAGCGCTCTCTGACTTTGATTTAATGTTAGAAACGGTGCGACTGCGTTGAAACGGTTTTATAATAACGCAGCCCCGATATATATTTAATAAAATGTGACAAATAAAATTAAGTAAAACTATTTGGTGACTGCGCAGCTTATACCAACGGTCAACTGTGCAGAGAAGGGGAAGTAGTACGATGATTATAAGAAATGTCGATACGGCCGGAAGAATTATTATTCCTTCTGAAATGCTCCATGAACTCGATTTGCATAAATTGGACAAGGTTGTTATAACACTTGAAGGAAATTATATTAAGCTGGCAAAGTACGAACCTAAATGCTTTTTCTGTGGCGGTCAGGGTGATTTGGTTCGGGTTATTAACAATAGGGACATTTGCTGTGATTGCATAAGCAAAATGAACGATTTGGTGTTTGATAACCCTAAATGTTTGACTTTGAATGCTGATGATGAATCTGCGGAAAATTACGGACCTTCTGACGGGGACGCCGCTTCCGAAGATAACGGTCATCAGGTCGAAACGAGTGAGGAGTCGGACAAAAACTAAATAATAGACTAAGAAACAAAAAAGCATACATAAAGGAGAAAAACAGGCGCGTCTATCATAATTTATGATAGACGCACCTGTTTTTTATGATGCTTTATTTTTATGAATTTGTCCGTTAGATTTTTATAAACCTTACTATTGATTTAGTCGTTTAATGTGAATTTCCACTTGCAGCAGCATGAAGCGTCGGTTATATCGGGATAGCAGCTTATACATTCACATGTGAATCTTTCGTCGATTACTTTTGCAAACTCGCCGTACTCGATGATGCCGACCTCTTTACACGGATGAAACGCCATCCCTTTTCGCTCTCTGGCACGCTGAACACGGCAGTTTACAGATGTGTAGTAAAGAATGTTTCCGTCTGTTTCGATTTTGTCCTCGTTTAAATTGGCGTAGAAACGGAGTCCCAAGGCTCTTTGAAGTCCGTCTGTTCCTGAATTGTCCGACAATTTCAAAAATTCCTTGATTCGTCTTGCCTCTATCACCGTAAATCTTTTCCACGCTTCGGCGTCATGATACATCGCTTCTTTCATGCCGAACTTACGCTCTATTGATTGAAACCAAACGCCGTCCATTGCAAGCCAATTTTTGGAGTAGATTTCAATAATTTCGATTAATTGTTCTTTACTGTATGTATTAAGATTTTTATTATTCATGGTACAGATGCTCTTATTTGACATGTGGAATATGTAGTTTATTTTTTCGGCGCGCGAAACGGTGCAGGAAATTACGCGGAAATAACATACGGAACAGCTCACAAAATAAGTGCGCGAAAAAACTGTTTTGCTTTTTTGCATTCAAAATTAAAATGTTAGGCTTTCTGATGTTCAACACGCAATTTATTGTTTTGTCTTTTACTTACTTTTACTTATTTATTGATTTTTTCCGCCAGTCTTTTCGCGGCTGCAGGGATGTCTCCCACTCCGTCAAGTATTACCCGCGGACGGTACGGAAATTTCAGGCAGTCGTTTCTCTGCGTTACTCCCGATAAAACAAGCACGGTGTCAAGTCCCGATTCGATTCCTGCGATGATGTCGGTGTCCATTCTGTCGCCGATAATTGCGGCATTTTCAGAGTGTACGCCTAAAAGCTTTAGTCCCGTGCGCATCATTAACGGATTCGGCTTGCCGACATAATATGCGGAATTGCCTGTTGCCAGCTCAATCGGAGAGAGAAGCGCCCTGCATGCCGGCGCGATTCCTTCTTCTGTCGGCCCTGTAAGATCGTAGTTTGTTCCGATAAGCTTTGCTCCCTTGTTTACGAGTCGGACTGCTCTCGTTATCATCTCGAGATTATAGCTGCTCGCTTCTCCGACGACAACATAATCGGGATTTACATCGTTATAGGTTATTCCGACATCATAAAGCGCATTAAGTATTCCGTGTTCCCCTATTACGTACGCACTGCAGCCCGGCGACTGACTGTTTAAAAACTGCGCTGTCGCAAGCGCGCTTGTATAAAAGTGAGATTCGTCAACCTCAAGACCGAGACGGTGTAGCTTTTGCTGCAGCTCTCTCGGTGTATACTGTCCGGAATTTGTAAGGAAAAGATAGCTTTTGCCGTTGTCCTTGAGCCATTTTAAAAATTCGCTCACGCCGGGAAGAAGCTTGTTGCCGTGATAGATTACTCCGTCCATATCACAGATAAATCCCTTTTTTTCAAGAATTCTGTTCAATCTTTAACCTCTTGCTTTCTGTACTCGCAGTACGTATTTTATAAAGTGCACATCATCGTATAAAATTTTAACTTTATTCTTATCATTTGACGCTGCAATATTATGGGAACGGTGCATACAGCTATATTTTAACAGCGCGGTGTAAAATTGTAAATCAGATACTTGTAAAAGCTTTGTAAGCTATCCGAGCGGAAGCTGCTCGAAACTGTTCAAAACTGCTCGAAACTGTTCAAAGCTGTTCAAAACTGTTCAAAGCTGCTCAAATCAAAGCTGTTTAAGCTGTTCTAAGCTGCTCAGCCGATTTTTATCATGCGGTATCCGGTTCCGGTAAACGTCTGAATATATTCTCCGTAATTTGCTTCGCTGTTTAGTTTTTTTCGGAGAGATGCTATAAATACACGAAGTGAGTAGGTGTCGCTGTCCCAGCTTCTGCCCCATATTTTTTGCGTCAGATAATTCCGTGTCAATACTTTACCGACGTTTTGCGAAAGTATGCAGAGCAGTTTATATTCGGTCGGCGTAAGATATAGCTCGCTGTCTCCGAGATATGTACATCCTGACGAATAATCTATAATCAGCTTGCCATTCCGAAATACCGGTTCGTCTTTTATCATTTGTTTCTTAATAACACTGAGATGGCGTTCAGATACTCTTATCCTTGCAAGAAGCTCTTCAACATAAAACGGTTTTAATATATAATCGTCGGCTCCTGAGTCGAGAAGCGTGACACGCTCCTCTTTTTCATCCGAATTTCCGATTACAATAATCGGAATGTTCGTCCAGCTTCTGATTTTTTTTATGACATCTCTTGAATACATGTCCTTTAGCTGAGAGTCGATCAGTATAATGTCCGGATTATGAGTCGACGCTTCCATTATCGCCGTTTTTCCGTTTTGCCCGGTCAAATATCGGTAATCATGAGTTTTCAGCGACGCTGTTATTAGGTTTTGAATTTGCATATCCTCTGTAATGACAAGTATTAATGTTTTGTTCATTATATAAAATTACCCGAAGCCTTTATTTTTTATACGACAAAAAATGCCATACCTGCTCACTGACGTCATGGACGCCGTTAAATACAAGTATAGCATGAACTTTCTTTTTTTTCAACTGTTTTTAGTTTAGATGTGAAAGAATTTCTGTAAGGCTTTATAATTGCCGAGAACTAATATGGTGTTTCCTGAGGCAAAGGAGCTATCCGGACTTATATCCAGATTCAATTTTCCTTTATCTTTTATTCCCATAATGTTAATTTTATATTTTTTTCTGATGTCGATTTGTCCTATGGTTTTTCCAATCCATTCCTGCGGAACCGTGACCTCAAAAATTGCGTTGTCTCCGTCAAGTTCAATATAGTCAAGAATATGGTCGGCCGTGTATCGTATCGCAGTCCATTTTGCAAGCTGCTTTTCCGGATAAACAACCTCGTCGGCACCGTTGCGCAACAGGAATTTTGCATGTACGTCTCTGGCGGCGCGTGATACAACCATCTTGGCGCCGAGGTCTTTCAGCAGGGAAGTCGCCTCAAGCGAGCTTTGAAAATTGTTTCCGATGGCAACAATGCAAAGGTCAAAATTTCTTACTCCGAGAGAAGAGATAAATTCAGAATTTGTGGCGTCTCCTATCTGCGCCGTTGTAACGTAGGGAAGGGCGGCTTCTACTCGGTTTTCATTACAGTCTACCGCCATTACCTGATGACCGAGCTGATTCAGATGCATGGCAATATGCCTGCCGAATCTGCCGAGGCCGACTAAAAGTATGGTTTTCATATTATAATCATTTCCTTTGCTTAAACTTTGATTCGAGCGTCTATCCAACTATGATTTTTTCCTGCGGAAATTTAGATATATTCTTTGCTTTTGATGAAAATGCCGCAAATACTAAAGTCATTCCTCCGACACGTCCGAGAAACATAAGCGCGGTTAGAATCAGCTTGGAGGCTGTACACAGCGTCGGTGTAATGCCGAGAGACAATCCTACGGTTCCGATTGCCGACGCGGTCTCAAAAAGACAGGTTGTTAAAGGTATGTTTTCAATAATACTGATTGCTATTCCGCCGGTTATAAACATTGAGGTATACAATAAAAAAACTGTGGCGGCATTTCTAACCGCGTCATCGGATACAGATCGCCCGAAAAGCTGTGCTTGATCCCTTTTTCTGAATACGGACATTGCGTTTTTAAACATGACCGCGACCGTTGTTACCTTCATGCCTCCCGCCGTTGAACCGGGAGCGCCTCCTATGAGCATCAGAATTATTAATATTCCGAGGCCCGCTTCGCTTACCGCATTTAGAGGTACGGTGTTGAATCCCGCCGTTCTCGGTGTTACAGCCTGAAACAGAGATATCCATATTCTTCGTAATATAGGCTCATCACGGAATTCAATGAAAAAGAAATAGAGCGCCGGAAGTAAAATGAGCATCGCTGTTGTACACAGTATTACTTTCGATTGCATACGGTATTTTTTAAAATGAAATTTGTTGGAACTTATATCGTCCCACGTCAGAAATCCGATTCCTCCGAATATTATAAGAAACATTATAACTATATTTATTACCGGGTTTTCGGCTAAGAATGTAAGCGATGAAAATTTTCCGCCGCAGCCCATAAGGTCAAATCCCGCGTTGCAAAATGCGGAAATCGAATGGAATAAGGACATCCAAATTCCGCGAAAAACTCCGAATTTTCCGCAAAATATCGGGGACATTAATACCGCGCCCGCAAGCTCGGTGATTAATGTGATTCTTATTATAAAGCCTGTAAGACGAACAATTCCTCCGACTTTCGGCGCCGCAAGGGCTTCTTGAATCGTGCTTCTTTGCATCAGAGAGATTTTTCTGCCCGACAGCATGGCAATACTCGACGCAGCCGTTATAACTCCCATGCCTCCGATTTGTATGAGCAGAATTATTACGGCTTGACCAAAAACCGACCAGTATGTCGCTGTATCGAATACGATAAGTCCGGTAACACAAACTGCCGAAGTGGCTGTAAACAATGAATCGATGAATGACGTCAGCTGTCCGCTCTGAGAGGACACCGGAAGCATCAAAAGCAGTGTCCCGAACAGGATTACCCCGGCAAAACCGAGAATTATTATCTGAAAAGGGGTAAAATGTTTATGAATATGTAAAATATTTTGCATTTGGTATGTCTATTGCTTTTCCTTTCCTGTCATATTCGTTTGTTATTCGGATTTACATGCAATATTATTACCTTACAATACTAAGTAATTATACCTTATTTTTATAAAAAAAGAGTTAATTTATTCAATACGGCATAAAGATTTTATAAAGATTTTCGGGGCGCGTAATTATTAAATACATAAAACGCAAAATAATTGCGTATATACTAAAATATCTGTATTTATGACATTAAATTGCTTTTTATCAATAAAGCTGATGTGAATTTGTATCAATTATTTTCCACAGCTAAAAATCCGTTAATAAGTTGACAGAAATGTAATTTCGTTTTATAATAAAGTCGATTGAAGAGATTAAATATATTAAAGAGATTGAAGAGTTTTTTGCAGAATCGGTTATGAGGTATCGTTTATGAATGATGAAAGGAATTTAAATCGGGCGTCGGGCAGTAATGATTCGTCAGACGCCGATACATATATGAAAGCGGAAGAAAATACCGGCATTGAAGCGGATACGGCAGAAAATAACGTGACCGTTAATATAGATGAAAATAATAATTCGGACGAAAACGGTCGGAATACGCCGAAAGCGGCAAAACGCAAAAAAGGAATTATAAAGAAAATATCAGGGGCTTTCCGCAATCCGCGCAAGAGAAAATACGCAATTGCCATAACGGTGGCCGCAGCAGTTCTTATTACCGTTCTTGCCGCAGGCATGGTTGCGCTTTTGATAAATCGGGCTGATGACGGCATCACCGATACTCCTCCCGAAACTGTTCCTGCGGACATAACCGACATTCCGGAAAGCAATGTCATTGAGAATATTGAAGACTATATAAGTCCTATTGATTTTGATGAGCTTCGGGGTACTGCTCAAGATGCTGTGGCATATCTGTATATACCCGGTACTACGGTCAGCTATCCGATTATGCAGCATCCTACAAATAATGAGTTTTATTTAAATCATGCGCCTGATAAGAAATATGATGAGGGCGGATCTGTTTATATTGAACTTTCCAATTCGTCGGATTTTACGGATCCTGTTACGATGATATACGGTCATAATATGAACGGAAATGAGAATCGGGAACCGCAGATTTTTTCATTTTTCCAAAGAAGCTATTCCGATCCCGAATATCTTTCGGAGCATTCCGACGTTTACATTTATCTTCCCGATAAAACTCTTAAATATGAAATATGCTGTGCCGTACCGTACAGCGACCGTCATGTGCTTTATTATCATGATTTTAAAGTCGATGGAGTTACCGAAGAGTTTATCGACGAGCTTTATTCCGAAACCGGCCGTTATTCCTGTTTTGCTGACAGGGACAAGCCCGACGGAGACAATCCTCTTATTGTTCTCTCAACATGTTATATGTGGGATAAAAGCAAGCGTTATCTTGTTCTTGCCGAGCTTACGGAAGTGATTTCGGTAGGCAGCGATGATGCCTCCGTAATTCCTCCGGAGTTTGTTACCGACGAGGCAGGTTGAAAAATAGTATCTTTTTGCGAATTCTTAAGCGTTTATATGTTAATCAGCATTGCAAGTGTTCCCGCAATTATAAGAATCAGTCCGAACAGAGCTTTTTTTGAGAGCTTTTCCTTAAAGACAAGGTATGAGAAAGCAATTGTTACAACTATGCTTAATTTGTCAATAGGTACGACAACGCTTGCATACCCGTCCCTGAGAGCTTTGTAATAGCATATCCACGATCCTCCTGTGGCTATGCCCGAAAGACAGATGAAAATCAGCTCTTTTTTAGGAATGTCTTTGATTGTATGCTGTTTTCCGGAGATAAAAACTACTATCCAAGCCATAATTAATACAACGCAGGTTCTGACAGCTGTTCCGAGGTTTGATTCTACATTTTCAATTCCGATTTTTGCTAAAATAGATGTAAGACTTGCGAATATTGCTGAAAGTATGGCGTATATTAACCATATCTTGCTTTTTGATTCGCTTACATTATAATCTTGTCTGGAAATCATAAGATATGTTCCGATTGATATTGCGGCTGTCGCGGTCAGTTTTATCCACGTGACGCCTTCTCCCAGAAAAAACAATGCCAATATTATTGTAATCACTGTGCTTGATTTATCTATCGGTACCACCTTGTTTATATCTCCGAGCTGAAGCGCTTTGAAGTAACACAGCCATGAGATTCCGGTGGCGATTCCTGACAGAATCAGAAATATCCACGCTTTGGCGCTGACGTTTGGAATCGTTTTGTAAGAACCGTCAATCAGAACCATTATCCACGAAAATATCAATACGATTATTGTACGGATTGCGGTTGCGGTATTAGAGTCTGTTTTCTTGATTCCGCACTTTGCAAGAATTGAAGTCAATCCGGCGAACAGGGCGGAGCCGAGGGCGTATATTACCCACATTTATATGATTTCACCTCTGTGATTGTTGAATTTTCTTTGTCATATGTGCAGAGATACTGTTTACACATGTATTATGGTGACTCATAAATCTTTCCTTAACTTTTCGGATATTTGCGAGGCGCGTGTAAGAAGCATAGACTTTTGGTTTTCCGTACTTTGTTCTATCACCTCGTCAAGAAGCATTGACAGGATCAGTCCGATGGTTTTTCCGTCTGTTATTCCGAGCGCAATTAAATCATGACCGTTTACGGCAAGTGATTTTTTACTTATACATTCTTCATTTTTTAAAATTTCATTTGCAATTTGTTCGAGCTTATCACACTGAATTAGTCTTTGACGATACTGAGGCGCCTGTGCCAAATTGTCTGCGCGTTTAAGTTCGAGCAGGAGGAAGAACGTTTCTGGAGTAAGCTTTCCCATTGCTCTTTTTACCGCTTTATCGGTTGCTTCGATTTGCCTGTCGTGATTTTTTACAAGGGTAACGATAAGTTTTCTTGTGTTATTATCGAATTTGAGTTTTCGCAATATGTCGTCGGATATTTCGGCGCTTACCTCCGGGTGTCCTTTAAAATGTCCTACCCCGTTTTCGTCAAGTGTGAAGCATTCGGGTTTTCCGCAGTCGTGCAGTAGTGCAGAAAGACGCAGGGGAAAATATGGCCTTACAAAATCGAGAGCGGCGACAGAGTGGGTATAAACATCGTAAATATGATGATAATTTTTTTGGTCGAAATCAACCATTGGTGCGAGTTCCGGAAGTATAGTTGTGATTACATCATGATATTCAAGAAGAATTTTCTTCGCATTGATACCGCATATTAGTCTTGAGAGTTCGGCTGCGATTCTTTCAGAGCTGATTTTGCTGAGAAGCTCCGTCATAGAATGAATTGCTTCGGACGTTTCTTTTTCGATTTCAAAACCGAGGACGGATGCAAATCTGATTGCGCGCAGAATTCTCAATGCGTCCTCCGAGAATCTTTTTTTCGGAACTCCGACGCATTTTACCGTTCTGTTTTCTAAATCTCGGATTCCTCCGTGAAAATCAACAAGACCGGTACTGTCGCTGTATGCAATTGCGTTTATTGTAAAATCACGTCTTGCAGTATCGTCAAAAAGAGAAGATGCAAAGTCTACGGAATCCGGATGACGTCCGTCTGAATATTCGGATTCCGTTCGGTATGTTGTGATTTCGGCTGCTGTCCCGCCGCATATGACGGTTACGGTGCCGTGTTTTATTCCTGTTTTTATAGTTTTTTCGCCGCGGAATATTTCCGTGATTTTTTGGGGGTGCGCCGATGTGGCGATGTCGAAGTCATGAGGCGCTTCACCGAGAAGGGAGTCTCTTACGCATCCGCCGATTATATATGCTTCTTCACCGGATTTTTCAATCCTTTCGAGAATTGTATTAATTTGCTTCGGTAGTGTGATTTTGTACTTCATTGTAATACTCCGTGCCGCTCCTGCGGCAGACAATACGGATTTAATAGATTCTTTGTCAGACGTGCCGGTATTTTATACTTATAACTAAAAGTAAGATGTCCCGGGCTCTTTCGCGGCGGGTGCTGAGGCTTTTCGGAAGGGCGGTACAATCGGCGTCCAGACGTCTCATAACGGCTCTCTGCGTCTTATTGAAAATAGTATATCATATTTGGAGGAGTTTCGTCAAATAGATAATTTCGATTTTTTATTATATTTTTATATTGACGCCGAATCGCTTTATCTGTATAATTATTTTATACAGATATTTGTAAAAACGGAAAAATATTACGTGGAGGATTGACAATGCAGAATGTAAGAATTTATGAGATGCCGGACTGTAAAATGGTGTCTTCCGGAATTGGAATGTTCGGAGACGAAAATTTTGAAAAATTTGACCGGTTTCTTACTTCTCAGGCGCCCAGTATGTTTCCAAAGGATTTTTTGTTTTGGGATCAAACCGGATTCCATTGGCTGTATATGTATGAGGAGGGTATGAGTGTTCCGGAAGAATTTGATGTAATCGATTTTAAGGGAGGTCTGTATGCGGTTGCTACAGATATAGATCAGAAAACCGATACTGAGCTGATGAAGAGTGAGGTGGATGCTTTCTTATCGGAAAACGGTCTTGAACGGGATGACTCGCGTCCTGAGCTGGGGAATATCATAACTTCTCCGTTAGCGGGTAAAATAATGGGGTATGAACAAATGGATTATTATACTCCTATAAAAGCCAAAGATCCTACAAAAGTCAAAGAATGAATTCTGCTGCAGTGGGCGGTTATGAATTTAGCGGAGAACTCAAAGCGTTCATTATAACCGAATAAATTGATATTGCAAACGGTCAGAACCTGATATGAGGTTTTCTTACCGTTTGTTTTTGTTATGTACTGAAGCCGAGTGTGTTTTTAAACCGTAAAGTCGGTATTGATACAAAAATTAATTAACTGCTTTGTTAAGGACACTCAAAATTAAAATATTGTAATACTGCACAAGAACACTCAAAATAAATTGTCGTAATATTGCATAAGGACGCTAAAAATTATTGTAACACTTCGGCACGAACACTCAAATTTATTGTACTTGTCTTGACATTGATAATTAACTATGGTATAATCTGATTTTATAAAGAAAGGTGTGAAATATTCTCACATTTTGAGTTCTTATAATTTGAAAAAATCAAGTGAAAGGAAGCCTTTGCAGTTCAAAGGCGTGGTGAACTATGGCTTATTATTACAATGAACCGAGCCGAACCTTCAGCGAGTATCTGCTTGTTCCGGGATATACGGGCGAGGATTGTATTCCGGCAAATGTCTCTTTGAAGACTCCTCTTGTAAAATTCCGCAAGGGAGACGAAAATCCGGCCATTTCACTCAATATTCCGCTTGTGTCGGCGATTATGCAGTCGGTTTCCGACGATAAGCTTGCCATTGCATTGGCGAAAGAAGGCGGAATTTCATTTATATACGGAGCTCAGACAATTGAAAATGAGGCCGCGATGGTTTCCCGCGTTAAAAATTACAAGGCAGGTTTTGTAGTATCTGATTCAAATTTAAATCCGGAAAGTACGCTTGCCGACGTACTTGAGCTGAAAAAACGGAATGGCTTTTCCACGGTTGCTATAACGGATGACAGTACCCCGAACGGAAAGCTTCTCGGAATCGTTACGAGCCGTGATTACCGTGTGTCACGTATGAGCGTGGATGAAAAGGTAAAGGATTTTATGACGCCGCTTGATAAACTGGTGACCGCGCCGCTTGGCATAACTTTAAAGGAAGCGAACGATATTATTTGGGAAAATAAACTCAATGCGCTTCCGATTATTGACGGCGAAGGACATCTTCAGTATTTTGTTTTCCGTAAGGATTATTCGTCTCACAAGGAAAATCCCAATGAGCTGCTTGACAGTAAAAAAAGATTTCTTGTCGGCGCAGGTATTAATACGCGGGATTATGAGCAGCGCGTTCCTGCGCTTATAGAGGCAGGAGCGGATGTGCTTTGTATAGATTCTTCCGAGGGATATACATGTTGGCAGCAGAATGTAATCAGGTGGATTCGTAAGAATTACGGCGACTCGGTAAAGGTCGGAGCCGGAAATGTTGTTGACAGAGACGGATTTCTGTTTCTTGCAAGGGCCGGAGCTGATTTTGTAAAAGTCGGAATCGGCGGCGGTTCGATATGTATTACTCGTGAGACAAAAGGAATCGGACGCGGACAGGCTACTGCGCTTATAGAGGTGGCTGCAGCTCGTGACGATTATTTCCGTGAGACGGGAATTTATGTACCGATTTGCTCTGACGGCGGAATAGTATATGATTATCATATGACCCTTGCACTTGCGATGGGAGCGGACTTTCTGATGCTGGGAAGATATTTTGCTCGGTTTGATGAAAGTCCTTCGGATAAGGTTATGGTAAACGGCGTGTATATGAAGGAATATTGGGGAGAGGGGTCAAACCGTGCCCGTAACTGGCAGCGTTATGATGTCGGCGGTTCAAACCGTCTGAGCTTTGAAGAAGGTGTTGATTCGTATGTTACATATGCCGGACCTCTTCACGACAATGTTGAAATCAGTCTGTATAAGGTTCGTTCGACTATGTGCAACTGCGGAGTAACTACGATTCCTGATTTGCAGAAGAACGCCCGTTTGACGGTTGTTTCTTCCACATCTATTGTTGAGGGCGGTTATCACGATGTAACGCTTCGCTCATCTTCTCAGATTAAGTAATAATAAATTAACACGGACAATAAAATGTAGTGTCGCCGATCTTGTACGGACTCGGCGGCATTACATAATTTTCGGCATATTGAATTGTATCGGAGCATACAGGGCTTTAGTGTTTTTATCTGTTGTGTTGTCCTCTGAAGTGAAAATCACAAGGAGTTATTTCGGTTATGGAATGGAGTCTCATCTTTTTTCTCAACAGCATTATGCTTGGAGTAGGGCTTGCGATGGATGCTTTTTCGGTTTCTCTTGCAAACGGTCTTGAAGAGCCGGACATGCGTCCTGCTAAGATGTGCGGAATAGCCGCTGTTTTTGGGGTATTTCAGGCTTTGATGCCACTTGCCGGGTGGACGTGTGTACATACAATTGTTAAAATTTTTGATTCTTTCAGCCGTGTAGTTCCGTGGATAGCACTTATTCTTCTCGGATATATCGGCGGAAAGATGCTGTTTGAGGGAATAAAAAATAAAAACGGCTCCGGTGAGTCAACAAAAAGAAAGCTTACTGTAAGCATACTTTTTTTTCAAGGGATTGCCACTTCGATTGATGCGCTGTCTGTCGGCTTTACTATAGCCGATTACGGTATTTTAATGGCGGTTTTGTGTTCCCTTATAATCGCGGCTGTTACTTTTATAATCTGCATGGCAGGGCTGGAGCTTGGCAAGCGCTTCGGCGTAGCACTTGCGGATAAAGCCTCGATTCTCGGAGGAGTTATTCTCATTGTAATCGGCGTGGAGATTTTTATAACCGGAATTTTTTAATGCTTATTTAATTGTTTTTTTGTTTTTCCGTCTGACGCTCTCCGATACTTGAGAGCGGTTGCTTCTTCAGCTTCTCTATGATTTCCCCGATCCTTTTTTCAGCGTCTTTTACCTCCCGTTCAAACTCGGCTGCCGACATTCTCATAACGCCTGACCGCAAAGCTGAAATTTGAATTAAATAATCCGAAGAAACGATCCTCACGCGGTCGTTTTTTTTATACATTGCCGCGAGCCTTTCTATATATGCGTCTCCGGTTTCATTCTTTTTGGTATAGACAATTTGAATTCCTTTGAATTCATATATCTTGTCGGAGGAGCATTCGGTGTTGTATGCGTCAAAAACGAGAATAAGACGCAGCTTTTTAAAAGCAGCAAAATTTACAAGAATATCTGTCAGGCGCATTCTTGCATGTTCAAGGCTGTCTTTGGCAAGCTTTTTCAGCTCTTCCCAGGAAAAAATAACATTATAGCCGTCAATAATCAGAAGCTCTGTTTTTTGAGCGTCTATATATCCGGAAGGAGTCTCGTCCTTTTTTACTTCGGGTAATTTATATATAGGCCGATTTATAGGTCCAAGGACACGAAGCATTATATTTTCAAGCTCTTTTTCTGATATCGCGGAAGCTCGTTTTCTTTCCTGTTTTTCCTGCTTATTCATTTTAGCGAGCGTGTATGGGATGTGCATATATTTGTGTACCTGATTCCATTTTACCGTGAATCCGGAGCCGTGTTCGCAAAATACAGAATCAGGCGTATTGTCTGTGTCCCGCTCCGGATCGTATCCGATACGGGCAACTGCCTCCTGTGTGTTATGGCAGCTGTCATATCCGGCAAATTCAAGAGACAGCTTTCCGCATCCTCCTGTATAAGCTGCCACGGTGGTTTGATAGTTGTTTATAGTGCTGACCGGCGCTTTTCCTCTCAGGATATAATCGGCTCCGTTCTGTTCAGGCTCTCCGAAGCTTCCGTGCATCATTTGGATGTCATTCATCGCTCTGCCCAGTGTATTACCTGGAATTTGAAGTATGAATGTATAGTATGGTTCAAGAAGTACCGAATGAGCATTCATTAGTCCGCATCGAAGCGCGCGCATGGAGGCTTCTCTGAAATCTCCGCCTGCGGTATGCTTTATATGTGATTTGCCGGCAATAAACGTAATTTTAATATCGGTTATTTTTGAACCTGTAAGCACACCGGGATGACTTCCGCTCTGAAGTGCGGACATGACTTGCGCTATGTACTGCGGTTCAATAGAATCCGTGGGACATTGGACGTCGTATATAATTCCGCTTCCTCGCGGAAGCGGTGTCAGAATAAGGTGAACTTCGGAATAGTGGCGTAGAGGTTCGTAATGACCGACTCCTTCGGTTTCGCTTTGAATAGTTTCGCGGTAGACGACATGATCGGGAATTATTTCAGTTTGAAGATTGAATCTGCTCAGGATAAGCGACTGCAGAATTTCTGCCTGTATTGAGCCCATAAGGAGTACGCGAATTGACCTTGAATCCGAATTCCATTCGATGTTAAGCTGCGGCTCCTCTTCTTCAAGCTGTTTCAGCTTTTTTATTTCTTTTGCCGGATCACTTCCTGAGGGCAGCTTAATTTGATATCTCATAACGGCTTCAAGCATTGGTTTCGGCTTGTTTTCCTCCAATCCGAGACCGTCGCCGCACATTGTCCGGGACAGACCGGTGACTGCACAAATATCTCCGGCATGTGCCTCGTCGATTGTTTTAAACCTGATACCGGAATATTTTCTTATCTGAGATATCTTTTCCTCTTTTCCGCGCGTGGAAACACTGTCCCGCACAGCAAGTTTTCCCCCTGTAATTTTTAAATGGGTTTCTCTTCTTCCGTCCGCTCCGTATGTGATTTTGTATACCTTCGCGCCGAAAATGTCAGAGTATTCAACAGGGATGGCGTATTTGTCAAGCATGTCGATAAAGCTGTCGATACCTGTCATCTTCAGTCCAGAACCGAAGGAACAAGGAAATATTTTTCTTTGTCTGACGGCCTCGACAACGGATGAATCTGAAATTATACCGGTGTTTGTGTAGCTGTCGAGAATGTTTTCATCCCTAAGTGCAATATTGTCATTTTTTTGACTTCCTGTCTTGTCGGAAAAGTTGATGCATCCGTCGGAAAGCTCAGACTGTAAGGACTTCATGAGTTCTTTTTCCGTGTATGCGCAATAGTCCATTTTGGTTACGAATATAAAAACGGGAATTTCATAATGCGCAAGCAGCTTCCAAAGTGTTCTTGTATGCGGCTGAACGCCGTCTGTACCGCTGATGACGAGAATTGAGTAGTCAAGAATAGGAAGAATTCTTTCGGTTTCTGCAGAAAAATCTATATGTCCGGGTGTGTCGATAAGATTTATCTCCTTGTCGCCGGCTGTAAAGCTGCTTTCACCTGAAAATATTGTAATTCCTCGGTTTTTTTCAAGCTCATGTGAATCGAGAAGCGTGTTTCCGCAATCCACCCGTCCGGCTTTTCTCAGTTTTCCGGAACGGTAGAGTATTGCCTCGGCAAGAGTTGTTTTTCCGGCGTCAACATGTGCGGTTATGCCAATTGTTATTTTTTTCATTCTTATAACCGTGCCTTTAATCAGAATATCTGAAGTTTTTACATAAGGCTTTGATTTAAGCCTGTCGGCGGTGATTTTTATTTTAAAAGGAGAGTAATTATCGGAATTGTAATAAAGCATAAAACCGTGCTGACGAGAAGGCATCTTGCCGCCATATCCGGTTCGCTTTCATGAATTTCGGAAAGCGCAAGGATGACCGAAGCGCACGGAGTCGCCGCAAGAATTGTGACGGCAGAGCGGAATACCGGAGATACCGGAAGCAGGCAAGACGCGGCAAAGCAGAAGCATGGAAAAACTAAAAGCTTCATGAAACATATTATATATACAATCGGTTTGCAGAAAACCGCTTTAAGTTTTGTCGAAGCAAGGCGAATTCCGAGTATAAACATACATAGAGGGGTTGAAATATCGGCGATGGTATCAATGGCGCCGATAAGCGGATTCGGAAGAATGTTCTTTACCCCGAAGATGTAAAAGGGAAGAGCGATTACAAATCCGAATATTGTCGGATTTAACAATGCGCTTTTTACCGAAATATATTTTTTGTCATTTGTAAGGCAGAATACTCCGACGGTAAATATGAGAATATTCATTGTTACCATATTTACGGCGCAGTAGCACGCCACCTCAGGATTGTCGGGCAGAAGCGCCCGTGTTATCGGCATACCGAAAAATCCGACGTTTCCGAGAACTGAAGCAATTGTAAGAAGTCTGTATTTGCTTTC
Organism: uncultured Eubacteriales bacterium; assembly: GCA_948467545.1. Taxonomy (GTDB): domain Bacteria; phylum Bacillota; class Clostridia; order Oscillospirales; family CAG-272; genus UMGS911. The sequence continues at coordinate 57,267 of CAOKER010000013.1, forward strand.
CGAGTATCTGTGTTTCAGAATAAGATAAAGAATAAGCATAAATACGCTCTGAAGACAGAACGATACGATAAAAAATTTGATCATTTCTACGGTTTCCGACATGGAAAAATCCAGTGACATGAAAGCCGAAATTTCAAGAAAGGGGGTACAGATGTAAATAAGAATTCCGGACAGAGTTTGCAGATGAGCTTCGGAGGCTTTATTCATCTTTCGGATGACAAACCCCGGAATCATGTAAAAGAGTGTGACAAGTACGGTGGACAGCGATATACTAAACATTAATTATAACTCCGATTAAATTGATGCATATAGATAATAGTATAGCAGTGTAAAAAGAAAAAATCAAGTCAATAAAGATAATGAATTCCTGACGCATAATTTTAGTTCGCTTTTTTCTTCATGTGTTTAAACGGGTTGACAAAAAAGCATAAAAACTATATTATATTATTTATACATAAAAGAAACTGTCAATGACATTTTAGTTTTTTTCTTAGACGGCAGATTTGTTTTAATTTTGACTTTAGAAAGGCATGTGATTGGTATGAGTGATTTTTTAAAAACGGTGATTGGAATTCTTTTGCCTTTCGCGGGTACGACACTTGGTTCCGCAATGGTTTTTTTTATGAAAGGAGATATGAAACCGAGGCTGCAGAAAATGCTGCTCGGATTTGCTTCGGGTGTAATGATAGCGGCGTCTGTGTGGTCTTTGCTTATTCCCGCAATCGAAATGAGTTCTGAACATAAAGGACCGAAGTGGATTCCTGCGGCGGTCGGTTTTCTTCTCGGAATTGTATTTTTGCTTTTTCTTGACTCGGTTATACCCCATCTGCATATGAATTCAAATTGCCCCGAAGGAAAGAAATGCGGCTTGGGAAAGTCAACAATGCTTGTACTTGCGGTGTCTCTTCATAATTTGCCGGAGGGAATGGCAGTAGGGGTTGTTCTTGCCGGAATGCTTGAGGGCAGTTCTGTTATTACTGCTGCAGGGGCGCTTACACTTGCGGCGGGTATAGCAATTCAGAATTTTCCGGAGGGCGCGATTATTTCAATGCCTCTTATAGGCTCCGGAATGTCTAAAGGCCGTGCGTTTTTCTACGGATTTCTGTCCGGTGTTGTAGAGCCGGCGGGGGCAGTTATTACGATACTTTTGACGTCATTGGTAACTCCGGTGCTTCCTTATGTACTTTCTTTTGCCGCGGGCACCATGATATATGTTGTAGTCGAGGAACTGATTCCGGAGGCTCAGACCGGTGCACACAGCAACATCGGAACTGTCGGAACTGCTGTAGGCTTTGTGCTTATGATGGTACTTGACATTGCCTTTGCGTAATATGCCGGCAGATTAAGCTGATAGGATAGAGGAACTGCGGCTTAATAGGAGATAGTTAATCAATTCTATCAGGTTAGTATGGGACAGAGCTGTATGTTTATAGGCGTTTGAAAGATATCAGCGACTAAAGTCGATTGCGTCGTTTTATTTTTTAGTTTCCGGCAGACCGCTGAAATGCTTATGTCGGGCTTTAAGACTTGATTGTTAAATAAATCCGCTGTTCTATGCTGTTCTGTAAAGATTTTTTGCTGATCAAGAGTGAAAGTATTTATCTGCCCGTGCATAAATATAAATGAACCGTTTTTTTCTATTTAGACGGTAACATTAAAACGGTAACATTAAATCAGAAAATCAGAAAAATATTTTAATGCCGCTCAGCGGCGGAATGGAGAGAGTTATGAAAGTTTTGCTTGTTAACGGAAGTCCTCATCCGGCAGGAAGTACATTTACCGCGCTTAATGAAATGACAAAGATTTTTACCGAAAACGGAATCGAATCCGAAACCATACATGTCGGTAAAATGGACATTCGCGGGTGTATTGCCTGCGGCAGCTGCAGAAAGAACGGCAAATGTATTTTTGACGACGCCGTAAATAATACGGCTGAGATTTTTAAAGAGTGCGACGGTATTGTAGTAGGAAGTCCTGTTTATTACGCATCTGCAAATGCTACGCTTTCCGCGTTTCTCGACAGACTTTTTTACAGTACTCCTTTTGACAAAACGATGAAGGTCGGCGCGGCTGTAGTTTCCGCACGTCGGGGAGGGCTTTCGGCTACATTTGACCAGCTTAACAAGTATTTTGCAATATCAGGTATGCCTATCGCCTCAAGCTATTATTGGAACAGTATCCACGGAAATAATGCTGATGAGGCTGTACAGGATAAAGAGGGGCTGTGTGTAATGCGCTCTCTTGCGGCGAATATGATTTTTCTTATGAAAAGTATATCTCTCGGCAAGGAAAAATACGGATTGCCTGAGAGAATTCCCGCTGAAAAAACTAATTTTATACGCTGAATACGATAATGAATTTTTAATTGAAGCCGATGCCGAATGCGGAATGAAAAGTATTTGGCATTGGCTTTTTATAATGACGAAAAACAGTTATTATTAAGGCTGTCATTAAATAGATGATATTCGGTACTTTTCTTATGTGTAATCAGTCATAAAAAAACAATTCTATTGACATTCGGATAAAAGTGTAGTAAAATAATATATAATATGGGTATTATGCGGTTACTGCGATTAGAGGGCTGTAATACACATAAGAGATTTTAAGGAGGACTTTTACAACAATGGAACAGGCAAGAATCAAAGAATTAAAAAAGATTTCCGCCGACATAAAATTGGGCGCGCTTGAAGCGGTTTACAGCGCAAATTCCGGACATCCCGGCGGTTCGTTGTCTATATCTGATATACTCGCATATCTTTATTTTGAAGAGATGAATATAGATCCGAGCAATCCTAAAAAGGCGGATCGTGACCGTTTTGTATTGTCAAAGGGACATACCGCTCCCGCACTGTATGCGGCTCTTGCGGAGAGAGGATTTTTTCCGCGTGAGGATTTAAAAACTTTCAGACAGGTTGACAGCTATCTTCAGGGACATCCCGATATGAAAGGCGTTCCGGGCGTCGATATGACGACAGGTTCTTTGGGACTTGGCTTTTCGGCAGCATGCGGAATGGCGCTTTCGGCTAAAGTTTTCGGAGACAAATACCGTGTTTGGGCGGTACTTGGCGACGGTGAGGCGGAAGAAGGACAGGTATGGGAAGCGGCAATGTTCGCGGCTCATAAGAAGCTTGACAATCTTTGTATATTCCTCGATTATAACGGTCTTCAGATAGACGGTCCTATTGACGAGGTTAACGGTCCGGCTCCCTTTGATACAAAATTTGAATCTTTTGGATGGAATGTATGCGTGATAGACGGACATGATTTTGAACAGATTGATTCGGCGGTAAATACGGCAAAGAATTGTAAAGGAAAGCCTACGGCAATTATCTGTAATACTGTTAAAGGCAGAGGCGTTTCATTTATGGAGAATAGCGTAGGATGGCACGGAAAAGCTCCGAATGCAGAGCAATATGAGCAGGCTGTTGCAGAGATCAAAGCGTCTGCAGCTGCTCTTTGAGCAAGTTCGTAACTATAATTAATTGAGAAAGGAATATAAAAATGGCAGCAATTGGTGAGAAAATAGCTACTCGTGAAGCATACGGAAGCGCGCTTGCCGAGTTTGGAGCAAAATATAAAGATGTAATCGTACTGGATGCGGATCTTGCAGAGGCAACGAAAACAGGAAAATTCAAAAAGGAATTTCCGGATCGTTTTTTTGACTGCGGAATTGCGGAGGGAAATATGGTTGCGGTTGCCGCCGGTATTGCGACAACAGGTAAAATTCCGTTTTGCAGTTCTTTCGCAATGTTTACGGCAGGACGTGCGTTCGAGCAGATCCGAAATGCAGTCGTATATCCGCACCTTAATGTTAAGATTGGTGCAACGCATGCGGGGATAACTGTAGGAGAAGACGGTGCGACGCATCAATGTCTTGAAGATATCGGAACAATGCGTACTATTCCCGGCATGACGATTATAAACCCGGCGGACGCTGTAGAAGCACGCGCGGCTGTAGAGGCTGCAATTAATTTCAAGGGTCCGGTTTATCTCCGTTTCGGCCGTTTGGCTGTTCCTGTAATATATGACGAAAACACATATAAAATGGAGATTGGAAAGGGCATAAAGATGGCAGACGGAAAAGACGTGACAATCATTGCCACGGGCATTACCGTTGCCATGGCTTTGGAGGCACGCACACTGCTCGCTGCCGAAGGCATTGATGCGGCTGTTGTAAATATCCATACAATCAAACCTCTTGACTGCGAGCTTGTGGTTTCCGAAGCGGGCAGAACAGGAGCGATTGTGACAGCAGAGGAGCATAATATAATCGGAGGTCTCGGAGAGGCTGTATCCGCCGTAACTTCTGAGTCTAATCCCGTTCCGGTGCTTCGCGTAGGAATTGAGGATGCGTTTGGCCGTTCCGGAAAGGTTCCTGCGCTTCTTGAAAAGTATGGTTTAACGTCTGCTGCGATTGCGGAAAAAGCTCGCGCTGCGATTGCCCTTAAAAAATAAATATCGGAATGAGAATTTTCCCGGCTGGTGACGGCGTGACTAATGCCTGAACGCGCCGGGATTTTCATATGCGGCCCAAAGCGGGTTCTCTCGTCCGAATTATGGATTTTATGGATATTTTTTTGTATAACCAATCACTTATAGCGGTATAGGAATCTTCTATAATTTGATGTTTGCCGACAAGCGCCTGTGCTCGGACGGGACAAGATGTTGAAACGGCAAATGGTCGGTTGGCGGGGCTAATCTGTACAGTCGGCGGCTGCGCTTCGCGTCGGTGATGCTGTAACCGACTGCAGAAATGCCCGCAATGGACTTACAAATCTTGTTAAGTGGGATTCTTTATTTTATTCATGTTAGGAAGGCATAGAAATTTTTATGATATTTTCAGGACTTCAAAAGCTTTCTCTGCTCGATTTTCCCGGAAAAATGTGTGCTACGGTATTTACGGGAGGGTGCAATTTCAGATGCCCTTTTTGTCATAATTCTTCGCTTGTTAATATAAAGGACAACAAAGCAAGTATTCATATTGATGAAGAGGAAATTTTGTCGTTTTTAAAGAAACGCGCGGGGATTCTCGAGGGTGTATGCATTACAGGCGGCGAGCCGACTCTTTTCGGAGATTCCGTTTTATTATTTATGCATCGTGTTAAGGATTTAGGCTTGCTTGTCAAGCTCGATACTAACGGCAGCAATCCTGATTTTATTAAAAAGGCTGTCGGTGGACAAGCCGTTGATTATATTGCGATGGATATAAAAAGCTCGGTCGAAAATTACAGTCTTGTTACGGGAACCGAAGATATAGATTTGGAATCTGTTATGGAGAGTGCGAATTATCTAATGGAAGGACATGTGGATTTTGAATTTCGTACAACCATAGTTAAGCCGCTGCATAAGGTGTCGGATTTTGAATCAATCGGTATGATGCTTGCCGGAGATGAAAAATTTTTTATTCAGTGTTACAAGGATTCTGGCGATATACTTTTTGAAAATGACAGCAGGGTACGTAATAAGCTGATTGAGAGCGTGAGCTTAGAAAGCTGTGATTCTGATATGGTTTTAACTTCATACAGCGAAGATGAAATGAAGTCATTTCTTGAAATTTTAAAGAAATATATTCCTCGCGCGGAGATACGGGGAATATAGCGTAAAAAGTGCGAAAAACCGCAGAATGCAGAATAATTTGTTTAAGTATAATCCTTGCCTTTCGTTACAGATGTAAGAAAAGTAAAGATAGTTAAAGATGTATAACCGCAGTTCGCAAATTAAGTTTTTCTTTGTAAAATAACAGAAATTAAGAATACATTTTTGCGCTTTGGAAACCTTATAATGCCGCAGCAACAGAGCGTTGCTTGCTGTTAGCAAATAGCAGCGGTATAATATATGTGTAAAGTGATGATGGCGTAAAAAGCAGTGCATATCTTGCTTTGAAGCCTGATTAATATTTATGAATGTAATTGATGACGATGACGTCATAACGGTCGTCGGGGAGGGTATAGGTATTTATATGGAAACCAAGGATGTTATATTTCAGCTTAGAACTCAAAACGGATTATCTCAGGAAGAACTTGCAAATAAGATTTATGTTACGAGACAGGCTGTTTCGCGCTGGGAAACCGGAGAAACCGTACCGAACACAGAAACATTGAAGCTGCTGTCAAAGCTGTTTGATGTTTCAATCAATACTCTTTTAGGTTCTCCGCAGAAATTGATTTGTCAATGCTGCGGCATGCCGCTTGACGATACATCTATAAGCAGGGAATCGGACGGCTCGTTTAATGAAGAATACTGCAAATGGTGTTATAATGACGGCAGATATGTATATTCAAGTATTGAGGACTTAACGGATTTTCTCGTGGGACATATGTCTAATGAAAATTGGCCGGAGGAACAGGCACGGGCATTTTTTGAGGATCAGCTGCCGAAACTTAATTATTGGAGGCAGAATAAAAGTCAAGACTGATATTTATTTTCTTTGACTGCGGCAATTACACTTATGTTTTGACTGCGGCAGTATGAACGTATTAATATGATGAAAATAAATTTAAATCGGGTGAAAATTAGCAAACAAGGACTGCGGCTAAATGTAATTGCCGCAGTCCCTGTTATGTTTAAGACTTATTTTGTCATGTTATAAAATTTTTCAATTTCCGATTTATTGCCAAAGTCTTCATTTTTAAGATTGGAAACGATTTCGTCCCTCAGCTCCGGTGAATCAAGAAGCTTTTTGAGACCGTCGTATATACTCTCCGCGTTAATATCGCACAATATGCCGAATTTACCGCCGGCAAGCTGTTCTGAAGCGGAAACGTATTTGGTTGCGAGTATAGGCTTACACATCATCTTGGCTTCTTCAACTGTGATCGGTTTTCCTTCATACCTTGAAGTCAGTGCAAAAATATCGCAGTTCTTAATATACGGATACGGATTATCTGTTGTTCCGAGAAGTACAATTTTGTCCGCAATTCCGTTTTCCTCCGCGCGCTTTTTAAGCGCCTCAATATCGCTGTTATCTCCGCCGCCGAGAAAATACCAGCGGACATTATATCCGTCGTTTACAAGACGTTTCAGCGCATCTGCCGCAATATCCTGTCCCTTTTGATCGCATATGCGTGCGACGGTAAGAATTCGAATTCCCTTGTAACCGTCATCGAACGTGCTTCCGTGGTTTGACATCTCATTTATGGTAACGGGATCGTTGATATTTTCAATTACCGTACAGCGGTCGGAAATCTGAGGAAGCTTATTTTTCAGCGCGTCGTTTACACGTGAAGATACCGTTACGATATTATCGCATCTCTTAAAGTAGCTCAGATACAGTTCGTCGTCACGCGGAGGATTATCGTAGTCAAAATGAAGCCATGCTATTTTTTTCTTTGCATTTACTTTGTCGCACATGTAGAACATGGTTCTGTCGCCCCAATAAGCGGCCGCAACATCGTATTCCTCTTTCAGCTCCGGCATTTTGCTCATCATTCGGCACCAAAGTCTCGTGGCAATTCCGGAGCGGTTGCTTCTGTTCATGACCATTTTAACCGCGTATGGTAAAATTTCAAATATAGTAAGCGGGGCATGCTTTATATTGCAGTTCCAGATTGTTTTTGCGGCGTTTGCACCTGAAAGAAGAAATAAATCCGCGTATCTCTGATCCATAGTTTTAATTTTAATCTGCTGCGGAATTTTATCAATCAGCTTTCCCTCTTTTTTTGCAAGAAGGAGTGTAACGTCATACTTTGAGTAATCAAGCGTATTTGCGAAAGCCAAAAAAGATTTTTCGGTTCCTGCACAGTTCATGATTATTCCGATTATCAGCAGTTTGATTTTTTTATCGCTGTTATTGATATTTATTTCAGTCACGATTAGTCTCCTTGACGGACGGCAAGTTATATTTTGCTGTAAATAATTAGCCGAATATTATTGATAATATATCATAAACGGCATAAAAAGTCAAGGCATTATTGTATCTGATAATGACTGCTTATGAAATCCGAAAAATTGGCAAACAAAGATAGATATGTTCAAAAAGATTTGGTAAAGTAAGTAATAACATAATATAAACAGAGGGGATTAATCGATGTCTGTTGAAATGAAAGAAATGATAGCCGACGCCGCACGAACACTCATATTTGAAAAAAGGGTTAAGAGACTTACTGTTAAGGATATAGTAGAAGAGTGTAATATTACACGTCAGACTTTTTATTATCATTTTGAAGATATTCCCGGACTTTTTAAATGGATTTTGGAACAGGGCTCAAAGAAAATGATAGAAAAAGCGCGCTGTCAAAACGGAGCGGAAGGTGCTATTAGGTATTTTATGCTTGTCGCAATAAATGCCAGACCTTATATAGAGAAAAGTATACAGACAAATTACAGGGACGAAGTGGAGAATTTGATAAGTGACAAGCTTTATCAGATTTTCGAACAGATTGCCGTCGAGGAAGAAATGTATCAAAATCTCAGTCTTCCCGAACTGAAATTTGTATTGCGGTATCACAGTCAGGCCATTCTCGGCATTCTTCGGGGGTGGAATTATGAGGATACTAAAAATTTGGATCAGATTGTTCATAATATATATTTGCTGATTACGGGAGGGATTTCTCCGTTTTCGGGGGAGTAGTTTATTTCCGAAATAAAACGATGAATTTTTTACACTTTTAAGTTTTTGTCTATACATATTCAAAATATTGACAGTTGCAAAAAAGACTTTAATAATGTAAAATAGTATAAAAAAAGTAAGGGAGTTATTCGGAATGGCACATGAAATACTGTCTGTTAAGCTGTATGAGCTGGAAAAGAAAATCGAACAGCTGTGCGGGCGGATTCAAATTAGCGAATCGGCAAGTCATGATCGGATAAAAGCTGAGACGGAAGCCCTTAGGAGAGAATGTACCGAGAATGCATTGGTTCTGCGCAATCGTCTGATGTTTTCAAAAGCGGCTGCTGTTACTAAGCTGTCCGAAGCTTACGGTAAGGTTGAGCAAATTATAAGAAAGACAAAAGAGGAAATAGGAAATTCTTTGACCGAAGGGTGCAGCGGCAGTATATCGGTGGAGGAAAAAATTTTACTTGCGGAATATGCCTTGGATTTTGCGATGCAGATGTCTAATCATGCATTGCTGATTTCAATGGAAGCGATTGATGCGCAGATGACTCAGCAGGAAAATGACAGTTTAAATAAAGAATAAGTATTACCTAATAAGTTTTGATTAATTTCATTTTTTGTAACGTCGTTATGGCGGCGGAATGGAGATTGATATGAAAGAAGTAAAGTCACCCAAGAAACCGTTGATCTATTATTACGGAATTGTTTTGCTGATTTTGGTGCTTTTCAATATGATTTTTACTCCTTTGTTGGCACAGCGGCAGGTTAAGGAAGTAGATTACGGCACTTTTATGAGTATGATTGACGAGGGAAATATCGGCGATGTTGAAATCAGCGATTCGCAGATACTTTTTTCCGACAAGGAAAATACGGCGGTTTATAAAACAGGTGTTATGAATGATCCCACTTTGACAGAGCGCCTGTACAATTCCGGGGCAAAATTTGCAAAGAATATTGAAAAGACAACCTCGCCTATTCTGAGTTTTCTTTTTACATTTGTTCTGCCGATGCTGATTTTTATAGGTCTTGGACAATATATGAACAGGAAGATGATGAACCAGCTTGGCGGAAAAAATTCAATGGCGTTCGGCATGGGAAAAAGCAATGCCAAAGTGTATGTTCAGTCTACGGAGGGAATTCATTTCAGCGATGTTGCGGGAGAGGATGAAGCGAAAGAAAATTTGAAGGAGATTGTCGATTATCTCCATAACCCGAAGAAATATACGGATGTAGGCGCGTCTATGCCGAAAGGACTTCTGCTTGTAGGCCCTCCGGGAACCGGTAAGACACTGCTTGCAAAGGCAGTTGCCGGCGAGGCAAACGTTCCCTTCTTTTCTATCTCCGGCTCGGAATTTGTTGAGATGTTCGTCGGAATGGGTGCATCAAAGGTAAGGGATCTTTTCAGACAGGCTAAAGAAAAAGCGCCTTGTATCGTGTTTATCGATGAGATTGACGCAATAGGACAGAAGCGCAATTCCGGAAGCTTTGGAGGCAACGATGAACGTGAACAGACGCTGAACCAGCTTCTTACCGAAATGGACGGCTTTGAGGGAAACAGCGGGGTAATAATCTTAGCTGCGACAAATCGTCCGGAATCCTTGGATCCGGCGCTGACGCGGCCGGGGCGTTTTGACAGGCGTATTCCGGTAGAACTGCCCGATTTACAGGGACGTGAAGAGATTCTGAGAGTACATGCCAAGAAAATCAAGCTTTCGGGAGACGCCGATTTTCATGCTGTTGCACGTATGGCGGCAGGAGCGTCCGGTGCCGAGCTTGCTAATATAATAAATGAAGCCGCTCTTCGTGCTGTGCGGAACAATCGGACTGTTGTCAGTCAGGCTGATTTGGAAGAGAGTATTGAAGTCGTTATAGCTGGCTACCAAAAAAAGAATGCGGTTCTTTCCGACGGCGAGAAAAAGGTTGTGGCTTATCATGAGATTGGTCATGCGCTTGTGGCTGCTATGCAGAGTCATTCGGCTCCTGTGCAGAAAATTACAATTATCCCGCGTACGTCGGGAGCCCTCGGCTATACCATGCAGATAGAAGAAGGCGACAAATATTTGATGACAAAAAGAGAAATCGAAAACAAAATTGCAACCTTTACCGGAGGACGTGCAGCGGAAGAGCTTGTATTCGGCGAAATAACTACAGGTGCTTCAAACGATATTGAGCAGGCAACCAAGCTTGCAAGAGCAATGATTACACGTTATGGAATGAGCGACGAGTTCGATATGGTGGCTATGGAGACTGTAAACAATCAGTATCTCGGCGGAGATGCATCAATGGTTTGTTCCGCGGAAACGCAGAAGGAAATTGATAAAAAGGTTGTGGAACTTGTAAAGGCTCAGCACGAAAAAGCGAGAAAAATTCTTTCCGAAAATCGCGCTTTGCTCGATAAATTGGCACAGCATCTTTATGAAAAAGAGACGATTACGGGAGACGAATTTATGTCTATTTTGGATCAGGCGGGAGGCGGTAAATAATGAGGAGACGTTCCGGTTATGGCTGGCTTGAATTGATTATAGGCATATTGCTTGTGATTTTAGGATTGTTTACTTATATTAGGCCGGAAAATACTTTAACGTGGATAGTGATTGTTTACGGACTGATTGCTGTGATTACAGGTATTTCTGATATTATATTTTATGTAAAAGCTGAGAGGTACACAGGCTTCGGACCGACCGTATCTCTGATTTCAGGCATTTTTAGTATTATGGCCGGATTTATGCTGATGGTGTATCCGAGCTCAGGCAAGTGGATTATGATTCTGATACTTCCTATCTGGTTTATTGCCCACAGTATTTCAAGACTGTCTCATTTGAATATAATACGGATTACTGCAGGCAGGCGTTACTACTATTTCACTCTTATTATGAATATATTAGGAATTTTTCTGGGATTTATTATGATTATATGTCCTGAATTTTCTCTTTTTTCGGTTGGATTTATTATAGGAACGTATTTTATTTTGCTCGGAATTGACAGTATCGTGATAGCTGTCAGTAAAATCGGCTCCGGGTGGTGAGCTTATCATTCCGTGTACGGCGGTATTTAAACGGCAGGATAGTTTATTATGCAAAAAATTTGAGGCGGTTATTATTTTATGGATATTTTAGTTACATTGGATGACGGATATATGCCGCAGCTTCGTGTAATGCTGACATCGGTATTTATCAGCAATCCGAATCTGACGTGCCGGATTTATCTTCTGCACAGCGGAATTCCGGAGGATCATTTACAGGAGCTTGGGCTGTCGCTGCTGAAAATAGGATATCAGCTGTTTCCGATTGAAATTGACGATGACCTTTTTGAAAATGCGCCGGTTACAAAGCAATATCCGAAAGAGATGTATTATCGTCTGCTTGCCGCTCAAATTTTACCGGAGGAGATAAATCGGGTATTGTATCTTGACCCTGATGTTCTTGTTATCAATTCGCTGCTTCCTTTGTGGGAATTGGATTTGAAGGACAGCTTATTTGCAGCTGCTTCCCATACCGGTAAGACTGAGCTTGCAAATAATATAAACAAATTTCGGTTGGGTACGGATCAGAAATATTATAATTCCGGTGTGTTGCTTATGAATCTGTCTTTATGCCGATCTGAAATTGTATCTGAGGAAATTTTCAGCTTTGTAAGAGAGCATGCCTCGGATCTTTTACTTCCTGATCAGGATATTTTAAACGCAATATACGGAAACAGGATTCAGGAAATTGATGATTTTCTATGGAATTATGACGCGCGCAATTTTAAC
>CAOKER010000014.1 GCA_948467545.1 uncultured Eubacteriales bacterium
AAATACAGAATAAAATGTGTTATAATGTATCACATGTCGGCGCCGGGAATCCGGTGGGTATTTATGTGTCCTTTGCACATGAATATCAGGAGATGCTGAGGGCTAAATCAGCAAATCTGCCGGCGTTTTTTAATGTCCTGCCGGTTCGGACGGTATTAAATTTTATTTGGACTAAAGGTTTAAGAATCCCAAAACTTTAAAATAGGGGGTAGGATTTTAAAGCCATCATATTTGAAATCATACATGAAGATTTAGAAAATCCGATTCCTAAATTCGAGTTTTTTCGGCAAACCTATTGAAATACAGAATAAAATGTGTTATAATGTATCACATGTCGGCGCCGGGAATCCGGTAGGTATTTATGTGTGTCGTTCACATGAATATCAGGAGATGCTGAGGGCTAAGTCAGCAAATCTGCCGGCGCTTTTTAATGTCCTGCCGGTTCGGACGGTATTTAACTGATATTCAGTATAGCACATTGGAAAATATTTGTCAAGATATTTTGCAAAAAAATACCGAAAAAAATCGAATGATTTTAAAACAAAAGAAAAAACAGCCTGAGGACAATTTTAATGCCGCTTTTAGACTACAGGCTGTTAAATGTTGTAAAATTCTAAAGTATCTAAAGATGCTAAAGTTTCTGAATATGCTAAAGTCTCTGAAGATGCTAAAATCTCTAAAAATTCTAAAGTCTCTGAAGATGCTAAAGTCTATAAAGCCTCTGAAGCCTCTAAAGATTGACGTCATCTTTCGCCGTGCTTTTCCCATCGTCCGCGTTCCCGTCGTCCGCAAAGTATAACAGACGTAAAAAAGATTTACGAAGCATTCCGCAAAGGTAAATTACCGGAATACATAAAAACACCCACAGGACGGTAAACGGGAGGCAAACCTGACCGAGGAGATTGAACGGCAGACGCGAATAATCCCATACTCCAAGCCCTAATATTATATTGATTATGCACCCGGAAACAAACTCGACCGCGGTAATGATAACCCCGCCCATAACCGCGCGCAGGAAAACGCCTGTCCTTCGGTGCAGTTTTTCGTCCGCGTAATATATGAGGCAAAAGCACAGCCCTCCCACAATTGCCATTGTCGGATGCGTGTAACCGCGCCAAATCATTTCCAGTAGAGGATATACAAGAGAGCCTATACAAAATAATATAAGATATTTTTCAGTATTTTTTAAGTAAATACCGTGTTTTAATTTCATGCGCATCACCCCGATATTATGATTAGCGGAGTGATGCGCATTTATTCAGCCGCCGCGCGGCTTTGCATTTTTTTTAATAAAGGTGAAAAAGGAAAAGGAAAAAGAGGGAAAGCGCCGTCATGAGGAGCTTCGGCGAGGCTTCGTGCTTCCCTGAAAAGTCTGTGGAAGCCGTCTTTCGGAAGTCGGAGGAAATTTGGTTTTCGTTTAGTGTACGTGCGGTGCGGTTAGCTTTCGTTTAGTGTACGTGCAGTGCGGTTAGATTCCGATGAGTGTACGTGCGGGCGATTAACTTCCGTTTAGTTTACGTTCAGAGGCGTTCGGTTTCCGTTTTTAAGCGCGGAAAATTTTTCTTCGGAATAAGATGAGACAATCGACGCGAAATATGACAGCAGAATTACTTCAAGCGCGCTCCGCAGTCTTTCCGCGGCTCCCGAAATCTGTTCTTCATAGCCGGCCGTTTCCCTGCATATGATTTCCCGTATTCGCTCCGGTGTGACCGACTCGCTTTCGTCAATACTGTCGATGATTTTGCAGATGTACTCGTAAAGAATAGGCTCCGATATAATATCGTCGGCGCGGCTGTCGAGATTTCCGTTTATATAATGAAGAAGAAAATCAATTTTTTCGAGCTTCATGGTTGTCCTGAGCATATTGATTATCAGAATTCTCGCAAGCTGTACCTCGCTGTATCTCTTATTCACGGTGCTGCCGAGCCAGCCGCGTTTAACCCAATTCTGAATGGTTGAGCCGTCGATGCCGGCGATGTCTCTTATGCGGTTCAGCATAATTCCGTCTGACATAAAAAATACTTTGTCCAAAAATTCTTTTCCCGTAATGCCGCGCATCTCGTCTTTAGACACCTTGGTTCCGGGAATATATTTATCTTTCATATTTATATTCATTATAATTACCGTGCCTTTCTTCGGCTTTACGTTCGTTTCCGCACGTCGGTGTTCGATGCGGAACGCCTTGTTTCGGGGGTGTAAACCGTTTATCTGTATAAGTGATTATACATCACAATCATATGATTGTCAAGCGCGGCGAAAAATATTTTAAAAAGTATTTAAAACTTAGGCAAGAGATGTCTTCCGGCTTCCGAGAGATTCATGGAACAATATTCATTGGACGGCAGTATAATCCCCCTGAATGAGCAGCTGCGCTGAACTTGCGGCATCCCATGACGGGAACAGCTCGTTATTGCAAAAAATACCGCATCATAAATCCCGTGACGTCAGGACCGCCGCCTTTTACGGGCGCGGCCGATTGACGCGGGAATACAATGCGGTGATGTTTATTCTGTCAGCAAATTACAGTTTTCAGAATGTTTTTGTTATGGATTTACCCTTTGAAAAACTCATTTTATAGGTTTTGTTATTGACTGCGACATTGAGTTTTCCTTCTCCAACAGTTGAGCGAATAGTGAACGAGGTGACCTTGCCGTCCTTCCACTCCGCATCGGCCTCGTATCCGCCGCGAATGCAAAGTCCGCGGAATGCTCCGTCCTTCCAGTCCTCCGGTACGGCGGGCAGAATTCTGACGATTCCGTCTCGGCTTTGAAGCATCATCTCTGCAATTGCCGCGGTGCCGCCGAAATTGCCGTCTATCTGAAACGGAGGATGCTCATCGAGAAGGTTTGTATTTGTCGATTTGGTAAGGAGCTTATGGAACATTGAAGCTGTGCCTTCCTTATCGTATATATGTGCTTCAAGGTTAAGCACCCATGCCGCGCTCCATCCGGTATGTGCACCTCCGGAGGACAGACGTTTGTTTATAGATTTTTTGACGCCCTCAAACAGCTCCGGAGTCTTGTCCGGAGTAATGCTCCAGCCGGGGTAAAGCCCAAACGCGTGAGAGATGTGACGGTGACCGGGATCCGGCTCTTCGTATTCTTCCATCCATTCCAAAAGTCTGCCGTCAGATCCGAGCTTGAGCGGAGGCATTTTTTCTCTTGCTGTTTTTGCTTCCTGTTCCATTTCCGGATTGATACCGAGAATTTTTTCCGCTTCGATGTAGAAATCAAGCAGTCCGCCGATAATTTCAATATCCATTGTGGGCGACATGCAGAGCATAGCCTCTTTGCCGTTTACTATATAGCTGTTTTCCGGAGAGGTGGAAGGACCGGACAGAAGAACTCCGTTTTCATCCTCCGTCATGTAGTCGAGGAAAAAGCGAGAGCATTCAGCAATATACGGATATGCGACATTTTTCAGATAGTTTTCGTCAAGCGTAAACAGGTAATGCTCCCACATGTTGAAGCAGAGCCATGCTCCGCCGAGCGGCCAAAGCCCCCATATTCCGTCGGCCGGAGAGGTCATTCCGTATACGTCCGAAACGTGATGGAGAACGGTTCCGCGGCAGTGATAACATTCCTGCGCCGTTTTTTTGCCCGGCTCAAGCAGGAATTTATTTATGTAATCAAACAGCGCAGTTCCGCATTCGCTCAGATTTGCCGTTTCCACAGGCCAGTAATTCATCTGCAGATTGATGTTTGTATGATAGTCTGAATTCCAAGGCGCGGCGACATGCGTGCACCATTTTCCCTGCAGATTCGCCGGAAGTGTTCCCGGACGGCTGCTTCCTATAAGAAGGTATTTTCCGAAATTAAAATAAAGCGTTGCCATTCCCTTGTCGGTCTTGCCGTCGCGCAGTCTTTCCAGTCTTTCGTTTACCGGGTATTGCTTCGCGTCGTCGTCTCCGAAAATCTGTATGTCGGAGCGGTTCATAAGCGCTTTATGGTCTTCAATCTCGGCGGCCTTTACAGCTTCATAACCGCGCGCGGCTATTTTTGCCATTGACGGTGCCTTGCGCCTGCTTCTTTCAAGAGTCTGTATTGTTATAAAAATCGTGCAGGCGTCCGCGCCCTCAAGAAATACTTCGTCGGGCGTCATTCCGAGGCATCCGCCGTCAGGATAAAATCCTATTTTAATTTCAAACTTATGTCCGCCGGACTGCGTTTCTCCGATAAGCGTAAGAATGTTTTCAATGCCGATTCTTTCAAAGTTGTCAACTTCACGTTCAAAATGAGCCTTGAAAGAAATCGAACCGGGCTTGTCCGCCGTCATGCGGAAAGCGATTACGTTGTCGGGATACGAAGCGAAAAGCTCTCTTTTGTATTTTATTCCGCCGGCTTTGTAGGTGACCGAGGCAATGCCGTCCTCAAGGTCGATTTCGCGGCGGTAATCGGAAAAATCTATACCTTCGGCATGAATGTCAAGACAAAGATCTCCTGCTGTTTCGTATGATTTTATCCTGTTGAAGCAGTCGTCCATGTTGTCTCTCGCCCACTCGTCAGCCTCGGAGACCTCGCCCCTTTTAATCATGCCGAGCATGTGATCTATGCATTCCCGAACTCTCTTAGGATTAGGAATCGGACCTCCCGCCCAGATAAATTCCTCGTTGAGCTGTATGCGCTCGGATGCGACATGACCGTACAGCATCGCCGCTATATTTCCGGCGCCGACCGGAGAGCCGTCCTCCCAGTTATTTGCTTCATTCGCAAGATAAAGAATCTTGCCGTCGCGCATTTTTTCTCTTTTATCTTTCATCTGATTTTCCTTTCATACAGATTTATTTTTTACATGTTATGTGAATTATAACTCAGGCAGTATGTCCCACACCTTAGGTACGGCGAAGCGAATTCGGAGGCGAAAAGCTTTAGCCTTTCGGATTGTGCTAAGGTTTTAGACAAAACTGCAATATTTCGGGGTTTTGCTTCGCAAAATCGCCGTCCTCTGACGGCGAAACGAAACTTGCATCTTAAAGCGTTAAACTTTAAGATATTATAGCATAATGAGGGAGCTAATTCAAGACTTTTCGCGATTATACTTAAAAATATCTGTTCCGCGCGGACAGGCGGATAAAAAAACGATTTAACTTCGAGAGGCGTATGTCTGCCGATGAAAGCTGAGACGCATCGAGAACAGGGTACGGAAGGGCAGAACCATAATGTCATAATAATTGCGCCGCTTCTTCCGTTTGGTTATCATCGGTTTATCGTTTTTTCTTTTTTGGGACGTCCTCCGTTTTCCTTTATCGGCGCAGGTTCTGTATTTTGAGTTTAATCTATCGCATTGCTTCCGTTTCTTTCGTTGGTACGTATAAACTATAACTATATCAGAGATGGATACGACGTTAAATACCGCACTAAATACCCTCCCTGTTTTTATGCGGAGTAATCCGCCTTTAGGCAATGCGTCGACTGCGCGACGAAAAAAGCAGCCGCGTCCGTATAAGGCGCGGCTTGGAGCAGGCATGGAAAGGCCTTAGGCCGAAAATATCAGTGAAATTTCGGCAGCCAATTTCCGTGAGCTTCGATAAGAGCGTCGACCATTTTGACAATCGTATCGACAGACAGCTCGCTGCCTGTGTGTGGATCAAGCATTGCCGCCTGATAGATATGTTCTTTCCTGCGTGTGACTGCGGCTTCGATGGTGAGAAGCTGAACATTTATGTTTGTCATATTCATCGCGGCGCACTGTACCGGCAGACGGCCCACATAGCAGGGATTAACTCCCTGTCCGTTAATTAGGCATGGAA
Organism: uncultured Eubacteriales bacterium; assembly: GCA_948467545.1. Taxonomy (GTDB): domain Bacteria; phylum Bacillota; class Clostridia; order Oscillospirales; family CAG-272; genus UMGS911. Next base: position 5,750 of record CAOKER010000014.1, read on the forward strand.
CCTCTATGCAGGCGTCACGCGGGAGATTTTCGATCAGTCCGCCTTTATTGAGCACATTTCCGCCGATTTGATAGGCATTTCCTGTTGTCATCGATTCCATGATATAAGAAGCGTATTCCTTGGAACGCTCATGCGTCAGGGCGCGGTTGTGTACAAGCTCCTCCTTCTGTTTTTGCCATTCTTCGATTTGATTTATACAGCGTCTCGGATACTCGTCGAGCGGTATGTTAAATTTTTCTGTCAGCTCAGGATATTTTGATTTGATATAGAAGCTGTTGTACTCGGCGTTGTGTTCGCTCGATTCGGTGCAGTAGTATCCGAGCTTATCTATGTAGTCAAAACGTACCATGTCCGTGTGGCTGCCCTTTTTGTTCTTTTCCCGCGCGCGTTTTCTGATTTCTGGGTAAAGGTCGGCGCCGTCCCTGTCGCGAATCTCAAGAAGCCATGCCATGTGGTTGATGCCGGCGATCAGCTCCCGCCGTCCGTCCAGTTTGTCCTGCATATCCAGAGAGCTTAACAAATCGCGGCTGCACGACTGAACGCTGTGACAGAGCCCTACGGTTTTGATTCCGGTATACCGCTGCATATATCCGGTCAGCATCGCCATGGGATTGGTATAGTTCAGAAACCATGCGTCTGGACAGACCTCCTCTATATCCCGAGCAAAGTCCTCCAATACCGGAATGGTGCGGAGGGCTCTCATAATTCCTCCGATTCCGAGGGTATCGCCGATAGTCTGGCGAAGTCCGAATTTTTTAGGGACTTCAAAATCGGTGACGGTGCAGGGATCATACAGTCCGACCTGTATCGCATTTACCACAAAATCTGCGTTCCGCAGGGCTTTTTTTCGGTTCTCAACACCTAAAAATGCCGAGATTTTTGCTTTGCCTCCGTTTATGTTCCGATTGATGTTGTCAAGCATCATTTCGCTCTCCCGAAGCCGATCCGCGTCGATGTCGTATAAGGCAAGCTCCGCTTCGTTCAGGACATCGGAACACATACAGTCGCCCAAAACATTCTTGGCGAAAATTGTGCTTCCCGCTCCCATAAAGGTTATTTTAATCATGTTATTTCCTTCTTTCATCTTCTTTTGCCGTGGTGTTTAAAAGATAGCATATTTTTTCTGATTTTACCATTGCATAATGTGATATATATTTGTTATAATGTTAGTTAATTAAATGCCGATCGAAGGAGAGAAAAAATATGAGTCAGCATAATATTATGATGATTAACCGAAATTTTTCGGATATAAATCCGCTGCTCGGAGGAATCGAGCGTTGTGAGCCGCTTCACTGCTACGGGCCTAACAGACGTGAGTATTACCTGATTCACTATGTTTTTTCGGGGCGTGGTGTCTTTGAGACCGAGGGGAAAACCTATTGTCCGGAGGCGGGAAGTATGTTTTTTCTCAGACCGGGACAGGAGGCATATTATAAAGCCGATAAAGAAGATCCCTGGACGTACGGCTGGATCGGCTTTACCGGAGCTGTAAATTTAGATGGAATCTTTTGTCGGAATGTGATTTTTTCCGAGGAGTGCGGAAAAATTTTTCGGGATATCTTGAGCTGCGAGGAAAGACAGCTTGATACTGAAATGTATATCTGCGGAAAAATCTTTGAACTGATTTCCGTACTGAACGGAGAGCGTACCGCAGAGGTCGGACGGGAAAACCGTTATGTGCTGATGGCAAGGAACTACATCGAAAGCTCTTATGACCGTAGAATCGGTGTGTCCGAGCTTGCCGAATATCTGAATCTGAACCGCAGCTATTTCAGCGCGCTCTTCAGAAAGCATACCGGAAAATCGCCTCAGCAGTATCTTGTTGACTATCGGCTTGAAAAAGCGGCATTCCTTTTAAAAAATCGAAATTGTTCCCCTTCCGAAGCGGCGCTTTACTGCGGATATCACGATATTTTCAATTTTTCCAAGATGTTCAAAAAGAAATACGGCGTTGCACCTAAGTATTATCAAAAGAATGATTACGCAGTGCAATGAGGTTATTTTCTGCTTGGACTTTTAAAACATCGGTAGGTTTTAACTTTTTCAGTTACGTATTGTAGCCGCCGAATCCGTATGACGCGGCGCTTTGCGCCTTATATAAAAAACGGAGCAAGCGATATAAAGCGTGCTCCGACGTTTAAAGATAGGATAAATAAGAAGCGCAAAGGTGATTTGAAATTTGATTTGAATCGGTATGTTTAAACTGTTTTTTAAAAACTTCGAGTATATTATAACAATAATTGCCTGCCGCAGTTATTTCATCTCAAATAGCTTCATTTTTTCCTCCTTGTGTACAAAACAGGGTGCGGTAGTGAAACTCATGACCCTAATATCATAATTGATAATATTTGTTATGTATAACACAAATCATATGAGAGGTGGGGGATTCTGAATCCCCCACACTTAAACATATTCTATAAATCGGCAAACATCATTTATTTATGGTTTTTTTGTTCCATTAACCGTATGGCTAGTTGGGTATGTGTTGGTGCTAGTATTTACCGTTTGATCTAGGGTGCTGTACGTGCATTTGCACTTTACAGTGCAAACATAATCCAATGGCAAAATCTCACCGGTACTAAAAAGATTTTTTAAAAATTTCATGTTTATTCCTCTTTGATTTTTAACCTTATATGCCGAGTCATAGAATATCGATATTAATGGGCAGGGATAATTTTGAAATCATTTTGTTAATCCATTCGTCTTGTTTCATCCACTCACTTATGATAGTTTCTTCTGAATTTTGAGAAAACACTTTAAAGTTTAAATTGTCTCTGTGTTGGTATATATAGTATGGCGAGTGAGTAATAACATTTGGCATTTTGCCAAATATTCGTTTAAACATTTCGCAATGAACTTCATTGCTATCAAAGTCTGAATCGAGACATAATATAGTATAATCAGGGTTTACTTTTTCGAAATATGCAATTATTTGACTAAATGATAATTTCCTTAACACCTGTTCATCCCAATATATGGATTTAATAACTACTTGGGGTTTATATGGTTGATAAAAATAATCGGACATACTCTCCGGGCATTTTTCATACATGGAATCTAAAATCATGCTAGTTTTATCCAAATAGTGTCTTTCGAGTTCTACATTTTTCTCCCTAAAAACTCTTTCAAGAAGCAATTCCACATTTACAATATTACTACAGCTCGAAAATGTAAGAATAAGTATTGTTGGTAGCGAGGAGAACTGATTTATATCTGTTTCTCTTAATGAAAAATCTGTTGCAGTATAATTATATGGACTTGGCATCAACATAAACTCTTGCGGTGTAATTCTGTTTGAAATTTTTTGTAGTAAACTATTATCGCCAAATACTAACAATTTATCACCATCAAAATGCTCAATGCAATCAACTAAACTGACATGATAAACAGTGTTCAGTATCTTTAATTCTTGTGTGTTATGATTTTCTCCTAACAATACAATCTCATCTGCTTCTATCAAATTTTTATAATTTGGATATGAAAGTACTGCCATGTGTTCTGTAAATGAATCAGATACTATTAATAACTTGCTCATTTGTTATTCTCCTTAATTATAGTTTATTGTAATAAGAAATCATCAACTCTTTTTTTACGCCTTTACACGCATTTAGTTTTTGTTCAGCGGTAAGGGCATCTTTTTCACAATCAAGGCATGAAGTAGCACACATAGAACACAACCGAAATGCATAACATTTTTTGCACTCTTCTTCAGTCATTTTTCCAATATTCAAAAATTTATGCATTAATTCATAGTTTAAGATTTCACTTCTATAAACATTTCCAAACTTCGTAGCATCAGATTCCTTGATTTTTTCACAAGAAAACAAGTCACCATTGCAATTCACAAAAAATCTTGACATTATAGGAACACACGGACCGTTATGATGAAGTTTTCCTTTTGAAAAATTTTTGTTATTATACAGCTTGATAATTTCTTCCTTCATAACGAAGAAGTCATTGTATTTAGAAATTTCATGTTGTATAAAACTAGAATATATATAATCTACTCCTCTAAGGTTTGCCGGTAACAAATTCAATTTTTCTTTACTCACTCCAAATGAAACGAAGAAATCAATGATTTTGAGGATTCTCATCAGGCATTACTACAGAATTGAAACTCACATTTTCATTGAAATATATCACAACAGCAGTTTTGATTGGAATCTGAAAATCAATGAGTACTGCGCAATTACCACTATTCCATATATCAATCAACTTGTCCACATATTCAACTGAATTTCCACCGATCAACCCCACACGACACATATATTTTCCCTTTTCATATTTAAATTACATTTTTCAGATGGTTTGTTACACAATTCGAAAATATTTACAAAAAATTCTAATTTCATTGGTATTCTGACTAATATCTAAATCTAAATTATCTTATCAAAAAAACAGGATATTTTTGCAAGAACACAAAAATATCCTGATTAAATTATTTAGAATTTTTATTTCATTTACATGAAGAGACTGTATAGCATGCACAGTTGTCATGTGATACCTCCAAATTATTTCAATGCTGGGAGACTATTGTAGAAATATTTTCCTCTATTTAAGAATATTCTATCATATGTACGTGTTTTTGTCAATAAAAAATACTCATTAAAAAAAGTTCTAAAAATATCGCAGAGTGCTTGCGGAATAGATATTTGTCTAATGCTGCTTATTGTTTTAGGAAGTTTGACTTCGGGTTCCTCACCGGCAACTTTTACAACACTTCTGCGTATATGGAGAGTTCGATTTCCAAAATCAATATCCTCCCATTTGAGTCCTGCGATTTCACCTCGTTTTGCGCCTGTATAAATAGCTGTTGCAATTACAGCATGAATATGTATAGGCTCAAGTTTTGCTTTATCAAGAATTTCAGCGACCTCTTCGTTATCAAAAGCCTCAACTTCGGGAGTAATAATCTTTGCAAATTCTAAACGGCGTGAGTCAGCAGGGTTAGTAGTGATATAGTCTTGTTTCCATGTCATCGTCATAATGGACTGCATTATAGTCAGATATCGACGGACGGTAGCCGGAGCGAGCTTTTCGCCTTTATTATCAATACGATCATCAGGCGTAGAAAGAAAGTTAATAAATTCCTGTAAGTGAAAAGGTTTGATCTTGTCAAGATGCATCGTTCCGAAATGCGTAATAAGCATTCTATCAATAGAGGTATTGTATAATACATGGGTTGTGGGAGAAATTGTTTCTTTCTTCGTTTCGATGTACACATTGCAGAAATCCTTGAACAAAGGGGTGTTAGAAGTTGGTGAAGGGATATCCACTTTAACAAGAGTAGAATGAACAGCCTGTTGGGTGTTTGTATTAAGATCAGATTCAACAATCGTTTCATCCTTGTTGCAGAGTCTTTTCTCATAGTCTAATCTACATTCTTCCTCAAGAGCTTTTACAAATGCATCAAGTTCTTTCCGCAGTTTAGATTCAGGCAGATTGATCTTCGATGGATGGAACAGACGAGATTTTTCAAACGGTCTGCCGTTCTCTAAAGTGCTGTGTGATACTCTCATCAAATAATTGTTGTTGCCTCTTTCTTTAATATAAGCCATAATAGCCTCCCAAAAATATTTTTGTTGGAAGTACACCGGTGCAAGATTTTTGGGGTTGAATTCAGAAATATTGAAGGAGAAGTGCTGTGGGTAAGAAAAATACCGGTACGCTTTTTGAAAAGTTCTTTGCAATTTTCTTGCACCAACTATGAACCAAGAATGCACCAAATGGCAGATGTGTTCAAAAAGTGGCAAAACAAACAAAAAACGAACCAAAATCTTACGATTTGGTTCGCTTTTTAGCGGGATATTACCAATCCCTTGGTCTGAGTGACTGGACTTGAACCAGCGGCCTCTACCACCCCAAGGTAGCGCGCTACCAACTGCGCCACACCCAGATACAACACTGATAATTATATCACAACGGATGATAAAAGTCAATAGTTTTTTGTAAAAAGAATGGGCTTGGAGCGGAAGAATTAGAGAGAATTAGCAGGAGAATTATTTGTCGGCAGAGTCAGCACGGAAGCGGTTGCATAGCTTGTGTCATTTGCATGTAAAGTATTACTCGGCCGACTGATTTGACGCGTAAAATGATTATTCGTTCGGCAAAGCAGGCACGGAAACGGTTACATCATACATTGGATTCAACGTGAAAAACGGTTGTTTTGTCAATTGCTTGAGTTGCTTGAAGAGTTTGTTGAGGATGAGTTTTTTATTCGGATGCCGGACTAAGCGCGATTCGCTCGCAGAGAGTCTCGTAATCAAGCCCTGCGGCTGCCGCCTCCTGCGGAAGAAGGCTCGTCGGTGTCATTCCCGGAAGTGTATTTGCCTCAAGAAAGAAAAGTTTGTCGGTATTTTTGTCGTAGATAAAGTCGGAGCGGCTGTAGCTGCCCAGACGAAGTATTTTATGTACACGCAAAGCCGTATTGCGCAGCCGCGTTTCGAGGCTTTCCGGAATGTCTGCCGGTGTAATTTCTCTTGTATGTCCCTGTTGATATTTGTTTTCGTAGTCGTAGAAGCCCGACATTGGAATAATCTCGATTGAAGGCAGGGCTTCTCCGCACAGAACTCCGACGGAAAATTCGGCTCCGGAGATAAAACGCTCGGCAATTATGTCCTGGCGCTGGATTTTTGCTGCTTCAATTGCCGTTTTCAGCTCTTCTTCTGTTTTTGCGATCGATATTCCGACGCTCGATCCGCATGAGGACGGCTTTATTATGCATGGAAGACCGATGTCTTTCATTATTTTTTCGGTGCTGATATCCCGACCGTCCATACAGAGCCATTCCGCGGTTTCGATTCCCTCGTACCTTACCAACCTTTTTGAAATGTCCTTATCCATCGCGAGCAGACAGCCTGCATAGCCGCTGCCTGTGTATTTTATTCCGCAGCAGTCTAAATATGCCTGAAGCTGTCCGTTTTCTCCCATGGCGCCGTGCAAAGCTAAAAATGTTATGTCCGCATGACGGCATATTTCAATTACACCGCGTCCTACAAGGGAATTGATGTCTTCGTTCCCTCCGCGCAGCTTTTTCCTAATCTCCGCAACAGTTTTCAGATTCGGCTCACGCGAGGATATAGAGGGAATTTTCGGCGGGACCGATGTAAAAGAATCCTCCGGTTTTTCATGTGTTTGACTATCCATATATACGTCCAGCAGGGCTACCGAATGTCCCCGTTTTATAAGAGCGGCCGCAATTAAGGCGCCGGAGGAGAGGGAAACATCCCGCTCTGGGCTGAGACCTCCTGCGAGAATAGCAATTTTCATTATAATACCATACCTTTCCGACGTGAAAATGAACAGAAACGAGATTTTCTCCTCTTTTCACGCTGTTCTTATCGACAGATACTGTGTCTGTCAGGCTTCGGACTGTCGCCATGGAAACATACCATACTGGATCTGCTGCCATGGAAACATACCGAATTTGTCGGTCATCGGACTGCAATCGCTGCTGATACTGTGTCTGATAGACTTGAACTGTCTGTCAGAGACAGAATATGCCGAAAATCGGGTTTTGAGAACTTATTTTCGTTCCGCGATAAAGAAATACGGAGATGACGGCGAGTTTATTATCTGAAAGCGCGAAACAGACAGCTCAAACCTGCTGATCTGTGAAAGCATGTTCTCTATCATTTCGCCTTCAAGCCGACCTTCCTCATGTCCCGGATAAACAGCGATTAAAAGGATTCCGTCGTTATCTATCATCCAGACTGCCGCTTCTATAGCCTTTCTTGTCGATTCGCGTTTTGTTGTTACCTTCTTATCAGATCCCGGAAGCCATCCGAGGTTGAAAACACCCGCGCAGAATTTTTTCTTTACATAATTTGCCGCGTTTTCGTGAGAGTCGAGAATGAGAGTATAATTTTGCGGACAGCCGGTTTCGGTCAAAAGCTTTTGTGTTGATTCAAGTGCCTGTTGCTGAACGTCAAAAGCATATACGTGTCCCGGCATGTCTTCGCCTCCGTATACGGCGCGGCATAGATATTCGGTGTCATGTCCGTTTCCCATTGTAAAATCAACGGCGACAGCGCCCTTTTTAAGATGGGCGGAAAGAAAATATTTGTGCAGCGACAGCAGATCTGACATGATGTGTCTCCTTTCATGGTGTTTATAACTTAGGCAAGAGATATCCCCGCCTTTTTCGCAGCGGAAGACAATCTTCATTCAGTGAGAGTAAAGTTCCTTACTGAATGAGCAGATGCTCTGCATCTGCCGCATTGAATAACGGGAGGGCTCCTTATTGAACTTGAGCAAGGATATCACACATCTCTTTTGCGGCGCGAGCAAACATTTATTATAGTCTCAGTATAGCATACAAGCATTAATATTTCAAGTAAATCGGAAAAACTATTGCAAAGAAATGCTGTTTTTGCTATAATGTATATATGCTTTGGCGGGCGGCGTGCCTGCCGGGTGTATCCTGCAAAGGAAGGTAGACTTGTTTTGATACATAAAAGCGAAAATGGAATGTCCGACGCGGAGCTTCGCGCTGTTCTTGAGGACTTCACGGACGAATGTCTTAATGAAATTTCCGTAAAGCGGGCTTCGGCCGGAAGTGGCTGGAAAAGTGAAATTAAAGTTTTGATTTTACCGCCCGATTTTACAAGAATGTACAGCGGAGCCGGACATATTACCGCTGTTTTGATCTCTATTTTTTCCGGTATAACCGAAAAAAGCGGGCTTAAGATTGATATTGACGTTATGCCGGCGCTCGGAACGCATGTTCCTATGTCCTCGGAGGAATGCGAAGTTTTTTTTGAGGGAGCGGTTGATTACGACAGACTCATAGTTCATAACTGGCGTACCGACGTGGTTAAGCTGGGAGAGGTTCCGGCGGAATTTGTATCCGAGGTTTCGGAGGGACTGGTAAACGAGAAAATCGACGTTGAGGTAAACCGCCGTATTGTGTCGGAAGAATATGACTTGATTCTGTCTGTCGGGCAGGTCGTTCCGCACGAGGTTGTCGGTATGGCAAATTACTCTAAGAATATTTTTGTCGGGTGCGGCGGAAGCTCTATGATAAACAGCTCGCATATGCTTGGCGCGTTTTACGGTATGGAGCGGATCATGGGCAGAGATTATTCGCCTGTACGGCGGGTATTCGATTATGCCGAGAAAAATTTTATCGCGGATATACCGCTTAAATATATTCTTACCGTTACAACCAATACGGGCGACGATGTACATATTCACGGCCTTTATTGCGGCAGGGAACGCTCGAATTTTGAGGCGGCTGTAGCTCAAAGCAGTCAGGTCAATTTTATCAAGCTTGACAGGCCGCTGAAAAAATGCATCGTTAATCTTGATGCCCGTGAGTTTAAAAGCACCTGGCTGGGAAACAAAGCCATATATAGGACGCGGCTCGCAATGGCTGACGGGGGAGATTTGATTGTTCTTGCTCCGGGTGTCGCGCAGTTCGGAGAGGATTCCGAAAACGACAGGCTTATACGGAAATACGGTTATATCGGACGTGAAAATGTTCTTAAGCTTGTCTCGGAAAACCGAGATTTAAAGGAAAATCTGTCGGTGGCGGCGCATCTGATTCACGGTTCTTCCGACGGTCGTTTCCGTATTACATATTGTACAAAAAATCTGTCGCGCGGCGAGATTGAAAGTGTAAATTTCGGCTATTGTCCGTATGACGAGGCCGCCGCAAAATACAATCCGGAAGAGCTGCATGACGGATGGAACTGCGGAGCGGACGGAGAGGAGTATTACTATATAAGCAATCCCGCGCTCGGCCTATGGAGTGTCTGACGGAATTATAAAAAATAAGAATGTATCGTTATAAATAAGGATGCGGCAAGGATGCGGCGTTTACAGTGTGTTGTCTGACAAGCGTGGACATCGTATAATCGTGCTGACTGCCGCGGCGGTACAGCTGCGGCTGTATACAAAACAGTAAATTTTATTCATTGAAGGGAATGGTAATATATTATGAAAACTAAAGCGGATATAGGTATGATCGGACTTGCGGTTATGGGCGAGAATCTTGTAATGAATATGGAAAGCAAGGGCTTTACGGTAGCTGTCTTTAACCGTACGACTTCGGTTGTTGACAAGTTTGTCGGGGGCCGTGCCAAGGGACTTAATATTATAGGCACACATTCTCTTGAGGAGCTTGTTGCTTCGCTGGAAAAACCGCGGCGCGTGATGCTTATGATCAAATCGGGACAGCCTGTTGACTCGATGATTGAAACTCTTCTGCCGCTGCTTGAGGACGGCGATATAATCATAGACGGAGGTAATTCTCATTTTCCGGATACTATACGCAGGACAAAATATGTAGAGTCTAAAGGAAAACTGTTTATTGGTACCGGTGTGTCCGGCGGCGAGGAGGGCGCGCTTAAGGGACCGAGTATGATGCCCGGCGGATCAAACGCCGCATGGCCTGTTGTCAAGCCTATTTTTCAATCTATCTGCGCCAAAGGTCCTGACGGCTCTCCGTGCTGCGATTGGGTAGGAGAGGACGGCGCCGGCCATTTTGTCAAGATGGTTCACAACGGAATCGAATACGGAGATATGCAGCTTATCTGTGAGACATATCAGATAATGCATGATCTTCTTGGTATGAGCAACGAGGAGATGTCCGCCGAGTTTGCGGAATGGAACCGCGGAGAGCTCGACAGCTATCTCATAGAAATCACACGTGACATTTTAGCATACCGCGATGAGAATGGTGAGGCGGTTGTAGACAAAATTCTTGATACGGCCGGACAAAAGGGGACCGGAAAATGGACCGCGATAGCTTCTTTAGACGAAGGCATACCGCTTACACTGATAGGGGAGGCCGTATTTGCGCGCTGTCTTTCGGCTATGAAAGCGGAGCGCGTCGAAGCTTCAAAGACTTTGGGAACCGAAAAAAGAGCTCTTAAGCTCAGCGCCGAAGAGAGAGCGGACATTCTTCGCGATCTCCGCTGTGCGCTTTTTGCCGCTAAAATTGTTTCTTATGCGCAGGGATATACTCTCATGCGTTCGGCGGCTAAAACATACGGATGGAATCTCAATTACGGCGGAATTGCTCTTATGTGGCGCGGCGGCTGTATCATACGCTCCGCATTTCTCGGAAAAATTCAGGAGGCTTATATATCTAATTCCAATCTTACAAATCTGTTGCTCGATCCGTATTTTTCATCTGTAATTAAAGACTGTGAAGCTGGCTGGAGAAGGGTATGCGGTCTGGCTATCGCGAACGGAATTCCCGCTCCCGCGATGACGACGGCTCTTACGTATTTTGACGGATACCGCTGCGACCGCCTTCCTGCGAATCTGCTTCAGGCTCAACGCGATTATTTCGGAGCTCATACTTATGAGCGTGTTGACTGTCCCAGAGGGGAGTTTTTCCATACGAACTGGACGGGGCACGGCGGAGATACATCCGCACGAACCTACAATGCGTAAACAGATTTGAAAACATAGAATCACATTCGGCGAAATTCGTAGGGACAGCGGTTTTATTCTAAAAACAAGAAAAGCTCATATATGGATTTCTTTGAGTATGGGCTTTTCCGCGCCGAAGGACGGCAAAGGTTATTTATTTGAAGTACATAAATTTTCGGACAAAGGAACAGCCCTCAGAAAATTTTTCTGAGGGCTGATAATTTTGAAATAATGATATAACTATTCAAAAGAAAGCAGTCTCCGCGTTTATTGTATGCGGATTTACCTCCGTTTGTCGGGCCGATGCAAACTGCCGCGAATTGATACGGGCGGCTCCCCTTTTATCTGAACTGAAATTGAAACGCTTTTCACAGCGTTATTTTTTGATATGCAGAGCAACAGGGGTTGCGTCGGCGCTGATCATCGGCATACCCGGATCTTCAAATCCGTTTGTCGGAGCTGCCCAGTGAATTGCATTTTTGATAACCTTAAGTATTTCGGGATGATAATAAGAACGGCATGTTTCGTGTCCGGGCTGAAAGTAAAAGACCTTGCCGAGACCGCGGTAGAAGCAGCATCCGGAACGGAGAATATTGCCGGATTCAAACCAGCTTCCGAAAACAATTTCATCGGGATTTCCTATGCAGAACGGTTCTGAGTAAACCTCTTCGGATTCGATATCGATATATGGACCGATACCCTTTGCAACCGGATGCTGAGGAAGAAGCGTCCACATGAATTCATGATAATTGTCGCCCCATGACAGTGATCCCGTAGTTCCTATGAGCTGACCGAGCGGCTTGGAGGCGTGAGCGGAGTGAAGCGCGATAAATCCCATGCCGTTTCTTCTTACACGGTTAACAATTTTTTCGACAAGCGCGTCTTCAACTTCGCTGTGCGCAATATGCGCCCACCAGAGAAGAACATCGGTATTGTTTAGTACGTCGTCCGGAAGGCCCTGTTCGGGATCTCTCAGTGCCGCAAGGCGAATTTCAAGTTCCGGATCATCTTCGATTCCTCTTTTTATTGCTCCGTGAATACCCTCGGGGTAAATTTTAGCAATTTCCGGATCGTCCTTCTCGTGTAAATATTCATTCCAAATCGTAACTCTTATTTTATTCATGATAAAAAGATTCCTTTCATTAAATCATTAAATCCGCAGCTGCGGTGCGGACAGAGCTTGATAAAAATATACGTGTACAGCAAACAGCAGCGTGAAAATCATATATTTTTTAACTATAAAATTTTCACGCCGCCGTTGCTGCGGTATACAGTAAACGCTCGCGCTTTTCTGAACGCTTATGCAAATTACCGTCTTATCCAAAATTATTAAAATTATTTATAACTCCAGCAAGAGATGTCCCCTCGTCTAAAGGCGGCGGTGACCAATCTTCATTCGAATGAAGTACAATCTCTGCCTTCACCGAATGAACAGCTGCGCTGCACTTGCCGCGTCAACAATTGGGCGAACCCATTGTTGACAGAAATATTAAACTGGTATTCTCAACTGGTATTCTTAATATGAAATACATCTTTCGGTATCTTTATCGAAAATATGTAATCTGTCGATATCAACGCCGACTTTTACTGTGTCTCCGGCTCTTGCTGTGGAATGAGGCGAAACACGTGCGATGAGGTTTTGTTCGTCTACAACAAGATAGAGATATATTTCAGCGCCCATAAGCTCGGTAACGTCTACATATGCGTCGAAAGACGCGTCGGCAAATTTTGTAATGTCTTCGGGATCTTCATGCAGACATTCCGGACGTATCCCGATAATAACCTCTTTGTTTGCGTATTCCTGAAGTGTGGGATTCGATGCTTTGTCGGCCGGCAGCTTGAGAGACACGTTGCCAAAATTGACAAACATATCGTCGCCTTTCTTTACAAGAGTGCAGTTGATGAAGTTCATCTGAGGGGTTCCGATAAATCCTGCGACGAAGATATTGACAGGCATATCGTAGAGATTTTGAGGAGTATCGACCTGCTGGATGATACCGTCCTTCATAACGACGATACGGGTTGCCATGGTCATAGCCTCTACCTGGTCATGCGTTACGTATACAAATGTAGTTCCGATTTTCTTATGAATTTTTGTAATCTCGGTTCTCATAGCGGCGCGAAGCTTTGCGTCGAGGTTTGACAGCGGCTCGTCAAGCAGGAATACTTTAGGCTCGCGGACGATTGCGCGTCCGAGTGCGACACGCTGCTTCTGTCCTCCGGAAAGAGCCTTAGGACGTCTGTCGAGCAGGTGGGTAATATCGAGGATACGAGCGGCTTCTTCGACACGGCGCTTGATTTCTTCCTTGGGAGTTTTACGGAGCTTAAGTCCGAAAGCCATGTTTTCAAATACCGTCATGTGAGGATACAGAGCGTAGCTCTGGAACACCATCGCGATATCTCTGTCCTTTGGAGCTATGTCGTTTACGAGACGGTCGCCGATAAAGAGCTCGCCTTCTGTGATTTCCTCAAGTCCCGCGATCATTCGCAACGTTGTGGATTTACCGCAGCCTGACGGTCCAACGAGAATAAGAAATTCTTTATCTTTGATTTCGAGGGAGAAATCGGAAACCGCAGTAACTCCTCCCGGATATTTTTTATAGATGTGTTTAAGTGAAAGGCTTGCCATTAAATATTCCTCCTGAATTATTGCTTATTTGGAATTTTCCGGCTCAGACTCTTCATGTCCGCCGTACGGTTCGCTTTTATGTCTGCCGCCGGCAGCGGCTTTTTTCTTGCAATGATAATTATAACACTAATATTTTATCAGAAAAAGTCATTTTTGAAAAGGTTTTTTTTCACGAAATTGCAGAGTGCGTTTTATGCAATTTTGACAACAATCTGAAACAAACTGTGAATTGAGGTGCATTTTAGCCTCTTAAACTTTTTAATATATTAAAAATTACAGCTTCATGGTCAGCCCGATTCTGCCGCGTTCCTTGTCTACCGACAGAATTTTGACCTTTACAATATCGCCGACAGAGAGAACCTCGGATGGATGAGATATTCTTTTTCTGCATATCTGAGAAATATGGACAAGTCCGTCCTGATGTACCCCTATATCGACGAAAGCTCCGAAATCTATAACGTTGCGCACAGTTCCGGTAAGCTCCATTCCCTCCTCAAGATCGTCTATTTCAAGTACGTCGGTACGGAGAATAGGTCCCGGAAGCTCGTCGCGGACGTCCCTTCCCGGTTTTTCAAGCTCGGATATTATGTCTTCGAGCGTCGGAATTCCGACGCCGAGCTCCGCGGCGATTTTTCCGATTCCCGCGCGGGCCACGGTTTCTCTGAGCCCTATGATTTTGCCGAGACGGACGTCCTCTTCATCGAGTGAAAACCGGCGCATAAGTTCTTTGGCGGTGCCGTATGATTCCGGATGTACCCCGGTGCGGTCGAGAATTTCGGAGGAGCCCGATACCCTCAGAAAGCCGGCGCACTGCTCATAAGCCTTTGCACCTACGCGCGGCACCTTTAAAAGCTGGGCGCGTGATTTGAATTCGCCGTTTTCCTCGCGGTATTTTACGATATTTTTTGCGGAGGAGGCATTTATTCCCGCAATATATGAGAGCAGCGCGCCGGACGCGGTGTTCAAATCAACACCGACGCTGTTTACACATGCCTCGACGACGCCGGACAGGGCTTCGTCAAGACGCGCGGGCTTCATATCGTGCTGATACTGTCCGACGCCTATGGACTTAGGATCTATTTTGACAAGCTCCGCAAGCGGATCTTGAAGACGCCGTGCGATCGAAACCGCACTGCGCTGTGTTACGTCAAAATCCGGGAATTCTTCGGCTCCGAGCTTGGAAGCCGAATAAACCGATGCACCGGCTTCGCTTACGATAACATATTTGCAGCCTGCGTCCGTTTCGCGAAGAGTATCCGCAATAAAAGCCTCGCTCTCGCGTGAAGCGGTTCCGTTACCGATGGCGATAACGTCTATGCCGTATTTTTCTATGAGAGCTTTTACTTTTCTTTTGGATTCTTCGGTACGCTCCTGCGGCTTGGTGGGATAAATTACCGCCGTATCGAGTACCTTGCCGGTGGGATCGACTACCGCGAGCTTGCAGCCGGTGCGGTATCCGGGATCATATCCCATTACGGTCATTCCCTTGACCGGAGGCTGCATAATCAAATTACGCAGATTTTCGGAAAAATTTTTGATCGCTCCCTCGCTGGCCGTGTCAAAAAGCTCGGAACGCAGCTCACGTTCTACAGACGGGGCGATCAGCCGTTCATAACTGTCTGTAATTGCAGAGATTACATGGCTGTAAGCGGGACTTTTGGGAGATCCGAGAATCCTGTCCGCAAGGAAATTCAGAATCAGCGACGGCTCAATCGTAATCGAAACGCGTACATACTCTTCCTTTTCCGCGCGGTTGACCGCGAGAATACGGTGGTTTGGAATGGATGAGAGCTTTTCGCTGTAATCATAGTAATTTTCATACGGAGAGGGGCCTTCTTTAATTTGTTTGGCTGTGATGCTTCCGGCCCGCCAGGTTATCGCGCGAATTTCACGCCTGTAATCTGCCGAATCCGAGATGTCCTCGGCAATGATATCCCTTGCTCCGGCAAGCGCGTCCTCGGAGGAAGTTACTCCCTTTTCTTCATCTATATATTCTTTTGCAGTTTCTTCTATCGTTTTTCCGTAGTTTTCCCTTTGTTCGAGCAGGAGCGCCGCGAGCGGCTCAAGCCCTTTTTCTCTTGCCGCGGAAGCTCTTGTCTTGCGGTGCTGCTTATACGGACGGTAGATATCTTCAAGCTCTGTGAGTGTTTTTGCTTTGCCGAGGGCCTCGGTGATTTCGGGTGTAAGCTTGCCCTGCCCGTCTATGAGGAAGGTAATTTCCTCTCTGCGCTTGTCAAACCCGCGCAGATAATTCAGCCGTTCGGAAAGCTTTCGGAGAATTGTGTCGTCCAGCGAGCCGGTAACCTCCTTTCTGTAGCGGGCGATAAACGGAATGGTGTTTCCTTCGTCTATAAGCGATATGGTTTTTTCTATCTGCTTCTCCTTGATTCCGAGTTCGTCTGATAAAGCCTTAATAATATCCATAAATTAAACAGTTTTGCTTTTGAATAACAAAAGTCCTTTCTTAAATTTATATATACTTATATATAACTATAAATCATTGTTCGTTGGTTCGTCCTAACCGGCAATATTTCACGGTTTTGCTTTGCAAAATCGCCGTTTCTTTGACGGTGAAACAAAACTTGCATCTTAAAGCAAAGCTTTAAGATTATTATAGCATACCATCCCATTTCTGTCAACGCGCGGAAAATTTAAGAAAGTTTATTTAATTACGATATTTTTTACATAAACATCTTGATTTTTGAGAATAAAAAGAATATACTGTATTCATAAAAATATAAAAGAACAGGAGACTTAGATATGAGCAATACAGAATGCAGCTACGCTGTTTCCAGCAAGGTTGAAAGCATGTGTGCTGTCGCCAAGGGGCCTCATCACGGTCCCGCGCCTATTCCCGAAGAGGGAAAATGGGTTAAGGCATATGAGATAAAAGACATCAGCGGCCTTTCTCACGGAATCGGCTGGTGCGCTCCTCAGCAGGGCGCGTGCAAGCTGACGCTTAACGTAAAAAACGGTATCATCGAGGAAGCTCTCGTTGAAACTCTCGGATGCTCCGGAATGACACATTCCGCTGCGATGGCGGCTGAGATTCTTCAGGGAAAGACTTTGCTTGAAGCTCTCAATACAGACCTTGTTTGCGATGCTATAAATGTCGCGATGCGTGAAATTTTCAAGCAGCTTGTCTACGGCCGCTCACAGACGGCGTTTTCGGAGGGAGGACTTCCGATCGGCGCGTCGCTTGACGACCTTGGAAAAGGACTTCGCTCTCAGGTCGGAACGATATTCGGCACAAAGCTGAAAGGCGTTCGTTATCTTGAGATGGCCGAAGGATATATTCTTTCACTCGGCCTTGATAAGAATGATGAAGTTATCGGATATAAGTTTGTAAATCTCGGAAAAATGCTTGACGCCATAAAGGCGGGAAAGGCTCCGGCCGAGGCTTACGAGTCAAATATTAAGACATACGGAAGATATGACGAAGCGGTAAAATACATCGATCCGCGCGAATCTTAAGAGGGGGCGTAATTACTGATGTCTAACGATGTAATGTTTGAAGGCAAGGAAAGGCGTATGGCGGGAATTAAAGCCTGTCTCGCCGAGTATGGCATCGCTGACTTGGAGCAGGCGCGCTCTGTTTGCGAAGCGCATGGGATCCATGTCGATGAAATTGTAAAGGGCGTTCAGCCGATTGCGTTTGATAATGCGAGCTGGGCATATACGCTCGGATGTGCCGTTGCAATAAAAAAAGGTGCAAAGAACGCGGCGGATGCCGCGGAGGCGATCGGAATCGGTCTGCAGGCGTTCTGTATTCCCGGCTCGGTTGCTCAAAACCGCAAGGTCGGTCTCGGACACGGAAATCTTGCGGCTATGCTTCTCCGTGAGGAGACAAAGTGTTTCTGCTTTCTTGCGGGCCATGAGTCTTTCGCGGCGGCGGAGGGCGCTATAGGTATCGCGCGTACTGCCAATAAGGTGCGTAAAACTCCTCTCCGCGTAATTCTTAACGGTCTTGGTAAAGACGCTGCATTTATTATAAGCCGTATCAACGGATTTACCTATGTGCAGACAGATTACGATTTTTATAACGATGAGCTGAAAATCGTAAATACAACGGCTTATTCGGACGGAGACAAGTCAAAGGTTCTCTGCTACGGCGCGAATGACGTGCTTGAAGGAGTTGCGATTATGAAGCACGAGTCTGTCGATGTTTCGATAACCGGAAATTCAACAAATCCGACTCGTTTTCAGCACCTTGTAGCGGGAACGTATAAGAAGTGGGCTATCGAAAACGGAAAGAATTACTTCTCTGTTGCTTCAGGAGGAGGAACAGGCCGTACGCTTCATCCCGACAATATGGCTGCCGGTCCCGCGTCCTACGGACTTACCGACTCTATGGGGCGTATGCACGGGGACGCGCAGTTCGCGGGCTCCTCATCGGTTCCGGCACATGTCGAGATGATGGGACTTATCGGTGCGGGCAACAATCCGATGGTAGGTATGACCGTCGCCGTCGCCGTCGCTGTCGAAGAGGCTATGAAGTAAGTCTGAGCGGCATTCGGTAAAGTAATAAAGAGATATAATAGAATCAGACGCGTCGCAAAGCATAACTGCCTTGCGACACGTCTTTTGTTGAGCGGGTAAAATAGTGCTTGATAGGTTTTCGGTCTTCGCGTGGAAGAGACTATTATGAGTATATCTTTCCCGCTTTCCCGCGTGTAAAAATTGTATTAGCTCCGCTTTTCTTCGGTTCGGTTTTTGAAGACTATATATAATTGATATTGCCGGGATAATGATAAAGTATTTATTTATATAAACTTAACGAATGTTCGCGCACATCTTCATCAGACTGACAATATCTTTCGCGTTTACGGCGGCATCCTTATTTATATCGAATATATTACAATATCCTTTGTTTTCGGCTATAAATGTCATTAAATGTACGATATCTTTTGAATTAACGATCCCGTCTGCGTTTGTATCTCCGAGCGGAGAATAACCGTCGAGCTCGATTCGGATTGTTCCAGAGGGAGAAGAACCTGCCCTCAGACCGTCGCTCAGAGCGACGAAATCTTTAAGACGGCATGTATCTTTGGGTTCCTCTTGAGGAGTAGGTTCATATGAAGAATCCTCCGGAGAATCGAATATTTGTATACCGTAATTAAAGGCGGAACCGTCTGTTCCGATATTCTTTTTTGCGAGGTCGCCGAGAGGGATGCGCATTTCAATGATATATCCGTCCTGTGTTTCGGATGCCGCAAAGTGTTTATTATCTTTATTATTAGCGTGGCCGTTTCCCCATTCATTCAGATTGACGAGCCCGTCCGCCTCGGAATCCTTTGCCGCCATGTATCTTCCCGCGCGGTCGGCGTATACGGTGGCTGTTTGTTCTCCGAAGGTTAGGGATATTATTATTCCGTCCTGTATATATGGAATGGTACCGCTATCCTCGGCAAGCTTAAAATGCTCGTCGTCGATACAGCCGTAATCATCGTCCCTGACAGCTACCGCTATATAGATGTTGTCGTCGTCATATAAGAAATACGAGCAGGCTTCGCAGTCCCAGCCGTATAGAAGAAGGTCGTAATAATATCTGCCTCCTGCCCAGTATCTGCCGTCTGAGTTGTCTTTCGTCCATTGGTGCCTCACATGGTATGAATCTATATACTCGCTGTCGATTATTCCGTCGATTTCGGGAGTGAATTTCCGTGTGCGCCCGTCAACGTCATTGTTGTCGGATGCGCAAAACGGAAAAGCAAACGCCGACTGTACAATCATAAGAGCGGATAAAACGGTTAAAATTTTTTCATGAAATAACTCCTTTAGCATACTAGTTTAAAAATGTTTTTATATATTTATGATAAATGAGTTATTAAAACAAGGGTATCAATCCTTTCTATATTTCTATAAAGTAAATAATTTACAAATATATTATATCAATGTATTAGAAATAGTCAATACTTTTTTATAGATTCTCTTTGAAAGTATTTTTATAGAATAGCCTAATAAATTTTGTATCTGTACTTGACAAATAAAAAATAAGTGGTATAATAGAAAAAGTAGTCCAAAGACAGCAGGTATAAATCCGACGCAGATTGTGACGGATTTTGTAAAGCTTTCCTGCCGAGGAGAATGATAAAAGGTTTTGCGGAGCATTCTGTTCCGACGCATTTTATTGACGTATTCCCGTGGCGTGTCTTTGACACGGCGCGTTTTTTGTTTGCTGGGCTATGAGTTTATATATGGAGGTATTACAAATGCCAAGTGCAAAAATCTTAGCACAAAAGCAGGCTGAGCTTGATGTTCTTGTGGGCAAGCTCAAGAATGCCAATGCGGGCGTTCTTGTCGACTATTCCGGAATCACAGTTGAGCAGGATACAAAGCTTCGCGCATCCTTCCGCAAGTCCGGCGTTGAGTACAAGGTGTACAAAAACACAATGACTTCACGCGCGTGCGATGAAGTCGGATACTCGGAAATGAAGGATTTGCTCAAGGGAATGACCGCCCTTGCAATCAGCGAAAGCGATCCCGTCGCTCCCGCGAAAATAGCTAAGAAGTTCGCGGATGATATTGAGACATTCGATATCAAGGGCGGCTTTCTTGACGGAAAGGTTATTTCACGCGATGAAATAATGGCGCTTGCCGATATTCCGTCAAAGGAAGAGCTCATTGCGAAATTCATGGGCAGCATCCGGTCGCCTATCTACAAGTTTGCATATGCTTTGCAAGCTATTGTAGATAAGAAGGGCGAAGAATCCGGCGAGACTGTATCTGCAGAAGAGGCTGCTCCCGCAGAGGAAGCCGCACAGCCGGAAGCTGAGGCATAAGTCAGGTATATTACAGTACCGCGACAGTACCATGGCACCTATTTATTAATTTAAAAACATAATTTACAATTTACGGAGGATTAAAAAATGGCTACAGAGAAATCACAGCAGATTCTTGATATGATCAAGGAACTTACAATAATTGAACTTTCTGACCTTGTAAAGGCGGTTGAAGAAGAATTCGGCGTATCCGCTGCTGCTCCGGTTGCAGTTGCAGGCGCCGCAGCCGCAGGCGCTCCCGCCGCAGAAGAGAAGAGCGAATTCGATGTAATTCTTAAGGCGTTCGGCGCGAAGAAGCTTGACGTTATCAAGGTTGTACGCGAGATTACAGGTCTCGGACTTAAGGACGCTAAAGACCTTGTCGAGGGCGCTCCGAAGGCAGTTAAGGAAGGTGCTTCCAAGGAAGACGCCGAAGATATTAAGAAGAAGCTTGAGGAAGCCGGCGCAGAGGTTGAGCTTAAGTAAGTTCGGCGCGTATGCTTTTCGGCATGTGACCGAACGGACTCTATTTTACGTCCTATCGGCAGATGGTTCTTCTGTTTTCGGATGGGAGAGACTTCGCCGAAACGTTTCATGACAGGAATAAGCTTCTTATCAAGTCTTAAATCAAAAGTACATGTTGGATTTTTTGATTTTAATATTTTATTTGATTTTATCTGACTTTAAAAATCGGCGAATGAAACGCACTCATGCGGAGCTGTTTTTCATTCGCCCTTTATTTTGCACGCTCAAATGTCAATAATTTATCCATGTAATATTCATACTGTCGTTTTCTTAGTGTTAGTTCCTTTGTCAGGTCGTTTGTAAGTTTTGTAAATATGTTTAATATCCGCACTATTTCAATCTGTACTTCAATAGGCGGTATAGGAACTTCGTATTTCATAACAGCACGTTTGTCACCAAAACAAATATTTTTATTGTTTAACAATTATATTAAAAGCCGTAAAGGGTGATTAAGTCCGTGTTTAACAGCTATTCAAATTTTATATTTTTGTGTTTTTTTGAAACTTTTTTAATTTCTGAAAAAATTGTAAACTCTGAATTTTTTATTTTGGGGTGTTGACAATTAAAAATAATAGTGATATAATATCAAAAATACAAGGTAGGCAGGAAGTACTCCGCCGTTAAGCTGGCGGTTTTCGTTTGCGCACTCTGCTCCTGCAGTCAGCGCTGTGCCTGCCGTGCCTGATGACGGGGGAAATCCCTTATTGAAAATGAAAGGCTGTGACGAAGACCGTCGGGGTTAAAGCATTTCAGAGAGCCGGTGTGCGGTGCGAACCGGTATGTATTTTTCCAAGCGACATCTCACTTCTGAGCCGGGAGTCCGAAAGCGTTTGCGAGTAGATACTCTCCGTAAATGCTGCGTTAAAGCATAGGAATTGTTAGATTCCAAAGAGGTGGCAGTCTATGACTGCAATTTGAGTGGTACCGCGAGTGCTGATGTTGGAAGTTTGCACCCGTCTCAAAGTAAGAAAAGCTTTGAGACGGGTGTTTTTATTTTCTTATCCGAGCGGAGGATTTCCCGTAAAAGCATGTTTTTGGGGGCATACCGGCGTAATGTGTTACCGATGCATATAGTCAGAGGCCTCGGTTGGAAGGAAAGGTTATGGTGTTTATATGTTGACTTTGGATAAGGTATTTAATGCTCAGACAGTGCTGAAGGATATTATCCGTGAAACAGCGGTTGTAAGGGCAAACGGCATCGCTCCGAACTGTAAGCTTTATCTGAAGCCTGAAAATTTGCAGATTACGGGATCGTTTAAGGTGAGGGGAGCCGGTTATAAAATAAAAATGCTCTCGGAAGAAGAGAAAAAGAATGGCGTAATTGCCTGTTCGGCCGGAAATCACGCGCAGGGAGTCGCGCTTGCCGCGTCGCGGTGCGGAATCAAGTCGCTGATCTGTCTGCCTGACAGCGCACCGATTTCAAAGGTAGAGGCTACCAAGGGCTACGGTGCGGATGTTTGTCTGGTAGAGGGCTGTTATGATGACGCGTATCAGAAAGCGCTGGAGCTGCAGGAGCGTGACGGATATACCTTTGTTCATCCGTTTGACGATGAAAACGTCATCGCCGGGCAGGGTACGGTCGGTCTTGAGATAATGAATGATCTCGACGACATAGATGCGATTATTGTCCCGGTCGGCGGCGGAGGTCTTATTTCCGGAATCGCGTATGCTGTAAAGCAAATCAGACCTTCCATTAAAATATACGGTGTTCAGTCTGCCGGCGCGGCAAGTATGTACAGCTCGGTAAAAAACGGAAAAATCGAATGTTTGGATAAGGTCCAGACTGTCGCGGACGGCATTGCGGTAAAGCAGCCCGGTGAAAATACTTTCAGCTTGGTGAGGGAATATGTAGACGATATTGCGCTTGTGAGTGACGATGAAATCTCCTCCGCCATTCTTGCTCTGATAGAAAAGCAGAAGATGATTGCGGAGGGCGCGGGCGCCGCGTCGGTGGCGGCGGCAATGTTCGGTAAGTTTCCGATTGAGGGCAAAAAGACGGTTTGCGTTGTGTCGGGCGGAAATATTGATGTGACGAGTCTGTCGAGGGTTATCGAAAGAGGACTTATGAAATCGGGACGCTCCAGCAGTTTGCTGATCGAACTGATTGATAAACCGGGACAGCTAAAAGAAATTTCCCGTATAATCGCCGATTGCGGAGCAAATGTTACGGGGGTTCATTACGAAAAGGGAGAGACGGAAAGTGTTATAGGATGCTTTCTTCGCATAGAGATGGAAACCAGAGATTACAGTCATGTTCAACTTATTACGCGTACTTTGTGCGATGAGGGCTTTAAAATTGTGTGACCGTTGTTTTTATTGTTAGTTAAGGAGAGGAGCGCTGTCGTAAAGCGCCGCGGCGGCGGACCGTCACGCCGTCTGAAAAGCAGGAGTTACCACCGACGAAGAGGGGGAACGTCTTGCTTTTAGGCCTTTTAACTTTTAGGTTTTAGGTCTTTTAATTATAGAAAGGATTTTAATATATGAGCAGTGCAGTTAATACCGAAAAGGCTCCGGCGGCGATAGGACCGTACAGCCAGGCTATAGTTACGGGAAATTTGGTTTTTACATCCGGACAGATTCCGCTGAATCCTGAAACGGGGGAAATAGTCGGAGAGAATATTTCAGAGCAGGCCGAACAGGTGTGCAAAAATATCTCTGCCGTACTTGAAGCGGCCGGAAGTTCGGTTGAAAAAACGATTAAGACCGTATGTTATCTGAAGAATATGGAGGATTTTACCGCGTTTAACGAGGTGTATGCCGCATATTTTGCCGGGAAACCGGCACGGTCCTGCGTATCGGTGAAAGCGTTGCCGAAGAACGCGCTGATTGAAATTGAAGCAATTGCAGAAAGGAATTAACTATATGATGGATTCAAGCAAATATGAGGTGGGATACTATCCGGCTCCGGGCGTACATAACAAATGGGTGACGAAGGATCACATCGAAAAGCCTCCGGTTTGGTGCAGCGTGGATATGCGTGACGGAAATCAAAGCCTTGTGATTCCGATGAATCTTGAAGAAAAGCTGGAATATTATAAGGTGCTTCTGGAGGTTGGCTTTAAAGAAATCGAGGTTGGTTTTCCCGCGGCGAGCGAGACTGAATACGAATTTCTGCGGACGCTTATAGACGGTAATATGATTCCCGGTGATGTGAGCGTTCAGGTTCTTACGCAGTGCCGTGAGCATATCATCAGAAAAACCTTTGACGCCTGCAAAGGAGCTCCGAGCGCGATTATACATTTTTACAATTCGGTCAGTGTCGCTCAGCGCGAGCAGGTTTTCCGAAAATCAAAAGAAGAAATCAAGAAAATTGCGGTTGACGGAGCAAAGCTTGTAAAGCGGCTGGCGGGCGAATACGAAGGAAACTTTCGTTTTGAATATTCTCCCGAAAGCTTTACGGGCACCGAACCGGAATACGCTTTGGAGGTCTGCAATGCGGTTTTGGATGTTCTGGAGCCGAGCGAGGACAACAATGTCATTATAAATTTACCGGTAACTGTTGAAATGAGCCTTCCTCACGTTTACGCTTCCCAGGTTGAATATATAAGTGAAAATATTAAATACCGCGAGTATGTCACACTGTCGCTTCACCCGCACAACGACCGCGGTACCGGCGTTGCTGATACAGAACTGGCACTGCTTGCGGGCGCCGATAGGGTAGAGGGAACTCTGTTCGGAAATGGGGAGCGTACGGGAAACGTGGATATTATTACCCTGGCGATGAACATGTATTCTCACGGCGTAGATCCGAAGCTCGATTTTTCGGATATGCCGTATCTTGTGGAAAAATACGAAAGATGTACGAGAATGCACGTGTATGAACGCGCGCCATATGCAGGCTCTTTGGTTTTCGCGGCCTTTTCGGGAAGTCATCAAGACGCCATCGCGAAGGGTATGAAGTGGCGAGAGGAAAAATCGCTTCACAGATGGACTGTTCCATATATTCCGATCGATCCGCACGATATTAACCGCACATACGATGCCGACGTTATCCGTGTCAACTCACAGAGCGGCAAGGGTGGAATAGGGTATCTGCTTGAGCAGGCGTACGGGTATGTGCTGCCCGCGGGTATGAGGGAATCCCTGAGCTATCTCTGCAAGGGCATATCGGATCATGAGCATAAGGAGCTGAAAGCTCCTGAGGTTCTGGAGATTTTTAAGACGCACTATTTTCTCGGTGACAGTCCGATTACCGTTTCAGATATGACCTTTAACCGCCGCGGAAGCAGCGTTGAAGCGGAGATAGTATTCAGGCGTGGGGATAGCGAGACCGCGGTAAGGGCGGTCGGAAACGGTTCTCTTGACGCCGCGAGCAATGCCCTGAAAGAATTTACCGGCACAGAGTATGTTCTGGAGGTTTATACGGAGCACAGCATGCAGGAGCAGGGATCGGGAAGTATGGCCGCGGCTTATATTGGAATCAGGGATAAAAACGGATCGATGAGCTGGGGCGCGGGTACCGATACCGACGTAATTCATGCGAGCGTAAACGCTCTGATGAGCGCCTATAATAATATGAAGTAAGGGGAAATGACAATGGGAATGACTATGACGCAAAAAATTCTTGCCGCGCATGCGGGACTTGACAGTGTGTCGGCAGGACAGCTTATCAGCGCAAAGCTTGATATTGTCCTCGGAAACGATATTACGACGCCGGTTGCAATCAAAGAGTTCAAAAAGGTCGGATTTGATAAGCTTTTTGATAAAAAAAGGGTTGCTGTCGTCCTTGACCATTTTGTTCCTAATAAAGATATAAAAGCGGCGGAGCAGTCCAAGACATGCCGTGAATTTTCATACTGTCACGAAATCAGTCATTTTTACGATGTCGGCAAAATGGGAATAGAGCACGCGCTTCTCCCTGAGCAGGGGGTTGTTACCGCCGGAGACTGCATAATCGGAGCGGACAGTCATACCTGTACATACGGAGCACTCGGCGCCTTTTCCACCGGTGTGGGAAGCACAGATATGGCCGCCGGAATGGCTACGGGAACGGCGTGGTTTAAGGTCCCGTCGGCGATTAAATTCAATCTGAGCGGAAAGCTTCCCTCAAATTGCAGCGGTAAGGACGTAATTCTCTCGGTTATCGGACAAATAGGGGTGGACGGCGCGCTTTACAAGAGTATGGAATTTACCGGAGAGGGAGTGTCCGGGCTTTCGATGGACGACCGGCTTTGCATATGTAATATGGCAATCGAAGCCGGGGCGAAAAACGGCATATTCCCGGTCGATGAAAAAACGATTGAATATATGAAAGGCCGCTGCGAGCGTACTCCGGTAATTTTTGAGGCTGATCCTGATGCGGAGTATGAGCGGACTATAGATATAGATCTTTCAAAAATAGTTCCTACGGTGAGCTGTCCGCATCTTCCGGAAAATACCCGTCCCGCTAAGGAGCTTGGAAATATCAGAATAGATCAGGTCGTAATCGGAAGCTGTACGAACGGACGCATGGAGGATATGGAGGCCGCTTATAAGATACTGAACGGCAAAAAGGTTGCGGACGGTGTGCGCTGTATAATAATTCCCGGAACAATGCAGATTCTGCGCGAATGTACCGAAAGGGGATATGTGACTGCCTTTATCGATGCCGGGGCGGTTGTGTCTACTCCCACCTGCGGACCCTGCCTCGGCGGATATATGGGAATTTTGGCGGCGGGAGAACGCTGTATTTCGACTACCAACCGAAACTTTGTCGGAAGAATGGGACATGTCGACAGCGAGGTGTATCTTGCTTCTCCGCATACGGCGGCCGCAAGCGCGCTGACCGGATATATTACCGAATATAAGGAGGACTGAAGCTTTGAATATACACGGAAAAGTTTTTAAATACCCCGATAATGTCGATACAGACGTTATTATTCCCGCACGTTATCTGAACACGTCCGATGCCGCGGAGCTGGCTGCGCACTGTATGGAGGATATTGATTCCGAATTCGTTAAAAATGTAAAAAAGGGTGACGTTATGGTGGCGGGATGGAATTTCGGCTGCGGCTCATCGAGAGAGCATGCTCCGCTTGTTATAAAAACCTGCGGCACAGGCTGCGTCATAGCAAAAAGCTTCGCGAGAATATTCTACCGCAACGCTATCAATATCGGACTTCCGATTCTTGAGTGCGCCGAGGCCGCGGAGGAAATCAGCGCGGGAGACGAGATAAAGGTCGATTTTGATACAGGAGAAATTACCGACGTAACCACCGGCAAAAGCTATAAGGCTCAGCCGTTTCCTCCGTTTATTCAGAACATCATAAAATGCGGAGGTCTTTTAGCGTCTTTAAAGGAGGCTCAGACGAATGAATAAGAATATAGCGGTTATCCGCGGTGACGGCATAGGTCCCGAAATTGTCGGGCAGGCGCTCGCCGTGCTTGACGGGACCGCGGAGCTGTTCGGTCACGGCTTCAGTTATACCGATGTTGACATGGGCGGCTGCGCCATCGACAAATGGGGCGATCCGCTGCCGAGAGAAATGCTTGAGCGGTGTGTAAATTCGGACAGCGTGCTTTTGGGCGCCGTCGGAGGGGATAAGTGGAACGATGTTCCCGGACATATGCGGCCTGAAAAAGGGCTTTTGAGGCTTCGCTCGGGCATGGGAGTTTACAGCAACAACCGTCCGGCGAAAATCTGGCCTCAGCTTGCTGGCGCGTCGCCGCTGAAAAAATCCATTGTGGACAAAGGAATTGATTTTATTATCGTCAGGGAACTTATCGGAGGCATATATTTCGGAGAACACAGAACCGATGATTCCTGCGGCATGCAGCGAGCTACCGATGTTCTCAGCTATTCGGAGGACGAGATTGAACGCATCGGAAGGATAGGCTTTGAAACGGCGCGTAAGAGAAGCAAGAAGCTCTGTTCGGTCGAAAAGAGCAACGTCCTTGATTCCAGCAGGCTGTGGAAAAAGGTTATGCATCGTCTGTCGGATGAATATCCGGATGTTGAGCTTACCGACATGCTGGTCGATAACTGCGCTATGCAGATAGTCAAAAATCCCGCGCAGTTTGATGTAATTGTGACCGAGAACATGTTCGGAGATATTTTATCGGACGAGGCGTCGATGATTACGGGCTCGATCGGCATGATTCCGTCGTCAAGTCTGGGCTCGTCCTCCTGCGGGCTGTATGAGCCGATTCATGGATCCGCTCCTGACATTGCCGGGCTTGATATCGCGAATCCGATCGGAACGATTTTGTCCGCGGCCATGATGCTTCGGTACAGTTTTGACATGCCCGCGGAGGCGGACTGTATCGAGAGAGCGGTATCGGCTGTGCTTGACGATGGATACCGAACCTCCGATATAATGCCGTCCGACGCGGACGGAGCCTCCCGATGCAGGAGAGTAGGCTGCAGTGAATGCGGAAAACTGATTGCGGAACGTTTAAGAAAGGAATGATGAAATGTTATTATCCGGCTCAGATATAATCGTTAAAATCTTAATTGAGCAGGGTTGCGACGTGATATTCGGTTATCCCGGCGGACAGATATTGAATGTATACGATTCTCTTTATAAGTACAGGGATGAAATTCAGCATGTTTTGACCGCGCATGAGCAGGGTGCTGTTCATGCCGCGGACGGATACGCGAGAGCGACCGGAAGAGCGGGCGTCGTTATTTCAACCTCCGGTCCGGGAGCGACAAACCTTGTGACCGGTATCGCAACGGCGTATCTTGATTCGGTTCCGTTGATTGCAATCTGCGGAAATGTTACCACCGCTCAAATCGGTTCGGACAGCTTTCAGGAAATTGATATTACCGGAGTAACCCTTCCTATTACCAAACACAATTATTTTGTAGGATCTGTTGAGCAGCTTGCGGATACCGTAAGAGAGGCTTTCAGGCTTGCCGTATCTGGCAGACCGGGACCGGTACTGATAGACGTTCCCAAGGATGTACAGGTTGCTATGTGTGAATATACTCCGATGCCCGCTGCAGTACCCGATGAAAAAAATGCCGCCAAGGATGTCCGTATAGAGGAAGCGGCGGAGTGTATCAACGGTTCCGAGAGACCGTATATATATTTCGGCGGCGGAGTTATCTGGGGCAATGCCGAGGAGGAAATGCTCGCCGTTGCAGATAAAATCGACGCGCCGATAGGCTGCTCGATGATGGGCCTTTCCGGAATTCCAACCGAACATCCTCGTTTTTTGGGGATGCAGGGGATGCACGGGCATTATGCTTCTTCGATGGCAATGCATCATGCCGATTTGATTATCTCACTCGGAGTACGATTCAATGACCGCGCGACCGGCGACCGGACGAAGTTTGCCTCAAAGGCTAAGGTTGTACATATTGATATAGACGGTTCGGAGCTGTCCAAAACGGTAAATGCCGTTCACGGTCTGCGGGCGGATGTGCGGCTTACTCTTCGTAAGCTTCTTCCGCTTATAAAGAAAGCTGAGCATCCTTTGTGGTGGGAATCCATAAATAAATTTAAGGAAGCCGAGCTTGAATATCTTGACAGGCGCGGGGGACTGACGCCGCGCAACGCTGTTTTGTGTCTCAACAGGCACCTGGGAGAGAATACTCCGGTCGCGACAGATGTAGGACAGCATCAGATGTGGGCGGCTCAGAATCTGAGCTTTAAAAACAGCCGACGGTTCATTTCAAGCGGCGGTCTCGGAACAATGGGATTCGGTCTCGGCGCGGCTATCGGAGCGGCATACGGTACCGGAGAGCATACCGTTCTGATTACCGGAGACGGCAGCTTCGGAATGTGTTTAAACGAGCTTGCAACCGCGGTGACATATAATGTTCCGGTTGTCATTCTTATCATGAACAACGGTGTGCTCGGTATGGTACGCCAATGGCAGACGCTGTTCTTTGACAAACATTATTCAAATACCGTGCTGAACAGAAAGACCGATTTTGTAGCTTTGGCGGGGGCATTCGGCGCGGACGGAGTAAGAGTTTCGACGCTTGATGAGCTTGATGCCGCGATTAAAAAGGGTTTTGAGTATTGCGGCCCCTATGTTATTGACTGCGCGATTGACAAGGACGAATTTGTTCTTCCCATGCTTCCGCCCGGCGGAAGCATGGACGACATTATTGTAAAGGTGGGTGACTGATAATGAACAGGTATACCGTGGCGGTGCTTGTGAGAAACCAGTTCGGAGTTTTAAACCGTGTGACAAGCATGTTCCGCCGCCGTCAGTTTAATATCATCGCCCTTTCGGTAAGCGAGACGGAATCGGTCGAGTATTCCAGAATAACCGTGACGTTTGAGGGAGAAGAAAACAATAAGCAGCAGCTTGTTAATCAGCTTTATAAGCTTCCTGACGTCTTTTCCATAAAAGAATTTAACAGCGGAAATTCCGTTAACTGTGAGCTGCTTCTCATCAAAATGCGGAACGACGCAGACTGCCGTGACGAAATTCTTACAGCGGCGGAGGCATTCAGCGCAAAAACGGTGGACTATTCAAAGGGCTCGATTGTATTTCAGCTTACGGATATAAGCGGCAGGATTGATGATTTTATCAATCTTATGCGCGATTATACTATACTTGAAATCTGCCGTACGGGAGTTGTTTCTCTTGAAAAGGGCAGTTCAACCATAAGAAAAGTAACAAATTTATGACTGCCTGAAACGGCAGAGTGAAGTCTGAAAATTTTTCAGACGTGGGATTTGTGTCTTGCCGTGCGGAGATGCGGCATTTCACATAAGAAAGGAAAGGTATTATTATGGCAAGGATTTTTTATCAGCAAGACTGCGATCTTCAGAAGCTTTCGGGTAAAACCGTCGCGATAATCGGCTACGGTTCTCAGGGACATGCTCATGCCCTGAATTTAAAGGACAGCGGCGTAAATGTTATCGTCGGTCTTTACGAAGGAAGCAAGAGCTGGGCGAAGGCCGAAGCTCAGGGGCTTAAGGTAATGACGTCGGCAGACGCTGCAAAGAATGCGGATGTAATCATGATTCTTATCAATGATGAAAAGCAGGCAAAGCTTTACAAGGAAAGCATAGAGCCGAACCTGACCGAGGGAAAGACACTCGCGTTTGCTCACGGTTTCAACATCCATTTTGGCTGTATCAAGCCGCCTAAAAATGTCAATGTTATTATGATTGCGCCGAAAGGACCCGGACACACGGTAAGAAGCGAATATCAGGCAGGAAAGGGTGTTCCGTGTCTTATTGCCGTTGAGCAGGACGCCACGGGAGACGCGTGGGATATTGGTTTGGCGTATGCACTTGGAATCGGCGGAGCCAGAGCCGGGGTTCTGGAAACAACCTTCCGCACAGAGACGGAAACAGACCTGTTCGGCGAACAGGCAGTTCTCTGCGGAGGTGTCTGCGCGCTCATGCAGGCGGGATATGAAACGCTTGTTGAGGCCGGCTATGATCCGAGAAATGCATATTTTGAATGTATTCATGAGATGAAGCTGATTGTTGACCTGATTTATCAGAGCGGATTTGCCGGAATGAGATATTCAATCTCGAATACCGCGGAATATGGAGACTATATTACCGGTCCGAAGATCATTACCGAAGAGACCAAGAAGACTATGAAGAAGATTCTGAAGGATATTCAGGACGGTACGTTTGCAAAAGACTTCCTGCTCGATATGTCGGACGCAGGTTCTCAGGTTCATTTCAACGCTATGCGTAAGCTTGCCTCCGAGCATCCATCCGAGACGGTGGGCGCCGATATTCGCAAGTTGTACAGCTGGAGCGATGAGGATAAGCTTATAAACAACTGATAAAGGTTATAATCTGCCGCAGATCGCAGAGGTCTTCCGAGCTTCGTCTGCCGGCTTGAACGGTGCTTCTGCTACGCAGAGGTTGCCACCGGCAATCCGCACCCTCCGAATGCGGCGAGTTCCATTTCAGGCTTTCGGCAGGTGAATATAATCTCCTGCTGAAAGCCTGAGGAGTCAAATCCACTGCGGTGCTTGTAATTGCCGCCGCATGATTTAAGCGAGCTTATCGGGCTTTGCTCCGATTTTAAAAAGTCTGAGAATTTTTACCGCTTTGTTCTGCGATACGGCAGAGCTTTGTAAAATTCGGTTTTTCTGGCCGACAGTTACCGAAGCTGAAACAGAACAAAGCTTTATGTATTAAAAAGGCATGGTCATAAATATGAGTAGAGAAAATATTGTAGACGGTTATCAGAATGCGCCGCACAGAAGCTTGTATCACGCGCTGGGATTGACGGCGGAGGAACAGGCAAGGCCGCTTATCGGCATTGTCAGCTCGTACAATGAAATTGTTCCGGGACATATGAATTTAGACAAGCTTGTCGAGGCGGTGAAGCTTGGCGTCGCAATGGCGGGCGGAACTCCCATAGTGTTTCCGGCAATTGCAGTATGCGACGGCATAGCAATGGGACATACGGGCATGAAGTACTCTCTTGTGACAAGAGATCTCATTGCCGATTCCACCGAGGCGATGGCGCTTGCACATGGTTTTGACGGTTTGGTTATGGTACCGAACTGTGATAAAAATGTTCCCGGCCTTTTAATGGCGGCGGCAAGAGTAAATATTCCGACAGTATTTGTAAGCGGAGGACCTATGCTTGCCGGAAAAGTTGACGGGAAAAAGACAAGTCTTTCCAGCATGTTTGAAGCGGTAGGCTCATATGCGGCCGGAAAGATCAGCGCCGAAAAGCTTGAAGAATACGAATGCAGGACTTGCCCGACATGCGGCTCATGTTCCGGAATGTATACCGCAAACTCTATGAACTGCCTTACCGAGGCTCTCGGAATGGGGCTTCGCGGAAACGGAACCGTTCCTGCGGTTTACTCCGCAAGGATTGAGCTTGCAAAGCATGCGGGCATGGCGGTTATGGAATTGGTGAAAAGAGACATCCGTCCGCGGGATATTATGACCGAAGAGGCGATTATGAATGCCCTTACCGTAGATATGGCTTTGGGGTGTTCCACAAACAGTATGCTTCATTTGCCTGCGATTGCTCATGAATGCGGTGTGGAAATTAATCTTGACATCGCGAATAAAATCAGTGAAAAAACTCCGAATCTCTGTCATCTTGCTCCCGCCGGAAGGACATATGTTGAGGAACTGGACGAGGCCGGCGGTGTGTATGCCGTCATGAATGAGCTGAACAAAAAAGGGCTTATAAATACCGGCTGTATGACTGTTACGACTAAAACCGTCGGAGAGAATATCGAGGGGTGCGTTAATCTTAACCCCGACGTTATCCGGCCGATTGAAAATCCTTACAGCGAAACCGGAGGAATCGCTGTGCTCCGCGGCAATCTTGCGCCTGAGGGAAGTGTTGTAAAACGCTCGGCGGTCGCTCCCGAAATGCTTGTGCATGAGGGTCCTGCTCGTGTGTTCGATTGCGAGGAGGACGCTCAGGACGCCATAAACGCAGGAAAGATCAATCCAGGCGATGTGGTGGTCATTCGTTATGAAGGACCGAAGGGCGGTCCCGGTATGCGCGAAATGCTCAATCCTACGTCGGCTATAATGGGAAGAGGCCTTGGCGAAAGCGTGGCTTTGATTACCGACGGCAGGTTCAGCGGAGCTACAAGAGGAGCGTGCATCGGACATATTACTCCGGAGGCGGCGAGCGGAGGCCTTATCGGCGTGGTTAAAGAAGGGGATATTATCAGTATCAATATTCCGGAAAACAAGCTTGAGCTCAAGGTAGAACAAGCGGAGATCGATGAACGGATGAAAAATTTTATGCCAAAAACGAAGAAGCTGTCAGGATATTTAAAACGCTATGCCGCCCTTGTTTCGGGAGGCGCTTCGGGGGCGATTCTGAACTGAACCGATATGGCAGATGCGGAGAACATAGCAGACAAGAAAGGATCGGCAGATATGACTGACATAGAGGATACGGGATGCAGAGCGGATACGGAGGATGCGGAAACAGCTGAATCCATTGAAGCTGTGAAGTACATGGAAGACGCGGAAGATTTGGCAGACACAGAGGATATGGAATGCATGACAGATATGGAAGGCTTGACATGTATAGGGGATGCGGAAGATATGCCCGATATGGAAGACCTTGCGGATTTGGGAGACACGGCAGAGACGGAATTCGTGGCAGCCGTGAGTAACCTTGCGTCTGCATCGGAGATGAAGGGGATTAGCTTGAATGTTTTAAAAGTTCGTCTCGGCTCGCTTACGGTTTTCAGAAATCTGCTGAATGATCCTGTCATTTCGTCGCTTTTGAGTTTTCTTGAATTGCCGTCCGAATTCGGGTATGCCGCTTTTGCCGCCGAGCTTTACAGGGCAAACGGAGGAGATATAGGAGACTATATAGAATATCTTTGTCAAAGCGACGAAAACGTCTATGTAAGATGCCTGGGGCGGGGAGAAGCTCCGCCCGTGTATATTTTCGAAAGCGTAAAGGAAGAGCTGAAGACCCTGCAGTATGTCGCACAGCTTACGCCTGAATTTCTTTGCGGCGGGATTGACTGGGGACTTGGCTGCGGGGTTGGCTGTGGACTTGACGACAGAAGCTTTCTGCCCAAATTTACAGCCTCCGAAGTAAATCTTGCGGAAAGCTACGATGAGAGGACGAAAAATATTGGCAGATTCGGCTATGGGATATATGCTAAAAACCGTATGTTTACCGTCGGGAGCGATGGTGAAATTATTCCTGTCGGTAATCCCGATCCCATTTCCCTACGCGAGCTTGTGGACTATGAAATACAGCGGAGAATTATAATCGACAATACAAAGGCGCTGATTTGCGGCAAGCCCGCGGCAAATATTCTTCTTACAGGCGATGCCGGTACCGGAAAATCCTCTACGGTAAAGGCCGTATGCAACGAACTTTATTCGGAGGGACTGCGTATTATAGAAATCCGTAAGGATCAGCTCCGTTTTATTCCCGGGCTTCTCGATAAGCTTGGCGGCAATCCATTGAAATTTATATTGTTTATAGACGATCTTTCCTTTCAAAAAGATGACGACAGCTTTAATATACTCAAGGCGGTTTTGGAGGGATCGGTTTCCGCAAAGTCTAAAAATGTAGTTATTTATGCTACCAGCAACCGCAGGCACATTGTAAAGGAAAGGTTTTCAGACCGAGAAGGAGATGATGTTCACCGCGGTGATACCATGCAGGAACTGGTGTCCCTGTCGGAGCGCTTCGGAATTCATGTTACTTTCAGCAGACCTGACAAAAATACCTTTCTTCATATCGTTCGTCATCTTGCGGCCGAAAACGGACTCAGACTTTCGGAAGAGGAGCTGGAGCTTAAGGCGGAACGCTTTGCGCTTGAACGCGGCGGACGCTCCGCGAGGCTTGCGCGTCAGTTTGTAGACGGCTTGCTTTCATGCCGTGAAAAATAATTTACGGCAAAAGGAGTCAGTAAGCTGTTTTCGATGCCCGCTCCAAACCTTATAGCCGTCTGTTTTGTCTGTGACAACTATGCACTTAGTTTTTGGGGTGTAGAGCGGGTTCAGCCGGAATAGTGAAAAATTCGGTATATTGCCGTAAAACGCCGCGAAAGTCGGTAAAAGACGCGGTGAAATACTGTAAAGTGTAAAAAGGCATAAAAAGCCTGCGGCATGATTTTGTCCAGAACGGAAGTTTTGGGAACCGTATTCATATGCCGCAGGCGATTGTTTTATTATTGTTATTGTTTGTTAAGTGTTAAAACTGAGGTATGCTGTAAAATGAAATTGTTTGGCAGAAAAAAACGCGAGGACAGCCCGGCTTTCCGTCGCGATATGGCGAAAAAAATTGACGGTATGTCGGTAAAGTATGTGACGGAACGCCGCGGTGACGGCGATACTTCCGGTGATTTCGTGATTGGCCGCAGCGGAGCGCTTATTGTGAAGGACAGGGAGCTTCTTGTTTATTCAAGCTCTGACGTTGTATTCAGAGCCGAGATTGACAAGCTTTCAATGAGTCCGCTTCTTTCCGGAGAGGGAATAATACTTGAGGGAGACGACGCGGAGCACGGCGGAGAACACAGAAAAATTATAGCTTACTATACGTACTATCTTAAAAGTTAAGTGTTTAATAAAAAAAGGAGCGCCGTCATGAGATGCCTGTACGGCGGTTATCACTGCCGTACTAAAAAGCCGGGACAGCCCGCCGAATCTGAGGCGGGGACACTCCAGATTTGGTTATCTTGCTTTCGGATAAAAAACAGTTCCGATATGTTTTCCGTTAAGAAGTTCATAGAGGAGTTCCGGATTTTCTCCGTTCAGCAGCAGCATCGGTATTCCGGCATTTGTCGCGATTTCGGCAGCATGAATTTTCGTGACTACTCCGCCTGTACCGAAATCAGAGCCGGCGCCTCCGGCGCAGCCGCGTATTTCGTCGGTAATATCACTGACCGATGAGATAAGATGCGCATTCGGGTTTAGGTGCGGATCGGAGTCATAAAGTCCGTCGATGTCGCTGAGATTTATAAGAAGATCGGCACCGCACAAAACCGCGACGTGGGCGGCGAGAGTATCGTTGTCACCGAATTCAATTTCTTCAAATGAGACGGTATCGTTTTCGTTTACAATCGGCACGCATCCGAGATTCATAAGAACCTCGAATGTGTTTTTTGCGTTTTGTCTGCATTCCGTATTGTCGACAATCTCACGTGTTATCAGCACTTGCGCGACATTCTGACCGTAGCTGCTGAAAAAACGTTCGTATATTCGCATGAGCTCAGCTTGTCCGACGGCGGCGAGTGCCTGCTTTTCTTCTGTCGACGCAGGCTTATGCCCGAAATTGAGCTTGGCTCTGCCGGCTGTAATGGCGCCGGAAGAAACGAGAATGATTTGCTTTCCGGAATTGACAAAGTCTGAGAGTGTTCTTGAAAGAAGCTCTATACGGTGAAAATTGAGCTTGCCGCTTGTGTGGCTGAGAGATGACGAACCGATTTTTATGACGATACGCTTTGCGTCTGTTACAATATTAGTTGAATTTTCCATAATATTGCATGCCTTTCTATAAATGATATTTCTATAACTTTACGAAAAACTTTACGAAGACTCTCTCCCGATTCTATGGGGAGCGGTTTTCGCTTCCTTTTTTTCGATTTGATACAGTACCCTGTCACAGCGGGCGGTACATTTTATAGAGTTCCGTTTATATAGTTTCGTCCCGGAGGGAATTTTTAATTTGAAAAAAATAACGTATTTTTTTACAAAAAAGTGTTTTCTTTATGCAGAAAATGTATTATAATGAATTCTGTATAATATGTACCATTGTATTTTTTCAGTTTAGATATGATATTATACAATATTTTGAATGGAAATGCAACGGAGATAATAAATAATTATTTTATTTTCCGCAGGAAGAAAACATTATGCCGGATTTTAACAAAAAAGGAATGCTTTTATCGGCAGAACGGAGTAAATATGAAGCAGAAATACACAGTGACAGTAGCTGGAATGACGGTGAATCTTGTTTCCGACGAGCAGGAGGAATATGTAAACGGACTTGTCCGTCTTCTTGACCAGAGAATTAACGAAATGGTTGTTTCGAGCAAGCATTGCAGCAAAAGCGAGGCGCTTCTGTTTTGTACTATTGATTATTTCGACGACAAGATTAAAAATTCTCTGCGCTTTCAGCGTATGCAGGAAACAATTGATAAGCTTACCGAAGAAAATGAAGAAATGCGAAGAAAATTGGGGATCAAGGCTGAGACGGACACGGCCGATACGGATACAGAGGATATGGCCGAGACCGTTAAAGCTTCGGGCAAAAGGCGCGGCGTAAGATAGCGCGTTCAGTAATATGTCGGGAAAAAATAAAATCAAGACTTCGTATGCGAAAGAAATCAATCCGAAGGGAACAAACGGCGGATGCCGTGCAAAATTCGGACGCGAATTAAGTGCTGGGATTGAAGCAAATGTCAGACGTGGTACAAAAAACGGCAGCAAAGCAAAAAACGTGAACGGGGAAAATGTCAGGTATGGTATAAAACACGGGTGCAAAGTAAATATTGCTGCCGAAACAGCTGCCGACCGTAGGACAAAAGCCGGGTACGGGAAAAACATCGCTTGCGGGACAGCGGGCGAACATGGTATAAAGGTCGGAAACGAAGCAAAGACCGTAAGGGAGTTAAAACCCGAATTCGGAGGAAACAAAGAGCTTTATGAAGCAATAAGAGAGACTTTACCGCCCGTAACAATAAATACCAAGCTTCCGGAGCTTCTGGTTCCGTGCGGCTCGGAGGATGCGGTTCGTGCCGCGGCAGAGAACGGAGCGGACGCGGTATATTGCGGCGGGAAAATGCTGAATGCGAGAATGAACGCGAAAAATTTCGACGACGAGGCATTAAAACGAGCTGTTACATATTGTCAGAGCGCCGGAGTAAAGGTATATGTAACGCTTAATACGCTTGTCTATGACAGAGAGCTTCGCGCAGCGGCAGAATATGCAAAGATGCTTTATGAGCTTGGAGTAGATGCACTTATAGTGGCGGACGCAGGTTTTTGCATGCTTTTGAGGGAGTATCTTCCGGGTTTTGAGCTCCACGCGAGTACGCAGCTTTCGGCTCATAATCTTTCGGCGGCGGAAACGCTTGCCGCTTTGGGTTTCAGGCGTCTCGTACTTGCAAGAGAGATGGGTCTTGCGGATATTCGATATCTGTGTGAAAACTCTCCCATAGAAACCGAATTGTTTGTGCACGGTGCTCTCTGCGTGAGCAGGTCGGGGCAGTGTCTTATGAGTTCGGTCGTGGGTGGCAGGAGCGGAAATCGCGGAGAATGTGCACAGCCCTGCCGTCTTCCGTATAACGGAGGTTATCCGCTTTCCCTGAAAGACCTATGCCTTGCCGGTCATATTACTGATTTAATCTCGTGCGGAGTGTCGTCTCTGAAAATTGAGGGAAGAATGAAATCTACGTCATATATAAGCGGGGTTACAGCAATCTACAGACGGCTGCTCGATGAGCGTAGGAATGCCTCCGACAAGGAGATTTACAGGCTTAAAAATATATTTTCAAGGGGCGGCTTTACGGACGGTTATTTTACAGGTATAATCGGAAACAGAATGCTTGGTGTCCGCTCTGAACGTGACAAGGCGGCTACCGCGTCTGTACTGTCGGCCGACAAGCCTTTCGGAGCATCGGATACAATGAAGAACGGCAGGGGGTTGTCCGGACGTGCTCCTTTGGAAAAGCATCTTCCGCATACTTTGGCGGATAGATTAGCCTGCCGTGCTGCGCATAACGCGGCGTACACCGTACCAGTACCATACAGTCAGACACAGGCAGAGAAAAGTTCAGTTAGGTCGGAGAGCTGTCAGACACAGGCAGAGATAAGCTCAGTTCGGTCGGAAAGCTGTCGGACACAGACAGAGAGCGGCTCGGCGCAGGCAGGCGGTATTTCGGTGCGGAAAAAAAGCATACCCGAAATTTCCATATTAACTTCCTCAATTTTATCGGATGCCGTAGAACTTGATGAAACTCAGGCCGTCGGTAGCTTATCTGCTCCTTTTCCCAAGCAGGACAGGCGAAGAACCTCCCGTTTTCTTTTTGCCGCGCAGATTCCCGAATCCGCGGACGGATACTTCGATGTAATTGCACTTCCTCCCGATGAGTTTGTAAAGTGCGGCGGAAGGGAAAAATGTTCGGCGAATGCGGTGGTTTTTCCGTCGGTTATTCACGACAGCGAGCTTAACTCCGTAAAAAAGCTTCTTGAGGCGGCGCATTCTCTCGGCGCCGAGTATGCATATGTGGGCAATTTGGGACATATAAGCCTTGCACGTGAAATCGGCTTTGCGCTTCTCGGAGATTTCAGGCTGAATGTAGTTAATTCCGCGGCTCCGATTCTGTACGGACGCCTGGGTGATTTTATCGAATATATTCTTTCACCGGAGCTTATTTTACCTCAGGCAAGAGATATTCGCGCCGTAAAAAGTATGATAGTATACGGGCGACTGCCGCTTATGTTGCTTGAAAAGAGCTGCGGTGCGGATCGGCTCACGGACAGAAGAGGAGTGGTTTTTCCGGTTTTCAGGGAAATGAACTCGGACGGAATTCGTACAAGGGAGATTGTATACAACAGCTGTCCTGTCTGGATGGCAGACAGGCAGAGAGAGCTCGGAGAAGCCGGAATTAAAAGCTATCATTTTGTTTTTTCGGATGAAACGCGGAGAGAGGCCGCGTCGGTTATCAAAGCATACTGTGACAAAAAGGCGCCGCCGCCCGGCAGAATCATAAAAAGAATACAGAAAAAATAGATTATTTTATAAAAAACAATTTTTCGATGAAAGCTCCGTTTGGACACTCATCTTTATCTGTTTTGAAAGGACGGCCTACGTCGGGTATATATCCGTCTGAAGGCAAACGGTAAAAAAAGTTGAATCTTAATGTAAAAATAAAAAAGCTCAGGGCGGAGGCTGTAATTCCGCAGTACGCAACCGACGGTTCGGCTGCGTGCGACCTTACTGCATGTATCGGTGAAAGCATAACCTTAATGCCGCACTGTACGGTAAAGATTCCGACCGGAATTGCAATAGCTCCGCAGCGAAATGATGTAGTGGGCCTCGTTTACAGCCGAAGCGGAATGGGCGCAAAGCACGGCATAACTCTTGCGAACAGCGTTGGAGTTATTGATTCGGATTACCGAGGTGAAATTGTGGTAGCACTTGTAAACCACAGCGATGAACCTTATACTCTAAATCCCGGAGACCGTATTGCGCAGCTTATGTTTGCCCCGTTTTTTACCGCAGGTTTTACAGAAACGGATGTGCTCGAAGATACTGCGCGCGGGACCGGAGGTTTCGGCTCGACCGGAAAGTAATTCGCCGATATATACGAAAGGTATGTAAGTAAGAATGAAAAATGTACTGTATACTGTGTTTTTAATCTGCGCAGGAGTGGTAGTCGGCTCGCTTATCGCAAACGTGACAGCGGAAATATCCTTTCTTGCCTGGCTTGGATATGGATTGAGTCTCGGTATAACGACGCCGCTTGTCCTTGACCTCGGAGTGATTACGATTACTTTTGCAATGACTTTTAATATGTCTGTAGCGGTTATTATATGTATGGTTGCGGCAATATGTCTGGGACGGAGGTTCAGACCGTGGTAAGGTTGATTTTGGCATCCGGGAGTACAAGGAGGCAGGAAATTCTCCGTACACTCGGAATTGATTATTCTGTTCTCAAATGCGATGTTGACGAGACTGTTGAAAAGATGTCTCCGACGGAAACGGTTCAGACTCTTGCCGCGAGAAAATGCGCCGCGGCAAAAGCGCTTTTGCCGAACGCCGATGAGGACTCTGTCATAATCGCGGCCGATACGGTTGTGTCATACGGAGGGGAGATATTCGGCAAGCCTAAAGACAAAGATGACGCTGTACGCATGCTCTCCGCTCTGTCCGGAGGAATACATCATGTTCATACTGGGATTGCTGTGTCCGACGGGTTTAAAATGACGGTGGAAAGCGAAACGACGGAGGTATTTTTCCGTGAGCTCAGCATGTGTGAAATCAACAGGTATGTGGATTCCGGGGAGCCGATGGACAAGGCGGGCTCATACGGGATTCAGGAGCGCGGAGCTCTGTTTGTAAAAGGGGTATCGGGAGACTATTTTAACATAGTCGGTCTTCCTGTTTGCCGCCTCGGAATTATACTGTCACGGGATTTCGGTGTCGATCTTCTTGCTGTGTCTGCGGTAAATAAACGGCATTCGTTAATTCATTAAAATACGCCGTGCCGATCTTCAATCTGCTTTATCCGAACGGTTTGAAGCTAACATGGAATTTGCTGCGGCAGGAGGACGGCTGTCATAGAATCCCGATATTACCGAGAGGAAAACATAGAAAATCCGCATATGTACTAAAAAGGTGTGTTCATAAAAATGAAAGAGGGAAAAAAAACTTCGGTAAAAAAAAGAAAAGACGGAAAAACTGGGGAGAGCGGATTTATTTGCTCGTCACGTTATATGATTTCCGGGTGGGTTTTTGCAGCTGTTCTTACCGTCTTTTTATGCAGAGCGTTATGGCTCGGCGGAAGCTCTCCGGTTTTGCCGGGACTTGTCAGCGCCGGAGAAATTGTCAAGGAGGTGACGGTTCCGGCGCTTCGCGGGCAGATATATGATCGGAGCGGCGTTCTGCTTGTCGGCAATTCTTACAAGTACAGCCTGAAATGTAACGGTATTCAGTATCTTTATTCAGAAACGGGCGTGGAAGAGCTTTACCTTTTGCTCTGCAAATACGGATGCGGCGATAAGTTTTCCTCATCTGAGGAGCTGGGCAGTTTTCTTGAAAGCGGAAAGACGGTTACGCTGTGCGAAGATACTCCGATGAGCATGATTGCATACATAAAAAATGAACGTCCTGCCGGACTTTCGGTTGAAAAGACCTGCGAGAGAACGTTCTATGACGGCGGATGTGCATCGCATATACTTGGACATACGGGAAAAATTCAGGAATCGTCCGTTGAGTATTACAGCGAGCTCGGCTATCCGATGGACGCGACTGTGGGCGTAGACGGAGCTGAAGCTGCATTTGAACAGTACCTTCACGGAACGGACGGAAAAATGCGGGTTACGTACGATTCGGTCGGAAATACGATTTCGGCGGAAATAATAACAGAACCGTCGGCGGGCAGTGATATTTACCTTACGATAGATATAGAGCTTCAGCGTACGGCATATGAGACGCTTAAGTCAAAGGCTGAGGAAATAGGCTCTGAAGGAGGGGCGATGGTTGCTTCCGACGTGTCGAACGGCGAGGTTCTTGTCTGCTCTTCGTATCCTTCATATACCGCAGAGCAGTACAAAAATGAATACAGCCTGCTTCAGCAGGACACGTCGTCACCATTGTTTAACAGAGCGGTCAGCGGAAGATATGCTCCCGGTTCGGTCATGAAGCTGTCAACGGCGGTGGCTGCGCTTGAAGAGGGAGTTATTAAGCCTGAGGATACGATTACCGATCTCGGAAGATATGATTACTATGAGGATAAAGGGTATAGTCCCGTATGCTGGCTCTATGGTAAAAACGGTACCACTCACGGGGAAATTAATGTTCGGCAGGCAATTATGCACTCCTGTAACTACTTCTTTTTTGAGGTCGGGAGACTTACCGGTATCAACGCGATGAATGAGTGGAGTCTGAAATTGGGGCTGGGCGAATTTTCAGGCATTGAGCTTCCGGAGGCGTCTGCTGTTCTTGCCGGACCGGCTGACCGTTTAAAAAGGAGCGACTACTGGGGAGAGGGAGAGACTCTTGCGGCTGCAATCGGGCAGTCCGACAATCTCTTTACTCCGGCTCAGCTGTGTTCGTTCATTTCAGTGCTTGCCGAAGACGGAACAAAGTATGCCGAACATCTGCTTCTGTCTGTTTTCGCTCAGACGGGAGAAGCCGTTTATGTATATGAGCCTAAAATTCTGAAAAGTACCGAAATATCCGAAAGTACCTTAAACGCTGTCCGCGGAGGAATGTACGATGCCGCTCATACCGGGACAATCGGGGCGGTTTTTTCGGGTAAAAATTATGAAATCGCGGGAAAAACGGGAACCGCGCAGATTTCCGAGGATAACTCAAATGCGTTATTTGCGGCATACGCACCGTTTGACAGTCCGGAAATATCCGTTGTCTGTGTTCTTGAAAACGGAACGGACGGTTTTAATGCGGCATATCCGGCGGAGGCTCTTTTGACCGCGTATTTTGAAAGAGCGAAATAATACCGCGCTGAGAAATTCAGCCGTATGGATATTCGGAAATAAAGTATGTACTAAAAGCATATATGAAAGCGTGGATTTATATGAACAGAAAAAAAACAAACTCGGAAAAAATATTCGGAATGAGCGAGAAAGACAGAGCAGCGCGGATTGTAAGCATACTCAAGGAGATTTACCCGGAGGCTGTTTGCGCGCTGGAATATAAAGACGATCCGTGGAAGCTGCTTGTTCAGGGACGTCTTTCCGCGCAGTGTACGGACAAGCGGGTTAATATTGTCTCGGTTCCTCTTTTTGAGCGTTATCCGACAGCATATGATATGGCCGCGGCTGATTTTGACGAGCTTGCGGAAATAATACGTCCCTGCGGTCTTTACCGTACCAAGGCGCAGAATCTGATTGATTTTTCAAGAATAATTTGTGAAAAATACGGAGGAGAGGTTCCATCGGAAATGGAGCAGCTGCTTTCTCTTCCCGGAGTCGGAAGAAAGATAGCGAATCTTATGCGCGGAGATATATTCGGTCTTCCCGCCATTGTGGCCGATACTCACTGTATCAGAATTTCCGGAAGGCTTGGATTTTATCCCGAAGAACAAAAAGATCCCGTAAAAACGGAGATGATTCTCCGTGAAATCATTGAGCCGGCCGAGCAGTCGGATTTCTGTCACCGTATTGTGTCCTACGGGCGGGATGTCTGTACGGCCAGGTCTCCGAGATGCGGAGAATGCTCTCTTGTGTCGTTATGTCTCCACTATGTTCTGAGCAAAGACGAAAATCGGTAAAACATAAATTATAATCCTATACAGATATCTGACAGGGTATTATCCCTGACCTCCTTCGTAACGCTCGTAA
Source organism: uncultured Eubacteriales bacterium (assembly GCA_948467545.1). Taxonomy (GTDB): domain Bacteria; phylum Bacillota; class Clostridia; order Oscillospirales; family CAG-272; genus UMGS911. Next base: position 50,449 of record CAOKER010000014.1, read on the forward strand.
TAGAATAAATACTGCTGAGCGAGACCGGCGTATTCTCCGAAAAAAACGGGAGTAAAGCTGTCATCATAGTATTTTGCAAGCACACGTTTTACCCAAACGTCTATCGGAAAAGCGTCGTTTTTTCCGAATCCGAACAGAAGACTGCACGCGGCGACTTTAGGACCTACTCCCTTTATACGGCAGAGCATTTCCGCGGCCTCCGAAGTTTCCGCTTTTCGTACCTCGTCAAGATCTACTTGTCCGGAGCAGACTTTTTCCGCGGCGTCGGTTATGTATTTTGCCCGAAAACCCGTTCCGCAGGAAAAAATCGCCTCGGTTCCGGCGTTTGCAAGGCTTTCCGCTGTCGGAAAGCAGTAAAGCTCTGTGCCTTCGATTTTGTTTCCGAATTTTTCGCAGAGTCTTTTTATAATGGTTTTTATTCTCGGAATATTGTTGTTTTGGGATACTATGAATGAGCACAGAGTCTCCCATGGCTGTTGGTGAAGAATACGTATGCCTTGACCGTACTTCATAGCCGCTGTTATAACGGGATCATCGGAGGAGGCTTTGCATATAGAGCTGCGGAATTTTGTATAATCGTCGTCTATAGCAAGATATTCACGCCAATCTTTTTCATATTCTTCTTTTGTCATATTGTGAATGACAAGTTTATCAGACGACGGTTGAGACAGCCATAATTCTCTGTCAAGAGCTATTCCGCGGATGTCGCCGTGACTGTCGGAAGAAAAGCGGAATGTCTGTCCGCAGTCAAAAATTTGAGCTATGTTAAAGCAGTCCAGTCCGGTGATTTCGATATTTTCGTCTTTGCAGGAGACTTTATAATTCATAACTGGAAAATTTCCTTTCTTTGATAATGGTTGAATACTTGAATATACTTATATAACGTATAATGCAGTGAACTGGCGGCGCTGTTTAAAGGAGTCGATAGCAGGTAAAAGCCGATAAATCCGATAAAATTATAATTTAGGCGGGAGATGTTCACAGAGTCTTTCGCGGCGGACTGTCCCGGCTTGTTTCGGTGTCGGATTGTCCCGACTCCGAATCGCACTGTTACGTCGCTGTGCGCCTTAATAAACTAAACAAAAGATTTCCCGTGTCTATATTCTATATTCGGGATTCGGCCGCTTTTTCGGTGACGGTATAAATCCGTTATTGTTATTGCGGGGTAAACGAAACTTATAATATAATCTTCGCTGTACGTAATAAAAACAGCGGGAAAGGTACTGATTAATTATGGCGGAAACAATCTATACAATACCGATTAACGAGGTTTTTGACGAATGCGCGGAAAGCGAAACTCCGGAATGCCCTCTTTGTCATCTTTACAATAAATTTGAGGGTGATGAGCTTGAGCTGATTCTCGGCGCATCTATGATGGAGCCGGATGTCAGGATTAAAACAAATAAAGAAGGCTTCTGCCGCGTGCATTATGACATGATGCTTGAAAAAAAGAATCGTCTCGGAATGGCGCTCATGCTTCAAAGTCATCTCGGAGAGGTTGCGGAGTCATTTAAAGCCTCAGGCGTTTCCTCTTTGTTTTCTCCGTCGGGCTCAGGACTTGCGGGACGTCTCGAAAATCTGGAGAAAAGCTGTTATATATGCGGAAGGATAGACCGTTCCTTTGAAAAACTGACCGAAAATATTATATATCTCTGGGAAAATGATTCTGCTTTCAAAAAAAAGCTTCAAGTACAAAAGATGTTTTGTCTGCCACATTTTCGGCTCCTTTCGGAGCAGTCTGCAAAAAAAATGTCCAAGAAGAACCAAAAGGAATTTTACAGCTCTGTGATGGCTGTTACGGAAAACTATTTTAATTCCGTTCGGAGCGACGTCGATCACTTTTGCAGAAAATTTGACTATCGTTTTCGGGACGAGCCTTGGGGAAATGCCAAAAATGCCGTAGAAAGGTCAGTTAAATTTTTATACGGGAATATTCATAAAAATGAGAAAGGCAGATAACGGACAAAACTGATTCGGCAAGCCTCCGCATACTTCCGGGCAGGTGATTTTTTTCTGATATTTTATCTTCGCTGTCATCGTGTTCTCTGCTGTATCGGAGGTGCCGCCTAAATCGGAACGGTCATTTTTCGTTGTCTGCATCGAAACCGTTGTCCTTGCCTATGTCGGTTTCGGTTTTATTATCTTCGGTACTGTTCGTTTTGTATGATTCAGTTTCGGAGCCGTTGTCTTCGTCTATGGCAGTTTCAGATTTGTTATCTTCGGAACCGTTTGTTTCGAAAATTTTAGCTTCAGAGCTGTCTTTCCCGTTTTTTGCGGCTTCGGCACTGTCGGCTTCAATGTCAGAGCCTTTTGTTTCAGCTCTGCCTGTTTGAGCGTTATCATCTTCCGCCGCGCTGCCTGCATTTGCGGAGTTATGCTCGTTCGTGCCGTTTTTTTCGATTACAAGTGAAGGGTGTTTTTTTCGGATAAAAATTACAACTGCCGTAAATAAAACTATAATTATGAAAACGGTACCCACCGCCAAAGCCGCTGCGGAATTGAATTTAAAATCCTCACCTTCGGTTTCTTCGGCCGTTGTTTCTGCGCTCTCTGTTATTTCCGTAGGTCGGGAGGTGTTATGCTGTGTCGCGGCCTGGGTTTGGGTAACCTCGGCAGTTTCCGTATATTCGGTTTCTTCTCCGCTGTAGTAACCGTTGGGATTGCTGATAGATGCTATATCGATTATGCGTATTGTTCTCGGCGCCCGTTCATAGACAATTTCGGTTTCACCTGTCATCGGCGGATTGCTTTCGGTTGTATCTCCTTCTGTTTCTTCGACAGTCACTTCCGGCTCCGCGCTCAAAAGAATGCCCGACGCGGCAAAAGTTAAAATAAGAAGAAATATCGTCAGCGTTACGGACGCTAATTTTAACATATAAGCTTTATTTTTTGTGTCATTATATTTCATAGCTGTGATTTTCCTTTTATATTCCGAGGTTTCGGACGGTTTTATCTGTCACATGCCGGTTATTTTGAACGTTGCAGTTCAAATATTTTCTGTGCCCGAAGAATTGGACTGATTATTTGATTATTATTTCGCCGACAGCATTTTAACATTGTTATGATAAATTTCACACTGTTTTACCTGTCGAATCGAAGTCATAACAATATCAGTATACAACAGCAGTATAATATCTTTATTAAATAAATGTTAACTTTATTTTGAATAGGAATAAAGCATGTAAAATTTAATGCTTAATATTGAAATATCTGAAAAAAGTATTATAATAGATAAGGCACAGCGATTTTTGCCCGGACGGGGACGGTTAATTAATGCCGTAAGACGTAATGTACGGGTAATATAACTTAATTAAGGATGGTTGGTTTCATGTCGGATGGAAATAAAAAGATAAATTTCACGGGCTTTTCTATCGCAGCCTTTTTTATCGCGATAGGGTTTGCCGCGGTACAGGTGCTTCTTGCTCTTAAATATTTTGAAACGGATGTGCTGTTTTTTAAGAACGGGGCACAGCTGCCGAAATATTTTTATTTTGCTGTGACCGCTGTGACAGCCGCGTATCTTGTCATTGGAGTGATTCTCGGTAAAAAGTGCGGGGGCGAGATTGTGAAAAAATCCCGTCTGACCGCCTTGTCGATATATCTCGGGCTTATATGCGGATTTGTTTTGATAGCGGCAGACGTTATGTTTGTGCTTAGAATTGCCCGCGGAGAAGAAGTAATTCTGTTTAATTCTGTTTCTGACATTGTTACCGTACTTTTTATTATTGTATCTGTCCCTGCGGCGGCATATTTTATTGTGGTATCCTTTGAAAACGGAGCGGGCAGCACCGCGGCATCCGTGCTCGGCATGTTTGCGGTGGTTTGGACAGCGCTTCTGCTTTTCAGGCTGTATTTTACTATGGATACGGCGCTTACAAGTCCCGTAAGAATATTAAATCAGATTGTTCCGATGACGATTATGTTTTATTTAATACAGGAAATTCGGTATCGGCTTGGCTGTGAGCGTCCTGCACTTTTCAGGACGTTTTCGGCAATCGCAATGCTCATTATATATGTTACGGCTGCGTTATTCATAACGTCCGCCGTTATGAATAATGGAATGGGTACAGATTCAAATCTGATGTTTAAGCTGACGGAGGCATGCATCGGACTTTACATTACCGTAAATACCTTTTGTCTGCCGTCATCGGTGAAGTATGTCGGCAAAAAATTCGCGGATGAAAAAAATGCGGTAAAGGAAAGACGCAGGCAGCGCGAGGAAAATGAGGCGGATGAATACTTAAACGAGCTTATTGAGGACAAGGAGACATTGGATTACAATGCGTTTTTGGGGTCGTCCTCTTACGGTGCGGAAAAATCCGCGGAAGCCGAAGAGCTGGAACATGCGGAGGAGAACGAAAACAGCGGCGGTTTGAATCGGTATAATGATATTAAAGAAAATTCGGAAATTTTGAACAGAGATAACATAAAGCTTAATTTCGCTTCCGGGGACAATACGGAAACGGATGACATAACTTTTTATCACTCCTCTTCACTGTCCGCGTCCGCTGAAAACGAATTTACGGGCGGTTTTGAAAGCGGTGAATTTTCCGTCCCGAAAGCTGAGAAAAAAATTCCGGAAATTGTTTCGCGCGGCTTCTGTTTGGCGGATAATGAAGAAAAAGATAATGACGTGAAAGATAGTTACGTGAAAAATGGTGATGTGAAAGATAATGAAAGAAAAAATAATAAAAAGAAAGACGGCTCTGCTCCGTCCGGAAAGGCTGACACAGACCCGGAGGGGAACATGGACGATAACGGAAACATGTTTTCTTTTCTGCGCGGAGAACGAGTTTCGGGGGATTTCGGAGGGACCGACAAGGACAAAAAGGCTGACGAAAATAGGAATGTGAACGACGAAGATTCGTTTGACACCGTAAGCGATATGGACTACGAAGACGATACGGAGCAATGACTGCCGTAATGAAAGGAATTGAAATTTATTATGATATATTCAGCAGGTGAGGCGGATGTGGCGGTTATCGGCGCCGGACATGCGGGAATAGAGGCTTCGCTCGCCTGCGCCAGGATGGGGCTTGATACGCTTCTTTTTACAATCAATCTTGACGGGGTGGGAAATATGCCGTGTAATCCTTCGATAGGCGGTACGGGCAAGGGACACCTTGTGTTTGAAATAGACTCGCTCGGCGGCGAAATGGGAGCCGCTGCGGATAAGGTGACAATGCAGAGCCGTATGCTCAACCGAAGCAAGGGATCTGCAGTTCATTCAAAACGTGTACAGGCCGACAGGCGGATGTATCATTCAATAATGAAAGAAACTGTTGAAAAACAGGAAAACCTCAGTCTTATTCAGGCTGAGGTCGTTGATTTTACTGTGTCTGACGGAAGACTGAGATCTGTAATTACAAAATTCGGGGCCGAATGGACTGTAAAGGCTGCAATCGTCTGTACGGGTACATATCTTCGCGGCAAGGTCATAGTTGGCGATGTTATGTATGATTCCGGTCCGGACGGAATGCTTCCCGCAAGAGGTCTTGAGAGCGCGCTTCAGCGTGAGGGAATTTCTTTGATGCGCTTTAAGACGGGAACGCCTCCCCGTGTAGCACGGGACAGTATTGATTTCTCGAAAATGGAGGTGCAGAAGGGGGATGATTATATAAAGCCCTTTTCCGCGCTGACAGATGAAACCGAGCTTAACGGCAGGGAACAGATTCCTTGTCATATCGTTTACACAAGCACGGAGACGCATAAAATTATCAGAGATAATCTTGACCGTTCGCCGCTTTTCAGCGGTAAAATTCACGGAACCGGACCTCGGTACTGTCCGTCGATAGAGGATAAAATAGTCCGTTTTGCGGATAAGGAGAGACATCAGCTGTTCGTAGAACCGATGGGCCATGATACAAACGAGATGTATATACAGGGATTCAGCTCCTCTATGCCGGAGGATGTTCAGCGAATGATGCTGAGATCGCTTCCCGGATTTGAGAATGCCGTTACAATGCGTCCGGCGTACGCGATTGAATATGACTGTGTTGATCCTACCCAGCTTGCGCCTACGCTTGAATTTAAAAATATAGAGGGATTGTATGGGGCGGGCCAGTTTAACGGTTCGTCAGGCTATGAGGAGGCCGCGGCTCAGGGGTTGATAGCCGGGATTAACGCCGCGCTTAAAATAAAAGGAGAGGAGCCGCTTGTGCTGACGAGAGACAGCTCCTATATCGGAACTTTGATTGATGATCTTGTCACAAAAGGGACTGACGAGCCTTACAGGATAATGACATCACGTTCGGAATACCGTCTGCTGCTTCGTCAGGATAATGCCGACGAGCGTTTGACGGAGCTCGGCCATAGAGTCGGACTTATCGGAGAAGAGAGATACCGGCGCTTTACTGAGCGCCGTAAAGCGGTGGAGGATGAAAAAACACGTCTTGAAAATACTATTGTTGCTCCGTGTGACACCGTAAACATGCTTCTTGAAGAACATGGGACGGTAAGAATAAGCTCAGGAGTTACTCTTGCTTCGCTTTTAAGGCGACCTCAGCTTAACTATGAGATAATAGCTCCGATTGATTACGACCGGCCGCAGCTGCCGAAAAACGTTGCAGAGTCGGCATGGATAGAGATTAAGTACGAGGGATATATAAAAAGACAGCTTGCCGAAGCGGAGCGATTCCGTAAATATGAGAGGCGGCTTATTCCCGCCGATATAGATTATGATAAAATCGTCGGAATACGAAAGGAAGCGGCACAGAAGCTTGCAAAGATCAGGCCGGAAAATATTGGACGGGCTTCAAGAATATCGGGGGTCAGCCCTGCCGATATTTCGGTATTGATGATATGGATAAGCCAGCATGGCCGCACCGACAGAGATAAAAAAGATTTGATTGAAAAGGAATGATTATAATTTGTACAAACGGCTCTGGTGAGTTAAAAACGGACAAGGAAAATTTTTTGGAAAGGAGGGATTTTGAGCTTCTTTTTACTGAAATTTTTACGAACTGCGGTTTAAAGCATTTTATATCGGAGAGGAATTTAAAATGCTTTTACGGATTGATGGAGTATATGAATACGGCAGGACGGAAAATCAATGTTACATCAATAACCGATCCTGTCGGTATAATCTGCCGGCATTTTGCGGATTCGGTTATGACGTCCGAATTTATTCCGTACGGTGCATCTGTGATAGACATCGGAACTGGAGGAGGTTTCCCTTCGATTCCGCTTGCCATAGTACGTCCCGATTTAAAGATAACGGCGATAGACAGTACCGTAAAGAAAGTCAGATATGTTGAAGGCGCCGCGACGGCTTCAGGAGCTTCAAATATAACTGCGGTTTCCGGACGGGCGGAAGAGATGTGTTCGGGCGGGAAGAGGGAAAGCTACGACGCTGCGGTATCGCGCGCTGTTGCGTCCATGCCGGTGCTTTGCGAGCTTTGTATTCCTTTTGTAAGAATCGGAGGAAGCTTTATCGCCATGAAGGGACCGGCCGGAGACGCCGAGCTGTGCTCAGCACAGACGGCCATCCGCAAGCTTGGCGGAGAGCTTGCGGAGAAGAAAGAATATGTTTTGTGTGCCGCGAATGAGAAAATAACGCACAGTATATTTATTGTCAGAAAGATATCTTCCACTCCGACATTGTATCCGCGCAATTTTTCACAAATAAACAAAAAAACTCTTTGACTTCAAAATAGCTTCAAATCCTGAAATCTTACGATTTCCGGGGACAAAACAAAATATTATTTGCTCCCATATTTCATGCTTGTTATCCTTATGAAAGTGTTATACTTATATTCGCCGGGGTTGTTTCGCCGGAAGGATTATTGCTCAGCCGGATTTCCGATCCGGCAGGGCAAACTATAAACGAATGAAGAGCCGCCTTTATGAGAGCGCTTTTCGCATCGTTTTTTTCAGTGTGGATACGAATCCGTGCTGATAACACTTTATAATGGGATTTCTGCCATTATTGAATGAATATCGGAAAGTGAAAATAGGGGAGAGTAAAAAAATGAGCAGTATTGCACCCGCGGCAGAGCTTTGCGGCAGCGCCGCATTAAAAAAGCTTTTGTCGGAAACGGACGAGAGAAAAAAAGAAGCAGGCATTAGTAAAACAGCGTCGGTCAGTGATTCTCTGGACAGCGGAAAGATATTTCGCATATCCGCCGACCGTATAATACCTAACCGCGCTCAGCCGCGGAAGCTGTTTGATGAGGATGCGATCCTGCGTCTTGCGGACAGTATTCGGAGGTATGGACTTCTGCAGCCTCTTTCGGTCAGGAGACTGGGGTTCCGAGACGGAGAGCGCGGAAACTATGAAATAGTTGCGGGGGAGCGAAGATTCCGCGCGGCAACGCTTATAGGTATGGAGTACATACCGTGTATAATAATCTCAGCGGACGACCGTACGGCGGCTGAGCTTGCGCTGATAGAAAATATTCAACGTGAAGGATTGTCAATGTTTGAGCAGGCCGGCGCGATAGCGGCACTGATCGATATTTACAGTCTAACTCAGGAACAGATAGCTGCCCATCTTTCGGCGAGCCAGTCATATGTTGCAAATAAGCTGCGCCTTTTAAAACTTTCGGAACAGGAGCGCGAATTAATAACCGAGGGAAGACTGACCGAAAGACATGCGCGGGCGTGCCTGAAAATCAAGGACGGGGATATGAGAATCTCTGTTATTGAACATGTGATTGCTCATGGGCTGAATGTTTCGGCAACCGAAGAGTATATTGATCGGAAGCTGTGTATGCTGTCGGAGAAGCGCGTGCCGCAGAATGCACGGAAGCGCAAGCTTATTTTAAAGGACATGAGACTTTTTTACAATTCCATTGATAAGGCGATTGATATAGTTAAGCAGAGCGGAGCAAAGGTGTGTTCGGAACGTCATATTGCCGATGAGTACGGAAGCGTGGAGCTTGTGATAAAAATATCGCCGCCGGATGACAGATGTGAGCTGTAAAAGCGGTTTGCCTTATCTGTATGAATGACTTTGTAAGATACGGGAGCGGATTTCCTGTTTTTCGCCGAGCTTCCGATTTTACGGAATATATTTATATGTTAGTTGTTGACAACCAATCTTAAAATTGTTATAATAAAAAATGAATGCTTGTAATTATTTTAAAATATCTTTCATGTTCTTTACGGACATGCCGTTTTGTTCATATTCTGAATGCAGACGGAAAGCTATCCCGGTATTACATATAGAAAGAGGAATTGAATTTGGCAAAAATAATCGCCCTTGCTAACCAAAAAGGCGGCGTAGGCAAAACTACCTCCGCTGTCAATCTTTCGGCTTCGATCGGTTCACTTGGGAAAAAAGTATTGCTTGTTGACTCGGATCCGCAGGGAAATGCATCCAGCGGTGTCGGCATTAATAAAAAAAATATGAAGCTTTCTACATACGATGTTCTCATAAACCGTGCGGGGGCTGACAGTGTTATCACTCCTACGGTTTATGAAAATCTTTCGATAATGCCGGCAAATATTTCGCTTGCCGGGGCCGAGTTTGAGCTTGTAACGGCTGAGGACAGGGCATTCCGTCTCAAAACGGGGCTTTCTCCTATAGGAGATATGTTTGACTATATACTGATTGACTGTCCGCCGTCTCTTGGCATTCTTACGATGAATGCCCTTGCTGCAAGCGACGGAGTGGTAATTCCGATGCAGTGTGAATATTACGCCCTTGAGGGTTTGACGCAGCTTATGGTTACGATAAAGCAGGTTAAAAGACTGTATAACCGCGGGCTTGATATTACGGGAATTCTCGTGACAATGTATAACGGCAGACTTAATCTTTCTCTACAGGTAATGGACGAGCTTAAAAAGTATTATGCAGGCAAGCTTTTTTCCACAACAATCATGCGCAATGTTCGTCTCTCCGAGGCGCCGGGCTTCGGAATGCCGGTAATGTATTTTGATAAATATTCAAAGGGCTGTCAGGCTTATCTGGATGTTGCGGAGGAATTGATAACAAGGATTTAATTAAAATCATAGGTTTAAGGCAATTTAAGATATAACCGAACGAAGGATGCCGCGCTTCTGCATTCGGCGGTTTCCGATTTCGTTTTCCGCTTGGGGCACAAGACTCTTTCGTGATGCCTTACGATGGGTACGGGCTCATATTAAAGCTGAAAAGCAAAAACTTGACGGCCGGCAGGCTTTGTTTTGCCGAGGATACGGCTGACATGAGGTTTTGCCGAACTTATGATAATTAATCGAGGACTGGAGGATGCGGAATTTTTTATGTTTTTCCGGTGCCGAGGCCATAAACGGCGAGGTTGTAAGCAGTGGAAAAATGTAGAATGGCGCTGACAACAATGGCGAAAAACAGGAATTCAGGTCTTGGACGCGGACTTGACGCAATTTTTCTTGACAATGCCGGTGAGGAACCGAAAAGCGGAGTCACAATGCTTAGAGTATCGGAAATAGAACCGCGTCCCGATCAACCGAGAAAAAATTTTGAATCTGAGGCAATTGCGTCTCTGGCTGATTCGATTGCGGAGAACGGAGTTTTGCAGCCGCTTCTTGTGCGGTCGGGAGAGGACGGCTTCTATCAGATAATTGCCGGTGAAAGACGCTGGAGAGCCTCTAAAATGGCAGGGCTTACAGAGGTTCCCGTTATTATAACCGAAGCGGACGATAAAAAAGCTTTTGAGCTTGCGCTGATAGAAAACATTCAGCGTGAAAATCTCAATGCAATTGAGGAGGCTGCAGCGATCAGAGATCTTATGACAGAATACGGTCTTACGCAGGAAGAGGTTTCCGTCAGAATTTCAAGAAGCAGAAGTGCGGTCTCAAATGCGGTAAGACTGCTTGATCTTCCCGATTCTGTTATGAAAATGGTAGCGGACGGACAGCTGAGTTCCGGACATGCACGCGCCCTTTTGGGATTAAAAAACAGAGATGATATTGTACCCGCGGCAGAGACTGTCATAGGGCGCGAAATGTCTGTACGTTCAACCGAGGAGTATGTTCGCAGTATGAACAGAGCTGCCGAATGCTGCATTCGGAACGACAGTGAAAACGAAACGGATAATTCTGTACTTCCACAGGTCAGGTATATGAAGTATCTTGAAAATAAAATTTGCGAGTCATTTGGGCATGGTGTTAAAATTGTAAATACTCCAAAAAAGAAAAAAATTGAGATCGAATATACTGACAATGATGATTTTGAGAAAATAATAAAAAAAATGTGCGGAGAATACTTTTTTGACGAGGTTGAAAAAACACCCGAGCAATCGGGAAATGTATGATAATTCCGCGGACTGAGAAAGGAAAGTGCAGAAAATGCTCGACATTAAATTAATAAAGGAAAAACCGGAATTTGTTAAACAGCGGCTGCTTACCCGCAATGCAGATTACAGTGCGGAAATCGACCGTATTATCGAGGCGGATATTCAGCGGCGTTCTCTTATAACGGATACCGAACAGCTTCGTGCCAAACAGAATGCTGTTTCAAAAGAAATTCCCAAGCTCAAAAAGGAAGGAAAAGATACCTCGGAAATTTTTGAGGAAATGAGAAAACTTTCCGATAAAGTTAAAGCTGACAGCGATAAAATCGATGATCTTGATTCGGAGATTGAATCTATTCTGCTTTCAATTCCTAATTTGCCCGACGAGAGTGTGCCGATCGGCCCAGATGACGGCGCCAACGCAGAGATCAGACGCTGGGGCGAGCCGAGAAGCTTTGACTTTAACCCTCAGCCGCATTGGGATGTCGGTGCGAAGCTTGGAATTTTAGATCCGGAATCCGCCACTAAAGTAACGGGAACAAGATTCCATTTCTATCGCAGTTATGGATCAAAGCTTGAAAGAGCGGTTGTAAATTTCTATCTTGATACTCATTCCGAAAACGGATACACGGAGATATTTCCGCCGTTTATGGTCAATCGGGATTCAATGCGCGGTACAGGACAGCTCCCGAAATTTGAAGAGGATGCTTTTAAGGTTGCGGGAACCGATTATTTTTTAATCCCTACGGCAGAGGTTCCGGTGACAAACATGCATAAGAATTCGATTTTGAGTTCGGAGGATCTTCCGATAAAATACTGTGCATATTCCGCGTGTTTCCGCGCCGAGGCGGGAAGCGCTGGGAGAGATACGAGGGGACTTATACGCCAGCATCAGTTCAATAAGGTGGAGCTTGTAAAGTTTACCGATCCGGAAAAATCCTGGGAAGAGCTGGACGCCCTTGTAGAGGACGCGCAGCGCGTTCTTAAAGGTCTGGGACTGGCTCACAGAGTTGTATGCCTGTCAACCGGAGATATGGGATTTTCTTCCGCTAAGACATATGATATTGAAGTATGGATGCCGTCGTATAACCGTTACGTAGAAATCAGTTCGTGTTCTAACTTTGTAGATTATCAGGCGAGACGCGCCAATATAAAATTTAAGCGCAGCTCAGGTGACAAGGCACAGTATGTACATACTTTAAACGGATCCGGAGTTGCCGTCGGAAGAACTGTGGCCGCAATTTTAGAAAATTATCAAAACGCAGACGGTACGGTTACAGTTCCACAGGCGCTTCGGAAATATACAGGCTTTGATCTGATAAAGTAGTCTTTTATCTGCGGCAATGAGACAGCTTCTCTTTTAGTTTATTCGCGTCTTAGAATGTATCTGAAAAGGAGTAATTCATGAACGGAATTATACGTACGATGAACTCGCTGACAGATTCGGCGCTTGGAATGTTTATTGCCTCTCTTGCATTCGGAGTGTTTCTGGCGCTTCTTTTTACGCTGTTTCAGAGGTGCGTCATGAGTGCTTTCATCCGCAGATTATTTAAAGAAAAGGCATTTTCCGCGGAGGATGCAAAAACGCTCGACGAGCTTGGCATTAAAAGAAATATATTTATATTTTTTGCGCTGAAGCGCAGGGGAAGCTTGTTGAATTCCCTCTCATCGGCAAGAGAGGAAACCGTTTTTACAGAGGATGGGAGCGGTATAACAGAGAAGAAAAAGCGGCGTGTAAAACGGAATATAAGATTACTTCATTTTTATATTCCGGATGGCAGACGTGAAAAGGCTGAGGCGCTTTTCTGCGGAAAGAATTCAAATCCGATTTTGGTGGTGCTTTCTTTTTTGCTTTTGATTGCCGCAATGCTTCTGCTTATCAAGCTTATTCCGAATATAATTAATTTTGCTTCTGTAATGATAGGATGAAAAACGTATAACGATATATCTTTGCCGATTTGTCCGGCAGTTAAATTATTTATCTGTCTGTTGAAGCGAAGGCTGCAAAAATCAAATAAAGGAACGGTGATTAATAAAATGAGTAATACCGATGCTAATATTTTATCTGAAAAGGATGAGGGCGTTTCAAAAATAAGACGTAAGAAACCGCGCCGAAACAAGTTTGTTACTGTCAGTATTATAATTGCCGCAGCGGTATTATGTCTTGTAGTGGTGTACATCATTCTTTATAAAAGCGGATTCAGACCGTATGTCGGAATCGAAACCGAAAGCGGTGAAAAAATCAAGTTCAGCGGAATGGTCGATGAAAGCGGCAGTCCTATAAAGGGCAGACTGTTTTATTCGGACGGATCATCGGCAAACGTAAACAGCGAGACCGGTGAAATTGTGTATTCAAACGGAAATGTTTACAGTGGAACACTTGTCAATTTGCAGAAAAACGGAACCGGAACGCTTACCTTTGAGAACGGCGATGTATATGAAGGCGAGTTTTTGAATGATAAGATAAACGGAACCGGAATTTTAAGATACAGCAACGGCGATGTATACGAAGGGCAGTTTTCCGACAACATGAGAGACGGGCAGGGAACATATACCTGGCCGGACGGTTCCTCATATGTTGGGGAGTACAAAGAGAATCAGAAGCATGGAAACGGAACATATACCTGGACAGACGGTTCGAGCTATACCGGAGGATATGTTAATAACTTCAAAGAGGGAACCGGAGTATATACATATTCGAACGGGGATGTTTACAGCGGTGAGTTTGTTCAGGGAGTTCGTACGGGGCACGGAACGTATACATGGGCAAACGGCGAGATTTATACCGGAGAATTTTCCGAAAACCAGCTTAACGGCTACGGAACATATACCTGGCCGGGCGGACGGATTTTCACGGGATATTTTGAAAACGGTGTGATTGTAAACGTTTCGGATACCGCAGGATCTTCGGACAACGGGACTGCGCCTTAAAGCAAGTGTAATAAACTTAGGCAAGAGAATGACGTTCATGTCTGCGGTAAGCCAATCTTCATACTGAGAGGGATACTGTATGGGTAGCTGCGCCGAAATCGCAACGATATGGCGGGCCATCCCCTTATTGAGTGTAAACAAGAGATACCCCTCGATCTCAGAGGGCGGCGGGGAAAGTTATCATTGTTCAGCGGAGGTACAATTACTATTCAATGAGAGTACATTGATTTACTGAATGAGCATGTGATTGCCGCGTCTCATGACGGAAGGGCTCCTTATTTTATTATGTGCCGGGCCGAAATTTTTTCGGTCCGGCTTTTATTAAATTGACTTATGTACGGAAACAAAGTGCATTCGGTCTGTCCGATACGGGTTGACCGTATCGGTAATGCCAAGTGAAAGGAACGGTTATAGACACTGAAATGAATATTTTGCTTGTAACAATGTCTTTGGGAATAGGGGGAGTAGAGACTCACATAGCAGAGCTTGCGAAGGAGCTTATAAAGCGCGGAAACAATGTGTGTATAGCTGCAAATGAAGGGATTTATTCCGAGACTCTCCGAGAGGCGGGAGCAGAAATTCTGATTCTTCCTCTTGACAGCCGGAATCCAAGTGCTATTGCGGCTTCCTACCGCGGACTCAAAAGGTATATTTTGGACAGAAAAAATCAGGGTGACCGGATTGATATAGTTCATGCTCACGCACGGATTCCGTGTATGATATGCGGACGTCTTTACAAAAATTTTCGCGGTGAATTTCACTATGTGACAACAGCGCACGGTGTGTATTCAAGATTGCCGGGGGAGAAATATTTTACGGATTGGGGCGAACGTTCTCTTGCAGTCAGTGATGACGTGAAAAAATATCTTATTGATTGTTACGGAGTAAATCCAAATAATATTGATATAACCGTTAACGGAATAAATACCGAATTTTTTGCCCCTGCCGAAAACGATGAGCAGGTAATTCAAATGACAGAAAAGCTCGGCTTTTCTGTCTCCTGCAGACACAGGGTAATGCATGTAAGCAGATTAGACTCGGCTTCTTCAGACGCCGCATACCAGTTGATTGAATCGGTTCCGGAGCTTTACAAAAGATATAATGATATTGAGATAATAATAATAGGGGACGGAACTGAGTACGAGACGCTCAAAAAAAGAACGGATGAAATGAATGATTTAATCGGACGTAAGGCGGTTTTCCTTTTGGGAGCACGTACGGATGTCGCTCAGATTTTGGTTTGCGGAGATTGCTTTGTCGGTGTGTCACGTGCCGCGCTTGAAGCAATGTCCTGCGGTCTTCCGGTTATTCTTGCCGGTGCACAGGGTTTTTTCGGAATATTTGATGAATCGGAAAAAAGTTTAAATATCGCAATGAGAACGAATTTTTGCTTCAGGGATATGGAAGCATCCTCATCGGACAAACTGACAAGGGCGCTTATCGAAATCTTTGGATATAGTAATGACAAGCTTCGGACTGTGGGAATGAATGGCAGGGAAATAGTCGGGAAATATTACTCTGTTTCAAAAATGGCCGACGATGCGGAAAAAATGTATGCTTCCGTAGAGTAACCCAAGGCAGTGCAAGTCTGTTCTTCGCAAGAAACGGGAATTTATCGAACTAATTATAGTGCGGTTTTGTCATTATCGGACAAGTGAAGTAATGCCTTGTGTGTAGCGAAATATTGCGTTTTTGGCGCAAGCAAAATGAAGTTAAGTGTACCGCTTATGTTCAATTCGGTTTGCAAATTGTAGGCACTTTACTGCATAGCAATTTCATAAACTGAAGGTGTATTTTCACGTGCTGTAAGGCATACTTAGCTCGCAAAAAAGACCATATTTGTCATCTAGACAAATATGGTCTTTTTCATGGCGGAAGCGGTGGGATTCGAACCCACGAGCCCGTGAGGACTACCTGATTTCGAGTCATTCACGCAAAACAGAAGTTAGCGGAATTTGACGGAAGATAAAACCATAAAAGAGAACCCCGAAAACCCCGATATTTGTAGGGATTTCATAAGGGCACTTTTAGATTTAGGACAGCGGTATAGCATTTTGGTGTTATACCGCTTTTCCCCTGTATACATTGACCTTTGAACGGTCAAATATTCCGATATGGTTATAGATAATCTCAATTTCCTGTATTCTTTTACCACTGCTTTTGTCCGCCTCATGGACGATAATGCGGTCTATAAACTCATGTACAATCTCCGGCGTCAGTTGTGGTATCTCCGTATATTTTCTGACGATGGAAAGAAACGACTTCACATTGACGCTTTGCTGTTCTTCCTGTGCCAGTTCCTCACAAAGTGATTCAATCTCTGCCTGCAATTCTTTCTGCTCGGTTTCATATCCCTGTGACAGTTTTGCAAACCGTTCATCAGAAAGTTTACCGCTTACATTGTCCTCATAAATACGTTGAAACAGACTGTCTAACTGTGCATGGCGTTTTTCTTTCTCGGATAACTGACGCTTTTTCTTTGAAAGTTCTTTTGTTTTCTGTTTCATATCAGCGTCCATTACCATCTGCACAAATTCATCTTCATACGCTCTGACGTAGGAAACAACTTCCCGAAGATTTTCCAGTACCAGTTGTTCCACAACTACGTTACGGATATAGTGCATGGAACAGTTATGCGTATCAGAACGGTAATTACTGCACACAAAATTGTGTTTGGTGTCCGGGTCTGATACCCGCCTGTGAAATGACAGTTTCTTTCCGCAGTCCGCACAGTACAGGATTCCCGAAAACATGGGCATTTCTCCCATTTTGGTAGGACGTTTGCGGTTTGCACGAATCTTCTGCACAATATCAAAAGTAGACTGGTCGATAATCGGCTCATGCGTATTCTCAAAGATTTTCCATTCCGATTTATCGTTTTTCATCTTCTTTTTCTGCTTGTAAGACTTGCGGTATGTCTTGAAATTCACCGTATGCCCCAGATAGTCCATGCGTTCCAGTATATTTACTACCACAGTGCTAGACCATTGACAGGGATTTTTAGGGAGATTTGAAGCAATCCCATAGCCTTTGCTAAGTGCATATGCGGTAGGACACAATATACTCCTGCTTGTCAGAATATTTGCAATTCTTCTCGGTCCGTACCCATCCACACATAAGCGAAAAATTTCCCGCACTACTTCGGCGGATTCTTCATCAACCAGCCACTCTTTCGGATTATCAGGATTTTTGACATAACCGTATGGAGCAATACTGCTCATATGCTCCCCGGCAAGTCCCTTAGCTTTTTTGACTGCCCGAATCTTTTTGCTGGTATCTCTCGCATACCACTCATTAGACAACCTCGAATAAAGAATGACGGCTTATTCTTCGATGTAACCAACAAAGTTGTAGTAGATGTGAATATCCCGTTCCTCGTGACTGTTAACCGTATGGCGTTCGCTGATCTCGATTTTCTGGATCAGCCGCACCAGTGTGGGGCGGTCAAGTTCTTCAAGCCGAGCGTAGTCCTGCATCATATCCAACCATGCGTCCACGGACTGCTCATTCTCCCGGCTGGCAGCAAGCTGCTCGGACAACTCCCGGCTTCGCGCCTGCTTTTCTCTGCGCTCGGCCTCGTACTGATTGAGTAAATTGATGCACACGCTTTCCGGGATTCGTCCCAGAACCTTATCCTCATAGGCGGCCTGAATCAATTTACCTAACTCAGACAGCCGCTTGCCAATGGCGTTCAACTCCGCTTGCAGCGTCCGGGGTCTCTCCATGCTGGCGGTGTGTTCTCTCGCGAGAAGCTGTTCCCGCAGACTCTCCCGGCTGTTCTGCGCCCATAACGCCTTGCAGCGAATATCCGTCAGCACCACTTGTACCAATACCTTTTGGTTAATGTAGTGGGACGAGCAGGCATTCTTGCCGCCAGACATATAACGGTTACAGGCGTATGCCCTATATTCGGATTCTCCCGATTTTCTCTTTCGGTAATCCCGAAGATACCGCATGGACGATCCACAATCCATACACCGCAGCAGACCGCCAAACAGGGCGATTGTCCCACTTTTGCCGCTGCGCCCTCTGGCCGGGTGGTTATCCATCCGCTGTACCGCGTCCCATGTTTCCTGCGAGATCAGCGGCTCGTGGGTGTGTTCCACCCTGATCCACTCGCTCTCCGGCTTGCTGACTTGCTTGTGGTTTTTGTAGGACACAGTACCCGTCTTGTTCTGCACCATGTGGCCAAGGTAGACCTCGTTGCGGAGGATGGTTTTCACCGTCACATCGTTCCAGTACGGAGTTTCACCCCGCAGGTTTTCCCGCCCCTCAGCCATATAGTAAAAACTTCTGGGGGACGGGACTTTTTCTGCGTTGAGCTGCAAGGCAATCTTGCGAAAACCGTAGCCCTGCA
>CAOKER010000015.1 GCA_948467545.1 uncultured Eubacteriales bacterium
CGACCGCCTCCTAAGCGGTAGGTCGGGTGTTCGAATCACCTCGGGAACGCCAAACGAAATTAAAGGTAGTCGATATCAACTGCCTTTTTTGTTTACATCTATTGTTTCCAGAACCGCTATACACTCAGCAGGAGATTACAGCACACTATATCATTTTTACCTGTATCTTTTCCAACTTATATATGTGCAAATTTAGCTTGATTGTTCATTTATACAACACATTAAACCATTTTATTATATTGTATATGCTTTGAACGACAATTTCACTAATAAAGGATATAAATTATGACTACACCAAAATTTCAAATGATAAAATATCATGACAAAGAATACCCGCCATCTATACCTTTACGGTTTCAGGAAATTGCAGCACATTTTGACATTTATAAGCTAAAGATTAATCGTAATATTTCATACTCACTCCATACAGAATACAGCTACGGTACACGTAAATTTTCAAACTCTTTCGTCCGGAATTTTAATGAAATATGTAATGCTCATAAGAACGGCGTTCCTCAATTATGGATAAGCAAAAAATGGGCGGAAGAATTTGCAGAATTTATAATCAAGCTTACAAGCGATTTTCCAGCGCCGTGCATAATAGAAATTCATCCGCCGTTCAGCGATTATACCCTAAATCTAAAAAAATTTGCGGACCGATATAAAGTCTTCGAAGATATAATTTCATATAAATATCCGCATACAAAAATACTTATTGAAAACAGATGCGGTTCTATTTATCAAGGCGGCAAATTTATTCTTTCCGAAAGCAAGAGTATTATGGAGCTGAGTAATTTAATTGATTCATATAATTTAAAGCTTAAATTTGCACTCGATATTCCGCAACTGTACACGGCGCATAGATGTTCAAACAAAAACAGTAAAAAATATCTTGAGTTATTAAAAGAAATGGACAATATCAGACATAATATTGCAGGTGTACATCTTTGGGGAAAAAATATTTCGGCACAAGGAAGAAAAGTTGCTCACTCGGGAGACCTGAAAAGCTATTTTGAAAATGACACCTTACTATTAGATAGCTTTTTAAAAGGCTTTGTAAATCTGTTCGGAGACGACGTAATTCGCAAAATGGTTTTAGAGGTCAACAGCAGTAACGAAGATCTGCTTTCTATTACAAAAGATTTAATTTATGCAGGTGTACAATTTGTATAAATTTTAACTTAAATTTGTTTATCATACAATATCTCAAAGCATTTCGATTATTTATATTTTATCCGTTTATAGCTTGTAAAATAAATCCTTTAATAAAATATCGACTTCCGCCTGAGCATTTTATAATCTATGCTAAGGCGGAATTTATTTTTCAATTGAACATCTGAACAAAAACTATCGCATGGCATTATAAAAATAATGTCGAAAAATATTAAAAATATATTGCAATTTTAGCTATAATTTGATATAATAAATTAAAAAACTACAAATTATTCTATCGCTTACATTTAAAAAAGGTAAGGTTTTCACAATGGATAAACGTCTTGTAGGTAAATGGTATAAGGAAGAAATGGGAGAAACGCTTAACATATTCGATGAATCGCCTCTTCGTATAAAGATGTCGTTTACTTCATCAGGGTACTACAATTTTGAGCCAAACTGCATTTACGAAAAAGATGATTTTCTTTGCTTTGAAATTAATGACGAAGAATACCGAATGATTTATTATATTAAATATAATGCCGGAAGTATAGAAGGATACTGTACTCAGTTCGGAAAAGAAATTCCGGTAAAATACAAGTTGGTATCGGAAAAGCCTGAGGATGAAGAATACCGCTGTATTTCAATCGAAAAATACGTTCCCAATTCAAATATAAAGAGAATTGACGTATTGAAAAAATACGCTTCCTATGACAGAACGAAAAACTATATGCCGTGCAGTTCCGAATATGTTCTCGGAGGTGAAGTGCCTCCTATCCTAGAAAAATATAAATTTTCCGAATATATAGCAAACGAAGATAAAAACAGGGATGATATAGTTTTCAAGGCACTTGATTTTGTCTGCGACAATTTTGGGCACAACGGGAGCAGCGGATTTCCGTCCGAGAAAAAAATCGAAGACATTGTTGAATACTGCGAAAATAATGACGGTAAAATAAACTGCCGGGGACTCGCCATTCTGTTGGCGTCAATACTCCGAGCGCTCGGAATAAAGGCAAGGCACATTACCTGTATGCCGTATGAAAAACAATTTTATGACTGTCATGTTGTGGTAGACTGTCTTCTGCCTTCGGGAAAAAGAATAATGCTCGATCCAACCTGGAGATTGTATCTCAAAGACGACAACGGAGAATATCTGTCTCTCGAACAGCTAAGGACGTTCTTAATAAACGGTCGGAAGTTTTTTGTAAACTACGGCGCCTCATACAACGGCGGTGATTTCGACAAAGAATACCATAGAGATTATATGACAAAAAACACTTTCAGATTTTCAAGAGGTACTTATTACTACAACGGAGCAGACGATTGTGTACGTCACCGTGTTGAATTGATTCCGGCAAATTATCCAACAAAAAATTTCAGCGACTCGGAAAAAAAGGAGTTTGTTTTCAACGACTCAGAGTTCTGGGCCATGTAAAATTCCGTATACATTCTTATAACCGTTTCGTCAAGCGTACATAGTATCCCGGTAAAAAGGCAAAGAAAGGCATGGTAATTATTATGCAGGAAGCTAAACCAAAGAAAAAAGCTCGTCAAAAACCGAAATATAATATGCTGAAGAATTCTGCATATATGATAAATCTCGCATGGAAAGAAAAAGAGAAAAAGGTTTTGCTTCTGTCCGTATTATCGGCTTTGCTGTCTGTTGCAAACAACATATTAAACCTTTATATCTCTCCCTCCGTTTTATATGCCGTCGAAGAAAAACTTCCTATCTCTCAGCTTGTTTCGGTTATCCTGTTTTTTATAGGGCTAATGATACTCTGTTCGGCGTCAGCATCGTATATAAACACAAATATCATATACGGAAGAATTCAGGTAAGAGGAGCTTTCATTACAGCTCTCAATAAAAAGAACTCTACAACCTCATATCCAAACACCGGAGACGAAAAATTCAAAAAACTTTGTGCAAAGGCAAATGAAGCGACAAGCTGCAACAGCGAGGCCACCGAAGCAATTTGGGGAACACTGACAAATCTGACGGAAAATATTTTAGGATTCGCAATATATATTGCCCTCCTGGCTTCGCTTAATCTTTTGATGATTACCGTTATTATCGCAACGGCACTGACAGGATATTTAATAAGCAAGCGGTTAAACGAATACGAATACCGTCACCGCGAAGAAGTTTCAGAACACGAAAATAAGATGTGGTATATAAGTAACAGAGCCGAAGATTACAGTGCAGCTAAAGACATACGGCTCTTCGCGGTTAAACCATGGCTTGAAGAGCTCGGAGCAAAGGCGCTGAACGCGTATCTTGCTTTTCACAAAAAAGCAAACGGCGTATATTTGTGGAGCAAAATTGCGGACCTTTTTCTCACCTTTGCCAGAAACGGCATCGCATACGCATACCTTGTCAGTTTAGTTTTGAAAAACGGTCTTAGCGCGTCGGAATTTCTTCTGTATTTTTCGGCTGTCGGAGGTTTTTCAGCTTGGATATCCGGAATACTCGGAAACCTTTCGGTATTGCACCGTCAAAGTTTGGATATATCAACGGTGAGAGAATGTCTCGAATATCCCGAAGTATTTAATTTTGAAAACGGCATCCCTCTCAAGCCCGAAAATAATAAAAAATATGAAATCAAATTGGTAAATGTATCATTTCGTTATCCCGAAAGTGAGAAGTATATACTTGAGAAAATAAACCTCACACTCCGCAGCGGAGAAAAGCTTGCCGTTGTCGGTCTCAACGGAGCCGGAAAGACCACTCTTGTAAAGCTTATCTGCGGATTTTACGACCCCACGGAAGGTCAGGTACTGCTGAACGGAAAAGACATAAGAGAATACAACCGCAGTGATTATTATAAAATGTTCTCCGCCGTATTTCAGGATTTTTCATTGCTTGCCGGAACAATTGCCGTAAACATAGCGCAGACTGAAGACAATATTGATCTTGAAAAAGTTAAAAGCTGTGCAGACCGCGCAGGGCTTCTCGGAAAAATCGAGTCGCTTCCCGACGGATTTGAAACCTATCTCAACCGAAACGTCTACGAAAATGCCATTATGCTCTCAGGAGGAGAAACACAGCGGCTTATGCTTGCAAGAGCATTGTATAAAGACTCACCTGTTATTGTATTGGACGAACCCACAGCGGCCCTTGATCCAATCGCAGAAGCGGATCTGTATAAGAAATACAACGAAATGACCATGGGAAAGTCATCTGTTTACATATCACACCGTCTCGCGTCGACTCGTTTCTGCGACCGAATTATTTTCATCGAAAACGGCCGTATAGCCGAAGAAGGCACACACAGTGAGCTGCTGTCTCTCGGCGGCCAATACTCCGCTCTGTTTGAAGTACAGAGCAAATACTACAGGGAGGAGGCGTCGGAAAATGAATAAAAGAAGCGATAAAAAACTGCCTTCATGGAATGATGCATATAAAGTAAATCAAAAAGCGTTCCGCCTGATTTATAAAAAATACCCTCAAATGTTTACCTCGCGCATCGTTAATATAATATGGAATGCCTTTACGCCGTACGTCGGTATCTATCTTTCCGCATTGATCATCGATGAGCTGTCGGCGGACAGAGATACAAAAAAACTTGCAATATTAATTCTGACAGCTCTGTTATCGGCCGCATTAATATCCTTAATCTCCGCCCTTTTGTCAAAATGGAGAGATACTCAATGCGCAGGTATGTACTTTAAGGTAAAACAAATATTCACAGAAAAATTGCTCGATATGGACTTTGTAAGCATCGACGATACTAAAACCCATGAAAAGCTTTCGACAATCAGACAAAATCAAAACGGCGGAGGCTGGGGCCTGTACAGAGTTATCGAAAACTACGAATCACTGTTTTCATCGGTATTCACTCTGTTCGGAGGAATTGCTCTGACAATCACACTGTTTACAAAAAGAGTTCCTGAAAATGCCGGAGCTCTTACCATACTGAACAGCCCGTTATTCATCGCCGCAATTATAATTCTCATGCTTGCGGTAACATACATATCTCCCGCACTTTCCAATAAAGCCGGAAGCTACTACGCTAAGGGAGCGGATTCACATAATCTCGGAAACCGCCTGTTCGGATTTTTCGGCTTTCTCGGCTACCGGCAGGAATACGCAGCAGATGTCAGAATATACAGACAGGATAAAGTTTGCGATAAATACAACAGCAGCAAAAACGGCGTATTCGGTTCAAACGGGCTTTTTGCAAAATACTCAAGAGGTCCGATAGGATTTTATTATGCCGCGTCTGCAGCCTCAAATGTAATATTTACAGGTTTTGTATATATTTTCATCTGTTTAAAGGCTCGTGCAGGTGCGTTCGGAGTAGGCTCGGTAACACAGTATATTGCGTCCGTAACAAAGCTTTCCGGCGGTATATCTTCTCTGATAGGCACAGTCGGAAGCATGAGAAATAATGCTCCTTTTCTGAAGCTGATCTTTGAATTTCTTGAAATTCCGAACACGATGCATAGAGGCAGCCTCCCTGTTCGGATCTCTTCTAATAGCAAGTATACTATAGAGTTCAGAAATGTCTCTTTTAAATATCCCGGAAGCGACAGCTATGCACTGCAAAATGTAAATGTAACATTTGACGCAGGAAAGCGTATCGCGGTCGTCGGTCAAAACGGAAGCGGAAAAACCACATTTATAAAGCTTCTTTGCCGTCTGTATGATCCTACAGATGGAATAATTCTGCTAAACGGAATCGACATAAAAGAATATAATTATTCCGAATATTTAAACATTTTTTCTGTTGTATTTCAGGATTTCAAATTATTTGCTTTTACTTTAGGGCAAAACGTCGGGACAGGAGTAAAATACAATAAAGAAACAGCCGAAGCATGTCTCCGTAAAGCTGATTTCGGAAACCGACTCGATACATTGCAGGATGGTCTGAATACCTATCTTTACAAAGAATTCAGCAAAAACGGAGTCGATATCTCAGGAGGAGAAGCTCAAAAAATTGCAATTGCACGCTCTCTGTATAAAAACACACCTTTTATAATTCTTGACGAACCGACGGCTGCACTTGATCCCATTGCCGAATCGGAAGTATATACCAATTTCAATGCTATTATAGAAAACAAAACAGCTATATACATCAGTCACAGACTATCTTCCTGTCGTTTCTGCAGGGATATTCTTGTTTTTCATGAAGGCAATCTGATTCAGCGAGGCAGTCATGAAGATTTATTGACAGATGAAAATAATAAATACTATGAATTATGGAATGCTCAGGCACAATATTACAGGTCATAAAAACAAAATAAATTTATTGCCGTACAGCGTCTTTAATTCTCTGATTTTTTCCGTAAAAAAATCCGTAAGTACTTGACTTTGATTATAAAAAAACATATAATTACTTCCGTTAAATATGAGCAGGAAGTAATGCTTCGAATTCAATAAAACAAAAAGTACCGAACAAAGGATTCGACGCAGATTGCAACGCCTCCGAAAAAGCCGAAGAAATCCACCGCATCAGGGGCAGGAG
This sequence comes from uncultured Eubacteriales bacterium, assembly GCA_948467545.1. GTDB lineage: Bacteria > Bacillota > Clostridia > Oscillospirales > CAG-272 > UMGS911. The sequence continues at coordinate 6,624 of CAOKER010000015.1, forward strand.
ACAGTTTGTTTTTAATTATATGTGAAAGGGATGAATTAATGACCATGCTCAAAGATTTTTCTAAAGAACATTATGATATAATCATTCAAGCCGGACAATCAAACAGCGAAGGCTGTGGATTCGGAAATACAGACGAACCATATACGCCCAACGACTGCGTATGGTACATGAACAGAGATTTTACCGTCTCTTGCGCAGGAGAATCAGTCAACGGAAATGAAATTCAAAGTACATATGCTCTTGAATTTGCAAGAATGTATATGCAGAAAGGTTATCTTGCCGAGGGAAGAAAGCTTTTGATTTTAAGAGCGTCTGTCGGCGGAACAGGATTTTTAGATCACCACTGGGGAGAACACGATGAAGTGTATCTGCGAATGATAGATATGATACAGACAAGCCTGTCACTAAACAAAGAAAATAAGCTTACAGCCCTCCTTTGGCATCAGGGAGAATCGGACGCTGTGTTTAATGCAGCTTACGACACCCATTATAAGAATCTCTGTACGCTTGTTTCTTCGGTAAGGAAAAAATTTAATGTACCCGATCTTCCATTTATAGCCGGAGATTTTGTGCACCAGTGGAAAAATAAAAATTTGGAAATATGTACGCCGGTCGTCAACGCAATACGCGATGTATGCAAAGACTGCGGCAGCGGATACTTTGTAGAAACCGACGGACTTCTCTCGAATATACAGGAAAATAATTACAGTCTTTTCGGCTTTGACGATACAATTCATTTTTCAAGAAATTCTCTTTATAAATTGGGAAAACGTTATTTTGAAGCTTTCGAGCTTATCAGAAAAGCACAAATGACCGTACGGTAAATTACAAACAAAAAAATACAAAATTTGAAATGCACCTCAAGAAATCAATTTCTTCCGGAGGTGCACATTTTTTATTTTATTATCAATGTTCGGTAAGATGTATTCTAACGAATTTCTTTTAGATGTATTGTTAAATTTATTGTAAACAAATCAGGAGCGTAATTCTTTTAAAAGGTATTCACAAATATATTAATATATAATATAATAACAATAAAGACATATATTGTATCACATTATATTATAATCATATATAGTAAATATAATTTTATGGCTTAAGGTTATAATTCAATCAAATTATTTTAAGTAATTAACATGTCATGAATTCCGGAATAATGGCAAGTTAAAAATATTCACATTGATGAAAGGAATATGACCATGAAGAAAAGCGTTTGTATAGGTCAGCAAAACACAAAGAAATTTATGAGATTTATTGTTTCCGTTTTATGTGTTTGTGCCTTTTCAGCGACCGCAATTTCCGTTTCGGCAAAAAATGAGTCGGGTGAAGTAAAATACGGTACCCCCTCGATTGACGGTAAATTAGACGACATTTATAAAAGCTCAGCCTCCACATCCTTAAAAGACAATTTCTTCTACGCATGGGCAGAAAACAAGGATGACGAGACCGTCAAAGAGCAGGCCGATGCGTCTGCGGAAACATATTTTCTGTGGGATGAAGAATATTTTTATACGTGCACAATAGTTAAAGACAACGACGTATACGCTAAGGATCCGTCTTATTATACCACGCCGTATCCGTGGCAGGACGACGGAGTTGAGCTTTATCTTGACTATAAAGACGAATCGTTTACTTTGCATAACGACGGAAGCGGCATAATTATGTATGCGTACGGAGGTTCCTCCGGTGGTACAAAAGCCTTTGCGGACGTAAAAGGAATCGGTGCGAATTTCGGACATCCTGCAATACCGAATACCGAAGTAAAATCAAAGTATGTAACGGTACTTACAGATGACGGATATATTATCGAAACGGCTCTCGCGCTGAAAGATAATGCTGAATTCAAAGCCGGAGATATAATGAAATGCGCACTTCAAGTCAACGACATATATTCCGCGGAAGGAAAAAAGGGATACGCACTCGGTTCTCAGGACTGTTACAACTCCGGCATAACTCTGACATTCGCAGAGAAGCCGGATGCAGCGGCTTCAACTGCCGGTTCTTCCAACAGCTCCGATAAAGAACCGGCACCGCAAACATCAGACATCGGGGTTTATGCATCCGCGGCAGCCATATGCTCAGCAGCATGCTTTGCGTTTGTGAAGAAGATTGAAAAAAAGAATAAAAATAAATAGCAGTAACAAATAAATTTAATTATTAGCAATATCATAATAAACCTAAAAAATCCGTATTTATAATACCAAGCATTGAAAAACATCAGGCTGACGCAAATTACCATCATCATTTGCGTCAGCCTGATTATTTTATTCCGTAAAACATTTACAGGGAAGCGTACATGCTATAAAGATTATAGTAGATTCCTCCCTTTTCTATCAGCTCACTATGAGAGCCCTGCTCTTCTATTCCCTTGTCGGTAAGGACAAGTATAAGGTCGGCATTGCGAATAGTTGTAAGACGGTGGGCAATAGTGAAAACGGTTCTTCCCTTTGCAAGCTTTTCAAGCGATTCCTGAACAATTTTTTCGCTTTCGTTGTCAAGAGCAGATGTAGCCTCGTCAAGTATCAAAACAGGCGGGTTTTTCAGAAACACTCTTGCTATGCTTATTCTCTGCTTCTGGCCGCCGGAGAGCTTTACACCTCTTTCACCTACATAAGTATCGTATCCATCATCAAGTGCGGAAATAAACTCATGTGCTCCCGCAAGCTTTGCCGCATTAATAACTTCATCCCGCTCCGCGCCGGGCTTTCCGTAAGCAATATTATCATAAACCGTTCCCGAAAACAGGTACACATCCTGCTGAACAACTCCTACTGCGCTGCGCAGAGATTTAAGTGTTACATTTTTTATATCGGTTCCGTCAATCAATATTCTTCCTTCGGTAACATCATAAAACCGCGGAATAAGATTGCATAAAGTAGTCTTTCCGCCGCCCGACGGACCGACAAGAGCAACGCTGCTGCCCGCCTTTATATTTAGATTAATTTCCGAAAGCACCTGTGTAGAATCTCCGTTATAGTGAAATCCTACGTTATCAAAAATAATATCGCCCCGAACATTTTTAAGCTCCGACGCATTTTCTCCGTCGGTTATATCGGCGCTGACATCCATAATTTCAAGAAAACGCTCTATTCCCGTTATACCTCTCTGAAACTGCTCCGTAAACTGTATGATAGTGCGAAGCGTGGCAAGAAGTGTGCTTACAAATAAAAGATATGCCGTAAGGTCGGCAGGAGAAATATGCCCTTTTATCATAAAAATCGAACCGGCAACAACCACTATCAGATACATTATTCCCTCAAATGCCCTGTTTGCGGTCTGAAAACCGGCCATATAAAAATAGCTCATTTTCTTGGTATCAAGAAATTTACCGTTGCCGTCCTCAAATTTTTCGGATTCAATATCCTCATTTGCAAAGGATTTTACAACACGTATACCAAGCAATGAATCCTCAACCTGAGAGTTAATTTCACCAAGCTGATTGCGCTGCTCTTTAAACGCTCTGCGCATACGGGTATTAAAAAATTTCACAAGTAAAAATATTAAAGGCAGCGAGATAAAAATAATCAGAGTAAGCGGAATATTTACTCCGCAAAGAATTATAAAGGAGACTATTATCTTTAATCCCGCTATGAAAAATTCTTCCGGACAGTGATGCGCAAACTCGGTTATATCAAACAAATCGCTTGTAATTCTTGACATTATCTGACCAACCTTGTGATCGGAATAATACGAATGAGAAAGAGTCTCCAAATGTTCAAATAAGTCACGGCGCATATCAGTTTCAATTTTTGCCCCCATAACATGACCTGTATCCGCCATATAGAAATTTGCTATAGAATCTATAATCCTCAATATAAGATAAAATACACCGATTCTTAATATAATTCCGACAGTAAGTGAACCTATATCATTTATCCCCATATCCGTTATATACCGTACAAACATAGGAAATACGAGTTCGCAAACCGTTGTCAGCGATGCGCAAAACAGATCGAGAATCAGTATCCACTTATATTTTCTAAAATACGGCACAAATCTTTTAATTAAATATTCGATTTTCATTAAATAAAACACCTCCCGTACGTACTTAAAGCTTTATCCTACGAAAATCCTAAATCTATATGTACGTCAAATTTCCATATTTAGAATCAAAAAACTTAAATTAAGATATGTCATACATCTTTCATAAAAGAAAAGCAAATAATACAGCCGTATAAAAAGAACGGTAAAGCAAACAATATATTATGAAATCAACGATATATGCAATAAAATTACTCATGTCCGGCACTTCGGCTTCGGGCGGCACATCACCGAAAAGTGATACGGAGCCACCTCTTATAGAACTAAGATTTATCGCCGCAGCCTGTTGACCGTAATATCATCAGCCGCATATCCCGTCACTCTACTCCACATCAACAGACTCCGAATCAACAGTACGAATGTAAGCGGCGTCTCACCGGACAACGTAATAATCGAAAAACATAGATTTCAGATAATATCCATTAAGTCACAGGAGTATCGGAATGCGCTATCGAAATTTAACAGAACTTATATCATGCAGCAACAGCAGCCGACATTTTTTTCTGTCTCTTCAAATAAAAGACCAAACCGAGCTTAGCAAACACGGAGATTATATTCACTCCGCCGCCGAGCTTCACGACCATGCCGCACGTCTTGAAAAAATGCGGCACTATGATACAATAAGCGGTTTCAACTCTAAATAAATATACAAACTAAAAAATCACGACAGCTTTTTACAGCTTTTTATTCTGCTGTCATTAAAGCCATAATATTAATCCTCCGGGCAGCCATCAGTTGTAAATTATCCGTATAACAAACCGCGCGGCTCTTGAGATTATCGTTGTAATAACAGAATGTTAAATTGATTAAAATATAATAAATTATATCTCAAAAAGTTACCCGAAAAATGCCTGTAAACAAAGACACAAAGAGTTGGAGAATAAGAAATTTGATTTTGTACGCCGCGAAGATATATTCAAAAAGACTTTTTCAGAACTTAAAAAACACGCGGAATAATCGAAGTAAAAGAAAAACATGTTTAAGTCAGTATTTTCTTATAACGCTGAAAAAGCCTGTAAATACAGGCTTTTTTTGCGCAGCAGTATTTCATACTGCAAATATGGCCTGCCCAACAGGATTCGAACCTGCGACCAACGGAATCGGAATCCGGTACTCTATCCAACTGAGCTACGGGCAGATATTTTAAAACTATGATATTATTATATCATTTATTTCACTGTTTGTAAAGTATAAGTTTGTAAAAAAATTAATATTCAGAATAACACTACTAATTCTTTTATATTACATACAACATTTGGACGGCGGAATATACCGCCGTCCAAAAAGCATATTAAAAATCATCACCGGAACGGTCAATATCGCTCATATACTCAGGACCGTGCTCTGTGATAAAAGCCTTGCGAGATACAATATCATCTCCGAGAAGCGTCTCAAAAATCCGGTCCGTCTGAATTTCATCTGTGGGAGTTACCAAAATAAGCCGTCTTGTTGCCGGATCCATTGTAGTCTGACGCATCATTTCAGGTTCATTTTCGCCAAGTCCCTTTGACCGCTGAACGGTATATTTAGAATTGCCCAGCGTCTTGATTATATCCAGCTTCTCTTTTTCATTATAAGCAAAGTAAGACTTGTCTCGGCAAACAATTTCATAGAGAGGCGATTCGGCTATATAGACCTTCTTTTCCCTGAGCAGGGTGGGAAGAAGTCTGCGAAAAAGAGTAAGCAAAAGAGTTCTGATATGATAGCCGTCTTTATCTGCGTCAGTACAGATAATAATTTTATTCCAGCGAAGCGCGCTGAGATCAAACGGCACCATATCCTTCGATTTGGTTTTTATTTCAACTCCGCAGCCGATTACACGCAAAAGATTCAGTATAACCTCGCTTTTAAAAATTTTATCGTATGAGCTGCTTTGACAGTTGAGAGTTTTCCCTCGAACAGGCATTACCGCCTGAAAATCCGCGTCTCTGCCCAATTTAACCGACGTCAAGGCGGAATCGCCCTCAACTATATACAGTTCACGTCTTTCCGGATCTTTAGACCGGCAGTTGACAAATTTTTCAACACGATTTGCTATGTCCATGCTCGAACTTAGCTTTTTCTTAAGATCAAGACGGGTAACTTCCGCTTTTTCACGGCTGCGCTTGTTGACCAGCACCTGTCCTGTAAAGCGTTCCGCCTCAACAGGACGTTCCGCAAAATAGACTTCAAGCTGATGCTTCAGAAATTTCGTCATTGCGTCCGCTATAAAAGTGTTGGTAATAGCTTTCTTCGTCTGATTTGCATATGACGTCTCGGTTGAAAAGCTGTTCGTAACAAGTACAAGACAGTCTTCAATATCCTGAAATGTTATTTTGCTCTCGTTCTTATTGTATTTTCCGTTTGCCTTCAAGTATTTGTCAACCGAAAAAACAAAAGCATTTCTAACCGCTCTGTCCGGAGAGCCGCCATGCTCAAGGAAACTGGAATTATGGTAATATTCAATAATCTTTACCGTGTTGGAAACACAGAAAGCAACATCAAATTTTAATTTGTAATCTTTTTTGTCCTCCCTGTCCCTTCCCGATGTTTCGTGATGCCAAACTACGGGAGCAGTCAACGTATTATCCCCCGCAAGTTCCGATATATAATCTATAATTCCGTTTTTATAAAGATACTCGCTCTGTTCAAAGCTGCCGTCCGCCTGCTCCAAAAGCAGCACAAACTTTACTCCGGAATTTACGACAGACTGCTTGTGCAGGAGCTCCCTGAAATATTCATGCGGTATATTTATATCTGTAAATACATCAATATCAGGTTTCCATCGAATAACCGTTCCGGTACGTTTCTGACCGCGCGGAAGCTCCGTCTCAGAAAGCTCGGTTACAGGCTCGCCTTTTTCAAATGAAATTTCATATACACTTTTTCCGTCATATGACTTAACGTTCATATATTCGGAGCTGCATTGCGTCGCACAGGCACCGAGTCCGTTCAAACCAAGGGAATATTCATAGCTTGAATTCTCCGAATTATTATCGTACTTTCCTCCGGCATACAGCTCACAGTAAATAAGCTCCCAGTTATAACGGCCTTCCGGCTCATTGTAGCCGAGAGGCACGCCGCGTCCGTGATCGTCAACCTCAATCGAATGATCAAGATAAACGGTCATCTTAATTTCATCACCAAAACCCTCCCGAGCTTCGTCTACAGCGTTAGAAAGAATTTCAAAGACAGAGTGTTCGCATCCTTCAAGCCCGTCCGAACCAAAAATTACCGCCGGACGTTTGCGGACGCGGTCAGCTCCTTTGAGGGCAGAGATACTTCTGTTATCATAAGAAGACATTCTCTGCTTTTTTACTTCTGTCTCACTGCTGTTAATTTCGGTTTTTGCCATCCTGTATTTATTCCTTTCCTACAGTAAAATTTAAAGCTGACAATTTTATCGGTTTTAATGATAATGATATATACTTTCAAAAATGCCGAACTGTAAAGCTTATTTCGCACGATTTCGCGCGTTATCGCGTTATTGAAAAAGCTCGTCTTAAAAAAGCCGGATTTTTTATATAATGCCAAAAAACACGGCATAAAAAACGACATATAATATATATTTTACATCACCCGCTTGATTTTGTCAATAACAGATGCTATAATTATATGTATGAATACAAAACACATCCCTGAAGAAAAAAACCGTTTCAGCGACGCGGTCAACTACGTCTGCTCGATTCTTGAGAGCGCAGGATGCTCGTCAGCGTCGCTTCTTGATATTTCGGATTGCATAACAGACAGAAGCTATCTTATGCCGGAGCATGCAACGCACGCGCTGATTTTTACCGTGCCTTACTTAAGTAAAGCAGCTCAAAAGGCTGACGGAAATCTTTCGGTTTATGCCGCGCCGAGAGACTATCATATATTTTTTGCCGAATTGTTCAAAAACATAAAGTCAAGAACGGAAAAAATTTTTCCCGAATTCAGTATCAACGGATTTTCCGACCATTCTCCGATAAATGAAGTCAAAGCCGCCGTTTGCGCAGATCTCGGAGTCCTCGGTGATAATCATCTGCTGATAACGCCCGACTACGGCAGCTATGTTTTTATCGGAGAGATATTTTTTTCTTCCGGCGAAGAAGAATACGGAAAAGTAAGTCATACCACCGCCGAAATAACATCTGCAAGAGAAAAAAAATCAAAGAGGCTATCCGGCTGCCTGCATTGCGGCAGATGTATTAAAGCCTGTCCGTCACCGAATAAGTGTTTATCCGCAATCACACAGAAAAAAGGAAAACTTTCCGATACAGAAGCAGAATTGATTTCAAACACGAAGTCGGTATGGGGATGCGATATATGTCAGAAGGTATGTCCGATGAATCATGACATAAAGTTATCCGAAATTTCTTTTTTTTCAGAAAAGCTGTCTTTCAATATTACGCTTTCAGAGCTCGAAGACATGTCGGACCGAGACTTTTCCGAACGGGCATATGCATGGCGAGGAAAAAATACAATAGAGAGAAATCTCAGAATAACAGATAAAAACAAATAAAAAATATTAAAGGATATAACCGACGTTCTCATCAGCATACAATCGCATTAACAAGAAAATATTTCAAATGACACAGAACATACGTTCTTCAATTAACGGTGAAAGCTTTTTACTGGGATTCGGTAACAGTTGTAAGCCGCGGAAAAACGTCACCTGCTTATAGATGTCCACACCATAATTATCGTATAAACCGATAATATGGTGTGGACATTTTTCTTCCATATCCGTATATAATTATATCATACAGATTTGCTTATCATTTAATGGCTTCACCGCATTCCGGACAAAAATTCGGATGTTCGGAAGAATCCTCCGGCTCCCATCCGCATTTTCCGCAACGATATTTAAGTTTTCCCGACGGTCTTTTTGCTCCGCATTCCGAACAAAACTTTCCCTTATTCGAAGCTCCGCACATACATTTCCAAGTTTCTGTCTTCGGCTTCTCAGCTCCGCACACGGAACAAAAATTGCCAGTGCATGCTTCGCCGCAGCTGCATTTCCATTCTTCCGAAGATTTCTGTGAAGAAGGGGAAGAATCCATAGCATAAAGCTCCTGAGCATTCGCAGATCCGTTTTGCGATACAAAACCCATACCCATAAACCCTGACATTGCCCCGTTCGGATTTTTTGCCGCATCCTGCATCGCCTGCGCCTGTGCACCTATAAGTGTAGCGGCTCCCATCGAAGGATTTCGGAGCACAGCGGTTTTCTGAAGCTGCTTTATCATCTCCAAATCTTCGTCCGGAAGAGTAACGGAATTTAATGCAACCGAAACTATCTCAAGACCGCGCAGCTCTCTCCACTTTTCGGACAGTGCGCTGTTCATCGCCTGCTCAAGCTCTGTGTTATGAGCTACAATCTGATTTGGCCTGATTTCAAGGTCTGAAAGTCTGCCGAAAGCAGGCTGAAGTGCGCTTATAAATTCAGATTTCAGCTGAGCGTCTATTTCACACCGTGTATATTCTTCCTCAATATTTCCGCATACATTTGTATAAAATAGAAGCGGATTTGATATTCTGTAAGAATATACTCCCGAACAGCGTACAGATACATCGACATCCAAACCGATTTTTGAATCAACAATCCGGAATGGAATCGGATTTGGAGTGCCAAACTTATTGTCTATAAGCTCCTTGGTATTAAAGTAATAAACTCTCTGATCCTTTCCGGGATCGCCCCCGTACATGAAGCGTTTTCCTATTGTGCGGAAGGTCTCCATAATACCGTCTTCAAGATTGCCGCCGAATAAAGACGGCTCGGTAGAGGCGTCATATGTATATTCTCCGGGTTCAGCACAAACCTCAACAATTTTTCCCTGTTCGACAATCATCATACACTGACCGTCCGCAACAGCAATTCCGCTTCCGCTTGTTATAATGTTGTCGTTGCCTTTTTTATTCGTTCCTCTTGAAGAAATCTGCTTTCGTCCTCTGACAGCCAGTACTTCCTTGTCAAGAGCATCACAGCTGAAAAACTCTTTCCACTGATCGGCAAGAGTTCCGCCCACTGCTCCGGTTATCGCCTTAATTAATCCCATTTTTATCACACCTCTCGTACATATTTAAAATTTTCCTCCTCCGCCGCCATGGCTTCTGCCGCTTGAGGACCTATGGGTCGAACTTCCCTTGGAAGACGTCGGCTTAGGCCGCGCTGTTTTAGCAACCGTTTTATAGAGAAAATAGTCTCCGGCTCCGGTCAGGTTAAAGCTTCCGTTCACCACAGAGCTGTCTGCGGCTGCCGAACACTTAACCGGATTCATTTTTGAACGCATTACCGAAGTAGAAACAAATGCAGTCGCAAGTCCGATAACAAAGCATACTCCTACATAAAGGAAAAGCTCGGACGCCTTTCGCGGCAAAGCACTGCCGGAAAGAGGATACTCAATCAAGTCAAGATATTTATCAAAGGCAGAAAAATATTCTCCATCGCTAAGATAAGTCTTAATATTATCTCCTATTTTTTCGATGTCAGAGTCAGAAAAGTCCCCGATTGCGCTTCCGTATGTAGATATATACCAACCTCTCCCGGAACCGAAATTTACAAGAAGCAAAATACCGTCATACCCTGCTCCCAAACCATAGCCGCCGTAATCGTAAAAATCATCGGCATAATCACGATTACTTTTTCCGCCGGTACTTAAAGTTGTTACAATTATTACATCGGTTTTGTATTTATCGGACAGCACAGTCATGCTTTCAAGAAGCAAGGCCTCCTCAGCTTCTGACAATATGTCTGCATCGTCCGCAAGTCTCGGAGCGTCAGGATCGTGAAATTCAGTATATGCGCTTAAACCGAAATACAGCTGTATAGAAAGAAAAATAAATACAGCTGCCGCAAAAGCCGAAACACTTTTTAAAATACTATTCATAGAATACATTCCTCACGGCTTTCATATCAAATCAAAATAACAACAGGACCAGCGCAGACAGGACAGCAGTAACGGCTGCACCAATTCCGGCAAACCAGCCCCAAAACCTTCCCCATGAAACAGGAAGCTGCCCGACAATCTTTCCGGTCTGTCCGTTCATCGCATATGTGTACTCCTTTCCGTTATATTTTGTTTTTATAAGGTATACCGGAAGCATAGCATACTTGACGCTTGTATCCGAAAGATTAATTCTCCCGCTGCGTTTTGAAACGCTCGCATATCCTCTCACAGTAGATCGAAAAAATTGTTCCGCGCTTGTTTCAACTCTTGCGCTTGCGCGCGGCAGATTAGCATCCGCATCGTCATCATAGCGGTCTGCAACAAAACCGGAAAGATATTTTGAATCAAACCCGCAAAGCTCTCTCCAGTCAAAAGGTTCAATCGAATCCATAAGCGCATTATCCATACGTAAACTCCCGTCTACCGGAATACGTTCAAAGTCGAGCGTCCCTTCCCGCTTTACAAGAAAATGGGAAGTTTCTGTAAAATTATATTTTTCCGTACTCCACGTTCTAACCTTGGTAGCATTATACGTCATGGCGCCGTCCGCTTTGCAGCCGTATAGCCAAAACGGAACATAAATTCCCTGAATTTCCTTTAATTTGTTTTCATCAATAAAGTTTTTCGGCAGCAGCGGCTTTCCGCGGCACATTGTACGAACGGCAGTCAATACCCCGTCCCTGTCTATTTTAAACGGTATTATGACATTGGGACGCAGATTTCCGGACACCTTATCGGAAAGAACGACAACATTGTCGCAATACGGGCACTTCGTGGCAGCGGTCTCCATATCCGTAATTATCTCGGCGCCGCATGAAGAACATATATAATTAACCGCATTGTCAAGATTTTCTTCCGAGCGCATGCGCCGCATTTCTCCCCAGTCGAATCCTTCCCGGTCAGAGCGCTGACTTTCATCAGTCTCGTTCAGAGCCTCAATGGCTTCAAGCTCATATTCATTTCCGCACGCCCGACATACAAGCTTCTGTTCGCCTCCAGAAAATTCAAGCGGAGAAGCACACGCCGGACATTTATAGGTAACAGCATTCAATAAAATTCACCCGTTTACTTATATTTACTTATAGATATTATTAATAATAAACCGCCTAAAAATAATTCGGTATTACTTTCCCACATAATTATACTTTATAAAAATTTTTTTGTCAACAAGCTTATTCCGATTAAATTCTCAGATATATAACAACTATATAACAACGCCTAATATATACCTGCGGCAGCTTTGCGAAAAGAAGCTTGACATTAAACGTAAAAAGATTATAATAATAATAGAATTAAAGATTAGTCTGTCGCAATTGGGAATATAAGCTTCCATACGGTCAGATTAATGTATCATAACTGCATAGATCATCTCAAAAGGCATTTGCTTCATATACTGAAATAAAAAATTTCCCCGAATCAGACTGTCGTTGTTACGACAGCAAATTATAAAAGATAAAAGGAGATAATAACAACATGAAAATCACGGTATGTATCGGCAGCTCATGTCATCTCAAAGGCTCAAGACAGGTTGTGGAGAAATTGCAGAAACTCGTCGACGAACACAACCTTAAAGACAAAATTATTCTGTGCGGAACCTTCTGCATGGGTAATTGCCAGCAGGGTGTTTGCTGTACGCTTGACGGAAAACCTTATTCTCTGAACGAAGACAATACCGAAGAGTTCTTTTTCAATGAAGTATTACCAAACATTTAAGATAATCTTTTCGTTCGGCTTGCCCCATCTCAAAGCCGCATAAAGTCAATACATAAAAATTACAGAAAGGAACTGCTGATATAATGGCTGATTTTTTAAAGCTAAAAAAATCAAACTGCAAAAGCTGCTATAAATGTATTAGAAACTGCCCGGTGAAATCGATTCGCTTTTCGGGCGGACAGGCAAATATTATCGGAACAGACTGTATTCTGTGCGGGCACTGCTTTGTTGTCTGTCCGCAGAATGCCAAGCAGATTGTAAGCTCGGTCGAACAGGTTAAAGTGCTTTTATCAGGCGATGCTCCGGTATATGTAAGTCTTGCACCCTCTTTTGCCGCAAATTACGAGGGTGCGGGAATCGAATCAATGCGAGATGCCATTAAAAAGCTCGGTTTTGCCGGGGTAGATGAAACGGCTGTCGGAGCAACCATTGTAAAACGTGAATATGACCGAATTCTGCGCGAAGAGAAAAGAGATATACTTATCTCATCATGCTGCCACTCTGTAAATCTTCTGATTCAAAAATATTTCCCGTCAGAGCTTCAATATCTCGCGGATATAGTATCTCCGATGCAGGCGCACTGTATTGAAATCAAAAAACAGCATCCCGGATGTAAAACTGTATTTATAGGACCGTGCGTTGCAAAAAAAGACGAAGCGGATGCTTACGGTGACATTGTAGACGCCGTACTTACATTTGAAGAACTGACAGCATGGCTGAAAGAGGAAGGAATCGAAATAAAAACAGAAAGAGACCAAAATCCCGAAAGCCGGGCGCGTTTCTTTCCCACTACCGGAGGCATTTTAAAAACGATGTCATGCGATATGCCTGATTACTCATATTTTGCAATAGACGGAGTTGAAAATTGCATAGCCGCGCTTAAAGACATCGAAAAAGGCGGACTTCATAAATGTTTCATAGAAATGTCGGCCTGCGTCGGAAGCTGTTCCGGTGGCCCAGTCATGGAAAAATATCATCGTACTCCGATACGGGATTACGCAAGCATCAGCTCCTACGCCGGAAAATATGACTTCCCTGCTCCAGAGCTCTCAAAGCAGGACATAAAAAAATCCATGCCTCCTATCTTCAACAATCATGAAACGCCTACCGAGGCGGAAATCAAGGACATTCTGCGCCAGATGGGCAAGACAATGCCGGAGCATGAGCTGAACTGCGGTTCCTGCGGCTACAATTCATGCCGCGAAAAAGCCATAGCAGTATTTCAGGGAAAAGCGGAAATTACAATGTGTCTCCCATTTCTTAATGACAGAGCCGAACGTTTTTCGGACAATATTATAAACAATACGCCAAATGCAATTATAGTACTTAACGACAGCCTTGAGGTTCAGCAAATCAACGGAGCCGCTCTGAAACTGATGAACATCGCAAGCGATTCGCATGTACTCGGAGAACCGGCAATAAGAATTCTCGACTGCAAGGATTTTCTCTCTGTTCAGCAATCCGGCCGACCGGTAATGAATAAGCGAACATACCTGGCAGAATATAAAAAATACGTAGATGAGACTATAACATACGATAAGAATTATCACTTACTCATATGCATCATGAGGGACGTAACGGACGAGGAGACGGAACGGGAAAAGAAGGAGACAATTGCACGTCAAACCGTTGAAACAACCGATAAGGTAATCGACAAGCAAATGCGTGTTGTTCAGGAAATCGCGTCACTTCTCGGTGAAACCGCCGCCGAGACAAAAATCGCGCTTACAAAGCTTAAGGAGTCGATAAACAATGAATAATCTGTGCGCCGACATAGGATACCGCAGTTTGATAAAATACGGAGAAGAACTTTGCGGAGACAATGTACAGGTCATTGAAAAGGATGACGGCTCTACAATCATTGTTCTTGCAGACGGGCTCGGAAGCGGCGTCAAGGCAAATATTCTTTCGACGCTGACCTCCAAAATTCTGTCAACAATGATGGCTCAGGGAATGAAGGTTGAGGACTGTGTGGAAACCATGGCACAGACATTGCCTGTCTGCTCTGTTCGCGGAGTAGCGTATTCTACTTTCACAATCATATATATCCGCGACAATGACGAGGCGGACATTATTCAGTTTGACAACCCTGAGGTTATACTTCTGCGAAACGGTCAAAATTACGACTATCCAAAGACTGTCTCGGATATCTGCGGAAAAAAAATTTCCCGTTCGACAATTAAGCTCTGCGAGGACGATATTTTTATCGCGATGAGCGACGGCTGCATTCACGCCAGCATAGGGCAGGAATTAAATTTCGGCTGGGACAGAAGCGAAATAATCGAATTTATGGAGTCTTTTTTTCAGGTTGGATTTACTGCAAAAACGCTCAATACGATTCTTCTCGACGAATGCTATAAGCTATACGGAGGGCAGCCGGGAGATGATACCACAGCCTGCACGGTAAGAATCCGCAAACGCGAACCGATGAATCTGATAATCGGTCCCCCGTCAAACCGCGATGACTGTAATAAGATGATGGCGCTCTTCTTTTCCAAAGAGGGCAAGCATATCGTGTGCGGAGGTACAACGTCGACTATCGCGGCTGAATATCTCGGAAAGCCTCTTGTTCCGTCAATTGAATTTCCGGATCCGGAAATTCCGCCGATTGCAAAAATTGAGGGAGTCGATTTGGTTACCGAGGGCGTAATCACAATCAATAAGGTTCTGTCGTATGCTAAGGACTACCTTGCGGATAATGAGTCATACTCTCAATGGGGATACAAGAGAGACGGAGCATCGATGATTGCCCGTCTGCTTTTTGAGGAGGCAACCGATATTAACTTTTATGTCGGAAAGGCAGTAAACCCGGCGCATCAAAACCCCAATCTTCCGATAAATTTCAATATAAAAATGCAGCTTATTCAGGAGCTGTCGGACTGTCTGAAAAAAATGGGAAAGCGAATCAAGGTCAGCTACTTCTGATATTTATTGATATTTTTCATTGATCTTGGAGTCACATTTTCCTTAGATTAAAGATACAAAAGCTCCGGCAAAACTTAAACAGATGAGCTTTTAGCATATACGAAAGGTATGGTCACATAAATGAGAAAGTTTGACACAAAGGTTCAGCACTTAAAATATAAGGTTCTTCGCGAGGTTGCAAGACATGCATGGAACGATACTCTTCTTGAATCGCTTTCGGATATTCCCAAAACAATTGTTCCGGGTAAAAAATCAACAATGCGGTGCTGCGTATACAAAGAAAGAGCGATACTTTCCGAACGTGTCAAAATTGCCATGGGCGGAGATAAGAACAACCCTAACGTTATCGAAGTAATAGACATTGCATGCGATGAATGTCCGGTCGGCGGCTACTCGGTAACCGAAGCATGCCGCGGCTGTCTCGCGCACAGATGCGAAGACGTATGCAAACGCGGAGCAATAACCTTTGACGAGCATCAAAAGGCTCATATAGACAAAAGCAAATGCGTCGAATGCGGTGCATGCGCAAAGGTTTGTCCGTATTTTGCAATTATAAATCAAAAACGCCCCTGCGAAAGCTCATGCAAAGTAAAAGCCATAAAAATGAACGAGGACAAGGCAGCGGTCATCGACAACGAAAAATGCATTTCCTGCGGAGCGTGCGTATATCAGTGTCCCTTCGGTGCAATTACAGATAAGTCCTTTATACTTGACGTCATAGATACTATTAAGAAAAGCGAAGAAAACCAAAAATATAAGGTATATGCAATCGTAGCACCTTCGATTTCAAGTCAGTTCACTTATGCAAAGCTTGGCAACGTTATCTCCGGAATTAAAAAGCTTGGATTTTATACCGTCGTCGAAGTCGCTTTGGGAGCGGATATGGTAGCATATAATGAAGCTAAAGAACTTGCTGAGAAAAAAGCCCTCACAAGTTCATGCTGCCCTGCGTTTGTAAGCTATATCAGAAAGCAGTTTCCCGGGCTTGAAAATAACATATCTCATAATCTGTCCCCCATGGGAACTATCGCAAAATATATCAAGACAAAAGATCCGGAAGCAAAAGTAATTTTTATCGGCCCCTGTACCGCCAAAAAAATGGAATTTCAACAGGAGGAAGTACGTCCTTATGTTGACTCAGTTCTGACATTCGAGGAGCTTCAGGCCTTGTTTGACAGCAAAGATATCGACATAACGGCATTGCCCGAAGATGTTCTTGACAACGCCTCGTACTTCGGAAGAATATTTGCACGCTGCGGAGGTCTCGCCGACGCCGTGCAGGAGGGACTTAAGGAGTTAGGCGAGGAAGATTTTGTTTTAAAGGCAATTTCATGCGACGGAATAGAAGAATGCCGAACCGCCCTTCTCAAGTTTTCAAAGGGCGTACTTCCTGAAAACTTCATAGAAGGAATGGCGTGCGTGGGAGGATGTATAGGAGGCGCCGGCTGTTTGACACACGGAGAAAAAAACAAATCCGAAGTTGATAAATACGGAAGAGAGGCTTACGAAAAAACGATTTCCGATGCAATATCACAGCTGAAATAAGTACTATAAATTATATTTAAAGACAAGAAGGACTTTGCAGAAATCAGTTTCAATGATCGACGCGGGTCCTTTTTTCATTAACACAAGACAATGCCGCTGTATCAACTCCGCGGGTGCAAAGAACCGATGCATATATTACAATTAATCGCCGCGATGGTCACGTGTCGAACCTGTCCTCATACAAATTTGCGATTTTCCTTAATACGAATTTATTTTTCAGTTTATAAAAATTACTGTTTTATCTATTGATTTTTTTTACTGTCGGGAGTAAAATACATAATTGAACTTTATATCAACAATTAAGCAGAAAAATCAACGGAGTTTTATACACTTTTAAAACCGCATAGGACTTTATACACCCAGAAAGGCACATATTTTACAATGGAAAATTATTTACCGTCAAGATTAGAAACTGCAGACATTAGAAAAATGCCGGATTTCGAGGCTGCCGATAAACTAAAAAACTATATATTAAACGCAAAAACGCTGATGTCATACTACCGATGCGCCATTCTTGAGGTTGAAACAAAATTTAAAGTCCTCGACGAACAGTTTTCGCTTCGTCACGAAAGGAATCCGATTGAAAGTATCCGCACACGACTGAAGTCTATAGAAAGCATAACCGAAAAAATGGTACGGAAAAATCTGCCGATGACGATTGAATCTGTCGAAAACAATATCTATGACATTGCGGGGGTCCGAGTGATCTGCTCTTTCATAGACGACATTTACATGCTTGCCGAATGCTTAAGCAAACAGGACGATATCAAAGTCATTGCAAAGAAAGATTACATAATCAAACCTAAAGAAAACGGCTACAGAAGCCTTCACCTTATCGTTGAAATTCCAATCTTTTTACAGCAAGGTAAGCGAAGCATGAAGGTCGAAGTACAGTTCAGAACAATTGCTATGGAGTTCTGGGCAAATATCGAACACCGTCTTCGGTACAAGAAAAATCTTTCGGACGAAATTTTGGAAAGCACCGCAAAGGATCTCAAGGAATGTGCAGAAACCAGCGCACTGCTTGATTTGAAAATGCAGCAAATCAAAGCGACAATCGAGAAAAATACCGAAGAAGGGGAGCAATATTTTTAATTATGGATAAAAAATTAAAGCAAAATCTGATACTTGTAGTATGCGGAGCATTAATCTTTGCGGTTTTAATGAATTTTTCGTCCGTCATCAATATAGCCGGCACTCTCCTGTCTCTGCTTATGCCGGTTATAGTCGGCGCCATACTCGCATTATTTATAAGCGTACCGGTCTGCGGTACCGAAAAAATTATAAAAAAAATATTTGCTAAGAGAAAACATAAGCCTTCGGAGAAAGCCGTCCTGATAACAAGCTTTATCTTTACAATCATATGTATTCTTCTTGCAATAACCCTTGTCACTGCATTCATCGTACCCGCGCTTATCCAGTCTGTACAAAGTATCTACGGCATAGCCGAAAAAAGAATTCCGGATTTGATTCAATACCTGCTTAATTTTCTGTCCGAAAGAGGAATTTCAACCGAATGGTTTTCCAAGACAATATCAAAAATAGACCTTGAAGGTCTTATGAAAAATGTCTCGTCTTATCTTACGTCTTTTCTGTCATCATTTATCGGTGTAATATCATCAACTGTAAATATTACAATATCTTTTGTTTTTGCCGTTATCATAGCAATCTATATGGTGCTTGATAAAAAACATATCTGCAGCTCGGCAAAAAATTTAGCATATGCGTACCTGAAAAAGCCTGCGGCGGACAAAATAACTTATTTTTGTTCTCTTTTCGGAAAGACCTTTGCAAAGTTTTTGTCAGGACAATGCTTTGAAGCTATCATTCTCGGCGTTCTTATGTTTATTGCATTTTCCGTTTTTCGCCTGCCCTACGCAAGTCTTGTAGGTGTAATTACCGCTTTCTGCGCCTTACTGCCATACGTAGGGGCTACCTTATCATGTGTTGTATCCGTCCTGCTTGCCTTTATAGTCGATCCTTCAAAGGCAATACTCTGCGTCATTGTCTATCTGTGCGTACAGTTTATTGAAAATCAGTTTATCTACCCTCATGTTGTAGGAAATTCCGTAGGACTTTCTGCGCTCTACACACTTATTGCCGCTCTTATCGGCGGAAGTCTTTTCGGAATCATCGGAATTCTGTTCTTTATCCCTCTCACCGCAGTAATTATCGTCATTATTAAGGAAAATTCCGCCAAACGTCTTTCGGAAAAAGGACTGTCCGAAATGCAGGTAGATATTGCAGAAAGTACGCTACAAGACATTTCGGAGAAGAAGAATACCGATGATACGATACAAAACTAAACAATAATTTGAAGAATTAATACCTCTCTATCCGAATGAACTGTCCGGACTAATAAAAATGCCCTCTGTCAAGCATACAGAGAGCACAAGTCCTGGACAGTTTATTTTTATTATGATATAGTTTAGCATTACTATAGTTTAGTAGCTATCATGAATTTGTCATAAGCCAAATCATAACTGCAACGCTGACCGCCAAAATCGGAAGCGCGGCAAAAATTGCCTTAAAACGGAATTGCGGTGATTTATTCAAATCTGTCAAAGAGGTTTCCTGCAACTCCACATTATCAAAAAGAGGCAGATGCGATCGGCGCAGGGCAAGCATTATCGGCTTATACAAAATAAGTGTAAGCGACATATTTAATCCGCCCTTCACAAAATTAAACGGAAGAAATGCCGGTATAAGAAGCTCTGTTACGGCAGACCGCGGTATTCCCATATATATCGGAGTAATAAGCCAATTCCAAAGTATCATCAATATAATCATTGAAAGCCATCCTGAAAGAAGCCCGAGAACAGCGCCTTTAAAATCGTGCTTTTTTTTATATATTACAGCAGCGATACATGCAAATGAGCAGGTTGAAATTATATTCATAAAAAATCCGATTATACCGTTATCCGATATTGTTATCATTTCAAGAAAAGATACAATTACCGAAATAATCGCTGCTGCAGCCGGTCCAAGCGACAGCCCTCCGAGAGCAATTATTACATCCTTAGGATCGTATTTTAGAAACAGTACCACAGGAATTCGTCCGAACGCAACCGCTATATATGCAAGCGCACAAAGCATTCCAATCACGGCAACCCGAAGAATCCTTGAATTTTCCTTTTTTAGTTTGTTCATAATGTTTTCCTTTCCGGTTTTTAACCTAAAAAATTCAGTATCCGAAGAATATTAATAATAAGAAAAGATCCTCCGGATACTCTCCGGAGGATCTGCTGAAAGCGATGAAAAATGCTGATACACAAAAAAAGCTCCGCATATCAATGCCGTTTCTTCTTTCATCCAGACTTTAACTGTCGGTTTTGGAATCTAACCAAATCTGCGCAATACGCGCTCGCGGACTCTACCGCCGATCGGGAATTACACCCTGCCCCGAAGAATTAATATATTCTTAACTTATTAAAATAATAGCACAAATATACTGTTTTGTCAAGAATAAAAAAACAAAAAATATTTGAAAAAAGCAGTTGACTTTACAGATAGCATCTGATATAATGCACGCGATAGATTGATTCTTATCATTTTAAAAATAAAAAACAGGAGCGGATAAACAAATTCTGCCGATATCGGAAAGGAACAATACTATGCAGCACGAACGCAACAATACATATGTCAATTACTTTGACCTTGCAGTCCAGATCGACCCCAAAACAAGGCTTTCCCGTTTTATATATGAAGGACACGGAATAATCGCAGATAATATTTCGGTCCGCTTTGAAAATGCCGAAGGAAAAATTGCAGCTGATCTCTGCTCCTTCGGATCAGTAAAGTATGTCTGGGACCAGCCTCTGCACGAAAATTACTCGATGATCAGAATGGAACTGACAGACGCTCCATCAGGATTTGCCGAACAGACAAATTTTACTTTCCGTGTCAAACGCGACAGAATTGAGGCTGAAGCTGAATTCCTTCCTGAAGGTATTACCGCTGTAATTGCGGGCAATGTTCACTTCGGAAAGGTTGAAGACTGTTTCGCAATGTGCCTTGACCGTGACATTTCCGCAGACGATCTTCGCGCTGCATACGGTCCTGCCTCTTCTGTAATCGACGACTGTCTGTTTGACCGCAAATGTGACGAGGCACTGCGTTTTTCGGGAACCAAAGGAAGAAAACTCGGATTTTCCCATTCAGAGGGCTGCTATACATTTGAAGCGCGCGGATTTTTTACCGTAGAATCCATTATTCACGTTTATGAAACACGCTTCCGCACAAAATACTCCTGCATAAACAAGAACAACGCATTTCCTACCGCTCATACAGGTTGGATGACGTGGTATTCCATAAAATTTGAGGCAAACGAAGAAAGGGTTCTGAAAAATGCAAAATTCCAGCGAGAGTTCCTGTATGACTACGGAGCTCAGACAATATGGATCGACTGGGATTGGTGTCACAGAGATTTCGGAGACGAAAACGCCCCCGATAATATCGGCTTTTTCCAACCCAATTCAGAAAAATATCCTCACGGATTCAAATACATGTCGGACGAGATAAAAAAGCTCGGATTTATTCCGGTCTTATGGGTTGCTCCGACGATAGAGCCCGGATTTACAGAAATATGCAAAGAATTTAAAGACTGTATCTATACGGACTGCACTACATGGTGCGGGAAATATTTTTTCGATATTACGGATGAACGTGTAATAAATGAATTAATCCCGCGCGCTTTCAATCAAATTAAGGAATGGGGATTTAACGCTGTAAAATGGGATTGTCTTCCCACTACCGTAGGATATGCAGATGCATATCACGAAGTTCTTAAGCATCCCGAAATTACCTCCACAGAAGCACTCCGCCGCATATGCCTTAAAGCCCGTGAAGTTGTCGGAGACGATTTCTATATGATGTCCTGCGCCGGAGGAAATGACCGTGAAGTTTTGATGCTGTCCGATGTAGCCGACACGGCAAGAATAGGAAATGACATTTTCCATTGGTGCGATTTTATAGGTGATTTTGTTGAAAGAATTCTGCGTTTCTATTCTTTCCACAATGTATCATTTTACTGCGATCCCGACAATGTAGTTATTCGCCCCGAATTCAGCAATTTCGAGCAGGCAAAATCGAGAGTATCGGCAGTTTCACTGCTCGGACTTCCCGTAACATTCGGAGATGAGCTTACAGAGCTTCCCGCCGACCGTATTGAAATGCTGCGCCGTGCACTTCCCACGCTTGACATTCATCCAATGGACATAAGAGAGTCGGCTCATGACGGAAAACGCTTCTTTGTTACACTGGCGGTTAATACGCCGTTTGAATGCTGGAATGTATTTGATCTTCTCAATATGCAGGACTGCGATGCAAAATATACCGTAAATCTGCAGAACGAGCTTCATATTGAAAACGGAAATTATCTTGTGTTTGACTTTTGGAACAAAAAACTGCTCGGAATATACGATAATGAAATTGAGCTCTCGCTTGCTTCCAACGCCTCTGCAGTATGCGCTGTACGCCGGGTAACGGGAAAACCGCAAATTGCGTCCACAAGCCGTCACATCTCTCAAGGTGCGGCAGAGCTTGTCTCTGTATGCTGGGATGATGAATCACTCAGTCTTACAGGCAGCTCAAAGGTTGTAAAAAATGACGATTATCGGATTTTCATATATGTTCCGGCCGGCTATAAACCAACAGACGGACAGGTTATAGATAACATTCTCACAATTAAGCCCGACAACAGTGAAAACAAGCTGGTAAACTGGAAAGTTTCTTTTACAAGAAACATCTGAAAATAATATTCCGACAAACCATTAAAAAATTTAAGACCACCGGCAAAACGGTGGTCTTAAATTTAATCATGGAGTGTATCATCCGACAAAAACTTTAACTGTCAGTCCAAATGGTAAATGACTTTAATTGCGCTTCTGCGCTCTATTTGGAAATTTAAAATTCAAATTATATAAAAGGAAGGACAAAAATGATTTATACCGTTACATTTAGTCCCGCATTGGATTACGTAATTCACACAGACAAACTGATAGACGGAGCAATCAACCGTTTCTCGGATGCAAATATCTTCTGCGGAGGAAAAGGAATTAATGTTTCATTAGTGCTTAAGGAATTAATGAAAGAATCATGTGCCCTCGGCTTCACGGCCGGATTCACCGGGCAAGAAATAGAAAAAAGACTCAGCAAAAAAGGAGTACAGCACAGCTTTGTTCATTTGGACGATGGCTTTTCAAGAATAAATATTAAAATAAAATCGGATAAAGAAACAGAATTAAACGGCGAAGGTCCGTCTATTCCCGAAGCGGCAATCGATAAACTTATCGAACAACTCGGTAAGCTCTCGCAGGGAGACTATCTCATTTTGTCAGGCTCAATTCCAAGCACTCTTCCGAGTAACATATACGAAAAAATTTTATCCGAACTTGAAGGCAGGAATATAATTTTTGTCGTTGACGCTTCCGGAGAGCTGCTTACCAACACTTTGAAATACAGACCGTTCTTGATAAAACCGAATCTGCTTGAGCTAAGCGAAATTGTCGGCAAAAAGCTAAACAATACAAAACAGACCGCGGAAGCCGCGTCAGAACTTCAGAAACTTGGAGCGCGAAATGTTCTTGTCTCAATGGGAAAAGACGGAGCCGTACTTGCAGATGAAAACGGCCGAATTCTTCACTGCAGCGCAGCCTCAGGAAATGTAAAAAATTCCGTAGGTGCAGGAGATTCAATGGTAGCCGGATTTGTTTCGGGATATATATCATCAGATAATTATGAATATGCTTTAAAGCTCGGAGCCGCCGCAGGCAGTGCAACAGCATTTTCGGAAGGACTTGCCGAGAAATCAAAAATCGATAAACTTTTCAGTAAGATTTCTACTGAATTAATATGACGGCGTGAAGCGTCATCGCATCAAGCTTCGGAAGATATCTCAATTCGTTTTTTAACATAAAAAAGCTGTCTGCTTTAATCTTCAATGAATTTCGCGTTAGCGTAAATTTTCTCCATTCTCTCATCAGGAAATCTTTCGTCTAAAATTTCCTCAATAAAATTTGACGCAGGTTCACCGCTTTGACGTTCAGACCAGCGCAGAGAAGCTCCGAGAGAAACAATCGAGTTTACAAGTAAAAAGGCGGCAAGGCACCATGTCATAATTTTACCGGCCTTATTAGGAATTTTCAAAATCCATTTGGAAAGACGCGGAAATATATTTTTTATCCAAAAAACTCCGAGTATTCCCCAAAAAACAGAGTAAAGAAGACAGATTCTGCCGTTTATATTAAAAGGTAAACTGCTGTAATCCCACGAACGGGTTCCGAAAAATGTTTCCTGCCACCATGAACAAGCATACTCAACAACCGAACCGATTACAAAAGCCCCGGCAAACGAATACACCGACGACCTATTCCGATATCTGTATAATGTGGCCGACAAGCAAACCGCACCTATACCGTATAACAGATTAAACGGTCCCCATACAAGTCCGCTGCGGCTTTCTATATACCCGTTTTGGAAAAGACACCACAAAAGCTCAATTACAACACCTATAAAGCTCCCCGCAAAGCATATTAAAAAAAGTTTATAAAAATTGATGCCGCTGGCAAAATGAAGCACTTTTTTCTCTTCAAAGTCTAACACTGCATGTGCAGGCGCAGGGGGTAAAAGCTTTCGGCGCTTTACGCTCTTGACGGTATCCTTCAAACGGACTTCAAGCTCGTCGGACGCAGATGAGGTACGCTGAAAAAGATGTAAAAACTGAGCCGATGATTTCTTCAGAGACTTTATTTCTTCCTTAACCTCATCAAACAGTTCTGAATCCTTTTCCGATTTCATGGCAGCCTCTTCCGCAAGACGGTCATAATAACCTTTGAGTCTTTCTTCCGTATGCTGTTCGGCTTCGGAAAGAGCTCCGTAAAGCTGATCAAATCTTTCCGCCATATACTAACACACCTTTCCAACATATTTTACGTATATATATAATTTCATATATACTTCATAAGGGGCTGTCGCTATAAGGCAGCCCCTTGTGTATATCAATTGCAGTGAAGTTATCGCCGGCTGTCAAACCGTAAACGGTCTGACAGTTTCATTCGGCGCATCCCATGCATTTGCCCCTCTGATTATTTGAAACAATTTTTTATAGTCATATTGTAATACGGAGCAACATCCTTTTCGGCATGAAGCAGCTTATAGCGTTCAAGATACAGATCTGACGCGTGATTAATAGCCTCATGAGTTCCCATACTTTCGGTCATTCCGTCCGAAGAAACTGCAGAAACTTTGTAAATTACAACCTCATGCTTTGAAAAGTCGAGATTATTATCGGTAAATTCGGGTATTGTCAGCCCTTCCGCAATAACATCATAAACCGGCGTCTGATCGCATGCACGGTATACCTTATAGGTAACTCCCTTCTCCGGAGAAGGCGTCCATGTCAAATGAAGCGATTCGCGGTCAATCACAAGATTTGCAGGACGAGTAAGATTTGTTTTTCCCGGAATATTTTCGAGAATATACGTCTTTCCGGCTTCCGTATCAAAGCTGATGAAATCAAGCCCGTCCGAAACTGCAGACACCGATTCGCCGTCAGACATAACCTTCGCAAGCGAAACATTTCCGGATTTAATCTTTACAAGTCCGCCCACACGCGATGTTACCCGAATCATAAACGGAGTTCCGGACTTCCATTCGGCGTCGACCACAAAATTACCTCTTGCAACCAAACCGGAAAAACGTCCGTCCGACCATTCATCCGGCAGACACGGGCATACCGAAATATACCCCTCATGACTCTGCATAAGCATTTCCGCTATACCCGACGTTCCGCCAAAGTTACCGTCAATCTGGAACGGCGGATGCGCGTCAAACAAATTCGGGTATGTACGTTCTCCAATCAGGAAGCGCAGACATTTGTAGCAATCATCGCCCTCTCCGGTCCTTGCCCATGCATTAACACGCTGCGCAATCGACCATCCTGTTTGAAGATGCCCGTCGCTGCGGTATTTCAGAGAAACAGCCGCGGCATCCTGCCAAACAGGTGTTTCCGAAGTAACCGTACTTCCGGGATAAACCGCCATCATATGTGAAATATGCTTATGCCACCATTCTCCGATTTCTCCGTAAAGATTTTCTTCCGCAAATTCTTTGATCTGACCTGACCATCCTATACGTATCGGGGAATAATGGTCTATCTGTTCACGCTGAATTTTCTCTGCCTGTCCGTCTTTGCCAAGCAATTCCGCAGCCTTAAGAAAATCCTTTCCGTTTTCGTATATAAGCTCCTGATCATATGCGCACCCGACGGTAACATAGTAGCAGGCCCCGCCTACCCATGCGCCGTTGAGAACCTGTTCCGGAGATACTGAAGGAGAAATCAAATATTCGTCTCCGTACTTTCTCACAGCCTTTGTCGAAAATTTACTGACTTCTTTAAGCGCAGGATATGTATATCTTTCAAGAATTTCCTTATCGCGTGTAAAATCATAATACTCCCACAGCAATTTGGATGCAAGTCCGCCGTTTCCGGGACCTCCGCAGCGGTCGGGCGGCGTAACCTCAAGCGGCCAGTTGTTCGTTCCGATGGCAAAGCCGCACTCTCCTTCGCCTTCAACATACTCCGCGGGATTGTTTTCCTTTACAAATTCGCTTGCATATTTCTGACACTGAGGCATAATAGCTTCAAATAAATCCGCATACGGTTTAAACATTTCTTCCATATTCGTTGTAAACGCAGGCCAATAGTTCATCTGAACATTGATATTAAACCAATATCCCGCGCCCCACGGCGAACGTTCATGGGCATTCCAGATTCCCTGTAAATTAGCCGGAAGACCGCCGGGACGAGAAGAAGAAATCAGAAGATACCTTCCAAACTGAAAATAAAGCATCTCAAGATACGGGATCCGTTCTCCCTTTGAATAACGCTTGATAAGTTCCGGCGTCTCATCTTCGGGCACATCACATTCGAGTTCAAATTCCGTACGGGCAAATATACTGCGGTAATCAGAAATATGGCGCTCTTTAAGCCTGTCGTATCCGAGCGCCTCAGCCGCTTTGAGATATGACTCCGTTCTTGGGCGTACATCCTCATATTCAAGCTTTTTCAAATTGTCCTGTTCAAGAAATATTTTTGAAGAAAGCTTATAGTTAGTGTCGGTACAAAAGTAGACGACAGCATAGGACGCATTTTCAACCTTGATTTTTCCGTCATAGCTCGAAATAGTTCCGTCGCTTTCAACGCTTGTACTTATTGCATATTGAAGTCTGTAGCAGTTCATCTGCCCGTGAATAACCGCTTTTCTTCCGCTGCATTCTATATTGGCCGTCCTGCCTCCGCCGTCGCCCGGAGTCTTGGCATAATCGCGGACAAACGGAATGGTGGGAGCATATGTAAAATTAAGCATCCTGTCCTTTGAAGCTGTAAACTTTACGGCCAATACTCTGTCAGGATAAGAGATAAAATACTCTCTTTCATATTTTACTCCGCCAAAGCTGTAGTGTACCGATGCAAGAGCGTTATCAATATTAAGTTTTCTCTCATAATTTTCAACGGTGTTATGTCCGAATTCAAAATACAGCTCTGCAAAATCTGTAAGTCCTCCCTCATCATTAGAAGCAACAAACGAATTCTGAGTTATCTGAATCCGTTCGCGGTCCGTACGCCCGAAAATATTTGCGCCGATGAAACCGTTGCCCATCGGGATGGAGTACGCCTCCCAACCGTCGATACTGTCATCCGCGGGAGAAAAATAACGCGTTGATAATTCTTTCAATTCTGCCGTAACCGTTCCTTTCTGAAATAATTACATATACCGAAGAGCATGTTGAAGAACATGTTAAAGTAAAAACTCGGTTTAATGCAGCCCGGTACATCTCTGATTCAATAAGCGCAGCGCGCCTTCTTGCGGCAGTTCGGCCAAGATTGTCAAAATGCCGCAGAGAAACGAAGCATGGCTTGCCTGCCGTAAAGGTAAGCGTCACACCGCCGGAGTAATACAGCGGCGGCAGCTTCATTTTGCAATACTTTTATATATACCGTGTTTCCGTTACTGTACATACGTCGAAAGTATATCATAATTTCTTCTATATTGTCAAGCATTAAAAGAAATAATTCTTCATAATTTAAAGTTAAGATTTCTATTGAAAATCAAATACGCACATGATATAATTATAGGCATTATGGTAAACTGCAATGTATATGTTATTAAAACATAAGAGATATAAAAACACAAATTAAAGAGCGTATTATATTACATATTATATTAAAGGAGCGTATTATATGGAGCTATTTAAAGTCAACCGCGGGCTTACATATGTCAACAGTCCTTACGTCGAGGAAAACGAATTTCTTCGCATGCCTGCCGAGAATACCCCTCTTCCATTGTATGAAAGCAACAGGGATAAACTTCCGAAACCGATTTGGGAGGGACACAAAAACGCCGTTAAATGTTATGATTACGCCTGGAAAATAGCCTTTGACAATCTCAGGACGCCCAATGCGGAAGCAGGCTTTGTATCAAATTTCATTGACACCGCCTTCAACGGATTTTTATTCATGTGGGATTCATCGTTCATCGTCCTGTTCGGAAAATACGGCTCGCGTATATTCGACTTCCAGAAAACGCTTGATAATTTTTACTCTCATCAACACCGCGACGGCTTTATATGCCGCGAGATTTGCGAGAGCGAAAACGGAGAACAGTTCAGCCGTTTCGATCCGTCAGGAACCGGTTTTAATATAATGCCGTGGTCGGAATGGGAATCATATCTTCAGACAGGCGATAAGGAACGCATATCAAAAATATTCGCTCCTCTTCTTGCATATCATCTCTGGCTTAAGGAGCACCATACATGGAGAGACGGAACTTACTTCAGCACGGGCTTAGGCTGCGGAATGGACAATCAGTTCCGTCAGCAGAAGCTTTCCGAATTCGTTTGTTCTCATGGTCATATGGTATGGATGGATACCTGCGCGCAGCAAGCCCTTTCTGCCGATATAATTGTAAAGATGGCAAAAATACTCGGCCGTGAGAATCTGCCGGAGATTAAAGAGCTTGAGGAAGAATCTGTTTTTCTGAAGAATTTCATCAATGAAAAGCTTTGGTGCGATAAAGATGCATACTATTACGACATGTTCCGGGACGGAAGTCTTAACGGAGTGAAAACAATCGGAGCATATTGGGCACTTCTTGCAGATATAGTACCGACCGAACGTCTCGGCCGCTTTGTGGCTCATCTCGACAACCCCGACGAGTTTAAACGGCCGAACAGAATTCCGTCCCTCGCGGCGTCCGATAAAAAATACAGTAAAACAGGAGACTATTGGAACGGCTCGGTATGGGCTCCGACGAACTATATGGTGCTTAAAGGACTTGAAAAACACGGGTATAATAGACTTGCATATGAAATAGCCCGCGATAACCTTAAAAACGTAGTCGAAGTATATGAGAAAACCGGTACGCTCTGGGAAAACTACTCTCCCGAGTCTGCCGAGCGCGGTTTACCTTCTACGGCAAAGTTTGTGGGATGGTCGGGACTGTTTCCAATCAGCATAATGTTTGAATATGTTTTCGGTATACGGCCGGAAGCAAGTAAAAATACTATAGTATGGTATGTAAACCGCACAGAGCGTCACGGAATAGAACGCTATCCGTTTAAGGGCGAGGCAATAGATCTTGTCTGCTCGGAAAGACAGACTGCGGACGAAAAACCTGTAATCACCGTAAGAAGTCCCAAGCCGGTAAAAATCGAGCTTCACTGGGGAGACGGAAAAACCGAGTTAATTGAAGCATAGAAGCATATATATCAGTAATCGCATGCACTATTGAACAGATAAATCGTTTTACTGTCCTGAGAAATATGTATCTCGGCTAAATCTGTAATAAATCCAACTAAATCTGCAATAAATAATTATAATATATTATAATCAATTTAAAAATTCTGTTGAAAATAAAAGCTGCACATGTTATAATCATAGAAATTATAGTAAACAGCAACGTATAGGTTATCAAAACATAAGCTATATAAAAACACAAATTAAGGAGCGTATTATATGGAACTATTTAAAGTCAACCGCGGACTTACATATGTCAACAGTCCTTACGTCGAGGAAAACGAATTTCTTCGCATGCCTGCCGAGAATACCCCTCTTCCATTGTATGAAAGCAACAGGGATAAACTTCCGAAACCGATTTGGGAGGGACACAAAAACGCCGTTAAATGTTATGATTACGCCTGGAAAATAGCCTTTGACAATCTCAGGACGCCCAATGCGGAAGCAGGCTTTGTATCAAATTTCATTGACACCGCCTTCAACGGATTTTTATTCATGTGGGATTCATCGTTCATCGTCCTGTTCGGAAAATACGGCTCGCGTATATTCGACTTCCAGAAAACGCTTGATAATTTTTACTCTCATCAACACCGCGACGGCTTTATATGCCGCGAGATTTGCGAGAGCGAAAACGGAGAACAGTTCAGCCGTTTCGATCCGTCAGGAACCGGTTTTAATATAATGCCGTGGTCGGAATGGGAATCATATCTTCAGACAGGCGATAAGGAACGCATATCAAAAATATTCGCTCCTCTTCTTGCATATCATCTCTGGCTTAAGGAGCACCATACATGGAGAGACGGAACTTACTTCAGCACGGGCTTAGGCTGCGGAATGGACAATCAGTTCCGTCAGCAGAAGCTTTCCGAATTCGTTTGTTCTCATGGTCATATGGTATGGATGGATACCTGCGCGCAGCAAGCCCTTTCTGCCGATATAATTGTAAAGATGGCAAAAATACTCGGCCGTGAGAATCTGCCGGAGATTAAAGAGCTTGAGGAAGAGTCTGTTTTTCTGAAGAATTTCATCAACGAAAAACTTTGGTGCGAAAAAGACGCATATTATTACGACATGTTCCGTGACGGAAGTCTTAACGG
Organism: uncultured Eubacteriales bacterium; assembly: GCA_948467545.1. Lineage (GTDB taxonomy): Bacteria > Bacillota > Clostridia > Oscillospirales > CAG-272 > UMGS911. The sequence goes on from CAOKER010000015.1 coordinate 37,649, forward strand.
AATGAAAACAATCGGAGCATATTGGGCACTTCTTGCAGGTATAGTACCGGCCGAACGTCTCGACCGCTTTGTGGCTCATCTCGATAATCCGGACGAGTTCAAACGCCCGAACAGAGTTCCGTCCCTCGCGGCGTCCGATAAAAATTACAGCAAGGTGGGAGACTATTGGAACGGCTCGGTATGGGCTCCGACGAACTATATGGTGCTTAAAGGACTTGACAAGCACGGATATAATAGACTTGCATATGAAATAGCCTGCGATAACCTTAAAAACGTGGTTGAAGTATACGAGAAGACCGGTACGCTCTGGGAAAACTACTCTCCCGAGTCTGCCGAGCGCGGTTCTTGTTCAAGAGAAAAATTTGTGGGATGGTCGGGACTGTTTCCAATCAGCATAATGTTTGAATATGTGTTCGGCATACGGCCGGAAGCAAGTAAAAATACTATAGTATGGTATGTAAACCGTACAGAGCGCCACGGCATAGAGCGCTATCCGTTTAAGGGAGAGGCAATAGATCTTGTCTGCGCGGAAAGAAAGACCGCGGAGGAAAAGCCGATAATTACCGTAAACAGTCCGATACCGATAAGGATCGAGCTTCACTGGGGAGACGGAAAAACCGAGTTAATTGAAGCCTAAATGACGTAACCTGCAGAAATATTTCAAAAATCGAAAACCGTCAGGAATATAAACGCTTCTGATTTAATTCCGAATGATAAAAATTTTAGTCTGTATATGCAAAGGAACATAAGTCATGTTAAATTCGTCAGCTGAAAGACCGATCGCCGTTATCGATTCCGGGGTCGGGGGAATTTCCGTACTGCGAGAGCTTACCGCTCTTCTTCCGGAAGAGAACTTTCTGTTTTTCGGTGACGAAGCCAACGCGCCGTACGGAACAAAAAGCCGGGCAGACGTATGCTCCATTACAGTCAATAACGTAAAAAGACTCATTGCGGATTACAATATAAAGGCGGTCGTAATCGCATGTAATACGGCAACGGGCGCATCGGTTACAGTCCTGAGGGATATGTATCCCGAAATTCCGATAATCGGAATTGAACCTGAAATAAAGACGGCCGCCTTTTCTTCGGAGCATCCCAATGTCCTTATTATGGCCACTCCGCTCACATTGAGTCAGCCTAAATTTATATATCTTAAAAATAAATATAAGACGAGAGCGGATTTCAGACTGCTTCCCTGTCCCGGACTTATGGAGCTTATAGAAGAAGGTCATCTGAGCGATGATTTGCTTAAAAACTATTTGAAAAATCTATTTGCCGGGCTCGGCAGAAATAAATTTGACGCAATTGTTTTGGGGTGTACGCATTATCCTCACATAAGAAAGTCAATCTCTGAATTTTTTCCGGGTATTCCAATCTACGACGGCTGTCACGGTACAGCTGCAGAAACCCGCAGAAGACTTGAAGAAAGCGGTCTTGCCGAACATTCCGGACATACGGGAACAATTCATTTTATAACAACCGCGGACAATCCGAAATTTTGTAAAATCTGTCAAATGCTGCTGAATATGTAATATTCAAAGTAATCAAAAAAGTATTTCTCAAATGGATTTTGTACATTTATAAGCAATCCTATTGATTTTTTTAGTTTGAACCATTGACTTTTTATTATCAAAGTGATACAATTACATTGGATTTTTTATATTCGGTCTTATACGTCCGATAAAAATATGTAAGAGTAGAAAGGTTTAAAAGAAAGGTTCAAAAATGAAAAAAGCAATAACGGCTATTCTTGCTCTGGCTTTAGCTGTATCTTTCGGCGGATGCTCGGGGAAAGACAAAAATTATGTAATAGGTATCTGTCAGCAACAGCAGCATGACGCCCTCGACGCGGCAACGGAAGGATTTAAAGCTGCGCTCACAGAGGAATTCGGAGATAAGGTTACTTTCGATTATCAAAATGCTTCCGGCGATTCCACAAACTGCTCTACAATCATAAACAGCTTTGTTTCCAAAAATGTTGATCTCATTATGGCAAACGCCACATCGGCAGTTCAGGCGGCTGCCGCGGGAACAACATCCATTCCGATTCTCGGTACGTCGGTAACACATTACGGCACCGCACTTGAAATTAAAGACTATACCGGAACAATCGGCGGAAACATTTCCGGTACTTCTGATCTCGCTCCGCTTGACCAGCAGGCACAGATGATTGTCGACATTCTCCCGAATGCTAAAACAGTCGGTCTTTTATACTGCTCATCGGAGCCCAATTCTCTGTTTCAGGTAGATATTGTAAAACAAGAGCTTGAAGCAAAAGGCATCACATGCAATACATACGCTTTTTCCGATTCAAACGATATTGCGGCTATCTGTACAAAAGCTTGTGCGGACTGTGACGCGATTTATATTCCTACCGATAACACAGCAGCTAATTCAACCGGAGTAATTGATTCAGTATGCCGTCCGGCAGGAATACCGATAATTGCGGGGGAAGAAGGAATTTGCAAAGGATGCGGTGTTGCAACTCTCTCAATCAGCTATTACGACCTCGGTTATCAAACAGGCCAGATGGCAATTAAAGTTCTGAAAGGCGAAGCAAATATTTCCGAGATGCCTATTGAATTCTCTTCCAAATTTACAAAAAAATATAACGCGACCATCTGCGAAGAACTGAATATTAATATCCCTGACGACTATATCGCTATCGAAAACTGATAAAATAAACATCGCGGCAACGATAATCGTTGCCGCGATGTTTAAAACGTTTACATAACAGACGGCATCCGCCGCAGCAGGCGGGAGACGCCTTATTTTAGTTATATAATATAAAATTCGATATTCGGATTTATAAGCCTTATTGGGGGATTTTTATGTCTATCATAGATCTAATAAACTCACTTCCCGGAGCTGTCGCACAAGGCCTTATTTGGGGCATAATGGCTATCGGAGTATACATAACATACCGTATTCTTGATTTTGCAGACCTGACCGTGGACGGTTCTATCTGTACGGGCGGCGCCGTTTGCGTCATGATGATAACAGGAGGATACAGCATTCCCGTAGCAATACTCACCGCATTCTTAGCAGGTCTTCTTACCGGTCTCGCTACCGGTTTGTTCCATACCTTTATGGGAATTCCGCCTATACTCGCGGGAATTCTTACTCAGCTTTCTCTATATTCAATCAATCTTAAAATAATGGGAAAAGCTAATCAGGCCGTTAATGTACGCAATTATAAACTTTTAGTCTCAATGCAGTACAATAAAGGCGTTCCTTTCTATCAAAATACCATATTTGTTGTTGGCATTATTACAGCAATTATAATCCTGATTCTCTACTGGTTTTTCGGAACAGAAAAGGGATGCGCAATCCGTGCAACCGGAAGCAACCCAAATATGAGCCGCGCCAACGGAATAAATACTGACATAAACAAAGTAATTGCATTAATGCTGTCTAATGGAATTGTTGCATTTTCCGGTGCGCTTCTGTCCCAATATCAGGGATTTGCGGATGTTCAAATGGGACGCGGAGCAATTGTAATCGGTCTTGCGGCTGTTATCATCGGAGAAGCAATTTTCGGAAAGCTGCTCCATAACTTTGCACTTCAGCTGCTGAGCGTTGCTTTAGGCGGTGTAATATACTATCTTGTCTATCAGACCGTTATTTGGCTTGGTCTGGATACTGACCTGCTTAAGCTCTTGTCCGCCATTGTTGTCGCAGTATTTCTTGCCATTCCGTATTGGAAAAAACAATATTTCCGAAAAGGAAACAAATCCGTCAAAAAGTCTATTCAGACTAAGGAATAAAAAAATAATTAGTACTTTTGCAGGCTTAAGTTATCATATAACCATGGCCGGCAGAAAGGAATGATAATACAGAAATGCTAAAACTTGTAGACATCTGCAAAACCTTCAATCCGGGTACAAGTAACGAAAAGGTCGCGCTTAACCACCTGAACCTCACACTTGCTACCGGTGACTTTGTAACTGTCATCGGCGGAAACGGTGCAGGTAAAAGTACCATGCTTAATGCAATATGCGGTGTTTGGAAACCGGATTCCGGAAGTATTTTTATCGACGGAATTGACGTCACGAGTATGCCGGAATTTAAAAGAGCCAAATTTCTCGGAAGAGTTTTTCAGGATCCAATGATGGGAACTGCCCCGGAAATGCAAATCGAAGAAAATCTCGCAATTGCAAATCGACGCGGAAAAAGCCGCGGACTCGGATGGGGTATAAAGAAAGATGAACGTGAAAAATACCGTGAGCTTCTCAGAGAGTTCGATCTTGGACTCGAAGATCGTCTGACAGCAAAAGTCGGACTTTTATCAGGAGGACAGCGGCAGGCGCTCACACTGCTTATGGCATCTCTGCAGAAGCCGAAACTCCTGTTACTCGACGAGCATACCGCGGCTCTCGATCCCAAAACTGCCGAAAAAGTGCTTCGGTTATCAGATAAAATCGTAGCAGAAAACAATCTCACAACATTAATGGTTACTCATAATATGCGCGACGCCATCGCGCACGGAAGCCGTCTTATTATGATGAGCAACGGTCACGTCGTAGTTGACGTCAGCGGAGAAGAAAAGAAAAATCTTACGGTCGAACAGCTTATTGAAATGTTTTCGACGGCAAGCGGAAGTGAATTTTCAAACGACAGCGCAATTCTTTCTTAAATACAAAAGACTCGGTTATAACTTTACACAAAATTGCATACAAAATACAAAATATATGTACCCTCCTTGTCGGTTTGTCCAAGGAGGGTACATATCGTCTGTAATCAAATCATTAATGATCGTCTGTTTTATTTTTAATATATTTTATTTATCGTTCATTGCTGTCGCTTTCAATCATAGCCTTATATATAACATTTTTAGCCACTCCCCTATCCGAAGCAGCCGCTTTCATGGCATCCATTCTTCCGTAACCGTTATCCTCGTAAAATAATACATGCTCAAAGATACTCATATCACGCCAAAATGCCGAATCGTTATCCTTATCACCGCTGATTACAACAACAAATTCTCCTCGCGGAACATGCTCCGTGTAATAACTCAGCATTTCATCTATAGTTCCGCGTAAAACTTCCTCATTTAATTTTGTCATTTCACGGCATAGAGCGATTCTGCGGCCCTTTCCAAAGAACTCTGAAAATATTTCTAAAACCTTTCGCAAATCATGAGGAGATGAATAAAAAATCATCGTTCTGCGCTCTGTTTTAAGCTCAGTAAGCAAAGAATGAGCGTCTTTTTTCTTTTCAGGAAGAAATCCTTCAAAAATAAAGCTCGAAGTGTCAAAACCTGAAAGAATCAAAGCATTTACAGCGGCGCATGGTCCGGGCACGGCCGTTACGGAAATCCCGCTCTCTATACAAAGAGCTGTAATATCACTGCCCGGATCTGATATACCGGGAGTTCCTGCATCCGTCACCAGAGCACAGCTCTCTCCGCTTTTTAATCTTCTGACAATTTCTTCACCGGCAGATCGTTTGTTATGCTCATGATAAGGAATAAACGGCTTGTTCAGCGACAGATAAGACATAAGCTTTGCGGTAACACGCGTATCTTCGGCAGCTACAAAGCTGCATTCCGAAAGTACCTTAACGGCACGTTCCGATATATCCGCAAGATTTCCGATAGGCGATGCAACAAGATACAGCGTACCCGCCTCTATGCGATTCCTTTCTTCCGTCGTATTTTCTGTTGACTCAAAGAATTCGCCGTATTCCCTTTCCATTTTTATGATAATTCCCTTCAAAAATATTAAATAAACTTAAAAGCGATACGATTAAAAAAACAGCTCAGAAATATTTAGGTAATAACCTTTCCTCAAAAAGTAAGTAAAATCCGCCGACAGATAAGATAATTACCGATAACCAAAGTATTTCCGAAATTACTCTTTATTTACTGCTTCAAATCAAAATTTAATGTTCTATATATATGCTCGATCTGCTCTGTAGTATTTCCTTTATCATCCGAGAGCAAAAGTACGGGCATCATCGAGAGAGAGCTTTTACCTCCGCGTATTCCTTCAACAAGCGCAAGCGCGGGAGAATGCGATAAATCCCTTTGTACAAAACAGCACCTCTTGGGCTCTATCCCCGAACTTCGCATCGATGAAAACAAATCCACAAGACGATCCGGGCGGTATACGGCATAGAAAACGCCGCCCCATTCAAGCACGGCAGCGGCGGCCGAGCAAAAATCAAATATGTCCCCATTTAATTCATGGCGAGCCGCATTGCGTCCGAAATTATTCGCATGTTTTCCGCTGTCGGAACGCATATAAGGAGGGTTGGTAAAAACCGCTTCAAATTTTTCATGCCCGGATATTAAATTCCTAATATCATCATTTCTAACAGAAATTAAATCGCTTAAGCCATTAAGGCGCACGTTTCTCTCACAAAGCTCCGCATATTCGGACTGAACCTCAATAGCGTCTATATGAGCAAATTTTCTCGAAGCGGCACAGAGCAATGAAACTGCGCCGCTGCCGCATCCGAAATCAACAGCACGCTTATGCGGAAGAGGCTTAATAAATGAAGCAAGAAGCAATGCGTCCGTACCAAACAAAAAACCGCCGCTGCGCTGAATCATTTTTAACCCAAGATTTATATCGGTAACCGATTCTCCTTCTTTCAGTTCAAAGCTCTCATTATCAAACATCTGTAAGACCGTCCCACTAATACCGGCATATTGTCATCCGGTAAAATTAATATCAAAATAATAGTCAAAACCAAGACTTGATCACAATTAAACAGCCACAGCTTTCTGTAATGTTCAATTGCCGGATTGACATGATAACCATAATAATAAAAGGCACCGTCAAGCGGCGCCTTTAAATTATTACAGCTCATTCTGCTTCTGCAGGAGCATTTACAGGACATACCTCTGCGCAAGCACCACAAGAGAGGCATTCGTCAGCATTGATCTCATACTTCTGATCTCCCTCTGAAATTGCCCCTACAGGACATTCGCTCGCGCATGCGCCGCATGAAATACATGCATCACTGATTTTATATGCCATTCTAAAACACCTCCAAATTATTTTACCTCAGCTATTATAGCACACTTATACGACAATGTCAAATACAAATTACGATTTTATACATGTAAATTCTTTCATTTTAGAACATTTATAATACCATTTTCCAAATACATTCCCATACAACCGTCAAAAGGCTTCACAAAGAATCATAAAATTAATATAAATCTTAAAGTACGATTATGACACTCTGTTTCGTCAGAAGATTGTACTGTACCGACGCCGAAAAATATAGCGCTGCAGTGCGGCTTATTGAACTGGAATAAATTATCTGCCCTATATCCGTACAGGCACACGAATGCCTCATAATACAACTACGATTTATACAGCCTCAATCAGTTATTAACTAACCTTTAATTTTCAATTCTTTTTTTTATTGTGTCTTTTCAAATTTCCGGCCGACTTTTTATTATTCATGCTCTTTCTCCTGCGCACAAATTTTCCGGTTCTGGATGATTTAACAGTTTCGTCATATAATTCAAAGTCGTCATATTCTGCGTCTGCTCTTAATTTTTCAAACGACTGGGACGCCGCAGGATAAAATTTCACCGATTGCTTTCCTTCTGTATATCCTTTCGGTGTCTGCCCATTCTGTAGCTGTTTTTCGTCAGAGCACATCCTTGACAGCACTGATTTAGACTGTTGTTTCTTTGACATCTGAGCCTTAGAAACAGATGCCTGTACCTTTGATGATTTTATCTTTGACGGCAACTCGTTCTGAATCTGCGCTTTTTCGGAACAAGATTTATTTGATTGCTTGGTCAAAGAATCCGTACGCGCCATTTTTCCCCTGCTGCCGTCATTTTTTTCATACGATTCTCTTAATTCGATCTTATCTTCTTTATCACCTTTAACTCTTTTTTCATCTTTTTCGGAAGCCTCTGCGATTTCCGCTAAAAACTCTTTTACCGTCTTACCCTTTATAACATTAATTTCATCGCGGCTAAAAACCTTCAATAAAGTATCGTTATTATTTCTAAGCTCTACCTTTACCATACCGGCAAGCGGTACCGTTTCCCGTACAATTCCTTCTCCTTCAGGAGTGGAAACAACAGAGTCGACCTTAGGTGTTTTTTTAATTTCCTCACTGTAGGTATCATATTCATAACGCAGGCAGCACATAAGCCTTCCGCATGCCCCTGATATTTTAGATGAATTCAGAGAGAGGTTTTGTTCCTTTGCCATTTTGATTGAAACCTGAACAAAATCGGAAAGAAAAGAATGGCAGCAAAACGGTCTGCCGCATATTCCGAGACCTCCCATAAGTTTTGCTTCGTCCCTAATACCAATCTGGCGAAGCTCAATTCTTGTACGAAAAATAGATGCAAGGTCCTTTACAAGATCGCGAAAATCCACCCGCTCATCAGATGTAAAATAAAAAATAAGCTTTGTGTTGTCAAATGTATATTCGGCATCCACAAGCTTCATATCAAGATTGTGAAGTGCAATTTTTTCAACGCAGGCATTAAATGCCTCAATTTCAAGCTTCAAATTTTCATGATGATGCTGCTCATCCTCATTCGTCGCAATTCTTAAAACTTTGCGGAGAGGAAGAACCACTTCGGCTCCCCTCACAACACGGTTAGGATATACTACTGTACCGTACTCCAGTCCCCGTGCAGTCTCTACAATAACATGGTCATCTCTTTGAAAAACGTTTCCGTCCACATCAAAATAGTATATCTTTCCGATTTTTTTAAAAATTACTCCGATAACCTCATAGTCCGCATTTATATCCGCAGTATATTCCTCATTGTCCGAGATCCCTGCATTATAGCCGTCCAAGGCGGTATCATCCATATAATCCGAACCTTTAATAACGGAGCCGAAATACTCCTCCTCGTTCCGCTCTTTAGCCGAACCGTAAACGGCTCTCTCGTCAGGTTCCGACTTATCTGCATTTTTCTCTGCTGCGGCAGATACCCTTTTTCTCTTTGTATATTTATGACTTCTGCGTTTTGATTTTATATTATTAGTTTCGGATTTTTTATTGTATTTTTCACCGGAAGTCTCAGACTGCCGGGAAGTATCCTCCGAACCTGATACATTTATAAATTCTTCCATTGATTATGACCATACCTTTCGTACACACTCAAAGTCTTGTCCGGTTTCACATGCTCAGCATGCAATTTTTCTGAGCCGATATGACAGCTCAGTCAATATTTGTCTTACATTACCGTTTTGAAGAAGGCGTTCCGAAAACGAAGAAAAAGCATATCCGCACTGCATAAGTTCAGACATTGATAATCTTTGCGCGATTAACGCGGCCTCATTTTTCGATTCATAAAAGCAGAGTTTTTCCGACAAGCACTTGGCTCCCGTATCATCTTCTTTTCCGGCCATCATAGCAGCTTTGCACAAAATCAAATCACGAACAGCTAAAACAGAAAAAGACAGCAAAAGAGAAATTCTGCTCCTGTCTGATCCAAGGCTGTTTACACAAAACGTAAGAGGGGCACTTCTTCTCCCCGCTATACACTCCACAAGCTCAGCCGCCTTCTGCATAGTATTTCTGTCAGCCGAAGCGGAATTACGCTCTCCTGTGTCCGATTCTCCGCACATTTCAAGAGCCTTTCCAATTCTGCCGTCCGAAGCTCTGACAATTGCATCAAACGCCTGCGGATCTCTGGAAAAAAGATAAGAACCTCTTTTATCGGCTTTTAAATAGCTCTTTATACTTTCATCATCACACCGCAGCATTCTAAGCGTCGACGCACGTGAACGCACAGTAGGAAGCAGAGCAGAAGCATTTTCGCAAAGCATAAGAAAATACACTTCCGACGGAGGCTCTTCAAGAAGCTTCAGAAACGCATTCTGAGCCTGAACGGTCATAAAATCCGCGTTTTCTATAATTGTCATTTTAAAATCAAGCTCATTTGGCGTAACCGACGAAAGATACCCAAGTTCTCGAACCATTTCTATACCTATTGTCTTACGTCCGCTCGGAATTCCGAACACTCTAATATCAGGGCAAAGTCCGCCTTTTATACGCTTAAGGCCCCTCTCGTCAAAACCTGCCATGGCGGCTGCCATATCAAAAGCCAATGTATGTTTGCCGATGCCGGCGGCACCCTCAATTATGTAGCCGTGAGCAAGGGTCCCCTCCCTTATTTCCCTGGACAGAAGAGCCCTCAGCTTATCGTTTCCGACGAGCCTTTCAAACATTAACCGAATTTTCCCTTCCGAATTTAATACAAATTGTATATTATATCCGCACTATGCGGAAAAACAAAACTTACATCTTAAAGTATTATGCTTTAAGATATTATACCATACTATAATACTTTTGTCAAACCAAACACATATAAATTCCCTGTTACGGCTATTATTGATATATTATTATTTTCATCACAAAAACGTAAAAAATATATGATAATATAAAATAAAAATGATTAATCATTATATGTGATTCTCATATGTAAAAGGATATTCTATAGACCATGAAAGTTAAAAAGACCATCTCCGCAATAATTTATCAGGCGTGCTTATTTTTTACACTTCTAACGCTTATATCACAGGCTGTCGTCACTTTATCGGGATTCACTACTCTTATTCTTACATTTAAAACGTTAATAGCATTTTTTGTTTTTTCTTTGTTATTGTCTGCCCTTAACCGCATATTTTATATAAAATCTTTTGGAATCGGATTAAAATTATTTCTTCATTACATTGGATTTTTGATCAGCTTTTTAGTCATATTCCTCGTAATCATATCCGGAAAATCAAATACAGCAGGCGCTTTGATTACATGCTTTATTCTCAGCATTTTATACTTTATAATTGCGGGTATTGCCTTAATTGTCCGCCACTCGTTAAGAAAAAATGAAAAAGAAAGCAAAAAATACGAAAATGTTTTTATTGGAAAATAAAGATTTTCAGTATTATAATATAATAAAGGAGCAGTTTTATGTTTGATATTAAAATCGGAACCTTAATTCCGGCCGAACATGCTTTGAAAATGATTCCGCAGCTCAATCCTCTCGGCTTCGAATCATATGAACTAAATTTCGGGACAGCGGAAACCGCCAAAATGGAGCTGAACGAATTCAGTAAGCAAATTGAAGAAGTACTCGAAGGAAGAAAAATTTCGTCACTCGGTTTTTACTGCAATCCCATAAAAAATGAGGACGAACGCGACGGCATCGCCAACTTGATTGAAAACGCACATCTTTTCAAATGTAATTGTATAGGAACATTTGCCGGCGGAAATGAAAAAAAAGTACCGGACGCCATACCCGACTTTGTAAGAACTTTTAAACCTCTTGTTGAACTTGCAGAAAGCAAAAACGTGAAAATAGGTCTTGAAAACTGCGGAGACGGATGGAACGGAGACACTTACAACATAGCTTTCTGCCCGGAAGCATGGGAACTTATTTTTAACGAAATTCCAAGCGACAATCTCGGTCTTGAATGGGAGCCGTGCCATGCGCTCATGGCGCTGATAGATCCAATAGCGCAGCTGCGGAAATGGGCGAAAAAAGTGGTTCACGTACACGGAAAGGATGCCACCGTAGCTTATGATGTTATCCGTGAATACGGCATACGCGGAATTCACGAGTTTGCTTGGAACCGTACACCCGGATTCGGAGATACAAACTGGGCTGATGTCGTAACCATATTAATACAAAATGGATTTGAAGGTGCGATAGATATTGAGGGTTATCATGATCCCGTTCATTACGATGATATGGAATGGACGGCACAGGTAACAGCTTTAAATTATCTGAAACGCTGCCGCGGCGGAATTCAATATACTTGCGGCCCCTGTGAATACCGCGGTTTTAAAGGTAAAAGAAAATAAACTTAATTTGCACAAGTTTTCGTACAAATTCTGAAAAACCGGCGCCTTAGGTACCGGTTTTTAAATATTACAAAAAATTGCAAAAAAAGACTATGCAAAACCACAAAAAAGTGTTATAATATAGATAATGTTCTGACATTATATTTTTTTATACAGTTCTTCGGCGCAAATAAATTCGTTAATGCACAAATTACCGTCATGATATGTGTAGTAATTAATGTACGTATCTCTGTCTAAAATAAAACAAATTCTTTGTTTATAGACGTAACAGTTCTGTACGGCAGCATCCAATAAAAACGTATCCGTATTAATATTTCGTGATACATCTCTTTGGTTATAAAAACATGCATATGCCGAATAAATATTATTAAATGAAAAGGATTGATTTTTTAATTGAAAGCATATGGAAAAAAGACATGGCTTATTCCGGATACATTTCTAAGTTCGGTATCCGGCAAGGGGGAACAGCCAAGCCACGAAGCTATCTGTGTTATAAATACAAGCAGCCGCGACGCACATATAAAAATGACACTTCTGTTCGAACAAAAAGATTTCCTTGAAGGATTTAACGCAGAATGTCCGTCTATGCGAACAAACCATATCCGTATGGATAAGATAAAATCAAAAGACGGAAGTATGATTCCAAGAGATACACCATATGCGCTCATTATCGAAAGCGATACGCCGATTGTAGTACAATACAGCCGTCTTGATACATCGAGTACAAATATGGCACTTATGACTACAATTGCATACCCTGTTGATGACAATTCCAAATTATGAGCATAAATAATATCGGATAATGTCTGAACGGCCGATAAAATTAGGGTATTTTTTATCACGGTAACCGAAAAAATCATTTGTTTATTTCGGAATCTTATGATACTTATCCCCGGCGAAACAGAACAAATCATTCTGTATCGGGGCATGTATAAACATTATAACTTGATTGAAAGGAAACGAAAAATGGGATTACTTGACAGTATTAAGGGAATATTCAGCGGAGCAAAAACGACCGAGGAAAAATTTGCAAAATGGACAGAGGACAGAAAGTCATCCAAAATAGAGGCTTATACCGATGAGTCTGTAGAAAAGGAAATCCGTCTTCTCGCTATAAAGGCACTTGCGGATATTTCACGCGATGAGCTTGCAGTGAATACATGCATGAAACTCATTACCGATGATGATAATGATATAAAGCTTGCGGCTTGTGAATCACTCAAAAAAATCGGAACAAAGCGCGAAGTAGACAGACTGTATTATGTTGAAACAACAGAACAAGATCCGGACGTAAAAAAAGCGCTTCTCGCGGCAGCGGTAAGCTCTAAGGAGCGTTCTCCGAGATTTCTTTAATATTATATTATTTATAAGAGGCGCAAGTCTGTCATAAAGCGTTTGCAACGGAGTATTGTATCCCGCACTGAAAAATCAAGAAAAATAAACACTGACTTTGAGACAGACATCCGACTGCCGTATATCTTCTGTCAGTCATATCTGCCAATCGTATTACTTTATAAGACGTACAGCTGTCAGACACTTCATAAAATAGTGACAAACATCTTCACTCAGTTATATTTTTATTTCGGTACAGTTATCATTATTCGCAATATTGTTTTTACATTAAATTTTTCCCTCCGGAGTCCAAACCGCCGGAGGGAAAAATATACACTAAATAATAAACGTATAAGAGAGGACAAGCTTTAAAAAGATGCCAAAAAATAATAAGTCAGCTGCAGAACCGAAAGTTTCTGTGGCAGCCGAAATTCAGAATCAGCCGATAACCGAGGCAGTAGAAAAAAACTTCATGCCATATGCAATGAGCGTCATTGTATCCAGAGCAATACCGGAAATTGACGGCTTTAAGCCGGCACACCGAAAGCTTCTTTACACCATGTATAAAATGGGACTGCTCACCGGTCAAAGAACAAAAAGCGCCAATATTGTCGGTCAAACAATGCGTCTGAATCCCCACGGAGACAGTGCAATCTATGAAACGCTTGTCCGCCTGACACGAGGAAACGAAACACTTTTGCACCCGTTTATAGACTCAAAGGGTTCTTTTGGAAAACATTATTCCTCTGAAATGGTATATGCAGCTTCACGTTATACAGAATGTAAGCTCGATCCGTTCTGCGCTGAAATATTCGGAGGAATCGACCATGATGCAGTCGATATGTGCGAAAATTATGACGGAACTATGTTAGAGCCTGTACTCTTTCCCACCTCATTTCCAAATATACTTTTGTCTCCAAACAAAGGAATTGCAGTCGCAATGTCAAGCTCTATCTGTTCTTTTAACCTTTCAGAGCTTTGCGATGCAACGATACAAATGCTTCTCTCTCCGGAAACCACGGTCGATCAACTTCTCGATATTATGGTAGCTCCCGATTTTCAGGGCGGAGGATATTTAATTTACAACAGAGAAACTATGCGGGAAATTTATAGAACAGGACACGGAAGTCTGCGTCTCCGCGCCCGCTGGAGGTACGATAAAGCGGAAAACTGCATAGAAATACTGCAAATTCCGTATTCAACAACAATAGAGCTTATTATGAAAAAGCTCACTCAGCTTATTAAAGAAGGAAAAGTCAAAGAAATTACTGATTTTCGTGATGAGATTGACGTAAACGGATTTAAACTGACTTTGGATCTTCGTCGCGGAACCGTCCCTGAAAAGCTTATGAATAAGCTTTTCAAATATACCCCTCTGGAAGACAGCTTCGACTGCAACTTCAATGTATTGATCGACGGAACTCCAAAGCTTTTAGGTGTCGGAGATATACTGAAAGAGTGGATTCGTTTTCGCTCCGAATGTGTAAAAAGACAGCTTCAGTTTGACCTTGATAAAATGCGAAAAAAGCTTCATCTGCTTTTGGGCCTCGGAAAAATTCTTCTTGATATTGACAAAGCAATAAAAATAATCCGGGAAACCAAAAAGGAAAGCGATGTCATTCCAAACCTCTGTAATGGCTTTGATATAGATCAGGAGCAAGCCGAATTTATTGCGGAGATAAAGCTTCGTAATTTAAACCGCGAATATATCCTTAACAAGCTCCGTGAAACAGACGAGCTTAAGGTGGAAATTGCATCTACCGAAGATATTATCGCCAGTGAGCGTAAGCTGAAATCCTATATAGCAAAGCAATTGAGAGACATAAAATCAAAATATGCTAAACCACGCCAAACACAGCTGATTTATGAAGAAGAGCTTGACGAAACAGTAGAAGAAGAAAAATCAGAGGACAGCACTGTAAATCACATCATGTTTACTAAAGAGGGATATTTCAAGAAAATTTCTTTGCGCTCTCTAAAAGCAAGCGACTCTCAGAAGCTTAAAGACGGCGATTCTGTCATCCTTGAAGAAGACGCTGTAAATTCCGATGAATTGATTTTTTTCTCGGATGCCTTTCAGGTATATAAGGCCCATGTCGGTGATTTTGACACCCTAAAATCTGGAGAACTCGGAGACTATATTCCCGCTAAGCTCGGATTTGACGAGGGAGAACGTGCCGTCGGAATGTGCCGTCTGCAAAAAGATAACGAATGTCACAGAATTATTCTTGTCTTTGAAAACGGAACCTGCGTACGCATTCCTGCAAATTCATATGACACTAAATCAAACAGAAGAAAATTGACCGGTGCGTATTCCGATCACGCGTCGCTTGTTGCAGTATTTTATGAAACTGCCCCACTGGACATTCTTATAATATCCAAATCAGGAAAAGCGCTTCTGACAAGCTCCGAGAATATCACTGAAAAAACGTCACGAAAAAGCCGCGGGGCTTCTGTCATGACACTCAAAAAAGGAGATACTGTCGCGGAAGCATCAATTGATCCAATACGCATTGAAAATTCCAAAAAGTACAGAAAAAACAAACTTCCTTCGTCAGGAACAGTAATAAAAGAATAAATTTGCAATTATATATTTTAAATCATAAATACTAATGCCCCTTTTAAAAGGGCATTAGTATTATTTTTTATTTTATTCTGTTACCGTTATTTGGAGAATATCCGTCAATCCCTGATTTCTGCATTGCTCCGAAAATACGGTGACGAACTCCGTCATATTTCCGTTCAAGTGAATTGATCAGCTTTTTGACTTCTTCCCTTTCTGTGTGCCCGTCCTCCGGACAGCTTGTCTCAACCAGCGGAAGATCATTATGCGATACAAAATAGCTTATGTCTTTTTCCGGCGCGTAAACCAACGGCCTGATTATCGTTATATCTCTTCTGTCAAGGTACGTTTTAGGCGAAAATGAACCAAGTCTTCCCTCGTGCAGAAGATTAAGCATAAACGTCTCCACTGCATCGTCGAAATGATGACCGAGAGCAACCTTATTGCATCCGGCCTTTTTTGCCGTATCATGAATAATTCCCCTTCGCATCTTTGCGCAAAGCGAACATGGATTACTCTCGTCTCTGATTTTAAATATAACCTCAGCAAGAGAAGTTTTTACAAGTTGATACTCAATTCTGTGCGCCGAGCAAAAATCTGCAATCCCGGAATAATTCATTTTCGGACGTCCAATATCTTCAAAACCCATATCCACAGTAATACCGATAAGCTCAAATCTTTTAGGATAAAAAACAGAAAGATTTACCAGAGCACATAGAAGCGCAATCGAATCTTTTCCCCCTGACAGCCCGACTGCAATGCGATCGCCGTCCGTAATCAAATCATATTCGTCTACAGCTCGTCTCGTACAGCTGAGGAGCCTGCGAATCTTTCTAAAATCCGCAATATACCGCAAATTAGAGTTACACTGACCATTTGCGGTATTTCCTTTATCCGACGCATCTTTAACCTCATTCATGCTCTGTGCTCTCCGTCTTTGTATTACCTTTTTTATTTTTTTTGATTACAACTACAATAACGATAATGATAATCAATATCAGTACGGCAGCCGTTACTGACGCAATAATCGTCCGGGAGTTAATATAAAATAAAATTTCACCGTTGTCACCAAGTCTGACAATGTATTTCCCGTTCCTAACTCTCAAACGTGAGGCCGCCAATGCAATATTTTTCGCGGAATCGCCGTCGATGAGCACCGTCCCGACCTTGGAATTCTGTTTGTATATATAGTTTCCATCAGAATCGGATGTCTCATCATATACTTCAACATAAGCAGCAATATCCGCCCCGTTAAACTCCCCGACTTCTAACTTGTTTAATCCTTCAGACGTCCTAATAAGCGCGATAGAACTGTCTTCATATACGAAAGCGGCAGCATTCATATATATATAACCACGGTTAAGCACTGCCGTTCCGATTGCACCTGTAACTGCATTAGTATGTCCAATCACTCCGCCTTGGAAGAAAAAGTCGCCGTTGTTGAATACACCCCCGCCAAACTCCGCGCTGTTGCCGGTAATTGACCCATACTCCAATATAAAAGTGCTTTCATTTAATACGGCTCCGCCGTACGAAGCACTATTTCCGCTTATTTCCCCATTGACAAAGCTAAATTCCCCCTCATTGAAGATACCTCCGCCGCGCTCTGCTGTATTATCATTTATCTTAACATATGCAGAATTTCCGTTCCCTTTATTATAGACCGCACCTCCGAAATTTGCTTCGTTACTAACAAAAGCAGAACCCGAAAAGGTCAGAGACGAGTTTTCATCTGCATACAAGCCGCCGCCACATTCCGCTGTATTTCCGGAAATATATCCACCCGAAAAAATAGCCTCTCCATTGTTTATAAATACTCCGCCGCCATACTGCTCTGCGGTATTCTCTGCACCGCATGTAACCGCGCCGCCGGCTGAATTTACTCCCTTATATTCTCCTATTATTCCCCCGCTGATTTCCAATATCCCTGAATCTATATACACGGCGCCTCCAAGCCCTGCGCTACAATCTGAAATTACACCGCCATTTATCTTAAGTCTGCCGGATTTAAGATATACAGCTCCTCCATACTCAGCAGAAAAAGAATTTATCTGCCCTCCTAAAATATTGATAATGCCGCCGTCAGAATAAAAAGCACCACCGTACGTTCCTGTTCCTCCGGTTAATACAACACCGCTGTTCAAAGTAACGGAGCATTCGTTTCCTACAAATATCAATGATTCTTGCTGTGTCTCTTCACATTCTAATAACAGTGAGTCTGATGAAGAGTCATTTTCTGATCCTAAAATAAGCTCCGCACCATTTTCAATTATAAAAAGAGATTCATCTCCGCATGAAGACGAAATTACACATCCGCCGCCCGTCAAGCGATAACTGCCGCCGTTCAATATCAAAGGGCTTTCAACCTTTATATCCCGTATCAGCAATATATCTCCGTTTTCCGATATTATCGCGGCCTCTTCTCCGCCCAGTGCCCGTACAAATCCGGACACATCTTCAACCAATCCTCCGGGGGCAGAAAGCTCTTTATATTCAGCATATTCCGCATACGCTGAAAAACTAAACAATATCGATGCTAATCCCGAAAAAAATACAGCCATAAGCATCTTTTTCATCTTCATTTTTACAATCATCTCTTTCATTCAAAACAAATTTTCTCAACAAGAGCTAAAAATTTTTAGTAAGGTACAAAGCACAGTAATAATTCAGTTCGGTAACAAATTTTACCGCAACTGAAAAGCCGTTAGAACCCGCCGACTTAGGACACGACATCCTGCTTTTAGTAAGACATTTGGTACAGAAAAATCAAACAGTATAAACTCAAAATTTTTAAATACAAAAAATAATAACAAAAATCGGCAGTACCGCTCATATGCAGCTCTGCCGATTTGTTTCAATAGTA
The DNA here is from genome assembly GCA_948467545.1 of uncultured Eubacteriales bacterium. Classification (GTDB taxonomy): domain Bacteria; phylum Bacillota; class Clostridia; order Oscillospirales; family CAG-272; genus UMGS911. The sequence continues at coordinate 56,212 of CAOKER010000015.1, forward strand.
TATGGATATAGCAGAAAAATCACTTATTCCGCATCCTCTGCATGAACATCAACCGATCTTACCGCTGTACGAAGAATACGGATTTTTGTACAATTTCTCGTCGTCTCTATTACAAGAGTTTCATCCTTAATACTGACAATTTTCCCGATAATTCCGCCTATTGTTGTAATTTCATCGCCAACCTGCAGACCGTTCCGCATAGCGTTTGTTTCCTTTTCCTGCTTCTTCTGAGGACGAACCATGAAAAAGTAAAAAACAACAAGAAGCACTAAGAGCATACCTATTGAAAGCCATGAACCGGCCCCGGTAGACACAGCCTCGGCTGCCGCGTCTCCTTCAAGCAAACTGAACATTATTTATATAACCTCCGATATTTCTTTATCACTGTTTATCATTATACACGAATAAAAAGTGTTTGTCAATGATATTAATTCCATTAAAAAGAAAGTTAACAATCTTTTTCCTTTACCTTAGTACATCTCACTTCAAATGAATCTCCGCCCGGATATTGCCGGCACATAAACCGCATGCCGTCGCCGTCTTTGATCATCTTCATTTCATGATAATATGCATAGCCGTCACAAAGCAATCGTATTTTATATTCACCACTGTGAAAAGCATATGCGGCATTTAAATGGCTATACGGTCTTAAAACAAAAGGAAAACTGCATTTCGGTACGCCAAATCCCAAGTCGTTATAAATCCATTCATTATATCCGGATTTAATCTCATAGCTACCGTCATTTCCCTCAAATATTGTTAAGCCATATGAAACAAGATGAATTTTTTTAATTCCGAGCGCATTCTCCGGAACTGAATATATACCTTCAAATAGGCTCTCAGTATCTTGGTCTTCCGGTACAGACGAGCCACATGTAAATTCACTCTTTCTCTTTTTGTATGCGGACGAAGCACCGAAAACCGACTTGCTGCAGTCAATGCCGGGTATAAGACAGTCCCATATTCCTTTAAGCAGATACTGAGAACAATCCGATCCCGAAAAAACTGCTATAACAAGATTATGCTCCGGCACAACAACACAATACTGTCCGAATGCACCATCAGCTCGGTAAGCGCCGTTGTAAACACAGCGCCATATCTGCCATCCGTATCCACAGTCCCAATCTGACGGCTGCCATTCCTTACACTTTCTGAGTTCATCAAGCCACTCCTGTCCCTCCATATTTACAGTAGATACAAGCGGTGAAGTAGCCTTATCAATAAGCTCCGATGACAAAAGCCGTTTGCCGTCAATACATCCTCGATTAAGTAAAAACTGACCGGTCTTAACAGCCGAAATTATATCTATATTCAGTCCAAAACCTCCATATGAGTTTCCATCTGAATCACTTTCCCACAAAAAATTTTCAATTTCTAAAGGCTCAAACAGTCTTGGGGCTAAATATTCCGACAAAGGCTTTCCTGTCAATTTGCTGATAATCAATGAAAGCATATATGTAGCTCCGGTATTATAAACAAATTTTGTTCCGGGCTCAAGTGAAACCTCTGAAGAAAGAAACGCCTTTACAGGATTGGAATCGGATATTATAAAATCGGCATTATCCGGATAGTGTCCTGTTGTCATGGTCAAAAGATGCTTAATCTTTATCTTTTTCATGTTATCACATATTTTGATATCTGAACACACGTCCGGAAAAAACGATATTACATAATCCTCTTCGTCAATAAGTCCCTCCTGAATCGCATACATAATTCCGATTGACGTAAATGTCTTACTCATTGAGTTAAGCATGTGCAGGCTATCTGCTTTGTAGGGCTCCCATGCACGAAGCGAAATCAGCTTTCCTCCGCGCATTATCGCACATGAATGTACGTGAGTATTCATTTTATCCCAATAGTCAAACATTTTTTCGATGGCTGTACTGTCTACATTTTGTTCTTCCGGTACACATTGTTCAAGAATCATAATAAAATATATCCTCTTTACAGTATTTCTTCTCTATATTAAATTTAATTTAATTATAAATTTCTGACTTATAACAATTTAAGGCTTGTCCTTAACGGACGAATCCATAACATTATCCGATGGCGTTCTCAGCTGTGCAAATATAATTCCGGCAAAAATCAAAACACATCCTATGTATCCACGCAACGGCATAGTTTCATGAAGAATTAAAGCCCCTCCAATTGCTCCAAATACCGATTCGGTTGACAGTATAATTGCTGACCACGTCGGCTCAGCATTTTTTTGACCTACTATCTGACAGGTGTATGCAACTCCGACAGACATAAATCCGCCGTATAAAATAGGAACAACAGCTTTTGAAATCCCGGAAATTGTAATATCTTCAAAAATCAGAGCACAAATAAAACTGATTACACCGCATACAAAAAACTGTCCCATTGCAAATTTGATAGGAGGTACATGCTTTGTAACATAATCAATAATTATAATATGGAACGTCCAAAATAATGTACCAATCATTAGTACAATATCCCCCGCAGAAACTCCCTCAGTACCATTCATACATATGAGATATAATCCTGTAACCGATAAAGCTACACCAATCCATGTAAACATACCGACACGCTTATGCATGAAAAGTGCACATACCGGTACAAGAACAGTATAAAGTCCCGTAATAAAACTTGCTTTTCCGGCACTTCCGGTAAGAAATATTCCGTATTGCTGCAGTGATGAAGCAGCAAACAAAGCTATTCCGGCAATAAATGAATAAATCAGCAACAGTTTCAGCTCTTTTTTTGATGTCTTCTTCCTTTCAAATATCAAAATTACCGGAAGAAGAGAACAAGCCCCTAATAAAAATCTTATTCCATTGAATGTAAATGTTCCGACATAATCTGCTCCAACACGCTGCGCAACAAATGCAAAGCCCCAAATTATTGCAGCCATCAACAAAATTAATCCGGACTTCAATTTAATATTCATACTAATATTCATAATAGATACCATGTCTTTCTCTCCGCGAAAATCAAAGAAAAGAAAAAGTCAAGAAAAAGGTGTACGAAGAATT
>CAOKER010000016.1 GCA_948467545.1 uncultured Eubacteriales bacterium
CATCCGTTCTCTTTATACTGCTCAGATATGTCCTTGTATACTCGTATACTACTGACATACCATCCGATACAATTGATTTCAGCTGTCTTCCTTCATAGCTATAGTTTAAACTTGAACGGCCGTTTTCCATCTGACATCTTAGTAAGCCAAGCTCATCATAATATGCATAATATGTTGGAATTCCGTTACAGTCCTCCGTACTTGACACTAAATTTCCGTAGTCGGTATATGACGCCGTACTTTCAAGCTTGTACTGATAACCGTTCCCCAGCGTTGCCGCCGTTGCATTCCCTCGAGAATGACGCCCGATTGTCTCGGTCACTCCGTCAGCGCTCACCGATGATATATTGTTTTTGCTGTCATACGTATAACTGTAGCTTCCGCTTCCAGGCTGTGTCACAGAAATTAGATTTATTCCCGCTGTGTCATAGTTCAGCGTCGAATCAAGCTTTGCCGTATTATTGCACGCTGTCAAATTTCCGTTTGTATCATACTTATAGGTCTGTACATTTTCCCGTATAAGCGATATTCCGTCAAAGTATGCTTTGTTCCCGTTTCTGAAATACTGGATATATACACCTATTCCCTTTACTGTCTTATTGCTTTTCGGGACTATCGGCTTCGATATAAACTGCCATTCCGTTATATCCGTATTATAGTCAAGCGTATGTGCCTCAGAGCTTCCGTCCGTGTACACCACCTCTGCCATCAAACGGAATGCCCTTGCCGCGTCTCTCTCGTAATCTATTGCCACCGACTCCGCTTTGGCCCATCCGGACAGTACATATGTTATCTCCGGACTGCAGTTCAGCGGCACATACTGATACTGATATGCTCCTCCCACATCTTCAATATCTATTTTCAGTGAGACTCCTCCGAACTTTTTCTCTCCGTCAGTTACTGTCAGTGATGTCCCGCTCCATCCGCTGACTCCTCCTTCAAAGCTTCCGTTATGCAGCAGATTTGCGCTTCCGGCTCCCGATCCGACCTCAAGCTGCATATCGTCCGCATAAACACAGCCGGATCCTCCCATCATCCAGACTACAAAAGTATGCCATCCGGCCTGTACAATATCAACGGTAACCGTGACTCTCTGCCATCCGTTGTCAAGCGGATATCTTTCGGTGACCTTTTCCGAGCTGTAAAAATTGGAATGGCTGTCCTGTATTTCAAGATACGCTCCGCCGCCCGCACCGAAAGATATATAGCTGTCGCATATTAAATACGCCGAAAATGTATAAGTTCCGGTCTGCATATACATCGTTTGGCTGAAACCGCCGTTATTTGTTATCTTTCTGGAATACTGTCCGGTTCTTGCTATATAGCCCGACACCTCGGCATTCGAGTAATTTACCCATGATGTTGTATCGCTTGAAACCTCATTTCCCGGATTCATAAAGTAATTCACTGCGGGAACTCCCGTTTCCGATGTATGTGCAAGCTTATTCTTAGTCTGTACGCTCTTGTCGGAGTATACTCCCATTGACGCGCCGTATACGGTTCCATCCGTACGGTTCTCCGTATATGTATTTACAGTACGTCCCGAATAATCAAAAAGATATACGTTCTTATACGCTTTTAATACATTGTTCGTTTCATATGTATACTCTGTCTTTTCTGCCGATTCACTCGATATATGTATCTTGTTTCCGAATGTCTTTGCCGGCTGCTTGTAATATTCGGCTATTTCATATATTCGTCCGCTGTCATAGAGATATCTGACTCCGTAATCCGAAGCCTCGTCATATACCGAGCTTATCTTATTCTGCCAGTTATACTCAAAGTATGTATTTCCGCCTCCAATAAAGCTGTGGTTTATACGGTACAGCGTCATCGGCGAATTATTCAGATCATAGTAATAATAGATATAATCTCCGTTGCGCAGCTGAATATTGGCAAGATATACCTGTCCGTTTATCGAACCGTAATTCAGTTTTACTATCCGTATATACGAGTCCGACGCCGGGTCGTAATGGAATATGGCTGCAAGTCTGTCTCCGCTTCCGCTCGGCATCCAGGCGGCATTCCATGGCTCATTTGTGTTATATGACATTATGAGCTTGTTATTATTCTGATCTGCCGTATAACTGAGAATTCCGTTGACAAAGACTTTCCTGTTTCCCTTTTTGTCCGTCATCTCACGGGTATTTCCGGACTCTGTTATCTTTAATCCGAGTCCGTCCTCGTCATGATATGCTCCGTCTTTCGGATAGAAGTAGTGATCCGTTCCGTCCGAGTCGTTGTATACAAGGTATCTTGTTCCGCTTATCGTTACCGGCGTAACCGATTCCATTACATTAAGCTTCCAGCCTGTTCCGAGCGGCATATTGCTGCTGTCCGCCACAAAGGGGTAATTGCTTTTTGTCACTTCATTGCAGTACGCCGAATTGAAGACATGGTACAGTGTAAACGGCAGCACCTCGCTCGGATACGATATATCCTCATGCATTAGCGTAATCTGCGAGCTGTAGTCGCTTACATATGCTGTCGAATATGCTCCTACCGATTGGGTCTGCGCAGTCCAGTAATCTTCTGTTCCCTTGTTGTCACGGTACACTACTACAATTGCCGGCGACGCTTCTGTGTAATAGCTCCCATGCTTTGAAGACACAAGGCAAACGCTGGCGTATGAACTGCCTCCGTTATATTCCGGCGCCGGAAGAATTGCCACTCCGTAATTTGCTTCTCCCGAATACCACTTTTTTGCAAGCCTTGTAATGTCCCATGTTAAGAAGCTTCCGTTTTTGGAAGAATCGGTCTCAGCATAATCTATCAGCGTCTGCGAATATGCCGGTTGGGACGACCATGAACCGATCTGAGAGCTCCATTCCTCCGTCACCTCATACATGCCCAGCTTTGTTGACGACGCACTTCCGGTATACGAGTATCCCCCAGTAAGGTGCTGCATAATATTGATTGTCGAATTAACAACTATCGAGCTTTCAGGTATTGAGGGCAGTGAAGTAATCCGCCAAAACACCCTTCTTCTTCCGAGAACACCTCCCCCGGATGCAGCATACGAAGAATAACCAGTGTATAGATTACCGACAGCTTCTCCGCCGCTGCCCCGCTCCTGCACATATCCGTCGCGTATTACTCCGGTATTGTAGCCTTTGCTGATCAGTGTCGGATCTATGGTTACCGGAAAGGCCCGGTCCCCGGCTTCTATCCATTTGCCGTCGGCCTTTACGGTAAGAACCGTTTTTCCGCTTTCGGCTGTGACAGAATATGATACACTGTCAGAAATATTTCCGTCCGCATCATACATATACGGCGCAGGAATCCAGAATATAATTTCTTCCCCGTCACAGAAGCTCACGCTTCCGTCCTCTTCCAGAACGGCGGTAAGCTCCGTGTCAAATTCAAAATTATATTCATAGCTTTCTCCCGGCTCGGTCAGAATAATGTTTTCTTTTATATATCCTGTTCCTACCGTATATTCAAGCGATGCCCCTTCAAGCATACCGTCGTACCGGATAACTCCGGTATTTACCGGATTATTCAATATCTCCCGGCTCTGTTCTTCATTAATACGATTTTGATTTTTAACTGCTTCCGCTATTGCATTCTCTCCGGCTTCCGGATTTACAAGCTTTAATTCATTTATTGCTTCCTCGGTACTTTTTACATTATATATTGTATCTGAGACTGACCCCGACGATATATCTGCGGTAATTCTTCGCTTTATTCCTCCTGTCCCTCCAAGTACAGGTTTTAAAGCATCATACAAATAAGCACCACTGCCCAAGACGTCAGACTCCTCTTCGGAGGATACAGCTGAGGAATCGGATTTTTCTATATTCTCTCCGTTCTCATCAGAATACAAAAACGGCAGTGCGGGAATCTGAGCGAGAGAGGATTCCGCCATTCCGTCATCATCTTTCTTATGAACCGACATGCCTATTCTGTGCCCGTCCTCACTGTAGGAAAAGATTTCCTCAGATGTTGGATCCGAACTGAAACATATCCCAATATTGCCACCGGACGGAATATATCCGTTCATTCCGCTGACAAGCGTATGATCATATTCTTCCCATTCCCCGTTTTCCAGATAATGCACCGGATTTGTATACACCGCGGCGATTTCGGAGCCGTCACTGAGCTTGAAATGCTTTTCGTTTTCGTCCCTCAGCTCCTCATTCTCACCGATGATATACGGCACGGATTCATAGCTCTCCCTGACGTTTCTCCCTTCTGTATATTCCGGATTCGCATTTACTTCTTCCGTTCTTGTTCCTTCTCTTCCGTCCGAACCCGATATCCTGCTGTCCCTTATCTCTTCTCCTGCTGCATACAGCGTCACCTGCACTGAACTTATTACTGTAGCTAATGCCAATATCCCTGCTGTTATTCCTCTTATCCGTCGCTTCACCGCTTGTCCTTTCCTATATGAATTCTCAGCTATATATAGAGAATAATTGTAATTTGTTGTAATTATATCCAAAATCATCTAATTTGTCAATGCCTGTCAGTATAAAAGTGTTTATTGAAATTTACAATTAGGATTTATATACAATAACAAAAATACATCTTTCGAAAATAATATAGTACACTGCCAAAATTTTCATATGGATTTTTCAGGACTTATATGATCATAGCTTATATGCTCCCGGAAGATTACATACATTTCGTGTATCAAGTATGATTTTATTTTTCAGCTTATCCATATTATCACAAATTTCTCTGTGTCCGACCATAATTACAACAAAATCGGTATCAAAAATAAAGCTGTCGAAATTATGGTATTGATTTGCGGTAATATCATATGTCACTAAAGGATCGTAAACCTTAATCGGAACGGAAAAATGCCTTTTCTGAGATTCGAGAAGCTGAAGAGTGGGAGACTCCCGACAGTCATCAACATTTTCCTTGTAAGTCAATCCATACAGCCCTACTCGTGAAAAATCGTCTATTCCGTTTTCTTTCATAATTTCATATATCCGGCCGAGCACATAATCAGGCATTCCGCTGTTCGTAGTCATCGCCGTTTCAATTACACGTGAAATATCGGGGTAATCTCCGACAAAAAACCACGGATCAATGCTTATGCAGTGTCCGCCTACACCCGGTCCCGGCTGAAGTATATTTACTCTGGGATGCATATTGCATATTTTAATTACTTCATAAACGTCCGTACCGTCAAGCCTGCAGATTTTTGCCAGCTCGTTGGCAAATGCAATATTTACGGCACGAAAAGTATTTTCCGCAACCTTTGTCATTTCTGCCGTGCGTATATCTGTAACAACAATTTCTCCCGTACAAAAAGATGAATATAACTTTTTTATCCTCATTCCGATTTCGGGATTATCCGCACCTATTACACGGCTGTTATGAATCAGCTCCTCTATCATATTTCCGGGAATTATACGTTCGGGAGCATGTACTAGGTTGACACTCTTGCCTGTTTTTAATTTGTTTTCATCTATAATCGGCCGCACATATCTGTCTATAGTTCCGGGAGATACTGTCGATTCAATTACAATAACTGCATCCTCCGGACATACTTTTATTACTTCACCTACCGAAGAACATACATAATCCGGGTTTATTTTCTTTGTAATCTCACAATACGGAGTCGGAACTGCAATAATATAAATATCGGCAGGCTGATAGTCGGATGAAAATCTTATTCCGAATTTAACGGCAGACCGAAACAGCGTTTCAAAGCCGTTCTCAATGAAATTCGGCTTTCCGTCTCTAAGCTTTTTCACAAGCGCACTGTTGCAGTCGGTACCAACAACACAGATTCCGCACGACGCCAGCATAACTGCCGTGGGAAGCCCTATATATCCAAGTCCTATTACATTAACCATCTTTAATAATATAAACCGTCGGTTAGATCCGGCGGACACATTCCTTTCCGAAAACTCCGGCAAAACCTATAAAACAAATACAATCATAAATACTGCCTTATCAGCTTCGATTTTTTCTCATACCTAATTTAAATTTGAATTTCTTTAAAACTTTTATAACAGCGGATCTCTCATTATCAGGAAGAAAAATCATGAGTGAAGCCGCATAAACCGCGATAAAAACAGCTGCTCCGCAAAAGAAAATCTGTCGGTCCCCGTCTGTTATAAACTTCACAGAAAAGGCGGCGGCGGAGCTTAACAGTATGCATATCCATGTCCTGTCGAATATCCTGCGGTAAGCACGGACAGGATGAAATTTGAATGTCTTTCGGTAATAGTAATTCATGCATAATACATGTCCGAAAATATACGACAGCGCCGTTCCGGCTGCCGCGGCAAAATATCCCCATCTCGGAACTCCGAAAACCGTAACCGCAGTATTAAAACACAACATCAATACCATAACCGCAGTACGATATTTCAACTTATTTGAGGCACGCAAAACCGCAAGGCATACATTTATACAAATTTCAAATACAGCCGGGATCATCAAAATAACCGATATATAATATGCGTCCGTAAACTCATATTTTAGGCTGCCGCCCATCCAGACCGAAATGAAGGATTTGCCAAGTACGATAAATGCGCCGAGTACAGCTCCGATAAGCATGAATTGAATTCGCCCTATTTTCACCACATAATCTTCAATATTATTATCCTTTTGTCTTAGGAACCCGGTCACCTTGGGCAACAGGACCCCGGAAACTGCCGAACCGATCTGTGAAAACATACCGAAAATTGTCAGCGCAGCGGAATACACCGCAACCTCGGATGATCCGAGACATGCACCGACAACAATATTATCAAGATTTGAATTTACTTGATTTACAAGCGAAGATATAAACATAAATGTTGAATAAATAAAACTTTCCCTGAATATCCCGGTATCAAAAAAAATAAATTCTACTCTCTGCTTCAACGCAAATCTTATAAAGATTATTTCACATAAAAGAATAAACAGGAGGAGCGCAAAATCAAGCCATACCAATAAAAGCGGACTTTTCCACACGCCGAGTCCGACATATGTAAATAAAATGCGAAGAACAATGCGCATGAGCCTTATACCGTTCACAGCTATAAAACGGTTATACCCTGTAATAACACCGTCTAAAACATTTTCCCACAAATGGACGGCAATTGCCGCACTGAAAACAATAAATATTTTTTTTGCAAGCAGAAGTTCTTCAGAATTAAGCCCGCCTGAATATAAATCTCCGAGCCTTAAATAGGTAATTATGCAAATCACTGCCGCAACCAAAGAAAGCAATGCTGCCTGTATAAGAGACATCGAGATATAGTTCCCGATTTTTCTTTTATCCTCTCCAAAGGCAATATATTTTGCAATATATCTCTGAACTGTTCCTCCAAGTCCAAGGTCTACAACCATAAGAGAAGAGCTAAGCGAAGCCACGGTCCTGTAAACTCCATAATCGTCTATACCGACCATATGTACAATATACGGCGTAACCAGCAATCCATATAGAGCATTTAGTGCAATCAACATATAGGAGAACACAACTCCCCATATTATTTGTCTGCGAGAATCGCTACTATTTGTCTTCTCCGGCATGTTTTCACTCATTTTACGGTTAAATTCCTTTCAAATTCAATAAGCTTTCCGAATTCATTTTCCCAGGTTATCTCAGCGGAAAGCTTTCTTGAATTTTCTGAGCAGCTGCGGTATAAATCCTTATCTTTATAAAGCTTCATTATTGCAGATACAAGGCACTTCGGAGTGTCCTCGCTCAGAACAATTCCAAAGTGATACTTATCGTTTAAATACCTGTGTTCAGGTATATCCGACATAATTACGGGTAAGCCTGCCGCAGCATACTCAAATATTTTGTTGGAAACCGATAGCATAAAATTCAGTGAAATTTTTTCGGTTACCGCTATACCTACCCATGCATGGGATGCACATAAAATCAATTCCTCAACTTTCACCGGAGGAGCAAAATATACATTTTCCGCATTCAAGTTGAGCGCACGCTGTCTGAGCCGGTCCTCAAGCTCACCGTAGCCGCGGAGAATAAACCGAAAATCATCCCACGATTTAAGCATACCTGCCGCCTCTATCATAATATCATATCCCCTTCCCGCGTAAAACTGTCCGTGATTCAAAATCTGCTTGGGAAAAATATTTTCACGTCCAATAACCTCAGGACGACTTCCTGCCGCTGGGCAGTTCGTTATAACAATCGGCTTTCTGATTTTATATTTTCGTTCAAAATAATCCGCCGCAGCATGACTGACGCAGACAACCAAATCCACTCTTTTTATAATATATCTTTCAAATATGCTCCAAATAAACTTAACAGGTTTATTCTCTGCAATCCAAGGATTTTCCAAAAATATTTCATGTGTATCATACACAAGCGCGCATTTCAACTTTTTTGACGCTATATACGCAGGAATCAGCGCATTGAGATCGTTTGCATGAATTATATCCGGTTTTTCACGTATAATTTCTTTATATATAGATTTATCAGACAGGATTTCACGTATAATCTTCCTTAAAAAACTAAGTTTTACAGTATTGTTAAATGGGCACAGCACCGTTCTGCACGGCAATCGCATGACAGCTTCCTTGTCATATCTGACATCGGCAACTCCGACTGCAACAACATTTTCACCGCGTCTGATATATTCAAATAGTTGTTTTCGGACACGCGGATCATACCAGATCGAGTTTTTTACAATGACGGCAATTTTCATATGTTCAATCATTCCCTATTTTTCGGAAAGAAATTTATCTATGCTTTCAAATCTTTCGGCGTTCTCCTTTATCCACCCGATAGGCTTTTCCCAAATATTCTGAGATAAAAGCTCTGAAATTTGACTCTCGGAAAAGCGCATTTTAATAATTCTCGCCGGAACTCCTCCCACAACCGCATACGGAGGAACATCTTTAGTAACTACGGCTCCCATGCCGATCACCGATCCGTCTCCGATTTTGACACCGCCCTTTATCAGTACACGGTCGCCGATCCATACATCATTTCCCGCTATAACCGAAAATTTGTCATCGCACATCAGTATCTCACTAAATTTTTCTTTGCCGACATACGACAGAAAATTGTATCTATGAGAGTAAAATGCAGGATGAGTAGACACAAAGACATCAGTCGGGTGTGCGGATGATATAACTTTCACTTCACTTCCTATGGAACAAAAACGTCCCGTTTTTATTTTGTCAAGAAAATTTCCGTCTCCTATAAGCGTTCCGTAGCCGAAATATGAGTCTATTATACAGTTTGAAGCGCCAAGTCCGTTTTTTCCTTCAAATTCGGTTTTCCCGCGAAAAATATTGGACAGTCTTATCCTGCATTTGCTGTGAAATACAATTTTGTTTTTCAGACACATAAGAAATTTAGCAACTCTTTTAATCATTATTAAATCTCATACCTCTCTATACTCTCAAATCTCGATCCGACTTCATTTTATCCGCCCGGCATCGATTATACGAATAATATATCGGCCCGCTACAGTTTTCTGCTTCTGAATATAAAGCATATTTACAAGCAATCCCGCAAGAAACATGAATTCAAAGGTAACAAGCGGACTTGATGAAACCATATATTTTACAAGCATCATACTTATTGCGGAAACAGTCCAAAAAAAGCGGATCGAATCCTCCCCTCCATACAGAACAGTGCTTTTTATAAGAATAAAAATTATAATAAATATAATCATCGGTCCTATCAAGTAACCGAAATTACAAAGTGTCTCAATCATCCAGTTATGAGAGTAAACACCGGATACGGCAAAGTCGCCGTATAAACCATTGGGAAGAAGCCCGCTTTCCGCAATAACCTTTCTCTGTATAGCTCCGCGTCCGCTGTCGCTGAAAAATTCCCCCGATAAAATCATAGCAAAAGTCCTGCTTTTAAATTCTCGTGCCGTCAGATTAAAACCGATATAAGAGATAATTGTTTTAAAACATACAAATACAATCAAACTAAAATTAATTATCAAAAGATTAACTATGTAATGAATTTTCTTTTTCATCCCCGGAGCTGCAAAGATTAATATCACCAAAAATACCGCAAGCGTAAGAGCCGCTCCGCGGCAGCCTGCCGATATAATACACGCGCATGCTGCCGCACTTAACATAAGGCGGATAAAATTTCTCTTTTTTATGCTCATATAAAGGCATAACATGACGAAAAGCAGCCCTTGATAAGCGAACGACATGTAATTTGTAAGAGGAATCTGCTTAAAAAATACTCTTATCGTATATGACGTTACCATAAGTAAAACGACACTGCTGCCAAACTTATAAAAAAGCCCCGTAAGATATTTTAAATCTATTTTTGTAAGCGTCAGAAAAAACGGCGGAAATACAGTAAACCAAAAAACCGTAAAATAGTTTGCGGGCATTCCGCTGCCTATCAAAATTCTATATGAATCGGGTGATACAATAAAAGTGAATAAGAATACAAATCCGAAAATTATGACAATCAATAGACTTTTTATTTCCATTTTAAAAAAAATGTAAATATATGATACAGCAGACGTACCGTAAATAATCAAGTAAAACCAAAAACTGAGCGTAGGCAGTTCAAACGCAGTCAAAATTTCGGCAAGATAATAATTTATTGTCGGAAAAATAGCTATAATGCCGATAAACAATTCGGCATAATGTTTTTTATGACAGTAATGACACATGAAAAGCTTTCCTTTAACTGCTGTAAAATTTAATTCCGGCTTTTACAAGCAGTTTTTTTATTACTTTAAATACCTTTATAGGAAGATACTCCTTAATTAACACCTTTGATCTGAATAATACATCGTCAATAAGCAAACAAGTGTTTCTGCCTTCAAGTTTTATTCCGTTTTTCCGAAGAAATCTTACCGACTTGTGCTGTATTTTGCCTTTCCTTACTATGTCGTTGACCTTATAATACGGTGTATATGTCATTGCACATAATACGCCGCTTTTAATTGCCGCGGGAGTCAGAGAAACCTCGTATTCCCAAGCCGACGCGGGTACTCCTATCGTTGACAGAGCAAACTCCGTTTTCCATATTGCGGGAAAAAGATTAACGGCATAGCTGCCGCGATTAAGATCCACAACATACAAATCGCTGTACCCTTCAATTCTGTCTTTTTGACGCGGCAGTGAATACAAACGCAGATAACCTATCTTCTCCTTTTCCATTATATCAATAAGATAAGCAAGTTCTGAACTTTTTACATCGGCGCTTAGATAATAATCGTCCAAAACGATAAGCACGAAATCGGTTTTTGTGTTTTTCAAGGCTGAGCCAAGTCTCTCGGAAAACTCAGTATTTTTGCCGGCCTCTAATATTTCAATATCTTCATAGCTTTTTCCGCAGCTTGATTCGCTGACAATCACAGTCTTTGCACAGCGTCCGTGCCAATGCTTCCTGAGCATTTTCACATGACCGTCCCATAAGTCGGAATATCTGTCGCATGACAGAATAAGTACAGTTAAAGCTGGGTCACTCATCGCCGCAAACCACCTCCGTTATTATTTTTTCAAAGGACGTGGTACTGCCTTTCAGTGTATGATTTTCATTTGCGGCTTTGACGGCTGCGTCATAATTCGTTTTCTGCAGCGAAGGATTTCCGATAAGGCGCAGAATACAGTCCTTAAGCTTTTCCGGCTCGGTACAAACCTCGGCTCCGCCCGTATCCGACATGTATTGTATAAGTCCGCAATCTGACGGTCCGTATGCAAGAATGTTGCTCCCCGATGCAAGAGCATCAGCCGCTTTTGTTGAAAGCGAATATCTTGTTTTACCAATATCGGATTTTGAAAAACCTTCGACAAGTACCATAATATCACACTTCATGATTTTACGCTTAACTTCATTATACGGTATCGAGCCGTTAAAGCTTATATGGGGATTTCGGTATAAAACCGAAGTATCTTTCGGCCCGTTCTCATTTGAATATACGTTCAGCCTGTAATTTGGATTAATCATTCCGAGCGCATTTCCTATATCGGCAAGCGACTTGCTCCTTCCCAGACCGATGTTTCCGAAATAGCAGATATATGGATCATCTGAATTTATTTCACGAAAATTTCTGCGCGCCATATCAGATGCAAGATACACGGTTTTTCCGTTCAGACCAAAGCTTTTATTGTAAATATCCCGTATTTTGTCACTGATATATACGGCGTTTCCTTTGTAACTAAAAACATCGCGTACCAATTTTATATAACTGTATTTATAAATATAGTAAAAAGGAGACAACGAAAAATGCATATTGAAGCAATAGTCGTCTCCTACAACAGAAACAATCGGTATATTGTATCTTTTTGCCGCATAGAGCGCAATTTGAAGTATAAAAAAATCATCCGAAAAACTTAGAAAAACACAGTCGGGTGCAAACTCGTCAAGCCAGTAATTTAACTTTTCGGTGCACCAGTGCTTTTTATTCCAAACCCACCGCCTCAGAAGATGCGTAAACGGAGAATGTAATCCTCCTATTCGGTAAAGAACTTTATATATATAACTTACTTTTCCCGGCTCTCCGTAAGCTTCTTGCTCCGACAGAATACTGCGGTTGTAAATTTTCCCGGTTTCTACACAGTGTGAAAATTTTCTTTTAAGCATCCTTTTATCGGTAATCTGAAACAGAGTACCGCAATGTCCTTTTACCGGGGTCATTTCATTTGAAAAAATCTGAGCCAATCTATCGTGCTCCCAGCCCGAAAAATATGATTCAAACGCCCTTGAAGTGAGATTCCTGTTATACGGAACCGTACCTACAATTAAAACTTTTGGCTTCATAATATATAAATTTTCTCTTCTGATCTGCAAAATCTGTATTTTTATTATTAATATTATTAAGGACTTTTTCTCAGAATTGTTTTGTAAATTAACCGCTTCAATATGGGAGGCATATATACAAAGCTTCTGACTGCAATCATATTAATAATGTATTCAAACCGATTTATCATGTTTTTTTCAAGCATATACCGTCCAAGCATCTTCCAGCTGTTTATATATGCACGGTCTCCGCGGCGTAATTCCATGCCGTTGCCTATCCGTGCATGAACAAGGATTTTATCTATATTGGCGATCCTCGAACCGCCGCATATTGCTCTTACCCATAAAAAATAGTCCTCCGCACATGGCAGATGCATATATGAACCTGCTGAGATAACCGCCGATTTGCGAAACATTGCCGACATATGATTTACAGGATTCCGAAATTTCGCTAACTTTGCAAGCTTTTCATGTGTCAGCGGAAGTATCTTTACTCTGTCCGGATTATTACAGCAATGGTTAAACTCATCTATGTATGAACCGACTATATCTACTTCAGGATGCTCTTCAAGAAAATTTATTTGAATTTCAAAACGTTCCGCAGCACATATATCATCACTGTCGGAACGCGCTATCAATTCATATCTGCATTTTTTCAATCCAAAACGCAATGACCGTCCGAGACCAACATTTTCGGAAAGCTTAAAAACTCTGAAAATGCTGCTGTATTTCGCTTCATACTTTGAAATTACATTATACAGTTCTTCCGTAAGCGTACCGTCGCAGATAAGAATCATTTCGTTTGGTTTGAGTGTCTGAGCTTCGAGATTACTTTTCAATGCCAGATCTAAATATTCGGGCTTTTCCTTATTATATACTGACATGAGAACTGAAAATTTATTTTCTATCATCTGATTTAATTGATTTAATGTTTACATTATCTACACAGATATAATGAGTCCGTTCTTTTTTAATATCCGATATCCCTCTTCGTGTCAGAACACTAAAAACAGTAATTAAACAGCAGCGAAGATCAAACAAAAATCCAATCCTCTTAACATATTCGCCGTCAAGTCTTGCCTTAGCCGGAATATCAAGCAAATCGCGCCCGCTTATCTGTGCCAGTCCGGTCAGTCCGGGCTTTATGTCATTAGCTCCGAAAAGTTCTCGCTGCATAATCAAATCATTTTGATTCCAAAGTGCCGGACGCGGTCCTACAAAGCTCATCTGTCCCGTCAAAATATTAATCAGCTGCGGAAGTTCGTCCAAACTTGTTTTTCTCAAAAATGCCCCTATACGCGTAATCCATTTTTCCGGCGTATTAAGCTTATGAGTCGGAACATTCGGAGATACGGAAGTATACATTGTACGAAATTTCAATATTATAAATTCTTGTTTATATATCCCTATTCTTCTCTGTCTAAAAAGTGCCGGTCCATCCGAATCGAGCTTTATAAAAGCTGCAATTATAAGCATAGGAACGGCCAGAACAATTAATGCGAAAATTGAAAGAAAAATATCAATCAGTCTTTTAATATAACGTTTGTACATATTTTTATCAATAATAAATTACGGCATAACAAGTCTGAACAAATATTACCTATCTTTTAAAATTATACCGTATAAAGTTCAATTTGTCAATCGCAAAAAGTATTTTTAGGTCGAATTATAAGGAAATTGATAGAATTAATCCACATAAGTATAAAAGCATTGCGTTATGCAATAGATTTTCCATCAATCAACATATGACAATATGACAAAGTAAATAAAAAGCCGCGAAGCGTATAAAGCTTCGCAGGCTGTTTACATTCATATTAATATTTCAGTGTATAAATAAACCCACTATCCAATATATTATTCCGTACAGCACCGAAGTCGCAGTTCCATACAGAATTACCGGTCCGGCAATTGTAAAAATCTTTGCACCCAATCCGAGAATAAAGCCTTCGCTGCGTGAGGTAATTGCCTGGCTGACAATTGCGTTCGCAAAACCGGTTATTGGTACAAGTGTTCCTGCTCCGGCATGCTTTGCAATATCGTCAAAAATGTCAAATCCCGTCAATATTGCCGTAATTACAATAATTGTACAGGATACAAGAATTTTAGTATCGTCCTCAGATATTTTAAGAAATGTATATAAGTCGAAAAACGCCTGTGCTATACAGCATATTATCCCGCCGATAATAAACGCTTTCAGACAATCAAGAGGAACATTTGATTTTTTTGCGTGCGCTTCGGCATACTCCTTATAGGACTTTTTATCATTGAGCAATATAAAACTCCCTTTCTGTAAAGAATATTCTGCCATTATTCTTTCTCATCAGAAAGTATTTTATACATTTTTTCCTAAATATCCCGCGGTACCTTAAATGTATCCTCCGAAAATTCGGCTGATTTTTAATTAAATCGTGATATCCTCAATTATATCTACCGCAGCTGAAATATTCTGCTCAAACACTTCGCTTTCTTCATCCTCGGACAAAGCTTCCTCAAGCAGGTCAAGGACATCGCAAAGCATTCTCAGACAGTCATACGAAAAATCGTCATCTTCTTCCAGCTCACGCACCAGCGAATCAAAACGTTCAAAAATTTCGGCCGCTCCTTCAATATCTTTATTCTTTTTTATATCTTCAAGTTTAATTGATAACATCAGAAGCTCTCTGCGAAGTTCCGTCTCCATAATTACAGATCATTCCCCTCCGGCAAATACAAAATTCTTGTTTTTTGTATATAAATTAATAAGAAGCGTTTAAAATACACAGTCGGTCAATATCAATTCTGAATATCCGAAATCTTTTTTGCTGATTTTGCGGCAAATACCTGATTTACATTGTATATAACAAGAGTTATAACAACGAGTCCCGTACCGATAAATGCAGCGACAGACAACATTTCATGAAAGAAAACTGCCACAAGAATCGGATTTAAAATAGGTTCTATAGCAGAAATCAGAGACGCGGCAAGCGGTGTGGTTCTTATAATGCCGATTGAAAGAAGAAGATATGCCAAACCTATTTCGATAATACCCATAGCAATAACCGCGGTTACTGCCGACGCAGAAAAATCCGTTTCCGTAAATATAAACGGAACACCCACAACCGCCGCCAAAAGCTGTCCCCACAGAGAGGAGGAAAGAGAGTCCGAGTTCTTTCCCATATTCATCATAAACACACCGGCATAAGTACAGCCGGAACAGAGCGCAAGAAAATTTCCAAGCATTCCGCCGGATGAAAGACCGTCGATAAAAAAGCATACAATACCGCCGAAAATACCCGCGCACGCAAATATATCGGAGGGAATCGGTTTTTTGTGATAGATTATCGCCATAAAAAGTATAACAAATATCGGCATCGTAAACTGAAGCACAATAGCGTTTGCCGGAGAAGTCATTTTGTTCGCATATGAAAATAACAAAGAGGTAAAAAATACACATGCCGCTCCCGTAAAAACAGACCGGTTCATCTTTATTTTATGTTTTGTTATGAGCATAAACAGAGCGAGCACAGCCGCGCCTACCAGATTTCTTGCCCCGTTTATTGATATCGGTCCCCAGCTTATAAACTTAAAAAACACTCCGGAAGTGCTGAAACACACAGCCGAGATAAGCATAATGATAGCTCCGCCGGCGCCCTTTTTGTTTTCCTGCATGATATTTAGTTATACTCCTTTCTTCAAAATGACCCGCCCATTTCTTCAAAAAACAAGTCATATGTCCTGTTTTAAGCATATTATGATATTCGGCTTATCTTTGCTATTGCTTTGAGCATAAGTTAAGAATTTGCATTTATATATCATATTTTCAGACTATACGATAATATCACAAAAAAACCGCCGTTTCAATACCTTTTGAAAATATTCTTAAAAAATAACCGACTTATATTCAATCTGAATTTCATTCCTTTATTTGTCCGCTCCTAAATTGAAAAGCAGCCGTAAAAATTGAAACAGCATAAAAGAAAAAACATTCTCCGAAGGAGAATATGCAAGAAAAACAAAGATTTTAGATTGCTAAATTAAAAAAATCAAAATAATTGCTCCGATTAGCTTGACAAAAACTGTTTTAAATGATATAATGCTTAAGTATAAAATGCATGAAAATAATTTATGGAGGAAAACAGCATGTCCACTTATATGGCGAAAAAAGAAACACTCGAACGCAAGTGGTATATTCTCGATGCTGCAAATAAACCGCTTGGAAGAACAGCCGCTTCGGCCGCTACAATTCTGAGAGGCAAGCATCGTCCCGAATTTACCCCCCATGTTGACTGCGGCGAGTTTGTTATTATTGTAAATTGTGACAAAGCAGTTTTAACAGGAAACAAAATCAATCAGAAGTTATACCGTACACATTCCGGCTACATCGGAGGTCTTAAAGAAACCTCATATAAAAAGCTTATGGCTGAACGTCCCGAATTTGCTATGAAAATCGCGGTTAAGGGAATGCTTCCCAAGAACAGCATCGGTGATAAGAGCCTTACACGTCTGCGCGTTTACCGCGGAAGCGAACATGGCCAGCAGGCACAGAAGCCTGTACCGTATGAAGTTTGAACATAATGTTTAAGAAAGGAAGAATTAAAAATGGCAGTATCATATGCAAGCGATAAGCCTTATTTCTACGGCACTGGCAGAAGAAAAAAATCTGTTGCGAGAGTCCGTATAGTGCCCGGAACAGGCGCTATAACAATTAATAAACGTTCTATTGACGACTATTTTGGTCTTGAAACACTTAAGCTTATTGTTAATCAGCCCTTTGAGGTTACAGAAACTATAGGCAAATTCGATATTATCTGCACTGTCCGCGGAGGAGGTATTTCCGGTCAGGCAGGCGCTATCCGTCACGGACTTGCGCGTGCTTTGCTTCAGGCAGATGAAACATACCGTCCTGTTCTCAAAAAAGCAGGATTTCTTACCCGTGATCCTCGTATGAAGGAAAGAAAGAAGTACGGTCTCAAAGCTGCACGCCGTGCGCCTCAGTTCTCTAAGCGCTGATCGATTTTTCAATTTATATCCGCTTTGTCTCAAATACATCAAAAATATTTGGCAAAGGCTGAATACCAAAATACCCGAAAAGGAAAAATCCTTTTCGGGTATTTTATTTTTCCGTACTGTTTAAGTAAATACAAAAAAGCCAAACTGTTCACGCAAAATTCTGCTATTTCTTTGCAACCGGAACATAAAGATAACATAGTTTATTTTCAAATGTTTCCGGCAAATTCGGTTTATAATGCCCGTAATATTCAATAATAGGAACGGTATCGTCACCCGTTTTATATCCAAAATGCGGTGCTATAATGTCATAAATCCATTCATACGGCGGAATTCCTCCCTGCCACATCTCTCTGCCAAGTGCCTCAGCGGTCTCGGAACAAATTTGTATACGCATAAACTGTGCAGACGGAATTTTTAAAATGTCAAAGCAGTCCTCCTGATTATCCGTCTCAACCATCTCCCCGAAAAACACGCCGTTAGGACGTTCGGCCGAGAGATAATTCACACTTATACAGCAATCTCTTTCCGGCTTATATTTTCCGTTAATCTTTTCACCGTTCAAACGCCTGTAAGCAGCCATTATTTCTTCAACATCCGGTTCATCGGTATTATTCACGGCATATCCGATTTTACCGCACCAAATTGTGTTCTGCCAATTTACCAACTCAATTTTTGCCCCGTTATAATCAAAAGTTTCAATAATATTTTCATGCGAATGCCTCAATGCCATTTTTAAAACCTCCTATAATACCTTACATTAAAATCTCCCGTCTGCACGCCGTCTCTCTGATTGGATGTCATAAAATACCGACCGTATTAACATTTTCATTCAGCTATATTCCGCTTCTAATGTCCCGGACATCATTTCCTTCAAACTGACTGTTATAAAGCGACGCATAAAAACCTCCTCTCCGCATCAGCTCATTATGGTTTCCCTGTTCTTCTATATGACCGTCTCGCATAACGAGTATAACATCCGCCTCCCGAATCGTAGACAGACGGTGAGCAACAATAAAGCTTGTTCTTCCGCGCATCATTTCTGCAAAAGCCGACTGTATTTTTATCTCCGTACGCGTATCGATTGAACTGGTCGCCTCATCAAGGATAAGCATCGGCGGAAGCACAAGCATAACACGAGCAATACAAAGAAGCTGCTTCTGTCCCTGCGACAGCGCATCCCCGCCCTCGGAGATTACCGTATCATATCCATTCGGCAGACGCTTTATAAAACTGTGCGCGTGTGCAGCACGCGCGGCTGCCTCGACTTCATCCCGGCTTGCGCCCGGTCTGCCGTATGCAATATTCTCATATACCGTACCAGATTTGAGCCATGTCTCCTGCAGAACCATTCCGTAAGACGCACGGAGCGACGAACGTGTTACTTTTCGTATATCATATCCCGACACCGAAATACTTCCTCCATCAACATCATAAAAACGCATAAGCAGATTAATAAGAGTAGTCTTTCCGCACCCGGTAGGACCTACAATTGCTATGCGCTGTCCCGGTTTGACATCGAGATTCAATCCGTCTATAAGAGGACGGCTTTTAATATACCGGAACGATACGTCTGAAAGGCAAACATGCCCGTCAGCAGAAAGTTTTTCCGCATCCCAAGGTTCCGCAATCTCCGAATCGGCATCTATAAGCGAAAAGACGCGCTCCGCGCAGGCAAGTGAATTTTGAAGCTCGGTTACAACCCCTGAAATCTCGTTAAAAGGTTTCGCATACTGGCTTGCATAGCTGAGAAAAACCGAAAGCTGTCCTACGGTGATACCGCCCCCGACAGCAGACAACGCACCGCACAGCCCTACCCCGGCATATACAAGACTGTTAATAAATCTCGTAGACGGATTGGTAAGGCTCGAAAAAAATACCGCTTTGAGACTTGCATCCCTAAGCTTTTTATTTATACTGTCAAAGTCCGAAAGACTTCTTTTTTCATAACCGAACGACTGAACAACTCGCTGTCCCTCAAGCATCTCATTTATATATGCGGTTTCTTCTCCTCGAAGTATTGTCTGTTTCTGAAAATGCCTGTAACTGCGTCCTGCTATAAACGCCGCAGCAAAAAGGCTGAGAGGAGTCAGAACCACAACAACAAGAGTAATCGGTATATTTACACTCAACATAAATACGAGCGTGCCTATTATCGTTATAAATCCGGTAAAAAGCTGTGTAAAGCCCATAAGCAGTCCGTCGGAGAATACCTCTACATCAGCGGTTACACGGCTTACAATATCTCCGGTCGGATGAGCGTCAAGATATGACAAAGGGAGGGTATGAATCTTGCAAACAGCCGCATTCCTCAGATTTTTTGAAACAGAATACGTTATTCGGTTATTTATTAAGGACAGAAAGTACTGAGAAAGCAACGTAACTCCCGTCACAACTCCGATTGTAATAAGCTTTCGGACCACTCCGTCAAAATTCACATTATTTCTGTATATCATATAGTCAATCGCATCTCCGGTTAAAATCGGAACATACAGCTGAGACGCTACAGAGACAGCCGCACAGACGACGCTGGCTGCAACAAGAATACGATACGGCGCGATATATTTCAGTACACGGCGGAGCGTTCGGATATTCTCTCCGCGGCTGTATTTTTTACTCTTTGCCATATTTATAATCATCACCTCTGAAAAACAAGTAAAGATCTGTAATACACTTTTCGGTATTTTTAGCCGTTTTCAATTCCAAACTGACTTTCATATATCTCACGGTAAACAAGACAGTCGGACAGAAGCTCGTCGTGTTTTCCGAACCCGGCAATTTTTCCGTCGTCCATCACAATTATCATATCGGCGTGTCTAAGACTCGACGCACGCTGAGAAACTATAAAAAGCGTCGTTCTGCCGTGAAGTACGGAAAGAGACTGACGAAGCGCTGCGTCGGTAGCAAAGTCCAACGCGCTTGAGCTGTCATCAAGAATCAAAATATCCGGTTGTGTGACAAGCGCACGTGCTATAGTAAGCCTTTGTTTCTGCCCGCCTGATAAATTTCTCCCGTTCTGGCTCACGGGAGCGTCAAGTCCTCCCGGCTTACCTCGTACAAAATCAGCTGCCTTTGCTGTTTCCAATGCCTCCCACAGCTGTTCGTCGGACGCATTCTCCGCACCCAGCTTAAGATTGCTCCGAATTGTTCCGGAAAAAAGCTGTGCTCGCTGCATAACCATTCCTATGCGACTGCGAAGCTCTTCCCTTGAATACTCGGAAACAGGCTTTCCAAAGACAGAGACAATACCGGATGTCGCGTCGTAAAACCGAGGAATAAGATTTACAAGACTTGTTTTTCCGCTTCCCGTTCCCCCGATTACACCGACAGTATAACCGCGCGGAACAGAAAAATCAATATCGGTAAGACTTTCCGCTCCCGCCATGGAATACCGCAGTCCAACATGACTGAATTGTACCGCGGTATCGGAGAATCCCGATGATTCGTGCGGCACATGTTTCTCGGAAGAAATACCTATTTCAGGGGAATCATTTGCTCTGCAAGAGTCGTCATTCGAAGCCGAAAAATCGGATACATCCGAAGATACACGGCCGGTGAAAGAAGCACTTGACGATAAACCGATATCAGACGGAAAATTCATCTCCGGATTAACATCAAGAACTGCCTGCACACGTCCGGCACAAGCAACGGCCTTTGTCACCTGAATAATCAAATTTGCAAGCTTAACAAGCTCAATAAGAATCTGACTCATATAATTTATCAGAGCAATTACGTCTCCTGTCCAAAGAATTCCGGAATTTATCTGTACAGCCCCTGTATTAAGAATCGCAATTACCGCAAGATTAACCACAAGATAGGTCATCGGATTCATCAGAGAAGAAATTCTTCCAACGCGAAGCTGCCCGGAAGCAAGTTTTAAATTTGCTTCCTCAAACCGCTCGGTTTCATCCTTTTCCCTGCCGAAAGCACGGACGACGCGAACGCCCTGAAGATTTTCGCGGATTATACCTAAAACCGCATCAAGCCGGCTCTGAACCCTTTTATACATCGGACCTGTTATCAGCATGATTCCAAAGACAATTAAAGCAAGAACCGGAATAGATACGGCAAAAATTGCCGCTGAGCGAAAGTTTATTGTAAACGCCATAATCATTGCGCCCAAAACAACAAACGGGCTGCGGAGAAACAGACGCAGAAAAAGATTAATTCCGCTCTGCACCTGATTTATATCGCTTGTCATTCTTGTAATCAGAGTTTCTGTTCCAAGCCCGTCGATCTCTGAAAAACCAAGCGTTTGTATATGTGCAAAAAGAGAATGACGCAGCTCCGATGCACAGCCTACCGCCGCTTTGGCGGCAAAATACTGAGCAATGATACTGCAAAGCAGTCCGATAACCGCAAGAAGCACAAGCATTCCGCACCTGCTGTAAATATACCGCTTATCTTCCGCCATAATACCGATATTGATAATATCAGCAACTACAAGCGGAACAAACAGATCGAAAAGCGCTTCAATCATTTTAAAAAACGGAGCAAGCAAACTCTCTTTTCTATATTTTTTTAAATGCTTAAACAACCCCTTCAAAATGAATACTCCCTATAAAAATTATTCTATACACAGCAAACATCATATGTATATACCGTATATACTTATTATTATGCAGCTTTTTCAATCAAAAAATCAATCAGCTACATATAAAAAACAGTAAGTTTGTAATATACAGCCGCTCAAACAATATCGCAAGACAATATAAAAAGGGTCTGCATATATGCTGCAGACCGGTATTAACTTATCACAGACCGTACATTAACTTCATTTATAATGAAATAAACACAGCATTCAGACAAAAACTTCTGCAGCTATTTGTTTCTTTCAAAATCGTCACATACAAATGCGTCAAAAGCCCCTTCTCCGTATATTTTACAATTGTACTTTATTTTTGAACCGTCAGATACAGATATGCAGCTGACACAATCCTTACAAGAACAGCGGTCACCGCTTTCTTTCAGCGCACACCTTTTATAATCATCCTTAAGATTAAAATATTCGCTTGCAATTTTGTCGGGTATCGCATTAAAATTCCTTCTCCATCTTCTGCGCTGCCTTTTTCGCAGCAAAATCAAAACTGCACCGATAACCGCCGAAAAACCGACCGAGACCGGAATAACGGCAATGCCTATACTCAGTGTCTCCGAAATAAGCGTGCCGTAATACGACTGCCATTCCGAAGAAATGTTTTGGTCCCCGTTCCCTTCCGAATAATATCGGTCAGAATCGGGCTGCTGAATTTTACTGTTAGCGGCAGCAAAAGTAAACCAGACGGAAACTACCAATGCAGATACAATTAAAATTACCGTTACAAGCACAGGCACGGCAAATCCTTTCGGATTACGAAGCAAAACCGGATATTCTTCTTCGATTTTCCGCATACGAGAACTTATCTGCTTTCTGTTCATAGAAAATCATTCCCCTCAAAAAAGCTGACAAAAGTATCAATATACAAATTAAACTCTTCTTTTCAATAAGGCGCGCAGCGCCGTCATAAGGCGATTCGGCGGAGGACTGCACCGCTGCTGAAAAAGCCGATGGAAACCGCCGTCT
Source organism: uncultured Eubacteriales bacterium (assembly GCA_948467545.1). Classification (GTDB taxonomy): domain Bacteria; phylum Bacillota; class Clostridia; order Oscillospirales; family CAG-272; genus UMGS911. The sequence continues at coordinate 23,205 of CAOKER010000016.1, forward strand.
CAGAGGCGGACACAGCTTGCTTTCATTTATAACTTGCTTTCATTTATAATTTGATATTACCACACTTTCGCCCTTTTTGCAATAGCTGTAAAAAAATCCATCTCTGCGGATTTGTAAAAAGAATAATTCAATAAGATACAAAGCACCGTCATTTAGCGTCAGCGCATTGCACCGCCATTGGAAAAACAATAAAGCTCGCCGCCCTATAGACAGGACACGGCTTGCTTTTAATTATAATGTTACAAACCGTAAATCTATTTATTTTTCAAACCCGTTCATTCCATATCTTGCAAATGAGACCAAAATAGAAATAATATTAAATGTCTCGCAAAGTGTGCCTCCGATTGAACCTACAATTATATTGTTGATCAGCCAAACCGGAGAAACATAGCATACTAAAGAGATACGTATAAGCTTTCCATTATCCTTCCACATAAAGAATGTGCTGACAAGCTGGGCGATAAGCAGAAAAAATGACATCAAACCGCCGTATGTAAAAAATGTCACTACTATAAAGTATAGTTCAAGAATAACAATAACCAAATAATTATTCTTGAGTTTAGGAATAGAGAAAGCCGTACTACGAAGCATTCCCCCGATATTGAACATTGCTCCGATCGGAGAGCCAAGCATAAAGTAGCTGACCGCAAAACCAACACTTGCAACAATCTGCATAGCAAAAAGATATCTGTTTCTTTTCATCTGAAACGAAAGAACCATTACTACCATTGAAATAATACTGATAATCTGAGCGGTTATCGTTAATCCCATATAATTTATTCTCCAGTTAAAGCTTTTTTAAATACTCTACTTTCCTTAAACACTTTTCATAAGTACCGAAAAGACCGTTACATATCATTTAGACAGCAGATTGATCAGCTGCATGAAAAAACAAATCGAAAAAATTCTATCATTGAAACGGCCTCAATAAAGTGCCGAATGTCTTTAGGACAATCACTCAACGGAAAGAGACAGCTTCTGTTGTTCATACCAAAACAGCCGCTGCAAAACACAGCGGCGTATATTATACAACATAAAAAACAAAAATTCAACCGAATCGTTCAATTTAATATAAAAATCAATATGCAAGCTTGCGCAGCTTTTGCTTATCAATAATCTTGACACCCTCTTTTATGCGTTCGGCAATTCCATCCGCTGCAAAATATTTAAGCACCCGCGAAACGACCTCCCGTGCAGATCCGATATATTTTGCAATCTGCTCATTGGTAAGCCTTATTGTATCGGAACCTGTCTGAGCCGACTCATCACAGAGAAAAATCGCCAGTCTGCGGTCCATGCTCATAAAAAGTATCTGCTGCATAACCCACATAACGTTGGAAAAACGCTCTACTGCAAGCTCAAGGGCAAAAATCTTTACATCCTGATACTGCTCCGAAAGTTCGGCAAATTTATTTCCGTTCAACACATAGCAATCACTGTCCTCCTCTGCATTCACAAAAACATCAAATGTAATTGTCTGTATGACACACGACGCGGAAAGCAGACACATATCTCCGGGAAATAATCGGTAAAGAGTTATTTCTCTTCCTTCATCCGACATGATATATACGCGTATGCAGCCGCTTTTCACAATCACAGCCCCGGTACACTCTCCGTCTCCGCTGTGAATAGCATCTCCTTTTCCGTAATGAACATAAGCAGTATAATCACATATCGTATTTTTGGCTTCATCATCAAGTTTATTCCAAAACGGAAATATCTCCTTGTATATAAAACCGCAGTTTTCAACCGCCATTCTTCCTGTCCCCCTTCAATCTGAATATCTTGTGATGTAAAATAAGCTCAGCGGCCGCACATCAGCTTAACCGGCCGTCACCTCAGTATAATCATGCTTTACAGCCTCTAAAAAGGTTACGAAAACATCGCTTGTCTTTAATCTGAGACTTGATGTATTAATACATGGATGACATCCAAAATACTCTTCGTTCAATACTTCCTTGTCAATAAGCAATTTTACTTTTCCGTCCGTATCATTCATGAGACCGAGCACACTTGCAGATCCGGGCGTATTATCAAGATATTTTTCCATATATTCATGCGGAGCAAAAGACAATCGAGCACTTCCAATCTGAGATGAAATACTTTTAGTGTCAAATCTCTTGTCCCCGCGAATTAGCAGCAAATAAAATTTTGTTTTCTGCGAATTGCATAGAAAAAGATTTTTGCAGATTACCGCCGGTGAAAGAGCATCATCAATTTCTCGGCATGCTTCCATAGTCTCGGCAGCATTATGGTCAATTCGATCGTATCCGATCTCAAGTGAATCAAGCAAATCGTATACGCGAATTTCTTTTTTCAGACGTCCCTCGGTATTCTTCGGCCGTCCGCTTTCAATTTTATATTTCATTTTCACGAATGTCAAGCCTTCTCAAAATAATTAAAATTACTTTAAATAATCAGGGAGAAATTCCGTAGAGATCGTGTCTGTCACATAACCATAAATAGTATCGAGAGTAAAAGAATCATAAACTTTTGAACCGTGATTTGACGCAAGCTCACTTGTATAATCCTCAAGCATATAGAGAGCGAGACCTGAACGAGTTGCATAGCCCTGAGAATCGACAACAGACGAATCGGCTGTATAATGGCAAACGACAGGAAGAAAGCGCGGCGCATCTACATATACATTTCCGCTTCGGTCCTTTACAATGTCAAACGACATAATTCCTCCGACATTGTTGTAAATGTGAAGCATGGTAGAAAGAAGATTTCCTATTGAATACGTAACAAGCGTCTTATTGCCTGATGCTCCGGTAAGCCATGTCATCGGCTGTATCACATGCGGATGCATTCCTATAATAACATCGGCTCCAAGATCAGAGATAAGCTGTGCAAGCTCTTTCTGCTCATCTGTAGGATAATTGTTAAACGACGAACCTGCCGTATCAAGCCCCCAATGCATAGAAACAAAAACAAGGTCTGCCTGCTCTTTCGCCGCATTGATATGCCTTGTAATCACCGCTTTATCTATATACGGAACGACAAGCTCAGGACTTGCCGCAGAAAGCTTGTTGCCGTTTGTTCCATAGGTATATGAAAGAAGGGCAATTTTGATTCCGTCTTTCTCCAATATTCTGATTGTATTATAATCTTCTTCGTTTTCATATGCGCCGATAGTCATTACATTTTTGTTTTTCCAATAATCTATTGTATGCTTATATCCCGTTCGAGTGGAAGTATCCATATCAAGCATATGATTGTTGGCAAGATTTATAATGTCAAAACCGGTATTGATAAGAGCATCTCCGATTTCCTCTGGGGCGTTAAATGCCGGATATCCCGAAATTCCAAGAGAATCTCCGGCGACAGGTCCTTCCTGATTGATATATGCAATTCCGGCAGAAGAAATTAAATCTTTTATTCCAAGATACATTTCATCAAAATAATATGTCCCGGAATAAGCGCCGGTTGAAGCAGCGGAAACCGCACGCTTTTCAGCGTCCACAAAGACCGATTCATGTATAACATTGTCTCCCGCAGCAACAAATGAAAACCGTACAGCATCGGTATCCGAGCTGCTGTTTGTAACACCGCTGCTGCCCGTATCAGGCACATTTGTTTGAACTCCCGCACTGACCGCATTTTCTCCGCTTGATGTTCCGGAATTAAACAATACATTATCGCGCCCCGTTCCCTCACCCTGTTCCATTTCTGTATGGCAGGAAGAAAGAACGGCAGGAAACGCAAGACAGCATAAAAGTACCGTCGCAACAACTTTTTTGCTCTTCATTTTTAACCAATACCTTTCATATAAATTACTGCTCAGACTTATCAGTATAAAAAATTCATTCCAACAAATACTTTTCGATTTTGCAGTTTTTCACAAACCGAGGTTTATAATATTCAATAAGGTGCAAAACGCAGTCCTGAGGCTCCGGACAGCGAATTATACCGCCGCTGAAAAAAGGCTGAACCCTGTCGGGAATGCGGGAAACATCTCACCTTTAATTACCTTTATTTATATAATTCTCTCAAGAATCAATATCGTCCCGTATTCACAGCAGACAGTACTATAACCCTTATTTTTATAAGCATATATATATTCATTCGCCGACTGTTCCGTAACACCACGGAGATCAATTACAACATAGTCTGTTTCGGCCTCTGTCTCCGAACCCTTTTTCAGCTGATATATTTCTCTCCGATCGGCAATGTGCGGAACAATAAACGTCGACGCCGTAACAGATGCATCATCATCTATTACATCAAGATAGCCTTCGATCCGCGCATATTTATCCCTGTTCTCATAATATCTGAAGATATATTCGCTTTTTGGCATAATAAAAGCTCCGAAAAACAAAATTGATGAAGACAAAGACAGTAAAAGCAGCGTGCGGCGCAGTTTGGGTTTCATATCGGAGAGATTCAGCACAGTACCGTAAAACATAAAGGCCGACGAGCCAAAGACATACTGAAAGAAAACAGAATGCTGATATTCATAATCCGGCATTAAATTGATAAGCAGAAACGGCATAAGCAGAAGCAAACGATGAGGCTTTTTCGTTACAACAGGAATAAAGGCAAGAGGTAAAATCATCTGCGCAATAAATTCTAATTTTTCGGTTCCGAAGGATTCCGAAAAAACAATTGCCGGATTAGTTAATACTGTGCGCAGAAGATCGGCAAGACCGCCTCCTTCAGGAATAAAATTTGAATACCGCGAGCTCATAATGCCATAGCCGAATTCAGTAAGAAACCATGAAGTAAATCCAAACCACACTACAGAGATTAACACTAAAAGAATTCCGTTTAGTCGCTGAGCAGTCAAAAATCTCGATAATTTTCCGCGCCATCCAAGACGCACAGTTTCCGGACACGGATTTTTAAAGCTTGAATCGCAGCCGTCCGCAACCGCAATATAAATTCCCGCAAAGGCTACGTATATCGCGGCGTCCTCTTTTACGGAAAGCGTAAGGGCTGCAAATACAAAAAGAAGAATATTCCCGAGTTTGTCTCTTCGCTCCGCTGCCCAAAAAAGCCACAAAATAAAAGCAGTCAAAAAACAGTTTTCATGCAAATCATAGCTGCATCCGCCCGAAATTGCAGGATAGAATGCATAGATCAGCGACAAAATAACAGACGCACGCGGCGATAACCCTCTCCTCCTTGATATAAGCCATAACGGAATTATTCCTGAAGCGACAACCAAAGCCTGAAGGATTTGAAGTGTTATCGGGGATCTAAAAACAAAATAAAAAGGAAGCATCAAATAGTATACCGGCGAAAAATGTACCTCAAAATGCTGAATTATAGCGTCCCGCTCAGAACTTACAGTCTGAGTAAAATCACGCGCCATACTTGCAAACATATTGCAAAATATTCCGAAGTCGTAATTCGGAGAACCAAAGGACAAATACCTGCAGCTTGTATAGGCACCTATAAAAACCGCTAAAGCGACAGACACAGTACAGGCCGCCGCAAAGCCCGCCTTCGGAGAAAGATTAAAACCTGACAGTCTTCGGTTATCTCGGTAAAATATATAGAACACTGCTATACTGACCGGAATCAAAACCGATATAACAGCAATAATACTCTGAGTATTCACTGTAAGCAACAGCGAATATAAACCGAGAAACAAAACAAGAGCCAAATCATCAGAAGAAAATCCAAGTCTCAGGCTCGAAACATAGGTCAGAAGCAAAAAAAATCCGAACATTACAATTAAAAAAAATAAAATGTTCACACCATCGGTAAAAGTCTTATCGGTGTAATTCGCGGGAATATTAAATCCTCCCGAAATGAGCGCGATTATATAAGCCGCAGCTGTCCACGATGTAATAAGCCTTTTTATTATTGCCATTGATTTACCCCCTACCGTCCGCATCGGCCTCATACAGTTAAAAAATTCATTGCATTGCCAAGGCAATTATAAATTGTATATAAATTGTAACAGATGGTTTTCAGTGTTTTGCTTTGCGATAAAAAAACATCCGCCGCAATGTTCGGCAAGAAAGCGGCGGATGCTGAAACAAGCGTTGATACGCACAGATTATTAGGTTATTGTATTTATTATGCTCAGCAAAGGAAATCAGACAGTCAGTTCGAGATACCTGCGCTTAACTTAACTTCGTCAAAATAACCCAGACTCTCCATACGGTTATAAACAAGTTTCCCTATCAGCTCATATCCCGTATCATTAAAATGCAGCTCATCCACCGCAAGCAATGAAAGCGGAGCAAAACCTATATCCATCCTCCAACGATCTTCCTGAGTGGGTTCAAGACCGGCATCGTATATTGCGTCTGTTGCCATATATCGCCGAAGGTTAATATATTTATCTCCGTATTCCTCTTCCATCAAACCTTCAAGATCGTCACGATAAGACGGCGTTGTGGTGTGAAGCCCTATTATAATATAGCGATCGTTATTTCTTGTTTGGTGTTCAATTATTGCACGCTGCTGTACAACAAGATCATCATAGTCGGTAAAACCGCCGTTCTGTCCGATAAATATCACGGTAATGTAATCGCGGTAATTTTCCGAACCGGCCGTGGTAATCACAGTGCCGCCCGGTACCGTTACTTCGCTTCCCGCCTCGCTTCTTGTAAAAGTATAGCCTCCGTAGGATTTACTTATAACACCGCGTACTCCTGAAATAGTAACATACTCCATGCCCGCACTTCCCTGCAAAAGCGGAGCAACGGTTCTTCCGTTCTGCGAAACAAATCTGATTCTGACCGGAGTTGTACCCGAAGGAATTGTTAAAGATCCGGACGTAACAAACGGAACAGCTCCGTTTCTTCCGAGAATTGTATTTGTAGTCTCTCCTCCAACTCCCATATTTATAACCGGTATCGATATTTTATAATCCTCAGCATCTACAAGCGATTTCGCCTCGTCGGAAAGAGACGAGGTAGGATCGTATACCGAACATATTGCGTTATTTATTGAATTTTGAAGAGATTTCGGATAGGTCATAGCGTCGCCGCCAGGACCTGAAGTAAGCGAATCGCCCCAGCATACAATACCGGGAAGTCGGTCAGCTATAACAGAAAGCGTCTTATTATACGATCTGTTCAGCTCCTCGATTTCTGCTTCCGGGGTATCCGGATCCGGAGAATCGGTAACATCGCCTGAAGTATCGTCGGTAACGGGCATATCCGATGTATCGGGAACATCTGAAATATCAGATGAATCCGACGTATCGGGGTCATATGATGTAGCATCGGAATCAGAGGAATCCGCTCCCGCGGAAGAATCGGTGCTTTCCGCTCCTCCGCTTGCAATATATTTCATAAGTCTGACAAGATCAATGCTGTTTGCCTTTCCGTCACCGTTATTGTCGTAAGCACCTGTCTCGATATCGGTTCTTCCTGCGGCAATAAATTTCATCATCGCAACAATATCATGCGCATTTACCTTGCCGTCACGGTTTACGTCATACCGAGCAAATTCAGACGGTGCCGAATCGGCTGCATAGACAGAAACCGTCGCGGCAGCACAAAGCAGTGCAGCAAGAATCAGTCTCGTTTTTTTCATTGTAAACAAATCTCCAATCTGCCAATAAGCGGCACAAAGCATGTATAAAATCTACATTATCATAATATCACACAGCGTTTTTTTTGTCAAGAGATGCGTAATAAAAAGACCTGTTCAGTACAAATAAATAACAGTAACAAATTAAAATAACCGAAGGAACCGTTTGTGTCGGATTCCTTCGGTATATGGTAAGCCTTTCGGTAATATGAAAGAACAATAATAGGCCGTCCCACCGGCGGATTGCACAGCCGATGAAAAACAAATTAAAAATTAACAACTGTAAAAAACATCATCCTGACAGCCGGTCTGCTGTCGGCCCGCTGCGAAGTATAGCGGAAACATCTTCGGAGCAGCTTTGGAAACATCTTTGTTTGATATTATAGCTCAAAATTTATTTTTTTGATGGCAGGTACAATTTGAAGGACACCCCGCACAGCCGCCTCCGCATGAAGACTTACCGCTCTTTTTATCTCGGATCATTTTTACAATTACCATAGCAACAATTGCCGCAAGCACGACGCCAATAATAATTGTAGAAATATTTGAATATATAAAATCTATCATTATTCAGAACATGCCTTTCGTTTATATTCAAAGCTCAAGTAAGCTTTATAATTTGGGAGATACCTCCTCGAAAATGCGGCGTGAGACAAAATCCTCCTATGCTCCGAAAACATATCCAAACTTTACATCCATACCCTTCGTAACTTGGAGACTTATAAAAAACAGAAAGCAAGGATATTTCAGATGCGAACCTTTTCGGTAAATTTTGAAGCTTCCTTATACGGTTTCACAAGCATAAATATTATAAATGCAAGTATAAGCAATGCACAGAGAAGTCCGACTGCATTGAGTCCACCCGTAAACACGGACCCAATTTGATAAACCATAAGTGATACCGCATATGCAAACACACACTGATAACCTATTGCAAAGAACGTCCATTTTGCAGAATTCATCTCACGCTTGATAGCTCCGATTGCGGCAAAGCACGGTGCACAAAGCAGGTTGAAGCAGAGGAACGAATATGCCGCAAGCTTAGTCATTCCTTCAAAGTCAAGAACACCGAATACCCCGACAACCTCTTCTTTGGCAACAAGTCCCATGATTGTAGCAATTGTAGCCTTGATGTTTCCAAATCCGAGCGGTGCAAAAATCCAGCATATAGCGCCGCCGATAATTCCAAGGATACTGCTCTCAAGCTCCATATCCGGATCAAACATAAACGCACCGTCAACAAATCCGAAGCACGAACCCGCCCAAATTATGATTGAGGACAAAAGTATGATAGTGCCGGCCTTTTTTATAAAGGAAGAAGCACGTTCCCACATAGAACGAAGTACATTGCCTGCCGTCGGAAGGTGGTACGCCGGCAGCTCCATTACAAACGGAGCCGGATCGCCGGAGAATATCTTTGTCTTTTTAAGCATAATACCCGAAATTATAATTGCGGCAATTCCAATAAAATATGCGGACGGGCCGACCCACCATGCGCCGCCAAACAAAGCCGTGGCAATAAGTCCAATAATCGGAAGCTTTGCTCCGCAGGGAATAAAAGTCGTTGTCATGATCGTCATACGGCGGTCACGTTCGTTTTCGATCGTACGTGAAGCCATGATTCCGGGAACTCCGCAGCCGGTTCCGATAAGCATCGGAATGAATGATTTTCCCGACAGACCGAATTTTCTGAAAACACGGTCGAGAACAAACGCAATACGCGACATATATCCGCATGCCTCAAGAAATGCAAGAAGTATAAAAAGCACAAGCATCTGCGGAACAAATCCAAGAACCGCTCCAACGCCGCCGACAATTCCGTCAAGGATTAATCCCTGAAGCCAATCCGCACAGTTTACGGAATCGAGTCCGCGTTTAATAAAAACAGGTATTCCGGGAATCCAGACACCGTAGTCTTCGGGATTCGGAATTCCCTCTGCATCCTCACCCAATGCAGCATCATAAATTTCAGATACATCGAAGCCTTCTTCAATCAGCGAATCCGAATACGAACCGTAAGCCTCGTCGAACGCACCGAAGTCCTCTTCCTCAATAGCATCGGCAATATCCGACGCACCTACAACGTCTGCATCAGCAGCAGATTTTATAATAGAGACGAATTCATCTGTCCAGACATTTTCAGCCGCATAATCTGCCATCGCGTCATCATAAGCGGAAGAACCGATTCCGAACAAATGCCAGCCGTCGCCGAATACTCCGTCATTTGCCCAGTCTGTTGCTATTGTGCCGACCGTAGAAACAGAAATATAGTAAACAAGAAACATAATTACTGCAAAAATCGGAAGAGCGGCAAAACGATTGGTAACAACCCTGTCTATTCTGTCGGAAGTCGTAAGCTGTCCGGCAGATCTCTTTTTCAGGCAATGCTTTATAAGCGACGCAATATATATGTATCTCTCATTTGTGATAATAGACTCGGCATCATCGTCAAGCTCCCTCTCGGCAGCAGCAATATCTTCCTCTATATGCGAAAGCGTACTGTCGGAAAGCTTCATTTCCCGCATAACCTTGTCATCGCGTTCAAAAATTTTGATCGCATACCACCGCTGCTGATTTTCAGGCATAGAATGAACAGCTGCCTCTTCAATGTGAGCAATCGCATGTTCTACTACACCGGAAAAAGTGTGCATCGGAACGGTTTTTCCGTTTTTAGCCGCTTCAACAGCCGCTTCGGCAGCCTCGGATATCCCGTTTCCCTTAAGAGCAGAAATCTCTACTATTTTAATTCCGAGATCGGATGCAAGCGCCGATGTATCAATACGATCTCCGTTCTTTTTCACAACGTCCATCATGTTAATTGCCATGACTACGGGAATTCCAAGTTCTGTAAGCTGCGTAGTAAGATAAAGATTTCTCTCAAGATTGGTTCCGTCAACAATATTAAGAATAGCGTCGGGACGCTCATTCACAAGATAACTGCGGGCAACCACCTCTTCGAGTGTATACGGAGAAAGGGAATATATTCCCGGAAGGTCGGTTATTATCACTCCGTCATGCTTTTTGAGCTTGCCCTCCTTCTTTTCAACGGTAACGCCCGGCCAGTTTCCCACAAATTGATTTGATCCGGTAAGCGCATTAAAAAGCGTTGTCTTTCCGCAGTTAGGATTTCCGGCAAGAGCAATTCTCAAGTCCATTTCAATCTACCCCGCTTCCGCATAGGAAGCTTCCTTTCTGTATCAAAAATCATTGCGGCATGTCATCCATGCTTGTTAGCGCAAGCTAACCGCAATATATAATTCTACACACATAATAATCTGTATACAGAAGTACCATATCTGATTATGTATGTCAGTTCCGCCTGTAATTTTAACCCTTTACTCAATCTCAATCATATCGGCATCCGCTTTTCTGAGCGAAAGTTCATATCCGCGCACCGTTACTTCAATCGGATCGCCGAGCGGAGCAACCTTTCTGACATGGACAGAAACACCTTTTGTAATCCCCATATCCATTATGCGCCGCTTAACAGCTCCCTCTCCGTGAAGCTTTACAACCGTTGCGTCCTGACCGACCCTTGTTTGTCTGAGCGTTTTCATTAAATCAACCTGCCTTCCAATTTTTTCAACTGCATCGCGTCATAAAATACACCGATACAGATTAGTACAAAGCTCATATCATAATTTTTTGTGCCGTTTCACGGCTTATAGCAACTCTTGAATTCTTAACATTAACAATTATATTGCCCGAAAATTCATTTACAACAGTAACATTGCTTCCGACAACAAAGCCAAGGTTTTCAAGATGCTTTCTCACCGCCGTACTACCGCATACTTTTTTTATCACATTTTCCTCGCCTATATTAGCATATGTCAGCGGCATCATTACCTACCCTCTTATATTACATATAAACTTTAACGTCGGAAAAGGCATTCCGAAAATAATCCGCTTTCTCAAGTTAGCCTTCTCTAACCGCATATTATGTTAGCACAAGCTAACTTGTTTGTCAAGTATTTTTTTAAAAAAAACTAAGGCACAGTTTACAAATTGTAAACTGTGCCTTTCAAGTCGGCATATTCCAGCTCGAATATTGTAAAATATGTCCATGTCAAGCTGCTTATTTATATTTTCCACGCTGAGGAAGTCCTATTTAAAGTATGTTTATACCACTACCTTAACATTAAATCTTGTACGTCCGCTTACATGCGGAATTACAACCTCTTTGGCACCGACGCCCTTGTTTTCAATTTCAATTGTATACTTGCATCCCCTGAAAGTACGTTTGACCGTAATATGCTTCCATTCTCCCGGAATACACGGTTTAATAACAAGACCGTCCCAAGAAGCTTTAATGCCGAGAATATACTGTGTCACCGCTATATACATCCAAGCCGCGGTACCTGTAAGCCAGCTGACATTTGCAAGTCCGAACTTATCACTTTCCGGTCCGAATATATTAGACGAATATACATACGGTTCAGCCTTATATCTCCACTCTCCGGCTTTTTCCTGAGCAATCATAGGAAGAAGCTGATGATAATATTTATAAGCTCTTTCGGGATGACCAAGCATGCATTCGGCAATAATTGCCCAGGTATTTGCATGGCAGAACACCGAACCGTTCTCTCCGCAGCCCTTATTATAGTATGTAAGAGGATCCTCGGCACTCGGATAATCCTTCATAGACGGATCAATCTTCTTAATTCCCAAATCCGTATCAAGATACTTATTAACGCTTTCCATTGCCTTTTCGGCCTTATTACGATCTCCCATACCGGAAATAACCGACCATGATTGAGTATTGAGCCATATTTTCGCCTGCGGCTGCTCTTTGGAGCCGATAAAGGTCCCGTCATCGGTAATGCAGCGCCTGAACCACTCTCCGTCCCATGCGATATCATTGACAAGCTTCTTCTGCTCATCATAAAGCCTTCTGTATTCGGACGCGTTATCTCCCATAAGCTCTGCGAGTTCTGCCATCATACGCAAAACCGTTCCGAACTGCATGGACGTCCAAATACTTTCACCCTTTCCCTCACGGCAGACTTTATACAGCATGTCATTCCAGTCGGACCGAAGCATAAGAGGAAAACCGTGTTCACCGAGATGCTGACATGTATATTCGACAGATTTTTTCAAATGTTCATAAACGCTTGCGCCGCCGCCGTCGTAATACGGAACTCTTTCTCTCAAAAACTTGCGCTGTCCGGTTTCCATAGTAACATAATAAACCGACATAATAATCCACAGATGATCATCCGAGTGAATCGTTGTAACGGGATCAAATCCCTCAGTCGGAAAGAAATAGTGATTCACATGACCGTCCTTATACTGTTGGCCGAGAAGCAGCTTTATTTTATCCTTGGCACGAGTAGTACTAAACGGAATTTCGGCAAGAATATCCTGAGCGGTATCGCGGTATCCCACTCCGCGGAAAGTACCGGTCGCATAATATGAAATGTTTCTCGAAAACATAAAGTTGCGTTCCGCCTGATACGGGTTCCAAATATTAACCATACGCTGAACATTCTCGTCAGGAACTTCGCACTGGAAACGTGCAAGGCGTCCGCGCCAATGCCTGCGAAGCATTTCAAGGCTCTTTTTCACAAAACCGTCTTCGCGGCAATGAGCAACAGACTTTTTAATATCCTCCTCGGTCATAGCGGTACCGAGAAAAATATTTATCTCCTTATCCTCTCCGGCTCTCAGATCAACGTCAAGCTGCAATGCAAAGCACGGATCTCCTCCGGCAAGCGTTGAATTTGTACATTTTCCCGCTATTACATTTTTGGGATTTTCCTCACTGGCGTAGCTGCCGATAAACTCGTCTCGATCACAGTCAAACGCGGTTACGGGATAATCGGACGCAAAATATACAAGAGGAGTCTGTTCCGGACGCGGCTGCATTTCAACACCGTACCTATACACAAGAATATCGTCCATATTATAAGCGGAAAGCTGATGCTTATTGTAGCACTGCCACTGAAGCTCGCGCTGAAACTCCATCATGCCAAGCTCAACAAAAGGAAAGACGGTGATTTTGCGGTCGTCCTTGCTTCTAAGCTTTAAATTCCATATTAAGCAATTCTCATATTCTCCGACAAAATACCTTGCCCTTGCAAATAAACCTCCCCTTTTCGCTTCATATGTAGTGTAACCCATTCCATGAGTCGCCCGCCACACTCTCGGACGGCTTTTTGCAGGCTCCGCGGTAGGACACCAAAAATTTTTCCCGTCTTTGATGTAAGTATAAAAGCCGCTTCTGTCAGTAGGAAGATGAAAGAATCGATAGTGATTAATACGCCAAATTTGGGGAGATTTGTAAAAGGCTACGCCGCCGCCCGCCTGAGAAATCATAGCAGTAAACTCTCCGTTGGAAAGATAATTCATCCAAGGAGTAGGGGGATTGCTTTTGTCAAAGCTTACCTCTTTTCTGTTGTCATTAAACTGGTACATTGTATTTTCCTTTCTCTAATATAACTTGTCCTTTGGACAGACAAATATCATCAATTTTTTGTCATTATTTTGTCATTATAATGTGAAATATTATCGCACAAGTTCCGGGAAATCGGCAATATTTCGAGGGTTTGCTTTGCAAAATCGCCGCTTTTGACAGCGAAGCGAAACTTGTACCTTAAAGCATTAGTGAATACATTAATGTTTTAAAATATTATACCACATTTTCTTTCCATAGAAAAGAGTATTTATAAAAAAAATGTAAAACAATATAAAGAATGTATATTTTTCAAAAATATATCTATTGAAGTACTGCCGATTATAGGCCTACTAAAAAATATAGTATCATAAAAATATAGTGTCATAAAAATATAGTGTCATAATTTTCAGTTCAACCGCAAATTTCGGGAAAGCTCGCCGCAGATACGTTGTTCTCCGCGGCGAAATAAAAGCTGTGGACTTAAAGCTTTAATTTGCGGTTATTACTTAAAGCATTAATTTGCGGTTATTATTTCATGAATTTAAGGAAATACTGTATTAAGAAAGACAAAAAGAGGAAAGGAAGCTTTCACATAATTGAAAGCAACAATAAAAAAATGAATTATCTTTGGAAAGACAATCTTAACCCTCCCGCATTTCCGCATCTCGAAGGAAACATGGAGACAGACGTATTGGTTATCGGAGGCGGAATGGCAGGTGTTCTGTGCGCAGCTCAGCTGAAAAAATCCGGTGTAAACTGCATCCTCGCGGAAGGCGGCAGAATCGGAGACAAAATAACCAAAGGAACAACCGCTGTTCTTTCCGCACAACATGATATACTTTACAGCGACATGATACGTGACTTTGGAGCAACATATGCAAAATTGTACCTGGAAGCAAATCTCCGCGCGGTTGAAAAATTCCGCGAGCTTTCAAAAGATATTCCGTGCGACTTTGAGGAAAAGCCTTCATATATGTATTCCCTGCATGATGGTTCACGCATGAAACAAGAAGCCGAAGCGGTCAACTCGCTCGGATTCGGCGCGGTATTTTCACTTGAATCTCCTCTGCCGTTCCGCGTGGCGGGAGCTGTATGTTATCCCGGAATGGCTCAGTTTCATCCGTTGAAATTTCTTTACGGAGTTGCAAAAAAAGAAAATCTGAATATATATGAAAATACCTTTGTCAATAAATTGAAAGGCACAACGGCATATACCAAAGACGGGACTATTCACGCGAAAAAGGTAATTGTCGCTACCCATTTTCCCTTTATTAATCTGCACGGACTGTATCCTGTTAAAATGTATCAGCAAAACGCATATGCCGTTGCCTACGAAAATGCGCCGGATCTTGAATGTACCGTAATAGACGCCGCGGAAAACGGAATTTTTCTGCGTAATTACAACGGGCTGCTTATCGTCGGAGGCGGAAGCCACCGCACCGGAAAAAAAGGCGGCGGATTTGATGTGCCGAGAGATTTTGCAAAAAGATATTTTCCGGAAGCAAAAGAAAAATATGCGTGGATAAATCAGGACTGTATAAGCCTCGACGGAATCCCGTATATAGGAAGGTACGGAAAGCTGCTGTCCGACGTCTACACTGCAACAGGCTTTAATCTCTGGGGAATGACCACTTCGATGGCGGCCGCAGAAATATTAAGCGATATGACGGCGGGCCGCTATAACCGTTATGCGCAGGTCTTTTCTCCAGGCAGAAAAATGAAAGCGGGAAAAGCTCTTGCAAACGCAGGAATCTCCGCGCTGAATTTAATTTCTCCGACTGTAAAAAGGTGTCCCCACCTTGGCTGCGCTTTGAAATGGAATTCTGCCGAGCATAGCTGGGACTGTCCTTGCCACGGTTCACGTTTTAAAGAAAACGGAGAATTGATAAATGGTCCCGCAATGAAAAACGCACATGTCGGGCGGGCAAATCCTCAGTAAGTATAAAAAAATAAATTTAATTGTCAAATAACTATTGACAAAGTAAAAAACATGTGTTAATATATTATATAAGTATATTTTGTTATACTTGGATAATATTGATACACAGCTTTACAAACAGATTTACAATTCCATTGTTTTGCGCCGTCAGCCTCGTTTATAACGGCTGTAACGGCAAGTTTATACGAATGTTCTGTGCGTCATAGCGATTGTGTTATCATATTCACTTAAACCTGTGATTAAGAATAGTAGCTCGGCAAAATTGTCTTCAGAGAGCCGCGGACGGTGAAATCGCGGCGACGGATAGCCGTGTGAATGGACTTATGAGGGCGTCCGAAAGCGTCGAAGTGATTCGGTTTGTCACCGAGACGCAAGTAGAAGACGACGAGAAAATGCACTCGTAAAAAAGCATGGCATATGGTTGTATGCGTGAGTGGGATGTCAAATTGACATCAAGCAGGGTGGCACCGCAGGAGATTATTATAACACTCCTGTCCCGGCATTTAGACGGGACAGGAGTGTTTTTTGTTATCTCAGCTCTTTAATTAATCACTGCCGCCGCAGAAAAGTCGAGGCAAACCTCTCAAGCGCAGTGAAAACGTGCTCGGCGCAAACGTGCTCAGCGCAAGAAGCGACACGCTCGGTCATCGTGTCTGACTGAAATAAACCAATTGACCGAAATTCTCAATAAAAGCTGAATGCCCGCCGGACATTTTTGCGGTGTCCAGTCCACCGTTAAAATCCAAGGACCTCAATACTATATAAAATTTAAAGAGGTAAATCCAATAAAAATATGGCGGTAAATAATAAAGTCCGATAAGGTGCAAAGCGGCGTCCGAAGCGCTGACGCCGGATGACGGATTGTAATACTGCCGAAAAACGGTGGAACTCGTAGCAATGGAGACAGCATCTCGCTTTTAGTTATATTTAAGAAAGGTATGATTAAAAAATGAAAAACTCAAGAAAAATTTCACGTATTTTTACCGCGGCAATGGCGGTACTATCATGCGCTGCTGTATTTTCATCATGCAGCAAAACCGACAAAATTCCGGTAATCGGAATAAATCAGCTCGGACAGCACGGTTCTCTTGACAACTGCCGCGAAGGATTTTTGGCAGGACTTGAAGAAGCCGGCCTGAAAGAAGGAACAGATTTTACGGTGGACTATCAAAACGGAGGATTTGACGACAATATTATATCTCAGATTTCGTCTACTTTTGCCTCCAAAAATGTAGACTACATGGTGGGAATTGCGACAAACTCGGCAATTTCATGTTACAATGCGGCAGAAGAAAAGAATATTCCGGTTGTCTTTATCGCAGTTTCGGATCCTGAAGCGGCAAATCTTACAACAGGAAACGTAACAGGTACATCCGACAAGCTTCCCGTCGACGCTCAGCTTGAGCTTATCCGCAAAATGCAGCCCGACGCGTCGACTATAGGAATAATTTACACGACAAGCGAGCCCAACTCTGTATCTACAATCGCCGACTATCAGGAAAAAGCAGAAAAATACGGGGTCACAATCGACGCGGTCGGCGTTACATCTCAGGCCGAAGTCACTCAGGCCGCTGACACTTTGATAAGCCGCGGCGTAGACTGTTTTTCAAATCTCACTGACAATAATGTGGTAGGCGTTCTTGATTCGATTCTTGAAAAGACAAACGAAGCCGGAATACCTATTTACGGAAGTGAAATCGAACAGGTTCAGAAAGGCTGTGCCGCTTCCGCGGGAATCGACTACATCGAGCTTGGCAAGCGCACCGGTAAAATGACCGCAAAGCTTATAAAGGGTGAAGCAACGGCTTCGGAAATGCCGTACGAGACTATCACGGACTACAAGGTTTACATCAATACCGAAGTATGCAATACCCTCTCTGTAGAAATTCCGTCGGATATTTCGGAAACGGCAATAGAGGCAAGCGAAGCAGAGTAACATAAGTGATTATCATTTAAAAAAGACGGTCGCTTTTAAAAAAGCTCCGCAAAACTTTTAAAGCCGCTTAACGCGGTATTGGAGTAACAGTATGCTTGACCTAATTTTCAACACATTAATTCAAGGGTTAATCTATTCCCTGCTTGCGTACGGAATTTTAATCACTTATAAAATTCTTGATTTTCCCGATTTGTCGGTTGACGGAAGCTTCCCTCTCGGAGCCGCCGTCACCGCTGTAATGCTGACCTCCGGCGTCAATCCGTGGCTTACGCTTCCGGCGGCAATTGCGGTCGGAGCGCTTGCCGGACTTGTCACCGGATTGATTCACGTAAAATGCCATGTGCGCGACCTTCTTGCGGGAATTATAACAATGACCGCGCTCTTTTCGATAAATCTTCAAATTGCAGGCTCAAATCTCGCGGTTCCGCGCGATTTTAATACGATTTTCACGTCCGGCATTATGGACGGTATATTCGAAATCTTTCCCCGCGTCGACACGCTTGTAAACAGAAAGCTGTTTTTGGCTTTAGTCATTTCGGTTGCCGCCAAAATTCTGCTCGATTTGTATTTCAAAACCAAAAGCGGCATGCTGCTGCGTGCAGTCGGTGATAACGGAACTCTTGTAACATCGCTTGCAAAAAACAGCGGTACCGTTAAAATTCTCGGTCTTGTGATTTCCAATGCACTTGTAGCACTCTGCGGCTGCATTGTCTGTCACGACCAGCGCGCGTTTTCAAGTACAATGGGCACCGGGCAAATGGTTTTCGGACTTGCGGCAGTTATAATCGGAACGACAATTTTCCGCCGTACGTCATTTGTTCGCGGAACAACCGCGGTAGTAGTCGGAAGTATAATTTATAAGCTTTGTATTCAGCTTGCACTGATCGCCGGGCTTCCCGCGAATCTGCTCAAGTTGATTACAGCAATCTTGTTCCTGATTATTCTCATTCTCGGCAATTTCCAGAAGAAAGGCGGCCGCAGACATGCTTGAACTTAAAAACATTACAAAGATATATAATCCCGGAACAATCAATGAAATGTGTCTTTTTGATGATTTCAGTCTCACGTTGAACGACGGCGAATTTCTTTCAATTGTTGGAAGCAACGGAAGCGGAAAGACGTCGATGCTGAACATAATCTGCGGCTCAATTCCGACAGACAGCGGAACAATTGAAATCGGCGGTCAAAACGTCGGAAAAATGCGCGATTATCAGCGCGCGCGCCGAATCGGAAGAGTCTACCAGAATCCTGCAATGGGCACATGTCCGTCAATGACGATTCTCGAAAATATGTCTCTTGCGGACAACAAAGGAAAACCTTTCGGTCTCGGATTCGCCGTAAAGAAGAAAAGAGCCGAGACATACCGCGAAAAGCTCCGCGAGCTCGGTCTCGGACTTGAAGATAAACTCGACGTAAAAGTCGGCTCGCTCTCAGGAGGTCAGCGGCAGGCAATCGCCCTTTTAATGGCGGTAATGACGCCCATAGATTTTCTTATTCTCGACGAACACACGGCAGCGCTTGATCCGCGGACAGCCGAAATTATAATGCAGCTTACCGATAAACTCGTAAAGGAAAAAAATCTGACCGCTATGATGGTAACTCATAATCTGCGCTACGCCGTTGAATACGGCTCGCGGCTCGTTATGATGGATAAAGGTAAGCTTGTAATGGATGTTCGGGGAGATGATAAAAAAAATCTGCGTACCGAGGACATTCTTGACGAGTTTAACCGCATTTCAATCGAATGCGGCAATTGATTTAATTGCAGTCAGTGCAGGATAAAACTTAAGGAGCTTTTTGAAAAAAGCTCCTTAAGAATCCGCAAAAACTTAAAAAATGGTGTTTATTGATGGGAAAAACTGACAATCGGCAGTATGTTTTAGCACATATAGCCCGACAGTATTTGATTTTTCTTTATTAATCGACATTTTTTGAAAAAATACTTGACATATAAAGTCAGCTGTGCTATAATAAACATAAAGTAAAAATAAATTGAATACTGTCTGAACCGGCAGGACGTAAAAAAAGCGCCGGCAGATTTGTTGGATTGGTCTCCAACATCTCCTGATATTCATGTGCAAGCAACACATAAATACCCACCGGAATCCCGGCGCCGACGTGAGATATATTATAACACATTTTATCATATATTTCAAGAGGCTTGCCGAAAAAACTCGAATTACGAGGATACACGGTTTTAACTCACAATATTTGTTTTTATCTCGATGTTGAGTTTTTTAAACCCTTTACCCTCCATTTAAAAGTTTTTGGATTCTTAAACCTTTTTTCAAAAAGGTTTAAGCCGCCGGAGGACGTATCTTTCGATTTGTATTATACAAAATCGGGGTGCTGTGTTTGCGCACATTCCCCGATTTTTTGTTTTTTACACTTCTTTAAATCTCTTATAATATTAAGGATGTG
>CAOKER010000017.1 GCA_948467545.1 uncultured Eubacteriales bacterium
CTGATACATTGCCGCCGTCGCATGAAACTGTCACGAATAATACCGATATATCCGAACGTGAAAAAAAACTGTGTTGTGAGGCGGCGCACAGAGCTGATGTGTCATTTTATTCAAGCTTTAAAGCAGATGAAGTAATACCGATAGATGATGTTATTTTATATTATGAGCTTCATATGATGCGCAATGAAAGGGGCGCTTTGCTACCGGAGCTTAAACAATATAAATGTGATACCAATATTCGTTCTTATGTGATAAGAATTCCAAAGGAGGAGGTGAGAAATGCCCTGCAGCCCTTCTTTTCGCCGCGTATAGACGACACCTATTCCAAATATGAGGATTCTGAAGATAACAACTATCTTATTTTAGACGCCTTAGATGACGAGGTAAAAGGTTTTCTTTTTACTCGGTGCAATTCATACACGAGAAAAGGTGATATTATCGAAATTGAGGCGGAAGGCGGATGGATTGATAGGTATCCGGAATCCGGCGACGGATATAATGTTGATGGTAAATTTATCTTGGGAGTAAAGCTCTTGGAAAAATCGAAGTTTATGTATATGTACTATAATATAATAGAAAACGTTTCACAGGAGTAAAGAAATTGTTATTTTTAAAATTATAACAGGTGAAAAAGAATCTTTTGAACATAAAAGCCCGGAGGAAAGCAGCTATGTAAATGCGGCGGTCCATGATTTTGGCTTTGAATTGAAGACATAACAGCTGCTTATTCCGACGATTTTGCTCTGATAAAAGTAATGAGGCCTTTAATTTGCAGGCCGTTGTACGACTGAAATGCTGCGGTGCAGTATGGAGTATGATATTATCTGACGGATATAAAACAGCGGCGAAGCATTCGGCGATATTTATTACCTTGACTGCGGTATTATGCGGTATTATAAATATCAATTTTTCTAAAGTCATGAACTTTCCCGACGATGTGACCGCTGCTGTGCTACGCTAAAACTTTACGGAAATAAAGTTTATTTTGTTTTAAGCGGAGAAGGCTCTTATAATGACGCCATGCTCAAAGACGCCTCCGTATATCCGAAAGATATTTCTGATTTTTTGAGAAGTAAATATCTGAGAAAATGCTTAGAAAATGAGGAAATCTGCGGGCTGCAGTACACTTTTTCAACCTTTCGTTTGTACATATCGGAATCAATTATAAGAAAGTCATATTAATCAGAATAAATGAATCGCGGATGTAACAGAGTGTAAAAAATAAATCTTAATAAACGGTTGGTTCGAATACCGAAGTATTCCGCTTGCCGTTTATTTTATTTTTCGGTATTTATGTTTATAAAGGATTTTACGCGCATATCTTATTATATACAAATTGTAACATATTAAAAATCATGTGCAAGTAGTCGAGTTTTATATTTATAACGTCTGAAAACTTGTTAATATTGTAGTATTAGTACGTTATTTTGGGCGTAAGAAAAAACTTGACAAAGAATAATATGTATTGTATAATTGTTGATAATAAAAAAATAAAATGGAGCCTTATGGGATTGTACCTGCCTTGGGTACATGCCTGTTTTTATGTTTTTATCGTAATACTTTGCGGCTGTTCTGCAGTGTTAAGCGGTAAATTCAGACGTGAAATTTTTGCGTTGAGAAAGGTGCCTTTATTTCACAGAGGTATTGGTGGTTTTAATGTTTAATTCAGAGCAAAAACGTCAGGAACACAGCAAAAAGATTGTTACCGACTTGCGAAATTTGGTTGAAACCAGTGCTGAATACTACGGTGACAAAGTTTTGTATCAGTACAAAAGATATAAGGAAGAGTACAAGTTTACATATAATGATAACAAGGAGATGCTTTACCGCGTCGGTACGGCATTTTCCGAACTTGGACTTATGGGACAAACAGTCAGTGTCATCGGAGACAGCTGTCCGGAGTATATGACGGTATATATATCCGCTGTTACCGGCGGAGGGGTAATTGTTCCGCTCGACAAAGATCTTGCCGATGACGAAATCGTAAATTTTTTAAATCTCAGCGGAGCGGAAGCAGTATTCTATACCGAATCCTTTAACAACAGGCTTGCTTCTTATTCTGAGCGGCTTCCTAAGATAAAGTACTTTGTTCCGATAGTGGAAAAAACGGAGACGAGCGAATGCGATAAGGTTATCCCTTACAGCAAGGTGGCTGAAATCGGGAGAAAGGCGCTTCAGGACGGAAACCGCAGCTATCTTGATTTTGACTGCAAGAAAGATATGAATAAGATGAGCGCGCTTCTTTTTACATCGGGAACGACAGGTACAAGCAAGGGAGTTATGCTGACGCATGCGAATCTTATTGCGGCTACAAACGCTTCATGTCAGGGCACTGTTTTTACCGAGGTTAATACTTTTGTGGACGTGCTGCCGATGCATCACAGCTATGAGCTGACATGCAGCCATCTTGCCGCCTCCAATCTTGGAGCTACGACATACATTAACGACAGTCTGAAAAACACAATGCGGTCGATAATGAATTTTAAGCCGGATTCGCTTATTGTGGTGCCTTTGTATGTTGAGACGATTCATAAAAAAATATGGTCGGAGATCGATAAAAAGGGAATGCATTCCAAGGTTAAAGCTCTGATGACAGTGTCGAACGGACTTTTGAAGATTGGAATTGATGTCAGGCGCGTGCTGTTTTCGGAGATTATTAACGGTCTCGGAGGGAATCTGCGTTATATAATCTGCGGGGGAGCCCCTCTTTCTCCGCGTCTTGTTTGGGATTTCAAGTCTTTTGGCATTGAAATATGCGAGGGCTATGGAATCACCGAATGTTCTCCTCTCGTCGCCGTAAACAGACATGAAAAGGTTCGTTACCGTTCTGTGGGACAGGCGGTAGAAGACTGCGAAGTGCGTATTGACAAGTCGCCCGGAGAGGATACCGGAGAAATTCAAGTTCGCGGGAAAAACGTCATGCTTGGCTATTACAACGACGAAGAATCCACCAAAGAGGTGTTTACCGAAGACGGTTGGTTTCGTACCGGCGACATCGGTTATATCGACGACGACGGATATATATATATTACGGGAAGAAAAAAGAATATTATTATTTTGTCAAACGGTAAAAATATATTTCCCGAGGAAATTGAGGAGCATCTGACGGCATGTCCTTATGTGGGAGAATGTGTTGTCGTCGGCAGAAAAAAATCTGCCGGAGAGCCTGTAATTACCGCTTTGATTTATCCCGATCCGGATAATGAACAGCTTAAAGACAAGAGCGATGAGGAAATTATGAAGCTGCTGAAGGCTTCCGTAAACGATATTAACCGTACCTTGCCCGTTTACAAGCAGATTCGGGATATAGAGCTTCGTCACGAGGAGTTTGAAAAGACTACTACACGGAAAATAAAACGTTTTACTGTAAAATAAAAAAATTCGGAACAATGAATATTATCGGCTGCCTGTGCTTTTGCGTACAGGCTGTCCGGTAATTTTTGCGGACTATTTTGATCGTCGTTTCGGCGGTATGGGGGATTATTATGTTTGATAAAATAAAAGCAATTCTTGCGGATGAACTTCAGATCAGCGGAGATATTACAGAGCAGTCGGAGCTTGCCGAGCTTGGAATTAACTCTCTTGAGCTTGCCGACCTTGTAATGAGATGTGAAAATGATTTTGGAATTGAAATCAAGGATGAGGATATACGTACGTTTATAACAGTCGGTGATCTTGTACAGTATGTTGACAGATTGGCTTCCAACGGTTGAAGCCTCTCTGTAAAATGATGGCGAAGATGAGATTTCGGATGCTATGAATATTCTTTTAATAATACTGTTGTTTTTCGCGGCGGTATTGCTGATTGCTTTGTCGGTTCGGCTTGTTTTATGCGCAGTCAGGAGCAGGAAAACAAAAATGCTTCTTTCGGGCGAAAGAGGTAAGGAAGGATTTCTGTTTGAGCTGTTTTCGTCGGCGCTCGGGAGAAAATGCCGTATTTTGAAGAACATATATATCCGATATGAGGATAATCGCGGCGCCGGAATGATGTGTATTCCTTTAATTGTTATCGGAAGCGGCGGGATACTTATTGCGGAAGAAAAACACATGCATGGCTTTATTGAGGATCCGATGCGTGGAGATTGGCGGCAGTTTAGCGGAAACAGAATTATCCAATTCAGTAATCCGATCGAGGTAAACTCAAAGCGCATAAAAGAGTTGGAAAAATTGATGCGAGACCGCGGCTTTAAGGCTGATGTTAAAGGAATTGTTGTATTTACTTATAAAGATGTCAGGTTTAAAAATCGTCTGAAGCAGGTTTATTCAGCGGAGTCTTCGGTTAAATATATACGAAGCTTTATGAATAACAAATGTCTGACAAGCAGTCAGGTAAAATCTCTTTGTGTCTTTATTCGCAGGCAGTCGCCGAAATTTTCGGGCGGAAATAATTCAAAAAAAATATAAAACCTATTGCAATCCGCAATAATATATGATATAATAAAATGTATTTTGACGTGTCTGTGCAGACGCGTTATTTATATCAATTGAATTGAATGTGAGGTGTGAGGACGTGAAGAAAGGTATCCATCCGGAGTACAAGGACGCGGTTATCAAGTGTGCCTGCGGTGCCGAAGTCAAAACAAAAAGCACAGCGGGAGACATGCATGTTGATATATGCTCCAAATGCCATCCGTTTTTTACGGGTAAGCAGAAATTCGTCGATGCCGGCGGTCGTCTCGACAAATTCAAGAAGCGTCTTGAAGCAGCCGGTAAATAAATCAAACAGGCATGTAATAAGGGCAGCTGCCTGATTTATGCGGAATTCATTTCTCACCATAAAATAAAGTCAGACTGCAAATGTATTAACAAACAGACGAGCGGATTTCGTACAGCATATGATTGTGCGTTTCCGCTCTTTGTTTTATGTGAGACAGAAGGGCGGGGAAAGAAGTATGTACGGGAATGATGTTAAGGATATTTTCAAAAAGCCGGAAGGCGAAAACACGTATGCCGTGCTTGTGGGTATAGACGACGGAAGCGGCGATACCGAGTCTTTGCTTTATGAGCTCGAACGGCTGCTGGAAACCTCCGGCGGAGTTGTTTATGCAAGATTGATACAGCCTCGCGAAAAACCGGATCCGCGCACATATATCGGAAGCGGGAAGGTCAGGGAACTGAAAGAGCTATGTGAAGCCGGAGAGGTATCTCTTGCGGTTTTTGATTCCGAACTTTCGCCTGCTCAGATTAAAAATATCGAAGATGATCTTGGCGGAAATGTAACGGTAATTGACCGAAGTATGCTGATTCTTGATATTTTCGCGCTTCATGCAATGACCGACGAAGGAAAACTTCAGGTAGAACTGGCTCAGCTTCAGTATTCTGCACCGAGACTGAGCGGAAAAGGAATATCGCTCTCAAGACAGGGAGGCGGAAACATTGCTATGAGAGGGCCGGGAGAGACAAAGCTTGAGACAGATCGGCGCAGAATACGCAGACGTATTTCATCTCTCCGTGCACAGCTTGCCGAACTTGAAATCGAGCGCAATATCCGCCGCGGTCAGAGGAAAAAAAACGGAATTTTTACTATTGCTATAGCAGGTTATACTAACGCAGGGAAATCCACATTGCTGAATTATCTTACGGACGCCGGAATTCTTGCCGAGGACAAGCTGTTTGCAACTTTGGATCCTACAACAAGAAAGTATGAGCTTCCGGACGGCACAAATATTCTTCTGACAGATACTGTCGGTTTTATCAGGCGTCTGCCTCATCATTTGATAAAGGCTTTTTATTCGACGCTTGAAGAAATTACCGTTGCCGATGCCGTTCTTGCGGTCGCCGATATTTCCGATCCCGAATGTGCGCAGCAGCTCAGCGTAACGAAAAAAATGCTTTCAGATCTCGGCGCTGACGAGAAGCCTGTAATCTATGTGTTTAATAAGGCGGACGTAATCGGAGACAGCTTGCTTTTGTCGGACTGCGGGATAAATTCAGACGACGCCGTATATATATCCGCACGTACCGGGGCAGGGATAGAGAGGCTTATCAGGCGAATATCCGAAATTGTCTTGTCCGGAAGAACAAGGGAAACCTTTTTTATTCCAAATTCAGAGCTTGGAGCGCTATCCTCCCTCTACAGCTGCGCGTCGATCGAGGCGGTCGATTACGGAGCCGAGGGTGCTTCCGTCACCGCGGTGGTGGATGCAAAAACAAAGGGACAGTACGCGGCATATCTCACAGATAACTGAGCGGGGATTAGATTTATGTCGATAAAAAAAAGAAATGGCGCTTCCGATTTATCGGAAGATAATCAGGTCTCAAAGGAATATATTACTTTGGGAGGTAACGGAAGGGCCGAGTATTCGGAACGGAAATCGGTTTTTATTGCTTATGCAGCTCCCGTTAAAAGCTCATCGGAAGCGTGTGATTTTATTAAGAAGATAAAATCCGAATACAGCGATGCAAGACATACGGCGTATGCATACCTAATTTCATCGGAAAACGCGACCCGTTACTCGGATGACGGAGAGCCTCAGGGAACGGCGGGTATTCCTATACTCGGAGTAATTCAAAAGGGTGGATTTACAGACGCCGTTATCACGGTTACTCGGTATTTCGGAGGGATTCTGCTCGGCGCTCCGGGACTTTTGAGAGCGTATACCACGGCTGCGTCCGAGGCGGTAAAGCAGGCCGGAATTGTCAGATATACAAGTTTTACGGAGTTTTATGTATTATGCAATTATTCTGACTATCAAAAGATAATAAGCGAGTTTTCCCGTCTCGGAATACGGGAAGACAATACTGTTTTCGAAGATTCTGTCCGTCTTTCTCTTGCCGTTATGACGGACCGCTATGATGCCGCGAGGGATAAAATAAAAGATATAACGTCAGGGAGGGCGGAAATTGAGATAACCGGGACGCGCTTTGACTTTTAAGTTTTAAGCGTACCGGTTTAATTATTCGATTTTTTGCGAAATATGTGCTTTACGGTCGCGGATGGCGGATATTCTGCGTTCGGATGTAAAATAACCAAAATAACCCAAAGCAGAATATTCCGCACATCTGACACCTTTAAAGAGGCGTTTCCGGGCTTATCCGCCGGATTTTTTCAGCAGCGCGATAGTCTGCCGCTGAATCACGCCATAATGTTATAACGTCGCTTTGCGCCTTATTGAAAATAAAATTAAAATATTTTGCGTTATTGTCAGAAAATAAAAAAGTATATTTGAAAAAAATGCGTATATTATATTATACAGTAAATTTTATTTTTTTAATGTCATTGTTAAGATTTTCGATTACGGCAGGTCGACAAACGGGTGTTTGACGTTCTGTAGGATATATGTTCTGTGGGATATAAGTAAGGTGTATATTGCGATTACGATTATTTTATGACAGCGTGTTTATTGTGTGATTTGGCGCGCGTTTTTGCCGACGTCAGGCGCTTTAATATTTCCCCGTTGTCGAAATATTTGGCGGCGATTTGCCGCAGCGAGGATAATAACGAGGATAATAAGAGGATAATAAATGGATTATGTTTCACTTTTGTACGAAAAGGAAAGAAGCTCTCTTTCGCCGTGCGCATGTCTTTCCGAGAATTCAGGCGGAAGGTGCCGCGGAATAAGCGAATGCAATTTGCGCGGCGATTTTCAGAGGGACCGTGACAGAATTATTCATTCTAAGGCATTCCGCAGACTGATGGGCAAAACACAGGTGTTTTTGGCTCCTGAGCCCGACCATTACCGCACCAGACTTACTCATACTATGGAAGTCACTCAGATTGCAAGGACGATTGCGAGAGCTCTGAGACTAAATGAAGATTTGTGTGAAGCTATTGGTTTGGGGCACGATTTGGGACACACACCGTTCGGTCATGCCGGAGAGCGTGTGCTTCAAAGCTGCTTTGACAGTAATTTTACTCATTACAGGCAGAGCATCTGTGTTGTCGAGGTGCTTGAACCGCTGAATCTGACCGAAGCTGTAAGAGACGGTATTCTGAACCATACCTGCGGAGTGGCAGGTACTCTTGAAGGCCGGATTGTAAGGATTGCGGACCGTATAGCCTACATAAATCACGATATTGACGACGCCTGCAGAGCGGGTATTCTTGACATATCGGATATTCCTTTAAGCCTGCGTGAAATTCTCGGTGAAACTCACGGAAAACGTATTGACCGGATGGTGCGCTCCGTAATTACAGCAAGTGAAGAAGTGATTGTAAATGCTGAGAAAAACGGAGGAGACGGGGCGATACTTTTGGAGCCCGAAATTGCGGGGGCCATGGAGGAGCTTCACAGCTTTCTTTTTGAACATGTCTATTCAAATTCGGCTGCCAAGGAGGAAGAGGGACGCGCTGCGGCGATGCTTGAACAGCTTTACAATTACTTTGTAAGCAGACCTGAAGAGCTTCCGCGGGATATGCAGCTGATAGCGGAAAAAGAATCGGTCGAAAGAGCAGTCTGTGACTATATTTCCGGGATGACAGACAGATATGCTATTTATACCTTTCGCGAGCTTTTTATTCCTGAAGCGTGGAATTTTGATAAAGAATCGCATTAATTTTTGTAAAGTCGGATTTTATAAATATTGAGCGTATTTCAAAAATACAGAAAGCGGTGATGACTTTTGTACGACAGTGCGGTCGTTGAGGAAATTAAATATCGTAATGACCTGCAGGATGTCGTGTCATCTTATGTAACCCTTAAACGTGCGGGATCCGGTCTGGTCGGACTCTGTCCGTTTCACAGCGAAAAAACGCCCTCCTTTCATGTCGTACCCGAAAAAGGATTTTTTCATTGTTTTGGCTGCGGTGCGGGAGGCGACGTTATAAGCTTTATCATGAGAATGGAGAATTTGGATTATCCTGCGGCCATCGAGTTTCTTGCCGAGCGTGCAGGAATAAAGCTGCCTGAAAGCGGTACCGCTGAAAAGAACGGAATAAACCGCGTTAGAATTAAGGAAATGAATCGTGAGGCTGCCAAGTTTTTTCATGAACAGCTTCTCCGCAGTCCGGGAGCAATGGCATATCTTACGGGACGCGGTCTGAGCGGAGCCGCTGTTAAAAGATTTGGGCTTGGATTTTCTCCTGACGAGCCGTATGCTCTATACAGTCATATGCGAAAACTCGGTTACAGTGACAACGAGCTGATTACCGGATTTTTATGCGGTATCAGCAAAAGATCCGGAAAACCGTATGATTATTTCCGCGGACGTATAATTTTTCCGGTTATTGATACGTCAGGTTCGGTGATTGCTTTCGGAGGGCGTGTTACCGACGGTTCGCTTCCGAAATATCTGAATACTTCCGATACACCTGCATTTCAGAAGAGAAAAAATTTATTTGCGCTTAATTTTGCAAAAAATCATTGCGGGGATGGCTTTATTCTGTGTGAGGGATACATGGATGTAATCGCCCTGCATGAAGCCGGCTTTGGTCAGGCTGTGGCCACGCTCGGTACCGCAATAACTCCTGAACAGGCAAGAGTTATGCGCAGATATACGGATAGAGTTCTGATTTCGTACGACAATGACTCCGCCGGTCAGTCAGCGGCAAGGAAGGCATTTCGTCTTCTCGGAGAGGCGGGAATAGATTGCAGAATACTGCAGATGAGCGGAGCCAAAGATCCTGACGAGTATATAAGAAGGTTTGGGGCGGAGAGATTCCGGAGGCTTTGCGCGGAGAGTCTTACTCAGTTTGATTATGTGTTTGGAAATATTGAGAAAAAATATAATTTTAACTCGGATTCAGAGCGAATTAAGGCATCGTCCGAAACCGCAGAATATATTTCCGGTGTTCTGTCTGCCGTAGAGAGGGAAGTATATATAGGGAGAGCG
The DNA here is from genome assembly GCA_948467545.1 of uncultured Eubacteriales bacterium. GTDB lineage: Bacteria > Bacillota > Clostridia > Oscillospirales > CAG-272 > UMGS911. The sequence goes on from CAOKER010000017.1 coordinate 9,772, forward strand.
TCGGAAAAGCTCGGAATATCCGCCGACAACCTAAGATCGGATATTGAGAGGCTTAGGAGAATAAATTCCAAAAAGGAAAAATCCGATAAGCAGACCGAGCTTGTAAGGAACACTGTGGGATACGGAGACAGAGTAAATCCGGACCGAATCAGGAACAGAAGCGCTTCCTCGGCGGAAGAAGCTATTATCGGAATTATGCTTCTGCTGCCTGAACAGATTAAATATGCGTCTGAGGTTCTTGGATTAAAACCTGAGGATTTTGTGACCTCTTTCGGACGCAGAGTTTATAAAGAGATTCTTGAGCTGTATCAAAAATCCGACGGATTTGACTGGGGAATGCTTTCCGAAAATTTTAATCCCGATGAGATGAGCCGAATTGCCTCTATGAGGCAGTCAAGAGTAAATCTCGGCAATAACAGCGAGGAGCTTTTAAAGAAGTGCATTGACAGACTTCGTCTGGCGCATATAAACGATAAATCATTGGAGGATATTATAAATGAGAAAAGACATGGCAGAAAATGAAATGGATCTTGACGGCGGCAACAGTATGGGATCTGACGGCGAAATGGGTATGGACAATGAGTACGATGATACAATGAATCAGGTTGATTCCGACCCTTTTGAAGGAGAGACCGGCGATGAATTTTATGGGTATGATGAGTCGGATATGTCCGAAAACTGTATCGGATCGGATGATATGGAAGAATATTATGATGACGATCATACCGTAAAGGAAGTTTTGGATTCTACAGATTATATGAGTTCTCTTGACAGCATTATAAATATAAGCGAAATTGCCGAAATTGCAGCCGGAAGTGTTTCTGCCGGAAATGGATTTTCCGTTAAACCTGAAGCAGAGAAGAAAAACGAAGATGACGAATCTGTAAAAGACGCGCAGTCTGCCGAAGCGAAGGACGGTTCGGACGGAGCAGTGAAAAAGGACAAGTTTCAGATACTGATTGAAAAGGGAAAGGCGAAGGGCTCTATCTCTCACGGCGAGATCATGGAAATTCTCGGTGATGATGATTACGATATAGAGCAGATAGATAAGCTCTACGAAAATCTTGACAGTCTTGGAATTGAAGTTACCGATTATATAAATTCTCCTGATCTTGAAGAAATTGAAAGCGAAGTGGAACGCTATGAAAGTGCCGAGGATATGGAGAAAATGCTTGTCCAGGAAGGACTGGCGATTGACGATCCGGTGCGAATGTATCTGAAGGAAATCGGTAAGGTTCCGCTTTTGGACGCGGAAAAGGAACACGCGCTTGCGGAACGTATGGCGGCGGGAGATATTCAGGCAAAATCGGAGCTTGTAGAGGCTAACCTCAGGCTTGTTGTAAGTATTGCAAAGCGTTATGTGGGAAAGGGGATGTTCTTCTTAGATTTGATTCAGGAGGGAAATCTCGGACTTATGAAAGCGGTTGATAAATTTGATTATCATAAGGGATACAAATTTTCTACGTATGCAACATGGTGGATTCGTCAGGCGATTACCCGTGCGATTGCCGATCAGGCGAGAACTATCCGCATTCCTGTTCATATGGTCGAGACTATTCACAAGGTATCGAGACTTAACCGTCAGTATCTTCAGGATCATGGCCGTGAGGCTACCCCGGATGAAATCGCCGAAATGATGAATATCAATCCGGATAAGGTAAGGGAAATTATGAAAATTTCGCTTGACCCTGTTTCGCTTGAAACTCCGATAGGCGAAGAAGAGGACAGTCATCTCGGAGATTTTATAGAGGATGTGGATTCTCCGGCTCCTGCTGAGGCTGCGTCTTATACGCTTCTCAGAGAGCAGCTCAATGAAGTTCTGCATACCCTGACTCCTCGTGAAGAACATGTTCTGAAGCTTCGTTTCGGGCTTGATGACGGAAGAACCAGAACTCTTGAGGAGGTCGGAAAGGTCTTTAATATTACACGGGAGCGTATACGACAGATTGAGGCCAAAGCACTTCGTAAGCTTCGTCATCCGAGCCGCTCAAAGAGGCTGAAGGATTATCTTGACTGATTCTGCGAAAAGTTATGACAAAAATCGTTAATTATTTTCATCTTGACATAATAAAATAACAGGAGTAAAATAATATTGTGTTATTATAAACAGTGTAAACCGGCTGGCGGTTCTTGTTTATTTTTTCTGTTATACTATAGGAGGATACCCCTAATGAAAAAGAGATTGCTCAGTATGCTTGTGTGCGCGTTCATTCTTGTTCCGGTTTTTCTTACAGGCTGTTCCGATACAGATGAAACGTTAAATGTCGAACAGACTAAAGCGAGCGCGATTACACTTACTCTATATTCAATTGTTGAGGACGGTACAACCGAAACTGCGGTTAAAGCAGTTCAGGATGCACTCAATGATATAACTGAGAATACGCTTAATACACATGTTATACTTAAGTTTTATACAGCATCCGAATATGAAAAGGTTTTGAGTGACAAAATTAATGAAATTCAGGAAGATATGGACCTTCAGCAGAGGCTTAAAGACGCTGCCGAGGTCGCGAGAAAGGCGGCAAGGACGGCCGGATACTCTGTCGCATCAAAAACCGAGACAACTGCCGCTGCTGGGACCGGAGATGAAACCGGTGCTGTCAATGTAAAGGCTGATGAAACTCAGATTAACGAATACGGAATTGCCGATACGGTTTATCCAGACGAAATAGACGGTCAGATGGATATTTTTCTTATCAACAGCTCCGAGCTTTACACGGATCTTATAGATAAGGGAGTTCTTTCGGCTCTTGAAGGCGAGCTTGCAGGTAATTCTAAAAAGCTTAACAACTATATCTATCCTTCGCTTTTAAATTCCGCAAGTGTGAATGGGCATACATATGCGATTCCCAACAACCACATGGTTGGGGAATATACTTATATGCTCGTAAATAAGGCGGTAGCTTCCAAATACGGCTATTCCGCTTCTTCCCTTGAAACGGCTGCCGACCTTTATGACTCTGGATTTATAAACAGTGTTGCGTCCGGTGAGGGTGCCGGAACGGTTCTTATGCTCAATGATCCCGAATGCACTATAGATTACGCGACGGGTGAGGAAGGATTGCTCGGAACATATGTTACCGTTCCGATGTCTACAACAATAACCTCTTATCCGCCGGAAATCGTGTTCGGTATTCCTACTTATCAAAGTATTCTCTGCATGAAAAATGAGTATAAGAATTCTATAGTTTACGGAGAAATGAACGACTATTCGGACCGTACGGTTGCGACAGCTTTTCTCAGCGGTTCATATGCGGATATGCAAAGGTACGAGGATGATTACTATGTAAGCGTCGTAAAAGCGCCTACCTATTCCATGGATGACGTATGCAAGAGTATGTACGCCGTAAGTGCTTATTCGGTAGATGTTTCCAGAAGCATGGAGATTATCAGTCTTTTAACTACCGAGCCTAAGGTTGTGAATCTTCTTGCTTACGGTGTGGAAAATGTGAACTATATAAAGCGTGACAGCAGTGATTTCATTGAGCTTTTGAGCAAAGAGGACAGCGGAGAAAATTATTACAGAATGAATCCTGATTATGCAGGAAATCAGTATAAAAAGAGTCTTACCTCCGACGCGTCGGAGTATGAAGTTGCTATTGCTGCCGACAATTGGGCGGCGGCAAAATCTCAGAATCTCGCGTCGGTACTGCTTCCTTATTCAAACTTTAAAATTGATACTGCAATGAAGCCGGAATATGTTGCGGTAGAAACATCATCGGAAGACGATGATGAAGACGAAACAGGCGATGTTACAACAAGTGCTCCGGAAGTTACGGAACCTAAGGAATATATGCCTGTTGCGGATATGCTTGCCGGACTTGATGAGCTTTATACTAAATGCATGAATGATATTAATAACTACAGCGGAACAGATCCGGATACCGGTGCTTCAATGTCTATGTCAGATTATCTTGATGCACTTACAGAGCGCTTGGCAGAAAACGAATATGTAAGTCAGGCTCTTGATGTCTGCAATACTGCGTCTATTACTAATCAGTATACAACATATATAGGTGGCTGAGTATAATAAAAAGTATCCTCCGCGGGAATTTTTATTCCTGCGGAGGTTTTTATATGACGAAAGGTGAAAGCCTTCAAAACTTTTTCATATCTGATTTATTGTTTCTCCGATATCGGCGTTTATGCATATGGATCTTTTGCGTATTTCATCGGGTGCAAACGCTTCTCCGTAATTCATACTGACGTAATAAACATCCGGATTATCATAAGTCATCAGCCAGAACGGATATTTAATAATACTTGGTGTGTTCATTCCGACTCCAAGCTCCCACAATAATACTTTGGTTCCTTTATGTCCGCGGATAAAGTCTGAGTATCTTTCACTTGCGCAATACCAGCCCTCATTCTGAACAAAAGTATTGTCGGCCCTCAGATTCATTGACATTGGTTTTCCGCATTTCGGACAAAGTGGAATAAGCCCTTGGGGTATTTTCATATCATTTTGTTCTATGACCATCTGACGGATAGCAGCTTCGTTGTCATATGCGGAATTGTGACACGGCAGGCTGCATTGAAATAAACCATAGTCGCCCTGCGTATAGAATAATCTGTGTTTATCAAATCCTGCTTTCTGAAATTGATGGTCGACGTTTGTCGTAAGAACAAAGTAATCTTTGTCTTTTACAAGCTCAAGCAATCTTTTATATGTTCCGTTATCGCAGTCCATATAACGATTGACAAAGATATATCTTGACCAATACGCCCAATATTCGCAGAGATCTTCAAAGGGGTAAAAACCGCCTGAATACATATCTGTAAAACCATACTTTTTAATAAAATCGGGAAAGTAATCTTCAAATCTTTTTCCCGTGTATGTGAATCCCGCTGAAGTGGATAATCCGGAACCTGCTCCAATAATGACCGTGTCCGCTTCCTTCAAAAGCGCGGCGAAACGTCTGATTTTATCCGAGCAGTTTTTTATAGATGTCGTAGTCTTCCTTTTTGAAAACATTGAATATCACCTCAATCCTTTCATTTGTCTGCAAAAAACGGTTTATTGTCTGCACGGCAATTTCTGCTGCCTTTTTTTGTGGAAAATGAAATTCTCCTGTGGAGATACAGCAAAAGGCAATGCTTTTCAGCTCATTGTAGGCAGCAAGTTCAAGACAGGACCGATAGCAGTCCGCAAGCTGCCTGCAATGTGTTTTCGTAAGCGTACCTGACACAATCGGTCCGACCGTGTGAAGCACAAAACGGCATGGAAGATTATAAGCCGGTGTGATTTTTGCCCTGCCTGTCGGTTCGGCGTATCCCTGTTCGGTCATTATTTTACTGCATGTCAGACGGAGCCGTATACCGCTGATACTGTGAATTATATTATCAACGCAGGAATGGCAGGGTATGAAACAGCCCAATAAGCTGCTGTTTGCGGCGTTTACTATTGCGTCGGTCTTCAACGTTGTAATGTCTCCCTGCCAAAGATAAATTCTCTTCTTTACAGGGTTTAATTCGGAGAATTCAGTTATACCCTTTTGTCTTACCACCTCTTGAAGATATGCGTCCTGCAATTTAATAAATTCATTGCTTACAGGATTGGGTTCACGTATATTGAGCAGTGATCTGAGCAAGTTTTTTTGTTCTGATTCATTTTTGGGAATAATTATGTCACGGTATTCCGAACGTTCCTCAATTAACTTCTGTATTAAGAGAATTCTTCTGTCTTTCTGCGTCATTTAAGATTATATGCCTTTCTTCGTGCATCCTCGGCATTCTTACCGAATATTTTGATATTGATTGTTCTTTTTGTTGTTCCTAAGCTATTGTCCGGTGATTTTTCAGTTTACGAAAAGAAAAATCCTGCCGTCATTTCAAGATAATTTTGACCGCTGTATTTGGGATATTGTTTTTCAATTTCCGATTTAAAGCTGTTTGCATTTGAGCAGCCGGTTGCAATAACTTTCAGATTTTCGAGGTAAGCGATTTTTGTCTCTGCGTCCTTTAAATCTTCGGGAGTGTAATGAGAAGTAAGGATCAGGTCATAGCCGTTTGCGATATAACTGCGAAGCTGTGCGATGATTGCGTCCGCGTGATTTGCGCCCGCCACAATAGAATGGCAGTCATGACCGAGCATGTGGGTATAGACTGCGTTGATTTCTGGAATGACAATATCAAAAGCTTCTTTCGTTTGCTTTATGATAAAATCTATACCGCCGATTGTTATTTTTTCCTCATCTATAATATCGGTGATTTTGTGAACCGAGCTGTCAAAGCATGTCCCAAATGCTGATGTAAAACTGTCAATTAGTGATTTGCCGCCTCCGTTCAGTGAGTAATCCGCCGCGTTTTGCGTCGCATACTTTGGAATCGTGGGCATAAAGGATGCACCCGCACCGTGGTAAGATATAAGCATACCTTTTACTTTTGTGTTTTTGAGATAATCTGTAAGCTCTTCGTTGTTGTCAAAGAAGCAGGGAGATTCAATAATTACACTCTTGCCGTTTTTCTCAATTATAAAAACCTCATCGTCAATAAAATCATTGGTTTTATAGGCATGAAGCTTTATTGTACCAAAATCATAAATACCGATTTCGCCTTTGTTCAGTTTGATGGATTTGCATGTATTCTTGTTCATAACAGTTACCGTCCTTACGTGTGTAAGTCTTCCTTTCCGTAAATGTAAATTTGTACTCGCATTATCCGGAGTTTTTCAATTTTTAATATGATGTAAGCTTTGTATCGGCCGTTTTTAAGCTTATGTCTGAATTATAATAGATTGTTTTCTGTTTGTAAAGTACGCACTTTAATGTGCTGTAGTTACCTTCGGGAAACAAATAAGAAGTAACTTCAAGGAAACTAATGAGCATTGTCAATGTCTTTGACCGTTTTACAGCAGATAAAAAATTTTATTTGTTTCGGCGAATATTGACACAAAATCGGATGTATGTTACAATTTTAATTGCAAGATTATTCTGTAAATAATGAAAATATCTCGCATATTATGTTGAAAATTATAGGTATCAGCGTTAAAAATGGGAGATCTGCAGATTACAGTGCACTTTTTCGGTTCCGTTTATTCAAATAGTCACAAGTGCAGTGAAAGGCATGGTAATTATAATGAAAGAACAGAAATGTTTAGCAGAGCTGCCGGCATGTCCGGTGGAGACAACTTTAATGCTTATCGGAGATAAGTGGAAGGTTTTGATTCTGCGTGATCTTCTTGGCGGCACGAAGCGTTTCGGCGAGTTGAAAAAATCTTTGGGTTCTGTTTCGCAGAAGGTTTTGACTGCACAGCTTCGTGATATGGAAAAAAGCGGGCTCATTAACCGTATGGTATATGCCGAGGTACCGCCGAGGGTAGAGTATTCTCTGACTCCGCTTGGAGAAAGCTTAAAACCTATTCTTGACGTAATGCAGACATGGGGAGAAAAATATAAAAATTCACTAAAGTGAAGATAATAAATATTAATGTGGTACAGGTATTGAGTGTAGATTTTTGTCTTTCGGTGAGCTGCGTTGCTCTGCTTGGTGAGTATATTTATCTTGCCGAAATGACTTTGCAGGTGAATTTTTTTGATTGTGTTATATACTCACTGATAATGATACCCCGGTTATTTAGTCTCGGAAAAAGACTTTATAACCGGGGTTAATAATATGAATGGGATAGTTATTGTTTCTTTGAAATTTTTTCAGCGTGCAGGATTGCGCCCTCGACAAAGCCTTTAAACAGTGGGTGAGGTTTGTTGGGTCGGCTCTTGAATTCCGGATGGTATTGCACTCCGACATAAAAAGGATAGTCTGTAATCTCGACTGTTTCCACGAGCATATTGTCCGGTGATGTGCCGCTTATTTTAAGCCCCGCCTTTTCAAGCTCATCTCTGTAGCTGTTGTTGAATTCATAGCGATGTCTGTGCCGCTCCGAAATTTCATGTTCTCCATAGCATTTGGACATAGTAGTTCCTTCCTTTATAACACAAGGATAACTTCCGAGACGAAGAGTACCGCCCTTGTCAATTTTTTCGCTTTGTCCCTCCATGAAATCAATTACCTTGTTTTTGCATAGCTCGTTGAATTCTCCGGAATCTGCGTCCTTGATACCGGCCGCATACCGTGCGAATTCAATAACGGCAATCTGCATACCGAGGCAGATGCCGAGATAAGGCAGATGCTTTGTACGTGCGAAATGTGCGGCGAGAATCATTCCTTCGATTCCCCTGTTTCCGAATCCGCCGGGAATTATAATGCCGTCGAGGCCGGCCAATTTTTTATCGCATTTTTCTTCTGTGAGCGTTTCCGAATCAATCCATTTTATTTCAATTTTGGAGTTGAGTGAATAACCGGCGTGGCGCAGTGCCTCGGCTACGGACAGATAAGCGTCGTGGAGTTGGACATACTTTCCTACGAGACCGATTTTTGTGTTTTTTTTGCTGTTCTTTATCTGCTCGACCATATTTCTCCATTCGGTAAGATCCGGCTCTGGCGCGTCTATTTCAAGTTCGCGGCAAACGATAGATGAAATATTTGACTTTTCGAGCATAAGAGGAGCTTCATAGAGTATTGGAAGGGTGATATTTTCGATTACACAATCGGGTTTTACATTGCAGAAAAGAGAGATTTTTTTGAAAATTGATTCTTCAAGAGGTTTATCGCATCGCAGCACGATTATATCCGGATTTATTCCCATTCCCTGAAGCTCTTTCACAGAATGCTGAGTTGGCTTTGATTTGTGCTCGTCCGAGCCGCTCAGAAACGGAACAAGCGTAACGTGAACAAAAAGACTGTTTTTTGATCCTGCTTCAAGAGAAATTTGCCTTACCGCTTCCAAAAACGGCTGAGATTCGATATCTCCGATGGTTCCTCCGATTTCTGTAATTACGACATCGGCGTCGGTTTTTCTTCCCACGCTGTATATGAAGTCCTTTATTTCATTTGTTATGTGAGGAATTACCTGAACTGTCGAGCCAAGATATTCTCCTCTTCTTTCTTTATTTAAAACGTTCCAGTAAACCTTGCCGGTTGTCAGATTGGAATATTTATTTAGATTTTCATCTATAAACCGTTCGTAATGTCCAAGGTCCAAGTCCGTTTCCGCACCGTCTTCCGTAACATATACTTCCCCGTGCTGATAAGGACTCATTGTGCCGGGATCAACATTTATGTACGGATCGAGCTTTTGCGCGGCAACTTTTAGTCCTCTCGATTTTAAAAGTCGTCCGAGCGACGCGGCGGTAATTCCTTTTCCGAGGCCGGAAACTACTCCGCCGGTTACAAAAATATATTTTGTCATAATTATGACCATTCCTTTCGTTATATATTGTGTCATACGGACACAGTGTGTCAAACTTTTCAGATTTATATCTATTACACTACCGCGATCGGAACAAACGATATGTAAGGGTAAAAATAAAAAGAAAAGGCAGCAGTGTCACGGAGGGTTATCCTCTAAGACTCCATTGCCTTAATTATATCTATTATATATCTTTTATTTACGATTGTCAAGTGTAAAAATAAAATATCATGGCGTTAATATTAATATGCTGTTATCGCTCTAAATAATTGACAATGGAGGTACAGGTTCAAAACCCGTACCTCCATCACTTTTTCTTTACCTACGCAGTTTCATTGAGAAAAACAACAAACCCGAACGTTTCACCGATTGGTAAAAGGTTCGGGTTTGAATGCTTTGGTGCGGGAAACGGGACTTGAACCCGTATGGTATGAACCACACGCCCCTCAAACGTGCGCGTCTGCCAGTTCCGCCACTCCCGCGAAAAGTTACATACTCATGCAACGCTTTATATTATACCATAAACGGAATCCTTTGTCAACCAAAAAATATGCACAAATAAACTGTGCATAACTTACTGTAAAATCAAATATTATACAAAAACAAATGGCCGTGTACGACAGAAAACACTAAGTCAATATGTTTACAGATTATTAATATACATAGCCTTCATTTATGGTAAAATCAAATCATGAATAAAAAGATAACAAAAAAGCTGATAAGCTGTAAAAATAAAAAGCAATTTTATAATGTTGATATAACAGATATGAATAATCTCGGAAACGGTGTAGCACGCGTCGACGGTAAGGTCGTTTTTGTAAAGCATGGAATAACCGGTGATTCGGCTGAAATACAAATTATAAAGGAAACCTCAGATTATTGTATTGCACGGATTGAAAGGCTTACAGAACCGTCTCGGTACCGTACCTACGGCCGATGCCCATATTTCAGGAGATGCGGAAGCTGTGTTTATACCGAAATATCAAGAGAATATGAGCTTGAGCTGAAAAAGAAAACGGTTATAAGCGAGCTTCGTAAAAACGGACTTTATGATATTGAAGTGTCTGATACTGTCAGTAGCGGCAGCCATAGCGGGTACCGCAACAAAATACAGATTCCCATAGGAAGAGATAAAAACGGAAAAACGATAACAGGGTATTACGCCGGGCATTCGCATGAAATTATTCCATGCGAGAACTGCGTACTACACCCCGGCATCGTGAATGAAATTATATCGTTTGTGCGAAGTTATGCAGAATGTGAAGACTGGAATTTCCTGCGGCATATTTATCTTAGGGCAGGAGAGGACTGTACAGGACATAAGAATATTATGCTTTGTATTGTGTCAGAGAAAAAGCCTATTAAAATTGATGAATTTGCGGACAGCGTATGTAAAAAATTTTCTCAAATAAGCGGTGTTCTTCTAAATTACAATACAGAAGATACAAATGTAATTCTTGGAGAAAAATTTGAAATAATTCGCGGGCGGGATTATATAAGCGATTGTCTATGCGGTCTGAATTTCAGAATTTCTCCGCAATCGTTCTATCAAGTAAATCATGATGCTGCCGAATCAGCATACCGCATTATCGCCGAAAAGATAAATTTATTACCTGGAGAGCGGTTGCTTGATTTGTACTGTGGAATCGGAACAATCGGCCTGACCGTAGCGTCGCAGACAGAAGGGACATATCTTACAGGGATTGAGATTGTACCTGAAGCGGTTAAAAATGCCGAATACAACGCCGCAACGAACGGCTTTACTGTCTGCGGCTCGGAAGATCTTTATTCATGCAAGCCGAACGGTTCTCCGCGCGCCGCATTTATCTGCGGAAGTGCCGATAATATACCTCACGGGGTATACGATGCGGTGATTATTGATCCGCCGAGAAAGGGATGTTCTGCCGCCTTGATTGAGAAGCTTGCCGAGCTGTCGGAAAGGGGCTGCAAAAGGATTGCTTATATGTCTTGTAATCCCGCCACGCTTGCAAGGGATCTCGTACTGTTTCGTGAAAGAGGACTTGCTGTAGACGGGGCTGTAATCCCGCTTGATATGTTTCCGGGTACGGGACATGTGGAATGTATTGTACTTATTAAAAGGCGATAGCTTTGTTTACATTAAGCACGTTTGTTTCTTCTATAATAATTAAATAAAGAAATTCTGTTTGCCTGACATTGCATGAAATCCGGCAGCATATATCCATGGGCAGGATGCTTAACTTTCGATATACCGAGTTACGTTCGCAGTCAGATATAACTTAAAAGTGAGATGTCTCCAGCCTATTTTGCGGTAGGCTCCGTCGGTTTTTCAGTTGCGGATTTTGCGGAATGTACCGCCGGTTGACCGCCTTATGACAGCGCTTTGCACCTTATTGAACGGACATTAATGCAGGTGTTTGGGTTCTTTATCCATGGATTTTGCTTTATTATTTGTCGGCTGAATGCACCATAGAAATCTGATGACCGATTTTCAGGTATTATAGAAAAAACAAAAGAATAAAGGGAAAAATTAATTATGTCACTCATAAAATGTAATGATGTTTCATTTTCATATGAAGGAAAGACTATTGTATCCGGGCTTTCATTCAATGTCGAATCAGGCAATTATTTATGTATAGTAGGGGAGAACGGCTCAGGCAAAAGCACACTTATAAAAGGGTTGCTCGGTCTCAAGGCGGCGTCATCCGGTAAGATAACTTTCGGGGACGGCTTGACTCAGAAAGAGATAGGGTATTTACCTCAGCAAACCGGAATACAAAGGAATTTTCCCGCCTCGGTTTATGAGGTTGTGCTTTCGGGAACACTTGGAAAAAGCCCGCTTCGCCCTTTTTATTCTTTAAAAGAGAAAAGAGCGGCAGAGCATAATATGGAGAAGCTTGGAATATTGAATTTGTCAAAAAGATGTTACCGTGAGCTTTCCGGGGGTCAGCAACAGCGGGTTTTATTGGCGCGTGCGCTCTGTGCAACAAAACGTCTGATACTTTTGGACGAGCCGGTTGCGGGGCTTGATCCGATTGTTACTGCCGAGATGTACAGCTTGATTAAAAAGCTGAACCGTGAGGATAATATCACCGTCATTATGGTATCTCACGATATTCACGGTACGATTGATGACTCAACGCACATACTTCATATGGGAACCAATCCTCTGTTTTTCGGGAAAACCGAGGATTACATCAAAAGCGATGTCGGGAAAATATTTCTTTGCGGTGAACATACAAGAAGCAAGGAGCATACGGAAGGGAAAGAATGTTCGGGAATTGGAGACAATTTAAATTACGTCGATTGTTTTGAAACCGAAAGCGATGTAAAAAGCGGTGAGCGCGATGATTGATATAATCAGGTCCCTTTTCTCTTATGATTTTGCGGCAAGGGCGTTGCTTGCGGGGACGGCGATTTCCATATGTGCGGCATTGCTTGGGGTAGTCATAACGCTTAGACGATATACGATGCTTGGAGACGGACTTTCACACACAGCATTTGGAGCGGTAGCTGTGGCCGCTGCTTTAAACTGGTCGCCGTATTGGTTTACTTTAATTGTAACAATTGCTGTAACGTTTTTGATTCTTCGCATGAATTTAGATTCGGCGAGCGGAGATAATGCGGTTGCTGTGATATCAACAGTGTCGCTTGCCGTTGGGATTATGGTAATTTCCTGTAATTCAGGCATTAATGTAAATATGAATGAGTATCTTTTCGGAAGTGTACTCTCCATGAGCAGGGATGATGTTAGAATATCGTTCTTACTGTCTGCTATAGTTCTTACGGCATTCATTTTATGTCACCGTGCGATTTTCAGCGTAACATTTGATGAAAATTTTTGCCGTGCCTGCGGAATAAATACAAGACTTTATATAGATCTGCTTTCTGTTCTCACCGCCATTACGGTGGTAATGGGCATGAGAATTGTAGGCGCACTTTTGATGACAAATCTTCTAATATATCCTGCGGTTTCTTCAATGAGGCTGCTGCGTAGCTTTAAAAGCGTTTTAATATGCTCATCGGTTATTTCTGTCATATGTTTTTTCGTAGGCATTGCCGCGTCGAGTATATTCGGAACTCCGGCAGGATCCGGGGTGGTAATTGCGAATATTTTCGTGTATGCCGTGTCTTCTCTGATTTCCGTAATAAGAAAACGCAGCCGATAAAAATTTGATGTATATATTTATTTTGCCGTTCTTAAATTATTCGGTTATTTTTTCTCTCCGGCAAAAGTCCGAGCGATAAATTTTTATCGTTGTATTCCCATATAACAATAAGCTTACCGTCTTCGATGGAGACAGATGATTCTGTATTGGTGAATTCATTGCTGACGCCGATAGGAAAGCTGCAGCTTATCTCGGCATTATTTAATTCGTATTTAAGTCCTCTGAGGCCAACGCTTCTGCAGGAGTCGCCGAGACTGAATACCGATACGGTTCCCGTATAACCGGATTTAAAATGCAGAGACTCATTTTCAATAACGGCAATTACTGTGTTGTCCGAAATAAGCCACCCATGACCTCCGTGCCTGTTTAAATATTCAAGAGACTGTATGTTGGCAATTGTGTGATCAATACGTCCGCCGAGACCTCCGTAAATGCAGAATTCTTTCAGGCCTTTTTCTATTCCGATCTTAATTGCGGCAAGCATATCTGTGTCGTCTTTTTCTTTTGGAAGAACAATTGTATTAGCGTCGTCGGGAATAAACCCTGTTGAGTCAAAATCTCCGATTATAAGATTCGGAGCGATTCCGTATGATTGGAGGTATTTAAGGCCTGCGTCTGCCGCGATTATATATCCGTCACGCACATTTTCAGTGGTAAGCTTCATTTTGCCGTAATCTCCGGCGCCGAAGATATAACATTTATTACTCATATGTATACTCATATATGTCACCGTTACTTTCTTTTTTATTATATTTTTTTGCAGAAGTTAGCTGGTTATGTTTTTATATTTAAGGTTCTGGTGATATAGATTTCGGTTAAAACCTGCTCGTCTAAAAGCTTTAGCTTTTAGATTATTATACCGCAAGCTTCGGGGCGAAGCGTAATGTTTGGCGGTTTTGCTTGGCAAAATCGGCGTCAATGACGGCGAAGCAAAACTTGCATCCTAAAGCTTTAGCTTTAGGATATTATAACACACTTTTCCTCCGACCGGCAGTGATTTTTAAAAATATTTTTTGTTTTTCACATTAGCATTGTTTATAATAAAAATATGTGGTATACTGTTTTATAGTTTTTACGGAAAGCTCTGATAAGCTAAGTCCCGGCAGCCGATTCTGTGTTGATGGCGGTGTCTTAGCGGATAGAGAATTTCTTGCTTTAAGTTATGTTTTATCAAAGGAATGGCGTAACAATGAAGAAAATCACAAGTTGTATTTCAAATACTTTACGCGTCGGAGCCGGACTTATTCCTCCAAAAAATCGTTTTAATTCGGCAATTGTTTTGGCGGGCGGAACGGGAACAAGAATGGGCGGCGGAAAAGTAACAAAACAGCTGATGAGAATTGACGGGATTCCGGTAGTTGTTCGTTCTCTTCTTGCCTTTCAAAATTGTGAGTATGTAAATGAAATAATTGTAGTTGGGCGTGAAGAGGAGTTAGACTGCTACGCCGACTTTTCCGAAAGTTTTGGGCTGTCCAAAATTACAGCTGTGGTCAAAGGGGGAGAAACTCGGCAGGAATCGGTCTTTTGCGGCATACAAAAGATTTCGGATAAATCGGAATATCTTGCAATTCATGACGGTGCAAGGTGTTTGGTTACCTCGGAAATTATTCAAAAAACGTATGACGAAGCAAACAGGTACGGAGCGGCGGCGGCGGCGGAGCAGATGACCGATACTGTAAAACGCTGTGATGATGCGGGCATGGTGAAGGAAACACTTGACCGCTCGGAGTTATGGAGAGTGCAGACGCCGCAGACTTTTAAGACGAATATATATCTTGCAGCCGCATATACGGCAGATAAAGAAAAATATAAGGCAACCGATGACTGTATGCTTGCGGAGCATGTCGGTTTTCGTGTTAAGCTTATTGACTGCGGTCATGAAAATATTAAGATTACTACTTCTCAGGACTTAATTGTCGCGGAAGCTATTTTGACCGCAAGAAAAATCAGAATTCAAAAAGAAGCCGATAAGCGAGATAAATCAAAAAAGCAGTAAGGATTTGATAAAAACAGTTAAATGCATGTTTTGATATTGCGGACGTGTGATTTACAGAAAAATTCAGATCGTCAATAAATATGTGTATACGGAGATATAATAAAATAACATGAGTAATAATGAATCAGCTTTAATTGTTCCGAGAGTAGGGCACGGTTACGATGTTCACAGACTTGTGCCGAACCGAAAGCTTGTCCTCGGAGGAATTGAAATTCCATATGAAAAGGGATTGCTCGGACACTCCGATGCGGATGTTCTCACACATGCAATAATGGATTCTCTTCTCGGCGCGGCAGCTTTGGGAGATATAGGATTACACTTTCCCGATTCTGATGAAAAGTATAGCGGAGCAGACAGTATCGAGCTTGCAAAGCAGGTTTTTTCTATGATATACAATAGAGGCTACAAAATTTCCAACATAGACGCAACCATAATTGCACAAAGGCCGAAGCTTAAAGAATATATTCCCAAAATGCGCAGCAAGCTTTCGGAAACATTTAATATATATATTGACGATATTAATGTCAAAGCAACAACGGAGGAGGGACTCGGCTTTACCGGAGACGGCTCGGCGATTTCGGCGCATGCGGTATCCGTTGTATTCAAAATGCTGTCTTGAAAAAATACCGCCTGCCATAGGCAGGCGGCGGTATCTTAAGCATCTGTGCCGGAATATGACGGCTCCGCACTTCCTGTATTTAAGGTTAATAATTATCCGTTGCTACGCTGTAATTTGTCAAGCAAGAGTATATGACAAAACCGAGACAGCCGCTCGGACACCCACACATCCTTTTTTCCGGCAAAAACACGATGCACAGTTTTGGCGTTGCCTTTAATATAATATGTGAGCGGCGGGGTTTTGTTACAGCCGCGGCAAGTAAGAAAGGAATGAAAATAAAAATGAAATCAAACAAAGTTATTTTATCTCCCTCTATGCTCTCCTGTAATTTTGCCCGACTTGAAGAAGATATTCTTAAAGCGGAAAACGCAGGCTGCGAATATCTTCATCTTGATGTTATGGATGGGATATTTGTTCCGAATATCAGCTTCGGTCCTTGCGTTATTTCTTCAATCAGACCTGTATCAAAAATGATATTCGACGTGCACCTGATGATTACGGAACCGCTTCGTTATGTTGACAGCTTTGCAAAGTCCGGGGCAGACATAATTACGATTCATTGTGAAAGCTGTAAAAATCAGCTTGAAACGATGCGTTATATACGTTCACTGGGATTAAAATCTTCCGTCTCGATAAAACCGGGTACTCCGGTGTCGGACATTGAAGCTCTTCTTCCTGAAGCGGATATGGTTCTTGTTATGAGCGTCGAGCCGGGCTTCGGCGGACAGAAATTTATTCCCGAAACACTTGATCATGTTCATGAGCTGGTCAGACTTAAGGATAAGTATAATTATAATTACGATATAGAAATAGACGGAGGTATTAACCTTGACAATGTGGCGGATGCGGTTCGTGCGGGAGTAAATGTGATAGTCGCAGGCTCGGCGATTTTCGGAACATCGGATATCGAAAAAGCGGTAAGAGAATTCAGAGAGAGGGCATGTGTGCAGTTATGATACTCAGCAGCATTCAGTATTAAGCCAATGTACAAGTCCATGCTGTTTTACGATTTAGATTAACTTGTTATATATAATCTTTAATAAGCTTTGAGGATTTTTGATAAATGGGAAACAAAAAAACATTGAACATATTAATGCTGTTAATTTTGATAATGACAACGGTTTCATGCGCAAGGCTTTCAGATGCTGACTTGGAGGTGACTACATTTGAAGCGGTCACGCGGAACAGTGAAAATTTATCTGCTTCGGCGCAAACGGAAGCCGATACGCAGATGACTGTCGAGAGTGATGGTATATCGGAAAGTGAATCGAGCGTCGTAAGTGAGGAATATAGTAAAATTGAGACTCTGATTGAGGGAATGACGCTTGATGAAAAGGTAGGACAGCTATTCTTTGCAAGATGTCCCGAAAGGGAAGCGGTTGAAGATATTTCGATTTATCATCCGGGAGGATACATACTTTTTAAAAGAGATTTTGAAAACAAGCTTCGGGAAGATATTGTAAATGAAATATCCTCATTTCAAGCGGCGAGCAGAATTCCGATGCTGATAGGTGTGGATGAAGAGGGCGGAAGTGTCGTTCGTATCAGCTCAAATATCAATCTTAGAAGGGAAAAATTTAAATCTCCGCAGGCACTGTACAACGCCGGCGGTTTTGACGCAATTTTAAACGATACAGTAGAGAAAGATATGTTTCTGAAGGATTTAGGGATAAATGTTAATTTTGCTCCCGTGGCTGATGTTTCCACAAATCCTTACGATTTTATTTATTCGAGAGCGTTTGGAAAGGACGGACAAGGCACTGCCGATTATGTAGAGACTGTTGTGGGGCAGATGCGCAGGGATTCTATGGGAAGCGTTATAAAGCACTTTCCGGGTTACGGGAACAATATTGATACGCATACAGGAATAGCGTATGATGAGAGACCGATGGAAACGTTTGAATCCAGTGATTTGGTACCTTTTCAAAGAGGCATAGAAATCGGAGGCGGTTCATGCGCGGTTTTGGTGTCGCATAATATAGTTTCCTGTATGGATAACGAACTTCCGGCGTCCTTGTCCGGCGCGGTACATGAGCTTATCAGAAGCGGATTGGGCTTTGACGGCGTAGTTATGACCGATGATCTCGCTATGGATGCAGTAGCTTCGTATGCCGATAACGGCGATGCGGCCGTGATGGCGCTTCTTGCGGGAAACGACATAGTTCTTACGACCGATTACCGCACTCAGATTCCTTCCGTTATTAATGCCGTTCAAAACGGCAGGATAACAGAGGAGGCAATAGATACGGCATTAAGACGTGTGCTTACTTGGAAGCTGCAGCTTGGTATTATACAATGAATTAATATGCAATTTACAGGCAGATAAAAATTGACAGGCAATATAACTTGATATGTGATAAAACTTGGCATACATCAGAGCTGCTTGATGGACGAATATGACATGAAATCCGTTTTGGGGTGAGGCGCGGCAAAGGATGTATGCGGTGTTTTATTAAAGTAAAATAAAACCGGAATTTACTCGGCAAAATAAGAGCAAATTCCGGTTTTTTATTTATATAATTCACCGTATTATTAGTCTATATTACGATTTATATATTAATCTATATTACGATAAATATTAATTGCAGTCTTCTGTTGTGTGACTTATACGGCATAAAAGATATATCTATAATATAATTGTTAGTCTTTATCTTAAATTTTTATTCGATTTACAGTTCGCATTCTTGGTTTGAAATCATACCGCATTGTTGATATGAGAGAATTAATGAGTTAATTCGCGGATTAAGATACGTTGCATAAAAGTCGGATGTTTTCTCCGTTGCGATAGATACAAAATTCAATATTATTCATATGTTGTGCTTCCACTTTATCAAATATTATTGAGAAAACATCGCTGACCGTATAAATAGGCGTTCCGCCGATTTCTGTAATAATATCTCCTGCATAGATGTCCGAAACGGTAACTGTTCCGTCTGTTTCTATATTTTCGACGTAAACGCCGTGCGGAAGTCTGTACGTCCTTATAAAGCTGTCACTGATCTGAGTACAGATCATGCCTGTAAATCTTTTTGTGATAATCTGCGGATCACTGTACTTTTTTATTTCTGTTCCTCCGGCATTCATGGACCGAGAAGCATCAGGTGATTGTAAAGCTTCTTTGTCGGCCCCGGAATCGTCCGCATCCGCAGTTGTTCCGCTGAATACAACACTTTTCAGCTCTTTCAGCAGCATGCCTTCTTTTGTAAACATAACGGCGACAATGGTGACCGAGAGTACACAGACAAAGGCTGTTATGAAATACAGGGCGCTCAGAACGCTATCTGCGTAATGAATACGTGAATTCCCCTTTTTTTTTCGGGTAATTTCGTGTTTATACACCGTATAATAAGAGCTGCAGGCACCGTTTCCGTATAAGGCTTCCCGTCTGCCGGCAGAATCTTTATTATTTTCGTTTTTGCTGACGCAGTCGCCGTTTTCGTTTAAGCTGTCCGATATAATAGCCGAGCAATTTTCGGTATTGTATATTTTATTTTCCATTTTCCGAAAACCTCCCTGCTCGGATAATAACTGAATACAAAGCGGAAAAATAAACAGCTTTGAATACATAACTGAAAAAATGCTGCGCATATAAGGTATTATTACTTATATACGGCGGTCTTTATTTTATATTACTGATATAATTCATGAGTATAATGTCTTATTACAAGAACTCGGCTTTTATAAATATCTTAATCGGAATGAGCTTAGTATATCATTCATATTTGAATTTTGCATAAATCATATATGTCGTTTTATACTTTTTTTTGTAAAGTTTGAGTATAATCACAAACAAGATGTCCCCCGCCTATAAGGCGGAGGTTTCCGGCAGTTTTTTCGGCGGCGGAATAATACTCCGCCGAATTCGCCTCACGGCGGCGCTTTGCACCTTATTGAAAAAGTTTTGGTGTTATTCTTTTTCTTTTGGTTCATGTGTTGCCTGCAAGGTGAAAACAAATTCACAGAATTCACCGTATACGCTTCTTACCCAAATTTCCTGACCGTGAGCGTCGATTATTGTTTTTGCGATATACAGTCCAAGCCCGGTTCCGGTTTTGTCAAGTCCACGGCTCTTATCACTCTTGTAAAAGCGGTCAAAGACATATGCGATTTCATCTTCGGCTATGCCTTGTCCCGCGTTGTAAACGGAAACATAAACCTTGCCGGATTTTGACATTATCGATATTTTATATTCGCCGCCGTCAAAGGAAAATTTTATCGCATTGTCACAGATATTGTACATTATCTGATATATGGCATCTCTGTCTGCAAGCACGAACATTTTTTCACTGTCGCAGTCAAATGAAACGTTGAGTTTTTTATCATCGATTCTTTGCTCAAACGATATCAGTATAAGTCTTGCCATTTCACATATGTCAAACGGTTCCATATTGAATTTCCGCTCACCCGCCTGAATTCTTGTAATATCCAAAAGAGTGGTTACGAGTCTGGATAGCCTGCGGACTTCGGAGGCAATTATTCCAAGATAATATTCATGCTTTTCGGGGGGAATAGCCCCGTCCAGAATACCGTCGATAAATCCGGCGATGGTTGTCATTGGCGTTCTCAGATCGTGCGACACATTGGCAAGAAATGTACGCCGCATATCCTCAAGCTTTGCAAGTGATCCCGCCATATTGTTGAAGGCCTGTGCAAGATCTGCAACCTCGTTATGACCGATAACC
Source organism: uncultured Eubacteriales bacterium (assembly GCA_948467545.1). GTDB lineage: Bacteria > Bacillota > Clostridia > Oscillospirales > CAG-272 > UMGS911. Next base: position 30,464 of record CAOKER010000017.1, read on the forward strand.
GGGACGCGGACATCAAATCGGCCTGAGGCAAAAGATTTTGCCGCAACGCTCATTTCCTTCAAAGGCCTTGTAATTCTTTCACTGATAAAGTATACAGCTATGAGAGCAGCTAAAAGCACCCACAGACACTCCATAACCAGAGTCTTAATCATAGTATTTTCAAAGGAATCAAGCACAGATGAGTTTATACAGACAAAGACGGCTCCTACAAAGCTTTCGCTGCTGTCGTTTATTGCCGACGTACAGATCAGACATTCGGACGGCAAAAGGCCGTCCAGATTATTGCTTCGATATCTTATGCTTCCGTTTTCTTCTATTTCCGACATTTTTTCTTTATTAACCGTATCTTCAATTTCAATATCATCACAGTTACTGAACAGGACTATCCCTTCGTTATCGGTTACAAATATGAACGAGTTATCGCTGAATACTGCCAATGTAGACATCATTCTTCTGATAATATTGCTCTCATAATATACATATTGATTAAAATTTGATTTACCTGACTCGTAGTATTCGATTTCGAGATATTCTTTTGATCTGTCAGCGATACGGGAGAGGACCTCTCCGTTTACTTCGTCGGTGTAGTCGGACATCATTGATCCTATTACTGCGACGAGAATAGAAAACGCAACTACGATTATAAGCAAAAATGCTGCAAGATATCTTGAAAATAAGCTTCTGTACATGTTACTTACCATTCCTTCGGTTACTTACCCTGCCTTCAGACAGTGTATACTTGTGCCGTTTGGTGTCAATAATCGTATCTTTCTTATGTTTGGGTTGCTTTTTGGGAGGCTAATCTGCTTAATTTGTTTTTTGTTCCGAATAAAAGTACGAATGTGTTTTTTATTGCAAAAGAGGGACGCCTACGACGTCCCTCTTTATTACATTATGGCTTTCTTTTCAATTCAACATGGAATTTTTACGATCGGAATTACTGCAAAAGCTCGAATTTATAACCGATACCCCAGACCGTTTTAAGAACCCATTTGTCAGATACGCCTTCAAGTTTTTCGCGGAGTCTCTTTACATGTACGTCGACGGTTCTGGAATCTCCGAGATAGTCGAATCCCCACACCTTGTCGAGCAGCTGATCACGGGTGAAAACTCTGTTGTAGTTAGAAGCGAGGAAATAGAGAAGTTCAAGCTCTTTAGGAGGAATATCGACGGATTTGCCCCTGAGCTTAAGTTCATACTTGTCGGTGCTTATTTCAATATTGTCAAACTTTATAACATCGTCGTCCTTTTGATTGTCGTGAGCGGAATAACGTCTGAGAACTGCCTTAATTCTTGCGGAAAGCTCCTTTATTTCAAATGGTTTTACTATAAAATCATCTGCTCCGAGCTCCAGACCGAGTACCTTATCAAAAACTTCTCCCTTAGCTGTTATCATTATAATGGGCTTTGATGAGACCTCACGGATTTCACGGCAAACCTGCCAGCCGTCCTTTTTTGGCATCATAATATCGAGAAGAACAAGGTCGGGTTCATACATTTTAAAGTATGTTACGCCTTCGGCGCCGTCGCCTGCCGTTTTAACTTCATAGCCATCGTTTTCAAGGTAAAGACGAAGCATGTCGCAGATATTTTCATCATCATCCACTACAAGTATTTTTGTTCCTATCATAATACACCTCTTAAATACGTCTAAAGATTTTTAAACATGATAATTTATATTTTTTTAAAATCCGCTCTTTTTTATTAATTTTGTTATTTTTTTCACCAAATTCATTATAGCAGAAAAATATTCCACGTTGTTTAATTTTTTGTTAATAATATTTTAAATTATTTACAAATGCGATTCTGTTAATTTTCTATTGATAAATTTAACCTGTTGTATTATAATGAGATATAATAAATGTTTTATAAAGGAAAGATATTTATTCTGTTCTGAATATACACAAAGAAAGGCATGGTCTTATTTAATGAAACTCGGAATCGTTGGTCTTCCTAACGTTGGAAAAAGCACTCTGTTTAATGCAATTACAAATGCCGGAGCGGAAAGCGCAAATTACCCATTTTGTACAATCGAACCCAATGTCGGCGTTGTTGCCGTTCCGGATGCGCGTTTGGACAGGCTCGCGGAAATCTATAAACCGGAGAAATATACACCTGCAATTGTGGAATTTGTAGATATTGCCGGACTTGTAAAGGGAGCATCACAGGGAGAGGGGCTTGGAAACAAATTTCTTTCTCATATAAGAGAGGTTGACGCAATTGTTCATGTTGTTCGCTGTTTTGAAAGCACGGATATAATTCATGTAGACGGCTCTGTAAATCCAATTCGCGATCTTGAAACAATCAATATGGAGCTTATTTTTTCGGACCTTGAAATAATCGAAAGACGAATTGCCCATTTAAAAAAGATGGTAAAAGGCGACAAAACGCTTGAGAGGGAAATAAATTTGCTTGAGCGTGTTACGGACGAGCTTAACGCGGGAAAGACAGCGCGCTCTCTGATGTATACCGACGAGGAAAACGAGCTTATACAGGTGATACCTCTTTTAACTCTCAAGCCTGTAATATATGTGGCTAACATATCGGAGGATGAAATCGGGACGGACATGTCTCAGAATGACGGTTATCAAATGCTGTGCCGTCATGCGGAAAAAGAGAACGCGGAGGTGCTTCCGATATGTGCTCAAATCGAAGCTGAAATCGCCGCTCTTGAGCCTGAAGAAAAAAACGAGTTTCTCGAAGAGCTTGGACTTAATGAGAGCGGGCTCGACCGGCTGATAAGAGCGAGCTATGCGCTTCTCGGACTTATAAGCTTTCTTACGGCGGGACCGACTGAGGTGAGAGCGTGGACAGTATCAAAAGGTACAAAGGCTCCGCAGGCTGCTGGAAAGATTCATTCTGATTTTGAACGTGGGTTTATACGCGCCGAGGTTATATCATTTGAGAAGCTGATCGAATGCGGAGGTATAGCGGCGGCAAAGGAAAAAGGACTTGTGCGCAGCGAGGGAAAAGAATATGTTATAAATGACGGAGATGTTGTTCTTTTCCGTTTCAATGTCTGATTTATTGTATTAACCATAGCCTGACGCGGGCGAAAACATTGGTTGTTTGTCCGACACCGAATTCTGTATAATCGGAATATTTCTTTTCATTGATGGGCCTTGAAAACTAAATTTTCGGGGCTTTATGAGAAAGATATGGTTATAAGTATGGATAAAAGTATGGATAAAAGGATTGACATAATTATTCCGGAAGACCTGAAAAGACTGTCGCGGCGAAAGCTGTTTGTTCGAGTTGGGATGTTGATAGCGGTATATCTGATTGAAGCGCTGCTGTTTGTTTTATATTATGAAAAATTTATGTCTGTAAGGCAAAGTTATATTATGCTTAATGCCTTTGGGATGATTATATTGCCGCTGTTGCTGATAATACTGCCTCTAAGGAAGGACCGGACATGGATGGGCGAAATATATGATTACAGCCTGAGTGAGCGTGCTGCGTACAGCTCCAAAATAGCGCATCCGATTTCATATCTTGGAAGAAAAGAAGTTGTAATCATGAAGCTGCGCAGCGGAGGCGAATACTTTGACAGGGAATATGAATGCTATCCCAATACAAAGGATCCGCCTGCCGATGTATACTGCCGTCCGGGAAGCTGCGCAGTGCATGTTTTCGGTACAAAATTTCCGACGGTGCTTCCGGAGAAAGAGGGAGATATGTCCATATGTGTGGTATGCGGTCTGATGAATGTGAAGAGCTTTGATAAATGTGACCGATGCGGTCATACGCTTATAAAACACAAAGAATAAGTTTTTATTATGGAATAAGTTTTATCAAGGAATAAGTTTTTATCATGACTGTTCTTTTTTATCAAACTCAGAAAATCAATCTTAACATAATTCAATTTTTACTGGATTCATATGTAATTCAAAAGCCCTCTGATTTTACATATAATTTAACTATCTTCTAATTCAAACTATTTTCTTTTTTTGCCAACCTTTTTGAAGGCCGAAAATATATCAGTGCGATAAAAATCATGAATGCCGTGGCGGCGAGGCTGACGGGATATGCAGTCATGATTGTCTGAAATGTCGGGCTTTGACGGAACACAAATCGAATCCATACAACACGAATTCCGCATACGCCGACCGTTGCCAAAATAGCGGGCAGAAGAGAGATACCGAATCCGCGGAGGTATCCTGACATAACCTCATAAAGCATAGAAAATGTGTACGCGGAAAATATTATAACCAGACGTGTATATCCGATTCTGATGACTTCCGGATCGTTGTTGAAAATCGTAAGCAGATATTTTCCCGCAAACAAAACAAGTGCAATTGCGGCGGCAGAAGCGATGGCGTCTTCGATAAGGCAAAGAAACAGGGTTTTTCTGCAGCGTTTAATCTGTCCGGCTCCGTAGTTCTGTCCCACAAAGGTAGTACATGCCTGACTGAACGAGTTCAGCACGTCGTAAGCAAAAATCTCGATATTGTATGCTGCACTTGACGCCGCCATAACAATTTTGCCGAGACTGTTGATAGCGGATTGAATTACGATATTTGATAATGCAAAAACCCCGCTCTGAATACCGGCGGGCAGACCTATTTTCATGATTTGCCCCAATGTTTTCATATCTATTTTCAGCTTCTTCGGTTCGATACGAATGTACCGATCCGAGCAGAGCAGTTTGCGGAGAAGAATAACGGAGCTGATGCCGTTTGAAATTACGGTTGCGGTTGCAACGCCGTTTACCGTCATGTGCAGCACCGCGACAAAGAACAGGTTGAGGACTACATTCAGTATACCAGAGAAGGCGAGAGCGAGCAGAGGAGTTTTAGTATCTCCTATACTTCTGAAGATCGCCGCTTCAAAATTATAAAGCAGGATAACCGGCATACCGATCAGATAAATGCGCAGATATAGCAGAGCCGACGGGAAAACATCCTCCGGCACATTAAGAGAACGGAGCAATACGGCGGATATCAGTTCTCCGGCTGCGGTGACAAGTATGCCGCCGAGGAATGCTACGACTATAGATGTATGTACCGCTTTTTGCACCGCTTCTTTATCATCTCGGCCGATTGCGTTTGCTATTACCACATTTGCTCCCAATGCAATTCCGACAAAGAGATTGACAATTAGTGCGATGACCGAGCTGTTTGCTCCTACTGCAGCAACTGCCACGGTTTTATCTGCTCCGGTAAAATTGCCGACTACCGCTATATCCGAAGCATTGAAAAGCTGCTCCAAAATTGCCGTTGCAGCTACCGGCAGGGCAAAGAGGGGCAGTTTGTTCCAAATAGGTCCGTGCAGCATATCGAGCTGCTTTTTTGCTTTAGTTTTCATGTTGTATTTCTTCTTTCTGATGTATAGAATCGATCGCTTGTTTTGATTCATTTCCGTATTATAGCATAAAATTACAAATAAAACCACCACCGTATTATACTGTAACTGTGTATTAAAATTTTTTATGACAAAAATATGTGAATTATTTGTTAAGACTGTCAAATTAAAATATTTTATGTTTTGCATTTATACGAATTATTTCGGTGTCGGCAAACAGAAGCAGAAAATCCCGCCGAAGCTTTACGGTCTTTATTTTAATAACCGAAATGAGCCTGCGGCAATATGAAAAGCTGATTTCCCAATTATATATGGAGAGCTGTTTCATATTCTGCAGGCTCATTATATTTTGATGACAGCAATAAATTATTCACGCTGTAATCGGCGTAATCTAAACGGCGATGTTATCCGCGGAGCATTTCCAAAATATCCTCTTTTGGTCTTGCTCCGACAGACTGCCCCGATACTTTTCCGTCTTTAATAACAACGAGGGTAGGTATACTCACAACGCCGAATTTCTTTGCGAGCTCCGGTTCTTCATCAACGTCAACCTTGCATATTTTAAATTCGTCGTGTTCTTCGGCTATCTCGTCAACTATCGGAGATACCATACGGCACGGACCGCACCATGTTGCGAAAAAGTCTATTAAAACAGGTTTATCCGCATTCATTACCTCATTTTCCAACATTTCATCTTTAAGATTAATTACTGACATTTGTATCTTTCCTTTCTGTCATGTTTTAAAACATTTATGTGTACAGGCTTTAATCGCTTGTATGTTTGTCTTTCTTTTTATAGTAGAGCATGCAATGGCAAAACCCCTCAAATTCAGGATCTGCAATCTGCTCTCTGAATTCACGGCATATACATTTGTAATCTTCCGTTTTTTCTGTTCTGCACGGGCAGTATCCTCCGCTCTTTTTCAGTCCCTCTTTGACAGCTTTTACTATTTCCTTGTTTTCATTAAAGAGTATGCTCATCTGCTCACCTCCTTATACCGAATGGAATTTATAATTTATGCTTTCTATATAATGATATATAATTAGGAAAATTTTATGAAAAACTGTTTCACAAAATACCGAGGCGTACGAATTGCGTTAGACTTTTGCGCCGACGGTGCCGAGATTCCGTTATTATAGCATATATAGGACAAAACTTGCACGTTAAAGCTTTTGGTTTTAATGTATTATATCATCATTCGGAATAATTTTCCGTGACTTTATCACGCAGACAATAAATTTTTTTTAACCGTAAATCTTATAAAAAGTAATCTTGACATGATAAGAAAATAAAGCTATAATAAGCATGTAAATAAAAATCATATTTAACATTTTAAAGAAAAAAATCGGGCAGGTATAATAATTAACAGCTGCAAGCCGATACCGCCCTGTAATTCCAAAAAATAAAAATTTAGAAAGGAAGATACTTATGAAACTCAGTGTACTTGCAAATCTTTACGGTGCGCTTCCGCTTGAAGAGGCGCTGAAAAAACTGTCTGCGCTCGGTATTGATACCATAGAGATAGGAGGCGGCGGATATCCCGGAAAGGATCACTGTGATCCCGCGGTTCTGCTCAGCGACGATTCTGCTTATCAAAAATTTATTGATACACTGAAAAAATATAATATGACCGTATGCGCAATCGCGGCGCACGGAAACAATGTTCATCCCGATAAAGAAATTGCCGCGGCATACGACAGCGATTTTCGGAACGCCGTTCTGCTCGCCGAGAAAATGGGAGTTGATACGGTAATCACTTTCTCCGGCTGTCCCGGCGATCATCCGGGCGCAAAATATCCGAACTGGGTTACCTGCCCGTGGCCGGACGATTTTCTTAAAATTCTCGACTATCAGTGGAATGAGGTTTTAATTCCGTATTGGAAAGAAGCCGGCGCTTTTGCTAAAGCTCATCATGTCCGCGTTGCATTTGAGATGCACCCCGGATTTTGTGTATATAATCCCGCGACTATGCTCCGTCTCCGCGACGCTGTAGGAGATGTTCTCGGTGCAAACTTCGATCCCTCTCACCTTATATGGCAGGGAATCGAGCCTGCCGCCGCAATCCGCAAACTCGGAGACGCGATTTATCACGTACACGCTAAAGATACAAAGCTTGATAAATATAATATCGCGACCGACGGCGTTTTGGATACAAAGCATTACGGAGACGAAATTCACCGCAGCTGGGTATTCCGTTCGGTTGGATACGGCAACGACGAGCAATATTGGAGAGATCTTATCTCAAATCTGCGCCTTGTGGGATATGACAGGGTTCTTTCAATTGAGCATGAAGACAGTCTGATGAGCATTGACGAGGGCTTGAAGAAGGCAATTGATTTCCTTCGCCCGTCTGTAATAAATGATCCCAAGCCTACGACTATGAGCTGGGCATAACCGTTATAATTTAAAACATAGCTTTTTCACTTTTTCAATTGATAAAAAATAAAAATCCGGTCGTGCCGCGTCAATCGGGAGTGCGGTTCAAAGACCGCGCCGACGGACGGGCAAGACCGGATAAGTTAATTTCGTAGGCAAACATTTTTCTGTTCGGAACAGAAGAAACTTGGCATTGTGGGCTAACGCAA
>CAOKER010000018.1 GCA_948467545.1 uncultured Eubacteriales bacterium
TTTAAAGTTTTTGGATTCTTAAACCTTTTTTCAAAAAGGTTTAAGCCGCCGGAGGGCGTATCTTTCGATTTGTAATATACAAAATCGGAGCATGTGTTTACGCACATGCCCCGATTTTTTGTTTTTTACACTTCTTTAAATCTCTTATAATATTAAGGATGTGATTGATTTGTCGGAACCAAGCGGAAGTATCTGCCGCAGGCAGAGCTGTCTCAGTCCGGTTAAAATTGAATAGTACAGACTGTCGGTTTTGAACCGGAAATTAATTTCTTTCGGAGTTAATCTTCCGGGCACAAAAAAGCCGCAGCGGAGCATGAAAGATTGGTCTCTCTCATGTCCGAACTCGGAGTTGAGAACAACAACGCCCAAGTCACTTCTGCGGTAACCGATAGTTTAACACAATTTATATGTTTTGTCAAGCCTTTTAACGGCGGTGCAAAGTGCAAAATGTTTCAATGCCGACAAAACTGTGCGAACATAATTTGTGTAGGACTGCGGTGCCGCAATACAAAATCAGAAGTGCGCTGTCAGCTTTTGCTTTCAGTCTTTAATACGATAAGTTTGCATTGTGATTCAGATGAAATGACCCAGTGCGACATAAACTGCATGCGGCAAATGCCGCGTGTACCAATGCAGCCTACTGTCAACGGTCAGTACAGCAGAAAATCACTGCATATGCAAACTCATTCCGCATTGATACGGCGCTGTGGAAAAGTGTTGTATTCCCATAGCGAACAAGCGTTCAATAAGGCGCAAAGCGCCGTCATTGAGCGATTCAGCAGCGGATTACCGCCGCTGAAAAAGCAAGGACTGCCCTCTGCGAAAGAGGCAGGAAATACCTTGCTTTCAGCTATAACACGCCGCGTAAAAGACGCCGCGCAAGCGGTTGTCCCGCGCAGAAGCTGTTTTACTTACTAAAAGTAATTTTAGGGGAGCTTTTGCGCCGCGATATTCCACAATTCCGAGTTTTACGCCTGCGGCAAATTTGCCCGGAGGTTGACTTATCCGTTCTGTGCCGTCGGTATATGACTTTAGTTTCTGCCGCGGTTTTTGAACCGCGCTTTACGCTTTACGGTCTCCGCGGCACAGTCGGATTATATATACATTTCTCAGGTCATCAAAAGCAAACTTTTTTGAAAAGCTGTCTTTCCGTATAACGCTATAACGCTTTTAATAACGTTTTTACACGGAAATACCTTTTCACATAATGCTTTTTCATAAAGTGTTTTCTGTACAATACTTTCCGATAGAGCGTTTTTCACAGAATGCTTTTCAGAATGCCGTGAAATGTTTCTTCCTTTCGGAGTTAATTTTCAAAGGCAAACGAAGTCGCAGCGAGTACGGGAGACGTTTTTCAGCTCCTGTAAGCCATTATTAAACTTGGGGTTGCTATGGAGCCGCCGAAGCCGATTCCGTATTTGCAGTTCATTATTTTTTACTGCATTGCGGAGCGCGCTTACAGTCATGAATGTAAGTCATGCATGCGGATGGTCTTCCGCCATGATACGGCGGCGGGGCGAATGTGGATTTGGTCTTAACGTTTTCACGACGCTGAATGAAGTAAAGCGACATTGAGCGCAATGAAATAACATTGGGCACAGTGAGCGACATTGAGCGCAGTGAAATGTTCTGCACGCCGCATAAAAGAAACCGCGTGAGCGGTTATACTTCCGCAAAGTACGTTTTGCTTTTATAAGCTTTTAAAGCAAAGACCGCGCGCGCTTTGCGTTGCGTTAGCCCACAATGCCAAGTTTCTTCTGTCCTGAACAGAAAAATGTTTGCTCTCGAAATTAACTTATCCGATCTTACCGTCTGTTCGGTGCAGTCTTTGTACTGTGTTCCGTCAGTCGCGGTATGAACGGATTATAAAATCAGTCCCTCAAACGCAGTATAATTCTGCGGCGAGGGACTGTTTATTATCGTTCTTTGTCAGATTTATCAATTTTATCTGACTTTATCAGATTTATCAGATTTGTCAGATTTGTCGGATTTATTGTATTTATCGGATTTTTCAAATTTATCCGATACAGGCAAACAGCACTTACATTTATAAGAATATCACTCGTCAATCAATGACATCCTTTTTTATTTATATAAGCTCTCCGTAACATTTGCCGAAAGCACATGCGGCGTTTGACTCGTCCGTATCGAGATGTACCGCAGGCGCAAAGTTCTCATTAACTCTTACGACAAGATCGCCGTAGACCGTGCTTCTTCCAAGTCCGTTGTCAATTTTAAGCGATACAATCTGCTTATCGCTTACTCCGAATTGTTCCGCCGTCGCGGGATCGAGATGCACATGCCGCTTTGCGACAATCACGCCCTCGGAGAGTTCGATTTCTCCGCACGGTCCTACGAGCTTACAGCCCGGAGTTCCCGCAACATCTCCGCTCTCGCGTACAGGAGCTTCGATTCCGAGCGCGCGCGCGTCGGTAAACGACACCTCAACCTGAGCCTTGCTTCTTGCAGGTCCGAGAATTATTACATTCGCAATCGGTTTTTTAGGTCCGACAATCGTTACCCTCTCTTCGCAGGCATACTGTCCCGGCTGACTGAGATCCTTTTTATGAGTGAGCTTTGCTCCTTTTCCGAAAAGAATTTCGATTTGCTCCTCCGTTATATGTACATGACGTGCAGAGGTTTCCACAAGTACCTTATTTGACATTTTTACGACCATACCTTTCATACGTACTGAAATTTATATCAGATATTATATATTATACTATAAATCAGAAAAAAAGTAAAGAGGAAAACGAAAAAAGAGAGATTATCCGCCGACGTTACATAAAAAAAACAAAACCGTTTATAATAAAAATGCGCGATATGTTTGCGCAAACAATACGCCGCTGCGCGGCGGAAAGGAGAAAAGTCTTGAAAAAATTTCTCATTTTAACAGCGGTTTTGTCCGTGCTCTGCATGACAGCGGCTTCATTTGTATCCTGCGGCCGCGATAATGACGGAGACAAAACGAACGACAGCGCGGCGCAGGGAGCCGACAATGACGCTATCAGCGGAGCCCATAACGGCGTCGGAGCAGGTAACGACAGCATCGACAGAGATGATACCGACGGCATCGGCGGAGCGGCTCCCGGCCTCAGTCCGTCCCCGTCTCAGAACAGCTGAAAATTTTAAAGTGCGGCTCCGATTACCGTTGAGAAAAATGAATTTTCGGGTATTATAAAATTAACACCGAACATTTTATTCAAAGTATCGAATGTTTTCTTTGCAATCGGCGCGCGCGTCAGGTTACCGGTGAGTACAATATCATTCAGCTTATATGCGCGCGACGCAAATATCGCACACATGCCTATTGTCTCAAAAACCATATTTATAAGTCCCAGCGCTTTGTCGCCTATCGAGGCGAGATCATCGACATTTCCAAAATTAGAAGCGGTCATATCTCCCGGCATGCCCGGAAGAATATCCCTGCTCGTCATGTCTGATATTCTCAGGTCTATATTGGAAATGTCGCCGGTTTCCGCGAGACTGAAAATATGCTCTGTATTGTCGGTTCCGAGCAGCATACGCGAAAGACCGACAAGAGTACCTCCGCCTACGCCGGTACCGCCGAGATAAACCGGCGCGCTGCCGCGCTTTGAATATACCATCGCCGTACCGGTGCCCATGCTGACTACAATCGCCTCGTCAAGTCCGGAAAGCCACAGCCCGCCCTTGCCGATGCAGTCAAATTCGGGACGGATTTCACACGGAAGTCCGAAAATATCTTTATTTATATAGGAAGATCCCACTCCCGTAATCATAACCCGCTCCACCTCATCAAGGCGTATTTTGTTTTGATTTGTAAATTTTCCGAATGCTCCGTATGCGGATGTAAGCGGATCGGCTGCCTTTACGGCCATCGGTTCTATAAGCTCTCCGCCGCCGGAAAATCCCACAATTTTTGTCGTGCTTCCGCCTATATCAATTCCAATTACATTTTTCATAATAATTACCATGCCTTCCTAACGTGAAAAAGTGCATTGCGTTTTGCGGTTTTTCCTCAAATTACAATGTCTTGCTTTGCAGTCATAAGATTTTAATACAGAAAAACAAATATTTTAATAAAAAAGGTGGACATTTTTACTCTGTAAGTGTATAATAATCCGACAATGCGGAATTTTAAAACATGCCCCGTCAGGCATAAAACCGCCGCCGACCTTTCAGACAATTATTTTTACAGACGTACATCGGGAGCGGTTATAACGAGCTTCGGCGCGAAGTTCCGGAAGATACAAAACGAAGATATACAATTCGGAGGATATACATAATAATGAAGCGGGAAAAAGAACTTTACGATAAACTTTACGAAGAACTTTACGATAAACAACTGTTTATTTTCGATATGGACGGAACATTATATTTAGGAGAAAACGTCTTCAACTGCGCAGTAAGTTTTATCCGTCGGCTCAGAGAAAACGGAAAGAAAATTCTCTTTTTTACCAACAACGCCTCACATGTACATGAATTTTACCTGAAAAGGCTGGGGCGTATGGGTTTTGAACCGCATCCCGACGAAATCATGACATCGGGAGATGTTACGGCTGAATTTCTCCGCCGCGAAAGAAGCGGCAAAAAGGTATATCTCGTCGGCACTGAAGAGCTGCGCTCCGAATTCGCGGAAAACGGAATCGGGCTTTCGGACGGCTCCGACAACAGCGTTGACATCGTTGTGACGAGCTTTGACACCTCGCTCGACTATCGGAAGCTTGAACGGGCATGCACCTATGTACGCGGAGGAGCGGAGTATCTTTCAACGCACCCCGACCTCAACTGTCCGACCGAAAACGGATTCATTCCCGACAGCGGAGCGATATCGGCGTTCGTCACGGCAGCCACCGGAGCAATACCGGTTTATCTCGGAAAACCGTATGAGCCGACAATCGACATGATTGCCGCAAAATCGGGCATAGACCGCGGACGGATGTGCGTTTTCGGAGACCGTCTTTACACCGACATTGCTTTGGGAAAAAACTTCGGCGTCACTGCCTGTCTTGTACTCTCAGGCGAAACCTCCGCCCTCGATGTAAACCATGCTTCTCCTCAAAGCCGTCCCGATTTTGTTTTTCGGGATCTCGGAGATGCAGAAAAACGGATTTTCGGGTAATAATAGGGTAACAATAAATATATGTGAAATATTTTGGTTATATACCTATATACCGATATATACCGACGTTAAAGCTTAACACTATGCCTAACGTCAAAACAATCGGCTTTGCGCGGTGCTGCAGTTTTAGACAAATACGTTAAAGCCAAGAGCTTCAAAATATTGTCCCGTGAATACGGGCAATCCGCAATGTGGTGTGGTTTTACTACGCAAAATCGCTGTCCGTGACAGCAAAACGAAAATTATAAATTAAAATTTGTACATTAAAACTTGTATATTAAAGCTAATCAGCTTTAACGTATTGTACCATAAAAATGCCAAAAAGTAAAGCCGTTTGGCGCTCTCTGCCTCGAAAGAAGATTAATTAAAATAATGTTAACATTTAATACGCAAAATAGTGTTGATTTTGTCCTGAAAAAATGGTAAATTTTATACAGTGTTTAGCACTTGTCGGTCGAGAGTGCTAACAGACTAACATACTGATTTTAAAGCCGATATTCCGGTAAGTCAGAATATGGCAGAAGCGCTTTGCCCCTGCAGATTCCGTTCGCTCACCGTGTTTCAGGCTATGAAGGGTGGATAAAAGGAGATGGAACGTCGCGAGGGCGATTTGAGCGAGCGCAAAAAGCTTATTCTGCGCGCAATCATCGACGCCTATATTTCCGGCGGTGAACCGGTCGGTTCAAAATATCTGACGCAAAGCGGTCAGATTGCATTTTCTTCCGCTACAATAAGAAATGAAATGGCGGAGCTTGAAGATATGGGTTATCTCAAGCAGCCTCATACGTCGGCAGGCCGTGTTCCCTCCGAGCAAGGCTACAGATTCTATGTCGACGGTCTTATGGACAGCTACCGTATGACCGCAAATGAGCTAAACGAACTCAATCAGCTCGTCAAGGCGCGCGCCGCCGAGCTTGACAAAATCCTCGACAGAGCAAGCCGTCTCATGTCCATGATGACAAACTACGCGTCGCTTACGGCTCGCCCCTCTCTCAGCGCCGAGGCGGTCTTACAGTTTCAGACGCTTCACATAGACAGCGGTACCATGCTTCTTGTAATGGTTGTCGAAACGGGCGGACGCCACTGCGCAAAAACTGTATATGTCAGCGCACCCGGAATTACCGAGGAGGCGGCGGAACAGATTGAAATCTGTCTTAACGATGAAATTTCGGAACGAACGATAGATTCAATTACCCTTTCCGATATTATAAGACTGCGGATGAGACTCGCGGCTTTCGGCTGCGGCGATATCACCGACCGCATTATGGAAGCGGTTTATTCGGTACTCGGAGAGGAAGACGGCGAGCTTCATCTTGAGGGCGTAAATCACCTGCTGCGGTATCAGGAATATTCAGATCCCGAAAAGCTCGGAGGACTTCTTGAATCGCTTGAGCAGAAAAGCGACATTCTGGATATGGTAAAGCGTGGCGAAAACGAGGGAATCAACATATATATAGGCTCGGAAAACGGGCTGAGCTCAATGAGACAGTCGTCGCTGATTTTTAAAAAGATAATGCGCGGAGGCCGCACCGTCGGAGCAATCGGGGTAATCGGACCGTGCAGAATGAAGTATAACAGGGTTATCGCAATGCTCGAACAGTTTTCACGTAATATCAGCGGTATGATAGACGGAGATATTTCCGCCGACGGTATGAATCTGCGTGAAGACGACAGCGAATAGAACCGAATTAAAAACAGTAATGAAAGGCAGGATGAAAATGGCTGAGAAAATGAACGGCAGGGAAAAATCTAAGAATAAGGATAAAAATTGGGATAAAATTAAAAAAGAGGTGCCCGACGAGAACGACGCAGGCGATACTGCGGCGGAGGAAGAGCTTCCCGCAGAGGATAAGGTCGGCGCGGAGGACGAGATTCCAAGTCGGGAAACCGCCGGCGGCGAAGGCAGCGAAAGCGGAGAGCAGGCAGAGCCTGAAGAAAACTGCGGCAAGTCGGAAAAGGGCAAAAAGAAAAGCGACAAAAAAGGCAAGGACGAAGAAAATGTCACGCTCACAAAAAAGGAAGCCGACAAAATTCTCAACAAGCTCGCCGAACTGAACGACAAGTATCTACATGTAGTCGCCGAATATGACAACTTCAGAAAAAGAAGCCAGAAGGAGCGCGAAGGATTGTATGCAGACGCATATGCCGAAGCACTCAGCGCCCTGCTCCCGATCGCCGATAACCTTGAGCGCGCGGCGACATATACCGACGGAGACAAAATCATAGAGGGCGTTGCAATGACGCTTAAGCAGCTTTCGGCTTCGCTCGAAAAGCTCGGAATAGAATCCTTCGGCGAACCGGGTGACAGCTTCGATCCGAATCTTCACAACGCGATTATGCACTGCGAGGATGACAGTCTCGGAGAAAACGTCATAGCCGAGGTTTTTCAGCACGGCTATAAAAAGGGAGACCGTGTGATAAGGTTTGCAATGGTCAAGGTTGCAAACTGAAAAACTTTTTGACACGGATTCACCGATGCAAAAAATAAGAAGCATTTGAGAAGCATATAAGATGTTTTGAAATTTATTTAATCAGGAGGAAAATATTATGGAAAAAATTATAGGTATAGACCTTGGTACAACAAACAGCTGCGTTGCTGTATTTGAAGGCGGAGAACCCGTTGTAATCACAAACCCGGAGGGTGCAAGAACAACTCCGTCGGTTGTCGCTTTTTCAAAAACCGGTGAAAGAATGGTAGGTCAGGTCGCAAAGCGTCAGGCAATTACCAACCCCGACCGCACGGTTATTTCAATCAAGCGTGAAATGGGTACGAATTTCAAGGTAAATATAGACGACAAGGCATATACGCCGCAGGAAATTTCGGCGATGATCCTTCAGAAGATGAAAGCCGACGCGGAAGCTTTTCTCGGAACAAAGGTAAACAAGGCGGTAATCACCGTACCTGCATACTTCTCGGACGCACAGCGTCAGGCGACAAAGGACGCCGGAAAAATCGCCGGCCTTGAGGTTCTGCGTATCATCAACGAGCCGACGGCAGCGGCTCTTGCATACGGCATGGACAAGGAAGTTGATCAGAAAATCATGATCTACGACCTCGGCGGCGGTACATTCGACGTTTCCCTTCTTGAGATAAGCGACGGCGTGTTCGAGGTTCTTGCCACTGCCGGAAACAACCGTCTCGGCGGTGATGATTTCGACAAGCGCATCATAGACTGGATTGCCGACACATTTGCAAAGGAAAACGGCGGAATTGACCTCCGCAAGGATAAAATGGCGCTTCAAAGACTCAAGGAAGCTGCCGAAAAAGCCAAGATCGAGCTCTCGGGCATGACGAGCGCGCAGATCAATCTGCCGTTTATCACCGCCGACGCAAACGGCCCCAAACACTTTGAGGCAACTCTCACAAGATCGAAGTTCAACGAACTGACGGCAGATCTCGTCGAAGCGACAATGGGCCCGACAAAGAGAGTTCTCTCCGACGCGGGATTGAATGTAAATCAGGTAGACCGCGTGCTTCTCGTCGGCGGATCCACAAGAATTCCCGCCGTACAGGACGCAGTTAAAAACTTCATCGGAAAAGATCCTTTCAAGGGCATAAATCCCGACGAGTGCGTAGCTATAGGCGCGGCTGTACAGGCAGGCGTTCTCGGCGGCGAGGTTAAGGACCTCCTTCTCCTCGATGTAACTCCTCTTTCTCTCGGTATAGAAACCCTCGGCGGCGTATTCAACAGAATTATCGACCGCAATACTACAATTCCGGTTAAGAAGAGTCAGATATATTCCACTGCTGCGGACGGCCAGACCTCTGTTGAAATTCATGTTCTTCAGGGCGAGCGCGAAATGGCAAGCGGAAACACTACCCTCGGACGTTTTGTTCTTGACGGAATCGCCCCCGCTCCGAGAGGCGTGCCTCAAATTGAGGTTACATTCGACATCGATGCAAACGGCATCGTAAACGTCAGCGCACAGGATAAGGGCACCGGAAAGGAACAGCATATCACAATCACTTCTTCTTCAAACATGAGCAAGGACGACATTGACCGCGCTGTCAAGGATGCCGAAAAATATGCCGAAGAAGACAAGAAATTTAAAGAAAATATTGACGTCAAGAATACCGCGGAAAGCCTGATTTATCAGAGCGAAAAGGCTCTTGACGAGCTCGGTGACAAGGTGACCGAGGATGAAAAGTCCGAGGTGCGCACTGCTATAGATAAGCTGAGAGAAACCCTGAAGAGCGGTTCCTCCGACGATATTAAGGCGGACACCGAGGCTCTCCAGAAATCTTTCTATAAGATAAGCGAAAAGCTTTACGCACAGCAGGGCGGCGCTCAGCAGGGAGCGCAGGACGGCAGCGCACAGGACGGCGGAAACGGCGGCTCTGACGGAAACACCTATTACAATGCAGACTTTGAGGATAAAACGGACGAAAACAAATAAAATCCCAATAAATAAAAGGTCTATCGCTTGATGACGGCGCTTTGCGCTTTACCTAAACAGAGGGAAAACGTTTTCCCTCTGTTTGTGTGCTTAAAACTGATTTTACGGAAAAGGAATAGTCATAACAATGGCTGATAAGAGAGATTATTATGAGGTGCTCGGCATCAGTAAGGGCGCCTCGGATTCAGAAATAAAAAAGGCTTATCGCTCGATGGCAAAGAAGTACCATCCGGATATGAATCCGGGCGATAAGGAAGCCGAAAAAAAATTCAAGGAAGTAAACGAGGCATACGCCGTCCTGTCCGATGAAAAGAAGAAAAGCATCTACGATCAGTACGGATTCGACGGACTTGATCCGTCCGCAGGCGGAGGAAGCGGCTTCGGCGGATTTGATTTCGGCGGCTTCGGCGGAGGCGGAATGGATTTCGACCTCGGCGATATTCTCGGAGGAATTTTCGGCGGAGGCGGATCGCGCCGCAACGCCGCAATGCAGGGCAGCGACATACAGTGCCGTGTGACGCTCTCCTTTGAAGAAGCCGTTTTCGGCTGCAAAAAGGACGTTTCATTCAACCGCGTCGAAAAATGTCCGGACTGTTCGGGCTCCGGAGCCGCGAGGGGAACAAGCGCGGAAACCTGTTCGAACTGCGGTGGCAGCGGGCAGGTCAAAACGACAAAGCGCACCGCTCTTGGCATGTTTCAGACAACCTCGTCCTGCGAACGCTGCCACGGAACAGGTAAGATAATCAAAACTCCCTGCTCAAACTGCTCCGGAAAGGGATACATCAGAGTCACAAAAAAAATGGAGGTTACGATCCCCGCCGGCATAGACAACGGTCAGCGAATCGCAAACCGCGGTCAGGGCGACGCCGGAAGAAACGGCGGGGGAAACGGAGACCTTCTTATCCTTGTAAACGTTCGCCCGCATGACTTTTTCGAGCGCGACGGTATGAATATATACTGTGATATTCCGATAACATATCCCGAAGCCGCTCTCGGCGCCGAAATAACCGTACCCACGCTCGAAGGTGAAAGCACCTATACAATTCCGGCGGGAACTCAGAGCGGCACGGTCTTTACGCTGCGCGGAAAGGGAGTTCCGAATATAAACAATTCGAGAAACCGCGGAGACCTTCTTTTCAAGGTCATGATTGAAACACCCTCAAATTTAAACAACAGTCAGAAAGACCTTCTGAGACAGTTTGCGGACACTCTCGTCGATAAAAACCATCAGAAGAAAAAAAGATTTTTAGACAGAATTTTTAAGAGCAAAAAATCTTAACATAAAAAAACTACGAAATATTGACTGCAAAATATATTTTCATGCCGTCTTGGCGGAAAAGGACGTATATGAGCGACTGGACAAAAATTAAAACAACATGCACGCCGGAACAGGTAGAGCAGGTAAGCGCGGTAATGACGATGCTTGATTCTCATCTTATGATAGAGGACAACAGTGATATAGAAGAATACAATTCAATGTACGGAGAGCTCATCGACGACTCGCTTAAAAACAAAACCGAAGCGGCGGTTTCGGTATTTATACCGAAAGAGATAAGCGCGGCTGAGGCGGCGGCTTTCGCGCGGCAGCGCTTCACCGATCTCGGTATGAACGTAAACGTTTCGCTTGAAGGACTTAACGAGGAGGATTGGGCGGACAACTGGAAGCAGTACTATTATCCTGTTCCAATCGGAGAGCATATCGTCGTTGTTCCGGAGTGGCGCTTGGATTCTTACGAGCGCAGACCGGACGATATTATAATAATAATGGATCCCGGCATGGCATTCGGAACTGGAACTCACGAGACAACCCGCCTCTGTGCCGCTCTGCTCGAAAAAACCGTAAAGCCCGGCGACCGCATCGTCGATGTCGGAACGGGAAGCGGTATTCTTGCAATCTGCGCGGCAAAGCTCGGAGCTTCGCATATCAGCGCATACGATATCGATCCGATGTCCGTACGGGTAGCAAATGAAAATATCTCCAAAAACGGCGTCTCGGATGTGATTGACTGCGCGGAGGGAGATCTTCTTGCATCGGCTCCGGACGGAGCTGATATTGTTACGGCAAATCTGACCGCGGATATTATTCTCCGTATGGCTCCCGATACCGGCCGCGCTGTAAGAAGCGGCGGATATATCGTTTTGTCCGGAATCATCGATCCACAGTGCGGTGACGTTATAAAGGCAATGGAGGAACAGGGCTTTGAAAAGCTTGAAGAGCTTCACGAAAACGACTGGACAGGGCTTTTGATGGCCAAGAAATAAAAACGATAAAAAATAAATCAACAGGACGAATCACAAAAAAACAATTGCAAAAAACAATCGCTTTGAGTTTTAATAAACCGAATACCGCCCCGAACGGATTAAGTCCCAATCAAACCACAGGAGAAAAAATATGCCGCGATTTTTTATCGACAGTACGGCCGTAAACGATGGTCATGCCGTGATAACCGGCAGTGACGCCCGTCATATCTCGCTCGCCCTGCGTATGCGCGTCGGTGACGACATAACACTTTGTGATTTTTCAAGAAATGAGTATGCATGTGTAATCGACAGCATTACTCCCTCCGAGGTGAGAGCTAAAATACTGAGCTCCGCGGCAAACTCTACCGAACCGCCGTACAGCGCACGTCTGTTTCAGGCGCTCCCTAAAGGCGACCGCGCCGATACGATAGTACAGAAATCGGTAGAATGCGGAATTTCAGAGATCGTTTTTTTCGAGAGCGAGCGATGCGTTGCAAAGCTGAAAAATGAGAATGCGGAGAAAAAACTCTTCCGCTTCAGAAGTATCGCGCTTGAAGCGGCTAAGCAATGCGGAAGAGGAATCATTCCGGAGGTATCGTTTGCCGGCGGATATTCGGAAGCAATCGAAGCGATTCAAGGCGGTGAGCTGCGTTTTGTATGCTATGAGGGCGACGAAAAAGGCGACTTTCCGACGGTAAAGCTGGGAAAGCTTCTGTCAGACTTTGAAAAAAAAGAAATACATACCGAAGGACATAATGCTCCGATTCCTCATGACATAAGATTCATGATCGGACCGGAGGGCGGTTTCAGCACCGACGAGATTCGACGTGCCTCAGAAGCCGGACTTTTAATTGCAGGTCTCGGACAGAGAATTCTGCGCTGCGAGACCGCCGCGCCTTTTGTCCTTTCATGCCTGTCAATGAGGTATGAGCTCGGTGGTTAAAGCCTTGTACCGAGCCTGACAGCACGGAACAATAATAACCTGAGAAAGGCAGAGTCATAAAATTGAAAGCCGAAATTAAACCGTATATTCACCGCGCACAGTATTACGAAACCGACAGAATGGGAATTATCCATCATTCCAACTATATACGCTGGATGGAAGAAGCAAGAAACGACTTTCTTTGCAAGATCGGCTATTCGTACAGCAGAATGGAGGGCGAGGGAATCTCAAGTCCGGTCATATCTGTAAGCTGCGAATATAAAAGACCTGTACGATTTGACGACGCCGTTGAAATCAAAACCGCTTTATCGGAATACAACGGAGTAAGAATGAAGCTCCGATACGTTATGACAAACCTTGCGGACGGTAAAATATGTACGCTTGCGGAAAGCACGCACTGTTTTCTCGAAGCGGACGGAAACGTTGCCATATTAAAAAGAAGCTACCCCGATATTCACAGAATTCTGAGCGAAAATATTTCCCCCGAATAAAGCAGCGCCGCATTTGCACAGACACCGACGATTCATCAGCAAGCTAAGAATTTCGGCAAATCTGACAAAACACTGTTCGGTAAATGAGGCACAAACCGTTATCATAATTCGCCGTAACTTTTTACAGTCGCCCACCGAAAAATCCGATAGCACCCGTCGTCTATGAGATATGAACGTCCTTTTTAGCTATAAACCTTATCAAGGCTTATTAGGCTATCCTCCAAAAATAATCACAAAAAGCCCGTCATCATGGTGAAGCGAACCGCAATATTCGCAGTTCACATCACCCGTAAGATGACGGTTTTTTAATAACGGTTAAACACCGACTTTTTTATTTTCCTCAGAAGTATTCGGTCTTACATCCGCAGTGTTTCGGCTTTCAGCTGCAATGCTTCGATTTATGTCTGCAATACTTATACCCGTATCTGCGGTATTTTGACTTTCGACTGCAGAGTTTTGACTTACATCCGCAGTACTTCGACTTATTTCTACAGTATTTAAATTTACGCCGGCATTGCCTTGACTTGCATCTAAAGTACTTCGGCCTTCTCCTGCGATACTACGTGTTGTTTCAAGAGGTTCTCCTGTAATTTTCACCATAGTATTTTCATCAGAGTAGGCGTAGCTCCCGGCCCTTGCCGCCTCTCTTTCGGCAATCGCACTGGAAATAACCTTGACAGTCACCGCTTCTGCCGTACATTTGCCATTGCTCTTCTGTCCGGCGTAGCTCGTCTGACCGATGCTGTTGCTCTGCCCAACTCTGTTCCTCTGTCCGACGATGTTGCCCTGTCCAACACCGTTGCCCTGTCCGACACCGTTGCCCTGTCCGACGTTACTATTACGCCCGATGATATCCTTTTGTTCTATGATATTCCTCTGAACGACGATATTTTTTCTTTCTACGCAGTCAGAGGCGCCGTTCGCTTTCCTGCTCGGAGAAATGCTGCCTGACCCGCTTACATTCTCTTTATTGTCCCTCGGAAAGGATAACCTGTACAGACGCTCGGAAGTAAAATTCGGCATACGTCCGAAAATCGGCATCGCGGCGGAATAAACAAACATGATAAAAATCAAAGCAAGAGCGATTGTCTCCGTAACAGAAATAAAACAAAATCCAGTATAGCTAAGAGCCACATGTTCAAACGACGTTCCCGTATTTACCGTGTGCGTAAAAACCGTCTTCCATATATTGCATATAAAACCGCATAAAAGCAATACCACAAAATCAGCGGCTGTCAGCACAGCTCCGCAGAGTGAAACATATCTTGCGTAATGTGACCGCGGATTTAAAATTGTTGGAATCGGAAACATGAGAGGAAAATATGCAATACACAAAAGAATCGGATTCTGCTCCAAGTCTGACTGCTTGAATTTATCCCTTCCAATCGGCTTTCCCGATAAATACCGCGCGATTTTCTTTAGAGTATGCCAAAAGGACTTGACGGCACTGACCGCCGCTTTTTTTATGCTGTTTATAAAGACGCCCGAATGCAAGCCGGTATTATTCGCTTTTACGGGAATTGATTCATTGGCGTTCTGAGCTTCGGAGCCGAATTCGTAAAAATCGGATGAATCGGACGAGTCGGGAGAGATGTGAGAGACGGAAGAGGTGTTAAGTACCTCCAAAACGGCAGCGGTAAGCGCTTCACGGCTCATTTTGGCGTCCGTACCGTCTTTCGGAATTCCATCGATTGCACTATGCTCAAAAACATTTCGGACAATTTCACGTTCATTTTTCTGTTCAATTTTCTGTTCTTTTTCACGCACACTGTTCGAACTATCCGAGCGGGTATCTTCAGATACATTATCGTCAGCATCTTCACTGCCGAATTCTATAACACCGTCGCAAGCATTGGAACCGTCTTTGTCCGAAACAGCCTGAACGTCATTTCGGTTCATATCAGAATCATTTGCTTCATCAATTATTCCGTTTGGGAAGTCCGAAGTTTCCCTTATATTCCGATGTTCCCATTCATCTGAATAAAGCAGCTGTTTTTCAGCGGATATTTTTCCTGTTTTTTCCGCCGTGCTCGAAACATTTTTTTGTACTGACGATTCGGTTTTAAGTACCGCTTCGTACGCGCTTGTAATATTTTCAAACCTTCGTTTATGTACGTCATCCGATGAAGCCGCGCCGGATTTTCCTGCCGCGGATGTATCCGCCTCGTCCAACATACCGCCGCCCGAAGCCATTACAGCCGATGCATCGGAACTTCCGAGTTCTTTTTCGACCGCTTCCCTTTTCGCCTGTTCGGACAACTCGGCAAGATCGGAAATCGATAATTCTTCTCCGAAGCTTCCTCCGACGGATATTTCGGTTATGATTTTATCTGAATTGCCGTTTTCTTTCAATTCCGTGCTCAGCAAAGCAAGCTCGGTTATAGCCGCCCGATGACCGTCCGAATCATTTTCGGCCGATCTGCAGTCCCGACATACGTCATCGCCGCCGGGCGTATTCTTTCCGCAGTATTTGCATGATGACATATTAATTAACATACCTTTCTTTGCATTTACACAAACGAAGCGTGAAAAAGGTGTACTGTGGTTTGCGAATTTTTGGGGTTTCACGCCGATACCTTAACCCACCGATACCTTAACCACCGATACCTTATCCGCCGCGGGGCTCAGTGAAGCTGTTCAATCAGAGGAGCGACAGCTTCCGTATAGCTTTTCGCCAGCAGCATGGCGCCTTCGGGAGTAGGATGAATTCCGTCCTCAGCCCAGTACATCGGCTGTCTGTCGCCGGACGCCTCATCAAAAACACTCTGACACTTAAGAAAAGCGTCCGCATACTCTTCGGCAAGCTTATATACTATCGCCTTTTTTCGTTCTAAATCCTCATGAATCCGAGGAAGACCCGGCGCTTCAAGGATAAACGGCTCAAGCATAAGAATTTTCGCATGAGTATTATTCTTTATATCCTCCAAAATCGAACGGTAGCAATATTCAAAATACTCCTCCGGCATAAGCGCCTCCTTGTCGTCAAAAAACCAGCAGTCATTTACCCCGATAAGCACCGAAATTATATCGGGATTTATCTCAATCGCGTCGGTTTTCCACCGCGCGAGCAGATGCTCGGTACGGTTTCCGCTCATACCGAGATTGATAAACTCAAATTCATACTCCGGAAACCTGTCTCTCAGCGCAGGAGCCACATAGCGCGGATAACCGCATCCGAGATAATGAGAGTCCTCGCGGTTTCTGCCCGCGTCGGTTACGCTGTCGCCCTGAAACAGAATTTTGATTTTCATAATATGTACCGATCCTTTCAAAATTTTAATCTTTACAAAAAACTATTGACGAATATAAATTGTTTATATTATAATTAAAAGAGGAAATTTTGTCAACAGCAAAGCATAAAACAACCGAAAATTCAGACGGCGATTTTGCGGGTTAAAGTCTGCGGACAAGCGCAGAAATTCATAACAAATCAATCGGGAGGGAAAAGTCTGAAAGTTGAGAGAATTTAAAGTAAATGCCAACGACGCAGGGCAGCGGCTCGATAAATATCTGACAAAAAGTTTGCCTCTTCTTCCGAAACCGCTTATGTATAAATCCATAAGAAAAAAGAAAATCAAGGTAAACCGCGGAAGAGCGGAGCCGTCACAGCTTCTGTCCGAGGGAGATACCGTGCAGCTTTTTCTTGCCGAGGAGCTGTTTGAGGTAACGCCTGATAATATTTTCATGAAAATAGTGCCGGACATCTCAGTGCTTTACGAAAACAGCGAGTTTATGCTTGTAGACAAAAAGCCGGGAATGGCGGTTCACGGCGGAAACACAAGCGGCTCCGTACTATCCGCGGCGGACGAAAGCGGTACTCTGATAAATCATATAAAGGCTTATCTCTGGCGGCGCGGCGAATACCGTCCCGAAGAGGAGCGAAGCTTCGCGCCCGCTCTGTGCAACCGAATCGACCGCAACACCGGGGGAATAGTAATTGCGGCGAAAACGGCGGAGGCTCTGCGGAGGATAAATGAAGAAATAAAGCGCGGAGAGGTTACAAAAAAATATCTGTGCGCAGTTCACGGAAGGATGGAAAAAAGCAGCGGAAGGCTCTCAGGATGGATGGAAAAGGACAGTGCGCGCAATATCGTCAGAGTACATTCGGGACAAAGAAAAAAACCGCACGGAAAAACCATGATAACCGATTACCGCGTGCTTGCGGAGCAAAACGGACTGTCTCTGCTCGAAGTCACGCTTTTAACCGGACGCACCCATCAGATACGCGCGCAGATGCAGGCCGCGGGACATCCTCTTCTCGGCGAGGGAAAATACGGAGTGAACAGAGACGACCGGAAACGCGGGTACCGCTTTCAGGCGCTGTATGCCTACAGTATAACGCTCGAAGGAAAAAGCTACACCGTTGATATGAATCCGGAAAAAATAAAGTTTTTAAAGGAATTTGACAAATGTATCTTGTGATGCTGTTAATATCGGGAGCGGTATCGGCTCTGCCGCTTATTTACAATAATCTGTTTTTCATTTCGTGGATGTCGATGATTCCGCTGTTCTGGATATGCTATAATAGGGGCCCGCGCTTTCGCTGGTTTATGATGTTCGGAGCGGGTTATTTCGGTCTTTCATACCACTGGTTCACCGCAATGTACCCCCTTGATTTCGCAGGCTTCGGTAAGGTCACCGGCGCTTTCGCGGTCGCAATCTGCTGGATAGGACTTGCACTTCTGCAAACGCTCTGGATTTCCATTTCAGCACCGCTTATGCGTCTGTGTACTCCGCTGAAAAACAAATTCGGACGGTGGATTTATCCGTTTTACGCCGCGTCAGTCTGGACATTTACAGAGTGGACCATGACAAAAACATGGCTCGGAGTTCCCTTCTCGCGGCTTGCGCTCACACAGTCCGGCTGCCTTCCGATGATACAGAGCGCCTCGGTATTCGGCTCTCTCTTCATCTCGTTTCTTATAGTACTCGTGAACGCTATGCTGGCGGTCGGATTTACGGCAGTAAAAACCGAAAAAAGAGAGATCGGCGCAGGGCAGAAAAAAAAGGGTGTTTCCAGTGCGTCCGTTCATGCAAAACGCGCAAAAAAGCTCGTTCCCGGTGAATCGGCCGAGACTGCAAGGAAGCGGTCGTCCGTCAAAACAATGGCGTTTTCCAAAAATTTGTTTGTCGTTGCCGCCGCGGTTATATTCATTACAAACTACAGCTTCGGAATTATGAGGATGGCATTTTACGAAGCCGGAGACAATACCGTCCGTGCGGCTGTCATACAGGGAAACATCTCCTCCTCGGAGAAATGGGAAAGCATGACCGCGTCCGACGCTCTCGATAAATATATTGCACTGTCTGAAACTGCCGCGGAGGACTGCGAACCCGACATAATAGTCTGGCCGGAGACCGTAATCAACGTCGACCTTACATACTATGAATCCTACGCCGTAAAAATTGAACAGCTCGCCGTCGAAACCGAAGCGGTAATTTTTGTCGGTGCATTTGACGGAGAGACAAGCTACGATGAAGAAGAAAACAGAATCGTAGACACCTACAATGCGGTTTATGCCTTCTTCCCGGACGGAACAGCCGCTTCTCTTCCTTATTATAAGCGCAGGCTCGTCCCGTTCGGGGAATATATGCCTATGAAAAGTGTTATAGATGCAATTCTTCCTGTTTTGTCAGATATGAATCTGGCAGGCAGCGACCTGACTCCGGGAACAGACCCAAATGTCTTTGAAACCTCCGCGGGCATAATCGGAAATCTTATCTGCTTCGATTCCATCTACGAGCAGCTTGCCCGCAGCTCGGTACTCGACGGCGCACAGCTTCTCGTTCTCTCTACAAACGACTCGTGGTACGGAGATTCCTCGGCCATTACTCAGCATCACAGCCATGCTGTTCTCCGCGCCGTGGAAAACGGACGCTATCTTGTCCGTGCGGCAAGTACCGGAATCTCTTCGGTAATATCCCCGACAGGCTCGGCAATAACGTCGCTCGGAGTAAACGAGGAGGGATATATATACGGAGATGTGGAAATGAAATCCGACAAGACGCTGTTTACCGTATTCGGAGATATATTCGTTCTGTTCTGCGCTATCCTAATTCTGACAGGAACGGCAATGTCTGCCGCGCCTCGTGTCGTAGGACTGTATAATACTGTCGGAGAAAAGCTGAAAAATACCAAAAATAAGAGAAAAAGCACCGAAAAAAAGCAGAATTCGGGTTGAAAAGCAGACAAAAATTTGAAAACTATATAAAGAAATCATTAAGAAAATGAATTTATAATTTTTAAAGTTAATTTTTAAATATAAATGCTTGACAAGGTATTCCGACTGTGATATAATTTGTGCATCGGTCGAAATACTGCAAGTGAAATTATTAGGAGGATAAACAATGAAAAAGATTATTTCGATTATTGCGGCAATTGCAATGATAGCAGTAATGTCTGTCAGCGCCTTTGCAGCGAACGACAGCACCGCTAATGCAAACGAAATTCTGAAATTTCTGAAGGATTACAGCTATACGACATCTGACGGTAACACAACAATAAAAATAACATCCGATCAATACAATAAAATAGAGAATTACCTTCTCGCTTACGCTGCCGAGAACGAAATTTCGGATGCCGATGTGGCTGACGTAAAATCGACTGTAAACACAGTCGCGACAAAATACGGAGACGAAATCGTAAAAAACAAGGATCTTTCAAAGCTTCCGACAGATGCATATAATGAAATCAACAAGCTTGCGTCTGAACTGCTTGCAAAGTTTGACCTTAAATTTACTATTTCAAACGGAAATATCGTAGTTACAACAATTTCCACCGGCGAACTCGCTTTTACAATTTCAAAAGTTATAATCGGAGGAGCCCTTGGAGCAACCTCTAACGGAACAGTTATAAAGCCGACCGGCACAGGTATCAATGCGAGTGCGGCTATTTCGGTCGCTGCAGTTATCACTGTTATAGCTGCCGGCTGCGCAGTCATCATTTTCCGCCGGAAGGTAACCGACTGAAGGGTTTATTGATTTATGAAAAAGACTCGTAATAGTGCGGGGCGTATCAAGGGGTTATTATTTTATATAATAACCCCTGTTGTATTCTCGCTCATAACAGTTGTTGTTCTCACGGTTTGCCTGACTCCCGTTCTGGCGCGCTACAGCTTCGTCGCAGATCTGTTTTACGACGCCGGAAAAAATATCTCAAACGTTGATACCGACGCTGCGGACAGTCCGGATGAAATAACCGTATCCAATGCCACAGAAGGCGATGTTTATGTATCGGAAATCGATCATCCCGTTCAAAACAGGAAAATGGGAACAATTTCAGTGGAAAATACAGATATAAACTGCGATCTGTATTTCGGAGACAGTGACTATAATCTCGACCGCGGTGCGGAGCTTTATGACGGCAGCAATCTTCCGGGCGCAGGCGGAGTATCTCTTATAGCAGGGCACTGCGCATCGTTTTTCAGCACTCTCGGATCGGCACAGATAGGCGACCTTATAAAAATCGAAACAACATACGGCACATACACCTATAAAATAACCGAAACCGTCGTAAAAAAAGCCACAGATCCGACCGCATATGATTCTACAAAAACAGATAACAGCATAGTTTTATATACCTGCTACCCTTTCAATACAATAATATCCGTTGACGAACGTTATTTTGTATACGCGGATTATGTCTCAGGTCCTATTCTTATAAAGGAATAAAACAGGCCTTCCGAACGTTTAATTAAAATACCGGAAATTCTTTATTGTAAACAGACAAAAGAAAGGACGAACGTATAAAAAATGAAGCTGTACAAAACCGTTAATATTATACTTGCTTTTCTGTTTTCCCTGCTCTTTTTTACCGCGTCGATTTCAGGCATATTATGTGTTACCGCACTTAAAGCGCCGTATATGTCTGATATGCTGAAAAATTACGGAATTGAAGAGATATATCGGAATAATTTGAGCGCGAAGCTGAAGCAGGCATTTTTAAATTCCGGAGTAGATGATAATTTTATAGAGACGGTAACGCCGGAAAACTTCTGGCTTTCATTTAATCAGGACTTCTACGCGCTTTACAACACCGAATCCGATATTACCGATGATTATATTGTTTCCATAGAAAATAAATATATCGAGGGAATAACCGAAGCCGTAGTACAAAGCGCAAGAGAACAGGGCTACACCGATATAGAGGCCGACGATCCTGCAATTGTTTCCGTTGTGGAAAATGTACGCCAGATATACCGCGAAAATACGGGACTTCCGTATACCTCGGTTATACCTAAGGTCGCTCCCTATATTTCGATAGCGGGAAAAATGATGCAGACAGTTTTTGTATTTTCAGCGTTGGCAGCGCTGATCACGTTTCTTCTGATTCTTTCTAACAGTATCAGGCAGCATTCCGCGCGTCCGACTAAATACATCATCGTATCGCTTATAACCAATATGCTGTTATCGGCATCAGCAATATTGTCTATAAATATAGCAAAGCCTATTTCATCGTTCCTGTCTACCTACCTCGGATATTCCGCGATCACGGCATGCCTTGAAAAGACAGTGATCAATGCACTCTGTATAAATATATTAATTGCCGCGGTTTTAACCGCCGTCATGGTATTTATTAATTATTTATGTTCTGCAAACCGCAGAAAAAACGAACTGCTACGCAGGTATAGGAACCCCAATCTGAACAATATCTGAATAACATCTGAGCAGCATCCGATCAACATCCGAACAGGTTTAAGTGAAATCTATACAATACCTTATAAACATCCAAACAGGTTAAGTGAAATCTATACAACGCCCGATAAACATCTGAGAAGTATCTAAGTAACATCTAAAAAACATACGCTCAACATCTAAGCACTCCTGAAAGTTTTCTGCGAAAACAGAAGAAGACGACAGCTCGGCTGCAATTAACTGTATCGGCAAGTCCAATCGGAATCTTAGTTTAAAAAGCTCAGGATTATTTTTCCCGTCAAGGCATGCATAACAGCAGACTTTGACGGGATTTTTTTCGGGAAATACCGTCATTCTTAATCCTTCTTAGTATTTCTTAATATTTCTTAATTTTTAATAATTTTTATTTATTCCCTTTACTTTTTATCCGAAATTGAATATAATATAATTTAACCGGAATTCCATGCTATATTGCAGATGTGTATGTGCGGCAGAAAAGATATTCAGACGGTAAAATTTTCATGTGTACCATTTAAATACCGGCTATTAACATTAAACTGGAGGCAAACAACATTGCGGGAAAAATTAGATAATGATATATGTTCAAAAATCAAATATGCCGGCTTCATTTTCATTATCTGCAGTGTATTCGGCTGGTGCCTTGAAGTAATATACAGATCAGCGGTAACGCACAGCCTGTTTATTCCGGGTTTTCTGTTAGGTCCCTATTGCCCTATATACGGATTCGGAGCAATAATTGTGGTTTTTCTTTGCGGTTCTAAAAACAAATTAACGGCGTTTCTCAAGGTATTCATATTGACATCCGTTCTTGAATATTTTATATCCTTCTTTTTTGAACATGTTTATAATCAAATACTCTGGGATTACACCGAACTTCCGTTTTCAATAGGAAAGCGGATTTCACTCTCCTACTCGCTTGTATGGGGCGCACTCGGTCTGACGTTTCTTCTCTTCGCGGAGCCGCATATTCTGAGTTATTACAAAAAGCACCAAACCGTTCTCAATTATCTGTCATATGCCGGAATCGCTCTCATCTGCGCCGATACTGTTATAAAATCGATTATCTGCTTTATTTAAGTTTTCGAGTTCTTTTACTTACGTATCAAACCGAAGATCGCTGTTAAAGTTTGAATTAAATTCCGTGAACATAAAACAAGCTCCAAAGTCCTTCGTGTGTTTCCGTGAAATAAAATTCTTTAAGCTTATAATATAACCAAAAGCAGAATGTCCCCGTCTGCCCGGCGACAGGCGGTCCCGATTATTTAAGACGGCACAGAATGTCCGTCTCCGAATCGCACCATTACTCATGACGGCGTTTTTCGCCTCATTGAAGCAATACAAACGAAAATACAAAATAAAAATTTTCGGCGATGTCTGCATACTTCGCCGAAAAAAATAATCGTATACGCCGTTTCGCGTACAAAATTTTAAGCATAAAGTCAAAAGACATGAGTTTAAACCAAGCTGTTTACGAGCGCATGCATTTCCGCTTTTGATTTCGCATTTTTGGCTTTACTTATTATGCTGTTCTTCTCATCGCACGATAAAGACTCAAATTTATGCATCGCGTCTTCATTCTGCGCGAGGGCCATTCCAAATCCGAGAGGCAATTCCAAATCCGGCATTATGACTGTCCACCTTTCGTAAATTAAATCATTTGCCGATTTTTACGGCAATTCGTTTAAATTCAAAAATACAAAAGCTTCTTCTGAGGAGATCTGAATTTTAGATTTAAGCTTCATATTTAAGTTTGGCTGTAAAAAAAGAAACAAATCCATAGATATTATTTCCATTAAATATTATCGCGGCTGTCGCATTAGCAGCATATTATCGGACAGTATCGGCGGAAAAACACAAGTATCCAAACAACCGTCTTAAGCTCTGCCATAAAGCCGAAAAGTATGCCGCAGAAGGTTTAACCCCATTACGGGGATTATACTAACTCCCCGCCGCGGTACGCTGACGTGATTCACAGTCCTACGAAATGCGGGTTCTTTTGCCGTACTTTATTTTTTAACCGCCTTTACCTCGGCACTTTTTATCTTAAACACAAGACCGTTGTCGGACGCGGCTTTCTCCAACATAGAGGTAAGCTTATCCCTGTTTTCGAGAAGGCATTTTGCGATAAGCTCATCCTTGCTTGAAGGCGGCATTTTTGACAGTATCGCCTTTGCCGACACCGTTCCGAATGATCCCGGCATTGAAAAAAGTCCGGAAAGCGCAGAAAGTGCTCCGCCGTTTTCCTTCATATGCTCTGCAAGTGCAGGAAGAAGCGTTTCCGCCGTTTTTTCATAGTCGATATCATCTACCAAAAGTTTTATTTCAATCATAGCTATGACCATACCTTTACAAATATTCATATTTCATTATATTAACAAGCAGCTTTAAAATACAGACCAAAATTGCAAATTTTTATAAATACGCAAAATTCACATTACGGCACGGCATTTGTACATTAACATTGTATATTATACCATATTGTCAAAACAATTATTTTATGCTATACTGTAAAAACAGCTTAATACTGATTAACGGAGGCATAGCTCAGCCGGTTAGAGTGCATGCTTGACATGCATGAGGTCGCTGGTTCGATTCCAGCTGTCTCCACCAAAAAGCAGATGAACATCCCGCAGTGCCGAGCACTGTGCGAAGTTCCAATTGAACGGAAACAGCCGAAATGCGTGTTTGTGCACCGGTCGGATCGTTTCTGACAAACAGGAGCAACCGAAGCGCAATGTCTGTTTGCCGCTTGGATTGGTCCAATATAAAATTGAAAACTTTTTTGCGATTTTGCAAAAAGGTTTATCCCCTTCTCTGTTCAAAAACAGAGCATAAAAATCGACTGCATGTGCGGTCGGTTTTTATTTATCTCAAAGTATAGCTAAAAGCAAGATGCCCACGGTCTCATAGACGGCGGGATGTTCCGATTTTTTTAGAATGACATGACGTTCCGCCGTCCGTCGCCCCATAACGGCGCTTTGCACCTTATCGAACAATGCGCTCGGCGGCGTAACAAAATACAAGACAAGACCCATCCACTTACTTTTTGCGCCGTACAGGCAGAACGGAGGTCGCTATGAATACCTTAAAAATAAAATCAGGCTCCGTCAATATGATTGCACACCGAGGTTTAAGCGGGCTTGAAAGAGAAAACACATACCCCGCTTTTACCGCGGCGGGAAACAGAAGTTATTTCGGAATTGAAACCGACATTCACAAAACAAAAGACGGAAAGTTTATTATTATTCACGATGATAATACAGAGAGAATAAGTCTCGGCGAGCACAAAATAAACATTGAAGAAAATGATTTTTCATCCGTTGAAAACATTGTTCTGCCTGACCTTGACGGAAGTGAAAACAGACGCGACATCAGAATACCTCTTTTAATCGACTATATAAAAATATGTAAAAAATATTGCAAAAAATGCGTTCTCGAACTCAAAAATTCTTTTTCCGAAGAAGATATTAAAACTGTAGCAGAGGAAATAAGAGGAGAAGAGTATTTAGAAAATGTAATATTCATTTCATTTATCTGGGAAAACTGCAAGACCGTACGGGAACTTCTTCCCGAAAATGAGGTTCAGTGGCTTACGTGGGAGGAAATCACAGACGATACTATAAAATCCCTCTCCGAAAACGGCATTGATCTGGACGCAGCTTATAAGGTACTGACAAAGGACGTTATAGACAAACTTCATGCAAATAACATAAAGATAAACTGCTGGACATGTGACGATAAGGAGGACGCCGAAAAACTCGTGCAGATGGGAGTGGACTTCATAACAACAAATATACTTGAAGGAAAATGACGTGAAAAACAAAGAAATCAGAAATCTAAGCTTTACTTTTTTTACGTTCTGTATGCTTACGCCGACACAAATGCAAAGAAAGATACTAAAATCAAACTAAAGTCCGCAAGACCGACGTCAGCACGTCCGAACACGGCAAATTGCGCAACGAATAATATGCATTTACATACAACGAAAATCTCACTGCACAGTCAAAAGTATAATTTTCTATATAAAAAAGTAAGAAAGGATGATAATACAACAATGCTACGTTTAATAAAATGTCTGAGAGAATATAAAAAACCAACCGTTCTTACGCTTATTTTTATCATCTGCGAAGCCGTCATTGAAACACTCATTCCGTTTATCACCGCAAATCTTATAAACGGGATTCAGGCCGGAATAAGCATGAATCGAGTGGCGGTACTCGGAATAATCCTGATACTGATGGCCATGCTGTCTCTGTGCTTCGGAGGAGCCGCGGGACTTACATGTTCAAAAGCGTCGTCAGGCTTTGCCAAGAATATACGTTCGGATGTTTTTTCCCGCGTGCAGGAATTTGCTTTCCAGAATATCGACCGCTTCTCTTCATCGTCTCTCGTGACAAGGATGACTACGGACGTCACCAACGTTCAAATGGCGTACATGATGCTGATACGCACCGCGGTACGCGCACCATTGATGCTTATTTTCTCTGTGGTTATGGCCTTCATCATGGGAGGCGCGCTTGCAACATCCTTTGTAATAATCATTCCCGTGCTTGTGTTCGGTCTTTTGCTTATAGCTCACAATGCAATGCCTGCTTTCCGCGCCGTTTTCCGCAAATATGACAAGCTCAACGAATCAATCGAAGAAAATGTGCGCGGTATGCGCGTGGTAAAGGGGTTTGCCAGAGAGGAATATGAAAAGAAAAAATTCGGCAAGGCCGCCGAAAATATACAAGCCGATTTTACAAAGGCCGAGCGCATTGTGGCTTTCAACTCGCCCCTGATGCAAATCTGCGTATATTTTAACATGGTGTTTGTACTGCTCGTCGGATCAAAACTGATTCTCCGCTACAACGGAACGGTAATAGGAGTCGGTGAAATCTCCGCCATGCTGAATTACGGCATGCAGATTCTGATACAGCTCATGATGCTTTCAATGGTTTACGTTATGCTCACCATGTCCGGCGAATCTATCAAACGTATCTCCGAGGTTCTCGACGAACAATCGTCTCTCAAAGAGCCGGAAAATCCTGTTTTTGAAGTAAAGGACGGTTCTGTGGATTTTGACGGCGTGAGCTTTTCATATTCAAAAGACGCCGAAAGATACGCTCTGTCCGACATAAACCTTCACATAAAATCCGGCATGACCGTAGGTATTCTCGGCGGAACCGGATCAAGTAAATCTTCACTCGTACAGCTGATTCCGCGACTTTACGACGCGACTGCCGGAACGGTATCGGTCGGCGGCGTCGACGTAAGAAAATACGACCTTGAATCGCTCCGCGGACAGGTTGCAATGGTACTTCAGAAAAATATGCTTTTCTCCGGAACAATACGCGAAAATCTGAGATGGGGAAACGAGAACGCAACCGATGAAGAGCTTGACGAGGTATGTCGTATAGCTCAGGCGGACAGCTTTGTAAAGAGCTTTCCCGACGGCTACGATACATTTATAGAACAGGGCGGAACAAACGTGTCAGGCGGGCAAAAGCAACGGCTCTGCATCGCCCGCGCACTTCTCAGAAAGCCCAAGATCTTGATTCTCGACGACTCTACAAGCGCCGTAGACACCAAGACAGACGCACTCATACGCTCCGAATTCAAAAAATACATTCCGGAAACAACCAAGCTAATTATCGCTCAGCGCATAAGCTCGGTAATGGATTCCGATCTTATAATCATAATGGAAGGCGGCAGTATATCCGCCGCGGGAACACACGACGAGCTAATGAAGTCCAGCAGTATCTACCGTGAAATTTATGAACAGCAGACAAGAGGAAACGAAGCGTCCGAACAATAAAAAAATCCGCGGTCTGCAGTTATTGCGCCGTACGGCGCAGCTCTGAGGCCGGCAGAAAGGAAAGATACATCAGTGAAAAAGAAAAATAAAAATAATATCCCTGATAGTCCCAAACCTAAATCGGGCATAAGCATACACACCTTCAGGCGAATTATAAAGATACTTTACGAAAGCTATCCAAGACTGATTCCGTTTACAGCGTTTTGCATCGTTTTTTCTGCAATTGTCAACGCAATCCCGTCAATCTTTGTCCAAAAAATATTGGCTGTGGTCACCGAATGTCTATCGGACGGCGTTTCGTCCGGTGCCGTAGGCATAGAGTGGTCGGAAGCGAGCGGCAAAATCATTCCGCTGATTATCGTACTTATCGTGCTCTATATTTTATCAATCATATCCATGACAATCTATACTCAGCTTATGGCGTTTATAACACAAGGCTTTTTAAGCAAACTGAGATGCAGAATGTTCGACGGTATGCAGAATCTGCCTATCGGGTATTTCGATACACATAAGCACGGCGACATTATGAGCTATTACACAAACGATATAGATACTCTGCGGCAGCTGGTGTCGCAGTCGCTTCCGCAGCTTCTGCAGTCGATTGTCATTGTAGCGTCCGTTCTCGGAATTATGCTGTGGTACAGTATCTGGATGACGCTTATAGTTGCGGTCGGCGTCGCGGCCATGATTTTTGTATCAGGAAAAATCGGCGGAAGCTCGGCAAAATATTTTATACGCCAGCAGCGTTCAATCGGAAGTACAGAGGGTTATATACAAGAAATGATGAACGGTCAGAAGGTCATCAAGGTTTTCTCTCATGAAAAGAAAGCCAAGGAAGGCTTTGAGGAAATCAACGACCGGCTTTATCAAGACAGCTATAAGGCGCACGCCTACGCAAACGCACTCGGTCCGATTATCATGAATATAGGAAATATTCTTTACGTTATGAGCGCAATGCTCGGAGGAATATTCATCCTTTCCAAAATACCCAATATTTCCGTTTCCTGCATTGCGGCAGGTACAATCGGCGTGTTATCGGTTGATATCCTTGTTCCCTTCCTCTCAATGACAAAGCAATTCACAGGAAACGTCAATCAGCTTTCGCAGCAAATTAACTCCATTGTCATGGGGCTTGCCGGAGCTGAGAGAATCTTTTCGCTTATGGACGAAGCCCCAGAAACCGATGAGGGATATGTCACGCTTGTAAACGCCAAGCTCGGAGAGAACGGAGAAATCACCGAAACTCCGGAACATACCGGAACATGGGCATGGAAACATCCTCACAGCGACGGCACAATTACCTATACGCTGCTGCGCGGAGATGTACGAATGACCGATGTCGACTTCGGATACGTTCCCGGAAAGGACGTTCTTCACGATGTTTCCGTATATGCCGAGCCGGGACAGAAAATAGCCTTTGTAGGAGCCACAGGAGCCGGAAAGACAACAATTACAAACCTTATAAACCGCTTTTACGATATTGCGGACGGCAAAATACGCTACGACGGAATAAACGTATCCAAGATTAAAAAGGCGGATCTCCGCCGCTCGCTCGGAATCGTTCTTCAGGATACTAACCTTTTCACCGGTACAGTAATGGATAATATCAGATACGGCAATCTCAATGCGACCGACGAGCAGTGTCGGGCAGCGGCTGAGCTTGCGGGAGCGGATGACTTTATCAGACGTCTTCCCAAAGGATACGATACCGAGCTGTCAAACAACGGAGCCAATCTGTCTCAGGGGCAGCGCCAGCTCATTGCTATCGCGCGCGCAGCCGTAGCAGATCCTCCCGTTATGATTCTTGACGAGGCAACCTCTTCGATAGATACGCGTACCGAAGCGATTGTTTCACGAGGTATGGATAAACTCATGGAGGGAAGGACGGTTTTCGTAATTGCTCATAGACTGTCCACCGTCATGAATTCGGATGTAATTATGGTGCTTGACCACGGACGTATAATCGAAAGAGGTAATCACGATAAGCTGATTGCCGATAAAGGCACATATTATCAGTTGTATACCGGCGCTTTTGAGTTAGAATAATCGAAAAACAATAACCGAAAAAAGGTACTTTTCGGTTACTTGAAAAAACTTATAATTTAATTTCGTAAACAGATATTTTTCGGTTACAGCTTTGAAACGGTATGCGCGTCTTGCGATATGCATTTCCGCAACTATAGCTATACATAAGCCTCCCTTTATTTAAAGTTTTTGCGGAGCTTTTTTCAAAAAGCGACCGTTCCCTTGCAATCGTCCCTTGCAATCGTTCCTTTGCACAACCGTTCCCTTGCGGTCGTTCCCTTGCAATCGTTCCCTCGGAGCCGTTCTCTTTCACGAAAGGAAAAATATAAAAAATGAAATACACGTCGGAAACGCGCGCCTTTCATCTCAAAACCCAAGCAGGAGATATAAACAGGTACTGCATACTCACAGGCGATCCCGGAAGAACCGAGGAAATCGCCGAACATCTGCAGGACGCATACCATGTATGCACAAATCGAGAGTTTTCCGTGCATAACGGAAATATAAGCTACGCGGGAGCAGACGGAAAAAGCTTCAGCGTACCTATTACGGTATGTTCCACCGGAATCGGAGGTCCATCTGCTGCTATCGCGCTTGAGGAGCTTGTTCAGTGCGGAGCGGATACATTCATACGTATCGGCACCTGCGGCGGAATAGCCGAGAAGGTTATTCCGGGCGACAATGTAATCGCGCAGGCATGCGTCCGCCAAGAGGGAACAAGCAGAGAATACGCGCCAATCGAATATCCCGCTGCGGCAGATTTTGAAATAACAGCGGCGCTCGTCCACGCATCTAAACAGCTCGGACAGCGTTTTCATACCGGTGTAATCCAATCAAAAGATTCATTCTACGGTCAGCACGATATGAACCGCATGCCTGTATCAGACGATCTGCGTGCAAAATGGACCGCATGGAAAAGACTCGGCGTTCTTGCAAGCGAAATGGAAGCAGCGGCTCTGTTTGTGGTCTCAGCCGCGCTCGGAGTCAGATGCGGAGCCATTCTTCATACAATCTGGAATCAAGAACGATATGCCGCCGGTAAATATGACAAAGAAAGCCGTGACACAACACCGAGCATCATCTGCGCGCTCCGAGCTCTCGCCCTTACAGCAGAGCGTGACAGGGGCGAAAACGCGCTTTGGTCAGGCACGATTTTAACTGAAAATAAAGCATAAACTTACTGCGTTCGGCTACCTATATATAACGAGTGGAATCGCGGAATAAAAAATGCGGAAATCTAAATCTGTAATTACAGTATAATTTTTCCGCTCTACACGCACCATCGGAAAAATGCAAAGAAAGGCATGGTAATTAAAATGAAAAACGACATATTTGCAAATATAGCCGCCGGAGGAATCGGCGGGCGGAGCGAGCTGCTTGAACAGCCGCAGCCAAAGAAAATCAATCTCCGCGGCGTCGAACTGTCAGAAACGGATGCCGCGCCCATTTCCGTTCCGAAAAAAATGGATACCTTGGACGAGCTTTCAGCCGCTCTCAAGGCGGAGCGCGCAAGGTATGCGCCGTATCTTGCCGACCATTCACCGAAGATTCCCGAATTTCACGAAAAAATAGACATTAAGAACTTTACCTTGTACCGCGAGGACGGCGGGACGGAGAAAATTACAATTCCTCACTACGGTGCGCCGCGGGGCTGTGCAGAGCTTCTCTACGACTCTCAGTTTTCACTCACGCCTGAGCAGACGGACGGAAATCACGCAATTTATATCTGTGTAGGCGGAGCCGACTATATAGCGCATATATACATAAACGGAGTCTGTGTCGGAGTGCATGAAGGCTTTTTTTCTCCCTTTGAATTTGAAATCACACAGTATGTAAACCGAGGCTTGAATACACTGCGAATAGAGCTGAAAAACGACTACGTTTTCATGGGAAGCAAAGGCGAGGACGGCATAAGCCGTGAAGGCGAAAAGATGTATGCCGCAACGGGAATCGGATGGGATGATGCCCAGACAGGATGGCACCACTGCCCTCCCGGCATGGGACTTTACAAGGACGTGTTTGTCGATGTCCGTCCTACCGTACACATTTCCGACCTGTACGTGCGTCCGCTCTGCGAGTCGGGCGAGGCTGAGCTTTGGATTGAAGTTCAGAGCAGCACATATGAGCAAAGAGACATATCCTTTGAGCTTTCTGTCTGCGGACAGAATTTTGAAGAAACGGTTATAGAAAAACTGCCATATAATCCCGCGACGGTAAAAACCGTCGGTCTGGGAGACACTTTTTCCGCCGCCATAAATCCCGAACAATACGGAGCAGGAATTCCGATGCCGGCGATGCATGGAAAAAACGTCTACAAGATACGCATACCGATGAAAAATTACCGAAAATGGGACCTCGACACGCCGTATCTGTATTCTGCTCAGGTAACGCTTTTTGAAAACGGAAAACCGACAGACGCGGCAAAAAATCAATTCGGAATGCGTACATTTACCGAAAACATGGAGGAAGACGAAAACGGATTGCGAGGAATGTTTTTCCTCAACGGACGAAGCATACGGCTGCGCGGCGCCAACACAATGGGATATGAGCAGAACGACGTTCTGCGCGGGGACACAGAACAGCTAATCGACGATATTCTGCTCGCCAAGCTCTGCAATATGAATTTTCTGCGTCTTACTCAGCGCCCGGTACAGGACGAGGTATACACATACTGCGACCGTCTCGGTCTGATGACTCAGACAGATCTTCCGCTGTTCGCGAAAATGCGGCGCACAAAATTTGCGGAAGGCGTTAAACAGGCGGAGGAAATGGAGCGCCTGATCCGCTCGCACGCGTGTAATGTAGTAGTGTCGTATATGAACGAGCCGTCTCCGAACGCAGGAAACGAGCCTCACCGTCACCTGATACGTACAGAAATGGAGGATTTTTTCAAAGCCTGCGACATCATTGTACATCTGACAAATCCCGACCGAGTAATCAAGCATATAGACGGAGATTACGATCCTCCCTGCGAATCGCTTCCCGATAACCATTGCTACACAATGTGGTATAACGGTCACGGAATCGACATCGGCATGCTGCACCGCGGCTACTGGATGAACGTCAAACCGGGCTTTTACTACGGATGCGGTGAGTACGGCGTCGAGGGACTTGACTTTGAAAACGTAATGCGGGAAGATTACCCCGCCGAATGGATAACCGAACCGTTTGATCCCGCAAAAATCGTTGACGCTCAGACTGCGAATTTCTATTATTTCTTTTATGACGAACAGAACAGCATGTCCGAGTGGATTTCCGAAAGCCAAAATTTTCAGGCGTTCGGAGTGCGCGCAATGACTGAAGCGTTCAGGCGCGATAACCGTATGATTACAAACGCGATTCACCTGTTCATCGACGCGTGGCCGAGCGGCTGGATGAAAACGATTATGGATTGCCGCCGTCAGCCGAAGCCCGCATATTTCGCCTACAGAAACGCGCTTGAACCTGTAATGCTCAGTCTGCGCACCGACCGCTTCACTTATTACTGCGGAGAGCAGGTTTCAATTGAAGCCCATATCTGCAACGACACGCATAAACACGGCGGCGGAAAGCTGACTTTCGAGCTTTATAAGGACGGAAAGCTTGTGAAACGCGGAGAAACCGCCGCAGAAATAGTTGAAAACCGCGCAGAGTACGCCGCAAGCGCAGTATTTACCGCACCGCAGACAAGCGACCGCCAAAAATATACGCTTCGCGGAATTTTAACCGACAGCGACGGTGTTGTCATAGCATGGAACGAACAGCCCGTAGAGGTATTTGCTCATGTAGACATACCCGAAAACAGCGGAACGGTTCTTGTGGAAAAACTCACCGAAAACACGGAAATTGCCGGAGAAACAGTGCGCGTCAAAGCCTGCGGCATGTCGCCCGTTCACTTCGCGTCACGCAAAACCGGACACCCGTCGGTCGCGGAGTTCAAGCCTGAGGACATACGCTATTTTTACGACGCAGAGGAGGATATGATTACCCCGATTGTCACGCACACGTTCGAGGCTGACGGCTTTACGCCGATTCTTGTCGGCGGAAATACAGACGACGAGGGTAACTGGCATAAGGTCATGATTGCCGGAGAAAAAGAATGGAACGGAAAGAAATACGTCGTTTGTAATGTCGACCTGCGTACGGAAAATCCGATTGCAGAACGACTGCGCGCCGCTTTGCTGAGATAAGGCTGAGGTAATAAAAAGAGGTCTACGCCGTAATGCTAAAATAACGCCGAGATACACTGAGATAAAACACCTATAATATAAAATCCGGTCAAGCCGCACCAAACGATAAACGCAATTGAAAATCGCGCCGAATGGACGTCAAGACCGGATAAGTTAATTTCGTAGGCAAACATTTTTCTGTTCGGGACAGAAGAAACTTGGCATTGTGGGCTAACGCAACGCAAAGCGCGCGCGGTCTTTGCTTTAAAAGCTTATAAAAGCAAAACGTACTTTGCGGAAGTATAACCGCTCACGCGGTTTCTTTTATGCGGCGTGCAGAACATTTCACTGCGCTCAATGTCGCTCACTGTGCCCAATGTTATTTCATTGCGCTCAATGTCGCTTTACTTCATTCAGCGTCGTGAAAACGTTAAGACCAAATCCACATTCGCCCCGCCGCCGTATCATGGCGGAAGACCATCCGCATGCATGACTTACATTCATGACTGTAAGCGCGCTCCGCAATGCAGTAAAAAATAATGAACTGCAAATACGGAATCGGCTTCGGCGGCTCCATAGCAACCCCAAGTTTAATAATGGCTTACAGGAGCTGAAAAACGTCTCCCGTACTCGCTGCGACTTCGTTTGCCTTTGAAAATTAACTCCGAAAGGAAGAAACATTTCACGGCATTCTGAAAAGCATTCTGTGAAAAACGCTCTATCGGAAAGTATTGTACAGAAAACACTTTATGAAAAAGCATTATGTGAAAAGGTATTTCCGTGTAAAAACGTTATTAAAAGCGTTATAGCGTTATACGGAAAGACAGCTTTTCAAAAAAGTTTGCTTTTGATGACCTGAGAAATGTATATATAATCCGACTGTGCCGCGGAGACCGTAAAGCGTAAAGCGCGGTTCAAAAACCGCGGCAGAAACTAAAGTCATATACCGACGGCACAGAACGGATAAGTCAACCTCCGGGCAAATTTGCCGCAGGCGTAAAACTCGGAATTGTGGAATATCGCGGCGCAAAAGCTCCCCTAAAATTACTTTTAGTAAGTAAAACAGCTTCTGCGCAGGACAACCGCTTGCGCGGCGTCTTTTGCGCGGCGCGTTATAGCAAAAATCGCTAAAGTCAAATCACGCTTTTCCACAGCGCCGTATCAATGCGGAACGGGTTTGCATATGCAGTGATTTTCTGCTGTGCTGACAGTTGACAGTAGGCTGCATTGGTAGACGCGGCATTTGCCGCATGCAGTTTATGTCGCACTGGGTCATTTCATCTGAATCACAATGCAAACTTATCGTATTAAAGACTGAAAGCAAAAGCTGACAGCGCACTTCTGATTTTGTATTGCGGCACCGCAGTCCTACACAAATTATGTTCGCACAGTTTTGTCGGCATTGAAACATTTTGCGCTTTGCACGTTGAACACTTTGAAACGCTTTGAACGCTTAAAATGCTTAAAACGCTTGAAACACTCGAAAAACTTCAAACGGCTTTGCACCGCCGTTAAAAGGGTTGACAAAACATATAAATTGTGTTAAACTATCGGTTACCGCAGAAGTGACTTGGG
>CAOKER010000019.1 GCA_948467545.1 uncultured Eubacteriales bacterium
GTTAATTAAAAAACTACGCATGATTACGCTATATGCGTTTTGTATGTTACTTCCTGCTTATTTTATGGTTATGCCCGGTGAAAGACATATATTTTGCTCTTTATAATACAGTAGCGAAAGGTAAACACATGGACGTGAGCGCCGGAGAATTAACGAAAAAAGCCTCTCACGCGAATTGTGTGTCGAGACTTTTTAACTGGTGCCGGAAGCGGGGGTCGAACCCGCACGGTGTCGCCACCACTGGATTTTGAGTCCAGCACGTCTGCCAATTCCATCATTCCGGCATATAAAATTAAATCAAGCTGAATAAGATATTAAAGAGGTTATAAAATTTCATAGTTATGTATTTTAAACTATCTGCTGCTAACGGAAAAACGAAACCTCCACGTTATAGCATAATTTTAAATTATTATACCATGAAATCAAACTAAACCGCAATTATTCGGGGATTGGTTCCTCGGAATCACCGTCGCCCACGTCGAAACAGAACTTACAATTTAAGCTTTAATTTTAAAATATTATACCATATATTCAGAGAAAAAGCAATAGTTAATTTTCATATAGCACCATAAAATTACGTTCTAACCGCGATGTTTTGTGGTTCTGCTTTGCAAAGGCGATGTCCGTGAAAGCAAAACAAAACTTAATAATCGAAAAACGCAGCTTTGAGATTCTCGGTTGATGTGCGCGGCTTTAGGTGGGAACCTCAGTATTTTGTTTTTTGTCTTGTTAATATTCGTTATTTGCGGCGAAAAAGAAATATGTTAATCAAAAAGTTTTAAATTTTTTGTCATTGTATATCAGAAAAATATCTCAAGACAGTTTTTAAATGATATACCTTGAAACCGACGGTTTGTGTTGACAAACCCGCGGATATGTTTTATAATTATAAATTAGGCAGGCTCTACCCGCATCCTCATCGGCTCATACCATTTTCGCCCTCTGTTTTCGAAGCTGATGCTGTGTCTGTAACTTGCGGGAAGGGGTTCCTTGTTGAATTAAAAGCAAGTATTCCCCGGATTATATAGGCGGGCTCGGATTGCTTTTTTCAGGATAGGTTATCTGTCGACGAAATATTGATAACGGGGATTTGTGCCTTGTTATACAGGTAAAAATGTAATTTTTAATGTATTTCTGAATTATTTGCGGCTTTTGCACGCAGTATTTCGGGGAAAGGACATTTTTGATGAAATCAAAATATAAAGGTGTAACGCTCACAAGCGGCGGTCATATTTGGAAAAACGGAAAATTTATACCCGCATCGGGAGAAAATTCTTCCGCGCGTTCAAAAACAATTGCATACGGAATTCTTGCGGCTCATAACGACGGAGGAAAACTTCCGGAGGGAAAGGACGGACTTAGAATTCATTTTGACGCGCTTGCTTCTCATGACATAACGTATGTTGGGATTATTCAAACGGCGCGCGCCAGCGGTCTTGAAAAATTCCCTATCCCTTATGTACTGACGAACTGCCATAACAGTCTTTGCGCTGTCGGAGGAACGATTAATGAGGACGACCATGTTTTCGGACTTTCGGCGGCGAAGAAATACGGCGGTATATACGTACCTGCTCATCAGGCTGTAATTCATTCGGTAATGCGTGAGTGCTTTGCCGGCTGTGGACGTATGATTTTAGGTTCGG
Source organism: uncultured Eubacteriales bacterium (assembly GCA_948467545.1). GTDB lineage: Bacteria > Bacillota > Clostridia > Oscillospirales > CAG-272 > UMGS911. The sequence goes on from CAOKER010000019.1 coordinate 1,644, forward strand.
ACAGCCATACCCGTTACGGCGCTCTCGGCACGCTTGCAATGGGAGAGGGCGGGCCGGAGCTTGTCAAGCAACTTTTGAGTCGTACATATGACATCCCGATGCCGGAGGTGATTGCAATCAATCTTCACGGTGCGCCGAGGGCAGGAGTGGGACCACAGGATGTAGCAATTGCGATTATCGGACGCGTGTTTGACTGTGGTTTTGTTAAAAATAAGATAATGGAATTTGTTGGGGACGGCATTTCAAAGCTTCCGATTGAGTTTCGTAACGGAATTGATGTAATGACAACCGAAACGGCATGTTTGTCATCGGTATGGATGACGGATGAAGAAACTCACAGGTATCTTACCGTACACGGGCGTGAGAGAGACTATAAAAAGCTGACCCCGGAGGACGGCGCGTATTATGATGGCGTTGTCGATATAGATTTGTCTCAGATTGAGCCGATGATCGCGCTTCCGTCGCACCCGTCGAATGCTATTGCTTTAAACGAATTTATTGACAACGCGGAAGATATTCTGCATGATATGGAGCTTGACATTTTGCTTGGAAAGGTAAAGGACGGGGCTGTATATGTAGATCAGGGAGTTATAGCAGGCTGTGCGGGAGGTACGTTTGACAACATTTGCGCCGCCGCGGATATTATCGGAGACCGCGGTATCGGTTCGGGGGCGTTTGCCATGTCGGCATATCCGGCAAGCCAGCCCGTGTTTACAGCTTTAATAGAAAACGGTGTGATTACAAAACTGCTTTCATCCGGTGTTACTGTGCGTTCGGCATTTTGCGGTCCGTGCTTTGGAGCCGGAGATGTTCCGTCGAACGGCGCGTTCAGTATCCGTCATACAACGAGAAACTTTCCTAACCGTGAGGGTTCAAAGCCCGGAAACGGGCAATCTGCATATGTTGCGCTTATGGACGCGCGCTCAATTGCCGCGACCGCGGCAAACGGCGGAAAGCTTACATCGGCGCTTGGAGCCGAGACATCGGAGTATACATATAAATTTGACGATTCCGCATATAAAAGTCGTTTCTATAACGGTTTTGGACATCCGGACAAAAGTGCGGAGCTTGTTTTCGGTCCTAATATCACCGATTGGCCGGCTATGCCTAAGCTGGGAGAAAATCTGCTTGTCGGTCTGGCTTCTGTCATCGACGATCCGGTTACTACAACAGACGAGCTGATTCCATCCGGAGAAACTTCTTCTTACCGCTCCAATCCGCTCGGACTTGCAGAATTTACACTGTCAAGAAAAGATCCGGAATATGTGGGAAGAGCTAAAGCTATAGTAAGCACACCTGTCAGTGCCGCTGTTCTGACTGCAGTTAAGAAGGTAGACCTTGAGTGTGGACAGAAATCCGAGACGGATATTACGGATATACAAATAGGAAGTGCGGTTTATGCAATAAAACCGGGCGATGGCTCGGCGAGAGAACAGGCTGCGTCATGTCAGCGTGTCCTTGGCGGTCTGTGCAATATCGCTCGGGAGTATGCGACAAAACGCTATCGCAGTAATCTTATCAACTGGGGAATGCTGCCGCTGCTGTATGACAATGACGAGCATACGATTCCGTTTACTGTCGGTGATTATCTGTATGTTCCGGGAATTCGCAGTATAGTTGAAAACGGAACAGCTTCCTTTGACGGATATATTATTCAAGAGGACGGAAACACTGAAAAGATTACGCTCGGCCTTGCGCCTCTTACAGATGATGAAAAGAAGATAATTCTTGCAGGATGTCTTATTAATTTTTATCACGAAGGACTTTGATTTTGCAAATCGGAGGATATTGCTATGCTGGAAAAAAACCGAAAAAAATTGCAAAAAGTTCTTGATACACTCAGCGACGCGGCTTCAGAGCTTGAGGATATTCTTGCAAGCGAGGATATATACCGAGATACTCTTGCATCTGATGCCTCCGGGGACGATGAATATAATGCGGCCGAGCTTGTCTGCGATTCTCTTGATGAAGCGGTCGATGGTGTGAATGAGGCTATAAATCTTATAGAAGAGGTTCTTGACGGAGATTAATACATTTCTTTCTTACCCGAATTTTTTGACATATAAAAAAGCCTGAGACAGCGTGGTATTGCTGCGCTCGGGCTTTTTATATTTTTAATGTTGCTGCAGACGCGGACAATCCTGCCTTAAAAATATCTGCTGTGAATTGTACAGCTGCGGAAAAAAGAAATTCGGCATCTGATTTCAGAGGCCGAATTGTTTGTATTTGTTTATATGCTTTCAGTTCTGTCATACTGACCGATCGATCGGGGATATATTCGCTGTGTGATTATAGAAGATTAAGCTTATCTTTGAGATACGTTCCCGTATAGGATTTTTTGTTTTTTGCAACCTTTTCGGGAGTACCGGCGGCAACGATTTTTCCTCCTCCGTCTCCTCCTTCGGGACCGAGATCAATGATGTAATCTGCAGTTTTAATAAGATCGAGATTGTGCTCGATTACAAGCACGGTGTTGCCGTTATCAACAAGCCTCTGCAAAATATCTATAAGCCGTGACACATCCGCGCTGTGCAGACCGGTGGTGGGCTCGTCGAGAATATAGAATGTTTTTCCTGTAGAGCGTTTTGAGAGCTCGGAGGCCAGTTTAATTCTTTGCGCCTCTCCGCCTGAAAGTGTTGTGGATGACTGCCCTATTTTAATATATCCGAGCCCGACCTCGCTCAAAGTTTTGAGTCTTCTGAAAATTGACGGAACCGCCGAGAAAAATTCCAGTCCTTCTTCAACCGTCATGTCGAGTACGTCATATATGCTCTTTCCCTTGTACTTAACCTCAAGTGTGTCGCGGTTGTATCTGTGTCCCTTGCATACGTCGCAGGTTACATATACGTCGGGAAGAAAATGCATTTCGATTTTTTTAACTCCGTCTCCCTCGCAGGCTTCGCATCGGCCTCCCTTCACATTGAAGGAAAAGCGCCCTGCCTTGTAGCCGCGTTTTTTTGCGTCGGGAGTTGAAGCGAAAAGCTCCCGAATGTCTGCAAAAAGACCGGTATAAGTAGCCGGATTAGAGCGCGGAGTGCGGCCTATTGGGCTTTGGTCTATTGCAATTACCTTATCCAGCATATCGATGCCGTCAATTCTGTCAAATTTGCCCGGAAAAGTGTTAGCACGGTTTAAATCATGCGCTAAAACCGGATAAATGATTGAATTTACAAGAGATGATTTTCCCGAACCTGATACACCGGTTACACAGACAAATGTGCCGAGAGGTATTTTTACATCAATTCCGCGCAGATTGTTTTGCCTTGCTCCGTAAACAGTGAGAAAACTTCCGTTTCCTTCTCTGCGTTTTGACGGAACAGCGATTTCCTTTCTTCCGGAAAGATAATCTCCGGTGACGGAAGCCCTGTTTTCCATGATTTCCTTCGGTGTGCCCGCTGCGACGACTTGACCGCCGTGGATTCCGGCTCCCGGACCTATGTCGACGATATAGTCGGATTCAAGCATAGTTTCTTCGTCGTGTTCTACTACAATGACACTGTTGCCCATGTTTTTCAGATTTTTAAGTGCTTCGATCAAACGGCCGTTATCCCTTTGATGCAGTCCGATGCTCGGCTCATCGAGGACATACAGTACCCCTATCAGCGCAGAGCCGATCTGCGTTGCAAGTCTGATTCTCTGAGCCTCTCCTCCGGAAAGAGTTCCCGCTCGGCGCGACAGATTGAGATAGTCAAGGCCTACCGTGTCGAGGAATCGAAGCCGTGATCTTATCTCCTTAAGTATTTCTTTTGCAATGACTGTCTTTACCTCATCAAGCTCAAGATTGTCAAAAAAGACGATAGCCTCTTTGACGGACATACCGCACACCTGATCTATATTCATTCCGCCGACAGTAACGGCGAGTACCTCCGGTTTCAGCCTTTTTCCCTTGCAGGAGTGGCACGCGATTTCCTCGACAAACTGCTCGTAATATTCTTCCTGTGTCTGGTCGAAACGCTGCTGTATCATTCCGACAAGGCCGGCATACTTAATATCCTGATGGCGCACGACGCCGTCAAAGCTTCGTACGATCGAATATACCTCGTCTCCGGTTCCGTATGCCAGTACCTGCAGCGCGTTGTCCGAATAGTCGCAGATCGGAGTGTCAAGTGTAAAGCCGTGTTTTTCGCCGACCGCCTTGAAAAGCGGGCCCATCCATGTGTCGTCGCCAATACTTTTAAATCCGTTGCAGACTACGGCTCCGCCGCGCAGTGACAGTGTTTTGTCAGGAATCAGACGGTCAAAAGAAATCACCCGCTTTTCGCCGATGCCGGCACAGTCGGGACATGCGCCCATAGGATTGTTAAATGAAAACATACGCGGTTCCAGCGCGGTAACGCTGATCCCGTGTTCCTCACACGCATAATTTTGAGAAAAGGACATTTCCTCCGTTTCGTTTCCGTCTCTGTCGAGCACGCTGATTATAAGATTTCCGTCAGACAGAGAGAGGGCGGTTTCAACCGAATCGCTCAGTCTTTCGCGTATATTCGGTTTTATAACAAGACGATCGACTACGACGTCGATTTTATGTTTTTTATTCTTGTCAAGCTTAATTTCTTCGCCTATTTCGTACATGCTTCCGTCGATTCGCAGTCTTACAAATCCGCTTTTCTTCGCGTCTTCGATTACCTTTTCGTGACGTCCCTTTTTGTCGCGTACGACGGGGGCTAAAACAAGGAAGCGCGTTTTTTCTTCAAGCTTAAGCACGCTGTCGATTATCTGGTCTGTAGTCTGCTGAACGATTTCGCGCCCGCACACCGGGCAGTGGGGTATGCCGCAGCGCGCATATAGCAGGCGGAGATAATCGTATATTTCTGTGACGGTTCCCACTGTCGAACGCGGATTTCGTGAGGTGGTTTTCTGGTCAATGGAAATCGCGGGAGAAAGCCCTTCTATAGAATCAATATCAGGCTTGTCCAACTGTCCGAGAAACATCCGCGCGTATGACGACAGTGATTCTACGAAACGCCTGTGACCTTCCGCGTATATTGTATCAAACGCGAGAGATGATTTTCCCGAGCCGGAAATTCCGGTGAAAATTACAAGCTTGTCTCTCGGAATTTTCAGGTCGATATTCTTAAGATTATGTACGCGTACTCCGCGCACGGTTATATATTTTGAATCCATTTAAAGCTTAAACTCCATTTTCATATGCGGTATAAAATAAATTTTCCATCAGGCATTATCTTTATTATTTATTCGAATAGTTTCTATTTTGTCGCGCAGATATGCCGCGCGTTCAAAATCAAGAGCGGCCGCGGCAGTCATCATCTCTTCGGTAAGCTCTTGGATCAGCGTGTTTCTCTCTTCGTTTGTAAGAATTGCGGTGTTTTCGCTCCTGCTGAGCACTTTTCTCGAATTTCCTTTTTTACCGGATTCCGCGTGTGTGCCGATTTCAATTACGTCACGTACGGACTTGACAATTGTCTGCGGTGTAATTCCGTGTTCCTCATTATATTCAATCTGAATTTTTCTTCTTCTGTTAGTCTCGTCAATAGCTCTTTTCATTGAACCGGTGATAGTATCCGCATACATTATGACCTTTCCGGAAGCATTCCGTGCGGCTCGTCCTATCGTCTGAATCAGGGAAGTCTCTGAACGAAGCAGTCCTTCCTTGTCCGCGTCAAGAATCGCGACCAAAGAAACCTCCGGAATGTCAAGCCCTTCTCTCAGCAGGTTGATTCCGACCAGCACGTCAAAAAGTCCGAGTCTAAGATCCCGTATTATTTCCATTCGTTCCATTGTTTCGACATTGTGATGGATATAACGGACCTTTATCATATTAGTATTCAGAAATTCTGTCAGGTCCTCGGCCATCTTTGTTGTCAGGGTAGTTACGAGGACACGTTCCCCCCGATCCGTTCTCTCGCGTATCTCGCCGATGAGGTCGTCAACCTGACCGGTGACCGGACGTACTTCCACTTCGGGATCAACAAGTCCTGTAGGTCTTATGAGCTGTTCGACAATCTGTTTTGATCTTGTTCGTTCATATTCTGATGGAGTTGCACTGACGTATATGATTTGATTTACCTTTTTTTCAAATTCATCGAAAAACAAGGGGCGGTTGTCAAACGCCGACGGCAATCTGAACCCAAAATTTACAAGATTCTCTTTGCGTTTGCGATCTCCTCCGCTCATCGCTCTTATCTGAGGAAGTGTAACATGGGATTCGTCGATAAACATGAGAAAGTCCTTGGGAAAATAATCGAGCAGCGTCATAGGTGTAGAACCGGGAGCACGACCTGCAAGTACCCTTGAGTAGTTTTCAACACCGGAGCAGTATCCTATTTCCCGCATCATCTCAAGATCATACCGTGTTCTTTCTTCAATTCTCTGAGCTTCGATGAGTTTTCCGTTTGCTCGAAAATATTCAATCCGTTCGATCAGTTCGTTTTCTATTACTTCCATTGCCTGTTCACGCGCCGCTTCGGATACGGCGTAATGGGTGGCGGGATAAATGGCCGCGTATTTCAAATCTCGGATTACATCCTGAGTTACGGTGTCGATTTCAGATACTCGGTCGATTTCTTCTCCGAAAAATTCAACCCGAATCGCAGCATTTTTGCTGCTGGCAGGAAAAACCTCGACTATATCTCCCCGTACGCGGAATTTGTCGCGGACAAGATTGAGATCATTTCGGTCATAGGAGATTGATACAAGATGCGATATAAATTCATCGCGGTCCATTGCCATGCCCGGCCTGACGGCAAGGACAAGCTGAGAATACTCGTCGGGATCTCCAAGTGAATATATGCAAGAGACCGAAGAAACTATAATTACATCGCGCCGCTCGAAAAGCGCTGATGTGGCACTGTGTCTCAGACGGTCAATCTCTTCGTTTATAAGCGCATCCTTTTCTATATATTGGTCTTTTCCCGGTATATATGCCTCAGGCTGGTAGTAATCATAATATGAAACGAAGTATTCTACCGCGTTTTCGGGAAAAAGCTCTCTGAATTCGGAGCAAAGCTGTGCTGCAAGCGTTTTGTTGTGGGCGAGAACAAGCGTAGGACGATTCAATTTTTCAATTACATTCGCCATTGTAAAGGTCTTTCCCGATCCGGTAACGCCGAGAAGCGTCTGTTCACGGTAACCGTTTTTCAGCCCCTTTACCAAGCCTTCTATAGCCTGCGGCTGATCTCCGGTTGCCTTGTATTCGCTGTGCAAGATGAATTTGTCCATCGGCTTTGTCCTTTCTTTATAAATAAAATACAAACAGTACTGTACAGAGAAGAAACTGTTTTACATGCAGACAACAGTACATTGGTATTTGTAAAACTGTGAAAAATTGATGCAGATATATACTTTTTTATTATATCATAACATTACTGTTAAGCCATGATGTTTCGAGGTTTTGCTTTGCGAATTTGCTGTCACCGACGGCGAAACAAAACCTGTATCTTAAAGCTTTAGCTTTAAGATATTATATCACTAAATGATGAATATGTAAACACAGTGAATGTACTTTGTCTTATTTTGCATAATATTCTAATTTTTTAAAATGCATCGTCAACTCAAATAAAAACTGCCTTGACATAGCATGAACAGTCAAGACAATTTTGTTTTTTATACTCTTATAGACTTGTTTAAAAACAGTTTTAAGAAAAAATAAAGAAAAATTTTAATCTCTGAATATAATTGTGCCGTCGTCAGACATGCTTTCAATCATTGCAAGAGATTCGATACGCAATCCCTGAGCGCGCAGAGCATCGCCTCCGCCCTGAAAACATTTTTCAATCATTATACCCGCGCCAGCCACGGAAGCGCCTGCCTGTTCCGCAATATCAAGAAGGCCCATGAGAGCATGACCTTTTGCAAGGAAATCATCTACAATAAGTATACGGTCCGATGCTGTTATGTAAGCTTTATCCACAACGATCGGATATGTCTTCTTATGCGTAAAAGACTCTACTTCAGCGGTATACAGATTATCCGAGATATTAACTGTCTTGTTCTTTTTTGCGAAAACCGCCGGTACGCCAAAATGTATGGCAGCGAGACAGGCAATTGCAATACCGGACGCCTCGACAGTTACAATTTTGGTTATTTTCTCGTCTCCGAAAAGTCGATACAGTTCCTTGCCTGTTTCCGAAAGCAGCTCCGCGTCAATCTGATGATTGAGAAAACTGTCTACCTTAAGTACACCGCCGGGGTACACCTGACCGTCCTTTAATATTCTGTCCCGAATAAGCTTCATTACCGCATTTTCCTTTCATTTTAATAAATTATTCAGATAAGACGATCCGCAAAATGGCGTTTCGGTTATCTTTAATTGCTGCCGACGAGGAAAGCGTAGGCACAATATTACTCAGTCAAGAGGGTTCTCGCCTCTCCGTGGCGGCGGGTAAAAGTCATCTTTCAGCGGGGTTACAATCTTCCGCTAAATGAACAGCTGCTCCGGACTTGCCGCGTCCATGACGGAAAGGGCATCTTACTAAAAAATTCTGAGACGGCCGGCTGTCTTCAAAGAGATGATAAACCGTTTGTTAAAAAAAATTAAAGCTTTGTATTTTTCACACGGCGTCTCATTTTAAACAAATCTGCCGTCATTTTGAAAACATCTCTGCCAAGCTGTATTTTCGATTCTCGGTGATTTATTATTTTGACCGGTAGCTCACCGATTTTATAGCCTAAGCGATTTGCGTAAAGAATGGCTTCAAAGTCAAATGCAAATCCATCTGTTTCGACGCGCGAAAAGATGTTTTTTGCGGCCGTGGCTTTAAAAGCTTTGCATCCGCATTGTGAGTCGCTGAGTTTAAAGCCTCCAACAAGACAAAGAAGTCGTATATATGTTTTGGAGGCTAATTTTCTAATAAAGGTGTATCCTTCATAGCCGTCGCCTTTCAAATTTCTTGAGCCGATGAAAATATCATTGCCGCTTTTTTCGAGAAAAGCCTTTGAGTATTGCTCCATAACGTCGGTACCGTACGCAAGATCAGCGTCTGTAAACATGATTACGCTGTCGGGATCGGGATTGTCCCCTGCGGCATCAAGCATCGCTGTTCTTACCGCGCAGCCCTTGCCCCTGTTTTTGGAGTATCCTGTAACGCGGACGTTATCAAGACCGAGCTTATTTACAATTTCTCCGCATCCGTCGGTACTGCCGTCATCCGAAAATAGTATCTCATAGCTTTCAAAAAGTCCCTTTTTCAGATTTTCCCGCATAACGCCCGCGAGCGTTTTTGCGGTGTCGGCTATTATGCCGGCTTCGTTGTACATAGGGATACAGAGGGTAAACTTTTTAATTTTATTCATTACAGTAAACACCTCAATATAAACTGTTTATATAATATCACTATGCGGTGAAAAAATCAACATGATGTTTAAAAATTACTGTATTTTTTTACAGTGCTATTACCGACAGGGATAAATTTTGTATGGGAAACGGTGTAAAAAAGTCCGCCCATAAGTAAAGCGCCGTATTGCAAGACTGTTTGCCAAGCAGCGCGGCGCTGATTTATATGAGAATTATTCGACCGATTTCAATGCTTCAAGCATATCTACATTTTTAAGCTTTCGGTTCATCATAAGTCCCAATGCTAAAGTAATGATTGCTATAACGATTACCGGAATGACAAACGCCTTTGCGCCAAGCGCGGGATTGAACATCACTTCGTCCGGAGGGACGACGGCAATAATATACTGATATAATGCATCTCCGAGGCCGAAACCGGCAAGAATTCCGATAATCGTTAAAAGAATGGTTTCGCGGTAAATATACATTGTTACTTCCTTATTGTAGAAACCAAGAACCTTGATGGTTGACAATTCTCTTATACGTTCTGAAACATTTATATTTGTCAGATTGTAAAGAATGACTATGGCAAGAAGTGTTAATAACAGCATGGGGAGGGATGAGTTAAAGCGCTTTTTTTATAACGACTTTGTTTCTCTTGTGAGAAATGTCATTAGTGATACGGAGAAGCAGACCGGAATTTTCGTATCGGATGATTTCAAAGCTTTTATTTGTGATTTTTTTACCGAAGCAATCGCGGGAATGCTTGTGAACGGATTCAAAGAAAAAAACAAGATTCGGAAGAATAACGTCATCCGTAATATAACGGTGATTTTGCATTCTCTGCCGGATATTCTAAAACGGCGCCGCAGAAATAATATGTATAAAAACCTAAGCCGCAGCGAATATATAACTTCGCTGCGGCTTAGGTTTTTATACACGAATGCTTTAGTCTTTATTTATTCTTCAAGATGATTCAGCCCCTGACTGATGATTGTGCGCACATGGCTGTCCGCAAGCGAGTAAAACACGGATTTTCCTTCGCGTCTGCTTTTGATGAGTTTATTGCGGCGAAGAATTGCAAGCTGGTGAGATACCGCCGACGGCGTCATACTGAGAGCCGCGGCGAGGTCGCAGGTGCATGCTTCGGATTCAAAAAGCACAAAAAGAATTCTGATTCTTGTAGAATCTCCGAAAATTTTGAACAGCTCGGCAAGATCGTAAAGCTCTTCCTCGCAGGGCATTTTCTCTCCTATGCTTTTTAAAAGCTCTTCATGAATCAGGACGTCCTCACAGCTTTCCGCGCTGTAATCAGAATTTTCCATGACTATGAATTTTCCTTTCAGATAGATATTCTGGGGGTGTTTTCTGTTTTTCTTTTGAAGAAAGGCACAATATTATCGGCTGTCGAAAAAATTATTTTCCGAACTGCAGCCAAACCAAAACTAAACTGTAACTGTATGAAAGCTATTCGTCGCTTCCGTATGCGGCGGGCTCGAGGTTTGTTTTCCGCATGATACGGTCAACCGACGTGGCGCTGTGCAACGGAGCTGCGCCTTACATTGAAGTCATTTATTCCTTTTAACTAAAGATTTTTTACACTGAGTGCGCGTATTGCGTTCAGTACGGCGATAATCATAACTCCGACGTCGGCAAATATTGCAAGCCACATACCGGCGATTCCGAGGGCTCCGAGCACAAGGCAGATAAGCTTGATACCTATAGCTCCGGCGATGTTTTCTTTTACGATACGAATGCATTTTTTGGAGATACGAATCGCTTTGACGATTTTCATCGGACTGTCGTCCATAAGAACTACGTCGGCTGCCTCGATCGCAGCATCTGATCCCAGCGCTCCCATTGCAATTCCTATATCCGCTCTGGCAAGTACCGGAGCGTCGTTGATTCCGTCTCCGACGAAAGCGAGTTTATTTTTGCTGTTTTCAAGAAGCTCCTCGACCTTCATAACTTTATCTCCGGGAAGCAGCTCGCTGTATACCGTGTCGATGCCAAGCTGTGCGGATACCTTTTCGGCGACTTCTCTGCGGTCGCCGGTCAGCATTACCGTCTTTGTTACTCCGCAGGCTTTAAGCTGCCTCACAGCCGCTTCGGCGTCCGGTTTTATAATATCGGAAATTAAAATATGCCCGGCGTATTCACCGTCTATGGCGACGTGTACGACTGTGCCGACACAATGACAGTCAAGGCAGGGAATTTTAAGCTCTTCCATAAGGCCTTTATTTCCGAGAGCGACCGAAACACCGTCAACCTCGGCGGTGATTCCGCGTCCCCCGATTTCGGACACGTTTGCCACACGCGATTTATCGAGCGGTTTTCCGTAAGCCTTTTGCAAACTTTTACTTATGGGATGACCGGAATAGCTTTCCGCGAGCGCGGCATATTCTATTATCTTTGAGTTTTCAAGTGTACTGTGATGAACTCCGGATACTTCAAATACGCCGCATGTCATTGTGCCGGTTTTATCAAACACAACGGTTTTAATGTCTGACAGAGCTTCAAGGTAGTTTGAACCCTTGATTAAAACTCCGGCTTTGCTGCCGCCGCCGATTCCGGCAAAAAAACTAAGCGGCACACTGATTACAAGAGCGCAGGGACAGCTTATTACAAGAAAGGTAAGGGCGCGGTATATCCATTTTCCAAAGTCCGGAGACAGCCCGGAAATTAGAGAGCTTATGATGGGCGGGACAACAGCCAAAATCAGAGCCGCTGTGCAGACTGCCGGGGTGTAGACTCTTGCGAAGCGTGTAATAAATGCCTCGGATTTTGACTTTTTTGAGCTTGCATTTTCAACCATGTCAAGTATTTTTGACGCGGTTGATTCTTCAAAGCTGCATGTCGTCCGTATTTTGACGACGCCGCTCAGGTTGATGAAGCCGCTGACGATTTCATCACCCTCGCGTAGATTTCTCGGCACGCTTTCACCGGTGAGCGCATGCGTGTCTGCGGAAGTTGTGCCTGATACGACAACGCCGTCGAGAGGAACTTTTTCTCCGGGCTGAACAACGATAATCGTGCCCGGTTCAAGCTCTGCCGGAGATACCCTGATCAGCTGTCCGTCCGGGCCCTCCGTATTTGCGTAGTCTGGACGTATGTCCATAAGCGAGCCGATGCTTTTTCTGCTTTTTCCGACCGCGTAGCTCTGGAACAGCTCTCCGATTTGATAGAGAAGCATAACCGCCGCTCCCTCAGTATACTCTCCGAGGACGGTCGCGCCTACCGTAGCTACTGCCATAAGAAAGTTTTCGTCAAACGGATGGCCGCGGAACAGACCCTTGACTGCTTTTATGAGAACGTCGTATCCGATTATCAGATACGGAACGAGATAACAGATAAGCTTCCGCATTCCTTCAAGAGGCAAAAAAGCAAGAATTATCAACAGTATGGCCGACAGACATATTCTGAATAAACCCTTTTTCTGTTTTCTTGTCATAGCAAATTCCACCGCTTTCCGTATTAAATATAAACCTCACAGTCATCGTCTGCACGTCTGCAGTTCTTTCGTACCTTGTTCATAACCATGTCAGGATCTGCTCCGTCTTCAAAATCGACAGTCATCTTCAGCGCCATGAAATTAACGGCGGCATTTTTAACTCCGTCTGTTTTTCTTGCCGCATCCTCCATTTTTAAAGCACAGTTTGCGCAGTCCACATCGATTTTATAAATTTTTTCCATAATAGTTACCACATCTTCATAACGTGAAAAAAGTATGCAGCAGTTTGCGGTTTTCAGATGTCTGCAGTTTTCACGCTATTCGGTCGCCTTTCCGAGAATTTGTTTTTTTTGCTATTACGATTGAACAATTGTTCAATCGTTTACCTATATTATATTCACAGATATCCTGTTTGTCAATAGGCAGAACAAAAAAATATAAATTATTTTTCATGTTTTTCATTAAGCCGTAAGTGCCGTTATAAGGGCGTCTCGGCGGCGGGCTATACTGGCACTGAAAACAACCGCAGCTTTGAAAAGAAAATTATCGGAGGGAAAGGTTATTAAAAAAATCAGACCCTTTTGGGAAACGCATATTTCGAAAAACAATAAAACAGCCGCTCCGTTTTAAAATGTCCGAATAAAACGGAGTTGTTTATTTTACGGAGACGGCTGTATTAACCGCTAATAAGCTAATAATTTGATTAGGCAAAGCTTTTTGTTTCGTAATGCTCTGACCGAGATTACGGCTTTTTATTTGAGTTTCAAACCGCGGCTGCCGCCGACCGAGCTGCCGCTACATTTACCGCTGCCAGGGCGTCCGTCGCCGACCGAACATTTACCGCTGTCAGGGCGTCCGCCATAAACCAAACATGTGCTACAGACTGAATGTGTGCCATAGACTGAACATGCGCTACAGACTGAACATGTGTCACAGTCTGAACATGAATATGCGCCACAGACCGAACATGCATCGCAGACCAAATTTTCGCCGCTGCCAGAGCATTTGCCGCACTCCGATTGTCTGCGGCTATGAATAATATGTAAGGCCGACAGAATAAATAAAAATACAATCACCAGAAGAATAAAAATACTGACTGTATTCATCATGCGGCTCCTATAAGCGTACCGATACAGATTACCAAAAAAGCGGCGAGCCAAGCGATAAGACATTGGCCGACTACGATACCGGCTGCCCACCCTCCGCCGAGCTCACGGCGGATCGACGCGACGGCGGCGACGCAGGGTGTGTACAGAAGACAGAATACAAGCAGCGCAAACGCGGACAGCGGTGAAATCAGGGCGGTAATCGCGGCGTCGCTTTCAAGCAGGACCGAAAGTGTTGAAACGACACTCTCCTTTGCCATAAATCCGGCAATGAGCGCGGTGACTATTCTCCAGTCGCCGAATCCGAGAGGAGCGAATATCGGGGCGATAAATCCGGCAATCGCGGCAAGAATACTTGCCTGAGATTCCTGTATGTAGTTGAAATGGAAATCGAAGGTTTGTAAAATCCAGATTACGATAGACGCAATAAATATGACCGTAAATGCTCTTTGCAGGAAATCCTTCGCCTTGTCCCACAGAAGTCTGAGAACATTTTTCATGCCGGGCATGCGGTAGTTCGGAAGTTCCATTACAAACGGTACTGCTTCCCCGCGAAACATTGTATTTTTCGACAGCATCGCTGCGAGAATGCCGACCAAAATACCTATAAAATACAGCGAAGCCATTACGAGACCGCTGTACTTCGGAAAGAAAGCCGCAGCGAAAAATCCGTAAATCGGGAGTTTTGCCGTACAGCTCATAAAGGGTGTCAGCATTATTGTCATTTTACGGTCACGCTCTGACGGAAGCGTACGGCTGGACATAACGGCAGGCACAGTACATCCGAAGCCTATAAGCATGGGCACGATGCTTCTGCCGGACAGGCCGATTTTGCGGAGAAGTTTATCCATGACAAATGCAACGCGCGCCATATACCCGGAATCTTCGAGCAGGGAAAGGAAGAGAAAAAGTATTACTATGATCGGCACAAAGCTGAGTACGCTTCCCACACCTGAAAAAATACCGTCTATAATCAATGAATGAAGCACTTCATTGACATTTGCAGCGGCGAGCATACCGTCGATGAGTGCCGTAAGCCTTTCAATACCCTCTTCAAGCAGATTCTGAAGAAAAGCGCCTATGACATTGAATGTAAGGTGGAAGATAACCAGCATTATAGCTATGAACATCGGAATCGCGGTATACTTCCCTGTGAGCAGCTTATCAATTTTGCGGCTTCGCTTATGTTCCTTGCTTTCTTTTGGTTTTACAACCGTTTTTAAGCACAGCTCCGATATAAAGGAAAATCTCATATCTGCAATTGCCGCCGCTCGGTCAAGTCCCCGTTCTGCCTCCATCTGCAGAATTATATGCTCTATCGTCTCTTTTTCGTTTTGCGTCAGCTTAAGCTTTTCCTCGATAAGTCTGTCGCCTTCTATTATCTTGCTTGCAGCAAAGCGGACGGGAATCTGTGCTTCATTTGCATGATCCTCGATCAGATGCATAATTCCGTGAATACATCTGTGGACGGCTCCTCTGTCTCTTTTTCTGTTGCAAAAGTCCGTTCTTCCCGGTCTTTCACAGTATTGAGCTACATGCAGAGCGTGACTGACAAGCTCATCCACTCCTTCATTTTTTGCTGCGGAAATCGGAATTACCGGAATTCCGAGCATCTCCTCCATTTCATTTATGCGGACCGTGCCTCCGTTTCCACGCACCTCATCCATCATATTCAGCGCAAGCACAATCGGAATATTAAGCTCCATAAGCTGAAGCGTGAGATACAGATTTCTTTCTATATTTGTCGCGTCAACGATATTTATAATGCCTGACGGCTTTTCGTTCAAAATAAAATTGCGCGATACGATTTCTTCGCTGCTGTACGGAGACAGAGAGTATATTCCCGGAAGATCTGTTACGTCCGCGTTAGAATGTCCTCGGATTGTTCCGCTTTTTCTGTCGACGGTAACTCCCGGAAAATTTCCCACATGCTGATTGGAGCCTGTAAGCTGGTTGAAGAGGGTTGTCTTGCCGCAGTTTTGGTTTCCCGCAAGCGCAAATGTCAGCTTCGTTCCTTTTGGAAGAGGATGTTCGTCGGCTCTGACGTGGTATTTTCCTCCTTCGCCAAGTCCGGGATGACCTTGAGCGGAGCTCGTGCGCGAACTGCCTGCATTTCTCACTGAATTTCCGCTTCCCGTATTTCTTCCCCTTGCTCTTGCGTTAGGAGAGTCGCCGTTCTGCACAGCATGCGCGTCATATTTCGTGACGTGTGAAATTTCAATCTTTTCGGCGTCGTCAAGACGGAGAGTGAGCTCGTAGCCGTGAATCATAAGCTCCATCGGATCCCCCATCGGAGCGTATTTCATGAGAGTTATGAGAGTGCCCGGAATAACCCCCATATCCAGAAAGTGCTGTCTGAGCGGTCCGTCTCCTCCGACCGATTTTATGACCGCGGTGTTTCCTATCTCCAGTTCCTTAAGCGTCATAGCTATAACCGCCCCTCCGTACAGACTGATAGTTTCTCGGCAGACAGCGGAGCGCGGATAGTTTTAAGAAATGAACGACGGCATCATTATGCCGTCGGAAAAATGAAGAAAAAACTCCGGCGTCTGCTGTAATCAACATAAGCATACTTCAATTTTATTTATTTGTCAAGAATTTATTCTTCATTTATATAAATATATGAAGAAATATGATCGCCTTCGATTGATTGGGATTTTGTGCAAAATCGTTCCTGTCGCGTGTCTTGAGGCCGCGGATTTAACAATAATGAAACAAATATATGGAAAAGACGATAAAATGTCTATAATAGTCTTGAAATATTTAATAAATTGTGTTATACTTATAATATTGAAAAAAGGCAAAATGGAGCCGGCTCCATTTTATTCTTTGGCTTGCCAAAGAATAATGAATACTATCGGCGAAGCATCTTATCTTGGATTTCAGCGATGTGCCGTCGGGAGAAAGGCGCGGCGTCAGCCTTTTACAGAGCGGAAAGGTATGGTATTTATGAACACAAAGACGCTTCTATATATTCTTAAACGTCTCGTTCTTGCGGTGCTAACTGTGTGGGTTGTTGTTACCGTTACGTTTTTCATCATGCGTGCGGTGCCCGGAGGTCCTTTTGCCTCGGAAAAGGCTATTACTCCTATGGCGCAGGCGCAGCTTGAGGCAAAATACGGACTTGATAAGTCTCTGCCGGAGCAGTATGTTACCTATATTCGTGATATTGTTACAAAATTTGATTTCGGTCCGTCGCTGAAACAGCGCGGAAGAAATGTTATAGATATAATTTCCGACGGTCTGAAAACGTCGGCGAAGCTCGGAGTTATCGCCGCGTTTACCGCGCTTATATTTGGAATCGTTTTGGGCGCTGTTGCCGCGCTGAGACGGAATAAGCTTATCGACAAGGTTATAATGGTTGTGACGACTGCCTTTGTGTCGATGCCGTCGTTTATAATGGGTTCGCTTCTTCTTGTGGCATTTTCGATTAAGCTCCCTCTTTTTCCCGCCAACGGTTCCACCTCCGAGGGACTTGTACTTCCGATTATTACGCTGGCGCTTTATCCCATGGCGTATATCACGAGGCTGACAAGGTCGTCGATGCTCGATGTTCTCGGTCAGGATTACATACGTACTGCAAGGGCAAAGGGCGTTTCGCCGGTTAAGATAATTTTCGGTCACGCTCTGAAAAATTCCCTGATCCCGGTTATCACGTACTTTGGACCGATGCTTGCGTACATCGTTACCGGCTCTCTTGTTGTAGAGCAGATATTTGCCGTTCCCGGCATCGGACGGGCATTCGTCAACAGCATAACCGGACGTGACTACCCGCTGATTATGGGGACTACAATCGTGCTTTCGACGCTCGTTGTTATCATGACGTTGGTGAGCGATATACTGTATAAAGTAATCGATCCGCGTATCACGCTTGAGTAAGGAGGAGCTTTGCAGATGAAAAAAATGCCTTTCAGTATGCACGTGGACGTCGACAAGTTTCTTCCAGCGACCGACGCCGAAAAAGAATACTTGGTTCAGATGCGCCCCTCCTCGACCTTCTTTAAAGACGGAGTGAGGCGTTTGCTTAAGAATAAGGTCGCGACGATAAGCTTTTTTGTGGTCGTGATTATCGCGCTTGTATCTATATTCCTTCCGATGTTCTGGCCGTACTCTTATGACGCCATGCTCGGAAACGTACCGGGCGCTCCGATGGATTCGTCGTATAACAATCTTGCTCCGTTCGAGTACGGTGCGACCGAGCAGGCGAGGATCGAAGCGGGAGAAAGTGTTTTTCCACATGTTTTCGGGACCGACGCCGCCGGGCGGGACTATTTTATAAGGGTGGTATACGGCACCAGAATCTCGCTTGCGGTTGGCTTTTTCGCAAGTATCATAGTGCTTGTCATCGGTGTGACTATCGGCTCTATAGCCGGATATTTCGGCGGCAAGGTTGATCTGATTATCATGCGTATCGTCGACATCATATACTCGCTGCCTGATATGCTTATGGTAATACTTTTGGCGGCGGTTCTGCGGGATGCGCTCGACGGAAAGCTTGACGGCACGGTATTCGGCAGAATCGGAAGCAATATTATAAGCCTGTTTCTCGTTTTCGCGATTCTTTACTGGGTGTCGATGTCAAGACTTCTTCGCGGACAGATACTGTCTCTGCGCGAGCAGGAATACGTGCTTGCCTCCGAGGCTGCGGGCGCTAAGGGAGGATGGATCATCCGGCGTCATCTTATACCTAACTGCATAAGCGTGGTTATAATATCTACGGCTCTGCAGATTCCCAATGCGATATTTACCGAAAGCTATCTTTCGTTTTTGGGACTTGGCGTAAACGCACCGATGCCGTCTCTCGGTTCACTTGCGTCTGACGCGCTCAACGGAATTACATCATATCCTTACCGTCTCGTTATACCTGCGGTTGTAATTTCCCTTATAGTTTTGTCGCTCAATTTGTTCGGCGACGGTCTGCGCGACGCGTTTGACCCCAAGCTCAACGGCTGACGGCAACAGATTTATGAGACCTTAAAGACCGAAAATATAAAATAGTTTTCCGCCGATTAATCGGCTGCGGCCGGCGGCGGGAAATTCTGAAACCGGAGAGTTTTTATGGCACTACTTGAAGTAAAGGATTTGCACACCTCTTTTTTTACCGACGCCGGAGAGGTCAGGGCAGTAAACGGCGTATCGTTCACTTTGGACAGGGGCCGCGTTCTCGGAATCGTGGGAGAGTCGGGTTCCGGAAAGTCGGTTACCGCATATTCGATTATGCAGATATTGGCGTCAACCGGAAAGATTGTTTCGGGTTCCGTCAAATTTGACGGAGAAGAGCTTGTGGGAGCCGGCGAGAAGGTGATGAAAAATATCCGCGGAAACAAAATTTCCATAATATTTCAAGATCCGATGACGTCACTCAATCCCACATATACTATAGGAAAACAGCTCATGGAGGCTATTCTTCTCCATACCGACCGTAACAAAAAGGAGGCGTACGACCGCGCGGTGGATATGCTTCGTCTTGTTAATGTAAACGAGCCGGAAAAGCGTATGAAGCAGTATCCTTTCGAATTTTCGGGCGGTATGAGACAGCGCGTTATGATTGCGATGGCGCTGGCGTGCGAGCCGGATATTTTGATTGCGGATGAGCCCTCTACGGCGCTGGATGTTACCATTCAAGCGCAGATTCTCGACCTTATGCGTGATTTGCAGAAGGAGCTCGGAATGGCAATAATTATGATTACTCACGATTTGGGCGTCGTGGCGCAGATGTGCGACGAGGTCATAGTTATGTATGCCGGTTCTATATGTGAGCAGGGAACGGCAGACGAGATATTTTATAATCCTCGTCATGAGTACACAAAGGGACTTTTGAATTCAATTCCGACGGCGGATACCGCGGGAAAGAAGCTGCAGCCGATTACCGGCACGCCTATCGACCTTCTCAATATGCCGGCAGGTTGTCCGTTTGCTCCCAGATGCGGCGCGGCCATGAAGATTTGCCTTGAGCAGAGGGCGGAGCGAATGCAGATTAACGACGATCACATGGCGGGCTGCTGGATGAACGTTAAGCGCGGGATCGAGGACGGCTCGATTGTGCTGTCAGAGCCTGAAAACGAATGACTTCCGAGATATACGGCGTTTCGCACCGTAATTTTCAGATATTCCAAAGAAAGGCATGGAAGATATAGATGAGCGAAGCAAATATAAATGATCGTCCTCTGATTGAAATCAAAAATTTAAAACAATATTTTAATATAAATATGGGAATGTTCCGCTCAAAGCCGCTTAAAGCGGTTGACGACGTATCGTTCACTATAAATAAGAAAGAAACCCTGGGACTTGTCGGCGAGTCGGGCTGCGGAAAAACGACTGTCGGCAGGACGATTCTTCACCTATATAAACCGACTGCCGGAGAGGTTTTTTACGACGGAAGACTTATAAAAACCAAAGCTGATATAAAGGAATTCCGCAAAAAGGCGACCATGGTTTTTCAAGATCCGTATTCGTCGCTGAATCCGCGTATGACCGTTTCGGATATTATCGGCGAGCCGCTCGACATTCACAGGATGTATTCCGGAAAAAAGGAAAGAGAAGAAAAAATTCTTGAGCTTATGGGGCGTGTGGGCCTTAACAGTGAGCACGCGTCAAGATATGCTCATGAGTTTTCCGGAGGTCAGCGTCAGAGAATCGGTATCGCAAGAGCGCTTGCGGTGAATCCGGATTTTATCGTATGCGACGAGCCTGTTTCGGCTCTCGACGTGTCGATTCAGGCTCAGGTTATCAATATGTTCGATGAGCTTCAGGAGATGCTTGGACTGACATATCTTTTCATTGCCCACGACCTTTTGGTTGTGCGGCATATAAGCGACCGCATTGCCGTAATGTATCTGGGCAAAATAGTCGAGCTGGCGAGCGCGGACGAGGTGTACGGAAGACCGCTTCATCCGTATTCCAAATCGCTTATCTCTGCTGTGCCGGTACCCGATCCCAAAAAGGCGAGGGCGAACGAGAGAATAATTCTTAAAGGAGATATTCCAAGCCCGCTTAACGCGCCGTCCGGATGCCCGTTCCGAACAAGGTGCCAGTATGCGGCGGAGCAGTGCGCTCAGTCGATGCCCGATTTTAAGGAAATTGAAAAGGGGCACTTTGTCGCTTGCCACAGAGTTGAACAGATTAACTGACGGCGTGCATGAATACTATGCCATCATATGTCCGGTGCGGATATTTGCCGGCCATTTGAAATAAATTATATTTTGAAAGGATTCGTTATGAAGAAGAAAATTGCTTTTTTGCTTGCGGCGGTTATGACTCTTTCGCTTGCGGCATGCAGCGGCGGGAAGGAACCTACCGGGGGCAGCGAAAACAGTCTTTCGGTTTGTCTGGCTTCCGAGCCCGACACAATTGATCCCGCTCTCAACTCCGCTGTTGACGGCGCTACAATGCTTGCGCATCTGTTCTCCGGACTTGCAAAGTGGAGTCAGGATAAGGACGGCAATCTACAAATTGTGGCTGACGCCGCAACTGAGCTTGTCGAAGGCGTTGCAAACAACGATGGAACCGTCACTTACACCTATACTCTCAGAGATAATCTGAAATGGTCAGACGGCAAGACGGTTACGGCGGGAGACTTTGTATTCGCGTGGAACCGCGCGGCTTCATTTGAGCTTGCCGCAGATTACTGCTACATGTTTGAAAACATAAAGGGATACGCTGAAATGTGGGAAACCAAGCCTGTTTTGGACGATAACGGTCAGCCGAAGGTTGACGAAGAGGGCAATGAGGTTGTAGAGGCCGCGAATCCCGACGCAAAGCTTGCGGTCGAAGCTAAAGATGACAAGACGCTTGTTGTTACTCTGACAAACGAGGTTTCTTACTGGAACGAGCTGCTTGCTTTCCCGACCTATTATCCGGTACGCGAGGATATTGTTTCGGATGAATCGTGGGCTACTTCTCCCGACAAATACATCTGCAACGGTCCTTATACCATGACGGCATGGGATCACAACAGTGTTATAACTCTCAAGAAGAACGAAAACTATGTTGACGCCGACTCTGTCACTATGGATGAGCTTAAGTTCTATCTTTCAGACGATCAGAACAATATGCTCTCAAATTTCCGCAACGGTACATGGCAGCTTATCGACGACGTTCCCACAAATGAGATAGAGAACCTTAAGACAAGCAATCCTGACGAGTTTAAGGTCGTCGGACAAATCGGAACCTATTACACCTGCTGGAACATTAACGAGGCAATTCTGCCCGCAGACAGTACGCTTACAGGAGCCGAGGCTGAGGTCGCAAAGGCGGAAATCCGCAGAGCTATCACCCTCCTGTTCGACCGCAATTATATTGTAGAGAAGATTACTCAAGCCGGTCAGCTTCCCGCTTCTTCCTTTGTCGCGATGGGAATGACGAATCCGGACGGAACGGAGTTCTATGAAACCGCAGGTCACAACGACGGATTTAACGGCTATTACAATGTTTCGGCCGACGCTTTTACAGACAATTTCAATTCTGCGGTTGAAACTCTGAAGAAATACTACAACTATGACGGAGAAAAGTTCACCAATTTCCCGACACTTACCTATCTGTATAATACTGGTGAGGCTCACAAAGCGATCGGCGAATATCTCCAGTCAGCTCTTGCGGCCGTCGGTATTACAATCAATCTTGAAAATCAGGAGTGGAATACATTCCTCAACACGCGTAAAAACGGAGATTATTCGATAGCGCGCAACGGATGGCTTGCGGATTACAACGATCCTATCTGCTTCCTTGACATGTGGACTACCGCCTCCGGAAATAACGACGTTCAGTTCGGAAAGGGCGAGCACGCCGCTCTGAAGCTTTATGATCTTGATCTTACAGCTCAGGGTTACGATATTAAGGTTACAGACGGAACATGGGCCGAGACATATGATGTTCTTATCTCTGCAATCAAGTCCTGCTCTGATACGAACATACGTTATGAGCTTATGCATATAGCTGAGGATATGCTTATGGATACAGGCTGCATCATACCGCTGTATTTCTATACCGATATTTATATGATAAGTAAAAACGTTGAAGGCTTCTACTCGAATCCTCTCGGATACAAGTACTTCATGAATTGTACTATTGCTAAATAAGACAACTATATCGGCATATATGCCAAAAGCCTGAAGTATAATGCTTCGGGCTTTATTATTTGTGATTTTTGACGAAAAATGAGCAAATATAGTTTTAAAAATAAAAGCGCGCAGGTACTGGAAATTTGAGCGTAAATGTGTTACAATACGTTAAAGCCTACAGCTTTAACGAGCAAGTTTCGTTTCGCCGTCAGCGGACGGCGATTTTGCGGAGCAAAATCACGAAACATTGCGGTATGCCGAAAACAATAGAAACAGAACACTGAAGCCTGCAACTTTAATGTATAAGTTTTGTTTCGTTGTTGGCGGGACGGCGATTTTACACATAGGGGGACTATATGGAATTAGAGCTTAGAAATATAGAAAAATCGTTTGGAGACAAACAGGTTCTTACAGGGGTATCTTTCAAGGCGGCAGGCGGCAAAGCTTTTGGCTTGCTCGGCAGGAACGGAGCGGGAAAAACCACAACCATTCGTATTCTTATGAATGTTTTTCCCGCGAACAGCGGAAAGGTGCTGATAGACGGCCGGCGGGTAGATTACGGTAAGCTGAAAATCGGTTATCTTCCCGAAGAGCGGGGGCTATATCCGAAAAAGATTATTTTAGATCAGCTTGTATATTTTGCCGAGCTTAAAGGTCTAAACCGAGGGGAAGCTTTCAAGGCTGTGGACTACTGGCTCGGCAGACTCGGAATGACGGAATATAGAAATAAGCGTCTCGACACACTTTCAAAGGGCAATCAGCAAAAAATTCAGCTTATAACTGCGCTGGCGCATGATCCGGACATAGTTATACTGGATGAGCCGTTTTCAGGGCTTGATCCGGTCAACGCGAGACTTCTGAAAGATGTAGTCAAAGAGCAGATATCAAAGAATAAAATCGTACTTTTTTCAAGCCATCAAATGAGTTATATTGAAGAATTCTGTGACAGTATTGCCATTCTAAATTCGGGCAAAGTCGCTTTGTGCGGAGATTTACATTCTATTAAGAGAAACTATGTGCGCGATCGTTTGGTTGTGCGTACAGAGCAGGCGGAGAGAATTATGGCTGATTTCGGTCAGAACTGTACGGCCGCGGAGGACGGCAGTCTGATGATTCGGCTTGCTTCCGCCGGAAACAAAAATGACGTTATGAAGCGGCTTGCCGATAATTACGATATTGACGAGATCAGAGTTTTTGAACCTTCGCTGAACGATATATTTGTTGAGTATGCGGGAGATTCGGACGGAAAATAACGGAACCCGGAGCAAGGTGTGATACGGTTAGACGAAAGGAATGATTATATAGTGAAGCAATTCAAAAAAATATTCAATTTCGAGCTTAAATATTATTTAAAAAATAAGGTATTTGCAGGTGTTACGATTTTTCTTGTTCTGCTGATTGCCGCCGTAATGTTTTTTCCCCGCGTCATGGAAGCTTTTAAAAGCGGAGACGATTCGACGAAACCTGCGTCAGAGCTTCCTGTTATGCTGATAAAGCCGGATATATCGGATAACGCGGAGCTGATTACCGAAATTTTTGCACCTGCGTTTTCCGATTATGACGTTAGGTGTACAGATGAAGAACTTGACTCTGTTAAGGAGAAAATTTTATCGGGTGAAGCGGAATGCGCATTTGTGATGAGCGGAATGACTTCATATACTTATTATGTAAATAATCTGTCAATGTATGATGTGAATACCGAAATCGCGGATGAGCTTCTGCGCGGCATTTACAGAGTAAACGCGATGGTGGAAAACGGTATGACGGCGGAGCAGGCAAGCGCCGTTATGTCGGTGCAGATAGAAAAAACAACCGAAAATCTCGGTGTTGACCAAATGCAGAACTATTGGTACACATATATCATGATTTTTGCTCTGTACATGGTTATTCTTCTGTACGGTCAGATGGTGGCGACCAACGTTGCGACGGAAAAGAGCTCGCGTGCCATGGAGCTGTTGATTACAAGCGCGAAGCCGGTCAGCATGATGTTCGGAAAGGTAATCGCTTCGTGTCTTGCCGGACTTATCCAGCTTGTGGCGGTATTCGGGACCGCTCTTCTGTGCTTCAGTCTGAATAAATCGTATTGGGGAGAAAATATGATTATAAATTCGATATTCAATATGCCTCCGGCGCTCCTCGGATACATGCTGATATTCTTTATTCTCGGATTCCTTATCTACGCGTTTCTCTATGGCGCGATAGGCTCTACCGCCTCTAAGCTTGAGGACATAAATACCTCGGTTATGCCGATTACAATATTGTTTGTTATCGCTTTCATCGTTGTGGTATATTCATTTTCGGCAGGAACTGTGGATACATTGCTTATGAAAGTATGTTCATATGTTCCGTTTACCTCGCCGATGGCAATGTTTACACGTATCGCGATGAGTACGGTGCCGTTGTATGAAATTTTAATATCCGTCGCCGTTCTTGCGGCTTCTGTAATCGGCGTCGGTTACGTGTCCGCCAAAATTTATCGTGTCGGCGTACTGCTCTACGGAACTACTCCAAAGATTGGCGCGATTATTAAGGCTGTTTGGAAAGCTTGACGCCGCAGAAGTTTATATATATTAAATAAGCAGACGCATCGGAATTTCGGGTTCCGTGCGTCTGCTTATGTGTTATGTGGCATGTGGTATTTGACGCTGCCGTTTTTGGAGTCGGGGAAATAAAATATCTCTTGCCGAGGTTATTATGGACAGACGCGGATTATTCTCCTGTCCGCGGAGGCATTTTCTACCGTCTTCCTCTAACTATGCAGCCGCCGGAGATTATGGCACACACCGAGCTTAAAAGGATGTTGACGCCTGCCGATATAAGCATAAACAGATCGGGC
Organism: uncultured Eubacteriales bacterium; assembly: GCA_948467545.1. Lineage (GTDB taxonomy): Bacteria > Bacillota > Clostridia > Oscillospirales > CAG-272 > UMGS911. Next base: position 27,328 of record CAOKER010000019.1, read on the forward strand.
TGTCCGAGCACAAACCCTGTTATCATAACGGCGGCTACCGGAATCAGACCGAAATATATGAACAGCATGAAAATCATTGCTTTTACCTGCTGACTTAAAGTGACGGGAAGAGAGAGCGAGATGAGCATATTTGCAGCGCTTGAGAACAGGTCGATTGACAGAATGAACAGAACTCCCGCGGTTACCTGCAGCAGTGACGCTCCGAGCCAAAGCGCGGAAATTATCATCGCCGGGATTATGTCGAGAAGACTGCACAGTGTTCCTCCGAGCAGTATGTATGATATTTTCGGAAAAGATTCGCAGGGTACGATCCAGAAAAAATGTTTTTCCACGTCGGTCCCCGACGGATTTCCGAGCGCGCGGTAGAACACGACGACGCCGAAAATCATCAGTATGACGATAAAATACCGAACGTTCAGTATCTGTGTCATAACAAACGCCGCGCAGCACGCGATCAGAGTATAGGTTATACAGGTTTTTGTTATGAATCCGAAGTGTGCGAATCGGAAACGGTTATACATAGTTTTGAAAAAGTATACCGATGCTCCCGAACCTTTTTTCAGACCGTCTCGGCGAAGCTTTTCCGTACGGTCGCGCGCGCGTTTTGCGTTTCTTCCCTCGGAGGCGCTCTTAAGCTTTTCCGCGAGCTCTTCGGATTTTGCCATTGCGTCCTCGTAGAAGTCGGCTTTTATGTTCCAAATTATTACGACAAAGACTGTGGCGCCTATAATAAGAAGGGCGAAAAGCAGCAGCGAAAGAATGTGGTTACCGCTGTACATAAGGAGAGGCATCCATTTTATCCATCCCCATATCGGGATTAAACGCGCCGCCGTGCTGTTAAAGAATGAAAACGCCGTTTCCGCAAGGTCGGTTCCCGAATGTGAGCTGTAGTACAAGTAGAAGGACGCGGCGATCAGTGCCGCGGCGCCGTAAACCGCGGGAGTAACATATTTTTTCAGATTCGAGTGCGTGGAGGCAACCGTATAAACAAGGACGGAAATCAGCCTGCCGTATATCAGAACGATAAACCATGCCGCGAGCAAAGACAGCACAAACGGTATGCTCAGGCTGAGGCTTGACGCAAGATTCGGAAGCTGGAACAGCAGATAAAGGCTTGCGAGCAGGGCGGTTCCCACCTTTGCGGTAAGTCGGAACGCGAGCACGGACTGCGGTTTCATCGGTGCGGAAAACAGAAGATTTACGTCGGCCATACAGAAAATAGAGCTTCCGTTTTTGTCTCCGGTAAGCGCGTAAAAACCGAATATCACGAGCGTTATTCCGCCGAGGACAAGCTCAAGAATTCCGAGAGTTTTTTCTATGTCCTCATCTGTAAGAGTTATGTTTTCGTCCGAATCTGTCGGATAATCTTCTTCCGCTTCATATGTATCTTCGGTATTTTCGTAGCTATCGGTGATTGTGTCCGAAACAATTGCCGCGCCTATGCCTACGACTATACCGAAAACAAAACAGACCGCGAGAAATGCGATTACCCATGTCTTGAACAGCTTTTTTATCTGATTTTTAAAGGAATGGAGAGCGTAATACAAAAACAGTTTCATCATGCCTGCTCCTCATTGCCGTCGGTTTTTTCCGCGGTGCCGCCTTCGCTTTCCGTTACGCGGAAAAAGAGCTGTTCAAGCGTTGCCCCGGATTTGTCGAGTGCCCCGCGTGTAACGTTCGCGCATACCTTGCCGCCCTTTAATATAATTGTTCTGTCCCACAGCATGTCGATACTGTCAATCATATGTGTGCTGACGAAAATAGATCTGCCTTCCGACCGAATTTCTTCAAAAATCAGCTTCAGTTCCTTGATTGCGTGCGGATCGAGTCCTATCATCGGCTCGTCAAAAAGAAGCAGCTTGGGGCGCGGGAGAAGTCCGAGGCAGATATTGAGCTTTTGCTGCATCCCCTTTGAAAGCTCATCTCCGAATTTTTTCTTTTTATCGGTTAATTCAAAGCGGTCAAAAAGCTCGTCTATGTAATCCTTGTATCCGTTTAGCTTGTAAGCGCGCGCGACAAATTCCATGTGTTCCGAAACCGTCAGATTAGGGTAAAGCGCGGGAATTTCGGGAACATATCCGAGAAGTCTTTTTGCCGCTATGCTTTTGCACGGAAAGCCGTCGATTTTTATCTGACCGTCAAAGCGCAGAAATCCGATTATTGATTTGATTATCGTACTTTTTCCGGCTCCGTTCGGACCGAGAAGCACTGTGATACTGCCGTCGTCAACCTGAAAACTGACGTTATCACATGCAAGGGTCTTTCCGTATTTTTTGGTGACTTCAATAACATTGAGCATGAAATTTTGTTCCTTTCGTTGTTTTTCATTCTCTTATGGACGTGATAGTTTCTCCGTCGCAGGAAAAAACAATGTTTCCGATCTCGTCTGTACGGTATACCTGCACGCCGTGTTTTTCCAGAGTATCAAGCGTCACGGCGTCGGGATGACCGTATGTATTTCCCGCTCCGCAGCTTATTGCTGCGATTTTAGGGGCGACGGCGGCTATGAATTCGCCGCGGGAAGATGTGGAAGAACCGTGGTGCGCGACTTTAAGAAAATCGCTGTGCAGCACATCTCTTCCGTATTTGTTCAGCAGTTCGTATTCGTTGCTTTCTTCGGCGTCTCCCGTAAACAGCATAGATACATTCCCGAAAACGGCTTTGAGAACGATACTCCATTCGTTGCCGTCGTCATAGCTGCCGCCGATGGGAGACAGAACCGTCATGTTCAGTTCTCCGGATGAAAAAGTGTAGCCCGCCGATACTACCTCTACGTTTGCGCTGCTGTCCTCGATTGCGTCAAGCAGACTGCTGAAAGTCATGGTATTGCTTGTTACGTCGGGCATGAGCACATTGTCTACGTCATAATTTTCAAGCACCATGTCCGCGCCTCCGATGTGGTCCTCGTGAGGATGTGACAGAACAAGATAGTCAAGCTTTTTTATACCGAGCTCGTCAAGATACGCGCGCAGATTTTCCTCGGCCGAATCCGGTCCGGTATCTATAAGTACAAAATGGTCTCTGCCGGCGCGGAGGAGGGTAGAGTCTCCCTGACCGACGTCGATGACATGAACGGTGCATACCCCGTCCGCGGCCGACGCGATAGGGTTGTCTCCCGGACGGAGCAGCGACACCGAGAAGTCATCTCCAAAATTGATTCCGCCGTTATTTATATATAGTATGATAAAAGAGATGAGAATAACAGCCGCAATCGAAAGAATTCCGCCCATCCTGCGGCCTTTTGACGCGGACAGTATTTTCTTGTATTCTTTTTCAAACGATTTTTTTGTTCTCATTTTGTCTCGCTTTCGGAGTAATCGAAGTCTTTGATGAGGTATGAATGAGGCGGAAATATGTCGAAGGGTGTTAAGTGTTTTTTCTGAAATTTTCGGCGGCGAGTTTCGGCGGTGAGTATTAGGAGAAAGCCTGTAACTTTACCGAAAATCGTTTCTGAGAAAATTTTGCGGCATTTGCTGCATATGTATCTCAGACGGAAACTGTTTATATAATATCACTATGTGCTGAAAAAATCAACCTGTCGGTTAAAAATTAATGTTTATTTTATGAAATAAATTGGAATTTACTGCGATTGTCAGTTTTGAAAGAGCATTTTTCTTTACGAATTGAAAAACCGAAAGGCCTGATTCCGCACGAATACAGATTTCAGGTCTTTCAGCTTAAAAATATATAAATCCGGCTGCTGTTATCCGACGTGTCTGACAGTTTCACGGATATTTGCGGCGTAGAAGTGTCTGTGAACTGCCGCAAATAGCTTGGAAGCTGACGGCGTGGATAATGATGAAGATATTGCCGTGTATATACGGCGCAGCCGGATAAGTTAATTTCCGGGCGGGTTTTGCGATACAGAAGTGACTTGGTGTTCGGGGGCTATCGCAACGCAAAAACTCACTACATCGTTTACCCCTCCATAAAGTAAACGGCTTCTGCGGAAGTATAGCCGCTTGCGCGGCTTCTTTTACGCGGCGGTACGCATGGAGAACGTGGTGAATTTATCCCTCACCCCAACGTCCGTTTCGTCATGAAGCAAGCGCATACGTAAGATGAACATAGCTGACGCGGTTCAAGCTGTCTTAAACGGCTGTCGTCAATCCGCCGTACAAATTCAAATTATCTTTCGCGGACAAGACATGCAAACACGCATTCGTACTGTTCGGTCAAACCGCTTACCGTCGTCAACCGGTGCGGCTTAGCGCGAACACATGAAAACGGACTGCCGCCGTTATCATGATAAGATTGCGGTTTGAAGCTTTGACTGTCGGTTAAGACAGGATAAAATGAACTGCCCGCTGTGTGCTTTTCATACGTCGGCGCTTCACAAAAGTAAAACGAACGCTTGCCTGCAAACACTGAGATTTGAAAGAGAGCATTGTATAATTTCATGCTCACTGCGACTTTTCCTTTTGCCCGGAAAATTAACTCCGAAATAATTACATTCCCCGAGGTGCGGCGTATATGCTGACAGCATATTGTATCGCTATAACTTATACGGGAGTTTCGGACTGTTTCGCGGCGGGTTTTCGGTGATGACCGCCCGAGTAGGTGAGTAGGTAAAGTCCATTATGAACCCGTGTATGAGTGCCGAGGCTGAATTTTTCCGCGTGAAAGTGCGGAAAGCCGCGGCTGTTCGAGGAATGATATATATAATCCGACTGTACCAAACGGACGGCGGCGGTTAGCCGCCGTACCCGTTCGGTGCAGGACGGATAAGTCAACTCCCGAACAAAATTTTGAGCAGGCGAAGAACGTGGAGCCGTGGAATATCGCAACGCAAAAGCTCTCCGAATTTACTTATTTTAAGCAGATAGCTTCTGCGGAAGATACCGCTTGCGCGGCTTCTTTTGCGCGGCGCGTCAATGTGCGTAAGCACAGAGTCTAAACAGTACGCTTTTCCGCAACACCCTGTCGTGTGAACCGCGGCTGTAAAGACGATTTTCGATTACGCTTCCGCGTATCGTCGTCGGATTTCAAACCGTTAGTATTTCAGACTGAAAGCTTAAGCTGACAGCACTTCTGCTTTTCGGTGCCCGCATTGTCCGCGCCTTTTGACTTTTGCTCTGTTGACAAAGAGCGGCAAATGTGTTAAAATGTAAGGCACCGCAGAAGTGACTTGGGCGTTGTCCTTTGCAACTCCGAGTTCGGACGCGGGAGAGGCTAAGCTCCCGCGCTCCGCTGCGGTATTTTTGTATTCGGGAGGTAACTCCAAACGGTCATGCTCAAAGCAGATTTTCTTGCATCGCTTTGAGCGGGTATGCCGCGCACGTCTCAAGGAGCGCTCAGACTGTTCTCAGATTATAAAGCTTTTGGCATACCTTTCGGTTTTGAGTGAATCCTGATACATAAAGCTTACAGTCAAGCTCTATTCTGTCTGTATCAGACAGGGAAGTCTGAATTTTAGGAGGATTCCGCGGTTGCTCTTACTGCAAGAACTGTGCGGAAGCCGCTTGTCAGATTTAATACTGCTTTGTTCCGACAAAATTAATCACATCCTTATCTTTATGTTTTGAAAATAAATAATGTTTGAAAACAGAAAAACCGGGGCATGTGCGCAAACACAACACCCCGGTTTGTATAATACAAAACGGAAAAATACGGCCATCAGCGGCGTGGGATGCCATCGACGGCTTAAACCTTTTTGAAAAAAGGTTTAAGAATCCCAAAACTTTAAAATAGGGGGAGGATTTTAAAGCCTTCATATTTGAAACCATACATGAAGATTTAGAAAATTCGATTCCTAAATTCGAGTTTTTTCGGCAAACCTATTGAAATACAGAATAAAATGT
>CAOKER010000020.1 GCA_948467545.1 uncultured Eubacteriales bacterium
CCCCCCCCCCCCCCGCCGCCCCCCCCCCCCCCCCCCCCGCCCCGCCCCCCCCATACCCCCCCGGGGCCACCTCCCAACTCTTGCAGGGGGCGACAGGGCAACACTTGCAGGGGGCAGCTGCGCAACACTTGCAGGGGGCGACTATGCAACACTTGCAGGGGGCGACAGCGCAACACTTGCAGGGGGCAAAAATTCCCTTATAGCTGGCGACCATGAAAGCAAAGCAAAGGGCAAAAAAGGCACAGTTATACTGCTTGTCGAACGCGACAAAAATAACAACATTATCAGCTTCAAAGCCGAACAAGTTGACGGCGAGCGAATAAAGGAAGATACATTGTACAGACTTGAAAACGGTGAATTTATAGAGGACGAGAAATGACTGATACAGAAATTAAAAATATTCTGCATGCTCTGAATATTTGTACAAATAAAGAGGTTTGCGATAACTGTCCGTATTTAAAGATAGCTGACACGATGAACGGCTATTGTGTGGACATGTTGCAAAAAAGTTGTTTACAGCTGATAACGGAACAGCAAGTAGAAAATGCAATTCAAAATTTAGACCATATTACCAAAGAACTTGAAACGGCTAAAAGAGAAAATAAAATACTATCTAAAAATGCAGATACAGCATTTCAAGACGGTTTAAATGAGGCGCGAGATTTGTATAAAAAGGAAGTTGCGGACGAGATTAAATCCGAAGTATATATAGAGTTTGCAGAGAGGTTTAAAGAAATTTATGAAGATGATGTTACTGATTCAGTAATTGACAACCTTTTAGCAGAAATGGAGGGGAAAAATGAGAGAAATACTTTACAGAGGCAAGGCGATAAATCGTGATAAAGGCTATCACCTATCGAACTATAAAGAAGGTGAATGGGTTTATGGTTTGGTAACACAATTAAATGAAAAATTGCCTTCCGAAATGACTGATATAAATGGCATTAGTAATATTGAAGTAGATTATGAAACAATTGGACAATACACTCGATTGACCGATAAGAACGGCACAATGATTTTTGAGGGGGATATAGTTGATATTCTGACTGAAAATGAAGAAATCGGAGTTGTTGTATTTGACGACGGTGGATTTGAGGTTAAAGCGGACGGATTTGTAGTTGATTTTCATTCAAATATCAACGGTACAGATTTAGAAGTTATCGGCAATATTTACGATAACCCGGAACTGCTTTGAGGTACAAAATGAGAGACAGATTAATAGCCATATTAAAAGAAATATTACCGACCAAAGCGATGGCAAGCGGTATTCCGGTAATTCAAAAATGGAACTATGAAGCTGCAGCGGATAAACTTATCGAAAGCGGAGTTATTGCGCCGCCGCTGAAAGTGGGACAGCAAGTTTACAGAATTTACCCGCATTATGAACAGCCCGTATTTTCTTGGATAATTACAGAAATACGTGTTTTAGAAGATGAAATTATTTTTATTGACGACAGTGACAACGAAATGAAGATTGACGAAATAGGCAAGACAGTATTTTTCACCCTTGAGGATGCGAAAAAGGCTTTGTCGGAGCGTGAAAAGAGATAAGGCGGAATGAAGAAAAGCAAATACGGAAATATAAAAACCCGGTCGTCGGACGGTAAATTATTTGACAGTAAAAAAGAAGCGCGGCGGTACAGTGAACTTTGTCTGCTCGAACGTGCCGGAGAAATTTCAAAATTGCGCTGTCAGGTTGTGTATATATTAATTCCTACGCAGAAGGGCGAGAGGGAATGCAAATATATAGCTGACTTTGTTTACCGGGAAAAAGGCGAAGAAACCGATACTGTGGAGGATTGCAAGGGAAAGCGGACAAGGGAATACATAATTAAGCGAAAGCTTATGCTCTGGGTTTATGGTATCAAAATAAAAGAGACGTAAAATACTGCATATTTCGGTATAAAAATAAGCGGGAGAGGAGTTACGTGAGCCGGGTGTGGACATATAAAGAATTTGAGTATCTGAGAGAAAACTATACTAAAAAAACCGACTATGAGCTTGCTGTGATTCTTCACAGAAGTGAAAGGGCGATAAAAGCATTTCGGCTGCGTATGAAAATGAAGCGCGACAAGAGGGCAGCACATGAAGAATATAACGGATGTGATCAAAACTGTTTTGAATGTAAATACAGCGATTGCATTATTCCTTACGGCAAATTAAAGAATTACTTGGACAGTTGCGAGGATGACGATGACACAGGAACAGATTGAAAAACTGTCTGCTGACGCGGATATATTATTTCAGCGTCTTGACGGATGGCAGGACAGAACTTTACAGGCAATCGGCAGAAGAATAAAAGCGATAGGAAAATTGTCAGCGTATGATCAGCAGGCCCTTAAAAATATTGCCGATATAACCGGTGACATGAACAAGATTACAAAAGACCTTGCGAAGATTACCGGGATGAACATTTCGGATTTGAAAAAAATATATTCTTTAGCTCTGAGCGATCAGGCAGATATATACAAGCCGCTGTACGACTTTAGAAATATGCCTTTTGTTCCTTTTTCCGAAAACGAATACGCGCAGCAGCTTGTGATGAATTTTGCGAGGCAAACCGCTAATTCTATGATTAATCTTTCAAGGACAAGCGCACTGGGGTTTGTAAAATATGACCTTAACGGAAACGAGACAGGATTTAAATCTCTTCAGGGTGCCTTTCAGGATGCTGTTGATACAGCGGTTCTGAATGTTTCTTCCGGGACAGAGGATTTTAATACCGCTGTTAAGAATACAATTGAGCAGCTGGGCGGATCGGGAATAAAAACAAAATACATAAGTGAAAACGGACGCGTAACATATGTAAGGCTCGACAGTATGGTACGTCAGAATATATTGTACGGCGCTAAGCAGAGCGCCCAAGCGTATGATGAATATGTTGGCGAACAGTTAGGATGCGACGGCTTTGAGGTGGACGCTCATGATTATCCGCGCCCTACGCATGAATTTATGCAGGGTAAAATGTACAGCTACAAAGGAAATAAAACAATTGACGGTGTTACATATCCCGACGGCGAACAGGCTTTAAATGCGTTAAATGATTTCGGTTGTCTGCATTTTAAAACAGATGTCATTCTCGGAATATCGGAGTCTCAGTTTTCGGAAAAACATCTTGACGAGCTTCACAGAAAAAATACTGAGCTTATAGAATACGGCGGAGAAAAGAAAACGGGATATGAATGGAAGCAGAAACAGAGGTTGATAGAAAGAACAATACGTCAGAACAAGGATAAGGCTGTTCTTGCAGAGGCTGCAGGTAATGAAGAACTTGCCGCACGATACAGAAACAATATTAAGGTGCTGAAAAACAAATACGATGATTTATCTGATTATGTAGGACTTACCAAGACTCCGGAGCGTATGGCGACGTGCACAGGAAAGATTAGTAAAAAGTATAATTCCGTTGATGAAAATAAAAATGCGGTTGACAATAAGATAAGTAGTGATATAATAAAATTAAGTAATGGTCTGAAAATACAAGGGTTATCTTCTCATGCTGTTAAAAGAGCGACAGAAAGAGGAATAAAAGAAATTGATATTAAAAGTGCCCTTATAAGTCCATTAAAAATAAACGATATTATAATAGATAACTACGGAAGAAAAAGTCAAAGATTTATTGGCGAAGTAGCCACAATTAATATAAATCCTGATACAGGAACAGTGATTACAATGTGGAAAACAGGAAAATCAACCAGAAAGAAATACAAAAAGGAGTGATTTGATGAATGAGCGTCAAATATTATTTATAAAAAGTCTTGGTTTAAATAACGAAACGCCTTTAGATGTTATAGAGAACCGGGTGTCAGAATATTTAGAAAAATACGGATTTGATGAAAATTATAATATTACTGGCGAAGGAGAAATTTGCGAAAGCATTTTAGATTGTATTTGCGATATTGAAGAAATGAATAATGGAAAGAAATAATATTTTATCGTTATGATTTTGTATTGAATGATGCCGGTAACTTAAAGGGAAATACAGAATTTGAGAAATTGCTTAGTTATGTAAATACATATGAAACATGTCAATTGAATTGTCAGAAAGCAAATTAATTATAAGGATGAGGGTGATTGATAAGTGAGCAAATATAATTCCGAGTTTACTAAAAAACTACTTGAGAATTGCAGCGACGAATATAAAAAGCAACGTGCCGAACGACTTAAAGACCGAATGAATAAGTTTACAACTCATGCAGGCGATTTTACAATTGAATTGCCTCAAAAACCGGAGAAAGATAAATAAATGATTTTAGCATCCGAACTATTTTAGGATATATTAACACAGTCTAACAACCGAGTAGAAAGAATTTGCCGATGACATAAAGATAAATATAGAATTTAAGAAATTGCTTGGTTATATAAATACATCTGAAACATGTCAATTGAAAGGTGGAAGTGGTTATGTTAGATGATTTATCTAATGATTTTGGCAAATTATATGGTTTTTATAAAAAAATAAAAAAGATAAGATTTGGTGGGCTTATACAAATATGATAGGAGAGCATTTGTTTAGCTTTGATAAAAAACAAGTGTTTAATTTATTCCAAGATTACCATTATAAATTGACTAAGGAGCAAAAAGAGATTTTCGATAAAGAAAATCCACATTGGAAAGAGTTTTTTAAAGACAGATCGTGAGACCGAGACAAATTGATGAGATTATTGATAGTAAGTATGATAATTAATAATTTGATAATGTTGTACGTGAGATGAATTATATAAATTTGGGTTTGTATAGTTCTTGACAAAAAGTAGCTGCCGAATTATAATATGGTTACAGTTTTGAAAGGATGAGATCATGGAGATAATAAAATTCAATGATTACGAAAATGTAGAAAATGCAGTGAAAAATGATGAACCGATGCTTGCTGTAATCTCTTTTGACGGTGAAAAAGCATATGTAAGTCATTTGGATGACGGTGTAGAACATCATATTTTATTGATGAAAGTGGGCTGTTCGGAGCTTGATATAGATAAATTCTTTAGAATCGTGTTTGACAGAGATGGAGCAGACTGGACTTTTGTCTGCCCGTCGAATTATAAGAATATAAAGTATCGTTCAAAACGCATCAAGGAATTTTACAAAGACGGCATAAGAGCTATTTCGGATTTTCTTGCGGAGTTTGGATATTTTTGTGATATAAAAATACCCAATAGATACAGGCGGCATTTTAAAGCCATGCTCGAAGAAGAATAAAATATTTGCTTTGTGCGGCAGATAATCAGTGCTTATTTAGGTAAGCACTTTTTTTGTGCCCTAAAATTTGACTTTGTACAGTAATTTCCTATAAAATAGTAGTAAGGAGGGCGAATATGACAAACAGACAGAGAGGACAGCCGAAAAAATTCAAAAAAGAAGTCTTCGGTGATTTAGTCCTGCAATATTATAAAGAACTGTGGAATAAGCAGAACGCGGGAGAAGCGGACATGCCGACTTTGTTCGGCTTGTATCTTTGGCTTTCGCAGACATATGACGTGTCTTTTCGGACGGTCAGAAGATGTTTGGGCGAATATTGGCCTGACATAAAAAACGATTTTGAAAATATGCGCGCAGATACGCTTGTCCGCGGCGCGGCAAACGGGCTGTACAACGTTACGGCGGTAATATTTGCTTTGAAAAATTGGTGCAGATGGGCGGATAAACCCGCGGATGACAGTGATGACAAAATAAATCGTATCGGAGATAATATAGAAAAACTTACAAACATAATCAGCAGGCAGACCGCCGACCGAAGGATAGAAGATTATGAATCTGATAGCTCCGCTGTCAAATAATCAAAAACGGTATTTGTCTCGTGTCGGTACATCGTGGTTTAACGTAGCGGAGGGCGGAAAGCGCGGAGGCAAGAACGTATTGAACACGCTCGCTTTTTGTCTTTCGCTTGAAACGCATCCCGACAAGTTGCATCTTATAGCCGGGGTTTCGCAGTCTACGGCAAGCATAAACGTTCTTGAGTGCGACGGCTATGGACTTCTTAATTATTTTGAAGGGCGCTGCAAGGAAGGAAAATTCAAAGATAAGAACTGTGTATTTGTTAAAACCGCAGCAGGAGACAAGGTGGTACTTATAGCCGGAGGCGGAAAAAACGGAGACGAACGGTATATTAAGGGCAATACATATGGAAGTGCATACATCACGGAGGCGAACGAGTGCGCCGAAACCTTTATAAAAGAAGTTTTTGACCGTACAATATCAAGTACCGAGCGAAAGATATTCCATGACCTGAACCCGAAAGCACCGAATCATTGGTATTATCAGGACATACTTTCTTTCCATGAAAAACAACAGTCCGTGCGCAGCGATTACGGATATAATTACGGGCATTTTACAATCGCCGACAATCTCAGTATAAGCGATGAGAAGCTCTGCGCCGTTCTTAGAACGTATGAACGCGGTTCTGTATGGTATGACCGCGATATACGCGGAATAAGAAAGGCCGCCGACGGTATTGTATTCGAGGATTTTGCGGAGCATACAGACAATTATTTAATCGGTTCCAATGAGCTTCCTAAGAGGTATAAATGGATTGATATGGGTGCCGACTGGGGCGGCAACGGTTCAGCGTATGCGCTTACCTGTTCCGCAATGGGCTATGATAATATTATTTATGTATTAAAGGCGAGGAAGAAGCAGGCGCAGGAGCTTCCCATGAAGGATGTTGAAGAATTTGTTTTTGAATTTATCCGCGAAATCGAAAATGAGTACGGCGTGAGCATTGAAAACTGTAACTGTGACCACTCTGATGTTATTATTAATACGCTGAATGACGTAAAATACATTTTCGGAAAGACATATAAGCCGCCGCTCGAGGACAGACCTTTTCAGCTCTCTCTTTTAATAGCGCAGGGAAGATTCAAGCTTATCGGAGACAGATGCGGCGATCTTATAAATGAACTGCAAAGCGTTGTATATGACGAAAAAAAGGAAAAGCCGATTATACTGGATGACGGTTCGATGCAGATAGATACCGTCGATTCTCTTGTTTACAGTCTTTCGGGAAACTGGCATTATCTTAACGGGGAATGAAAATGATTCAAAGAATAAAAATAATGTGGTATGCATTTCTGAGTGCAATAAAGTGTGCTTTATCAGCAGGAAAGCACGAACCTATAGACAAACGAATTCAGTCGTATACAGACATTTCCAAAATTAACTGGCTTGCTATTGCGATTCGGAAGCTTACAAATCTTGCCTGCAACGAAGCGACATTCGATCTTGAGAGCGATTCTGTTCAGACGGAACCGCTTTCCGAGCTGCTGAAGAATATAGAGGAGCATCGATTTGATATTACGGAGGGAATGCTTGCGGACGGAGATTATTATGTTTTTCCCGAAGTGACGATCGGGGATAATGCGGCGGTGACACATACTTTTATTGATTCGTCGAGAGTACGGATTACGGAAATGAGGGGAGATGATATATCCGCGGCATATGCTGTTGTTGATGAAAAGGAGCTTGATGACGGAAGATATTTGTTTCTTCAGCGTTGTCATAAGCTTGATACGGCGGGAAATCTCACAGTTTCTTTTATGACCGTTGACGATGGCGGACGGGAGGTACAGGACGGATATTTTGAAATAAACGGACAGACCGTTATATTTTACGGCGCAAATCATATCGGCTTCGGAAGATACAAGTCGCCTGTTTCATCGCGCGGATTGTCTTCGGTTTACGGTGTTCCTTTGAATTTCGGGTGTTCGGATATAGAAAAGAAAATTAACGATACTGTTGAACAGATTGAATACGAGTTTAAAAACGCCCGGTCGAAAATATTTACAGATCCGCGCAATCTGATCCGCTCGAAAGGCGAAAACGGCAGAGAAGAGTATATCTTCGGCGACAATATAGTCCCGTTTAAACGCAGTGCCGGAGATACCGGCGCGCAGATTGATATATTCAATCCGTCAATCAGGGGCTCAGAGCATTGGGAAAAGCTTGGAGCATATCTTGAAAAATATGAGCAGCAGTTAGGTGTATCAAAGGGAATTTTTACGGAGAACAAAGCGACGGAGACTGCTACGGCAACGGCTGTAAAGAGGGCGAACAGCGATACGATTTCGCTTCTCAATGCCATACATAATTCGCTTGACCGCGGTAATCTTATGACGCTTCGTGCGGATTCCGTGTATCTGAACATACGAAGCGAATTGTGGAGCTATAAGTCCGATTATTACGATCCTTTTGAAGATCCGTCCGAACAGTGGACAAGACTCAGGGAGGCAAAAGAGGCAGGCGCGGCGGAGGCTGCGGATTTGGTTAAATGGTTAAATCCCGATTATACCAAAGAACAGATAGACAAGAAACTGACACGTATAAATGAAAGTAACGCGAGTGTTTCAAATCAGGCTTTGGAGCAGGCGCTGCTTATGTGAAAACTATGACGGTTGATTAGTCGTAAAACAGTCGAATTCGTGAGAGCGACCTCGTATAAAAGCGTAGAATAGGAGAGGAAAATGAACAGGGAATTTTTGAGGAATTTAAAAGGCTTTGAGGGAATAAGCGATGAAATAATTAACAAAATCATGGAACAGAACGGAGCGGACATCGAAAGATTTAAAGGAGATGCCGAAACCTCTGCCCATAAACTTGAAACCGCAAACCGGACTATTGACAGTCTTACAAATGAACTGAGGGCTTTGAAGGAAAATAACGCTTCCGCCGATGAATGGAAAAATAAATTCGAGGCACTTGAAGGAAAGATAAAGGCCGAAAAAGAGGCTGCTGAAGCCGAGCGTATTCGCGCCGAGCGTGAAGCGTCTGTTTTGGAACGATTTAATTCGGCGGCAACCGATGAAAACGGCAGGCCTCTTGTTTGGGCTCATGAGGCTATTAAATCCGATTATCTCAGAAGATTCGGTGAGGCACTTGACGATAAATCCAACGGAACAAAAACGGCGAAAGAAATCTTTCACGAGCTTACAAAGGATGATGCCGGGGCTTTCAAGGGAATAACCGCGGCTGTGGTTCCGGGCGGAAAGCCTATTCAGACAGGAATTACCAAAGAGGACTTTTCAAAAATGGGATATATGGAAAGACTCGAAATGAAAACAAACAGTCCCGATCTTTATAAAACATTTACAGAAGGAGATAAAAAATAATGGCAGGAACAATATTCGGACTTCCGTTTGACGAGGAACTTTTTATAAATATGTGGTCGGAAGTCCCTGACACCACAAGAAATGCGATAATCAACAGCGGAGCAATGATTGCCGACGGCAATATAGGTTCTCAGATACAGCATGACGGAAATCTTTACACGATTCCGTTTTATAATACTCTTACCGGTGACGCACTTAATTATGACGGTACGGCGGATAATACCCCGGTTGAGACTGACGGAGCTTCGCAGAGCGGCATTGTATACGGACGTATGAAGGCATGGATGGCCCGCGATTTTGCTTCGGAACTTTCGGGAGGCGATCCGATGGGACATATAGTGGCGACGCAGGCCCGTTATTGGCAAAAGCAGAGACAGACGGCGATGATTAATATACTTAACGGCGTATTCGGTATTACCGGAACAACCGGCAATAAAAAGAAGTTTCAGGACAACAATACAACCGATTTATCATCTTCGACGGCGACAGCATATGAAATCGGTATAACCGATATAAACGAAGCGATTACAAAAGCGGCGGGGGACAATAAATCGGCATATTCTCTTGCAATTATGCATTCAAGCGTCGCAAAGACGCTTGAAAACAAACAGATTCTCGAATACTGGAAATATACGGATGCAAACGGCATACAGAGACCTATGAATTTGGCAAGCGCAAACGGACTTACCGTTATTATAGACGACAATGTTCCGGCCGAGGTAACAGGGGGAGAGAACGCAAACAAAGCTCTTGTAAAATACACCACGTATTTGCTCGGAGCAGGCGTTCTGAGACAGGCGGACGCAAAGCTTGAGCATGCGGTTGAAGCCGAGCGCGATCCGGAAAAATACGGCGGCGTCGATATTCTTTACACTAAAATCCGTGAAACTATTCACCCGAACGGCTTTACATGGAAAGGTGCAAACAGCATTAAATCACCTACAAACGCGCAGCTTGCAACGGCTTCTAACTGGGATATTGTCTTTGATCCAAAATCGATAGCAATGTGCAGACTTATTACAAACGGATAAAAACGGAGGCGGCGGATGTATCTTACATATGACGAATATACAGCATATGGCGGAAAATCGGATGCGTCCGCCTTTACTGAATATAACCGGCGCGCTGAGCAGATGGTACGGTCACAGGCGGCAGGACAGACGGGAAAAAGAATAGATGCGTTGGAGGATGTACCTCAGGCAGTTAAGGACTGCATATTTGATCTGATTCAATTTCTGTCTGTTAATGCCGCGGAAAATAGAAATATTGTCAATGAATCTCAGAGCAGTGACGGAGTAACAGAATCTTATTCCTACGCTTCCAAAACCGATGAACAGATAGCGGCCGAAGGGGAAGATATAATATATAATTCGTTTTTTGGCGGAGGCATCGGAGAATTGCTGTACAGGGGGTTGAATTATGCTCTCTGATTTGTTTGGCGATACATATACGATAGTTAATCAGATACCGCTATCGGAAACAAACGCCGCAAAAACAGCCTTTAAGATGCGCAGAATAACAATGTGCGGAAAAAGGGACGGGCTTTACGACAAGTCTTCGGATACGATGATATATCGTACAAATACGTGGACGGTACGAACAAAGGAATGGCGTTTATATAAAAGGCCTGTATGGACAGAGGGCGGCTATTACGCTTTGAGCGATAACGAAAAAGCACAGTATTTTACGGTCTGTCCCGGTGATTTGCTTATCTTCGGAGAAATAAGCGATGCCGCACCGGTCTCAATAACCGAATTTAATGCTCTGAGGGACAAATATCGGAATAACGGCGGAATAATTACAGGCTCAGAGATATTTATACATTATCGTGCCGACGGCAGTCCGTGGGCAACCAATCATATAAAAATTATAAAGGGGTAGCATATTGAATGAGTAAGTTTCAGGAAATAGCCGATTGGCTGTCGCATTGTCCGCAGCTTGCTTCTCTTTGGAATATTTCGGCAGAGCCTGTGAACGGGGCTAATGTAATTCTTCCTTTCGGTACGTCTCAGCGCAGAAATATAGAAGATTTTATAGATGTTACAGGGATGTATAACGCGGATATAACCCCTATTCCGAGCGTTTATGAGGAATATCAGATAAACTGCTACAGAGAGTTTGCAGAGAATCAGAATGAGCTGAACGCGCTCAGCGTTGACGATGTACAGGCGATTTGCGACTGGATAATAGAACAGGATGAGAAAGAAAATCTTCCGAAACTTACCGGGAAAACCGTAATTGCGGCGGAGCCGTTTCCGTTTGTTCCGCAGGTCAGAGGCGCAGATCCTGAGAGTCGGCTTATAGTTTATTATCTTACGCTTCGTATTACATATTTAAATACGTCGCGGCGCAGGAGCATACAGCATTATGAAGAATAGCGCAAATATAAAAATTTCGTTAAGCTCTAAAAGAATAACCGAAAAGATTGAAAACGACCGTTTCGGACTGTTTTTAGCAAAGGAATGGAAACGTCTCATAGATCCGTATACTCCGAGACGAAACGGACAGCTTGTACGGCTTGTATCGTATCAGCCTTTTGAAATCACATATAAATCGCCGTATTCCCACTATATGTATAACGGTATTGTGTATATCGATCCCGTATATAAAGCGGGAGGTTTTACAAATGACGGGGGAGAAACGTGGTTCAGCCGTCCGGGGATTAGTAAGATACCGAGCGGCCGTAGATTTAATTATCTGAAGGATATGAACCCGTATGCAACCGACCACTGGGATCAGGCGGCGGCAAAGTCGGGACAAAAGAAAAAGCTTGTATCGGCGGCAAACAAATATTTAATTGGCAGGAGGTAAAACAAAAGATGCCATCATCAGATTTTAATGTGGGTTCGGGTGTTAAAGCCGAACGAAAACTTTTAATGACATTTGTAAATGTTTCGGATTCCGAAACTTATGAATGGGAGATCGTGGGAAGCGGAGTCGAGGACAGCTCAATAGAACTGAATCCGAATACCGAAACGGTTACGGATATTCTCGGAATTACCAATACTTCGGTGACTAAGTGGGAGCCGAATCAGTCTCTTGATCCAAATACCGTAAAAGGCGGTTCCAAGCTTAATTTTAAGCTTCATCAGATATGGCAGGATAAAACGCCGGAACTTCTTTCACAGTTTGATGTACTTATCGTTTATGCATATATAGGGGAGTCTTCAAGCTTTGAAGCGGAGCTGCAGAAAAATTGTACAATCAATATAACAAGCATCGGCGGAAGCGCATATGTGGATATGCCTATCGAGATTTCTTACAGCAATGATATAACCAAAGGCACGGCGACTATTTCTAAGGGTGTACCTACATTTACGCCGGCTGAATAAAACTTGGGGGCGGCTTTAAATACCGCCCTAAATTGTAAAGGAACGGGTAATTGATTTATGAATGAAATTAATGTTAAAACCGGATTAAAAACATTTAAAATTAATTTTTCCGACAGAAACGAGAGCGCGGAAATCAGTTTTAATCCTGCGGATTCGGAATTGTCAAACAGGCTTTTTAAGGCTCAGAAGATGATAGAAAAAAAGGCAGACAGTATAGAAAGCTTTGATGTGGATGAAAACGGTGTTCCGAATGTCGATGAGTATATTCGGTATATGGACGAAACCAATCAGGCTGTATATGACGCCGTGGACTATGCATTCGGAAACAAAATTAGCGATAAATTATTTGCATACTGCAGTCCGTTTGCTGTTGTTGACGGAAAATATTTTATTGTGACTTTTTTTGAACAGATTGCTCCGGTTATTCGTGAAATAGTAGATAAAGAAAGCTCTAAAGCAAGCAAAGAGGCACAGAAGTATATAAACAAGTATAAAAAAGCTTCAAAATGATTTACAGATTTCTTCCGAAAAGCGTTTATATTGACGATGTTGAATATAAAATACGAAATAACGGAGATTACGGAGTTATTCTTGATGTTATATCTGCACTTAATAACTCAAAATTATCAGATTATGAGAGAGCTTACTGCGCACTGTATATTTTTTATGAAGAAATTCCAGAAGACAGAAATTCCGCAATACGGGAGATGTTGAAATTTATAAACTGCGGAAAGGATGAGGATAGTAAAGATTCTGCTCCTCAGCTTGTAGACTGGGAAAAGGATTTCTCCCTTATGACATCGCCGATAAACAAGGTACTCGGATATGATATACGTGAAAAAGACTATGTTCACTGGTGGACGTTTATAAGCGGATATATGGAGATCGGAGAATGCCTGTTTTCAACGGTGGTTACGATTCGTAAGAAGCGAAAATTAGGAAAAAGGCTTGATAAATGGGAGCAGGAATTTTATAGAAATAATCGGGAAATAATTGATTTGCAGTCAGAAATTACAGCAGACGAGCTTGAATTAATAAAGAAACTGATGGGAAGTGATGAATAATGAGCGGTTATGACGGCAGTATAACGCTTTCAACAAATGTTGATATGTCCGGTATTAAAGCTGGTATCGTCTCAATAAAAGACGGAGTTACAAAACTTGGCGCTGCTATCGGTATTGCATTCGGTGTCGGACAACTTGTAGCGTTTGGAAAAGAAGCCGTTTCGCTTGCTTCTGATTTACAGGAGGTTCAGAATGTAGTAGATACATCTTTCGGTTCTTTAAGTTATAAAATGGAAGAATTTGCTCAAACAGCAATTGAAACATATGGTATATCCAAGCTCGTTGCAAAGCAGACAGGTTCGACTTATATGGCTATGGCTAACGGTATGGGACTGGCAAATGATGTTGCTGCGGATATGTCATTGAAGCTTACAGGACTGTCGGCAGATATGGCTTCATTTTACAATGTATCTCAGGATGTAGCTGCAACTGCTCTTTCAAGCGTTTTTACAGGGGAAACAGAAACTTTAAAGAAATACGGAATTGTAATGACTGAGACAAATCTTGCTCAGTTTGCCATGGAACAGGGTATAGCTAAAAATATATCGGCAATGACTCAGCAAGAAAAAACACTGTTAAGATATAATTATGTTATGCAACAAACGTCGCTTACCCACGGGGATTTCGCAAAAACAAGCGAATCTTGGGCAAATCAAACTCGTATTTTATCGGAACGTTGGAAGGAAGTTAAAACTACCTTTGGAGATGTGTTTATGACCCTTGCGCAGCTTGTTCTTCCAGCAGTTAACAATCTTATTTCCGGTCTTGCTGTAGTTGCAGAATATGCGAAAACAGCAGCAATAAATATTGCAGCTCTTTTTGGAAAAGAAGTAAAAAAAGATACTGCATCGATTGATAATAAATCATCATCATCAGCGGATAATGTTGCCGCTATCGGTACAAATGCGGAAACTTCCGCAAAAAAATTGAAAAAATTGACAGCGGGTTTTGATGAGCTTGATATTTTAACGTCTAACTCCGAAGCTGCATCAAATGGTTCTGTTGGATCTATGGGAAATTTATCTTCAGATGCGGGTAGTATTTCTAAATTTGATGCTACTGATACAAATTCTGAAATTGATACGACTTGGATTGATAATTTAAAAAATAAAATAAAACCTATCGCTGTTCTTGTTGCAAGTATTGGCGCAGGATTGTTGGCATGGAAGATTTCAGAAATACTTAAAAATGATATAGCATCATTACCCGGAAAGTTTACGCAAATAGTAGGCGTTTTAATGACTATTGCAGGAGCTGTTTTACTTATTGAAGGGTATTCAGACGCTTGGGTTAATGGACTTGACTGGGGAAATTTTGCTTCTATTATGGGAGGCTTGGCATTACTTATCGGGGGCATTGCTCTTGTAATATCGCCTGCAGCAGCTGCTTTTGCCGCGATAGGCGGTGCAATTGCATTGATTGTTTTAGGAGTAAAAGATTTTATTGAAAATGGCGCAAGCTTTCAGAATATTTTAATTATAATTACTGGACTTGCAGTTTTGTTTGCCGCAGCATTAATAGCCGCTAACCTTCCGATAGCTGTTATTGTTACAGCTATCGCTGCAGTAACGGCTGCATTTGTTATCCTGTGGAATAAATCTGAGGGATTTAAAAACTTTTGGATAACTTTATGGGAAAAAATCAAGACTGCGGCGAATACAGCATGGAATGAGTACATTAAACCGATGTTTAAAGCCATTGGAGATTTTATTGTCGATATTTACAAAAAATATATTTCACCAACTATTGATTTTATAAAAGAAAAACTGTTGAGCTTATGGAGCAATCACATTAAACCGTTGTGGCAGGATCGTCTATATCCGTTAATTAAAACTTTAGGCGATAAGATTAATGATTTGTGGACTTATGTAATATCGCCCGTTATTAATGGTATAGCTGATGCTGTAAAATGGTTGTGGGAACATATTCTGAAGCCGTTATTAGATTTTATAATAGGTGTTTTTGTAAATGGTTTTAAAAATGCATTTACATATATTTGCGATACTTTTGCAACCGCCATTGACTGGATTGGAGGCTGTATTGAATCGGTGTTGCAAATACTATCAGGTATAATAGATTTTATTGTTGGCGCTTTTACAGGAGATTGGGAACGAGCATGGGAAGGAGTTAAAGAAGTATTTGCCGGTATAATCAATGGTGTTATTTCAATATTTGAGGGATTTGTGAATTTTATTATTGACGGTATAAATCTTTTAATAAGATCGATAAATACCATTAGTTTTGATGTTCCTGACTGGGTTCCGGTTATTGGCGGAGAAACTTGGGGATTTAATATCCCGGAGATACCACGGTTTGAAATACCACGGCTTGCCCGCGGAGCTGTAATTCCTCCGAACAGTGAATTTTTAGCAGTGCTTGGTGATCAGAAACACGGAACTAATATTGAGGCGCCGCTTGAAACAATTATTGAAGCATTTAAGACGGTTTCAGCAGAACGAGGCAGCGGCCGGGCAACAACGGTAATACTTGAGCTTGACGGACGGGAGCTCGGTCGTGCGGTTGTAAATGCCGGAAACGAAGAAACGAGGAGAATCGGCACGAGATTGGTGGTGACGTGATTGGATTGGGTAAAGCTTGGCGGACGAGTATATGATGTTAATATTACCGAGCTGAAGGAATCTTTCAATATACTTTACAGTGACAATACCGGCCGCACTCTCGGAGTCGGAGCGCCGCTTGTTCTCGATCCGTACGGAACATTTTTCGGGCATACCGTTACATTTGAAGCAAAACAGGGAAAGCAGTCGGAGTTTGATGAGCTTTATGATATGCTGTCTTATCCGCGTATAGAGGGTATACAGGTTGAAATCGTTCACGGACAATCGACAATAAGCTACAGCGCATATGTGTCGTCCGGAAGCCGTGATTTAATAAGAATCGACGATAAAAACGGAAAAGTTTACTGGAGAAGCTTTCAGGCGAATTTTATAGCAATTGAAGCTCAGGTGGTGCCGTAATGATAAAGGAAAACGGAATTACTATAAAGTACGGAGAGATTGCGCCGGAAGCTAAAGAAAACTTTAACCTGAGTGCGGAGGATAAAACCGATTTTACGGATTTGACCCAATTGAAGGAAAACAGGACGGTTCCCAATTACGGTAATCCGTGCGAGTACGGTTCGGTGCTTCTCGACAGTATGTCCGCCGTAATACCGCGCAATCCTGCGTCTGCTTTTATGGGCTATTGGTCTGATTCGGTTTCCGATTCCGATAAAGCCTTTCCGGTCGGTATAGTTATGACGCTTCAAGCGGCCGAAAAATTTTCATCCAGCGGAATTTCTTTTACTTTTGATGAGTTTAACGATATTTTCTGCAATTCTTTAACTGTTGCATGGTATGCGGACGGTTCTATTATAACCGCAGAGGAATTCTATCCGGATAAGGCACGGTATTTCTGTGAAAAGTCCATAGAGGCGTTTGATAAGCTTGTGATTGTATTCAAGACTTTGAATATGCCTGAAAATCGTCTGAAAATACATGCTATTGATTTTGGATTCGGAAATATATACTTCTACGGAGACGAATTGAAATCGGTTAAGATTGTGCAGGATATAAATCCGATTTCGAGCGAAATAAGTGTAAATACGGTAGATTTTACTCTAAAGTCAAAAACCGGCCGTGCTTATGATTTTACCGAGCTTCAGACAATAGATGTATATTTTAACGGCGTACTGCGGCAGCATGGATATATATCGACTGCGAAAAGAACCGGCGTGGACACGTGGAATGTTACTGCTCAGGATTACGTCGGAATGCTTGACGGGATTCCTTTTATGGGCGGAATGTATAACAATCAAAGCGCCGTGTCTTTGCTGTCGAGTATATTGAATCAGGCGAAAGTGCCGTTTGAAATATCCGATGATTTCAATTCGGATGTTATTTTCGGATATATTCCGATATGTTCATGCCGTGAAGCTGTAATGCAGATATGTTTTGCAATAGGTGCGGCGTGCGACACGTCGAACAGTGATATACTGAGGATATTCAAGCTGCCGGATACAGTCGGCGCGATTATTGACCTCGGTCACATCGGTCAGAATCCATCGTTTACGGATTCGGCAAAGGTTACGGAGGTACAGCTGACATGTCATAACTATACCCGTATAGGAGAGACTGTAGAAGCTTATAAGGCTGTTGACAAGGGCAGCGGAGAGGGCATTCTGACAGAGTTTTCAGAGCCTTTGCATACTCTGAGTATAACAGACGGGGAGATTGTACGAAGCGGCGTAAACTATGCCATAATTAACGCAGGAACGGAGTGCGTGCTTACCGGCAGACGGTATCGGGACGATAAGACGGTAAAGAGCAAACGCAGAACGGATATACCTTCGGGAATTTCCGATAATGTGAAATCCATAAACGACGCTACACTGATAAGCGGAAGGAATGCGGATAAGATTCTTGGTTTGTGCTTTGATTATCTTACTGTATCAAGAAAAACCAATATGAAAATTTATGAAAAACGTCATTACATAAGATACGGAAGCGGATATTTCGGCGAACCGAGATACATGCAGACGGTAGCTGAACAGGCTATAAACTGCGGAGAAGTGATTACGGCAGAGACGGAATATCTCGGCGATATAACCGGGAGAATTGTTTCTCAGAGATACAATCTTAACGGAGGAATTATTGTAAAGGAGTGCGAAGTGGTTTGATAACAGACAGAACGCCGGAGGATGTCAGTGCCGCACGTGTTCTGCGTGCGAAAATTCAGGGCGGAGAATCGCTGACAGATTCCGAGATTCAGCAATTTGAACGCGGCGCGTGTACGATTAATATGTTGAACCGTATAAGCGCGGAGACGGCAAGATTGTCTTCATTAATCAATAAATCGGGTTATTCTACTGTTCGGACATCGTCGGTATTGTATGATGACTCTCATATATTCGGCTATACCGAGCATTATAAGATGCTTTCGGACATAGAACGGCTGAAAACTGATTTTTATGTATTTAACGATACACCTGCCGTACCCGTATATATGTACGGGTATCAGGAGGCAAACGATATTGAACGGATATTGGTCGATATAGGGCGTATGTATGATGACATGGTCTCAAAATACCGGGAGTGTGATACCTTTTACTGCGGAGAAGAGTAAAAAGGCACGGTTTTATCTCTGCCGGTATTATAATATAAGAATCAAAAACAATTGCAAAATATCTGAAAGGAATGGGCATAAGGAAGATGTATGACTTTGTTGACAGGACAGTCCGGCAAAGCGGGACAAAGGTAAACCGTGCCGCTTTAATGGCAATACAGGGGTTTATTTCAAGCCGCACCGTGTTTGAAGAGGACGGCTCTGTTGTGGAAACCAATAGTCTCGAACAGACATTGACCACTGTGTTTAACAGTGACGGCTCTGTAACGGAAACCTTTACCGGAGAAAAAACGATAACACTGACTACTACATTCAATTCAGACGGAAGTATTACGGAGGTTATATCATGAATATTGTTGCGGCTATTAAAAAGCTTGTAAACAGTGATTTCAGCAAGCCGCTGAATGAGCTTGTACTTAACCAAAGGATATTTATGGCGGAGGATACGGAACTTTGCGTTACAAATAGTACGTCTAAGTCTGTAATATCCGGTTCTTCGGAGTCTGTAAGTCTCGGTTCGTTCACACCGCAGCTTTCCGGAACAGTACGTCTCAAATTTATTGCATCAAAGAACGCGCCCGCAAAAATGGTCAATATTTATGTTTATGAAAATACTGAAGTGATTTCAACTCTTTTTGTGGACAGCACATCCTCCGGAGAGATAACGGCGGATATTCCCGTACGGGCTTTTACAAAATATTCTTTTGAACTCGGCTGCAACGGTTCGCAGACAATCGGATATTGCACAAGAGCCGCCGTCTGCGGCGTTATGGCGTACAATCCAATGTACAGTTATGAGGCGGTTTGATGGGAAGATACTGGAATAATAAGACAAACGGCGTCGATATAATCAATGCTGAGGATTTTAATATGGCATTTTCTTTAATTGAAGCAGACTTGAAAAGGCTTGCGGACATCATAAGCGAGGGCGGTTCCGAGGGCGGTGTTTTAATACCTATTGCTTCGAGCGATACGCTCGGAGGAATAAAGATCGGAGAAAACCTGTCTGCGGAGATTGACGGAACAGCAACGGTTAAAACTGCCGATAAAATTACAGCTGATAGCAGCCTTCCCGCAAGGGCTGACAGTGTATACGAATATACGGACAGCTTGGCTATGACTGACGCGGAAATAGACGCGATAATAGACGGTTAGGAATAAATAAGCGGAATAAAAAGGAGATAATATGGCAAAGAAAATTTTAAATGATGCGGGCGTTTCACGCCTATGGTCAAAAATCAAAACGGCACTGGATAATAAGTTAGATAAAACCGGCAATGCATATTCGGCTTCAAAATTGGTGACCGAACAGACAATTGACGGTGTTGGTTTCAATGGCTCCGACGGCATTAATCATTATTTTACTTGCTCCACTGCGGCAGCTACTGCCGCAAAAGCCGCGAGTGCAGCCGATCCGACTAAAATTTTTGTTTTGGCAACAGGAGCAAAGGTTATAGTTAAGTTTACATATGCTAATACGGTTGCATCTCCGACTCTTAATATAAATGCGAAGGGTGCGAAACCTATTTACTGGAACGGGGCAGCACTTACGTCGGCTCAATACTGGTCAGCGGGTTCAGTTCTTGCTTTTGTATATGACGGGACAAACTGGAATCTGATTGGAATTGCGAAAGATAACAATACAACTTATTCGGCGGCAACAACATCAGCAAGCGGTTTGATGACGTCTGCAATGGTAACAAAGTTAAACGGCATTGCAGAGGGAGCAAATAAAACCACAGTTGATACAGCTTTGAGTGCAGATTCATCAAATCCAGTAGCGAACAGCGTAATTAATACTGCATTAGAAAACAAATTAGACAAAACAGAAAACGCCGCTTCTGCA
>CAOKER010000021.1 GCA_948467545.1 uncultured Eubacteriales bacterium
TCTTCTGTCCCGAACAGAAAAATGTTTGCCTACGAAATTAACTTATCCGGTCTTGTCGTCTGTTCGGTGCAGTCTTTGCTCTGCATTCCGTTTGGTGCGGCTTGACCGGATTTTATATTATTATGCTGATAATTTTAATATTTTTCTATGTGAAAAAATACCGAAAGGAGAAGCTAAAGTTTCTTTTCGGTATTTTTATAAAATTTTTTCGGCATTATAATAATTTAATGTTATCTGTAACTATATCATTACAGCTTTGTTGCAATGCTCCCGTGAAGCTCGGAGATAATTCTTTTTTCAAGACGTGATATATATGACTGAGATATTCCGAGCATATCTGCAACCTCCTTTTGAGTATGTTCTTTTTTTCCTCCGATTCCGAAACGCAGTTCGATTATTGTGCGTTCTCTCGGAGGTAAATTTGAAATTGCCTCCTTAACGGCGGCCCTTTCTTCACATTCTTCGAGATTACGGCTGACGCTGTCCTCGTCTCCCGAAAGAATGTCTGACAGAAGGAGCTCGTTCCCGTCCCAATCAACATTGAGAGGCTCATCGAGAGATATTTCCACCTTTTGATTTCCGGTTTTTCGTATATACATAAGAATTTCATTCTCAATGCATCGGGAAGCATATGTGGCGAGTTTAATTCCTCGGTCCGCGCAGAAGGTTCCGACTGCTTTTATAAGTCCGATGGTTCCGATAGAGATTAAGTCTTCTATACCGATTCCGGTATTTTCAAATTTCTTTGCTATATATACGACAAGTCTCAGATTGTGTTCTATCAGATAGCTTTTCAGCTCCGGTTCGTCAGAGAGACGGGCGGTTATTTCGTTCTCTTCATTTGCGGAAAGCGGCGGCGGAAGGGTTTCGGAGCCGTTTATATAATAGACTTCACCGTGTTTTTTTAGCAAAATGCCGCACGCGCGGCGCAGAAGTGAAAAAATTGACTGCATTTCAGATACCTCCTGTTAATATTAGGTTGGCTGTGTGATTTTTATATCGTCGGTTCTTAATAAAATTTTTACTCCAGCAGTGATGTCGGTACAAGTGCGTCCGAGCTGTCAAAACTTCTTCCGTTATTTAGGACGGCAACGCATGCCTTTTTCTGAATTTGACCTATTGTTACTTCATCAGGCATAAATCCGAGAAGCATTTTATCTCCTCCTATTCCGGAAGCGGGAATCATACGAACCTTTACGGCATACGGCGTCGGCACGGAAACCAGATTCGATATATCTCCGGACTCAAAAAAAGGCGCGAGCTCCTGCGGTAAAAGGCAGGATATTTTTTTGTATTCTGTCAGAATGACGGGAGAACCGCTTATCGGCTCGGTAAGAAGATTTCCGCTGTCTGTAAGCGCCGACAGGGTGACGTCCTTGTCTCCGAGCTTTAGCTTTACTGAATTTTCGCATGTGTTTCTTCTTTTGGACGTTATTCGGTTGAAAATCAATGAAAGAATAACAGATATTGCCGCAATAGGGATTGTTACCGTCGGCGGAAGCATGTTCGACGATGTTTCGGTAAGAGTCTCCGTTCCGTTCCAGATTCTTTTTCCCGATATTCTTTCCGCGATGGAGTAGAGTGCTGTCATACATCCTCCGAGTCCGAGGCTTACGGCGTAAAATATCAGAGTATGTCTTAGCAGAAGCGGTTTTCCGAGTGCGATGTAGCACATCAAAATTGATACCGCCGCGCTTATTAAAAGTGATATAAGCTCGTTTCCGTCCAGAATTACGGCAGCGACACCGTAGACAGCGCCGATTGCTGCTGACGCGACTGTCGGGACGAGCCTGAGTTTCAGGTGAATAAATTTGGCCGTAACGTATAGTGATAAAAAGTCCATGCTGAAATTGATGATGAACAATACATCTCCGTATATTACCTGTTCCAATGTTATCAAGTTCCTTCTTTGTTTAGTATCTGTATTTTAGCATATCTCAATCGAAAAAAATGTCAAAGTAAATGCGTTAGGACAGAAAAGCGTTCGACCTAATTGTTCTGAATTTGCTTACCTGTACAATTATATGCTTGTATAATACGGAAAAATGAAAGGCCGACAGCAAAACAGGACAATTTGTTCGTTTGCTGTCGGCAAGAGTTATTCTGCGCTATGCATTATGTCATATTCAAAATTATTTGCGGTGATACATCCGGCTCCTCCGCCGAAGTTTGAATTTTTCATATATACTGCGGTTATTTCATTTGTCGGATCTATCCAGAAATGAGTGCCGTATGCTCCGCTCCATCCGAAACACCCGACCGGAATGTTGGGATTATTTTTTACTACGCGTACTCCAAGACCGAAAATCTCTGTAGGATGGCTTTTTATATCTGTGGGAATTTCATGCCCTTTTCTCATAAGATTTACTGAGCTGCAGGATATAAAAGTATTTTTTGAGGAGGACGCGGCGCTGCACAGTGCTTGCGCAAATTTGCAATAATCGCCGACTGTAGAGAACAGTCCGGCTCCGCCTGCATGGTATGAGGGAGGAAAGCTTTCAAACGATCTCGTGAATTTTTTTGAAACGGGAATAATTCCGTCTTTTAAATCGTAAACGGCTGATAGTCTGTCTGCCTGCTGCTGTGTCAGTTCAAACGCCGTGTCATTCATGTCTAAGGGACTGAATATTTTTTCTTTCATATATTCGCCTATTTCGCGTTCCGCTGTAAGTTCGGTTACATATGCAATTGCGTCAAACGCGGCAATCGGACTGTAAGAACGCCTGGTATTCGTTTCAAAAGACAAAACCATTTCTTCGCAGTAATATTGCATAATCGTTTCAAGATTTTTCTTTGCGTCTTCGGGTGCTTTGTCCGTTACCATTGTACCGATTTCATCTGTGCCGAAGCCCGCCGTGTGAGTGAGCAGGTCAAGAAGCGTCGGTTCTCTGTCAGGTGTGCGAAGGTTAATAATGTTTCCGTTCTCGTCAAGCTCCCCTATTTTTAACCTTGAAAATTTCGGACAGTATCTTGAAAGCTTGTCATTGATATTTAGTTTTCCCGCTTCGCATTGCAGCAGCGACGAAGCTGCGGTTATCGGTTTTGTCATGGACGCAAGCCGATATATCGTTTCCGGCCGTATCGGAGTTTTTTCTTCTACATCGCTGTACCCGAAAAACCCGGAGAAGATTTCTTTTCCCGTCTGATGAACGCATATGCCGCAGCCGGCAATTTGCCCAGAGCTTATGTCCTGTTCGGCACGTTTTGTCAAATTTTCCGAGAGCTTTTGATAACTCAGTTTTATTTTGGGTTTATTGTTTTCTGTGGATATGTTCATTATTAAGCCCTTTCAGACAATAGTAAAATTTTTGACTGATGTTAATATTTTTTAAATTCTGCTTTAAATTTTAATTTGTATTGCATTTAAAAAGAATATATGCTATAATATATCAAGAATCGATTGTGATTATAGACCGCAGACTGCGGTTATTCTTTATTCTTAATATTCCGGAGGTCATAAGGATGGCTTTAACAACTAATGAGATGGCAAACTTTGACGAGTTGTCGGTTGATAAGCGTGTTGAGGGAAAGTATAAATTTCATAGAACGCTCATGAAGCTGGGATATATTTTCATTCCGCTTGCTCTTATAGTTTTAATGTTTGCGATAGGTTGGGGCGCTTTTGCTCTTTTGGTTTTTATACCTCTTTTTTACTGCTGGGCCTTTACAAAATTCGTTATTCCGTATACTTGGAGATATGTTAATATTTCATATACATATACGGTAAAGTCGGGAAAGTTCTCTATGTCGAAAATTATGTCGGGCAAAGGAACTAAGAAAGTCAAAGAAGAATTTGCTCCTGTAAGTATTTCAGACATGACCGTGATAGCTCCGTACAACGGTGAATACAAGGATGCTGCCGACGCTTCCGATATTGTAAACCGTTATGAAACATGTTCTTTTCTTAACCATCCTGATAATTATTATTTTATTTGGAATAACGAAAAGGGCGAAAAAAGCGTTTGCATCTTTCAGGCAACAAACAACACAATTAAAATTATGAAATTCCATAACCGCGATACGGTCGTTACCGAAGTGCAGAAAGTATCTGCTCTCAATGTGTAAACTATGTATTATTTGGTCACTCCCGGCATATAAAATACCGGGGGTGATTTTTTTATATGCGGACAGAAAAATTAAAGGCTCACTTTAAAACATATTTGATATATACGGCAGCTCTCATATTGATTGTTGCTTCGGTATTGCTTGCAGGCTGCAGTCATACGGAAAGTGTCGACATCAGCTGGCAGAAATACCCTTTTACATTAAACTGCGTGCTGAAATGTGAGGAGAGATTTAATTCCGATTCACCGGTTAACGCGGTAATTACTGCAACAGCGCCTTATGAGGGAAGTATAACCTTTACTTCTCCGGATTCTATGTGCGGATACAGCGTTGCGCTTTCCGCTCTTAAAGCGACTTTTTCATACGAGAAGATAACTGTTCCGTGCGGGGAACGTACTGAGGAGGATATTATTCATTTATTTTCGGCGTTTGCTTTGGATCCCGAAGATTTAAATGATATAAATGTGATAAAGCAGAACGGTTCATCGATAAATAAAGCTGTTTTTACACTTTATGACCGAAGCAGTACAATGAATGCAGAGACGTCTTCCGCAGATTCCGGCGATGATAAATCAGTCGGAACTCTTACGGTATTTATTTCCTCGGATGACGGGGTTCCGCGAAGAATGGAAGCGGAGTTTGCATCCGGTGAAGAGCTTATTCTTGATATTATAAGCTACAGCAATGAAGAATAACGCAGAAATAACGCAGAAATAACGCAGAAATAACGCAGGATAACACAGGGATAATGCAGGAATTGCAGAATAGCGAAAGAGTAACGTATGAGTTTGGCAAAAACAGAGACACTCTGCTGCAGCAGCCGTGTCTCTGTTTTTATACTTTCATTTTCTATAACCAAATTTAATGCTGAGGACGTGATTTTTTAAGAATGTTTATAATGTCATCGAATTCTTCTTCTGAAAATCCGTCGTCTTTACTCTCGGTATTTTCATTTCCGCTGTCATTATTTCCGTCGCCTTTATCGTTTGAAGTGTCGGATGTACCTTTATTTATTACGGTCGAAGTTTTGCTGACAGGCTGAGAGGGTGTTCCGTCAGGAGAGTCAAACCCTGTTGCGATTACTGTCAGACTCATGGAATCTTCCAGTGAAGTATCGAATGTAGTACCCCATATAACCATTGCATCTGCGGCAGCCTCTTCTTCTACCATCGACGAAGCAATTTCGCATTCGTCAAGACCGATGTCCGGAGACGCGGTTACATTAATAAGTATACCACGCGCCCCCTTGATGGACGTTTCAAGCAGCGGACTTGATATTGCCATTTTTGCAGCTTCTGTCGCTTTGTCCTTTCCTGTTGCAAAACCTACACCCATGTGTGCACAGCCGGCATTTTGCATGACAGCTGTAACATCGGCAAAGTCAAGGTTTACAAATCCGGGATTATTTATAAGATCGGAAATTGCCTGAGCGCCGCGGCGGAGTACATCATCGGCCTCGGCAAAAGCATTTGCAAGCGTGATTCTTGTTTCTGAAATCTGTTTGAGTCTTTCGTTCGGAATAATTACAAGAGAGTCAACATTCTGACGCATTTCGGCTATTCCTCGCTCGGCAGCTTCCATACGCCGTTTGCCTTCAAAGGAAAACGGTTTTGTAACTATACCTATGGTAAGTATTCCGAGCTCCTTCGCAACCTTTGCGACTACAGGAGCTGCCCCCGTTCCGGTTCCGCCTCCCATGCCGGCGGTTATAAATACCATGTCGGCGCCCTTTATGGCGTTTGTTATTTCCTCAAGATTTTCCTCTGCGGCTCTCTGTCCGACGGAAGGATCTGCTCCCGCTCCATGTCCCTTGGTGATTTTTTCACCGATTGGTATCTTAATCTCTGCGCTTGACTGCAGAAGTGCCTGTTTGTCTGTATTTATGACGATGAATTCGACTCCGCGGATATTTGTGGCTATCATGCGATTTACCGCATTATTTCCGCCGCCGCCGACACCAACAACCTTAATTACTACGCCGCTTTCAAAGCTATCCTCAAGTTCAAATGGCATGTCTGTGTCCTCCCGATTTTTGTTTCCTTATTTTTTTATTAAATTGAGATATCCCGCCGGATTTATAGCGTTAACCTCTGTTTGTGGTGGGCTTCATTTGATTTTCAGTGGCGGAAAATCCGTCACTCAAAGCCCTGTAACGGGCTTTCTGTCTTTATTTAAGTATAGTTTTATGTAGAAATAAATTGCCCCGTAATACAGAATCTATCTGCAACATTTGTCTACAACCATACCGAGTATGCCGTATACTGTTTCTGAATTTTTTAAACTTATATTAAACATCAAACGCAACCTTGAAGTATACAGTGAAATATACCTTGAAGTATACATTGAACTATACAGTTTTTTAGCATATACCCATTCTTCTTATAATAATATAATTTTTCTTCACTTTTTTCAATGGTTTTGAATATAATTTTTATTTTTTTAACGCATTGTACATATTTTGACTTTGATAATCAACCATTATTTCCATTAACTCGCTCTTAATCTGTTATCGGCTGGCTGATAAAAAATGCCGTTTGGTTTTCAACATTTATTATGCCTCTTTCGCTTTTGCTGAGATTTTCGATTATTGCCGACGCAAATGTGAGCTTCATGGTCAGATCGTCCGTGTCGCCTATCTCTATTTTGTACCGATTGTCAAAGATAAAATAAACACTGAATTTGTTTCTGCAGTTGATAATATTTATAAACGGCGCCATAGAGCATTGTGTGAACGTTTCAAGCGTATCAACCACATAACTGTAGTAACGCTCACTTGTAAATTCAATTGTTTTTCCGACTATTGCAGTTGAAACTCCCGATATATTTATTTGTATAAGATTCGGGTGCCGTACCGACATCAGATCGGAATCCTTTATAATTTCAAGAACCTTAAGAGTGTCTGAAAGAATGAAGTATTCACCGTCGAGAGTAAAATAATACTCGGCTTTATCTTCTGTAATATTAAGATCAACTGAAGAGGGTGAGGTGTGTCTGATCTTTACGGATTTAATGTAAGGAAATTCTTTGGTAATGGCGTTTTCGACATCTGTCTTACTGAACGAATATGAATTCTGTCCGACGGTTATACCAGATGCTTCAATTATTCTCCAGTCATCGTAAACTGTAAGTCCGGATACCGAAATATGCTTTACTCTAAAAAATACGGTGAAAACAACTGCTCCGATAAAAATACAGAACACGCTTAGGAGGACAATATAAAATGCTGTTTTATGCCTTAGACGCATCACGGATTTCTTCTGTACGTTTTCAAATGTGCTCTGAGACAGCATTTCAAGCTCAGCTTTTTTTTTCGCCCTTTCGGATACGGACAACTGATTTGCTTTGCCGCCGCTTGATGGGTTTTTGCCTGACATTTGATACTCCTCTGCTGCGGATTTATTTCAAAATACGGTGATATACTAAAGTATAACATAAATTTTCTTTTTATGCAATAGCATACTTGGTCCGGCGAGAAAATATCTCTTCGATATTTGAAAGCGGAACAAAGTTTTAACCCTGTGCGAAATGGAGAAATTTAATTTTGGGTATAAACTTCTGTTTATAGTTTTGTCTGTAGTTCAGTCTGTAGTTCGGTTTGTAGTTCAGTCTGTAGTTTAGCCTGTAATTCAGTCTGTAGTTCGGTCTGTGGTTAAGTTTTTTAGTTCAGTCTGTATATTTCACAAAATATATGTTGATTTTTTTTGAATAACGTTATATAATCATATATTAATCGGCGGTTTCCGCAGATCTGATGTGTCTCGTATTTAAGAGAGACTGCGTATGAGAGACTGCGGAAGGGCGTCTCGTAAAAGAAATGAATTATAACTGAAGCATATTTGTAAGAAGCCCGTTACTTGTTGTATTATTATTTGTTATATTATTTATATGGGAGGAAAGTCGATGCCGGCCGAAGCATGACCGTCCGCAAGGGGGAAATGCCGGATAGAGGACTTAGTTAGTTTGATGGACAGTTACCGCAGACATATTCGCAATTTTTCGATAATTGCTCATATAGATCATGGAAAATCTACTCTTGCAGACCGTTTGCTTGAAGCGACCGGGACTGTTGAATCCCGCGAAATGGAGGCTCAGCTCCTTGATAACATGGATCTTGAAAGAGAGCGCGGAATTACGATTAAGGCAAGAGCGGTCAATCTTACCTATAAAGCGCCTGACGGGGAGGAATATTTTCTAAATCTGATCGATACTCCCGGACATGTCGATTTCGGATATGAAGTTTCCCGTTCGCTGAATGCCTGTGAAGGCGCGCTTCTTGTTGTGGACGCAACGCAGGGAATTGAAGCTCAGACGCTTGCCAATGCATATCTTGCTGTTGACAGCAATCTTGAAATTGTTCCGGTTATAAATAAAATTGATCTTCCTTCTGCGGATATTGAAGGAGTTAGGTCTGAAATAGAGGATGTTATCGGTATTCCCGCCGAAGACTGCCCCGCAGTATCTGCAAAAAGCGGGTTAAACATAAATCAGGTTCTCGAAAAGATTGTCAGTGATATACCGGCTCCGTCCGGCGATCCGGATTCGCCTTTGAAGGCCTTGATTTTCGATTCTTATTATGATTCTTACCTCGGTGTGGTAGTGTATGTTCGTATTTTTGACGGAAGGGTACATTCCGGAGATATTATTCGGCTGTTTAGCACGAATGCGGAGGCCGAGGTTGTTACTGTCGGAATGATGTCCCCGTTCGGTCTTGTCGAAAAGGACTGTCTTGAAGCAGGAGATGTCGGATATATTACCGCTTCGATTAAAACGGTTTCCGAGACGCGGGTAGGAGATACAATAACTCTGGCCGAGGGGGGAGTAAAGGAGCCTCTTCCCGGATTCAAAAAGGCGCTTCCGATGGTCTTTTCGGGTATATATCCCGCGGACGGGGCGCGCTACGGAGATTTGAGAGATGCAATTGAAAAGCTTCAGCTGAACGATGCGGCTTTGTCATATGAGCCTGAAACGTCCGCTGCGCTTGGATTCGGTTTTCGCTGCGGATTTCTCGGTCTTCTGCATATGGAGATTATACAGCAGCGCCTCGAAAGGGAATTTAATCTCGATTTGATTACGACCGCTCCGAGCGTAATTTATAAGATTACAAAGCGCGGCGGTGAGATCGTTTATATAGATAATCCGACAAATTATCCGTCGGCGGATGAAATCGAGCAGGCATGCGAGCCCGTTGTTAAGGCGAGTATAATCACACCGACTGATTATGTCGGGGGAATTATGGAGCTTTGTCAGGACAGACGGGGCATATACAGGGATATGAAGTATGTCGACGCAAAAAGGGCGGAGCTTTATTATGAGCTTCCTCTCAATGAAATTGTTTATGACTTTTTTGACGCCCTTAAAAGCCGCAGCAAGGGATATGCATCGCTGGATTATGAATTTGACGGATATAAGCCGAGCAAGCTTGTGAAGCTCGATATATTGCTTAACGGGGAGATTGTGGACGCGCTGTCCTTTATTGTGCATGAGGAAAAGGCATATAACAGAGCAAGAAAAATTGCCGAGAAGCTCAAAAACAATATTCCGAGACAGCTTTTTGAGGTTCCTATTCAAGCGGCCGTCGGCGGAAAAATAATTGCGCGCGAAACTGTAAAGGCCCTTAGAAAGGACGTACTTGCGAAATGCTACGGCGGCGATATAACCAGAAAAAAGAAGCTGCTGGAAAAGCAAAAAGAAGGTAAGAAGCGTATGAGGCAGCTTGGATCTGTTCAGGTCACGCCCGAGGCGTTCATGGCGGTGCTTAAGCTCGACGATGACTGATTGCTTTGATTCTGCACGGTGCTTTTGATACTGCCAGGGATGCAAAGTAAGGAACGGCGTCTTTTTCGCTCCGCGGTTTATGCTTTACGGTAAAAATGCCGGGAAAGGTATGGTTGTTATTATGAATAATCGGATTGGTTTATATATCCATATACCCTATTGTAAAAGTAAATGCGCTTACTGTGATTTTTATTCTATGCCGGGGCGAGAGGACTTTGACAGGTATGCGGACGCGCTTGTTCTTCATATGGAGGATTATTCCGATTTGCTTAAGGACAGGGAAATCAGCAGTATTTATATTGGCGGAGGAACTCCGACGGTTATGCCGTATAAGACTATGTGTACGGTTATAGACGGAATCTATGAAAATTTTAAGGTGGCTGATAAGGCAGAGTTTACCATGGAATGCAATCCTGCGACTGCTTCTGTTTCGGATTTGAAAAAGTATAGGCGCGCCGGAGTAAACCGCCTCAGTATCGGTGTTCAGTCTGCCTGCGCCAAAGAACTGAAGGCCCTTACGAGAATACACAGTTATGATGAAGCGGAGGATTGCTTTTATGCCGCGCGAAAGGCAGGTTTCGACAATATAAACATTGATCTGATGTATGGAATTCCGTATCAGACAAGAGAAAGCCTTGAGGATACATTGGAGAGAATATGTGAACTTGATCCGGAGCATATTTCTCTCTATGGGTTGAAAATTGAGGAGGAAACTCCTTTTTTCAAACTGAAAGAAAAGCTTGCTCTTCCTGAGGAGGATGAAGAAGCTAACATGTATTTTTCATCTGTTGAATATCTTCGGCGCAACGGATATGATCAATATGAGATAAGTAACTTTGCGAAAGAGGGATTTGCCTGCAGACACAACATCAAATACTGGAGCTGCGGGGAATATCTTGGCTTGGGGCCCGGCGCACATTCTTATCTCGGAGGCTGCCGTTTTTCGTTTAAGAGGGATATTGACAGATACATAGGGTCCATGGAACGTCCTGACCGTGATTATGATATTGTCGATGAAAAATACAATATAAGCCCAAATGATCGTGTCGGCGAGTACGTAATGCTTCATCTTCGTACGGTATACGGTGTGGACGCCTCTGATTTCGAGGCTTGCTTCGGAAAAAGCTTTGAGCAGATGTATTCCGCTTATTTAAACAGGTATATCGAAGGCGGATATATGAAAAAAAACGGGAACAGATATTATTTTACACCGAACGGTATGTATGTCAGCAACTATATACTTTCAGATATGCTTGATTTTGACGGAGCGCTTGCAGGCGGCGGGGCGGACGGAAAGACGCAGTAATGTGCAGTTACGTCATATACAAATAAAAAAAGAAAAGCAAATTCCGGGTGAGCGACGGAATTTGCTTTTCTTTTTGTATTTAACTGACTTAAGCGTTTAACTTGTTGAGTGCAAGAGTAAACTGGCTCTTTTTTCTTGCGGCTTTGTTTTTATGAATGATTCCGTGAGCGACAGCTTTGTCAATTATCTTCACTGCATCCTTATATGTTGCGGCAGCGGCATCCTTATCTCCTGCGGCCAGAGCAGCTTCGTATTTCTTTATTGTGCTCTTGACAGCAGTCTTGAACATTTTGTTCTGAAGCGTCTTGGTTTGTGTAACGATGACGCGCTTTTTTGCTGATTTAATATTCGGCAAATCTTTCACCTCCTTGAATTTATAGTGTAAAAGTGGCTGCTTAATAAATAATCGGGAAATAGCCGTTTTGAATTATCGGTAAAAAGCGATTGCTTTTCTTTAAATTCAAATCTGTAAGAAGCATACCAAAGTACACGGCTTTATGCGAGCGTCTCCGCGGACGTAAGAAAACTCTGCGCCTTAAACCATACTATTTATTAATTGTATCACAAACAAAAAGATTTTGCAAGTGTTTTTAAAATTTTCCTGTAAAAATTCTTTATTTAAATTCTTTGTTACGCATCCGAGTAAATATATTAACGAAATGTAAAATAAAAAAATAAAAAATTTACATTTATATTTGCGTATACTTGTTGACAAAAAAATCCTGTTGTGATAACATATACTTTACATTCGCTTTTTTGCGGATTTCGGATTTGCAGCATAAGAATCTGCTTTGATGCTTATGACTTGTGATGCTTATGATGAAGCTTATGATAACTTATGATAAGTTATTATTAAGCGGAATTATATCCGATAGATTTAGTTGTTTTAAATTAGCTTTAGATTAACTTTAGTTTTAGTTTAGCTTTAGATTAGCTTTCATATTTAGCTGATGTTAAACATTTAGCTGAAAATGAACGGAATAGAACCTGTGAGACTGAAATATGGGAATGAAATACTGTCCGGGAGAGTGAAGCCTGCTTATAATTCGGCTGTAACCAGCATGCCGTAGGGGTGACTTTACATGTCCGGGACGGGTTTTGTTCCCGTATTTTTCCGTAAACGGTTTTTCTCCGTTTGTTTGCAGCTGTTACCGTGTGTCGGTACGGCGGCGGTATTATCCAAATATTTTTAAGGAGTGATTATTCAGATGGTAAAGCCCCAGAAGCTTGGAAAAAATGTGCGAATGAGCTTTTCCAAGATTGATGAAGCACTTGATCTGCCGAATCTTATAGACGTGCAGAAAAAGTCCTATGAATGGTTCATAAATGAAGGACTTATGGAAGTGCTTCGAGATGTATCTCCGATTACCGATTATTCGGGTAACCTCGAAATCGAGTTCATCGATTATTCAATTGATCCTAAGCCGAAGTACTCGGTTGCGGAGTGCAAGGAAAGAGATGTAAACTATGCGGCGCCGCTTCGCGTGACTGTGAGGCTTTACAATAAAACTACCGGTACGCCTATCGTTAAGCAGATATTTATGGGCGACTTTCCGATTATGACGGAAAACGGTACGTTTATTATCAATGGGGCAGAGCGTGTCATCGTATCTCAGATTGTCCGTTCTCCCGGAATGTACTATGATTCAACTCTCGATAAAACCGGAAAAAGGATATATACGGCTCAGGTAATTCCTTACCGCGGTGCATGGATAGAATACGAGACGGATATGAATGACGTCATGTATGTCCGCATTGACAAAAACCGTAAAATGCCGCTTACCATTTTTATCCGTGCTCTCGGCTTTGATACGGAGCAGGAGATTATTGATCTTATCGGAGACGATCATTATCTCCGTGAGACGCTTGCCAAGGATGATATGGAAAATGAAGCTCAAAAATATTCGACGAGCGCTTCCGACGAGGCTCTTAAGGATATTTATAAGCGTCTGCGTCCGGGAGATCCGCCGCTTGTCGAAAGCGCTCAGCTTCTTATAAACAATATGTTTTTTGATCCGAAGCGTTATGATCTCATGTCTGTCGGACGTTATAAATATGATAAAAAGATGGATTTGGAGGATCGGCTCCGCGGGCAGGTGCTTTCCCGTCCGTGTATAAGCCTTGTTACCGGTGAGGTTATCGGTTCGGAGGGAGATATTATCGATGACGCTCTGCTTGAAAAGCTCCGCGCGGGCGCGGTAAACGAGGCGTATATCAGCGTGAGCGACGGTTCTGAGCTTAAGCTTCTTTCTAACGGCATGGTATATCCCGAAGCTATACTCGGCTATGATCTCACCGACATCGGTATCAAGCATAAAGTGCGCTACAGTGTTCTTTCCGATATTATAAATGAAGTGGGAACCGATGAAGAGGATTTAAAATGCGAGGCGAAAAAACGTCTTGCCGAGCTGTCGCCGAAACATATAACGCGTGATGATATTCTTGCGTCCATAAGCTATATGATTGGTCTTTTCCATGATGTCGGTACAACCGATGATATTGACCATCTTGGAAACCGCCGTCTGCGTTCTGTGGGCGAACTTCTCCAAAATCAACTTCGCATAGGCTTTTCGCGTATGGATAAAATTGTCAAAGAACGCATGACGGTTCATGACAGCGAATCTATCACTCCGGAGGCTCTTATAAATATTCGCCCGATTGTTACGGCGATAAGGGAATTTTTCGGTTCATCTCCGCTTTCGCAGTTTATGGATCAGAATAATCCGCTTGCCGAGCTGACACATAAGCGCCGTTTGTCTGCGCTCGGTCCGGGAGGTTTGTCGAGAGACAGGGCGTCTTTTGAGGTTCGAGACGTTCACTACACTCATTATGGCCGTATGTGTCCTATTGAGACGCCTGAAGGTCCCAACATCGGACTTATTTCATATCTTGCAACTTATGCAAGTATTAATGAGTATGGATTTATTGAGGCGCCGTACCGCAAGGTCGATAAAGCCAGAGGGACGGTTACATTTGAAATCGATCATATGACTGCCGATATCGAGGACAACTATATTGTCGCTCAGGCAAACGAGCCTCTCGATGAAAACCGCCGTTTTGTGAACAAGAAGGTTACCGCGCGGTATCGTGCGGAGATTATTCAGGTTGACGCTTCCAAGGTAGATTATATGGATGTATCTCCTAAGATGGTAGTCTCTGTTGCGACGGCGATGATACCGTTCCTTGAAAACGACGATAACTCACGCGCCCTTATGGGATCGAACATGCAGAAGCAGGCAGTGCCGCTTATGGTGACGGAGTCTCCTATTGTCGGAACCGGAATGGAGTACAAGGCTGCCGTTGATTCCGGAGTCGTAGTCTGTGCAAAGCGCGCCGGCACATGTGAGCGTGTTACCGCAGATGAGATTACCGTAAGAGCTC
Organism: uncultured Eubacteriales bacterium; assembly: GCA_948467545.1. GTDB lineage: Bacteria > Bacillota > Clostridia > Oscillospirales > CAG-272 > UMGS911. The sequence continues at coordinate 14,528 of CAOKER010000021.1, forward strand.
ATGACGGAACAAAGGATGTATATCATCTGATAAAATTCAAGCGTTCCAATCAGGGTACATGTGTAAATCAGCGCCCTATAGTGGATGTGGGAGATTTGATTGAGGAAGGCGAAGTTATCGCTGACGGACCTGCTACGTCGAACGGAGAAATTTCCCTCGGTAAAAACGCTCTCATCGGATTTATGACGTGGGAGGGTTATAACTACGAGGACGCGGTGCTTCTTAACGAGCGGCTTGTCCGCGATGACGTATATACTTCGATTCATATTGAAAAATATGAACACGAGGCGCGTGATACAAAACTCGGTCCCGAAGAAATTACGCGCGAAATTCCCAATGTGGGAGACGACGCCCTTAAGGACCTTAACGCGGAGGGTATAATCCGCATCGGTACCGAAGTCAGATCCGGGGATATTCTTGTGGGAAAGGTTACTCCAAAGGGAGAAACCGAGCTTACAGCCGAAGAACGGCTTCTGCGCGCGATTTTCGGAGAAAAGGCGCGCGAGGTAAGAGATACTTCGCTTCGTCTGCCTCACGGCGAATCCGGCATAATTGTCGATGTACGTACCTTTACTAAAGAAGCCGGGGACGAGCTTCCTCCGGGCGTCAATAAGGTCGTACGTGTATATGTCGCTCAGAAACGCAAAATTTCTGTCGGAGACAAGATGGCGGGACGTCACGGAAACAAGGGTGTTGTTTCGAGAATTTTACCTCCTGAGGATATGCCTTTTCTCGAAGACGGTACACCGCTTGATATTGTGCTTAATCCTCTCGGCGTTCCTTCGCGAATGAATATCGGTCAGGTGCTTGAAGTACATTTGGGAATTGCCGCCCGCAAGCTTGGATGGAAGGTTATGACCCCTGTGTTTGACGGCGCTCACGAAGCTGATATAACCGAGTGCCTTAAAATGGCAAATCTTCGCCCTGACGGAAAGGCCGTGCTTTATGACGGAAGAACGGGAGAACCCTTTGATAACCCTGTAACCGTCGGTATCATGTATTATCTTAAGCTTCACCATTTGGTTGACGATAAAATTCACGCGCGTTCGACAGGACCGTACTCTCTGGTTACACAGCAGCCTCTCGGCGGCAAGGCTCAGTTCGGCGGTCAGCGTTTCGGAGAGATGGAGGTATGGGCGCTTGAGGCGTACGGCGCGGCTTATACGCTTCAGGAGATACTTACATTCAAGAGTGACGACGTTACCGGACGTGTAAAAGCCTTCGAAGCAATTGTAAAGGGACAGAATATTCCTACTCCCGGTGTGCCTGAATCCTTTAAAGTGCTTGTCAAGGAGCTTCAGTCTTTGGCTCTCGATATAAGGGTACTCGATAAGGAAGGAAATGAAATCGAACTGTCGACTCTCGGCGAAGAAGAATCTGACGCACCTGTGTATGTCAGCGAAACAGAATCAGAGGATGTGAGCAGTGAATATATGAATGCGTCTGTTGTCAATGACATCGGAGAAAATCACGATGCATATGACTCGGAGGACGAGGAAGATGATGTTTTTGCTTCTGAACCTGAAGAGGATGAATTCGGAGACGGTTTTGATATTGGCTCTGAGGACGGTATTCTGACAGATGACGAAAATAACTGACGGGAGGAAAAGGTCTGAAAAGATATTTTTCAGATCGAAGTTTCGCGGCTTGCCGCTCGGACAGACCGGCAAGTCAGCGCAGCCGAAACCGGCCGAAACTTTAAGTATGTACGAAAGGCATGGTCATAGCTATGGAACACAATACCTTTGATTCTATACAAATCGGATTGGCATCTCCTGAGATGATACTGAAATGGTCGCACGGCGAGGTGACGAAGCCGGAGACTATAAATTACAGAACTCTAAAGCCTGAAAGAGACGGCTTGTTCTGCGAGCGCATTTTCGGTCCGACTAAGGACGGCGAGTGTGCCTGCGGCAAATATAAGCGTATACGCAACAAGGAATTTCATGTGTGTGAAAAATGCGGCGTCGAGGTAACTACGAAGAAAGTACGCCGGGAACGTATGGGGCATATTCAGCTTGCGGCTCCCGTATCGCATATCTGGTATTTCAGAGCTGTGCCTTCGCGCATGAGCCTGCTGCTTGATATTCCGCTGCGCTCACTGGAAAAGGTTCTTTATTTTGCTTCATATATTGTAATCGATCCGGGAGATACCCCTCTTGCGAGAAATCAGCTTCTCACCGAGAACGAATACAAGTCATATTACGAAAAATATGAAAATTCTTTCAGGGTAGGTATGGGAGCGGAAGCAATTAAAGAGCTTTTGTCCGAGCCTATTCTCAATATCGAACAGCTCTCTGCGGAGCTTCGCGAACAGCTTGCCGGAGCAACCGGTCAGAAGAAAATACGTCTGAGCAAGCGTCTTGAAGTGGTTGAAGCATTCCGCAAATCGGGCAACCGTCCGGAATGGATGATTCTTGACGTAATTCCGGTAATTCCGCCGGAAATACGTCCGATGGTTCAGCTTGACGGGGGACGTTTTGCGGCAAGCGATCTCAACGATCTTTACCGCCGTGTTATCGGAAGAAATAACAGACTGAAAAATCTTTTGCAGATGGGCGCGCCTGATATTATCATACGCAACGAAAAGAGAATGCTTCAAGAAGCCGTTGACGCGCTGATTGATAACGGCCGCCGCGGTAAGCCTGTGACCGGACCGAGCAACCGCCCGCTTAAATCTCTTTCCGAGATGCTTCGGGGAAAACAGGGACGTTTCCGTCAGAATCTTCTCGGAAAGCGTGTTGACTATTCGGGACGTTCGGTTATTGTCGTAGGACCTGAACTTAAAATATATCAGTGCGGACTTCCGAAGGAAATGGCTCTCGAACTCTTTAAGCCTTTTGTAATGAAACGGCTTGTTGAAACGCAGAAGGCTTCAAATATTAAAGATGCAAAAAAGAAGGTCGAGAAGGTTGCCCCGGAGGTGTGGGACGCTCTTGAAAATGTAATCAAGGAGCATCCGGTGCTTCTTAACCGTGCACCGACGCTTCACCGTCTTTCGATTCAGGCGTTTGAACCTATTTTGGTTGAAGGGCGTGCGATAAAGCTTCATCCGCTTGTATGTACCGCCTTCAATGCGGACTTTGACGGCGACCAGATGCCTGTTCATGTTCCGCTCTCGTCAGAGGCGCAGGCGGAAGCAAGATTTCTTATGCTCTCCGCAGGAAACTTGCTTAAACCGGCAGACGGACGCGCAGTTACTGTTCCTTCTCAGGATATGGTGCTTGGCTGTTATTATCTGACGATGGATAAACCGGGAGAACCGGGCGAGGGACATGTGTTCCGTGACTTTGACGAAGCTATGATGGCTTATGAGAACGGACTTCTTGGACTTCATGCGCCGATTAAAATCCGTGTCAGCCGTGAGATAGGCGGAAAGCTTCATACCGGTATTATAGATGCTACGCTCGGACGCTTGATATTTAACCGTCCGCTTCCGCAGGATCTCGGTTATGTTGACCGTTCCGATCCGTCTAAGCTGCTTGATCTTGAAATTACATTCAAATGCGGAAAGAAGCAGCTTGGGCAGCTTATCGACAGATGTATAAATACTCACGGAATACCGGAAACGGCTCGTGTGCTTGACGAAATAAAATCAATGGGATATAAGTATTCAACCAAAGCCGCAATGTCGATTTCGATTGCAGATATTACTATTCCGAAGAAAAAATACGAGCTTGTAAAGCAGGCGGAGGCTGACGTCGATACCATTACTCACAGCTATATGCGCGGTGAGCTTACCGACGAGGAACGTTACAACAACGTTATTGCTATCTGGGATCAGGCAACAAAAGACGTTGTTGCGGCTCTTCAGGACAGCTTTGACGATTATAACTCCATAAAAATGATGTCGGACTCCGGAGCCCGCGGAAATATTACTCAGATGCGTCAGCTTGCCGGAATGCGCGGACTTATGTTCGCTACCAACGGTATGACTATGGAGATTCCGATTAAGTCTAACTTCCGAGAAGGTCTTAATATACTTGAATACTTTATGGCGGCGCGCGGAGCCCGTAAGTCTCTTTCGGATACTGCTCTGAAAACCGCTGACTCGGGTTATCTTACAAGGCGTCTTGTGGATGTTTCTCAGGATGTGATTATACGTCATGAAGATTGCGGTGTTAAAGAAGGACTTTGGGTGAGCGCCATAACAGACGGAAATGATGTTATAGAGCCGCTTGCCGAAAGACTTCTCGGCAGATATACCGTCGGTGATGTTGTCGATCCGAAAACCGGCGAGGTTATTGCTCAGGACAATACCATGCTCGGCGATTCACAGGTGAAGAAGATTATTGCGGCCGGAATTGAAAAGGTTCAGATAAGAACTATTCTGAAATGCCGCTCTAAGCATGGCGTATGCGCTCACTGCTACGGAGCCGATCTTGCGTCCGGAAAGCTTGTAAGCGTCGGAGAGGCTGTAGGTATAATTGCTGCGCAGTCTATCGGTGAACCCGGTACTCAGCTTACGATGAGAACCTTCCATACGGGAGGTGTTGCGGGTTCAAATATTACTCAGGGTCTTCCGAGAGTTGAAGAGCTTTTTGAATCGCGTACACCCAAAAAGGCTGCTGTTCTTGCAAAATGCAGCGGTGTTCTCTCGATTCCGGAGGAGAAACGGCGTAAGATTGTCCGGATTAATCCTACTGAGACTGATCCTGCTCCGGTCGATGAAAAGGAAAAAGAGCATTCTATTCCTTATGGCATGAAACTCCGCTTCGAGGAAGGCGACTATGTTCGGAAGGGAGAACCTCTTACGGAAGGGCAGCTCTCTCCGTCAGACATTACTGAAATTCTCGGACTTGACGCCGTATACGATTACATCATACGTGAGGTTCAGCGTGTTTACCGTATGCAGTCGGTTGAAGTTAATGACAAGCATATCGAGGTTATTGCCCGCCAGATGACGAGAAAAGTCAGGGTGATTGATTCCGGTGATACCGGACTTCTCAATGCAAGCATGGTTGATGTCACTGAGTATGAGAGCGAAAACGAGGCGATTCAGGCAAGAATTGATGCCGGGGAAACCGAACTGCGCAAGGCGGTTATCAAGCCTGTTCTTCTCGGTATCACAAAGGCTTCGCTTCTCACTGAATCCTTCCTTTCCGCAGCATCTTTCCAGGAGACAACAAAGGTTCTTACCGAAGCGGCCATCAAGGGTAAGGTGGATCATCTGCTCGGACTCAAGGAAAATGTTATTATAGGTAAGCTTATTCCTGCCGGAACCGGTATGGAATGTTACCGCAATGTTGAA
>CAOKER010000022.1 GCA_948467545.1 uncultured Eubacteriales bacterium
GAGCGCGACCTTGCCAAGGTCGAGGTGGCGGGTTCGAGCCCCGTAATCCGCTCCATTGCGCAATATTTGAATAGTGAACAGCTTCCTGTTCACTGTTTCGTTTTATATTATAATTTCTGAGATGGCGCCATAGCCAAGCGGTAAGGCAGAGGTCTGCAAAACCTTTATCCCCGGTCCGATTCCGGGTGGCGCCTCCATTTCGGGTAACTTGGGTTTGGGAAATATCCTTAGCTTTGAGTGTCCCGTATGCGGATTTAGCTCATTTGGTAGAGCGCGACCTTGCCAAGGTCGAGGTGGCGGGTTCGAGCCCCGTAATCCGCTCCATTGAAAAGTCGCTTTGAGCGGCTTTTTTTGTTTTTTGTGTTGCAGAAATATTGACAATATATTCTTCGCATGTTATAATTTATACTGTGTTTAACTATTTTGTATAAAATATTTTGCCTTTGGGCTGTTGTATTACTGTACGTTACAGATTAAAATCGACAAAGCTTCAGGGCTGAATTTTAAAGATTATGTTTGAAAAACTGCCGTATAAAAACAGCGTGAAAAATTTTTCACGCCTGTTTTTGTGTTCTCTAAACTTTGAATTCTCTAAAGTTTGAATTCGGTACGGAGTGTTTCGGCAGCGATGACATAGTAATTTAAACATAAAAATGTATTTGCGGATATGAAAGGAAATCTTTGTTTATTCAGAGATGCGGTGGCATTTATGACAGGCAAGGTCGGGTTTGATCACGAAAAGTACATACAGACTCAGTCTAAGGAAATTGAAAAGCGTATTGCGGGGTTTGGCGGTAAATTATATATGGAGTTCGGCGGCAAGCTCTTTGACGATTATCATGCATCCCGTGTTCTTCCCGGCTTTCAGCCTGACAGTAAGGTGAAAATGCTTGCAAAAATGGCGGATGATGTCGAAATTGTAATTGTAATTAACGCCGGTGATATTGAAAACAATAAAATGCGCGGTGATATTGGTATTACATACGATGCAGATGTTCTTCGTCTTATAGACGCATTTCATAGCATCGGATTGTATGTCGGCAGCATTGTAATTTCCCATTATACAGGTCAGAAATCCGCAATGGCCTTTCATGATAAGCTTGAACGTCTCGGGATGAAGGTATATTTTCATTATATTATCGACGGATACCCTCATAATGTCAACCATATTGTGAGTGATGAAGGTTTTGGGAGAAATGAGTATATAGAAACTACGCGGCCGCTGGTTGTAGTTACCGCACCGGGGCCCGGCAGCGGAAAAATGGCTACGTGTCTTTCACAGCTTTACCATGAAAACAAGCGCGGAATCAAGGCCGGCTATGCTAAATACGAAACATTTCCGATATGGAATCTTCCGCTCAAGCACCCTGTAAATCTTGCATATGAAGCGGCTACCGCCGATCTTTCAGATGTGAATATGATAGATCCGTATCATATGGAGGCTTACGGACGAATGGCCGTTAACTATAACAGAGACATTGAGGTTTTTCCGGTTCTTGATGCCATTTTTCATAAAATATCGGGAACATCTCCTTATCGTTCTCCGACGGATATGGGAGTTAATATGGCAGGAAACTGCATATGTGATGATGATGTGGTATGTCAGGCGTCCAAAGATGAAATCATAAGAAGATATTTTGCGACTATGTGTGACAGCCGCAAAGGAAGAGTATCTGCAAGATCGGTTGAGAAGCTTGAGCTGTTAATGCAGACGGCAGGGGTTTCTGTAGACGACCGTCCTGTCGTCGGAGCGGCACTGAAACGCTCGGCTGAGCTGGAGGATAAGAATCATCCGGAGGCAATGGCGCTTCAGCTTCCTGACGGCAGAATTGTTACCGGAAAAACATCTGCGCTTCTCGGACCGGCTGCAGCTGTACTGTTGAATGCCGTTAAGGCATTGAGCGATATACCTAAAAAGGTTCATTTGATTTCTCCTCAGACAATTGAACCTATTCAACGTCTGAAGCTTGAAGTGCTTGGCAACAGCAATCCGAGACTGCATTCGGATGAAGCCCTTGTCGCGCTTTCCATCAGCGCGTCAATGAGTGACGCTGCGGCGAAGGCGTTTGAAAAGCTTCCGATGCTTCGCGGCTGTGAGGCTCATTCGACTATAATTCCGTCTCAGGTTGATGAGGACGTTTACAGAAAGCTCGATATTCGTTTAACCTGTGAACCGAGATATAATACAAAGAAATTATTTCACAAATAAAAGTCTTTTGTTATACGAGAAAATATCGGATAAGATCGGCCTCATTATTGCATTTTAATTTTTCAAATCGGATGTGCCGTATTGCCATATATTTTAGTTTACCGATCTGTTGTATCTGCCAAGCGATGAATTTTATATGCTTACACTTTTGCTGTATCTGCTGTGCTATTGTATTTTAAGCTTACAGTCTTTCTGTATTACCGTATTACTGTATTATAAGCTTACGGCTTTGCTATGGCTGCCGAGCGATGTAGTTGTGCTTACAGCTTTACCCTCGGATGCCCGTGTTGTTTTTTCTGTACGGCAGAGGTGGCAGATGTATTTGTAATCCTTATAGCAAACGTTGCTACAAACGTCGTAAAGATAATGAGAAGGCAGCACAGCTCCATGTGCTGCCTTCTCATTTTCCCGAAAGAATTATTCCTGCAAGAGTATCAGCAAGAAGCACAGCCGCATTCTCGGCTTCGGCAAGCGTATTTCCGCATGCTCCGACTTCGACCAAGATTGATCCGTCGGTGTATTGTTCGTTATATGCTGCGCCGCGAAGAGATATAGGGCGGACAAGATTTGCGGTTTCGCTGTTCAGTGCGCTTTGCAGTCTGACTGCAAGTGAGAGATTTTTTTCCCAATTCGGATGATTTGCTCCGAGTTCGTCCGTACCGATTACAAACATAAGCTGAGCCGTATCTCCGAGGTCTGTTTTTATAGTCGGTCGTGCTATTGAACCGTCTTCATACTGAATAGCGTCCCGATGCATGTCAAGCACGTATGAAATTGACGGATATTCGGTAATGAGTGATTTTATTGATTTTGCGGCATAGTTGTACGAATCGTTGTACGATTCGGCGTCATGCATAATTGTGCAGTGCAGAACCGAAATTCCGTGTTCGGATAAAGTTTGTGCTGTTTTTTTTCCTACAGCAATCATATTTTCGCCTGTATCCTTTGAACGAAAGCCGATCTCGGCGTCGCTGTACGTGCTTCCGTTCTGACTGTAGCATTCGGTTCCGTGAGTATGTACGATCAGGACGGCAGGCGGCTGATTACCTGCAGAGTACAGCACGGATTCCCCTGTCTCGGTTACTGTAACCTGAACAGGATTATCTGTGCGGGCAGGGATCGAGACAGAGCATGAAGAACTTAACATATCGCTTATATTTGGCGTATATGACGTCTTGTTGTCGATTAGTATATCTGCTCCCGGATTCCGGCTGAGGTCGGTCATAATTATTTGATGATTTCCGGAGGCTACATTTGCCGGGAGCTGTTCTGCCTCCGAATTCGGATCGGCGGCGGATTCTGTTTCGGAAGTCAGAGTTGTATTTTTTTCCGGAGCTGATAAAGAATTTTCGTTATCTGAATTTGATGCTTCGGGAGGTATTGCATCTCCGACAATACTTTTCTCGGGAGGATCTTCGTAGAGATGCTCTGACGAGCTGTCGTATTCGGTTTTTGCGGCAAAGCTCAGACCTATGCTGTCGGCAAACGACACCATGCATGCTGAGACTAATACGGCGGAGCCGAGCATACAGCAAAGTGAGCGCAATGCCCGGCGTCCTCCTTTTGTTGTATTTCTGACGTACGGTGAAGATATATAGATAATATCCGGTTCTTTTTCTCCGTTCATTTTGCATATTTCCTTTCCAGACAGGACGTTTTCATGTTTCTCAAAGAAAATATATGCATGCGGGAGCTGTCATATGATTCGCCGATTAAAATGTATAAAATTGTCTGTTCATGTATATTATGAAAACTAATTAATCAAAACGTGTTCCGAAAACAATTCCAATCATATCTCCTATTAGCTTTGACAATGCCTTTGTTGCCTCGTCGCTTTCCTTTAAAGAAACAAAAAAGCTGCGGCCGTTTTCGAGAATTTTTTCGAGCTCCGGCGGGGTATTTTCAATTCCGGCTTTGGATAAAGCGTCGTAAACGAGCGTCGAAGAATCGACAATGGTCGGAACGCCTATCGCAATTACAGGAACGCCGAGAGTTTTGTAATCAATTGCTCCGCGAAAATTTCCGATACCCGATCCGGGGGATATTCCGGTGTCACAAAGCTGAACTGTTGTTCCCAATCTTTCGGTTGACCTTGCCGCAAGCGCGTCGATTGCAATAATAACAGAAGGAGCTATACTTTTTGCCGTACTTTTTACAAGCTCCGAGGTTTCAATTCCCGTTTGCCCTGCGACACCGGGAGCAATCGCGGCGGTTTCGGCTGCGCCGAGCTTGCCGAAAAGTTCGTTATCGGACAGCTTTATATGTCTTGTCACTGTGATGCTGTCTACGGCAAGCGGTCCTATGGCGTCGGCGGTAACAAACCTGTTTCCCAGCCCCACGATAAGTACCGTACCGCAGTCTATCGATCCGTCTTCCCGAACGGTTGTTTTTATTCCGGACTTTTTTGCAGAATTCGATATAAGCGAGCTGAGGTTTTGCGCAAGTATTTCCGCGGTTTTTTTCTGCTCTGTCTTTCCCTTTTGCCATAGACGGCCGATCTCCGCTGTAATATATCGGCCGATAGGCTTTCCTATCTTTTCTTCTCCGGCTTTGCTTGTTACTTCAAGCTCGGTGATTTTAATTCCTTTGCTTTCCTTTACTTTATATATAAGACCGTCAAAATCATGCTCTGATTTTTTCTCTTCATCGGTGTCTGCGGCAGCCGGAGGGTAGCATTCCGCCGCAAGGTCGGTGTGTATATATTTGGATTGTTTTTCTTTTTTTTGCGTTTGTTTCATGTTTACATACATTCCTTTCATGTGATTTATATGGATAGTATTGACATCGATAAAAGGCGGGATTCCTGTTACGAAAAAAATCAGGGAATAAATTATTTAAATATCAAAACCTTCCTTTAATAACGCTTATAGAGGTTTAAAAAAGTTTACAAATACATGAAATAAACCATTGCTAAATTATAAAAAGAATGGTATAATGGAAATTGGTTTATTACGGCTTTGTCCGCACGATTGTTACAGGAGGAAAATTATTAATATGAAAAGAGTCATATCTTTACTGCTCTGCGCGGTTATGATTTTGTGTGTATTTACAAGCTGCGGCAGCGGTACAGAAGGAAACGGACCTGTTATTCCGGTTTATATGTCGTCTCCGATTTCCAGTTTTGATCCCGCGCTGTCTTTGAACGATGAAGCCGCACTTAAAGTTATCGGAATGATTTATGAGGGACTTACCAAGATTAACAGCAAGGGTAAGGTTGAGAATGCACTTTTGAAAAAATACACCTATACTTCCAATGCCGAAACCGGAAGCTATGTACTTGAGATAGAGCTTAAGTCTACACAATGGAGCGATGCGAGAAGCGTTACGGCTGATGATTTTGTATTTGCGTGGAAACGCATTATGGAGCCTGAATTTCAGTGTGAAGCCGCCGCTTTGCTTATGGATTTGAAAAATGCGAAAGAGGTTAAATCAGGTGACGTGTCTGTCGATGATCTCGGAATTTGTTCTGCTGATACGGATGTTCTTCAGATAAGTTTTTCGAGAGATATAGATCCCGAAGCTTTTCTGGAGCTGTGCGCAAGTCCCGCGCTCTATCCTCTCCGCGAGGATATTGTCAGCAAGGCGACAGACTGGTCTTCCAATACAACTATTCTTGTGACTAACGGGCCTTTTACTGTCCGTACTTTCCGTCCGGAGGAAAATACTAAAACCGGCGACGGCAAGGCTTTTATTCTTGAACGCAATATTTATTATTACAGAAACATAGATAAGGATGCGGTTGATAAATATGTCACTCCGTACCGTCTTACGACAGACTGGGAGCTTACATCGGAGCAGCAGCTTGAGCTTTATAAGAACGGTGAAATACTTTATATAAGTGAAATTCCTCTTGCAAACAGGGCTGAGTATGCAGACGATGCTGTAACTCAGGATACTTATAATACGCATACTTATTTCTTTAATACAAATAAAGCGCCGTTCGACGATCCGGATGTCAGACTTGGGCTTTCGATGGCGATTGATCGAGCGGCTGTTGCTGAAATTGTAACCTTTGCCAAGGCTGCGGAGGGATTTGTTCCTTCAGGTGCGGCGTCTGTAGGAAAGAGCGATTTCCGTGAAACCAACGGAAACCTGTTCTCGTATGATGTTGAGCAGGCTAAGGAGCTTACGAGGAAAGCAAGTACAAAGAGCTTTTCGATTCTGACACGTGATAACGAAGTTGACATTGCGGTTGCCGAATACTGTGCCGAACAGTGGGAGAATCTTGGGTTCAATGTTAATGTAAGAACTCTCGGAGTAAGATTTTACAGCGAGAATGACTATGACCTGTACAGAGACAGATTTAATGAAGCTTATATGTCGGGAGACTTTGATGTAATTGCCATAGACTGGCAAAGTCTGTCAACAGACGCCTGGTCGACTTTGGCTCCTTTTGATAAGGATTATTCAGGCTCGGCACTCGATCTTGCGGAAGCCGCAAAAACGGGAGATTTTGAAAGCCAGCCGCATATTACAGGCTACAGCAGTGAAGCATATGACGAGATTATTGAACGTGCTTATGCTGAGACGGATTCCGCAGCGCGGGCACAGATTCTTTTGGAAGCGGAAAAAGTGCTTGCTAATGATATGCCGGTTATGCCGTTGTTTGTATATCAGGACTATTATCTTATGAGCAAGGAATTATCTCACAAGGGTTCACTTACTTCGTATTGGTCGTTCCGTAACTTCAGTAAGCTGAACTGGAAGAATTACGTCGAGAAAGCAGCAGACTGATTCTTGAAAAAATAAACGGTCGTCTTTACTGTTGAATGACGGCCGTTTATGACTGAATGAAGATGCCTTTTCCTTATTGTAAGCCGTCAAGCCGTGCAGTTTAGTTTCAATTTGCAGCTCTAAGACTATGAATGTCAAAGCTCGCAGTTGTTAAAGATATGGCTGTCAAGATTTACAGCATGCATCAGGTTATGCGTCGGTCAGGGAGTATGGTATGGCTGTCAGGGCTCTGACTGTCCGGACTTTGACTGTCTGGATGTTTGGTTGCCGGGATACTTGACTATCGGGATGTTTGACTGTCGGGATACTTGATTGCTGGAATGTTTGGTTGTCGGGATGCTTGGCTGTTGGCATGCTTGAATGCCGAGGCGTACGGATTTCGGATGTACGGTTTAAAGGCGTTTGTATTTATGCGGCTCTTCATTTTTCGGCGGTGCTATATCTGCCTGAACTGCCCCGTGAAAGGTTTTCCGCCTCTATTGAATTAGCCGGGGATTTGCTGCTGAATATAGTTTTTACTGATTTCAGAAAGGAATAAACTGATATGCAGGCGGCTCTAAAGGATAAGAATGATATAAAAATATTCATACTTTATCTTATGCGGAATGTCGGATATCCTCTTGAATTTGAAAATCTGAATGATATTGTCGTACAGGACGGTGTTGTCGGATACTTTGATTTTGTAGAATGCTTTGGAGAGCTTCTTGACACCGGAAATATTGCCGAGATCAAGAAGGATAACAGCGATATGTATATAATTACTGAGCAGGGAAAGCAGGTTTCCGATAATTTGGAAGGTAATTTGCTCGGAATTATTCGTGACAAGAGTCTTAAAAGTGCTCTCCGGCTTCTTTCTTTCAAGAAGCGCGGTTCGGAAATCAAGTGCAGTTCATCGCAGAGAGATGACGGGCGTTATACCTTTGTTTGTTCGATTGTGGAGCAGCACGAAGAGATGCTTCATATGGAACTGATAGTAGACAATAAGATTGAACTTGAAAAGATGAAATACAATTTTTCCGACAAGCCTGAGATATGTTATCGCGGAATTCTTGCGCTTTTGTCCGGAGAGGTTAATTATCTCCTTGAGTAAAAATATATGAAAGAAGTGTAAGAAAAGCTTTTATTTATATGAAAAACAGGTTGTTTTGATTAAATTATATGTCGAATCAATAAGTGATTCGGCATTTTTTTCATAATAAAAACGCAGCAAATAAAAAACTTGTGTAAAACACAGAAAAATATTGCATATTTATAAATTTTCTTTGAAAAAAGCTATTGACTTTATTACATAATATGTTATAATTAATATATAGAGTTTTGTAGAGTGATTTTGTACAGTGACTGACATTTAAATTTTTTCGTAATTTACGGCACGGCGGTGCGGTACTTATTGTTAATTTCAGGCGGTTGGTTTGCCGAGCGGTTTTTTGGAAGGATAGAGGAAAAACGTGGAAGAGGTTCTTGCAAAACTGTTGACAGACATTAAATCCGGAGATGCTGACGCGTTTGAGAGACTGAGCATGCGGTATGCACCGCTTATCGATTCTTTGCTGAGAAGGTACCTGAATGAGCGTCGATTCGATATCGAGGATTTTCGCCAAGAGGCTGAAATTGCACTCTATTCGGCTGCATGTGCATATAACTGCTGTCAAAATAAGGTTACGTTCGGGCTGTTTGCGGGAACTTGTATTAAGAACCGTATCATTTCTATTCTCAGACGTGAAAAACGTATTTTTCGGGAAAATACAATAACATCGGGCGGAATGGGCGACGGTTTTATATTCGTCTCGGATATGCTTTGCTCCGATTATTTTGAGGATCCGGCATCGATAGCGGTGACTTCGGAGATGTACCGTTCGACGATAGCAGAAATTTCAATGAAGCTTACCGATTATGAAAGGAGTGTTTTTGAATTATATCTTAACGGACTTGGAGCGGAGGAAATAGCAGAAAAAACAGGACGTGAACGCAAGTCGGTTGAAAATGCAATTTGCAGAATACGCTCAAAAATCAGGAAAATATATAACGAAAAAAGTCACGGTGCGGACTGAAGCGATATGCCCGAGTAGCTTAAATAGAGCGTTGTTTTATAAAAGGGTTCAGTGATCAGGTCAGGGTTTTATTCTGTCCTTATTCTGCGGGCACATGAGTAATTGTATTGTTCGTGTGCGAAGGACTAACGGGATGAAACGAAAAATAGCTTGCATTAAATCAGGTGGAATTTCTATCCGGAAAATTCTTGAAATGTGCGCAGATCCCAGTACAAAGGTGACGGTGTGATTCCGTCTTGGGCAAAGGAAAATATTCAGCATCAATTAACAGAAGCGAGGTAAATGACATGTACGAAGATAAGGTATTAAAGTGCAGGGACTGCGGCGAGGAGTTTGTTTTTACAGCAGGCGAACAGGAGTTTTATGCAGAAAAGGGATTTCAGAATGAGCCCCAGAGATGCAAATCGTGCCGCGATGCGAGAAAGAGCGGCGGAAAGTCGCCGAGAGAGTACTTTACAACAGTATGCGCTGATTGCGGAAAAGAGGCTAAGGTTCCCTTTGAACCCACAAACGACAGACCTGTTTACTGCAGTGAGTGTTACGCGGCAAGAAAGCAGTAATTCAGGAAGAATGACTTAGTGTCCCTGTATTTCAGCTTAATTTAAAAGGAAAAGGGCGTGTCCGCAGATACGTCCTTTTCGCGTTTTCTTTTTTCTTTTTTATGATTCAAATATTATATAATGGATGTTTTTGTATTATTTTAAGCGGAAAATAAATAAAATTCATTTTTTGCTATATACAAACTGAAAAAAATATGATATAATCTAAATAATTATATTATAATATCAAACGATAAAAAGCTTTTAATATCGGATAGCTTCTAATATCGGATATATGATAAAAATTCACATATCGGCCGAGAAGGTTAAGCTCCGGGAAGAATTAAAAGGTATGGTCATGAAAAATGGATAGTAAGAGAAATAATCGCGGCGGAAGACCGGATAAACGCTTGAATAGACGAGGGAAGTTTAATACTGCGAGATATAATACGGCCGATAGTGACACAGGGGCGGCGGAAGGTGTGATTGCCGGAAGAAATGCGGTGATCGAGCTTCTTAAATCCGGTCGGTGTATAGACAAGCTTTATGTTAAAAAGGGTGAGCTTGAGGGTTCTGCGAAACTAATTGTTTCCGAGGCGGCTGCGCGAGGGATTCCGGTTATAGAAACCGAACGTTCCGGCCTTGACCGGCTTAGCGGGGGCGGTACGCATCAAGGGGTTGTTGCAGTCGCGGCTGCTAAGGACTATGTTGGAATTGATGACATTCTTCGTATTGCTGAAGAAAGAAATGAGGCGCCTTTCATTGTGATTCTTGACGGAATTGAAGATCCATATAACTTAGGCGCGATAATACGTACAGCCGAGTGTGCCGGCGTACACGGTGTAATAATTCCCAAAAGAAGGTCTGCGCTCCTTTCCGCCGCAGCCGAGAAAGCTTCTGCCGGTGCACTTGAATATATGGCTGTTGCTAAGGTATCGAATCTCACATTCGCTGTCGATGAGCTTAAAAAAGCCGGTCTTTGGATTTATGGCGCAGAGGCCGACGGGCAGGCGATACATAAAACCGATGTGAGCGGTCCTGCTGCTTTTGTTTTCGGCAGTGAGGGAGAAGGAATTTCTCCGCTTTTACGCTCTAAATGCGATTTTGTTGTTTCTGTTGATTTAAAAGGAAAAATAAATTCTCTTAATGTTTCTGCTGCCGCTGCAGTTGTACTTTTTGAGGCGTGTTCACAGCGTGACGGCATAAAGTGACAAGATTTGAAGCGTCTCTTATATTTTTATATTCGATGTTATGAAATATATTTTGAAAAATTTTCTTTCTGAATTATATCTCCGCGAAAAATACGTTGGATTATAAATGAGGGTATAATATGAATGAGAAAAAACGTATAGAAAACGAAACCGATAATAATACTCCGAGGATTGAATCGGCCGAAGAAGCGGCTGTTAAACAAGAGGCAGCCGAAAAGGAGCGGAGGCCTATTGTTTCTGCAGATGACTTGCTCGGAAAGCTCAAGGGAAATATCGGAATCCTGAAGCAGAAAAAAAGCGTAAATTCCGAAACGGCTGTTTTCGAAGAGAATGAAACGGTGGAAAACGGCGGTATAATCGAGAATTCTTCCGGTCCTGACGGACTTTGTGAAGCAAAAGCCGAAGAATTTGAAATTGCGGCTGACGGTGACGATGATGTTTGCGTTTCGGAGAAAGACGATAATTTCGCGGAATATGAAACCGGCGGTCCCGGAGTTGATGAAACAGCCAAACCCGGCGTTTCCGACGTCGTCGGAGCAGAAGCTGAGACTTTGAATTTAAACGATATCGAACAGATTGTCAAATCCGCAGACGCTGTTACGAAGGAAGAGAACGAAGAATCTCATTTTGCAGACCATGCCGATGAATTTATAGAGTCTGAAAATGCAATTAACATTACGGGTAACGGTAACGCTGCTGCCGCCTCTTCCGAAGTTCCGTCCGAAGATTCTGAAATTGATGTGAATGCTTTGGATTCGGATGATTTGGATGATCTTGGAGATGAGATGACTTCAGAGGCAGATCCGGGAGAACCTTTTGATGATTTTGATTCCGATGACAGCGTTGACGACACAGATGTTCAGCTTATGGTAGCTTTCGGAATGGATGACGAATTGGTTCAGACAGTCGGTCTCGATAAAGCTGCAGAGCTGTCGGAAAATACGGATAAGGCTGGAAAGCTTATTCTTTCAAAAGAAAAGAAAAAGAAAGAAGAAGAATTTACCTCTCCGGATCAGATAAAAACAATTTTATCTGACTATAAGGCAAAATACAGGCTGCTTCTTCTTCGATTGCTTGGCGGCGGATTGCTTCTCATTTTTTCGTTTCTTTTTGAGAATCTTTCCGAATTCGGCGCAAAGCTTCCGAATTGGATGGATTCGAGGACCTATCCGGTTGTATATACGATGCTTGGCTTTCAGCTTCTTGTTTTTGCGGCCGTACTTGTTAAAGACAGGCTTGCGGAGGGGTATCGCTCATTTTCACGTTTTCAGCTTACGCCTGACAGCGCTTTGTTAACGGTGACCGTATTCAGCGCGTTTTATGAAATTATGATGTGTATTCTTCATTTTCACGCTGTCGGCGATAAGATTAGATTTTTTAATTTTCCTGTAATTCTTATGATATTTATCTCTCTTATCGGTGAATATATGGATCTTAAACGTGAGATATTCAGCTTCAATGTTGTTGCGTCGAAGAAACATAAATTTGCCATAGAAAGTCTGAGCGAGA
This sequence comes from uncultured Eubacteriales bacterium, assembly GCA_948467545.1. Classification (GTDB taxonomy): domain Bacteria; phylum Bacillota; class Clostridia; order Oscillospirales; family CAG-272; genus UMGS911. The sequence goes on from CAOKER010000022.1 coordinate 12,254, forward strand.
AGCAGGCGACACTTGAGACGGCGGCGTTTGCAGGTTTTATGCCTGAAAACTCTTCTATATTCAGAATTGCAGAGACAGAATTTGTCGACGGATTTTATTCCCGCATGAAAACGTCGGTATCGCTGCGCCGTATTATTAATATACTTCTTCCGGTGTCTTTTGGCGCGGCGATAGTATTTTTTGTCTGGAACCTGATTATGGAACGCAGTATAGCTTCTGCACTTACAGTCGCTGAATATACGCTGGTGTTCGGTGTTCCTTTTATTACGATGCTGATTTTCAGCTATCCGTTTTATTCAGCTTCAAAACGCGCATATAAAATTGGAAGTGCGGTTATCGGAGGCAGCTCGCTTGAGGAATACAGCTGTACGTCGTCTGCAATTACTTTTGATGATAAAGACGTTTTTCCGGCGAGCGGAGTAATGGTAAAGAGCATAAAGACATACGGTGATTCAAGAATCGATTACATAATTTATAACGTAGCGAGTCTTTTTATGAAAGTGGGAGGACCGCTGGCCGAGGTATTTGAATCGGCAACCCGTGACCTTGAACATACCGAGGATGTAAAGCTTACGAGAGTTGTTGCCGGAGGTCTTGAAGCTTATATATCCGGTGAACATGTTTATTGCGGAAGTTTTGACTTTTTTGCGGAAAACGGACTGAGTGTTCCCGGAGATCCGGAGGATGAGGCGCTTCTGGACGACGGAGCTGTAAGTATAATGCTTCTTGCAATTGACGGTGAAGTCGTTGCAAAGCTGTACGTTCAGTATATGTTTGACAGAGATTTTGAGGTTACTATCAAACAGTTCAGCAGACTTGGAATCTGTGTTGGAATTAAAACGTTTGATCCCAATATTACTGATGAGATGCTCAACAGAAAAATAAGGCTTGCCGATTATCCGATTAAGGTTCTGCGCTGCAGAACAATTGACGATTTATCTGTTTCATCCGAGCATGTGGATTCGGGAGTTGTTTCAAAAAGGTCTGTTAAGTCGATGATGCAGGCGTATTCTCTTTGTGAAAAGGTTATTCACGCCATGAAAAGCGGTATAATGCTTAAGATTCTTTCGATGGCCTTTGCCTTTTTGATTGTTGCGCTGGTTCTGTTGTTCGGCGTTGGCGGAGAAGTCTGCTCTTATCAGGTCGCGCTTTATCAGCTGCTCTGGGTTATTCCTGCAGTTTTTATAACAAGACTGTATGTAACTAAAAATTAAGCCTTATACAGTATTTCAATAAGGCGCAAAGCTCCGTCATAGGGTGCTTCTGCGGGGACCATAATGCTAATGAAAAAGCCGATAGAGTCTGCCGCATTATGGATGGGAGACATCTTGCTTTTAGTTATAGTGCTGACAGAGTGTAAAGCTTTATCAGCACTGTTTTTTTCTGTATTTATATGTGTGCTTCGTTTTACTGCCGTCTGATAATATTTATGAAGAACAGAAAAGGTAAAAATCGGGCTTTGAATAAAAAATTCGTGTGATCGAAAGGTATGATTAATAGTATGAGGTATAACGCAATTCTGAAGGGAGTAGAAAAGCCGGGGCGATATATCGGCGGGGAGTGGGGACAGACACTTAAAGATAAGAACAAGGTTAAGGCAAGGGTAGCCTTTTGTTTTCCGGATACATATGAAATCGGAATGTCAAATCTCGGAGTAAGAATTTTGTACGGCGTATTGAATAAAGAGCCCGATGTCTGGTGTGAACGGTCTTATGCGCCTTGGCCGGACATGGAGGAGCGTATGCGTGAGAACGATATACCATTGTACGCCTTTGAAAGCGGCGATCCTATATCGGAATTTGATATTGTTGCCTTTACGCTTCAGTATGAGCTCTGTTATTCCAACGTTCTGAATATGCTGGAGCTTGGAGGAATTCCGCTGCTTGCGGCGGAACGCGGTGAAAATGATCCCATTGTAATCGGAGGAGGTCCTTGTGCGTACAATGCCGAGCCTGTTGCGGACTTCTTTGATGTTTTTAATATTGGAGAGGGGGAGGAGGCCCTTCCCGAATTTGCTCGGCTTTATATAAGGTTAAAGTCTGAGGGAGCGGACCGCGGAACAATACTTCGCGAAATCTCTCATCTTGACGGTTTCTATGTACCCTCGCTTTACGATGTGCGGTATAACAGTGACGGAACGCTCGCTTCTTTTTCTCCTAAATATCCCGATGTGCCTGCGCGAGTTCGCAAGCGTATTATCTCTGATATGGATTCGGCTTATTTTCCGGACAAGCTTATAATGCCGTATATTGAAACGGTGCATGACCGTATAGTTCCGGAGGTGTACCGCGGGTGTATTCGCGGATGCCGTTTCTGTCAGGCCGGAATGATTTACCGCCCGGTGCGTGAGAAAAGTCCTGATGTTCTTGATTCACAATGCCGCAAGCTTTATGAAAACACCGGATTTGATGAAATTTCTCTGTGTTCACTGAGCATTAGCGATTATTCACGGTTAGGTGAGCTTACCGACAGACTGCTTTCCTGGACAGAGGATAAAAACGTCAGTATATCTCTTCCGTCTCTTCGTGTAGACAGCTTTACAAAGGAGCTTATGGAAAAGATATCAAGTGTACGTGCAAGCGGAATAACATTTGCTCCGGAGGCGGGAACTCAAAGAATGCGCGATGTAATTAATAAAAACGTTCAAAGCGATGACCTTATGCGCGCTTGCAGAACGGCGTTTGAGGCCGGAAAGAATCAGGTGAAGCTGTATTTTATGAATGGTCTGCCCACCGAGACGAGGGAGGATATTGAAGGAATTGCAAAGCTTGCAAAAGAGGTAATAGAGCTTTATTATAGTCTGCCGACAACAAAGAAATCTCGTCAGCCGCAGGTGACAATTTCAGTTTCGTGCTTTATTCCGAAGCCTTTTACTCCGTTTCAGTGGGAAGCTCAGGACAGCTTGGAGCTTCTTGAGGAAAAACAGAGGTGGCTTCGCGACGCTGTCACCGACAGAAAGATTCGATATACATGGCATGACGCGCGCGTAAGCCGTATTGAGGCCGTTTTTGCCAGAGGCGACCGTCGACTTGGCAGGGCCTTGCTTGAAGGCAGAAGACGAGGCAGGCGTTTTGACAGCTGGGACGAATTTTTCGATTACGATTCGTGGATTGAAATATTTGAAACTGTTGGAATCGATCCGTCCTTTTATGCAAACAGAAGATTTGGAAGAGACGAGCTTCTTCCATGGGATGTGATTGACTGTGGTGTCGAAAAGCGTTTTTTTGCATCCGAGGCCGACAAAGCATACAGGTATTCTGTAACGCCGAGCTGCGCCGAAAAATGTTCAGGCTGCGGAGCAAATAAAATGGGCGGAAACTGCAGATGGTGTCCTCAGATACCGGATCGTCATAAGGAATGACGTAAAAGAAAAAAATTGCGAAATATATTTTTACGTATTAGGAAGGTATGGATATTTTAATGAAAAACGATAATGTTACCAGCAATCTTCACGAACTTAAGGAGGCTAATTTTGCAAGGGAAAAGAGACCGGGCTTGACCGATAGATCATCTGACCAGAATTCGCCGGTTTGGAATCTTCGTGTAAAATTTCAAAAGATCGGAAGGCTGCAGTTTATATCGCATCTTGATCTGGCGCGTACAATGCGTACGGCAATAGTACGTGCCGAAATACCGGTAAAATATTCGCAGGGTTTTAATCCGCATCCGCGTATGTCGTTTGCACTTCAGCTGTCGGTCGGAACACAGAGCAGCTGCGAGTTTATGGAACTTAAGCTGTATGATAAGCCGGACTGTGAAAAAATAAAATCCGAACTTAATAAAAACCTTGTTGACGAGCTTCGGGTTTTCGATGTATACGAGCCTGAACGGAAGGCTTCGGAAATTGCGTGGGCAGAGTACAGCATAATTTTTTATCCGGAATCGTTTGAGGTGATTCCGGATTATAATGAAATAGTCGGCGATACACTTGTCATTTCCAAAAGAACCAAAAGCGGTGAAAAGGATGTTGATATCAGGCCTCAAATTTTGAGATTTGTTCAGTCGGATAATATTCTTAATACGGTGCTTTGCGCCGATAATACTTCATATTTGAATCCCGAATATATCGCAAGGCTGGCAGGCGTGGCAGATTATGATATAATACGGAGGAAATGTTTTTTATCGGACGGGGTAACTGAATTCAGATAATTTGTATGCCGCATTGTATTCAAAAGCACAGTTTGGAAAGATGTGAGAATTGTATCTTGCCAAAAATTCTAAAAAGATGAGATTAACCTTTCACGTTGTGCAGTTATATGATGTTGTCCAAAGAGAATTCCTCAACTTCCTGCATTCGCTTAATAGCTGTAATCAGCATTTTTCTCTGCGTGCTGTAGTCGGTGTAATATTTTCCGGCATAAAAATCCGTCAGTTGATCCACCGCGGCCTGAATATTGTAAATATAGTCGTAGACTATAAACAGACCGAGCTTGTTTTTATTTTTATTCCAAATGTCGGTGAATTTTTTTATTGCATCTTCTCCTGCCGAAATGATTTCATGAGTTTCGGAAAAATTTTCAGCATTTGTATTGCCGTTTTCACCGGTTCCTCCGTCTCCGCCGTCTTTAACTCCGTTTGACATTAGGTCTTCAAGATCCGGGAGCGAGTATGCTGCGTCAAGAAGCTGCTGTGATGTGTTGTCTACATAAACGGCGTTGATTGCCACAAAAGTTATTACGACTGCAAGAATTACGATTGACGTGATAAATGCTTTCATTGGATTTTTGTGTCATTAATTGCAAAGACTCTATCGCCTGAATATATACTGAACGCGGCATGTAAGTCTTTGCGCATACAGACATCCTTTCTTTATTTTATTTGTTTTTTCTAAGGATATATTCTCCGCCCGCGTCATCCAGTGTAAAGAGATATACATCCCTGAATGATTCAAATCCATATGCTTTAATGCGTTTTTTTAGCCATATTTCTGTTTTCCCGACGAGGCTGAGATTATAGGAGCTGACATGACCGTCTACAATAAGCTGGTGTGCTATTCCGCGGTCGCTTTGGATGAGATTCATGTCGCCCACGGTCAATGGTCTTGCTGCGGTTTTTGGTGTTACGGACAGCTGACCGTTTTGTTCGAGTATGGCATATTCTACTTCACTTATATCGTATATATCTTTTAGTCGAAGTTCCGCAAAAAGCTCTTCCATGCTCATTCTTACTTTTGCCAGCTCCTTTTGATCGAGAACTCCCTTTTTTATAATGATATTCGGTACACCGTCAAGAAAACGGCGTGCAGCAACATTTTTTGTTACCAGAAATGTGTTGATGATTTCTATGCAGACAAGGGTTAGAATAGGAACAAAAGCATAACTCAGAGGAATATTGTTATTTGTAATCGGAGAGGCTGCAAGCTCGGAAAGCAGCAGGGCGGTTATCAGTTCGGACAGCTGAAGTTCTCCAATCTGTCGTTTTCCTGTCAGCCGCATGGCTATAACAAGGAAAATGTATACTATTATAGTTCTTGTAAATATCATTACCATAGATAGGTACTACCTCTTTATTTTGTTTTTAATATGTGTTGAGTAATAGTATTTGAATATATATATGGATTTATAACCATGAAATATTAAGGATGTTTCGCGGCGGCCGATAATCCTTATAATATGATGATTTTTTTCATTTTCGGAACGGCATAATTCTCTGTGAATCGTCCGGCGGTCGATTTTTGGCTTTTACTTATTTAGAAAAGTATCTTTTTTTTATTATTTCTCGCTGTCTAAAAAAAATAATAAAACATTGAAAAAAGTTATTGACAAACTGTGGAAAATGTGATATACTTTAAAAACCGTTTTTGAAAGACGGTTGTCACTCTTACTCATTAAAAAAAGCAAAAAAAGTACAAAAAAGGTATTGACAAAAAGGAGAAGGAGTGATATAATAGGA
>CAOKER010000023.1 GCA_948467545.1 uncultured Eubacteriales bacterium
CAAAAAGCACCTTAAACACTGGAAATTCAGTTGTTTATGGTGCTTTTTTCATGTTATGATTATTACTTTTCAATACGTTTCAGAACATATTATTGCACATCAAAAGTTGTCAAATAAGCATATAGCACAGTGTAAAACTCACAAATAAATGTAAGGAAATAGACTTAAATTCATTTATAACGCAGCTAATAAAACGGTTCGAATTATATTGCTCTGCTTATTTTGCTGCTAACCTACTTAATTTATGTTTCTAAGCCGGCTATTTTTTCATATACTTCTTTTATTTTTACTACAATCTCCTTAAAACGTTCCTCACTTCTTACACAGTCAAACCACTCCCACCCAAAACTTATTGTAAGTGGAAGAATCACATAATGTTCTCAAAAAATACAACCATCAATATTTTTTGTCAGTTCATTAAGTACAGGAGAATTATACAAAAGCTTCCGTTCCTTTGAAATTCCGACATACAGTAAACATAATTCAACACACCGATCAAGCGCATTATATATCCGGATTCCTTTTCTCCGCAGCAAAACATTCGGCAGAAAGCCGTACGAGGGCAAATATTCTCTCCTGTATCCAACCATCTTTATCTGTTGAAGTATTTCTCTCAATGCATCTATAATTTTAAGAATCACACGTTGTCTCTCCATACGAGAACAGGCATTTTTATAACAAATTTTATCTTGCTTTCAAAAATTGCCGTTAAATCAACGCAAAAGTGAGGAAAGAAGATCTTCCTGTATTAACCGATTGTACTTATCCACCTCATTTCTGTAATAATATCTATTTATTAGTGTGTCTGCCGAATAATATTCACTTTTCTGTCGAGCCGCGACATCCATGCGTCAACATTATTATTGTCTTCCGCGCTTATCATATTAATCAGCGCGTTAGTTCTTTCCGATTCTTTACGCATCAAAATATTTCTTGTTATTGACATACAAAATAGATAAAGATATGCATAAGAAAAGCCTTAAAACACTGTGTTTTTCTTACTATGAATCATTGGACAGCCAAAGCCTATATAACATATAGACATAATCTATATATTTGTATAAACATCAAGTATTTGACAGTAAAAGAAGTTTGTACTATAATCAGAACAAATCAAAAGCAATATGATAAATGAAGAAAAAACTTCTTCATACCAATGTATTCGCGCCGAGATATGAAACAGTCGTCACACCGAAACACATAAAATTTACTGCACACGGAGGAGCAAAAATGAATAATATAAATGATTCAAAAAACTGGAGCTTTGAAACCAGACAATTACATATCGGACAGGAACAAGCCGATTCGGCAACAGACGCAAGGGCGGTACCGATTTATGCGAGCACATCCTTTGTATTTCACAATTCTCAACACGCAGCAGATCGCTTCAGTCTGAAAGACGCGGGAAATATATACGGAAGACTGACCAACCCGACGCAAGACATTTTTGAAAAGAGGATTGCTTCTCTGGAAGGAGGCCTCGCCGCTCTTGCCACCTCATCAGGCGCAGCCGCTATTAATTACACGATATGTGCGCTCGCGCGAAACGGAGAACATATTGTTGCATCAAAAAACATCTACGGGGGAACATACAATCTGCTTGCACATACATTACCTCTGTCCTCGGGAATTACAACAACATTTGTTAATCCCGAATCAGAAGCTTACTTTGATAAAGCAATCAAAAGTAATACAAAAGCTATATTTATCGAAACATTAGGAAATCCAAACTCAAATATTGCAGACATTGAAAGAATTGCAGGTATAGCCCACAAGCATGGTATTCCGCTTGTAATAGATTCTACATTTGCAACTCCGTATCTTATCCGCCCTATCGAGTACGGAGCCGACATTGTGGTACATTCCGCAACTAAATTTATAGGAGGACACGGAACAGCGATTGGGGGTGTTATTGTAGACGGCGGAACTTTTGACTGGAAACACTCCGGCAAATATCCGTGGATTTCAGAACCAAATCCAAGCTATCACGGAATATCCTTCACCGATGCCGCGGGAAAAGCCGCTTTCGCAACCTACATCCGTGCCATTTTGCTGCGTGATACCGGTTCCACTATGTCTCCGTTTCACGCATTTCTGTTTCTTCAAGGATTGGAAACACTATCGCTCCGTGTAAAACAGCATGTTGAAAACGCTCTTAAAATTGTAGAATACCTCAATAATCATCCTCAGGTAGAGGCAGTGCATCATCCGTCGCTCGAAACCGAGCCAAGCAATAAACTATATAAAAAATATTTTCCCAACGGCGGCGGTTCCATTTTTACCTTCGAAATTAAGGGAGGCGCACAAACCGCTCAAGATTTCATCGACAACCTCCCGATCTTTTCTCTTCTTGCAAATGTTGCCGATGTAAAATCCCTTGTAATTCATCCGGCAAGTACAACCCACTCACAGCTTACAGAGAAAGAATTGTTTGAACAAGGAATAAAGCCAAATACCATTCGTCTCTCAATCGGAATTGAGAATGCAAATGACCTTATTGCCGCATTGGATTCAGCGTTTAAAGCAGTAAAATAACGCCGATATCCCTTTTAACACAAAAATAAAAAATTCGCACACCGAAACGATGTGCGAATTTTTTGCAGCCAAACGCCGCTGGCGGAAAGAGTGGGATTCGAACCCACGGTCGGTAATTAGCCGAACACACGATTTCCAGTCGTGCGCCTTAGACCAGCTCAGCCATCTTTCCGTAAAATTAAATTCAAATATAAAACCAACAAGCAAGATATAAATATCTATGAGTGACCGTATTACACGTTTTTTATTATATCATATTTTGAAACTGAAACGCAATAATTTGCAGTTTAGATTTTCACAATCACAATCAATGACGACAAAGCAAAGCTTGTTAGTCGAAAAGCCTCAGCTCCGAGATTATTATATCACACATTCATAATATTGTCAATACCTCAGTATTCGATTTTAATATAAATGAATTCATGCAGAAAATTACGATTTTTTAAATACCGTACATCATCGGCATCTATACAAATTACATACAACTGCACACGTCTACAATAATAACAAAATCAGACAAAACATCTTCATAAAAAACAAAGCCTTTAATAAGAATAAAGCTTATAGCAGTTTGTTTTTCGCCAGAAAGGTACCATCGGCGAAAAACAAACTCCGTCTTACGAAAATATCCAGTATGATATAACGATATATCTATTAGCAGTACCGTAATAGCTTGTTTACGATTTCATTCAGTTATATATTTATTTCATGATTATTTAATCTTTCGCCTACAGCACCACCCGGATGAATAACGGCAAACTGTTCATTTTTATACTCGGTTTCCTCAATGATTGCAGCCTGCAGAGAATGAAATATCATGCACAGAGAAGTCGTAGACGTAGTTCCCTGAGAATTATATTTATCAGTTTCTCTGTTCACATATTGCTTAAGAACTACATCCGAACCGATTGCAAGCGGAGATTCAAGATTCTCCGTAACCGTAATAACCGATACGCCTTTGCTTTTGCATATATCGAGAATCGGAAGAAGCTCTTTAGTCTTTCCGCCCCTTGACGCAAAAACCATTACATCATTCTTCTTCAAAAAACCCGTCGCTCCGTGCACCGCCTCGGCAGGAGAAATAAAACGGGACGGACGCTCAACACAGCACAGCAAATGCGAGAAATGTCTGCATATAATACCGGAATGACCGCACCCCGATGTTCCGATACGCTCTGCATTACAAAGCAATTCAACAGCTTTGGCAAATTTCTCTTCATCAAAATATTGTTTCATATTATGTATACATTCCGCCTCTATATCATATGCCTCAATAGCGGCATTAAGCGATTCCTTCTTCATCAGCTTCCAATCCTTTCAGGAAAATTTGGATATGTATCAAAATCACGAAATTCGGCATGCAGCAGCCGACGATATACAACAACAGAGCAAATAGCAAGTATAAAATATGCCGACAGTCGGTTTGATTATCTATAATAATAACATAAATAGTTTTATAAGTCAATCCAATATTAATATGCAAATCAATTACCGACAGTTTTTTCACGACGAGCGGAAACAAAATCAGCCGAAGCAAAATCAATTTAGGAATAACAATTGCAAATTGCCGCCGCATATGATAAAATATATATGGGCGCGCATACGCTTTGCTTATTTTAAGTTTAGTAAAAGCATGCGGAGATGCTTACAAGGAAAGGAAATATTTCTATGATTTACCGCAATATTTATACTGCTCAGCTGCAAAACGGAGCACACGATGAATTTGTCAAAGCACTTAAGGACTGCAAACGCAGCCGGTGTATAGTATCACTCAGCGTGATGTGCTGGAAACAGCGCGTATTTCTCTATTATGAAACGAGAGACTGCACGGATCTTGCCCCCAATGATATTTTCGGCAATATGGAACAGTATCTCGAAAAATGGCCCGGAGAAGTCAAAAAAAGACTTTGGATTCCGATGTTTGATATATTTCATTACAACCGCCCGATAGACGACGAGGAATGGATGCGGCACACACCGAGCGAGCCGTTCGGAATGATGATGAGAATCAGGCCTGAGAAGCTTTCCTCGTACATATTCTATCACTATCAAATGCAGGAAGAGACTCCGGGTATGGGAAATAAATACGGAATAATATGCATGCATGAAAATCTGTTATTTCATTATCTTGAGAGACCGGACACCGAGAGCAAACTCTGCTTTAAGGGTAAACTGACAACGAATAACACGCCTTCAAATTGGGGTGAACTGATGGACGAGCACTTTGCTCCGTGGGAGGACACCGAGCCTCCGATTCAATGGCGGAAGGATGTCGAAACTGTATTTCACTTTGAAAAAATCGTTCCTCTGCCGGAGAAATACAATTCATAATCCACGGTTGAAAAGCTATTACAGACAATTTGTTAAATTTAAAAAATTCCTCCGGCATTGCAGTTTTACAGTGCCGGGTTCAATATTTATATCTAATTATACCTTTTTATAAAAATCATTCAATGTTCTCATATATGCGTCCGTTAATGAACAGAGAAATTAATCATCAATTTAGGATTATCCATTTATTATTCTTCTATACGCCCCAAAAACGACTTTTTTCTAACTGATTAATAAAAAATTAATAAAAAGCCCAGAAAACATAAAATATCGAAGTTTTTATCAGAGAGAAAGCTGCCCGAAAACTGCGGCGAATAAAAAAACAAAGCGCAGAATCTTGTCGATTCTGCGCTTTGTTCGCTGTTCGACGATGTTATAATAACACAAAAATTAATACATCCGAACGGTCAATATACTATTTTTATCTCAACCGATTTTTTTCCTGATATTTTATCATAAGGCAAAAAGTTTCCGTCAATTTCTTCTCCGTCCACAACAAGCTTTCCTGCGCGTGCATTTTCGCGCGGAAGCGCAGGAGATACAACAGTGCAGGAAATTCCGCGATAAACTCTTGTATATGAAAATCCATCCCAGTGCGCAGGTACGCACGGATCAATTATAACTCCGTCATAGTACGGACGAAAACCAAGTATATACTGCGATGCGGCAAGAAACATCCATGACGCCGTTCCGCTGAGCCACGAACACTCGCCGGAGCCATACCGCTCATGAGACGGTCCCACCATAGATGAAGAATATATGTACGGCTCAACCTTGCATCTGTCGGCTTTATCGTTGCGTGCTGTCGGAAGCTCTCTGTGATACAGAGAATATGCGTCCTCGTTTCGCCCAAGCAATGTTTCTGCGATAATCGCCCATGTGCTTGCATGAAAAAATACTCCACCGTTTTCGCGAATGCCTGTTTTCATTCCAAAGTAATGCTTCTTTTTAAAATCTATGCCGGATGATGCCGGCGCATGGGAAACTACTCCAAAATCGCAGAACAGATATTTTTTAACATTCTCAAAGCAGGAATTGCCTTTCTCCGCCGAAGGAAGACGGCTGAGAACCGCCCACGACTGAGGATTCAGAAAAATCTTATTGTACTCATCGTCGTGAGTGCCGTATTTCTCGCCATAATCAGTATATGCACGCAGATACCATTCTCCGTCCCAAAGAACCGGCTCAACGCTTCTGCACCACTCATAGTAATCCTTCGCCCACGCCTCGTTCTTTTTGTCTCCGATATGTTCAAAAAGAGAGATAAGCTCATACGCCGCATGAGCAGCCTGAAAGAATACAAATGCACTTTCTGCCCTATGTTTCTCCGATGATATTTTTGACAGACTGTCGTTCCAGTCATTTCCGAGAAACAAAGGCACGCCATGATCTCCGACATTGTTTCTTGTAAAATCAAGTCCGAGTTTCAAATGCTCCAGAACCGTACCCTCTCCTCCGTCAGCAAAAGGAATCTTTTCATCAAGAAAACCATAATCTCCGGTTTCCTTAATATAAGTGCACACAGAAAAAACAGTCCATATATGGTCGTCGGAACGTCCTCCGCCAACCGATTTTCCTGTCCCCGGAAAATAAAGAGAGCGCGCATTGCCGTCGGAATTCTGAATACCGAGAAGAACTTTCATGCGCTCCTTAGCCTTGCCGGGAGCAGAATGCATTATGCCGAGAACATCCTGCATACTGTCGCGATATCCCCAACCGCGGTCAAGGCCGCGCTCGTAAAATGAAATATATCTCGACCAGTTAAAGGTCATGCGGCACTGATAGGGATGCCAAATATTGAGCATTGTATTCATCTGCTCGTCCGGAGTTTTCACCTGAAGAAAACTGCTGTTTTCAAGCCAAGACTGTTTAAGGGCTTCAAGCTGCGCATCAAGCAGTCTGTAATCCGAAGCGTCGTCTATCTGCCTGTTGATTTCGTCGATGTCGCGCGCGTTTCCGAGCGTAAATACAAACGTCTTTTCCTCGCCCGGATTAAGCATGAGCGAACAGCAAAAGCTTCCGCACGCATTGTCGCCGTTAATATCGGAATTGCCGCAAAAACCTCTTTCAACCGCAATCGGATTGCTCTCGTCACGGCTGTTGCCCAAAAATTCAACGCGCGCGCAGTCATAGCTGTCAACATGTAGATCTGTGGAGATATAACTGAGCAGACGTTCTTCCTTTATAAAGTCGTCAGACGGATTGAATACTATGGCTCTTCCGTTTCTGCGGCAGTCAAAGAAATACCTTGGCCAGTCACATTCTATATCATAGCTTGCAATATAACAGCTGAATTCAACATAGCTGAAAATTTTTATATTTTTAACCCGAGCTGTTTCATTTCTGACTGTTGCTTTCCATACCTCATACTGTTTTCCCTCAGGAATAAAATACGTAACGGAAGATGCAACCCCATCCTTCTTTGCCGAGATTGTTGTATAACCCATACCGTGCCGGCATGAATACTCATCAAGCGAAGTCTGAACCGGCTGCCATGACGGCGACCACACGGTACCGCTGTCCGTATCCTTAAAATATAAGTACCTTCCGGGCCGATCATATGGAATTCTGTTAAAATTATATCTTGTTATACGAAAATTTCCCGGGTCTCTATCAAATACCAAACCTCCGGCCGTGTTAGAAATCATACCGCTGAAACCGCCGTTTCCCAGATAATTCATCCACGGCGTCGGAGTGTCGGGCCTTGTTATCACATACTCGCGGTTTTCATTGTCATAATATCCGTAATTCAATTTATCTTCCTCCGTTTTAAGTCCTTACACGAACATATTTAATCACAAACATATTTAATCACATTTCCTTTATACCATAATTTTCGGCAGCCTGTAAATATTTCGAGATTTTGCATCGCAAAATTTCCGATGCGGACGATAGAGCCAAGCTTTCTGCCGTAAAAATATAGCTTTACGGCTATTGTACCATAAATACCCTTTGCATGTCAAATGTTTCTGTAAAAAACCAAGAGAATTTCCGCTGCGTAACTTTTTTCGTATATTTATACTGTCTTGCACTACCATGGAATACTTGACAATTACAGAGATAAATGATATTATAAATAAAGGCTCATCAAAGTTTTTTCATATATTACAATTACATCTGTAACGTGCCTTTTTGAAACTGGCTCATCAATTTTCAGTTGTTCAGCATATAAGAACATCAAAGTTATTCAATTTTTCTATTACTTGTCAATACGTTAGATATTGCAGTTAAGATATTATAAAAGCTATGTGCAGCACACAACTATATATTTATTATTTTATATTAAAAGGAAGTTAAAATGATACAAAAACCATACGGGACAAATGATATTTTGCCGTCACAAACGCCAAAATGGCAGTATATAGAAAAAACAGCGCGCGAAACTGCGGCGCTTTACGGATTTTCGGAAATTCGTTTTCCCACTTTCGAGTCAACCGAGCTATTCCAGCGCGGAGTGGGTGATACGACGGACGTTGTACAAAAAGAAATGTATACCTTTGAAGACAGCGACGAAGGCAAAAGTCTTTCTCTCCGTCCGGAAGGAACCGCTTCGGTGGCGCGCTCAGTAATTGAAAACGGACTTTACGGAGAGACAATGCCGCTCAAATTTTTTTATATTATAAATTGTTTTCGGCATGAAAAGCCTCAGGCAGGTCGTTACCGTGAATTTTACCAGTTTGGGGTTGAGCTTTTCGGAGCGCCTTCAGCCGCCGCGGACGCGCAGATAATTGCTCTCGGCTCCGCGTTTTTGAAAAAGCTCGGTCTGCCCCACGTTCTGCGGATCAACAGTATCGGATGCAAAAAATGCCGCGCTGAATATCACAAAGCGTTAGTCGCATACTTTTCTGAAAATTCAGGCAAAATATGCCATACATGTCTCGGAAGACTGCACACCAATCCGCTGCGTATACTTGACTGTAAAAATGAAGATTGTTCAAAGCTTGCCGAAAACGCGCCGAAAACAACCGAATATCTGTGCGAAGACTGCGCAAAGCACTACAATATGCTGCACGACATTCTCGATTCAATGGGAATTGATTATATCGATGATCCAAAGATAGTACGCGGTCTTGATTACTATTCACGTACAGTTTTTGAATATCAGTTTTCCGGAATCGGTGCGCAGAATGCTCTCGGCGGAGGAGGACGGTATGACGGACTTATAGAATCTGTCGGAGGACCGTCTCTCTGCGGAATCGGCTTCGCAATGGGTATAAACCGACTGATTCTCGCCATGGACGAGACAAAAGCAAAATATCCCGAACAGAAAAAGCCGGTACTCTATATTGCCGCGCTCGGAGAAGCCGCGGCAGTCCGCGCGGCATCAATCGCCGAAAAGCTGCGCTGCGGCGGAATTCAAGCCGAATCCGACATTGTAGGGCGTTCTTTGAAAGCACAGATGAAATACGCCAACAAATGCGGCGCGCATTATACATTAATGCTCGGCGAAAATGAGCTTAACAGCGGAAAAGCATTTCTCCGCGACATGACAAAAAGCGAACAGACAGAAATCAGTATTGATAAAATAGCCGATTATATTAGACAGAATTAATCATTGCCGACATTATGCGGCCTGACTGATTCAAAATCAAGTTCATTCAAACCGTCTGCGTTTGTTTACTCAAACGCAGTAACAAGCCTAAAGCATTTACGAAAGGTATGGTCATCAATATGAAACAGGAATTTTTAACACCATCGGACAAGAGAACGAAATACTGCGGAGAGTTTTCTGCGTCCGACATAGGAAAAGAAGTCTGCGTTATGGGATGGGTACAGCGTCAGCGTGATCTCGGAAGTTTGATATTCATAGATTTGAGAGACAGAACAGGAATAATTCAGCTTGCTTTTGATGAAAATACCGACCGCGAAATATTTGAAAAAGCGTTTGAGCTTCGCGCGGAGTACGTTGTTGCGGCAAAAGGAACTGTTCGTACGCGCGGAAGCGGTGCTGTAAACAAAAACCTCCCGACCGGAGAAATTGAAATTGCAGTAAACGAACTCAAACTTCTCTCTGCGGCGGAAACTCCGCCTTTTGAAATCACCGAAAACAGCCCCGTAAAGCCTGAACTGCGGCTTCGCTACCGCTATCTTGACATGAGACGTTCTGATTTGAACGCAAGAATTATGGCACGCGGCAAAATTGCAAAAATTACCCGTGATTTTTATTATGATAACGGATTTATAGAAATAGAAACGCCGAATCTAATTGCGCCGACACCTGAAGGAGCAAGAGATTATTTGGTTCCCAGCCGGGTTCATCACGGCTGTTTCTATGCATTGCCTCAGTCGCCTCAGCTTTACAAACAGCTTTTGATGCTTTCGGGATTTGATAGGTATATTCAGCTTGCCCGCTGCTTCAGAGACGAAGATCTTCGTTCCGACCGTCAGCCTGAATTCACACAGATAGACGTTGAAATGTCTTTTGCTCGTCAGGACGATATAATTGAAATAACGGAAAGCTTTCTGAAATACCTCTTCAAAGAATTTCTTGGCAAAGAGCTGCAGCTCCCGCTTCCCCGTCTGACATATGCAGAGGCAATGGAACGCTTTGGTTCCGACAAGCCCGACATGCGGTTCGGAATGGAGCTTGTGAACCTGACGGATGCAGTACGCGGCTGCTCTTTCAAAGTCTTTTCGGTCGCAGCAGAGTCAGGAGGAAGTGTTCGCGGCATCAATGTTAAAGGCGGCGCGAAATTTTCACGTAAGGAAATCGACTCTCTGACAGAAATTGCAAAGACATACCGGGCAAAGGGCATGGCGTGGCTGAAAAACAACGGCGAAGAAATTTCTTCTTCCTTTGCAAAGTTTTTATCCGATGAAGAAAACCGAACAATTGCCGAAACGATGCGGCTGGAGGCGGGCGACCTTCTACTCATTGTTGCAGACACAAATAAAGTAGTGTTTGATTCTCTCGGTGCGCTTCGATGTGAAGCCGCACGCAGGCTGGGGCTCATCGAGCAGGACGAATTCAAGCTTCTTTGGGTTACAGAATTTCCGTTGCTCGAATACAGCGAAGACGACGGCAGATACTACGCAAAGCATCATCCGTTTACAATGCCTATGGAAGAAGATCTTGATGCACTCGAAAAGGGAGAAAATCTTGATAAAATCCGCTCTATAGCTTACGATATAGTCATTAACGGAACAGAAGCGGGCGGAGGCTCTGTCAGAATCTCACGTCCCGATATTCAGAAAAAAGTATTCAAAGCTCTTGGCATGACTGAAGAAGAGGAACAGTCAAAATTCGGATTCCTTCTCGAAGCATATAAATACGGAGCACCGCCTCACGCAGGTATGGCATTTGGATTTGATCGTCTCGTCGCTCTTCTTCTCGGAATTGAAGATATCCGTGACGTGATAGCCTTTCCTAAAGTTCAAAACGCTTCGGAACTGATGACAAAATGCCCGACGCCCGGAGATCCGAACGCCCTTGCAGAGCTTGGCATAAAAATTACAGAAAAGACGTCTAATTAATTGCAATTGAAAAGGGAGAAACCTTTATGAGTGAATTTTCAAGAACATATGACGAGAAAAAAATGATAGACCGGCTCAATAAAATTTACGGTCTCGGACCTAAAGTTTTAAAGTGCAGCAAAATTATTAACGGTCATATTAATGATACCTATAACGTAGTTGTTGAGGACGAGGACGGAAAACCCCGCTCATATGTTTTTCAGAGAGTAAACGACCATGTGTTTTCCGATCCCGTCAAGATTATGAATAATCTGAAAATCATAAGCGGCTGGCTCGAAAAAAGCGACAAAAAAAGCAGCTGTGGAATTCTCACTTTTCTTAAAACGGCAGTCGGAACCAACTACATAAAGCAGCCCAGCGGCGGATTTTGGCGCGTCAGCAAGCTTGTTGAAAACTCTAAAGTGTTCGATCAGATTACGGATAAGAACATCATGCACAATACCGGACGGGCATTCGGAGAATTTCAGCTGCAGCTTGCGGGAATACCCCTTGAAGATTTTGAGGAAACTATACCAGACTTTCATAATACACCCAAAAGAATAAAAACTCTGTTTGACACTGTCAAGAAAGACCCGGTTGCCAGAGCTGAAGAGTGTAAAGAGGATATAGCTTTTTTTGAAAAAAACTGCGGCTACTTCTCTACTCTTGAAACTCTTAGGCTGGAAAAAAAGATCCCGGAACGCGTGACACACAACGACACGAAGTGCAATAATATTCTTTTTGACAAAACAACGCTCGAACCTGTAATGATTATCGACCTGGACACAATAATGCCCGGTCTTGCCGCATATGATTACGGCGACGCAATACGCTGTTCAGCAAATTATACTCAGGAAGATGAAACCGACTTGAAAAAAGTCGGCCTTAATATGCATTATTTCGAGGCCTTTACCGACGGATTCGTAACAGCTGCAAAGAGCATGCTAACGCCAAATGAAGAGAAATACCTCGCGTTAGGCGCCCCGACAATTGCTTTCGAGCTCGCTTCCCGTTTTCTTGCCGACTATCTTGACGGAGACAAGTATTTTAAAACGGGGCATCCCGGACACAATCTTGAGCGTGCGCGCTGTCAGATACAGCTTTGCAAAGATATGATGCGCCGGTATGATAAAATGTGTGCAATCGTAGACAAATACTACTGCTGACAATGACTGCAGACAATGGAAAAACTGCACATTCTTTTTATTACGTCTTAATATCTTATAAAAATGTCCGTGCGGAAAGCTCACAAAATCATGAGTTTCCGCGCGGACATTTTTTCATCTTATTTTAAAATACAAGCTTTTCCTCTATATATGATTTTAGCTCTTCAATCTTAATTCTGACCTGCTTCATTGTGTCTCGGTCACGGACGGTAACACAACCGTCAGAGCTTGAATCAAAATCATATGTAATGCAGAACGGAGTTCCGATCTCATCCTCACGGCGATAACGTTTCCCTATGGAACCGGTCTCGTCGAAATCAATATTAAAGTATCTTGAAAGCTCTGAATACACCTCTCCCGCTTCCTCAGACAGTTTTTTCGAAAGAGGAAGAACAGCCGCCTTGAACGGTGCGAGAGCAGGATGAAGATGAAGCACGGTTCTGACATCTTTTCCCTCTCCGTCAAGCTGCTCTTCATCATATGCATCTATCAAGAATGCAAGAGCAACGCGGTCGGCGCCGAGAGAAGGCTCTATAACGTACGGAATATACTTTTCGTTTGTATCGGGATCAAAGTATTCCATACTCTCTCCCGAATGCTCGGCATGACGGGAAAGATCGTAATTTGTTCTGTCTGCAATTCCCCAAAGCTCACCCCATCCAAACGGGAAAAGATATTCAAAATCTGTAGTTGCTTTGGAATAAAAAGAAAGCTCTTCTTTATCGTGATCACGAAGTCGAAGATTTTCTCGCCTCATTCCAAGACTGTAAAGGAACTGAGCGCAGTAATCCTTCCAATATGCAAACCATTCAAGATCGGTGTCCGGCTTGCAGAAAAATTCAAGCTCCATCTGTTCAAATTCACGGGTACGGAATGTAAAGTTTCCTGGAGTAATTTCATTTCTGAAGGATTTTCCGATCTGAGCAATACCAAAGGGAAGCTTGCAGCGGCTTGTACGTTGAACATTTTTAAAGTTGACGAATATACCCTGAGCGGTCTCGGGACGAAGATAAAGCTCAGAAGTTTTATCCTCGGTTACTCCCTGAAATGTTTTAAACATCAAATTAAACTGACGAATATCGGTAAAATCGCCGCTTCCGCAGGAAGGACATGTTATGCCATGCGCCTTTATGTATTCAAGCATCTGTTCGTTGCTCCATCCGGAGGGATTATCGGAAAGCCCTTTCTCCGCCGTATAATCCTCAATCAGCTTATCCGCGCGGTGTCTCGCACGGCAAACCTTGCAGTCCATAAGAGGATCGGTAAAGCTGCCGAGATGTCCCGATGCAACCCATGTCTCCGGATTCATAATTATTGCGCTGTCAAGTCCCACATTATAGCGAGATTCCTGAACAAATTTCTTCCACCATGCACGCTTTACGTTATTTTTGAATTCAACTCCGAGCGGACCGTAATCCCAGCTGTTGGCAAGACCGCCGTATATTTCGCTCCCCGCATATATAAAACCTCTGCTTTTGCAAAGCGCTACTATTTTTTCCATTGTAATTTCAGAATGATCCATTTTTATTCTTTACCTTTCATATTCACTAAAGTTCAACGTGCTATCATATAACGATCGCAATCAAGATGATGATACTCTCTTATTCAGCTGTATCATTTGTCTTTCCTGTATGACATAAAAAATTATATCAAATTTTTCATCTGTACTCTCTAAACTTAGTAATCGCTTCGGTATATGACGGAACAAAATAATATACGTCGTTCTCCGTTTTTGTAACGCCCGGATATGCCAAGTCGATTTTATTAAAAGAGCTGTATGAAAAAATCAAATCAAGATTATTTGTGAGAGCCTCAAGCGTAAAATTAGTTTCCGCATATCCAACGACCGAGCTGAATACACTTGCGGCCTTATCAAAATAAAGTGAAGAAGTGAGCTTTGACGCAATCGCCTTTATAAAATCAACTCCGAGTGACATTCTTGAAATATTCCCGTCAGAGTATGAACAATAGCGAAGCATCTGAAGCGCCTGGTCACCGGAGAGTGTCTGCTGTCCTTTCTTAAGACTGATACCCAAATCCTGCGATTCATCATTATATGTCATGTCGGTAGGAACCATATATGAAATTCCTCCGATTATATCAATCACTTTCGTCAAGTTAGGAATAGACATACAACAATAATAGTCTATATTAAGACCGGTAAGCGCCCAAACCTTTTTACATAAGTAATCAAGACCGTATCTGTCATACAGAGAGCCAAGCGTCATATTCATACCGCTGACAAAAACCTGCGTATTCGACGGGATCGGCAGAAACATAAACGACTTCATTTCCTTGTCAACTCTGACAAGAATTATTGTGTCTGCGTTTACGGTTCTCTCCTTTACCTTAAAGCCTGACACATTTTCGTTATATGCGGTAAGATCGTAATCGTCAAGTACCGCAGGCTGATAATCGGTTCCTATAAGAAGCATATTAAAGGAATTTCCTTTAATATCATCGGCAACCGGCGGCTCATCCGTTTTCATCTCTGTAACGGGAAATCCGTTTTCATCTGTCACAGCTTCTCCGTTTTCATCTGTTACATAAACAAAATTCGCATCGGCATTATCGCCTGTACCCGATTCAGTAGTCAAATCGGTTTCGTTTCCTGCCGCGGTAATACCGTTCTCAACGGCTCCGGCAACAAAATATGCAATAATACCGAATATCAGCGCCGACGCGGCAAATGTAATGGCAAAGTTTTTCGCTGCAGATAGCATTAAAATATACTCCTTTATAATATATATGTTCTTTTAAGAGCAACTTTGTTTTATTCGCCCTTTAAAAGAACGCGCATTAAAAGCGTATAACTGTATATGAGCTTTATTATACAATATTTATAAATGATTTGCAAGGTATTTTTTCAGAAGTTTATATAAGTTTTGTAAAAATACTTGAAATTTCTTTTCCTTTATGATATACTAATGAAACAGGTTGCAGATCATCAATTAAAAACAGTATCAGTGACATTTAAATATGTTTCCGTAGCTCAGCAGGATAGAGCGACCGCCTCCTAAGCGGTAGGTCGGGTG
>CAOKER010000024.1 GCA_948467545.1 uncultured Eubacteriales bacterium
GTAAGCAGGCGGCAGCCTTTGTATTTTTCAGCCAGCTCAAAAACCCGATCAACCGATCTCTTTACGCCAAAACAAAAGCCGGCATACTTTCCAACAGTAATTTTCCCCATCAAATTACTCTCCGAATATCAATTCTGTCATATCAATTCTGTCAAAATATATTTTTCTTTGCAAGCTCAATCACATCATTAAATATCTGCCCTGTAATAATTTTATACTGTTCGGACGCAGAACAATTCCGGTCATCTGCCAAAGCTATTATACTTTCATGTGAAACCGGATTTCCGATTACAAGCTTATTCTTTTTGAAAGGTCTTATACGAAAATTTTTGGGCACAAGCGCAACCGGCAGTATATCCGCTTTTGTATGCATAGCAATCATTCCGATTCCGGAACGCGCGGACGACAGCTCAGGCATTACCCCCGGTTTTCTTGTTCCCTGCGGAAAAAAGCCAACCGTATATCCGCCGTCTGCAAGCTCTATCGTTTTTTTTATCGCACCCACATCCGCAGCTCCCCGTTTTATCGGATATGCCCCAATAGCACGAATAAAAGTACCCAATAACGGAATTTTAAACAACTCAGACTTTGCAAGAAAATGAACCTGATTTTTCATAGACGCAACCAAAATGACCACATCGGCATTGGAAAGATGGTTACAGCATATTATCATTCCTCTGCCGTCTGTAGGTTCATTCTCAGGATTAATTATCTCCACACGAAAGATCAGCCTCATCAGACCGGCAAAAACTGCATGAATAACAGTATAAAATCTATTCTTTTTGTTTATCCCGTTATATTTCATAAAATGTTATTGCCTTTCTATAATAAAATGAAAACATCATCAGATGCTACAGATTTTTTATAATCACCGAAACCATAATAATCTATCGTATGTAACTAAAATAATTAATTTATTTATATGAAATACGGTTTCAGTTTTATGTAATACCCAATATACAAAATTTACAGAGGCAAAGTTTTGAATACATTATTTAACCGATTTTTTCCTTTATAATCCGAAGCGCCTCGGAAAGAGTTCCGTCTCGATCGAGCTCAGAATTGTCGAGAATCACCGCATCATTTGCGGCAACAGCAGGAGCAACCTCTCTGGAAGCGTCCTGAAAATCGCGTTTTTTCATATCGGCAAGTACATCCTCAAAAGATTGCTCTATTCCCTTTTCTTTAAGCTCAAGCATACGGCGCTTCGCGCGAACTTCATCGCTTGCAGTCACATAAATCTTAACATCGGCATCAGGAAGAATTACAGTGCCGATATCACGTCCGTCCATTATAACATCATTTTCCCTTGCCAGCCTGCGCTGCGTCTCAAGCAAAAAATCCCTTACCTCCGGTACCGACGATACGGCAGAAGCGTAAAGCGAAATTTCGGGAGTTCTGATAAAATCGGTTACATCCTCTCCGCACAAAATAACATGCTGTTTCCCGCCGTCGAAGCTGAGGGAAAGCGTAATTTCGGTCAATTTGTCAATAAATTTCTTTTTGTCGTCAAGAGATAATCCCATGCGCTGCATATAAAGCCCTATCGAACGATACAGCGCCCCCGTATCGACGTGAATATATCCAAGTTTCGCCGCTAAGGTTTTAGCAAGCCAGCTTTTTCCTGCACCGGCAGGACCGTCAAGCGCAATATTAATCATAACAATAACCATGCCTTTCTTTAATTTTGAGCCGAACGGAACAAACGGGAGTGAAAAAGTGTACTGCAGTTTGCAGTTCTACATATTTTCATATAATCTCCATTTTCTCCATACATCGGCATAAAACAAGAGATAACCGACCGAAGGTTACTTATAAAATTCTCAGAATCAATCGGTTGAATTTTGTATAAAATATATTTCAATAAGAAGCAAAGCGCCGTCAAGAGGAACCGCGTAGCTGATTGTAACGGCATTGAAAAAAGCGGTAGAACCATTCGCCATAGAAGCGGAAAACATGTTGTTTCTCGTGCTGCTTCTAATTATATATTGCAATTATATATTGACTATAAACAGACATTTCAGCCCCGAATCTGCAAGAACGCCGATTCGGCGGCGCGCACAGCCGTGGAAAAAGCAATCTGAAGATTAAATCCTCCGGTATACGCGTCAACGTCAATCAATTCCCCTGCGAAATAAAGTCCCTCTGCGAGCTTTGACTCCATAGTCTTCGGGGAAATCTCCTTCGTATTTACACCTCCGGATGTTACAATCGCTTCTTCTATAGGTCTTTTGCTCTTAATTGTGAGCGTAAACGACTTCAAAAGTCCGAGGACGGTACGTCTCTGCTCTCTTGTTATATCGTGCACTTTACAATCGGGCGATATTCCGGAAAGCTTTATTATTATCGGAATAAGCTTTTTGGGAAGTAAATCACCCAACGCATTGGAATAATTTTTATTACTATATTTTTCAAAATCAGAAATAAGACGATTATCAAGCGTTTTTTCATCGAGTGAAGGCTTTAAATCTATTATTACCTTATATCGTTCCGAACTAATATCCTTATTAATATGTGCGGATGCGCTCAGTATAACCGGACCGCTCAACCCGAAATGAGTAAAAAGCAATTCGCCGAAATCATCATAAACAATTTCGGATTCATTTTTGCAGTCCGCAATTCGTACAGCTACGTTGCGCAGGGAAAGTCCCTGAAGCTGAGCACACCACCTTTCCTTTACTTCAAGAGGCACAAGCGACGGTTTTGGTGTGACTATACTGTGACCGACCGATTCGGCAAGCTTATAGCCGTCTCCGTCAGATCCGGTAAGATGATACGACATCCCGCCGGTGGCAAGAATTACCGCGTCAGAATAAAATTCACATCCGTTTTCAAGTTTTACACCGGATATTCTTGTTTTGCCGCGGGAATTATCGGTTATAAGAGAGACAACACGCTGTCCGCATCTTACAGTTCCGGCATATCTTCGAAGCGCATTTACAATATCCGAGGCTTTGTCAGAAACCGGAAAAACGCGGTTCCCTCTTTCAGTTTTTAAGGGAACTCCGCAGGATTCAAAAAATGTCACCGTATCAGCGGAGTCAAAATTAGAAAAAGCTCCGTATAAAAAACGAGGATTTGAATTGACATTTGCGATCAGTGTCTGCAAATCACAGTTATTCGTAACATTGCAGCGTCCCTTACCGGTTATTCCGAGCTTTTTAGCGGTTCGATTCATTTTTTCAAAAAGAATAACCTCTCCGCCTAGCTCGCGAATTTTGCCTGCCGCCATCAGCCCGGCCGCTCCTCCGCCGACTACTATAATATCAGTTTTATTCAATATTCTTTCCTATTTATATACTTTTAAAATCACTAAGAGACAGTTCACTTCCATATTCACTTCCGTCGGGAAAGCTGTAAATACAAAAGACATCCGGCTCAGCGATTATATACGTCAAACATTTCCCAGACATTTTCAAGTTTTTCAAATGTCTCCTCAAGCTCAGACTGTTTTTCTCTGGCAATTGCCACCACAAGGGCATTGATAATGCTGAGCGGAGCAACAAGTGAATCAACAAATGACGCCATATCGCTTTTGGCAGTGAGCATGCAGTCTGCATATTCGGCTATAGGAGAAATCAGACTGTCGGTAATTGCAATCACCGACGCACCGCTGCTCTTCGCGTACTCAACCGCATTAATAATTCTCTTTGAATACCTCGGAAATGTAATTCCTATTATACAGTCTCCCGTCCCAACGCGCAGAAGCTGTTCAAATATTTCACTTGAGCTCGACGTCTGCAGAAGCTTTACATCCGGGAAAATCATGCTAAGGCTGAAAGAAAGGAAAGCGGCAAGAGACGACGTCATCCGAACGCCCATAATATAAATGGTTTTGGCCCCGATTATAGTTTCGACCGCTCTTTCAAAGTCCTCATGACTGACATTTTCAAGCGTCTCCTTTATTTTGCTAATATCGCTGTGAAGAACCGACTCCAATATATCCGATGTTCCGATGCGGCTGTCGGTAATTTTCATTCTCTGAACAGCCGTCAGCCGTGTACGAGCCAATTCGCGCAAAGACCGCTGAAACTGCGGATAGCCCTCATAGCCAAGCTCGATTGCAAAGCGAACAACCGTAGATTCCGAAACCCCTATCGCAAGACCGAGCTTCGAGGCCGTAAGGTACGCCGATTTGTCATAATTTTTTATTATATAATCCCCAATTGCACGCTGACTTTTTGAAAGTCCGGGCATAGCATTTTCAATTTTTGTAAGTAAATCTTCCTTTACCATTACTCGCATACCTTTCGTTATATACTTACGTCATACCGGCTCACAGTAATCTGCCCGCATATAATCGGTAATTTAATACACAACTATTAGGATATTATATCCCTTTATATTTTTTTTGTCAAGTGATTTAAATAAAAGAGAATAATCTGCAATATTTCGGGTTAGAATAATCTACGTACCCCGTATGAAAACGCAAACGGGGCAAAATTTCAGGGATTGATCCCGAAAATAAAATGGAAAAGGAAAAGGTACCGTCATGCTTGACAAAATAGCTCTCACGCTCCTGATTATCGGCGGCATCAACTGGGGAAGCGTTGGTCTTTTCAAGTTTGATATTATCGCATGGATTTTCGGCAGCTCGTCACATGTCGTCAGCCGAATTATCTATACGATTGTCGGCCTGTCCGCACTCTGGTGCATTTCGCTTCTTTTCCGCGAACACGTGGAACTGGGCGAAGGTTCTTCAGACTGAGCGCGCAAACGTATTGCCAGCCGTCTCGCCTGTTCTGCAAATCAAGTGAGCGTTTTCAATACGGCGACATGCGAAAGCTCTGTTATTAGCGCCGGGACAGCTTCATATAAGGCTGTAAATAATTTCTGATACCCGGAGCAAAAAGCAAAACGGAAGCTGTGGTTACAGCTTCCGTTTTGCTTTTATATAAATAAATTGATCACGATTTTAAAAAGTTTGATTAAAGATTAAAGATCCACACTTATCGCCTGATGTTCTTCAACAGACTTGAAAGCAGCTTCGATAACACTAAGTACACGCAGCATCTGAGCGTGAGTAACAAGCTGTGTATCGGTACCGTCAATCGCACGTGTAAAATTACGGTAGAAATCGTGTACATCCGATTTCGGACGCCCAATATTATATTCGCTTACCGTCACGGAATCACGCGGCGCCATTGTTTTCGTAAGTCCCGCGGCAGTTTCGACCGGAAGAACATCAGATTCATGCCAATACTTGCATTTTACAACCTTTGTCTCCTCGCGCCAGTCAGAAATAAGCGCCGTTCCCTTTTCGGCACGCATATAAAAACGCGGCATAGAAATAAAATTATAAGTACCAACTTCGCAGTAAGCTTCGCTTCCGTCATTAAAATACATCGTAAGACGAAATCCGTCATCTACTTCCTTATTGGTTATATGATCAAAAGTACAATAAATACGTTCAATTTTGCCGGTAAATATCTGAAGAAGCTGATCAATAAGATGTATGCCCCAATCGAAGAGCATGCCTCCCCCGTGCTCACGAATTCCTCTCCAATCGCTTGGAATTCCTCGGCTTCCGTGAATACGTGACTCTATATTTAACACCTTTCCGAGCTCACCGCTGTCGTGAATTTGCTTCATCGCAAGAAAATCGACGTCCCACCGGCGATTTTGATGTACCGTAAAAAGCTTTCCCGCCGCCTCGGCAGCAGCAATTACGTCCTTCAAATCCGAAACCGAAAGCATAACCGGCTTTTCACAAATAACATTTTTCCCTGATTTAAGCGCCTTTACGCATACTTCCTTATGACAGTCATTGGGTATTGCTACCGTAACAAGCTCAACACGCTCATCGGAAAGCACTTCCTCCAACGATTTATATGCATGGATTCCGCGGCTTTCCGCCGCAGCTGAACGTTCTTCCTTTATATCATAAACACCAAGTAAATTACAAACATCGCTTTTAAGCAGATGATCGACGTGCCAGCCGCCCATTCCGCCATATCCAATTACAACAGTATTTTTTTTCATTGCCTTGTACCTTGTCCGTACATATCTTCAGTATATCTGCGCGGACTCCTTTCAGAGTATCTTCGGGATAATTTAAAGCCGCTAAACACAAGCACCGCAGTGCCAGTAGACAGCCTTCCCAAAACCGCGCTTATTATAGCATAAGAAAAATACAATGTCAACCGAAGTTATAAAAAAAATAAATACTTTTTTATATCTTTTTTATCCCTTTGAAAATTTTTCATTATACCGATCTATAGCCTCGGAAATTATCTTTACAGCATCCTCCTTGGCACTCACTTCCTTAACTGCGGTATCCTTATTTTCTAAATTTTTATATACCGTAAAAAAGTGACGCATCTCATCAAAAATGTGAGAAGGAAGCTGATCTATACTTGAATAATGATTATAATTCGGATCGCTGAAAGGAATGGCGATAATTTTCTCATCATTTCTTCCGTTGTCAATCATTGATATAACACCGATCGGATAAGCACGAACCAATGTCAAAGGCTCAAGCTTTTCCGCACACAGCAAAAGCACGTCAAGCGGATCCTCGTCATCGCCGTAAGTACGGGGTATAAAGCCGTAATTTGCGGGATAATGTGTTGATGTGTAAAGTATTCGATCAAGTATTATATACCCGGATTGCTTATCAAGCTCGTACTTTTTGCGGCTTCCCTTGGAAATCTCAATTACGCATATAAAATCGTCAGGCTTTATTCTGTCAGCCGAAATATCATGCCAAACATTTCCCATTGCTCAGTACGTCCCTCTCATGCAAACTATTAATCCAGAAAGTAAAACAACCCTGTAAAAACAGGGCTGCTGCACGGAAACTTTTAAAATTACCGTATGGCTGGGGTAGCTGGATTTGAACCAGCGTGATGCAAGAGTCAAAGTCTTGTGCCTTACCCCTTGGCGATACCCCATTACTTTCCATCTAATCCGATCTAACCAATTCCAATTACATCTGCATATTAGTATAACACAAACTTTCAAAAAAAGCAAGTGTTTTTTTCAATTTTTATTTTTAATTATATTTTTCAAATTATAAGACTTCTTATAAGGCTCCTTATAAGGCTTCGTCAGACATGCAAAATTAAATATTTTGTGAATTCGGTTTATTCTCTATTGATTTTTCCAAAATGTAAGTATATAATAAAAACCGTATTCTGAATTTAAGATTGATCGTCGCATAGTAATGAATCAATTTCTAATTTTCGATTCGTATTATGCGGCGTTTTTTATATCTGAATATCAAAATAATTATAACGGAGGTACTGAATAATGAACGGTACAGTCAAATGGTTTAACGAGCAAAAGGGATTCGGATTCATAGCAAACGACAACGGAGGAGACGATGTATTCGTACATTTCTCATCAATAACAGGCGATGGATTTAAAACTCTCACCGAAGGTCAGAAAGTAAGCTTTGACACAGAGCCCGATCCGAAGAATTCGAGCAAGCTTCGTGCCGTAAACGTTGTTAAGCTGTAAGATTAAAGCAAATACAGACCTGCAGTAA
The DNA here is from genome assembly GCA_948467545.1 of uncultured Eubacteriales bacterium. GTDB lineage: Bacteria > Bacillota > Clostridia > Oscillospirales > CAG-272 > UMGS911. The sequence continues at coordinate 7,490 of CAOKER010000024.1, forward strand.
ATTTATTTAACGGAAACAAAAGCTTAATAAGCCGACGCACAACATTGGCAAACTGCAAAAAGCCTGAGCAGCACAGACAAAAAAGTCAGTCTCATACACATAATGAGACTGACTTTTTACAATAACGGCCGTAATCTGAAACTCACATTCCGACAGTTGACCGGTACGCTGCAAAAATGAAAGCGTACCCGATTGCCCTAAAGCACGGCGTCTTTAGGCATCTTTACAGATGAGCAACTATTACCCAAAAGGCTAAGTCAATATCATGTCCTGCGAAAAAAATATCGGTTATTAAAGCTCAATTCCGTAATCGCCCAGTACCTCTTCAACCGCTTCTACCGTATAGAGTTCACAGATTTCAGCATATCTTTCGTCAAAATCATCTGCCTTTGAACCGTCTTCATTATACAGAGCCTCTATCGCAGAAATAATATCGGCGCTTGTATCGTAGGGCAAATAAAGATCTATTCCGTCAAGCTCCTCGATCGGAACATGCTCTCCGCAGACATTAAAATACTGCATATAGTCATACACAACCGTCTTATTTCTTGTGTTCGAGGCGTCAATACGCAAAACGCAGTTAAAGCTGAATGACAAACGCGCATACTTCAAATAACCGCCGTCTTCCGATATTACAAATGAAACTTTTACGTTTTTTACCTCTCCCGGAGATTCAAGAATTTTCATCTGCGAAAGAGCGTTTGACTTCAGTGTACCAATATCTATTCCCGCGGCTTCAAGACGTGATACCGGAATTTCCGTTACAATTACGTAATCTCCGTTATCTATATATACGGTTTCTCCCGAAACAACCGAAGCATCAAGCCGTTCAAAAATTCTGTAAATGGAAAGCTGCTCTTCAATGTTCTTAACTGCAAGATTACCGCTCATATAATAGGGTTCGTTTTCATCATAGAAATACAAATTCTCTCCGTTATAATAACTGAGCAGCGCCGTATCCTTAGAATTGACGGAATCAATCTCATTTACCTTCGCGGCTGTATAATATCCGTCATCCGAAACACGGTATTTGACGCGTCCCTTTAAAGTTGCCGAAACAGAATTATCCGTTGCGTAAAAACGACGGTCTGCCGAAATATCAAACTCAGACTCTTCATACCTTTTCTGTAAAGCAGCGCTCAGAAGCTCATCTGCATTTATATCTTCCGCAATCACAGAATCGTAGTCATCGGAAATAACCGAATCAAGAGTTATATCCTCAAGTATGTAGCTTTCCTCCGTTTCAGGTTCTTCTGTCTCAATCGGATCTGTATCGGATGTAATATCGCCGGACGAAGTATCATCCGTAATTTCACCGGATGACGTATCATCACCTGATGTGTCGCCTGATACATCGCCTGACGTATCCGCAGTATCACCGTCAGCCATTATCTTCATAAGTCTAACCACATCCTTAGCGTTAGTTTTTCCGTCAGCATTAATATCGGTTTGCGTTACCTCTACAGGTTCTCCGGCAATGAACTTCATCAAGCGCACTAAGTCCTTAGTGTTTATTCTCCCGTCGCCGTTCACATCACCCAAGCGATACTCTTCCGTCTCGTCGGCAGTATAATCCGCCAATACAGAAACACCGTTAAACACGGGATAAAATGCGAGTGCCCCGGCGAGAAGTATCGCCGTCAATTTCTTATTTTCCGCCATTTATGTATTCCTTTCAAAACAATGCGTGTTCGAATATTCTGAATCATCAGAAAAATCCGTATGATATAGTATTCAGTTTATCACAAGCATTATAAAAAGTCAATATAAAATATTGTTAATCATGTTTATATCAGGGCAGATATGCAAATATCGAAAATCAAAAGCTTATAGAAAACTTATACATTTATAAATCAAGATTTGTCAAAGACAAGATCCCGCCGTATAATGCAGCGTGTACAACCTTGCAATTACAATAAATAAAGTGGGTTCGCACCTAAAGAATGCAAACCCGCTTCGTTTTGCTATATACACTGTAAAAGTCTCTCCATTTCCTGAACGCCCCTCTTCTGAGAAGAAATAATTGACTTCAGAATCGGAACAAGCTCGGGACATATCGAAAAGCGCAGAGCGTTCTCCGACATTCGTATCGCCCCCATATGATGCGGAATCATTTCCTTCATAAAATCGGCATTAATATTGTTAGTCGCCGGAGCGTTATGCATTTCGCTGAACATCACCTGCATTATTTTATGAAGCTGACGCTGATACAGACATATATCTTCATCTGAATTTGTCATCATATTGCAGCTGTTTAAAACCTCCTGCATATTCTCAATGCTTTCAGTCTGCTCCTTAATAATATTCTGCGCAATATTCTGCAGCGGAACAAAAGTTGTATATTGCAGAAGATTTTCCGACATGCGAATCGCGGCTTCATGGTGCGGAATCATCTGAACTATAAAATTATGCGAAAGGCTGTTATTAAGCTCCGCGCCTGTCATCCCCTCGATCATATCGTCCAGAATTTCATAAAAGCTGCATAAATATCTCTTTGCCACCTCACTGAATTGCTTTGAACAGTACATAATAAGTAAACCTCCGTATAACAGCAGAACTTAGCCATCTTCCTATTAAGACATATTATGACGTATGGCTGAAAATGTGATTCCATCTCCGATTGAACGGTACTCTACGCAGAAACCCTCCTCACAAAAAACTGAGGACATCTTGCTTTCAGTTATATTGATATTATTTTTAATAATTCTATCAATAGTTGAATTTATTTGTAAAATTCAACAAATAATTTATTGCATCAAAGTTGTTTATCTGATATAATTTATTACAAGGAAATTCCATACAGGCGGCATCGATCTTTGTTATTAGTTCAATTATGAAAGGAAGTATTTTAAGGATGGAAAACTATTCTAAGCTTTTGGCGGACAATATCACATTTTACCGCAAGAAAAAAGGACTTACACAGGAAGCACTTGCAAAAAAAATCGGAATCTCATTTCAGGCAGTAAGCAAATGGGAAAATGAACAATCGTGCCCCGACATTTTAATGCTGCCCTTGCTTGCCGAAATATTCGAAATTCCTATCGGCGCATTTTTCAGCTCCGCTGTCCCCGAAAATGACTGTTCCGGCGGATTCAGCCTGCCCTGGCCGGACGACGAAACACTGAGAGCTGTAATTTTCAAAGGACATAAGCTTCTTGAAAACAGTGAAGACACCTCTGATTTTACCTTTAATTTAAAAGGTGAACCGCTTAACGTTATCAGCTATTGCGATATCGTTTGCGAAGAAATCAGCGGTTCGGCCACCGCAGGCAACGACATCAGGTGCGAAGGCAATATAGGAAAAAATGCAAGCGCCGGAAATAATATCGACTGTGCGGGATATATAAACGGCGCAGCCTCCGCCGGAAATAATGTCGATTGCAGCGGTAATATAAACGGATGCGTAAGCGCAGGAAACAATGTCACATGTGTTAATTTACACGGCGCAGCCATAGCCGGCAACGGTATAACCTGCGACGGTATGGGCAGATAAAAATTTAAAAACTCTAATTAACAATACAAAAACCAATCGATAAAAATAGAAAATCGGGACTGACTCAGACTATAAAAATCCTCGTCAGTTCCGATTTAATTTATATTGACAGAAAAACCATACAGGATTAAAACACAGTTTGCATTAAAATTATTCCGTACGTAATGCGACAACAGGATCCTTCTTAGCTGCGCTCCTCGAAGGAATAATTCCGGACAGTAGCGTAAGCAGAACACTGATTCCAATAAGGATAAGCGCCGCCGGAATCGGCAAAAATGCATTAAGGCCTCCGATTCCAGTGAAATGATACAGAATAGTATTAATCGGTATACAAAGCAGATATGTTATAAGTACACCGAGTGTACCCGATGTAAAACCGATTATAACAGTTTCGGCATTAAACAGTCTCGATACATTTTTCTTTGACGCTCCGATAGCACGAAGAATACCGATTTCTTTTGTGCGTTCCTGAACGGAAATCAATGTAATTACGCCAATCATAATAGATGATACAATCAGCGATACAGCCACAAACGCAATCAAAACATAGGTAATTGCATTAATAATAGATGTAACGGACGACATCATAAGGCCAACGTAATCCGTATACTGAATTTGTGAAAGCTCATCTACCGTTTTATTATAATCGACAATCGCATCCTCTATAATATCCTTATCTTCAAATGTCGACGCATACAAATTAATTGTCGCGGGCTTCTCGATATCTACGTACCCAAGCTCACGCAGATTGTCCTCATACGTAGATTCCGAAAATTGCAGAACCTCATCATAATACAGTGCACATTGCTCCGCCGTATATGTGCTTACAGTCTGTTCAAGAGCTGCCGCAAGCTGAGCAGTATTCATTCCGCCAAGCTGCTGCTGAACACCTGCCGCAAACTGAGATTTGACCTGTTCGGCAATCATCTGACCGATAAGCTCCTCCAGCTTGCCGTCGTCCATAGAAACGACATATTCCCGAACCGCCGACTCGCTCATACCCATCTGTTCAATCATAACCTGCGTCAGAGTTTCCTCCATAGCCGTCCGATCCATCCCGTCCATTGCCTGAGCAACAGCAGATGAAAGCTGTTCATCGTTCGGAATACTCATAATCTGCACATAGACATCGGCCTTGCCCTTTTCATCAAGTCCGGAAATATAACCGCGAAGCGCCTGTTCCTTTTCGGCATCCGTAAGACTTCCGGTGCTCTCTTTAAACGGAAGCCCGGTAAATATATCCTCAGCGCTGTTTTCAAGCTGTGCGGCCACCGCGTCAGATTCCCCCGTATGCTCTATAACATACTCCGTCAGCTTATGAGTATATGCAATCGAACCGGAAAGCATTGTGGAAACAGCGTCTTCATTCGGACGTATAATACCGCTGACCTTTAAAACCGTACCGTTATCATACAGATAACGCAAACCCGCGTCGGTGTTTCTCAAATCGGTATACAACCCGGTGCTTTCATCCAAAGAATAGCAGTCAGAGCCTAATATGGTACGGAACTCCATATTACAAATATCCTCATAACTCCATTTCTGAATATCCGCGGACAACTCCGTCTTATTCAGAGCCGCGTTCATTATCGCGTCAATATCCTCGTCAGATTTTAAACCGAGCGCATATAAGGTCATGTCGTCAAGCTCGTTATTGTCATCAAGCACCAACACAATCTCATTATACTCAGTCGGCCACGATCCGTAAACCAAATCATACTGTTTTTCAAGCAGCGGATTGATCAGCTTTCCGTTATCGCCGGGCAGCATTTCCTGCCATAAATTTATTGACATTCCCCCGCCGAACATAGACATCATAGATGAATCGGAACTAAAGCCATAGCTTTCACTCATATCGAGCATAGAAGATACGTCCATGCCCATATACTCCATAATTATTCCGCGGAGAAGTTCCTCAGTGTCGGAGCGTATAATATTACCGTCTACATTTTCGGTGTATATCAGCATATCCATGTCATATGTATACTGCACTCCGTTTATTGCCTTACTCAAACCGTTCTCTTCTTCGCTTTTCAAGCGTTCAGCCTCAATAAAGCTTTTAAACGATTTCAAATCATTTTCCGTTGTTTCCATATTGCTTAATGAATTTATCATATCATAAACAACAGACTTGGAATAAACAGCATCCTTTTCATGGTCGTAACCTGATTCCGCCGCCCCCATAAATGTTTCCATAAGCGTTCCGAGATCCGTATATGTGGCTTCAATAGTAAGCGGGTATGAGGAAAGCGTATCCTCCTGCAGCGCATCTATATAAGAAGTCATTCCCTGAGAAACGGCAAAAATCAGCGCGATTCCGATAATTCCGATACTGCCGGCAAAGGACGTCAAAATAGTACGGCCTTTTTTTGTAATCAAGTTCTTCAAAGACAGCCCGAATGAAGTTGCAAAGGACATAGAAGAGCGTTTTTTATGCTTATCATCGTCTGCGGCTTTGATTTGCGGCGTCTGCTCCCGCTCTGTCTCTTCTTTTGAAAGTGGTTTGGAATCATCGGTGATTTTTCCGTCAAGCATGCGAATGATGCGGGTAGAATATTTTTCCGCAAGTTCAGGATTATGCGTTACCATAATAACAAGACGGTCTTTTGAAATCTCTTTCAAAATCTCCATAACCTGTATGCTCGTTTCAGTATCAAGCGCGCCGGTCGGTTCATCGGCAAGAATAATATCGGGGTTATTTACAATTGCTCTGGCGATCGCAACACGCTGCATCTGACCTCCGGACATCTGACTTGGCTTTTTCCCCAGCTGATTTCCGAGTCCAACACGCTGCAAAGCCTCCGAAGCCCTGCGGCGACGTTCATGCTTTGAAACGCCGGAAAGAGACAGTGCCAACTCCACATTCTGCAAAACGCTCTGATGAGGAATAAGATTATAGCTTTGAAATACAAATCCAATCGAATGATTTCTGTATGTGTCCCACTCTCTGTCTTTAAATTTTTTTGTTGAACATCCGTTGATAAACAAGTCGCCCTCGGTATATTGATCTAAACCTCCGATAATATTAAGCATTGTGGTTTTTCCGCAGCCCGACGGTCCCAATATTGACACAAATTCACTTTTGCGAAACAGAAGACTTACGCCCTTAAGCGCCTCCACTTTACCGTCTCCGGCCGGGTATTCCTTAATAATATTTTTAAGCTCCAACATTATATTTTTCTCCATTCTGCCGCTGTGCGGCATGCAAAACATCGCCGTAAAATTTCCTGCACAAGTATTCTTTTCTAAACCTTTTCAGCGGTTCCTGCTAAAGATAGCTGTCCGCCAGCTGCATATAATGGCGGTAAAGTATTCCGAATTTATGTGTATAATGCGGCTTCCACGGCTTGGACTTTCCGCAGAAATGAAGTATAGAGGTATTCTTTATTACCCACTCCAAATCCGCTTCACCGGCGCTTCTTAAAAAATAATTGT
>CAOKER010000025.1 GCA_948467545.1 uncultured Eubacteriales bacterium
ATCGTGTTCCATGCGATAAACGGGATTTAAATTATGATAAGTACTTTAAGGACGGAGATACCGGCAGAAATACACTTACTGAGTTCAACTCTAACAATACAAAGCTTTTGAGTGTAAAGGAGACTAAAGCAATAATTGCTTCGCTTGATTACATTCGGAAAGAACTTGCTAAAATTTAAATATAATAACCGTCTGCAAAAATGCCGCAATCATATGATTTGCGGTATTTTTTTGTCGCTATGCTTTTATAATCATAATCCAATAGATTCTACATCTTTTACTTCTTTTTTTAAATTTCTATTGACAATTTTACATATATGAGATATAATGCATACAAGTATTATCTATAATTCGACAACAATTGCGTTTTTGAGAGGGTGATTAAAAAAGAAACAGAAGTTTTCTCCGCGTTCCGGCATAAAATTGGCAATTTAAGAAGAATGGAAAGCAGTCATATGGCATAAGTTCGATGAGGTCTGAAAGAAGGCCGGTTATAAGGCGATTTCAGCTTAGACTCAGATTTGTAACCCACGCTTAACAAATGAAGTGTGAACAACATACATACGTAGTGGAAATTAATTATCTGCGGGCATGACGCGGTGACACGTCTTCATTTGGCTATATTTCTTTTTAATTACGAAAGGTACGGTTAATGACATGGAAGAAAAACAAAAAAAGGCTGAAAATGACATAGATAAAGGAACCCGCGGCAGAAACAGAAAGGGGATGAGAAGCAGAAAACGTAAAGCGTCTGAGAAAGCCGAAAAAGCACAGCGCGCCGACGCGTTTAATGAAGTAAAGAAAAATAAAAACGAAAAAAGAAAAAACAGGGATGGCGAAGGAAAAAAGAAGAGACTTCCGTTAAAACGCACGGTAGCAAATAATTTATTTGCGTTAAAAATTCTGTGGAAGTCCTCTCCGAGCTATCTTATGATATATCTTGGCTCTTCGTTTATCTACGGAATACTTGGATTTTTGTCCGAGTCTTATCTTCTGAGGATGATTGTAAACGGAATACAGTCGGGCGAGGATATAAAATCTATAATGCTGTTTGTCTCGGTACTCGGTATTATTACCGTAATTACATATACCGGCATGAGCTGGTTTTGGCAGGTTATCAGTCCTGTTAAGGAACGGGCTGTCGGCGCTTACATAGAAAAAATGCTGCTGCGCAAGTCCGCCGAGGCAGACCTTGCATGCTATGAAAATCCAGAATTTTACGACAAATATGTAAGAGCCATGGACGAGGCGTACAACCGTATTATGAAAGTAATGTACACCCTTGACAATCTGATTGCAAGAGTGATTGCGCTTACCGCAAATTCTCTTTTGCTTTTTACAATCGATCCGTGGCTTATTTTGTTTGGTTTATTTCCTTTGGTTCTCGGAATTTTCAGAAGGCTTGAAAATGTTGCGAATCATGATATGGAAACAAAGAAGAAAACCGTAAACCGCCGTATTGAGTATGTACGCAGGACCTTCTATCTCGGCGAATATGCAAAGGAGATGAGGGTCGGCGGAATGTACGTTAATATGCTTCGTGAATTCCGAGAGAGCTATGACGAGTATCGGAGGATTATAAATAAATACGGTGTGCGGCGTGCAGTATACGGTTTTTTGCAGAACTGCGGACTTAATATAGTAACAATTTTAGGAGCAACGCTTTACGCTGTTTGGAGTGCCATGTGTATCGGAAGCGAGCGGGGAGGAATGTTGATCGGAGACTGCATAGTCGTTATCGGCGGAATCGGTACAATCTCGTTCTGCCTGAATAATCTTATCCAAAATTTTGCGGAGTTCGGAGAACATTCGCTGTTTTTGGAGGATGTCCGCTGCTTTTTGGATTACGAACCGAAAATCAAGGACGGAAAGCTCGAAGCTCCGCGCGCGGGCGGTGAGCTTAGCGTACATAATGTATCTTTCAGATATGACGGAAGCGATAAGGACGTTTTGCAGGACGTCAGTTTTGACTTGCATCCCGGAGAACGTATTGCGCTGGTGGGAAGCAATGGTTCAGGCAAGACTACGCTTGTAAAGCTCCTGCTGCGGCTTTATGATCCGACCGGCGGTGAGATAACGATGGACGGACGGGATATTAAAGAATATACTCTCATGTCGTACAGGGATTGTTTCAGTACAGTTCTTCAGGATTTTAAAATGTTTTCGCTCAGTGTCAGGGAAAACGTTTTGCTGCGCCCCGAAAGAGAGGGCGATGATGAGCTTGTAGAGTCGGCCTTGGCCGAAAGCGGTGTCTGCGAGCGGATTGGCAGGCTTGAGCATGGCATTGATACAGTGCTTACGCGCGAGTTTGACGACAAGGGCGCGGTTTTGTCGCTCGGAGAGCAGCAGAAGCTTTCTCTTGCGCGAGTATTTGCAAGCAACAGTCCGTTTGTTTTGCTTGACGAGCCGTCGAGTGCGCTCGATCCGATTGCCGAGTACAATATGTTTGAAAATATGATAAAGGCAACCAAGGGCAGAAGTGTAATTTTTATTTCTCACAGACTTTCTTCAGCTGTGCTTGCGGACCGTGTTATCCTTATGGACGGGGGCAGGATTGCCGAGATAGGAACTCACGGCGAGCTGATGGCTAAAGGCGGGAAATATGCCGATATGTTCAGGCGTCAGGCGGAGAATTATCTTGGAAGCGAGGTGTCTGCAAATGGCTAAGAAACCGAGACAGAAGCTTTCGGTCATTGTAAAGAACAATGCGTTTATGATTGGGAAAATTGCAAGATATACTCCCGAATTTTTTCTGCTTATGATTCTCGACGGTATTATTGCCGGAATTATAGAGTCCGCGTACGCAATATTCAATTACAGATTGCTGAATACCGTTGAAAACGGCTCGGATTTTCTCTATGCGGTGAAAATAATTGCGGTTATGGCGGCAGGATATTTCTTGTTTTTCATATTTGACAAGTGGTACAGATGCATAAAAAATCCGCTTATACGCCAGAAGCTTCATCTTCGTATGCACGAAGAGCTTTTCGTCAAGGCGCGCACGCTCGACCTTTCATGCTTTGACGATCCGGAGTTTTACAATGATTTTGTGTGGGCGATGAACGAATCTGACGCTCGCGCAGCCGAGGTGCTTGATGATACCGGGACGCTGATAAAGCGAATCATATCTTCGTTTACGCTGCTTGGACTGTTAGTCAATATTGACTGGATAATTGCGGTTATTCTCTTTCTTTCCTCCTGCGTCACAATTGTGTGCAATCTTCTCGGCGGCAGGATAAGCTTTTATCACGGAAAGGAGATAAACGGTCTTTGGAGAAAAAGCAGATATATAAACCGTATATATCATCTTGCCGACTATGCTAAGGAAATCCGTATCAGCCATGTAAACGATATTCTGACAAAAGAATATGATGAGAACATTAAAAAGATTGCCGATACCGATGTTAAGTTCGGAAAAAAATACTTTTTTGCTTATGCGCTTGGCTGGAATCTTATCGGTTCGGTTACTTTCTTTTCGCTGATTTTGTATATGATTTCAAAGCTTGAGATAGGAGCTATTACAATAGGAGGTTTTGCAGCCACGGTCACTGTAATATGGGATATCAGATGGATGCTGACCAATTTGATTGAGAGTCTGACAAAGTACGCAAAGCATTCGCTTTTTATCGAAAAATATCTTGAATTTTTGAGATTTGAGCCGCAGATAAAGAGCGGAACAGCAGAGCTTCCCGAATTTGAAAGTCTTGAGCTGCGGGATGTAAGCTTTTCATATGAGTTCTCATCTCATCCTAAATATCTTTATCACGACGAGGATTATGCGGCACCTGCATCGGAGAACGGAGGCGGCGATGCACTGCGGCATGTCAGTTTAACCGTTAATTCGGGAGATAAAATTGCAATAGTCGGATATAACGGGGCGGGAAAGACAACGCTTATCAAGCTCATCATGAGGCTTTACGACCCTACGGAGGGCGTAATTCTGTACAACGGTGTTGACATACGCGAATATGACGTTGAGGCTTACCGGCGAAAAATCGGAACGGTTTTTCAGGATTATAAAATTTTTGCCGCGTCTATAGCCGAAAATGTTATGAACGGCAAATTTAAGGAAAGTGACGGCGAGAGGGTGATAAGCGCGCTTGCCTCCGCGGATTTTACAGGAAAGCTGAATACTCTGGAAAACGGTATTAAAACGCACCTTACCCGTGAGTTTAACGACAGCGGAACCAATCTTTCCGGGGGCGAAGCGCAGAAGATTGCAATTTCCAGAGTTTTTGCAAAAGATTCTCCGATTGTTATAATGGATGAACCGTCGAGTGCGCTTGATCCGATGGCGGAATATACGTTAAATCAGTCGATAATGCATAATACCGAGGGAAAAACTGTTATATTCATATCGCATCGTTTATCGACCACACGTATCGCGGACAGGATATTTATGTTTGATGCCGGGCGTCTTATTGAACAGGGCAGTCATGCCGAGCTGCTTGCCGAGGGAGGAAAATACTCGGAGATGTTTAGGGTTCAGTCGGAAAAGTATAAGATACAGGCAAAATAAATTTATTGCTTACCGTGCCATATTTTTAATAAAATCCCTTGACAAAGCAATAATAAAAAGGTATAATATCTTTTGTGACATTTTATATATCGTATTCGGTGTATAAAATTATAAGATTCAAAATTATTGATTCTTTTTGCTTTTTCAATATTTGCTTTGGCGGATATCTGCGATGTTCGCGGGAGCATGGTTTTTGCCGCAGAAAGGCGGTGGTATCAGGTGGCAGAGATAAAACAGTCCTATAAAATCGATATGTTTCCGATGCTTTCCGGCAAGTGCGACAGAATTGAAATATCTTTTATGCTTCACCCTGAACCTGTTTCCGAATTGGGGATCGTTTTTTATGAACCTTTTGAGGTACACGGAGACGTGACAAATAAATCGGGATATATCAGCTTGCGGCTTACAGCCGAAGTGCCGTTTGAGACTGTATGTGCGCGGTGCCTTAAAACGGTTCGGGGGCTTCAGACGTTTTCACTTTGCAAAACGGTGGCGGTAAAAGGTACTCTTGAACACGAGAATGCCGACGAGGTTATCGACGACTATCTTTTAATTGAAGATGGTATGCTTGACGCGTCTTCTCCCGTGATGGAACAGCTCATGCTTTCGCTTCCGATTAAATCGCTGTGCAAAGAGGACTGTGCGGGGCTTTGTCCGAGATGCGGCAAGGACCTTAATGACGGAGTATGCGGCTGTCCCGAACATGAGCCTGATCCTCGGCTTGCCTGTCTGGCAGAGCTTCTTGCGGATTCGGAGGACAATAAGGAGCAGGAGTAGAGTATTAGATTATCTATATTATCGGCATACCGTAAAGGTAAAAGGAATTAGAGATTAAGGGGGTGTACGGCAGATGGCAGTACCGAAGAGAAAAGTATCAAAGGCGAGACGCGACAAGAGACGTTCGAATGTGTGGAAGTTGGATATGCCCGGTATGATTAAATGCCCGAAATGCGGAGAGTACAATCTTGCACACCGTGTTTGCAAGGCTTGCGGAACCTACAGAGGTAAGGAAATCATTAAAGTTAATGTCGAATAAGCTTCGTTTTTTACTGATTGATTAGAGAATCAGACATTGCATTCTGATCAGAGTCTACATGTAAGGATTCACTGAAACCGGGCGCATGCTTAGCATGTATGCCCGTTTTTTGTTGTACTTGTCCTGTCGTGTCGGGCGGCATTGGTATTAATCGTTTGTTTAATTCGCATTTTTGTTATGGGGAACTGTTATGGTGGAAATATCCGGTGTTGAAGCTGACTCTGCCGCGCAGCGCGCGGGAATCAAGCCTCACGACATACTTATATCTGTTAATGGATTCGATATCGGCGATGTTCTTGACTACAGATTCAGAATAACCGAAAAGAAGGTTGTGTTAAAAATTCACCGCGGACCGGAGCTTTTTGACGTGGAGATAAAAAAACCGGAGTATGATGACATTGGGCTTGAATTTGACACCTTTCTTATGGATGAAAAGAGAAGCTGCAGAAACAAGTGTGTGTTTTGCTTTATCGATCAGAATCCGCACGGCATGCGCGAAACAATCTATTTTAAGGATGACGACAGGCGGCTTTCCTTTCTGCAGAGAAACTATATCACTACCACAAACCTTTCCGAGGAGGATATACAGCGGATTACCGAAATGCATTGCTCTCCGATGAATATTTCGGTTCATACGACAAATCCGGAGCTGCGCTGCAAAATGATGAACAATAAAAACGCCGGAAGGGTACTCGATATAATGCGCAGATTTGCGGAGGCAAATATCTCTATGAATGCGCAGATTGTTCTTTGCAAAAATCTGAACGACGGGGAGGAGCTTGACCGCTCTCTGCGTGAGCTCTCCGGGCTTTACCCGCAGCTTGTCAGCATTTCGGTAGTTCCGGCAGGTCTTACGAAGCACCGTAAGGGGTTGTATCCGCTTGAACAGCTTACGGCGGAGGACTGCGCGGCTGTTATAGGTCAGGTGGACATGTTTGCCGAGGGCTTTAAAAAACGAAATGGTATAAGGCTTGCATACTGCTCAGATGAGTTTTATTTAAAGGCGGGTATGCCGATTCCAGACGAGGACTATTATGACGGTTATCCTCAGCTTGAAAACGGCGTCGGAATGATCGCTTCGATGAGCGCCGAGTTTAATGAGGAGCTCGATTATCTGGACGAGTATGACAGAGACGATGCGGACGAGGTTTCGATAGCTACGGGTGCGGCTGCATTCGGTTTTATCTCGTCTCTTGCGGATGTGCTGACAGAGAAAACCGGAATGAAGATTCATGTGTATAAGATAAAAAACTGCTTTTTCGGGGAAACTGTTACGGTTGCCGGACTTTTGACCGGCGGAGATATCGCCGAACAGCTTGCCGGGCTGCCGTTGGGAAAACGTTTAATTCTTCCGTACGTTATGCTTCGCTCCGAGCGCGATTTGTTTCTTGACGGAATGACCCCTGATCAGCTTTCCGTACGACTCGGAATACCTGTTGTTTTCAGTGAGTCGGACGGAGCGAGCTTCATAAGATCGGTACTTGCCGGATAATTTGTACAGGAGGAAAGGAAAGATTTATGAGTAAACCTATAGTTGCGATTGTTGGGAGACCGAATGTAGGCAAATCGACACTTTTTAATAAATTGTCCGGGAAAAGAATTTCTATTGTCGAGGATACCCCCGGAGTAACGCGCGACCGTATTTATAACGACATAGAGTGGTGCGGGAGACAGATGACTCTGATTGATACCGGAGGTATTGAGCCGAAAACGGACGACACGATGCTTGTGTATATGAGAGCACAGGCTGAAGCGGCTATTGAAACAGCGGATGTTATTATATTTATGGTGGATGTCACGGCGGGAGTGACGGCAAATGACCGAGATGTCGCTACGATGCTTATCAAAAGCCGAAAACCGATTGTTTTGTGCGTGAATAAGGTTGACAGCATCGGGGCTCTTCCGATGGAGTTCTATGAATTTTATGAGCTTGGAATTGATGATCCGATTCCGGTTTCATCGGTTCACGGGACCGGTTCGGGCGATCTTCTCGACAGTGTTGTGCAGCTTTGTCCCGAAACCGAGGACGAAGATGAAGAGGATACGGTCAAGGTTGCTCTGATTGGAAAACCTAACGCCGGCAAAAGCTCTCTTATTAATCAGATTTTAGGTGAAAAAAGGCTTATCGTCTCGCCGATTGCAGGTACTACGCGTGACGCGGTTGACACTTTGTTTGAAAATGAGTACGGCAGATATACATTTATAGATACGGCGGGAATACGTCGGCAGAGCAAAATAAACGACAGAATTGAAAAATTCAGCGTACTTCGCTCCAAGGCCGCTGTTGAAAGGGCGGATGTGTGCCTGATTTTGATAGATGCTTCCGAGGGGATAACCGAGCAGGATGAAAAAATTGCGGGAATCGCTCATGAATCGGGAAAAGCGTCTGTAATTGTCGTCAACAAATGGGATGCAATTGAAAACAAGGACAATAAAACCGTAAAAGAATTTAACGATAAAATTGCGTCCGCCTTTTCATATATGTCATATGCTCCGGTAATATATGTATCGGCGCTTACCGGACAGCGTGTTGTCAAGCTTTTCGACCTGATAAATTATGTCAATGAGCAGGCTTGTATGCGTATATCAACCGGAATGCTCAACGATGTTATGAATGACTCTATAACACGCGTTCCGCCGCCGACAGACCGCGGAAAAAGACTTAAAATTTATTATGCAACGCAAACCGGAGTACGTCCGCCTGCGTTTGTTATTTTCTGCAACGACCCCGAACTGTTTCATTTTTCATATCAGAGGTATATTGAAAATCAGATTCGCGGGGTGTTTGGATTCAAGGGAACTCCGATTACTCTTACAATCCGAAGGCGTGGCGACGATTAAGTGCCGAGGTATTGCCGCGGAGGCGTTAAAGCTGCGGCTTAGTGCGTGAAAAATGGAGAGATTTTTGCTCCAAATATACTTTTTTGCGCCGAAAAGTCATGGGTATTATTATGATTACATTTGACAAGCTATGGAATAACGGGATATTCGGTATTCTGGCCGAAAATTTCGGCAGCCCGTTTTTATGGGTTTTGGGAATTGTTCTTTCTGCCGTAGGTGCATATCTGCTCGGAAGTCTTAACTTTGGCGTAATTATATCAAAGCTGGCATATCGTGATGATGTCCGCTCGCACGGAAGCGGCAACGGCGGTATGACGAATATGCTTCGTACATACGGAAAGGGTGCCGCGGCAGTTACGCTGATTTGCGACGCCGCAAAGGCGGCTCTGAGTATTCTTGTGGTGGGCCGCATGCTCGGCGGAGTGTGGGGGGCAAACATTGCGGGACTTGCCTGTATTATAGGGCATGTATTTCCAATATATTTTGGCTTTCACGGCGGCAAGGGTGTTGTCACTGTAGCCGTAATGATTCTCTGCCAGAATCCGTTTGTATTTTTGATATTGTTTGCGGTTTTCGCTGCTACAGTTGCTTCAACTAAATATGTATCGCTCGGCTCATGTCTGTGCATGGTGATATATCCGTATGTTTTATATAACATGACGGGTTACGGATCGCACATCATAATTGCTGTAATAGCCGCGGCGTTTGTCTTGTTTTTGCATCGGGAAAATATCAAGCGCCTGCACGAGGGCAAGGAAAATAAAATATCTTTTTCAAAGAAAAAGAAAACCGATAATAAGAAGAACGAAAATGAATAGATGCTTGTTTGATAAAGCTTTTTAATATGCAATTCGATTACTGCCGTAACGCTTGCGGAAAATGAAGCGTGCTTGCTTGTACAGCCGCGGAATATTCGTTTATTTATATTTATTTTGTTTTCGGCAAAAAAGTATTGCATTTCATCAAATAATATGATATAATAATTCTGTTAATCATCGGCACATATGCCGAAGTCGGATAGGATTGCTGCAGTGTATGGCAGTTCTGTATGACTATTATTAAAAAATGCCGTCAATTATGGTGGTTTTAAATTTCTGTGCCTTTTCGGAATATGAATATATCTCTGTATTGCGGCACGACCGAAATCGGCGAAAATATTAAGTTTACATGAAAGGAATGATTATAAATATGGCAAAATGTGATATCTGCGGAAAAGGAGTTACTTTTGGCTGTAATGTATCTCACTCTCACCGCAAGACCAACAGAGCTTGGAAGCCGAATGTGAGGAAAGTTAGAATTGTTACTGCTAACGGGACGCATAAATCAGTTCATGCTTGTTCCAGCTGCCTGCGTTCTAATAAGGTAGTTCGTGCATAATTATTTTGATTTGCTTTTATTCAGCTTCGGCCTTGTCTAAGTGAGTTTGCTATCGGTGAATGCCGTATTGCGGACTCGCTTTTTTCGTTGAATGAGACCTCGTGGCCGTAGAAAATATGCTGATCTTGTCAGACAGGCGATCTGATGATAGGCTGACTTATGACGGCAGTCTGTCTTTTGCGTATGATCACGTATGCTGTGCAAACATCGGAAATCAGGTTTACTTTGAATTATGGACTGATTTTTGAAGAGCGTCTATACTTTTAGGCGGAGGATTGTCCGCGGCAGTTAGGCTATGTATGTCAAACAAATGTTTGATGACGGTCGGATAAAAAACAGTATTTGATTTTGTATTATCAAGAGTTGTTAGACTGTAAATAGACTAACTTTGCCTTGCTCCGATGGGCTGTACACATATGGTGTTATATTGTGAATGGAGGAATTGCAGTATGACTCTTTTTATCAGTGAAGCATTGCCGAAAGAGCTTGAAAATATGCTTTGCCTTGCTGCCGCGGACAGTAAAGGAAAATGCAGCGCTGTTAGACTGCCGGGCTTTGAAAGATATGACGCTCCGGTTGCGTCACACCCGGACATGCTTTTGTTTTATCACGACGGAAAAATATTTTGTCCGGATGCTTATTATGCCGTCAACCGCGAGCTTTTGGAAAACGGACTTGAATTGTCCGAGGGCAGCAGATTGTGCTCGGGAGATAAAAAGCCGCGTTTTATACCTGTAAAAACGCCTGAGCCGGATGCCGACGGGAAATGCCGTTATCCGAATGACGTGGCTTTAAATTCGGTGCAGCTTGCTTCTCCGAACTTCGGTGATGTGCTTTTTTGCCGTCGTCAAAGCACTGCGTCGGAAATTCTTTCTCTGTTTTCGGAACATTCGGTGGCCGACGTACATCAAGGATATACTCACTGCTCTGTTTGCACCGTGACGGAAAGCGCAATTATAACTTCGGATGACGGTATAGCACGGCATGCGAAGCTTTGCGGAATTGATGTACTTAAAATATCTCCCGGAGGAATAGAGCTCGACGGATATGACATGGGATTTATCGGAGGAGCGTCTGCACGGGTCGGCGACGCTTTATGTTTTTTCGGAGATCCCGAATCTCATCCTGACGGAGAAAAAATCATAAAATTTGTCAGAGATCATATGTCAGATTGTACTGAGGAGAAAAATGCTCTCAGAAGAATAGTGACGTTTCCGTGCAGACTTCGTGACTATGGCTCGGCATTGTATGTATCTTGAGCTTGCGAAAAAAACATGTCTTTATGTTAAAAACACAAAGACATGTTTTTTTCAGCGGCGGAACAATACACTGCCTGCGTCTCATTGAATAAAATCGCGAAGTTATCAGTTTATTGATGAAAGACTCGGAGCGTCCGATATACTTGGTATGTCAGATGCACTTGAAAGACTGAGCGAATATTTCCGTCTGAATTGTCTGTAAATCTTGTCGAATTCCTCTCCGCTTGTCTTAACGTTTTCAAGGTATTGATGCATATTCAGAGCGTCGTCCTGAGAAATTTCGATGATACATCCGGCTATATTTGAGCAGTGATCGGAAACTCTTTCAAAGTTTGTCAGAATATCAGATAATACAAATCCGTGCTCGATGGTACATTCACTGTTTTGGATTCTCAGAACGTGATGAAGTCTTATTTGTTCCTTGAGATGGTCTATAACCTGCTCAAGCGGTTCTACAAGACCGGCAGTGTTAAGATCATTTTCCTTAAATGCCTTTGACGCGAGCCCGAGAATTTCATTTGTTGCGTCTGCCAAGACTTTAAGCTCATAAATTGCGTCTTCGGAAAACGTCATTTTTTTGTCGCGTATTTCTTCGGCAGACTCTAACATGTTGACAGCATGATCGGAAATTCTTTCAAAATCGCCGATTATATGAAGCAGCTTTGTAATTTTTCTGCTGTCGGATTCCGAGAGCGTTTTTGTAGAAAGCTTTACAAGATATGTTCCGAGAGAGTCTTCGAGCAGATCGGCCTTGTTCTCATCTTCACGTACTTCGGCTGCCTTGCTCTCGTCGTAGTTTTCAAGAAGCTCAATTGCAGTGCTGAACGATCTGCAGGCAATATCCGCCATACTGCGCGTGACCTGTTCCGCACAGTCGGCGGCAATTGAAGGCGTGTCAAGCAGTCTGTCCTCAAGCAAGCTGACTTCGCTTGTTTTGGTGCCTTCACGTACCGAAATTTTCGCAAGGTGTTCAAGCTGTTTGTAGAACGGCGCGATAATAGCAATCGAAAGAATTTTAAAAATTGTGTGTACTGTGGCAACGCCCCACATTCCGATCGGCTGATTTACAATCGGGATATTAAATATTGAATTTAAAACAAGGTACAGAGCAAGCAGTATCACAGCTCCGATTATGTTGAAATACAGGTGAATCAATGCGGCCCTTTTACCGTTTTTGTTTGCCCCTGCAGATGAGATCATCGCTGTTACGCAGGTTCCGATGTTTTGTCCCATAATAATCGGGATAGCGGCTCCGTATGTAATTGCTCCTGTTGTCGTCAGGGATTGCAGAATTCCTACAGACGCACCCGATGACTGAATAATCGCGGTCACAATCAGACCGGTAAGCAATCCGAGTACAGGATTTTGGAACATTGTAAACATGGCGCGGAAAGCGTCGCTGTCCTTAAGTACCGAAACGGAGTTTGACATTGATTCCATTCCTACCATCAACACTGTGAAACCGAGTAGGATCGATCCGATGTCCTTTTTTCTGCTCTTTTTTGAAAACATATTAAGACATAGGCCTATTATGGCGAGAATCGGAATCCACGAGGACGGCTTCAGCCAATTTATTATGGACGAAGCGGCGTCTCCTCCCTCAAGACTGGATAGACCGATGAGCCATGACGTAAGAGCCGCACCGAGGTTTGAGCCCATAATGACGCCTATAGACTGCCGAAGAGTCATTGTACCGGAGTTGACAAATCCCACTACCATTACCGTCGTTGCCGAAGATGACTGCACAATCGCCGTTACTACAAGTCCGAGCAGGAAGCCTTTGAATTGGTTTGACGTCATTCTTCCGAGGATGGATTTCAGTTTGTTGCCGGCGCTGCGTTTGAGTGCGTCTCCCATAACCTGCATTCCGTAGAGAAACAGGGCGAGACCGCAGAGCAGACTCAGAATGTTGAAAATGGACATTCGGATAGATTCCTCCGTATTTAAATATTTATGATGCTTGTCCGATTTGACGGTAACAGAATCGCTTAATGACAGACTTTCGTATTTTGTTAAAGACTTGATGAAATTACGCTGTCGAAAGGTTTTGGGTTTTCGATAAACCGGATTTTATTGTGTTAAAGTGTCGGAATACGTAACTATACTATGTATGATAGATTATCAATGTTAAATGCTAATGTGATTTATGTAAAATGTATGTAAAAATCAAGACATAATTATAAGGATATGCGGGGAAAGGGCTTTGCGGAATGATTGTTTCGATTAAATTATACTTTTTTCGATATTTTTTTGCGTTTATACTTGACAAACAGTATTTTATTTGCTATAATTAATAAAACAAAGTATTATATTTATTAAAACTGAATACTGTCTGAACCGGCAGGACGTAAAAAAACGCCGGCAGATTTGTTGGATTGGTCTCCGACATCTCCTGATATTAATGTGCTCGTAACACATAAATACCCACCGGAATCCCGGCGCCGACGTGAGATATATTATAACACATTTTATCATATATTTCAAGAGGCTTGCCGAAAAAACTCGAATTACGGGGTAATACGAATTTAAGTACACGAATTTCTAACTTGATTGGTAAGTTTCGTGCTGACGTCGGATTTGAAGCTTTAATACATTCAGAAGCTTTAACTCTTTAATCCTCCCCATTTTAAAGTTTTTGGATTCTTAAACCTTTTTTCAAAAAGGTTTAAGCCATTG
>CAOKER010000026.1 GCA_948467545.1 uncultured Eubacteriales bacterium
TCTATAGATGGATTAATGCGGATGGATATGCTTCGACGGGACAGGGACTGCTTGGAAGTAATATGTATATATATTGTGGTAACAATCCTGTTAACCGTCTTGATTCTAATGGACAGGCCTGGAGCGAAATATGCCAATTTGTGCAGACTGCGGTTGCCGAAATTGGAAGAGCAATAAATTCGCTGGCTCCTGCATATGCCGGATGTGGTAGTGCAGCAATTGTTGACGGACCGTTGCCGTTTGGCGATGTGGCTGCAGGTATAGGAATTGCCGGATTAACGATAGGAGCATGCGGTATAGGAATTTATAACGCTATTCGTTATAAATCATCATCCAAAGTTGAGTCTACAGAGAAGGATATTTCCAATACGAAAAATAAAATCCAAGCATATTTTACAATAAATCCATATAAATTTAAACCACGCGGATTAATTATGACAGAATACCCAGGAACAAAGAATGGAAGAATTATTGAATGGCGGGATCCTATTAGTGGAGCAAAAATATTTGAATGGAATGAGGATTTTAGACACGGCTCTCACTACCATGCAATGATGATACAATGGGATGGGCATCACAGAGGAACTCATTATCAACCTGGAACCCCTGTTCCTGAACCATGGAATTCAATTTATTTTGGATTTTAAGGATATTGTAAAATAATCAAAGCATTTATCCTCAAAATCCATAGGTAAGGATACTGCCAAAGCATTAATTTTTGTGAGTTTATGAAAACTGAATAATTGCAAATTTAACAGGTGGTAAAACGGTTTTTAGCATACGCGATTGATTACTACACTTATTGTGCTTGAAAAGATTATTATAACACTGATTAATAATTATACTATTTTAAGGGAGAAAAGGCATTTACGACTCATCCTAACGTGCATTGTTGTATATCTTTCTCCTAAAAATAATGATACGATAAAAATTGCCGAAAATCAGCTTTATTTTATTCCTATTTATGCTGACATCCGGCAGTAGAATGGAGATTAATATGAGAATTGAAAATTCTAATGGTAATATAATAAATTCAGAAATATATATACACGACGATATTTTTAATAATCTCTTATACGAAAAAGACAGTAACACATTAAAGCTTTTATTATCTAAAGCAAATGAATATGAAAGTAAGTACGAAATTAATTATATTAATGTAATTGCTTTTGAAATGACTTCATGTAATTATTGGGGAAAGTCACCCCATATACTTGATTTTGAGTATGTTGAACATAATAATTGTAAGCTTCTTCCTGCTTTGTATGAAAAACAAAAAGGAATGCCATATAATCCAGAATGTAAGTTAGCATGTAAAAACGATTATATAGAGACGGTTATAACGTTTTCCTCAGGAGATCAAATGATAGTAGTATGTGAAAGTATTGAGATATAGAGTTTTTCTATTTTGATTTAATTATATATCTTCGTTGATAAGTTTTTATATTATAATCATCAGCACACAAAACACGATTCATACAGTCCTGTTTTGTGTGCTGTAGCGATATTATAGGACAATAAAATTACAAACTTGACATCTTCGTATTTAAGAGATATAATATTAATAATTGGTCATTCAGTCCGTCAGAAGCAGAAACGGGCATGTGTTTTACCAATGAATTAGTGTATTTAAGTTATGTTGCTGTTGCAATAAATTTTTTTTCATGAGACGCCGATATTATGAGTATAAGTAAAAAAAGTACGTCCTTAAAATTACATACAAAAGGAAATAAATCAAAAATGAAAAAAGTAATGCTTGTCTTTGGGACCAGACCTGAAGCGATTAAAATGTGTCCGCTTGTAAATGAGCTTAAAACGAGAAAAAATATTGAAACGATTGTATGTGTAACAGGTCAGCATCGTCAGATGCTGGATCAAGTGCTTGACGCGTTTGGAGTAGTACCGGACTACGATTTGTCCATTATGAAGCAAGGACAGACATTATTTGATATAACGTCCGGTATTCTTGGAAGAATCAAGGAAGTCCTTGAGGAAGTCAGACCGGATGTTGTTCTTGTGCATGGAGACACGTCGACGACCTTTGTAACTGCGCTTGCATGTTTTTATATGCAGATTCCGGTCGGGCATGTTGAAGCCGGGCTGCGCACATATAACATCTACTCACCGTATCCTGAAGAATTTAACCGTCAGGCTGTAGGAATAATTGCGAAATACAATTTTTCACCTACGGAGCTTTCAAAACAGAATCTTATGAACGAGGGAAAAGCGCCGGAAACAATTTATGTAACGGGGAACACAGCAATTGACGCATTGAAAACGACCGTACGGGAAGATTATGAACATCCTGAGCTTGAATGGGCGAGCGGCAGCCGTTTAATTTTGATAACAGCTCATCGCAGAGAAAATCTCGGAGAGCCGATGCATAATATGTTTCGGGCTATAAGAAGAGTTATGAATGAACATCCTGACGTTAAGGCATTGTATCCGATTCATATGAATCCTGTTGTCAGAAAAGCCGCGGAGGAGGAGCTTGGGGGATTTGACAGAATTCATATAATAGAGCCTCTTGAAGTTCTTGACTGTCATAATATCATGGCAAAAAGTTATATGATTCTTACCGATTCCGGCGGAATTCAGGAGGAGGCGCCTTCTCTTGGGAAGCCTGTTCTTGTTATGCGCGATACGACCGAGCGACCGGAGGGAATTAAAGCCGGAACGCTTAAGCTTGTGGGAACAGATGAAAATGTAATTTACGAAAACTTTAAAATGCTTTTGGAAGACAGCAATGCATATGAAGCAATGGCGCATGCGAGCAATCCGTACGGCGACGGAATGGCATGCAAGAGAATAGCGGATATATTAGAAAAGTAAAATTTATGCCGAGTACCAAGGCGGAACGGAAAATAATATGAAAATACTTGTAACAGGTGCAAAAGGATTTGTCGGGAAAAATCTAACTGCGGCGTTTTCCAATATCAGAGACGGGAAAGATAAGACACATCCCGGTCTGATAATTGATGATATTTTTACATACGATATAGATTCGGAGCCGCAGGAGCTTGACCGTTACTGTGCCGAAGCGGACTTCGTGTTTAATCTTGCAGGCGTAAACCGTCCTGAGAGCAATGAAGAATTTATGAACGGAAATTTTGGCTTTGCGGGAACCCTTTTGGAAACTCTTGAAAAGCATAAAAATACCTGTCCGGTAATGCTTTCTTCTTCGATTCAAGCCACGCTTGTCGGGCGTTATGCGGAAGGAGATTACGGAAAGAGCAAGAAGGCGGGAGAGGAGCTGTTCTTTAACTATTCTGAAAGAACAGGCGCAAAAGTTCTTGTATACAGATTTCCGAATCTTTTCGGAAAATGGTGCAGACCGAATTATAACAGTGCGGTTGCTACCTTCTGCAACAATATTGCGCGCGGACTTCCGATAACGGTAAACGATCGATCGGCTAAGCTCGAACTACTGTATATTGACGATCTCGTTGACGAAATGATTTCTGCTCTTGAGGGAAATGAGCATCACTGCGTTTTTGAAGGTATAGAAACAATACTTCGGTCTGACGGAAAATTCTGCGCCGCGCCGGTTACGCATCATGTTACGCTTGGTGAGATTGTCGATCTTTTGACCTTATTTAGTAAGCAGCCCGAAACTCTTGTAATGCCTGAGATACCGAAGGGCAGCTTTGCGGCTAAACTCTATTCGACATATTTGTCATATCTTCCGCCGGAAAAAGCTTTGTTTCCGCTTACGACGCACAGCGATTTTAGGGGGAGCTTTACCGAGCTTATGCGCTTTGAAAAATGCGGTCAGTTCAGTATTAACATATCAAAGCCGGGCATAACAAAAGGAAATCACTGGCATAACTCGAAGTGGGAATTTTTTATTGTCGTTTCCGGTCACGGAGTAATTGAACAACGGAAAATCGGAACCGATGAAGTGCTCAGATTTGAGGTAAGCGGTGATAAGATCGAGGCCGTTCATATTCTGCCGGGATATACGCACAATATCATAAATCTTTCGGATAAAAACGATCTTGTGACCGTTATGTGGGCAAACGAATGTTTCGATCCTGACAAGCCTGATACATACTCTGAGAAAGTTTAGTTTAAGGCTTGGGGTATTAACTGTAAGAATTGTAAGAACTGTAAGGCGGACGAAACCCCGTGCGCTCATGTATCGGGTGGCCGAAGCTGAGATTGCGGCTGTACTTTGTCTGCGCCGTTGTTTGTCCAATTAATTTGAGAGTTTTTGCGGAGCTTAAAAAAGCGACTGTATTTTTAAAACGAAGCAAAGAAAGGCACATAGATAAAATGGGAATCAAGGTTGATTATTCAGATGTAAAATTCGCGGAAGACGGAAGACTTAAACTGCTGATAATTGTCGGAACACGACCTGAAATTATCCGTCTGGCGGCAGTAATTGACAAATGCCGCAGATATTTCGACTGTATACTTGCACATACCGGGCAGAATTATGATTATAATCTTAACGGTATATTTTTCCGTGATTTAGGCCTTGCGGATCCTGAGGTATACATGAATGCCGCCGGAGATGATTTGGGCGCGACCGTTGGAGCTATTATAAACTGCTCGTATAAACTTATGGCGGAGATAAAGCCTGACGCCCTTTTGATTCTCGGAGACACAAATTCATGTCTTTCCGCAATTGCGGCGAAGCGTCTCCATATTCCCATATTTCACATGGAGGCCGGAAACCGCTGTAAAGATGAATGTCTACCGGAGGAAACGAACCGTCGTATTGTGGATATAATATCTGATGTGAATTTGGCGTATTCTGAACACGCGAGAAAATATCTTCACGAATGCGGCTTGCCGAAGGAGCGTACATATGTTACAGGTTCGCCGATGGCCGAAGTGCTGCATAAAAATCTTGACGCTATTAAGTCAAGCGATATACTTGACAGACTTAAATTACAGCCAAGAAAATATATACTTTTGTCTGCTCATCGGGAAGAGAACATAGATACCGAAAAGAATTTTGCATCTCTTTTCGGCGCTGTAAATAAGCTTGCGGAAAAATACGATATGCCGATTTTGTATTCGTGTCATCCGCGTTCGAGAAAGAGAATTGAATCAAGCGGATTTGAGCTTGACTCCAGAGTTATAAGACATGAGCCGCTTGGATTTCATGATTATAATCATCTCCAGATGAATGCGTTTGCGGTAGTTTCGGACAGCGGTACGCTGCCGGAGGAAAGTTCTTTCTTTACTTCCGTCGGGAATCCGTTTCCCGCCGTTTGCATACGTACTTCAACCGAACGTCCCGAAGCGCTTGACAAGGCATGCTTTGTTCTTGCCGGAATCGACGAAAAAAGTCTTCTTCAGGCTGTTGATACTGCGGTAGCGATGAATGAAAACGGAGATTACGGAATTCCTGTTCCTGACTATGTGGAGGAAAACGTATCCACGAAGGTGGTTAAAATCATTCAGTCGTATACAGGAGTAGTCAATAAAATGGTGTGGAGAAAATTCTGACTTTATATTCTGATCTTATAAAAAAATCCTGCCGCGGGTGATTTTTTTCATCGCGGCAGATTTATTTTTGTCTGCATATTAACTTTTGTCTATGTGTTAGTCTGCATATTAACCTTTGCCTATGTGTTAGTCTGCATATTAACTTTTGCCCATGTATTAGTCTGCATATTAATTTTTGTTTATGTATGAGTCTGTGTTTAAATTGTTCTTTAATGTGCCGAAGAAATAGCCTGTTTCATACTTCTGACATAATCGGCGACATAAGGAACGCAGTCGGAGCCGTATTTTTCGCAGAGCTTAACGATTGCCGAGCCGACGATAACGCCGTCGGCAGCCTCCGCCATTTCGGCGGCCTGCTGAGGCGTAGAAATCCCGAAGCCTACTGCGCAGGGAATATTTTTGCTTTTCTTAACAAGCTTTATCATAGAATCTATGTCTGTCGTGATTGATGAGCGTGTTCCCGTTACGCCGAGCGAAGAGACGCAGTATAGAAATCCGTCGGCATTTCCTGCAATCATGGAAATTCGTTCGTGAGAAGTGGGAGCGATCATGGAAATAAGGTCGAGACCGTATTTTTTGCAAAGACTGTCAAATTCTTCCTTTTCCTCGAAAGGTATATCGGGAAGTATCAGGCCGTCGATACCGATTTCACTGCATTTTGAAATAAAAATTTCAGAACTGCCGTTTTGCGGCTCGGTTTTGGAAATGGCTGTATTCGGAGCGTCTTTTTTCAAGCCGCAGGAAAATACGACGTTGGCGTAAGTCATGAATACCATGGGAATTTTTACAGACCGTCTTAAACGTTTTACCATTTCAAAAATTTCGGAAACGGTAACGCCTCCCGAAAGGGCGCGCAGATTTGCATTTCTGATAACCGGCCCCTCCGCGGTGGGATCGGAAAAAGGAATTCCGAGCTCAATGAGATCGGCTCCTGCGTCCGCCATTTCCGAAACAAGCTTTTCGGTCACTTCAAGGGACGGATCTCCGCAGGTGATAAAAGGTATAAACGCTTTTCCGTGGTCAAATGCCTTTGCAATATTACTCATAAAGATTCTCCCCTCTGTAACGCGCAATTGCCGCGCAGTCCTTGTCTCCGCGTCCGGATATATTGATTACAATTAATTGATCTTTTTTCATAGTCGGCGCGAGCTTTGTCGCATATGAAACCGCATGAGCGCTTTCTATCGCCGGAATAATTCCCTCAGTCCGTGAAAGATATTCAAAGGCGGCGACGGCTTCGTCATCTGTAACGGCAACATATTCGGCGCGTCCGGAGTCGTATAGATGCGCGTGCTCCGGACCTACTCCCGGATAGTCGAGTCCTGCCGATATTGAGTACACCGGGGCAATTTGTCCGTGTTCATCTTGGCAGAAATATGACTTCATGCCGTGAAAAATTCCCAATCTGCCTGTGGTAATAGTCGCCGCGGTTTCTTTGGTATCGGCGCCTCTGCCTGCCGCTTCACAGCCTATAAGCCGCACCGATGAATCGTCTATAAAGTGGTAAAACGCTCCGATGGCATTTGAACCGCCGCCGACGCATGCGATTACAGCGTCCGGCAGTCTGCCCTCGCGCTCTGCAAGCTGCTGTTTGATTTCACGGCTGATGACCGCCTGAAAATCTCGGACAATTTCGGGGAACGGGTAAGGTCCCATTACCGAGCCGAGAACATAATGTGTGTCGTCGATTCGTGTAGTCCATTCGCGGAATGTTTCCGAAACTGCGTCCTTCAGCGTCGCGGTTCCGCTGTCAACAGGGTGTACTTTTGCGCCGAGCAGACGCATCCTGTATACGTTAAGCGCCTGTCTTTCACAGTCTGTGCGTCCCATGAATATTTCACATTCCATGCCCATCATGGCGGCGACCGTTGCGGTTGCGACGCCGTGCTGTCCTGCGCCCGTTTCCGCAATTACGCGCGTTTTACCCATGCGTTTGGCAAGAAGCATCTGCCCTATAACGTTGTTTATTTTATGGGCTCCCGTGTGGTTTAAGTCCTCGCGCTTGAGATAAATTTTCGCGCCCCCTAAATCCTCCGTCATACGTTTTGCATAATAAAGACGGCTCGGCCTGCCTGCGTAGTCGCAGAGCAGGGAGTTGAGCTCGCTGATAAAATCGGGATCATTTTTGTATTTTATGTAAGCCGATTCAAGCTCATTTACGGCGTTCATCAGTGTTTCGGGGATATACTGTCCGCCGTGAATTCCGAATCTTCCTTTTGAATTCATATACATCATTCCTTTCCTTTGCGGTCGAAAACCTCGCGCATTCGTGCATAACAATGTCGCGGCGCATATATAGGCCGCTGTCGGAGAGCAAGTCAAAACAAAAAAGCTCTTGCCCTGAAGCTCAGGACAAAAGCTTAAAAAACTTCTGCGGTACCACCTGTTTTCATACGAAAAACGTATGCTCTTTTCCGATGCTGTAAAACATCTGTTCTCTGTAACGGGAGAAACCCGTCGGGCATTACCGGGCAAACAAAACATGCCTTTCTTCCCGCCCTCATGAGTCCATTCATCAGCTTTGCGTTTACTGCGCTCGCACCGACCGGCAGCTCTCTGTTTTTCGTTTAAAGCTAATTACTACCCTCAATCGACAGTTTAAAAAATATTTTTTATATTATACTACATCAGTTTGTTTCTGTCAAGTCTTTTTATAAAATAAAATCAAAGAAATATTTGTGTTTTTTAAGCTAATCTTGACAATTCAAAAAATGTAGCATATAATATATATGGTAGGATTTTATTATATATCATACAGAAAGAGGTGATTTTATGTTTTCAGCAGTGCAGATAGCCGAATATTTTCTTTCAAAAGATACCGACCGTACCATATTCAACAAAAATCTCATATCAAAAAACAATCGTAAATTTTATGAAGGAAACGCAAGATTAAATAAGTATCTTCATTTAACACAAAATATTTATATAGCAAAAACCGGAGAAAAACTGTTTGAAGATGATTTGTACGCATATGATAACGGGGCTGTTGCTTCGGAGGTTCAGGAGAATTATTCCATTCTTGTCGAGCGCAGTACGGTTCCGTTTTTGCCTGATGATATAAAGGCATATTTGGACAAAATATTTTTAGTGTTTAAAAATGCAGAGCTTGACGAACTCATAGAATTATCTCATGAAGATTCCGAATGGCAGAGAAAACATAGCCATTATAGCAAAGACGAGCAGAAAATGGATTCTCTGTCTAATGCGGAGGAATACAGAAATCAGTATAAAGATATTATCAAGGTTATGGATAGGATGACAATATGAATGACATCGAAGTGGGGCAAGTATTATCTTTGAAAATACGTTATAATAACGACGGGCTTTTGTCGTCGGTCAAACATCCTTATTTGGTAATCGGTATAGATAAAGAACTGAATGTCGTTGAAATAGCTCAGATGGATTCACTTCAAGGAAAGGAATTCAAAGCGGCAAGAAAAAGTAATAAAGTGATATATAGCGATAATCCTACCGAAACAGTTATTGATAAAGACAGTTACATACAATTGGATAATCGTTACAGAATTGAAAATTGCAGGGAATTGCTTCGGTTCAGAAGGCAAACGGACAAGCTGAGTGCTGACAAGCTTGACGATGTATTGAGTTCATATCGTCAATATCAAAAGGAACATGACATTGATGAAAATAAGAATGTTTATATTACAAAAAATGAATTGCTGAATCTTAATAGATAAAATAGTGTGATATAGAATTTATTTTAACTGTTGAATATAAAAACAAAACGGACAGGCGCGTGACCGAAAAGCGAGAAAATGTGAAAATCGTACGATTCATTGAAAATCGTACAATTATGTGCGACTCGGGGTGCTCTGTCCGTATTTGATTATTTAAGCCTTCACTTGTCGGTAAACGTTTTCTATCGCCAAAACTTTAAAAATATATTTGTCAGATAGTCTCATAGTGAGTCCACATGCTTAAAACGCGCACTGTCTTGGTTTCGTCATCTACCATGTAAACAAGTCTGTGCTTATGATTGATTCGCCTTGAATAAAGCCCTTTAAAATCTCCGACCAATTGCTCATACGGCGGAGGATTTTGAAAAGGATTATTTTGCAGAACCGAAAGCAAGGCTTTGGCCTTATCACTTAAATGCGCGGCCTTTAACATTTTAACATGTTTTACAGCCTGCTTTGATAAAACAACGCTGTACATTA
This sequence comes from uncultured Eubacteriales bacterium, assembly GCA_948467545.1. Taxonomy (GTDB): domain Bacteria; phylum Bacillota; class Clostridia; order Oscillospirales; family CAG-272; genus UMGS911. The sequence continues at coordinate 9,636 of CAOKER010000026.1, forward strand.
TAACTCAATATCCTCTAAAGGTGTAAACTCTTCGGGCGGAGCATTTTTCGCGTCAAGAATTTCGCCCGCAGTTTTGGGATGGGACAGCAGATACAGAGTTTCCATAAGACCGTCGTAATCCTCTTTGCTCATAACGACTGCACTGCCTTCCTTTGTTGTAACGTCGATAACGTCATTAAATTCAACCGCGGAACGGACATACTCAAACAGATTTTTTCTAAAATTTGTAATCGTAGTGGTAGTCATATTTTTTCACCTCCGTTATCATTATATGTACATTATACAGTACATATACACGAATGTCAAGTAATATATTTTTATTTTTTGGGAATTAAATTCTACGCAATTCGGCGTACTCGGTCCGTATTAATTTTCAAATATTTTTTTCGTTTGTCAAAAGTATATGCAAAAAATAAAGATAAAACACAAAGCGGACAGGCGCGCGACGGAAAAGAGTGAAAACAAAAAAATTGTACGATTCATTGAAACTCGTACAATTCGATGCGATTCTATACAATTCGTACAATTCGGTGCAATTCCATACAACTCGGTGCGGTCCCATACAATTCGGTGCGGTCCCATACAACTCGGTGCGATTCCGTACAATTCGTACAAGCCGATGCAATTCGTACAGTTCCGTGC
>CAOKER010000027.1 GCA_948467545.1 uncultured Eubacteriales bacterium
TCAGTAGTATACGAGTATACAAGGACATATCTGAGCAGTATAAAGAGAACGGATGACGCGCATACATATACGTTTGAATACGACAGCTTCGGGAACATTACCACGGTAAAATACGGAGGAAGTAAGCTTGTAACGTATACATACGGGGCCGGAAACGGAAATCTGATAAGAATAGATTACTCAAACGGAGACGCCTTTGTATATGCATATGACGAGCTTGACCGTATAAAACAGATCGGAAACAACTACAACGTAGTATACAAGTGTATATATGACAACAACGGAAATATCTGCAAAATATATGACGGATATTCAAAAACCGGAACCGAGGCGCATGACATCTATACATACGAGTATGACAGTCTCGGAAGGGCAGTCCGCGAGAATAAATACATCGGAACGGAGAAAGTCAGCAGCAAGAATCTGACATATGACACTGCGGGACGGATAAGCAAAAATGAATATTCGGTCGACGGAACAAAGGGATACTGGTCATCGGTGTACGACAGCGGAGGAAAGGTAACCGAAACATCGCTGCTGCTGCCGGGAGCTTCTGTACACAGAAGCATCAAATATCAGTATGACGAGCTGAACAGACCGCTGTTTAAAACGCTTGAGGTGATACCCGCAACATACAGCTACGGATATTCGTATAAATCATTGTCCGACACACGGACAACGATGAATATATGTAAGGTAGACCACCGGAAAAACGGCAATCTGAGATATTACAATTATTACATGTATAGCGGAAATAACATCACGTCTGTAATAAAGGGAACGTGTGTAAGTGATGAGATAGCCGAGGCAACATATCAATATGACGACCACGATCAGCTGATACTCGAAAGAAGAAGTGCGGCGAATGCTTGCTATGGCTATACGTACGATGCATACGGAAATATAACCGAAGTGAAGGAAGGGACGTATGTAGGATGGCCGGAAAATACGGTTAGGACTTTCAGCTACAGAGGAGACCGTATAAGCAAGATAGACGGATTTGGAGTAACGTATGACTCGTTAGGAAATCTAACGAGATACAGCATAGATGACTTGAATTATTCACTCAGCTGGGAAGACGGAAGGAGACTGTCATCGACAACTGTTAATTTCGTGACGACAGATTACAGCTATAACCAAGAGGGGATACGAACACAAAAGGGAGATATACAGTATATAGTAGACGGAGCAAGAATACTTGCCGAGAAACGCAGTGACCGAACGATCTATTATTTATACGATGAATCGGGAGCGGTTGTAGGATTTACGCAGAAGCTTGCAAGCGGAGCGGTTGAGGCATTCTACTATGTAAAGAATCTGCAGGGAGACATAACGGAACTGCTTGATTACAAGCTTGACACGGTTGCGGAGTACAACTACAATGCGTGGGGAGGAATCATGTCGGTTACCGACAGTTCCGGAAATAAAATAACCGATGAAAGTCATATAGCGAACATAAATCCCTTCAGGTACCGCGGATATTACTACGATACCGAAACGGGCTTCTACTATTGCGGTTCAAGATATTACAGTCCGGCGCTCTACAGATGGATTAATGTGGATAATCAATTGTTTGTAGGAGGAAGTATATTAAATTCCAACTTGTATATATACTGTGGAAATGATCCGGTAAATCGTACTGATCCTACCGGAGAGGCATGGTATCATTGGGCGATTGGAGCGGCTGTAGTTGCAGCATGTGCGATAGCAACAGTAGCAACATGCGGAGGCTTTGCAGCTGCGGCATCCGCAGTTTGTATGGTCGGTAGTGGTATATCTGCGGCGACGACGGCATCGACAGTTGCGGCCGGAGCATTTATAGGTTCGGCTACTGTGTATGGTGTTTCTGCTGTATCTGCTGCTGTATCTTCAAAATCTATTACAGATTTTAATAGTCGAGGAAATTGGGGAACAGTAGCTGCAACGGCTGGTGGTGCTGTCGTTGGAGGAGCAGGTGCTTATTTAGATACTAAAGGGTCTAATTCTACTTCATCCATAAATAAACCCAAAGTAAAATCAACAATAAAGAATGATATTATAGATTTGCCACGAACAGGAAGTGCTTTGAAAACGGATCCATATCACGCTTTCCCAAATATTGTTGATAATTATGTTGATTATGCAACAAAAAGCTCTATTGGCAATGGAACACTCTATCAACTTCAAGACTCTTTAAATGGTACAGCAGGTAGATTTGAGTGGATAACTCAAAATCAACAAGTAACGCATCGTATGTTTGTGCCAGGAGGCGGAATCAATGGAATTCCGATTATGCCATGAATAAATTATACGTTTTAAAAAATATGGGATTTAAAATATCATGGAAACTTATAAATATAGGTTTATTGGGTGATGGTGAAATTCCGCCGTCAATAACACATAGTGATGTAGTAGAATATCTTGATAGCTTGCTAACAGATATTAACGAACAAACAGATGATATTATAACTCTTATTTGTGAGAAAGATAATTCTATGAAATTTGACAGCGTTCTAAAAAGACTTACATATGAAGATGATGCAGATATTGCTATCCAAAAACGCAAATGGAGAGCTTGTCTATTGAAAATTTTAATAGACAATATCAATAAAGATTGTCTGCAAGGTTTGTTAGAACTTATGGAGTTTTGGATATCAATGGGTAAGCCAAATGATTGTCCTCAAGTCTTTCCAGTCAGCGAATATAAAGAATCCGTGCAAGAATACTTTACACAGGCATCATACGAATTCAATGTAAATAAAAATCGAGAGTGGCTCAATGAGGAAATACTAAGCATTGTTAAATTAGATGTTTAAACTTTCACTCCACATTAACTTCTAACTGATTTTAGCCATCAATCGTGTTTAAACAGCTGTTTTTATTTACTAAATAGCTTGTGTAGAATAAAAGGTGTTAATTACGTAATATTTAAGTACTATCTTACTGTATTTCTGAATTGTTCAGGGGATTATGTTATCATGAAAATTTCAATTATAAAGCAGAAAGTTTTGACTCTAAAATTTCTTGTTCGTCATTATGACGTTCAAACAGTTTAAGCACTTTACTAGACAATTCTGCCATTCGGTTTCAAGCGAATACCATTCCTTTTAAATGGAATCGGTTGGCAGATTATCTGCGGTTTTAACTTGGAAAATGGTATAAAATTACTCGTCTTTTTCTACCGTGTTGGCAAGCTGCTATATTCATTCCAAGATGCTTTGGTATAATACTGTATAATCAATTTGGGGTAACTTTGGGTATTTGTAGTGATTGAGATAGTTTTATTACAATGGTAGTGGTGATAGTACTTACTGTTTTGCTTCATTGTTCCCATACAAAGACGTCTATCGCAATCAGCATAGAAAATTATTACTCTGAATGTGTTTTCAAACTTGTGGGTGGTGCTTTATGACAAACGATTACAAGCTGCTGAACGATCAGCCAGTCTCAGCGGTCAAAATTTAAGCAGGAATAACCGTTATACATATAGAAATCGTAGTTCAAGTAACTATTTTCTCTACGATAGAATTCAAGTAAAGACTTTTATGCTTGCATGTTGTAGCTGTCACTATTTCGTTCACCATTCTCCTTGAATAAACGGTAGTAAAGCTCCGGTTTGTAAATTTTGTTGTCAATTTAATGTGTCATATTTATCTCATGTAAAGACAGTACAGACTTAATTTTAACAATCGGCCCTTTCAATATATTGCAGGACTACCTGTGCGTCTAGACATTTCCGGTTTTACTTTGTAAACTTTGCGTGACGATTTTCGCAAACAATTCTTTTTGGGATGCGGAAACAACTACAACGTAGTATACAAGTGTATATATGACAACAATGGAAATATCTGCAAAATATATGACGGATATTCAAAAACCGGAACCGAGGCGCATGACATCTATACATACGAGTATGACAGTCTCGGAAGGGCAGTCCGCGAGAATAAATACATCGGAACGGAGAAAGTCAGCAGCAAGAATCTGACATATGACACTGCGGGACGGATAAGCAAAAATGAATATTCGGTCGACGGAACAAAGGGATACTGGTCATCGGTGTACGACAGCGGAGGAAAGGTAACCGAAACATCGCTGCTGCTGCCGGGAGCTTCTGTACACAGAAGCATCAAATATCAGTATGACGAGCTGAACAGACCGCTGTTTAAAACGCTTGAGGTGATACCCGCAACATACAGCTACGGATATTCGTATAAATCATTGTCCGACACACGGACAACGATGAATATATGTAAGGTAGACCACCGGAAAAACGGCAATCTGAGATATTACAATTATTACATGTATAGCGGAAATAACATCACGTCTGTAATAAAGGGAACGTGTGTAAGTGATGAGATAGCCGAGGCAACATATCAATATGACGACCACGATCAGCTGATACTCGAAAGAAGAAGTGCGGCGAATGCTTGCTATGGCTATACGTACGATGCATACGGAAATATAACCGAAGTGAAGGAAGGGACGTATGTAGGATGGCCGGAAAATACGGTTAGGACTTTCAGCTACAGAGGAGACCGTATAAGCAAGATAGACGGATTTGGAGTAACGTATGACTCGTTAGGAAATCTAACGAGATACAGCATAGATGACTTGAATTATTCACTCAGCTGGGAAGACGGAAGGAGACTGTCATCGACAACTGTTAATTTCGTGACGACAGATTACAGCTATAACCAAGAGGGGATACGAACACAAAAGGGAGATATACAGTATATAGTAGACGGAGCAAGAATACTTGCCGAGAAACGCAGTGACCGAACGATCTATTATTTATACGATGAATCGGGAGCGGTTGTAGGATTTACGCAGAAGCTTGCAAGCGGAGCGGTTGAGGCATTCTACTATGTAAAGAATCTGCAGGGAGACATAACGGAACTGCTTGATTACAAGCTTGACACGGTTGCGGAGTACAACTACAATGCGTGGGGAGGAATCATGTCGGTTACCGACAGTTCCGGAAATAAAATAACCGATGAAAGTCATATAGCGAACATAAATCCCTTCAGGTACCGCGGATATTACTACGATACCGAAACGGGATTCTACTATTGCGGTTCAAGATATTACAGTCCGTCTCTCTATAGATGGATTAATGCGGATGGATATGCTTCGACGGGACAGGGACTGCTTGG
>CAOKER010000028.1 GCA_948467545.1 uncultured Eubacteriales bacterium
TCCTACCATAGACTCGAATGCTACACTTATATCAGGTTTGAGAATCACCGTTAAATTTACAAATGCAAATACAGCGGCGAATCCTACTATTAATTTTACTGTCGGTCCAAACAGTAAAGGTGTGAAGCCTATCTATTGGCACGGCGCGGCACTTACATCAGCTCAATACTGGCAAGCCGGAGCTGTACTTGACTTTATATATGACGGAACTAACTGGAATTTAATAGGAGTTGCGAAGGACAATAATACAACTTATTCGGCGGCAACAACATCGGCAAACGGTTTGATGACGTCTGCAATGGTTACAAAGCTTAACGGAATAGCCGCGGGTGCGAATAGCACGACTGTCGAAAATGTACTTACGAGCACATCAGCCACAAATGCGTTATCGGCGGCGCAGGGTAAGGCTTTGAATGACACGAAAGCGAATAAAGCAACGAGCCTTTCCGGTTACGGAATTACAGACGCGTATACAAAAACTCAGACCGATTCTGCGATTTCGGCCGCTGTTGCCGGTGCTTCACACTTAAAGCGCTCTATCGTTGAGACGTTACCGACAAGCGGAATAGATGCGAATACAATCTATATGATACTCGCGGATGATGAAAGTTCAGATAACAAATATATTGAGTGGATGTACATCAACAGTAATTGGGAAAAGGTAGGCGACAGTGACGTTGATCTCAGCGGATATATAAAGGAAACAGATTTAGTGGCGCTGACGGATGCGGAAATCGACGCGATGTGCGTATAAGGCGGAGTTAATTTAGGAGCGGTTAATTACATGAAAAAATATGCGTCGCAGGCAAATATATCACGTTTGTGGAGTAAAATAAAGGCAATTGCAAGTACAAAAGCAGATGACAATAAAGTAATAAAGCTTGATGGAACAACACCCATACAAGTATGTAACAGCCATGGCGGAAGACAGTTTTATTATAATTTGATGAATAATCTGTTCTACAAAGCTAATGAAAAGTGGAATGTAACATATACACTGACAGCCGCGGACGGAACAGAATCCGCAGTGAGCTATTCCGCCGTCTTGTTCAATTATGATTATGAGAATGGGATTTCCATCCCTGCGGGCGGCTCTTTAAAAATTACAATGACATTCGATACCGATGAAAGTAAAACATACAACGGTCATAAATGCTTTCCCGGTTATCCATACGGATTCTACTATTTATCGTTCTACTATAAGAAGATTCCCGAATCTGTTACAGCACGCGCCTACGATGTTTATCTAAATTCAGCGGGCGCATGGTACGACCTGACTGTTTCGACAGACGTGCGAAGCGCGGGAAACTATGAAATCGTTTCCGTTAGAAATCCGAATCTATACGGCTTAACGACATTGGAATTTACTATTAATGCAAAATCTGATACGGGGTGCCTGCCTACTCAATTAGAATTTTACTGTACCCGTCCGTATACTTGCGTTATTCAGAATAAAGCACTTGAGGCAAAGACTGCGGATAACGCGATAACCGCTACAACAGCAACATCAGCAAATAAGCTTAATGTAACATCGCTTAGCAATTCAGGCAGAACAATAGCAGGACTGCAAACAGCACTGAATAATTGGTTAAATTCAAATTTTAGCGCGCCTGCTGCCTGCGCATTTTATGGTGACATAGATTGGGCAACAGCATGGAACAGCGGAGACACATCAAAGACTTATTCCGCTGGCTATCGGTGGACGGTACAAATAATAGGAACATTTACATCACCGACATATACACAGCTTTGGGTATCGACTTACTATAACGGGTATGCATTTATTGTTGCAAAAGAAAATGGAGTTTGGCAGCCAGTGCGTAGAATAATGTCAAATGTGGGGACTTATAATAATGCACAATTTGCCGAAAAACTCAGAACTGAGAATATACTTACAGCAGCAGGTTCAGCGACACGGCCCGTATATTTCGACGAAGGAGTACCAAAAGCATGTACATATACACTTGGTAAATCCGTTCCAAGTGACGCAGTATTCACAGACACTGTAACTACTGTTGACAGCATACCTATTCAAAACTCTACTAATGCAATTCAATCAGGCTGGGTATATACAAATAATCAAAAGAAAGCCGATAAAGCGACAACGCTTGCGGGTTACGGCATTACAGACGCGTACACCAAAACGGAAACGGATTTAACTATGGACAACATTCTCGGACTTGTTGGCAATTCAAAGTTTACAGTTTCAGGCTATATGCCGAGTACAAGCTCAACAGTCGGAAAATCAAGCGGAATCACGGCAGGACAGGGCGCAGTTAAATTCACACTTACGAACGGTTCAGAATACACAGGAACATTTACAGTTAAGACGGACGGGATTGATTCAAGCTGTGAGTATTCGGGCATAAAACCGGGGAAGTGGACAATGGTCAATTTCAAGACTATGCCAGTCTTTGCATATAAAGCGTCCGAATCATCTGCATTGAGCGGCTTTGCAATTACGCTGCTTTACCCTCCGGCATCGTGATTTTACAATTGAGGTTTAATATGTTATATGAATTATTTATAAAATGGCTTATTCCTTTTCTGCTTGGTGCGGCGGTAACGTTTGCCGGGACAATGACGCTGAGGATTAAAGCGATAAAAAACGGTTTACAATGCTTGTTGCGTGCAGAAATAATAAGGTCATATGACAAATACAAAGAAAAAGGATATGCCCCTGTATATGCGAAAGAAGCATTGACAAAGGCATATCATGCGTATCATGCGTTGGGAGGAAACGACGTTGCAACCGCGCTGTACAAAGAAACAATGAACTTTCCGAACGAAACGGATATTAAACAGAAAGAGGTTTAAAATGGAAAAGAAAAAGATTTCAGCGGAAACTATTATACGTACTATTGTATTGGTATTTGTGCTGATCAATCAGACTCTTACGATGTTCGGCAAAAATCCGCTGCCGTACTCGGAAGAAACTATATATGAATTTTTTACGGCGGCAGCTACTGTTATTGCTTCATTGTGGGCATGGTGGAAAAACAACAGTTTTACCAAAGAAGCAATTGCGGCGGATGAATATATGAACGCTTTGAAAGAAGATGAATTTGTTCAGTCAATGAATAGCGAGAAGAAAGAGGAAAACTAAAATGAAAGTACCGGGAATTGATGTTTCAAAATGGCAGGGAGACTTCGATTTTCTCAGCGCGAGATCCGAAGGCTTTCAGTTTGTAATTATACGAGCAGGATGCGGAACTACGGTTGATCCTATGTTTGAAACAAATTATAGAAAAGCTAAAAATGTCGGAATGAATGTAGGCGCTTATTGGTATACATATGCTCAAAGTACGGCTCAGGCAGAAGCGGAAGCTGATAAATGCCGGTCTGTTTTATCCGGAAAACAGTTTGAGCTTCCAATCTATTATGATATTGAGAATAACTCTGTTTTAAATCTCGGAGCAGATGCGGCAACATCCTTCGTACATGCATTCTGTCAACGCATGGAGTCATATGGTTATTTTGCTGGAGTATATTCATCTCTTTCAATGTTCGGAAACCGTCTTAACGATGCCGAGCTACAGCGATACGCTCACTGGGTTGCATGCTGGAGTACATCGTGCAGCTATCCTTATCCCGACAGTTTTGGGATGTGGCAATACGGTGGAGAAACAAATCTGATACGTTCAAATCAGGTTGCCGGAAAAACAGTCGATCAGAATTATATGTTTGTAGATTATCCCACTATGATAAAGGCAAAAGGATTGAACGGATATGTAAAAACGAAATATGATGTAAACGGGGACGGCGCTGTTAATGTAAAGGATATTATTTCCGAGATGAAAGCAGTGGCTTCGGGAGAGACAAGCTCTAAATTCGATATTAACGGCGACGGAAAAGTAAACAGTAAAGACGTTATTAATGTTATGAAAGAGATTAGTAACGAAAAAAATATTTAAAAAATAGCGAATTTGCTATTGGCTTATTATAGCGAAGCCGAAATCCTGTCGTTCTCTTCTCTGCTGATTGTAAGAGCGACTATAAAATCGCTCAATTTTCTTGTTTCTTGCTTCGCCGTAAATAATATATGATTATCTTTAGACCGGTCCAGAGCAATGTATTTTGACAACATTTTTGACAACATTTTATGTGCAATAATATGTTCTGAAACGTATTGAAAAGTAATAATCAAAACATGAAAAAAGCACCATAAACAACTGAATTTCCAGTGTTTAAGGTGCTTTTTG
>CAOKER010000029.1 GCA_948467545.1 uncultured Eubacteriales bacterium
CCACAAGTAACAGCTTTTCGTTTTTATCTCATTTCTTCGCGAAAATCGGCTTGTGATACCACTTTTGGTATCGTTTTTCGCTATATTCCACTTTTCGCCCCGATTTTTTTGAGTCTGATATCGCCTCTCAAAATTTCAAAACTCTCATTTTTTCATTTTTGCTCAAAATCATTACTCTTATTTTAGTAAATATGTACATTTTTTTCATTCTATCACAAATAAGACTTGAAAAATTAATACTTTTATTATAAAATAATTATATAAATTTTAAGAAGAAAGGGAAATTGTCTCAGCCATGCGAAAAAAGTCAAACAAAACTCCCCGGGAATCATCCGGTGCATTCCGAAAGATGGCGATTGTCATTTTTGCCCCGGCTGCCATTTTGTTGGTTCTCGTTTTAATACTTACCGGAATCAACTATTATTCAATAAGCAATTCGACAAAAAAATCATCGCACCAGGTTGTGAAAAGCTTTTTTCAATACAACGAGGCGCTGATTCAGAATTTTGCTTCGGCGCTGCTGATTTTGGACGACAATTCCGAGCTTATGCAGGCGCTGATTTCGACCGACTACAGCTATGACCCGGAGAATTTTAAAAAGAGCTGCGATGAAATACGCACATCATTTCCTTTTGCACAGGAAATATATGTACTCAACAAAACACGCGATTCGGTTTACACCGACTACGGACGTTTCGGAATCAATACATATTTTCAGAACGAATGTGTATATGACGATTTCAACACGGCGTATTTCCGCGATTTCCGCTTTTACACCACCGAGCGCTATCGCATTCTGCTCCCCACCGGGGTGGTCAAAAACGGAGAAAGAACTCAGGTTCTGCCGGTTATAGTACGCAGAATTGGCGATTTTCCGCAGAAAAACCTGCTTATTGTAAATATAAATCTGCAAAAGCTTTTTGTTGCCGCGCTCGGACAGTTCGAAATGTACGATATGCCGGTCTACATCTACAACAAATACAAGAATGATATTTACGAGATAACCCAATCGGGACAAAGCTTTGATTTTTCGTCCGATTTTACCGATTCGCTTTTGCATAACGACAACGATACCTTTTCGTTCCGATTCGGCAGAAAGAATTACCTGATATCGGCATATTCCTCGAGTAATTCCATACTCGGCTATATCTTTTTCTCGGTCATGCCGGAGAGCATAATATTGCACAAAACGCTGCCGATCATCCTGCTTTTGGCAGGCATAATCCTGTTTTTCACCGCGGTTATGTTCCTGCTGCTCTTGCGCAGCACAAGCAGCATTGTAACTCCGCTTGAAAATATTCTGGCAGGGCTTTCGCTAAACGGCTCGCACCTCAGCCAGAACATAATCGATGATATAGGCAAGGTCACAATGAAAATGTATGCCGAGAGCAAGGACTTGTCACTTGTCTACCCATCCGCACAAAAGCAGTTTCTGCTCGGGCTGATGACTTCGACCGAGTATGCCTTAGACGACAGCGCCGCGAAAACTATCTTAAATTCACTCGACTTTCCGTACGGCATATTTGCAATCGTTACCATTCGCCTTATACCCTCATCGGGATTTTTCAATGTGTTTAACTCCAATGACTACAAAATAATACGAAAGGGCTTTTTCAATCTGGTGGAAAGTCTGTTCAAGGAGCATTTCCGCTGCTCGGTAATCCCGGAGAAAAACAATCAGCTGTACATCGTGCTGAATTTCCAAATCCCCTCCGATTATCGCTTTGCCGACAGAGTTATGGCAGATCTGTACTGTGACATGAGGCAAGACAAGGACTATGTGACGCTTTCGATGGGCAAAAGCGAATGCTGCGACTCGCTCTCCGACCTGCACCGCGCATATAACGAAGCGTTCGAGAACATGACAGAATACGACCTCAGCGGGAATCAGATTGTCTCCTCGGTTCATATCACAAGCGACATATCTTTTTCATCAAAGGACGAAAACAACCTCTTTTTAGCGCTCATTTCCTTTGACCGCCACGAGGCAATCGCTGCGTTTGAAAAGATACTTGCCGATAATGCTGCTCTGCCGCCGAGAATGCAGAAACGGCTTTATAACTACATATTAAATATACTTTTAAAGGTAATACATATGAAACAAATCCCGCTTTACTCAAACAAGCTTGATTTTGAGATTTTGAACGATTATCTGAATCAGCCGCCGCAGGATATCAAAAAGGCGATATATGAGCTGATTAATCGCATTTCGGATTTCGGTGCGGAGAAAAAGGCAAACGCGATTGATTATGACGAGATTATCCAATACGTTTCGGAAAATTATCACATGCCGGAGCTTTCGCTTAAATATCTATCGGATAGGTTCTTTGTGAATCAAAATAACCTCTCGACAGCGCTGAAAAATAAGCTCGGCGTGGGTTTTCATGAGTATATCACGCGGCTGAGAGTGGAAAAGGCGAAGGAGCTTTTAACCTCCACCTCGAAAAATATAAATGAGATTATCAGCCTTTGCGGCTTTACCAGCGCACAGACCTTCTACCGCGTATTTAAAGAAAGCACCGGCATGTCCGCAGGCGAGTTCAGAAAATCGGCAAAGAATGGATGAGATAATAAAAAAGGGGCTGCGCCTTTAGTCACAGCCACATAAGGAAGTTTTTACGGAGTAGTTCCAAACTTATCGGAGCTACTCCGTTTTCCTTATTATACTACCTTATACATCTGCGGACTTTCTTGAATTTTAGAGATTATTTCCGATATTTCTTTTTCATCGGGAATTTCAATCATTCCGACGGCGGTGAAGTAAATATCAACCTTAACATAACAATGTCCGCTTGACTTATCGTTGTTATGAACCTCTATCCTCTGTATCAATGAATTAACGATTGTGGGAATAAGCTCCTTAAAATCAGTCAATTCACGCAGGGTTTTGAGCAATAGACGCATATCAACATTTTTCTGCTCGGCGGTTTCCAATTCCTTTTCACCGTCAGATACAGTTTTGATAAGCTCTTTTTGCTCGGTTTCATACATAGAAGCCATACGAGAGTAATGTTCTACAAAAAAACAAATATGCTATTTACATAAATAAATTTTGGTGTTAAAATAGGTACATCGTTGGTAATGTCTATTGCAAGTTTTGCTAATAGCTTGCTAATAGGAGCCTTTGTAATTGTGTGAAATTATATGATATAAGATAACACAGTATCATATTCAAATCTCTCGCAAATCCCGTAGTTATGCGGATTGTACGGTTTTTCTGAACACGAGAGAACACCTTGAAAAATACGGTACAATTTGCTCCTAAGCAGTAGGTCGGACGTTCGAATCGTCTTGGGGACGCCAGGTTTTGTATATTAAAAGACGCCG
>CAOKER010000030.1 GCA_948467545.1 uncultured Eubacteriales bacterium
GTTCGGTAATCTTTGATACAGAGCCTACCGTAGCACCTGAGCCCGACACAACGGAAGCACCGGTTACAACAGCGGGAACAACCGAGCCGACGAATCCGACAGCGCCGCAGACAGCAGACGCAGGAATCGCAGTAGCAGCGGTAGCACTTGCAGCTGCAGCATGCTTTGTAGCAGTAAAGAAGAGAAAATAATTTCTGAGAAGAATCTGAAATTATAAATACTTATGTATATAATACCCGATCTGTCTGTCAAGCAGACGGGTCGGGTAAAAATTTTATCCGGAAGTACATTTCCGAAGATAATGCATATACATATAACATGATTTTATCGGGGTTATTTATATTAAACGGTAAAACCGTGAAATAAAGGGTGAAAACATGAAAAAAATAAGTTTGGCACTTGCCGCGGCAACAGTGGCTGCATCGGCAATTGTCTCAATTCCGGTGGGAGCTGCTAATTACAATGAAAAAGTTTTAAAGCATACTCCTACTATTGACGGACAGATTGACGCAGCTTATTTGGAGTCTTTCTATATTGAACATGAATGGCCTTCAGATAGGAACAGCGATAATTATTGGGGCAACGGAAAATTTGCCTTTACCGATTTGGAATTGGATGCGAATGGAAATAAGGTAGAGGGAAGCATTGGTTACAACACGGCATATGACTGGGATTGCCAGGCTACATCGTATTTTCTTTGGGATGATGACAATCTTTATATTGCTGTAAGAGTTGTCGATACCGATGTCGGAGTAATCGACGATGCTCACTATGCAATGGCGGCTGCAGATACCGGAAACCTTGGTCCATGGCTTCAGGATTCTATTGCAATTGGTCTTACTCAAAAGGGAATGACATTTACTATTCGTGCCGATCGCGCGGGACGCTATGTGTCCGTTTTCAGAGAGGATAACTACGGCGAACAGGTATGGTGCGATCTTGCAAGCTGGATCAATCATACAGAAAATAAGACTGCCGGTCATTTTGCAACGACAAGTAATGCAACCAGCTATGTAATTGAGATGCGTATTCCGATAAGCGAAGCGCAGAAATCTAAAGTTCTTAAAGACGGCGGAAACTTTAAATACGGTATCAGCGTTATAGACGCCGGTGCAAATTCTGCTTATGCTTTAGACGAAGCGTTGAAAGCGGAAGGAATAGAACAGGAAGGATATCAGCTGGAAGATTTTATGGTTCTTTCAAGCTGTTTAAACTCTGTTGACAGAAAACCCGACCAGAAAGTTGTACTTTCGACAGATGCTCCGCAGAATACTGATCCTACTCCTGATAACAACGGAGGTGGCAACAGTAATACTAACGGTGGTACGAACAGCGGCACCAATAATGGAACAAACGGCGGAACTACCGGAGGTAACACTACCGGCGGAACAGGTACGAGCGGTTCCACAATAGGAGCCGGATCTACAAACGGTGCAGTTCAAACCGGAGATGTAGGTATTGCGGTTGCAGCTACTTCTCTTATAGCAGCTGCATGCTTTATAGCAATTAAAAAACGCAGATAATATGATTTTGCTGTAATTTGATTTGAAACTTTTAATACTCTTGCATATATGTCGGATTGTTTTTCACATTATGCAGGAGTATTTTTATATAGTTTGGTTATATATAAACATTAATTTTTTATTAACAAAAGTTTTAAAAAGAAATTTTGTCTAAACTATTGCAATTTTATCAAAAAACATGCATAATATAAGAGTAATAATTATCGGTGGATTTATTGTTTTTTAATACTGATAATAGAAATGATTAAATTGAATTATCGGATATTAATTGCGTAAAAATTTTTCATTGAGACTCAAAGCGCTGTATAGCCGATTTAGCTGCGGGTTGTATCGTTGCATAAAAAGGCACATAAAAATCGATGGAAATCACCGCTTTAAGGTCTGAAACATTTTGTTATTAATTATAAGGAGGTATGATTTCTGAAGAAGAAAATTATGTTAAAAAAGTTTGTGTTGTTTTTAATTTCTGCGGCTGTTTGTATTTCTTTGCCAATTTCGTCCGGAATTACCGGAATTGATTCGGAGCCGTCGCTTGTTATCGGAACAGTTTCTGCCGACGCAGGTGATAGAGTATCCGTTGACGTAAATATATCGGGAAATCCCGGAATAAGCGCAATGATTTTGGGAATAGAGTATGATGCGAGCCGATTGTCGCTTGAATCTGTTGAAAAAAATTCTGAACTATCCGGAATGTTTGAGTATACAAAAAAAGTTGTATGGGTAAATTCAGGAAATACTACATACGACGGCACTATTTTTACAATGAATTTCAGAATTCTGGACAGCGCGAAGTCAGGTGATGCGGAAATTACTTTACTGTATGAAGAAGGCGATATCTGCAATTATGATGAACAGCTTGTCGACTTTGACATAATTAGCGGAGGTGTAACTGTTGTGAACGGCGGGACAGGAACTGTCGGGAATGTTATCACCGAGTCGGACAGCAACAAGTCAAACTCCGGAACAACGGTAGAAACTAAAGAGAACACGGAAAATACCGAGCGTTCGTTGCAGAAAATACTTGTTCCGACAGTCATAGCTTTTGCAGCTGTTATTGCTGTTGTTTGTGTGATGGTCGCAGTAAAACGGGGGAAAAATAACGGTAAATAAATGGGGAATCCCTGTTTGAAGCGATAGAAAGAATTGAAAAGCAAGAACAATAAATAAATTTGCAAAGATAGACGGTGCGTTACATAAGACGTAGTTTATAGTAC